>CAZMJL010000017.1:0-1568 GCA_964566635.1 uncultured Fimbriimonas sp. | reverse complement strand
CGCTCACCAACACCCTCACCCGCGTGGGCGAAAGCGAGGCCGACCAGTATTCGCTGGAGACCGTGAACGAGCCCGATGCGCTCGCGACCGCCCTGGTGAAGACCGCCGAATACCGCTACCCGCGCCCCTCGGCGATCGAGGAGACGCTGTTCTACACCCACCCCTCGGTCGAAAAGCGGGCATTGCGGGCGATGGAGTGGAAGGCCGCGCATCCCAAAGGCGCGGTCAATCCGTCGCACGCACCCTGATTCGTCAATCCGAACGCAATGTGGCACGGAGCAATTTTTCGTCGGTGATTTTCCGTTGGAATCTCTCGTAAAATCACGAAACGCCATAATAGCGCTTCATGCTACATCTGCGAGTCGGGGGAGCAAATCATGGGTCGTAAGTTCCAAGTTGATGAAGAGTCTTTGCCCAATTTGCCGGGCATGATGATCGCTGTCATAGAGGCACTCAAAGATCTTGGTGGATCAGCAACAATCCAGGAGCTCGACGAACGAGTCGTCGAACTCGAAGGGGTGACCGAGATTGAACAATCCTTCCAAATGAAGGGCTCCGACAACCGCCCACGAGTGAATTATTACCTTGCATGGGCGCGGACTTATCTTCGCCGCGGTGGTGCGATTGAGAACTCGGCGCGAGGCGTTTGGGCACTCACAGATCAAGGCCAAGGCATTCTTTCCGTTAAAGAAACTCAAGCGATCTACGACCAAGTAGGCTTGGAGGAACGCGAGAAAGCTCGCTTAAAGCGTTTGGCACAAAAGAATGCGGCTCCTCCAATCGAAGAATTGGAAGACCAAGGCCCAGGCGACGAGGAGGACTGGAAGGGTAAGCTTCTGACTGTCCTTGGAGCCATGAATCCTAGTGCATTTGAAAGACTGTCTCAGCGGTTGCTGCGTGAGGCGGGATTTACCAAAGTTGAGGTGCGCGGAAAATCGAACGATGGCGGCATAGACGGACTTGGAGTCCTGCGTGTCAATTTGGTTTCTTTTCAAGTCTATTTCCAATGCAAGCGGTGGATCGGAAGCGTTGGTTCAAAAGAAATCCGCGACTTTCGAGGTGCGGTTCAAGGACGTGCAGACAAGGGGTTGTTTATCACGACCGGGCACTTCACGAGCCAAGCTTCGGATGAGGCCACAAGAGACGGGGCGATTGCCATAGACCTTATCGACGGAGATCGGCTCTGCGATCTTTTGAAAGAGAACAAGCTGGGTGTATCCACCCAGATGATTGAAAGAGTTCATGTCGATGCCGATTGGTTCAAGAGCGTCTAGACGCCATGAACAAGGCCCAGATCTTCGAATTCTTCCGCCGCCTCGCGGAAGACAACCCCTCGCCCCAGACCGAGCTGGAATATGGCAACGCCTACCAGCTGCTCGTCGCGGTGACACTGAGCGCGCAGGCGACCGATGTCGGCGTCAACAAGGCGACCCGCGCGCTGTTCCGCAAGGTGGAGACGCCGCAAGCGATGCTCGACCTCGGCGAGGAGGGGCTGAAGGAGCACATCAAGACCATCGGCCTGTTCAACTCCAAGGCCAAGAACGTGATCGCCCTGTCGCAGATCCTTG
>CAZMJL010000016.1:0-9867 GCA_964566635.1 uncultured Fimbriimonas sp. | reverse complement strand
CGGCTTTCGGTCCCCCAATCCCGCGTCATCCAACGTGCTAGGGATCAAGAAATCGCGTGCGATCTGAGTCCGTTCCGAGTCAGAATAACCCGAAAATTCAATGACCTCGAGGCGGTCTATTAGCGCCGCCGGAATCGGGTCAACCCAGTTTGCGGTCGCGATAAACACCACTTCCGAAAGATCGAACCCGATCTCAAGAAAGTGATCCATAAACTGCTGGTTCTGCTCAAAATCGAGAATTTCCAGCAAAGCCGATGCGGGATCGCCGTTCGCGCCGGTGTGAATCTTATCGATTTCATCGAGGATGACGACCGGATTTTTCACTTTGGCCTGAGCCAGTGCCGAGAGCACGCGCCCGACCCGAGATGCGACATAAGTCCTTCGGTGACCGCGCAATTCCGCGACATCTTGAAGCCCGCCAAGCGCGATATTCACCGCAGGCCGTCCCATTGCGGTGGCAACTGATTGGGCAACCGACGTTTTTCCTACTCCAGGAGGACCAACAAACAGGAGCGCGCTTCCCTTCTGCGCACCGCGCAAACTCTGGACGGCGAGAAACTCCACGACCGCTTCCTTGACCGGCGCGATTCCATAATGCCGCTTGTCCAGGAGCGCCTTTGCCTCAACCAGATCGATCTTGGCATCTGCCCGGCTATTCCAGGGGAGGTTCAGTGCGATATCGAGGTAGTTGCGAATGGATTGCGCCTCGGCCGAATCGCGCTCTAATGCGGCAAGGCGACTAATCTCCGTTTGTAAGGTCGCGCGGGCCGAATTCGGGAGGTCGCATTCATTTAAGCGCGCCTGGAGAACGGCGATCGCCCGCTCAAACGTGTCGTCCGTCTGAAGCTCTTGCTGGATAACCCTTAACTGCTCTTTCAGCAGAAACTCGCGTCGATTTTTGTCCAGGTCTCGCTCAAGTCCCGCCCGGACTTGCTGCTCCACCTGAACCACGTCCAGCTCCTGCTGAACGAATTGGAGCAATAGCTTCAACCTATCGGCAAGGTCAAGTTGCTCCAGCAAGCTTTGCTTCTCGGCGGCGGACTTAGGCAAGAAGTGAGCCACGATGTCGCCGGAGGCGTCATCCGAGGAGGCAGTCAAGACGGTTTCAAGGCTCTCGGCGGGAATCTGATTGTGTTGGTCAACCAAATCGGTGAATTTCTCGACAATCACCCGCTTTAGAGCCGTGCTTTCGAGGTCAGATGTCGAACTAACAACCATCTCAACCGTGACCGACTCGGGAAATGCATCGATAAGCCGTGCGCGGTGCTTCCCGCGCAAGACAGCACGAGAACTGCCGTCCGGGAGCGGGGTGACGTGCAGAACTTCGCAAACGCACCCGATTTCATGCAAGTCACTCTTTGCCGGATGCTCGACCGAGCGCGTGCGCTGCAGCACGCAGAATACCAACTGGTCGCCGATCATGGCCGATTCAAGGGCGGAGTGGGTCGCTTCGCGGGTCACCAAAAGAGTGGTGATCACGCCCGGAAAAGCCACCTGATCGCGAAGCGCAACCAGCGGGATTTTTCGCTCCTTAGCTTGAATCGAAGAAATGCCCTTACGAGCCATGAGATGCATCTAAGCTACCACTGGCGAACCTAAATCCAGTGGCAGCGGAGCCAAAGTTGGAAGGAATACGGGGAGTTTTCCCGCCCTATTGCTTGCCTTCGCGTGAACCCAATTGGCGATTATCGACCTTCACCGATTGCATCAGCGAAAGCACCTCGTCCATCGAGCGCTCCACACCAAAAACTTGTTGGTAGGCAACGTCAATCAGGTCGAAGATTTCCAAAAGCGCGGAAAGCCGCCCGCGAAGTCCCTGAACATCATCAGACGGGTCGTTCTCGGGCAGCTTGCCCAAAACTTCGCGGATCGCGTCGGCCGTAGGGTCAACCTCGCGCCGCTTTCGCTCGCGCACAACCCGAAGGAACATCTGGTACGGGTCGGTTTCGCTGTAGTAAGTGTCCTTTCGGTCGCCTGGCTGCCGAAACCTCCGCACGATGCCCCAATCCATGAGTTCGCGCAGATTCATACTCGCATTGCCACGCGATATCTGCAGCCGATCCATGATCTCGTTGACTTCCAGAGGAACGCCAACGACAAATAGCAACGCATGAATCTGCGCCATTGTGCGGTTAATGCCCCATGAACTGCTCATGCGACCCCATTCGAGTACGAAGAGATCCTGCGCCTTGCGCAAGCTCGGATTCTGATTATCTTCGTCGTGGTCGAGGTGAGAGGGCATTCTTCTAGCCTGCAGTTTACAGGGAGTCCTGCCAATTATATTCGTTTGTAGAGTTTGCGTTTACCCGGAGGCACAAGACACCCCGGCGGAGACCCAGCAAACCTACCAGGATGACTTCCTAGTAAAAATGGAAGGCTAGTGAAGAGACTATGGCTTCGGGTGCTTCAAGCGGGAGGGTACATGATCGGATTCAGCTTTTGCTGGCTCAGACATCAAATCGTCGCGTCCGCCTACAGGGTCTCCAGGATGCCTCGCTTCACTTCGGCTGGGTCGCAGACTTCAGTGCCGGAGTGATTACCGTTGACGTGAGTTCGAAGCGCGGAATCAATCCCGGCGACTTCCTGTACCTTGAGGTCAGCGCGCCAGCGTCGCTGCTCACCTTCGTCGCATACGTGACGCAAGTAGCGGGAACAAAGATTTCACTCCAGCTATCATCCGAAGTCGACGAGCGGGCACTTAAATCCGAGAGCCGAATCCGTATTCGGTCGTTTGAAGGCGCAGTTGCATGCCCAAGGGGACTTTCAATTTCGCCCATCACAGTCATCGACATTTCAGAAAATGGATTTGGCTTTGTCTCGAATGCGCAAGTTGAGGTGACGGGTCCATGCCCAATTACCCTCAGCACTCCGCAGGGCGACGTGAAGCTGGTTGGCGACGTTCGGCACGTCCATAACGAAAAGGAATTAGCGGCTCATCGCGGTGGAGTCCTTATCAAGGACATGGATCGAGTAAGCAGAGCTCGCTGGCAAAGACTGCTGGGAGAATAAGATAATGGCGTTTGACAAACAAGGAACAACCACCGAACGATCCGAGAGTTTCGTCAACGTCCGGGTGCGCCTCCAGCGACTACCCGATGCAAAGTTTTTTGCAGGATGGGTTCGTCAGATGACGGACTCGGAAATCACCATCGACTATCAAGGCTCGGAGTGGTTCCAAATCGGCACGAAGTTTTTCGTCACCGTCAACGGTGTCGAGTCGGCCGCACTGTTCCCAGCCGAACTCTCGAACCAATCGCCTGGCTTCTTGACCTTGCGAATGACCGGAGAGCCTCGCTACACCAAGGCAACTGAAGAAGCGCGGCGCTCCATCGTGGGACTCACCGGTGTGCTGCACCTCGGCGAAACTGAAATCGAGATGCAGATCATGGATGTCTCAGCCAAGGGCATGGGCGGAATGATCGATGGAATGATCCCTCGGGGCACAATCCTCGACTTTGATGTCGACACCCAGTTCGGGGCCGTTATCGGAAAGGGCGAGGTTCGCTACTGCCGCCAAGAGTCTAAAGACACCACGAGACACCGGATCGGCGTCCAGATCACTTCGATGGGACGCATCGAGATGGCGCGATGGACGCGCCTTTCTGACGAGCGCTAGTTGCCGCCGAGCTCGCGACCGCGCGTTGCGTTCTTCTCAATGAAGTCGCGCCAGTTCGCCGGTACGTCAGTGTCGACAAAAATCGCCGTCACCGGGCACTCTGCCTCACACAGGCCGCAGTCGATGCACTCGTCGGGGTTAATCACCACTTGATCGTCATCTTCGTAGATGCAGTCCACAGGGCAGACGGTCATACAAGACTTATCTTTGACTCCGATACAAGGTTCCGCGACAACGTAAGGCATATCCTCCAATGTTTTACCGCGTTCTGCACCGCATTCGCCCTAACGGTTTGACAATGCCACCCGAAAATGATAAGTTACTAGGGGTAGGTACCCAGCAAAATTATGAGTAACCTAAAGTCATTCGCCGCCGCACTCGTTGCCTGCTCAGCATGTGCCGCTTTTGGAGATGTAACGCTTGGAGGCACCCGCATCCAGTCGATGGGTGGAGCCGGACTCGCTCTCCCGTTCGACGTCGCCAACAACTACCGCGTCAACCCGTCGTTTTTGGCATTCGGCAATAAGAACCCCAAACTCCAGTTTCCTCAGTTCGGCTATCGCCTCGATGGCATCTCCCTCTCCGGAGTTACCGATATCGTGGGCAAGATCGGTAACGGCGGTCTCGATTCCGACGGAATCCTCAGCCTTGCCCGCCAATACTCCCGGTCAAGCGTGACGATCGGATTGCAAACCAACTTTGGCGTTCAGTTTGGCGGTCTCGCGATTTCCGCAGGCGGAAGCGCGGGCATCAACAGCGTCCCCAACGCGCAGCTTCAGAACTGGGCCAATAGCGGCGGCGATGTGAACAACGTCGACCTCGGCTCTCGATTGGACGCTTACGGATACGCGACCCAGCAGATCGAAATCGCCTACGGCAACGCAATTCGCACCAAGGCCGGTCGGTTGGCGGTTGGTGTTAACACCAAAAACATCAAGAGCTACTACGCTCACAAGTTCGCCGACAAAGACACGATTCAGAGCAACAACACCAACGGAATCCAAAACGGCTCGGGCATCGCTGGCGACTTCGCCGAATCAACCTCTTATGGAGCCGACCTTGGTCTCCTTTACTCCCCGCCTAACATCAACAACCTGTACATTGGCATGGTGGTCGAGAACTTCATCACCCCGTCCGGCGCGTTTCCGTTTGAATCGCCCGGCGGCGGACAACCGATTCTGCAAAACGGGTTTGATCCGTTTAAGCGCGCAACCAGTGTCGGTCTTGGGTACCAACTCGATCGATTCCTTCTCGCCGCCGACTTCGTCGATCTCGGAAACGCCGCTGGCCGATCCGAAATGCGCGCCGGTGCCGAGCTGAACATATCCCGAGGATTTGCCCTTCGAGCTGGTTACAACTCGCGAACGGCCTTCACCTACGGTGTCGGCTTCGGCTCGCTGAATATCCAACTCGGCGGAAACACCCCAATCACCATCGCTTCCGTCCTCCGGTTCTAGACTCAATCAGCCCATTTGACCCCGTTGATTCGCTGAATCAACGGGGTCTTTGCTACAGATTCGCCCTTTCCCGGCGTAAAATAGACATAACGGTCATGATTACTCTCACCGAACGCGCGGCAAGCGAACTGAAAGATCTTATTGTTGGTCAAGGCAAGACCGACACCGCCCTCCGAGTCTGGGTTGCGGGCGGTGGATGCTCTGGCCTTTCGTACGGAATGGCGCTCGACGATAACGCGCCCGAAGCCGATGACCACATTTTTGAGCAAGAGGGCGTGAAGCTCTTCATCGATTCGCTCAGCCTCGGCTACATGGACGGCTCGTCGGTCGATTACGTCGACGACGTACTCGGCGGCGGATTCAAGATCGAGAACCCGAATGCGACCTCATCCTGCGGATGCGGATCGTCCTTCAAAACCGAGGGTTCGGCAGGCGGTTGCGGCTCCGGTGGCGGATGCTGCGGCGGCGGTTGCGGCTAAACTAGCCAAACATTATTGATAAAACCTCTGAATTAGAAATAATTCAGAGGTTTTTTAATGCATCTGACATCGAAATTATCTCCAAGAGCCACTTTTTGCTTGACAAGAGAAATTGATTCATTTATCCTGCTGAAATTACCAGGAAACGCCGACGTTTCTGGAGTGGGCTAAGTTGCCTGTCGAAATTAGGACTTTCCAGAAATGAAGCAAATTCTTATTGCGGCCATCGCCGCCACCGCTTCCTCCGCCGCTCTGGCTACCGACGACCTGAAAGTGAGCGGATGGCTCGACTTTTACTACCAGTACGACTTTAACAAGCCGGGGTCGGGCGCAACCGTAAACGGTCGCGGATACGACATCACCCAAAACACCTTCTCGCTGGCTAACGCAGTTGTGCGCTTCGCACTCGCTCCAACCGAGAAGCGACGCTACGGTTTCACCCTGGATGCATCGGTTGGCCGAAATGCTGAAATCAACGCTGGTCTCGACAACTCGCAAGGCGCGGCCGTCACCACCAACGCAAACAGCCCCACCAAGCTTTTCCAACAAGCATTCGTGACCTATGCAGGCGCCGACGGAACCACCTGGGACTTCGGTAAGTTCAACACCTGGATCGGCTACGAAAGCGTGTACGCGGTCGACAACGCGAACTACTCGATCAGCCCGCTCTTTAATTACAGCCAGCCCTTCTGGCACACCGGTCTCCGCGTAACCAAGGCGATCAGCGACAAGGCAACCGTCGGTCTCTACGCCGTCAATGGCTGGAACACTAGCGAAGACGATAACGGCAGCAAGACCCTTGGCTTCTCCTACACCCGAACCCTTAGCGATAAGCTCACCACCTCCTTCAACTGGATCGGTGGCAACGAAACCGCTGGTAACAACGGCATCGGACTTCCATCGACCGGCCTCGGCGGCATAATTCCGCCAGTACCAACCCAAGCCAACGTAAACGTCTTCGACTTCGTCGGTGTGTACAAGGCATCGGAGAAGCACACGCTCGCCTTTAACTTCGACTATGCTTCGGTAAAGGGTTTGGAGACGGGTGCGCCAAGCGGCAACTGGCACGGATTCAGCGTGTTCAGCAACCACACGCTTTCGGATTCGCGAGACTTCTCGCTCCGATACTCCGTGATTCACGACACCGATGGCCTTCGGGGCCTCAACGGCTCGCTCTCGTCCTTGACCGGTACCTACTCGATCAAGACCGCCGATGCTGCATTCCTGAAGTTCGAGCTTCGACAAGATGCCACCAACTTCAACTTCTTCACCGGCGACAACCTGCAAAAGCACGTGACGCTCACCGTGGCTCACGTCATCAAGTTCTAACCAACCAACTCTCCTGTAACAACAACGCCCTCGGCTTATGCTGAGGGCGTTTTGTTTGATATAATCGCCCGGTGAAACTGCAGGTCACCGCACTCCTGGGCATCGCTATTAGCATCTCTTCCGCACAATCCACCCAGGCATCGGGGTGGTTTCAGTCGACGCTGAGCAATCAGACATCTAGCGGATACCAAGACCTCACTATTCGCGGAGAGTTTGCCCACCTAGAGCTTCGCCATCAATTCAAAACGGACTCACCTTGGACACTGCAAGCCGCCTTTGATTGGTTCCCCGACGGTACGTTGAGTCCCTTATTTAAGCCGATTCGGAACGACCCACAAATCTTTCTGAGCTATCGCCTCTCTGATCAATGGGAGGTTAAAGCCGGGCGTCTGCAGCCCTATCTGCAGACCGACGACTTCTATCAAGCCAACCGGATCGGTTCGGTTGCTCCAACCAGCCAAAGTTCGCGCGGAACCTACTTGGAAGGCTTATCGATACGAGCAAGTCTCGGGAGTCAAGGCGATTACGCCGAGTTTTTCGCAACCGATCCGCTCGAGTACCGCCGTGATGGGGTGATCACGGATTACGGTGTGAAAACTCGGCTTACTCGCGGAAAACTCGCCTTCACGGGAGCGTTCACTCAATGTAACGAGAACCCGCTAAGGTTTGGGGTCACAAACCGCTACGTCTTCAAGCTCGACTATGCACTCAAATCAAACCAATGGTTCCGCATCCGAGGTGGCCCCACCACCGCGCCCCTCAATGAATCAAGACCAATCGGATACGAATTCGCCTACCGACCGAGTTCAAAGCACGAAATCACCCTGAACCTGGACGACTACGATCCGAGCATTACCGACTTTTTTTTTGGAACGTACCGGCTCAATGGAGACTCTCAAAGCCTGACTTACACGAACTGGTACGCACACAATTCGTCCATCAGCCTGCAGCTGATTAGGAGCGAGTGGCTCGAACGCTTCAACTTCTACATCGGAAGCGTGATTCGGTTTTAAGCCGGCTGAGGACCCGTCTCGGCGGTGATCACCGAGCTGATCCCGCCCCGAGCGGCGAACCGACCGGTCACGCGCATCCAGCGCGGGTTACAGGCCGCCACCAGGTCGTCGAGCATCTGGTTGGTCACTGCCTCGTAAAAGATCCCCTTATTTCGGAAGTCCAGGTAGTAATACTTGAGGCTCTTCAGCTCGATACAGGTGGCATCGGGGATGTACTCGAGTTCGATGGTCGCGAAGTCCGGGAGCCCAGTTTTGGGGCAAACGCTGGTGAATTCAGGATTCACGTGCTTGATCGTGTAGTTTCGCCCAGGGTTCGGATTCGGAAATGTCTCAAGTTCAGCCATGAGCCTCTAGTTTACGGTTTTGACGGTTGACGATGCCTCGGTTTTGCTATAGTTGGGCATGAGTTTCTTGCAGACAAATTACTTCTCGGGCGTGCTGAACAAAGCCGTTAGTATCAACGTGATCCACCCCGATCCCTCGGTTCCGCGACCCTACCACTGCATGCTCTTGCTCCATGGCTACAGCGACGACCACACCATTTGGCAACGCCGAACCTCGATCGAACGATACGTCGAAGGCAAACCGCTCATCGTCGTCATGCCGGACGGCGGGCACAGTTTTTATGTCAACGCCCAAAACGGATACCGCTACCTCGACGCAATCGGCGAAGAGCTTCCCGACCAGCTTCGGCACCTCTTCACCATCGATGGCGGCTGGTGTACCGCCGGACTCTCGATGGGCGGTTACGGCGCCCTCCGGGTCGCGCTTGAGCATCCTGGCTTCTTCCGCTCTGCCGTTTCACACTCTGGCGCGCTGATGATCGGCCATAACTACCCCGCTCCCGGCGAGGGCTACCGCGCGTCGGATGCAGAGTGGAACCGCCAGCAAAAGCTCATCTTCGGCGAAGTCGCCGGACCGGGCGGGCCAAACGACCTCCTCGCCCTCGCCAAGCGAGCGGACCCCAAGCCAGCTATCCGCATCGACGTCGGGACCGAAGACTTCCTGCTGGAGCAGAATCGGGGAATGCACAAACTCTTCCTCGAAGCCGGAATCGAGCACGAGTACGAAGAATTCCCCGGCGCCCACACCTGGTCGTACTGGGATCAGCACATCCAGGAGGCAATCGCCTTTAACCTTCGAAATCTTGCTTAAAGATCGCGGTCGCTGCTGTGTCCCGGGAAGAGTTTGGCCTCGGGGTCGATGTACGTTTTTGCAAAGCAAACCGCCGTCGCCGCTTCGCCAACGCCAGTAGCGATCAGCTTCAGCTTCGATCCATACGTCGCCACGTCGCCCACCGCGAAGATGCGCGGGCGATTCGTCTCAAACTTCTCGTCGACCTTGATCTGGTTCTTTTCTATCTCAAGGCCCCACTCTTTCAGCGGGCCAAGGGACGATTTGAAACCGATATTGACGCAGATTGCGTCGGCCTCAACCCTCTCCAATTCCTTGGTTTGGGTGTTCTCAAGAGTCACCGCAGTGAGCACTCCGCCCTCGTCGTGAAGCTCCTTCACCACATAGAACAGCTTCATCTCAACCGAGCTGTTTCGCACAATCTCGACGCTGTGGTCGTGCGCCTTAAAAACGTCTCGCCGGTGAACAAGCGTAATCTTTTCGGCGATATCGTTCAGGTTCATCGCCCAGTCAAACGCAGAGTCTCCGCCGCCGACGATCAGCAACTTCTTACCAGTAAAGATTGAGCGATCTCGGACGCCGTAATACACGCCTCGTCCCGCAAACTCGTCTTCCCTCTCTACTCCAATCTTGGTTGGTGCAAATGCCCCCGCTCCCGCCGAGATAATGATCGTCTTGGTCGGAAGCTCCATCCCTTTATCGGTGTGGATCACGTAATGATCCTCTTTCTCCTCCACCGAGACTGCGGTGTTCTCCAGAATCAACTTCGGATGAAACTGGGTGCCCTGGGCAATCAGGTCCCGCGCCAGGTCCTTTGCTAAAACCTTTGGGAACCCCGG
>CAZMJL010000015.1:0-17088 GCA_964566635.1 uncultured Fimbriimonas sp. | reverse complement strand
CGTCGTACCGATTGATAAACTTGACCCGTCATAAGTGACGGGTCATTCCAGCCATGAAGAAAGTTCTGATCGCATTCACCGCCGTGGGCCTCATCGCCGGTACCACCTTCCAAGCCGAAGCCAAGCCGCCATTCGCAGCTAAGGAAAAGAAGGCTTGCAACTACTGCCACACGTCGGACAGCGGCGGCGCGCGCGGATTCCGAGGAATTTACTACGGGGCAAACAAGCTGAGCTTTAAGAAGTTCGTCGAGCGAACCGAAGCCAAGAAGGCGGGCGTGAAGGAAGGCGCAACTGGCGCGGCCAGCAAGCCGACCAAGCCCTACACTGGCAAGTAAGATTTTTCGGTAGCGGTTGTGGAACACTTACGGTTCCGCAACCGCTTTTTCATGTCTCATTTCGACACCATTTGCGCCCCTATCACTGCTCCTGGCGGCGCCGTTTCGATCATTCGGTTAAGCGGACCTGATGCGTGGTCGATTGCATCTTCGCATTTTCACAATTTTCCAAGTGACCCGAGGAGTCATCGGGCCTATTACGGTCGATTTTCGAACGGCGACGACGGGTTGCTGGTGCTGTTTGCGAACGGGCAGAGCTACACCGGCGAAGAGTCTGCGGAGCTGAATCTGCACGGATCGAGCGCCTCAGTTTCGATGTTGATCGCGGCGTTGGAGCAGTCGGGATGCCGACTTGCGCGGCCCGGAGAGTTCACGGAGCGCGCCTTTCTCAACGGCCGGCTTGACCTTTCCCAGGCGGAGGCGGTGAACGACACTGTTCGCGCCGTGACCGACCGGCAATTGGCCCTTGCCAATGAGCTTCGCTCGGGTTCTCTACTTCAATCGGTCACAGACCTTACCAACCAAATCTTTGGGGTTGTGGCTGCGATTGAAGCGACGGTTGACTTCAGTGAAGAAATTGGCGATCTCAATTCCGATCAAGCGCTTTCCACTCTCGCAGTCGTTGCGGAGCAGTTGAGCGAACTATTGACTGCGGCAGATCAGGGTCGATATGTTCGGGAAGGAATCCGGATCGCGATTGTGGGTCCGCCTAATGCAGGAAAATCCTCTCTGCTCAACAGGCTGTTGGGG
The DNA here is from genome assembly GCA_964566635.1 of uncultured Fimbriimonas sp. Classification (GTDB taxonomy): domain Bacteria; phylum Armatimonadota; class Fimbriimonadia; order Fimbriimonadales; family Fimbriimonadaceae; genus Fimbriimonas. Next base: position 16,003 of record CAZMJL010000015.1, on the reverse strand, counting down.
GTCGAGCGAGCGATTGTAACCGACATCGCGGGGACGACTCGCGACTACGTCGAGGAGACTTGCATCCTGGCCGGCCTGCAGTGTGTGCTGATCGATACCGCCGGATTGCGAACGGACACGAGCGAGCTTGTGGAGAGCATCGGCATTCAGCGCGCCCGGGCGATTGCCGCGAGTGCGGATGTGATTTGGTACGTTTTCGATTCGGCAGTGGGGCTCACTCACCAAGATCGCGCGGAAATTAAGCAGTTTGGAAAACCGGTGACCTTGGTGGCGAATAAGAGTGACCAAACGGTCGCAGAGGATGGAATTGCAATTTCGACATACACCGGAGATGGAATCCGCGACCTGATCGGCTCTCTTAAGGACTTTGCCCCAGATTTGAGCGGCGTGGTACCAAACCGGCGTCATGCTGGCCACCTAGGTTCGGCTCGCGACAGTATCGAGCTGGCGATCGAGGGATTGAGGCACGATCACCCATCCGACCTGCTCGTAACGCACCTCAAATCAGCCGTTCACGAGCTTGGCCTCATCACCGGAGAAACTGCTGACCAGGACTTGCTCGCCCGCATTTTCAGCGATTTCTGCATCGGCAAATGACCGCTTTAGGGCAGCTTCGAGAGGTCCGGACGCTTGCGGAAGACCGAGGTCGCCCGCTGAATCATGTTCGCGACCGACAAGATCGTGCCCTCATCGTAAAGCCTTCCGATAAGGGAAACCCCAATCGGTCGGCCCTGGTCGTTCACGCCCATCGGAATGAAGATCTGCGGGTGACCCGTCAGGTTTGTCGTCACGAGTACGTCTCCAGCCCGCTCGGGAATGATGACTAAGTCGAAGTCGGCGAACTCTTCTTCGAAATTTTGCATCACTTGGGAGCGAACCCGCATCGCCTGAATGTAATCGACGCCCGACATGAGTTCTGCGGCTCGGAAAATGGGCGGCCAGAGCGATCCTTTCATCGTGTCGACCCGGCCGTCCCGGGTGATGTCGTCAAATGCCGCCGCCGCCTCGATGCTCAAGACCTCATCGACGCCGTTGATGGGGGGAGTGAACTTGGTCGGAATGAGTTTCGCCCCCATTCCTTGCAGCAACGGACCGACCGGGCCGATTTCCTTTGACACGTCATCCTCGTCGAAGCCCGCGCTCGCCAGGAAACCGATTCTGAGCTTGCTGAGGATCGAATTTGACCGGTACGCCAGCGGGAAATCCACGCTCATCCGGTCGTTTTGATCTGAGCCGTGAATTGCGCTGAGCACAACCGCGCAGTCTTCCGCCGTCCTGCAGATCGGGCCCACTTTATCCATCGTCCAAGAGAGCGCCATCGCTCCGTGCCGGCTCACACGACCAAACGTTGGCCGCAGACCCGTCACCCGGCACCGTTGGCTGGGCGAAATGATCGAGCCGAGGGTCTCCGTTCCGATCCCGAACGCAAACAGCCCGGCGGCAACTCCGCTTGCTGAACCCGCCGATGACCCGCTGGAACCCTGTTTGGGGTTCCAAGGATTGAGAGTAAGCCCGCCAAACCAGAGATCGCCGTACGCGAGCGCGCCGACGGAGGTCTTGGCAACGCAGATCGCTCCAGCTGCCGTGAGCTTCTCGAACACCGCCGAGTTATAGTTCACCACTTGCTGTTTGTAAGGCTCCGCGCCCCACGTGGTTACGTAATCCTTGACGGCAAAGAGGTCTTTGATCCCGTAAGGGATGCCATGAAGAAGCCCTCGGTACTTCCCTTTTTGAATCTCTTTGTGGGCGATTTTCGCCTGCTCGCGGGCCAAATCTTCGGTGAGCGTGATGACGCACTTGAGCTTCGGGCCGTACTCTTTGAGGCGCTTGAGATAGATCTCGGTCAGTTCGATGGGCGACAGTTGTTTCGTGCGAATGAGCACCGCGAGCTCCGTGACGGTGAGGAAGGCAATATCTTCGTCGGTGGTGGGTTTGACCACGGACTTCGGTAGATCCGGCTTCACGTCGTTTTTGAATCCTGCTTTCGGCTTCATGCCTAATGGCGAGAAAATGAACGACGGCGCGAAGTCGTTAGCGACACCTTTTTTGCGAATCTGCTGAAGTGCCTCATGGCCCGGGCTGAGCGACGCCAAAACGCCTTTGCGCTGTTCGTCGGTGAGGCTGATGCCCGCTAGCTTCTCTGCCGCGCGGATATCGTCGAGGCTTAGCTTGCCTTTCTCTTGGGCAAGCGCGGAAAGCGGCGCGCTGAGAGCCATCAGTGACCCAGTCAAAAACGTCTTGCGAGAGACCCCACTATCGAAACCCATGGGGCGGATTATATCCCTCGGGTTACAGGGAATCCTATTCGTTCGCCCACTTATTGATCAACCACCAATTTGCCTGATCATGGGGCACAAATTTGGGGTGAGTGATGGTCTCGAAGGAGGGCAGATAACCGAGCGAGCCGCCGCCGTATTGCTTAATCCGAATGATGACTTCTTCCACGTGTCGCCGCGCGATCCGGCACCGTTCAATATCCGCCACCGAGCCGCAGGCATTGATGTTTGTTGCGACCGCGATCTTCTCGAGGTCCTCAAATATCTGACGGCAAGGCGCAAGGTGGTTGATCGCCTCGCCGGGCTTTTTGGCGGCATACGCTTGCGACGCCTTTTCGGTTTGGCGCACGAACTCCACGGTTTTCTTGACGAACTGGCTGACGCCGCGCTGGTCGGAATCGAGGGCAAACGCGGTCGCTCGTTCCGCAATTTCCCAGGCTTTGTCTCCTCCAGGGCCGAGCAGGCTCTCCCGATCGCGGAGCCAGAGCAAGAACGGGTTGGAGTACAGGAGAATGCGGCATTTGAGGGCGCTTCGGATTCCGCCGAACGCGAACCAATCGCCGCACTCTTGAAGCTCCACGCCCATCAGCCTTGCCCACTCTTCTTGGGCCTCCGACTGCTTAAGGAACGCCCGCAGGAGTTCATCGGCGCAGGAACCGGTTTGGTATTCAGCGATGTCTTCATCGCGGCTAGCCGACTCAAGCGGAGCGCCCCTGTTTACGTCCGGCTGAGCGCCAGCGAGGAGCGCTCCGCAACCTTGAATGATGGGAAGGACCGTGTTGTAGTTGCCCATGAGGGCGAGCTCCCAGGTCGTCACGCAGACACCCTCGGCACCGAGCCTTTCGGCGGCCTCGGCATGCTCAGCGACGTTTCGCTCGGTCTGTGGAAGATGGCACCAAGCGGAGTTGTAGGTGTGAACAGTCGGGCAGAAAACGGTTCGGAATCCCTGCTCTCGGAACAACTTCGAGGTGTGTTCGGGAGATTTGAAGTACTGCCAATCGAAGATCACGGTCTCCTTCGGCATCATCTCGAGCGCCGAAGGGTGCTCAAAGAACATATCGCCCCAAACTCCGGGTGTTCTCCCCGCGCTGACTACTTTTTCGGCGAGAGGCGCGAAGTGTTGCCCGTAAAGGGCGGCCTTTCCGTCGCCGCTTTGGGCGGTAACAAACTCCGCCGATGCGCCTTTCCCGAGTTGTGCGGTCTCGTCCCCTCCGATGTGGACCAGCTCAGACTCAAAGATGCTGAGCGTGTCGTCTACGATGGCGTTGCACAGGGCGACAAACTGTTGGTTCGTAGGTTCGCCGGACATCCCGGTGAATCGTTCACATGCAAACGGCTCCCCGCCAGATGAGTACAAAAAGCCTTCGAAGTGCCCCAGCAGATTGATAAACGGCACGATCTGAAGCTCCTTGAACTCCTTCTGAAGCGATTTGACCACTTCGGGTTGCAGAGCTCCCAGTCCAGCAACCCAAGGGACTGAGGGGTACGCAAATCGGTGCTCGAGGTAAAGCCCGATGGCGTTGTAGCCCGCATCCAAGGACATCCGGCAAAGATGCCGCAGATACTGCGGAGTCGGGTGTTGCTCCCGCGCGATATCGTAAAGCCACATTCGTAGCTTCATCGATTTAGCCCCATTGACCGAAGAGTTCGCTGATGGAGGTGTTCTGATGGATCCGCTGGATCGCCGCCGCGATGAGTGGTGCCGCCGAAAGGACAGTCAGCTTCGGGAAGAGCTTCTCTTCGGGCAGATGAACCGTATCGAGAGTGACGACCTCGGAGAGGCAGCTCTCTTGGAGCCGCTGAGTTGCCGGGGCGGACAGGATTCCGTGGGTGCAGCACGCGATCACTTCTTTCGCGCCACGATCCATGAGGGCCTGTGCGCCCGAGGCGATGGAGCCTCCGGTATCGATCATGTCATCGATCATGACGCAGCGCTTCCCGACGAAATCACCGACAATCTCGACGACCTCGACCTGGTTGGGTGCCGGTCGGCGCTTGGCGATAACAATGAACGGACACTTGAGCATGTCGGCGAGCTTCTTGGCCCGACCAACGCCGCCAACATCGGGAGCGACGACGCACACGTCATCCTGATTCGCGAGTCCCTTTCGAATGAAGTACTCGCCGAGGATCGGGCCGCCATAAAGATGGTCGACAGGAATGTTAAAGAAGCCCTGAATTTGGTCGGCGTGCAGGTCGAGGGTGACTACACGGGAGGCACCTGCCATTTGGATAAAGTCGGCGACGAGTCTTGCGGTAATCGGCTCGCGAGGCTTCACCTTCTTATCCTGCCGGGCGTAGCCGTAGTAGGGCATCACCACCGTGATTCGCTTTGCCGATGCGCGGCGGAAAGCATCGAGCAGGATGAACAGCTCCATCAGGTTGTCGTTTGCCGGAGCGCACGTGGGCTGAAGAATGAACACGTCGGATCCGCGGGCGGATTCTTCGATCATGATCCGAATCTCGCCATCGGCAAATTTGGATGCCTTGAGGCGACCAAGCGGAGAGCCGAGCTCGGCGGCAACCTTATTCGCCAAAGACGGATTCGCGTTTCCGGCGAAAAGTTTAATCCCGTTGCTTGATTGGTTCATTTTGATTCGTTGATTTGCCGACGCCGTTCGGCCCACCCTTCCTTGGTCACCTGTCGAGCTCGCCCAAACCCTGCACCGCCGTCTGGAACGTCTTCGGTGATTACCGAACCCGCCGCCGTGAGTGCTCCGTCTCCGATCGTGACCGGAGCCACAAGCGTTGAATTTGAGCCGATGAATACATTTTTACCGATAGAGGTCTTGCTCTTCTTGTATCCATCGTAATTACAGGTGATTGTTCCGGCACCGACATTGGTGTCCGCTCCAATCTCGGAATCTCCCACATAGCTGAGGTGATTCACCTTGACGCCCTCGTGAAGATGTGAACGATTCACCTCTACGAAGTTGCCTAATCGCACGCCATCGCCCAGAACCGTCTTTGGTCTGACGTTGGCGAACGGCCCGATTCGGCAGTCGTTTCCGATGGTCGCCTCGTAACCGTGGGACATGAAAATGTAGCATTCATTGCCGACAACCATGTCGGTCAGGCGGGTATTCGGGCCCAATTGGCTGCCCGAGCCAACTGTGGTGTTGCCTTCGAGGTGCGTACCTGGTTCGATAATCGTATCGTTACCAATCTTCACCCGAGGTCCGATGTAGGTGTTGAGCGGATCAACGATGGTCACCCCGGCTCTCATGTGCCGCTCGTTCGTGATTTGTCGGAGCAACCGATTTGCCTCGGCGAGTTGGACTCGGTCGTTGACGCCCAGAAGAATCGCGGGGTCATCGCTGACGAACGCATTGACCGGGCGCTCGGTTCGCGATAAGTAGCCGACGATGTCGGTTAGGTAGTACTCGCCCTGAGCGTTGTCTGATTTTAGGGTTCCGAGGGCTTCGCGAAGAGCGCCGGCATCGACGCAGTACATGCCGGCGTTTGCGTATCGAATCTGTTTTTCGGCTTCGGAGGCGTCTTTTTGCTCGATCACGCGAATCGCGCAACCTTCTTCGACAACCACCCGGCCGTAGCCCGTCGCGTCATCAAGGTGAGCAACCGACATCGAACAAACCTTGCCCGACGCTTGGTGTTCCTTGAGGAATTCGGAAAAGTATGCGGTCGAGATCAGCGGGGTATCGCCGCAAGCGATCAAGACGGTGCCCTCAATCTCGCCTAGTTCGGCGAGCGCACATTGGACGGCGTGACCAGTTCCGAGTTGCTCGTGTTGCCAGGCGTACTTGTAGCTCGGCCCAAGCTCCTCGATGAGCGCCTCGCCGCCATGCCCGACAACGATAATGACATCCTGAACCCCAGCTTCCAAGAGAGAATCCGCGACGAGCTTTGCCATCGGCACCCCGCACACGCGGTGCAGACACTTCGGCAAATCTGACTTCATTCGAGTTCCCTTGCCCGCCGCAAGGATGAGACCGGTAACCGAAGAAGTAGCCATATGGGGCGATACATTTTGCCCTTTTTGGGTCGCTCTTTACAAGCAATTCGTTCGAGGGATGGAGGTAAAACCCGCGTATGAATCGCAGAGACTTCTTGACTGGCACCCTTGCGCTTGGCGCGGCGTCCCTTTTGCCGAGAGCCCAGGCGCATGCCAAGCCATGGTTTAGCATTTCGCTCGCCGAGTGGTCTCTGCACCGCACGATCAACTCCGGTCAGATGACGAATCTTGATTTCCCACGGGTTGCCCGCGAGCTTTACGGAATCGATGCGATTGAGTACGTCAACCAGTTCTTCAAGGACAAAGCCAAGGATATGGCCTACCTGGCCGACCTCAATCAGCGATGCAAGGATAATGGAGTCAAGAGCGTGCTCATCATGTGCGACGGTGAGGGCGCTACTGGTGACCCCGACGCCGCCAAGCGCACTCAGGCAGTGGAGAATCACTACCGATGGGTGGACGCGGCGAAATACCTGGGGTGCCACAGCATTCGGGTGAATGCTCAATCGCGCGGGACTCGCGAGGAGCAAGCCAAGCTGTGCGCCGATGGCCTCGCGCGCCTTGGTGAATACGGCGCGAAGGTTGGGATCAACGTGATCGTGGAGAATCACGGCGGAATCAGCAGCCACGGCGATTGGCTTGCGGGCGTGATGCGAATGGTCAATATGAAGAACGTCGGCACGCTTCCCGACTTCGGCAACTTTTACGAGTACGACCGCTACCAGGGCGTCGCCGATCTGATGCCGTTTGCAAAGGGTGTCAGCGCGAAGTCAAATGACTTTGGCCCCGATGGAAACGAGCTAAACATGGACTACTACCGCTTGCTCGATATCGTCAAGCAAGCGGGTTATCGGGGCCGGATTGGGATCGAGTATGAAGGAAGCCGCCTCAGCGAACATCACGGCATCCTAAAAACGAAGGCGATTCTAGAAGAAGTGCTCGCGGCGAGTTAAAGCGCCCATTTCTTCAGGAAATCCATCACCTTGACCGGATCGTGAGCTGGGCCGGTTTCGAGCAAGCCAGTATCTTGCGAGTGAAGCAGCTTCCCCTTTCCGTCGAGGACGAAGAGGTGAGGGTAGCCGTTGATCTTGGGAAACTTGCTGAGGACAGCCTCGTTCTTGTTCTCGGGGCTAAAGTTGACCTTCACGATCACGTACTTCTTGCTTAAGAAGTCACCGATCTCTTTGTCTTCTTTGAACAGCTTGTCCAGCTTGTGGCACCATCCGCACCAGTTGCCACCCACATCGACGAGGACGCGCTTTTTTTCTTTCGCGGCTTGTTTGATGCCTGCGGAAAGGTCAGCGGCGGCATCACGGCTCGGGTCAAAGAGCTTTTCGGCCGGTTTTGCCGAAGTCTGCGCGACTCCCGAAGCTGCGAGGGTGGTCAGAAGGAGGGTGTGAGTGAGTCGCATTGCCTCATGTACAGGGTCTTTTTGGCGACTCCTTGATATCGAAACTTGATTAGGTCGGGCTTTCTGAGCGACTAATCGGCGTGAATCTCATGCAGTACCCCTCAAACATTCGAAAGGCGGAGCGCTCGACGAGCCGAAGGTCAACGTCTGTTTCCCTGAGCTGACTGTCTTCGTCATTCCAGCAATCAATCAAGTCGACCTGGAATCCGTCTGTGAGGAGGGCCAAGAGGCGATCATAGAGTAAACGAGTGCTTTCTAAAACATCCGGCTCCTCCGGAAACCAATCCTGAGGTGACATGAACTCTGGTTCAAAAAACCGACCATCAAAATTATCTGTAATCTGGTGTCGGAAGTCGCAGCTGCACACCTGCATCCCTCCGCTTAAGTGCCACTTGTGCGGGTGTCGCAGATGCTTGATTAATGGCTCACTGTCTCTCGCGACTCCAACACAACATAGTAGGAGTTTTCCAGCGAGAGGTCTCGAGGACAGTCGGTGGAAATGAATACGGTGTTACACATCCCTACATTCCCCACTTTCGATGAGGCGGCTCAATATTCTGCGGCCGCGGATCGACTTTCACGGGTTTTGCTTTGGCAAGCACGCGCTCGCGCAAGACCATCTGCTCAACCAGATCCTCCAACGTTTCGCCAAGCGCCTCCGCGCGCTTGGTTAGGAAATCGAAATCGTCGTCCGAGATCGGAAGTGATCTCATTTGACCAGATTGAGGAGGAGTAGATTACCTACGGAGTTGGTCTGCGGTCCGTTTGTGTCCATCACGAGCTTCATGATGGATTTCCCTTTCGGCAGCTTGAACGTACCGGCGTCAACAGTCCGCCAGTTTGTCCATCCGCCGGTATTGGGAACCTGGATTGAGCTTCCGACTCGCTTACCACCGATCTCGAAGTGGAATGAGCCACCGTCGCCCTCGCTGGCGACTCGCACGGTGCCTTTGTACGTACCCGCTTCCGCGACATCGACGATGTAGTTGAGCCATTCACCCGCCGCCGTCCAACCGACCGACCATCGGTGCAAACCATCGCCGGAGGCTCCAATATCTACGCCCTCGGTCTTTCGATACGCGCCGCCGTTATTGCCGGGGTCTTTATCTTTGTAGCCGACTCCCTCGCCACCGGGCATGAAGTTTGCAAACGGCAAATCGCCCGGAATCTTGATCGGTTCGATCTTAGGCGGCTGGTTGGCTTTTGCGATTCGGGCCACGCGTCGACGTTCGATCGCGGCTTCGTCCACGACCAGAGACTCATCCTTCCAAACGCGTACATAATCGACCAGCATTCGTTGCGGGAACGTGGTTGTGGCGTCGGGATAGCCGGGCCACAATCCGCCAACGGCGAGGTTTAAAATGATGAACTGAGGTTTGTTAAATACCCACTCATCGGCTCCGACATCATCGGGCGTCACCTTGCCGTATGACTTCCCGTCGACGTAAAAGCGAATCTCTTCGGGCTCCCACTCGACGCCATACGTGTGGAACCCGGCGCTGAGGTCCTCTAGCCCCGCCATCTTGCGCTGGAGACCTGCTCCGCCGGAGTATCCGGGACCATGGAGGGTGCCGTACGACGTTTTGACATCATGACCCAGGAACTCCATGATGTCGATTTCGCCGCACTTTGGCCAGCCGACCGACCCAATGTTGTCGCCGAGCATCCAAAACGCAGGCCAGATGCCTTGCCCTTTGGGGAGCCATAGCCTTGCCTCAAACTTACCGTAGAGCTGAGAGAAATTCCCCGAGGTCTTGAGGCGGGCCGACGAGTACTCTTTTTTGATTCCATCGGCACCAGTGGTCGGCTCTTTTCGCGCCTCAATCACTAGCTGACCCGCGCCGTTAAGGAACGCATTCTTCGCCCCGTCGGTGTAGCTTTGCGTCTCGTTATTGCCAAAACCGTGTCCTCCCAGATCGCGCGCCCAAACCGTTGGGTCGGGCGCGGTCCCCTTTGGCCCATCGAACTCTTGAGCGAACGTCAGCTTCCATTTGGGCATCGCTACGAGCATGGCAGAAACAGCGACGGTGAGCATTGGATTTACTTTACATCAATCTCAGACGCTGGCCTTAGTCGATGGTTTCGAGAAACTCACGCATGTCTTCGCTCCAATTTCGGTCTAGATCAGTCTTGACCGGAACGCCGTTTTTGATGAGCGCCCTCGCGCATCCGAAGTAGTCCCCGTTTGGGTACGGTTTAGCCTCGCTGGCGAAGCGGAGGGTACCGATGACGTTGTCGCCATGACCGTGCTTGGTTTCCCACGATGCGCCATTTTGAAGAAGATATTCAGTCATTGAAGCGTCTCCCCGGAACACGGCGAGGTTGAGTGCCGAGGCTGACCAATCTCCGCCTACCGTATCTATGGGCCAACCAAGCCGCACAAGCGTTTCGACTCCCTTAATGTCTCCTGCCGAGGCGAGTTCGGGCAGAATCCTTAATTGAGCCTTGCCGAGCTGACCGAGCAGGTCCGGATGGCTTTCGAGCATCGCTCGCGCGCCGGGTTCATCTCCAGCGGCGGCGAGCGCGCAGAACTGGTCAACAGTTGATAACGGAGACGCCTCAAAAAGCGCGGCGACGTCGGGGAGCCCGGCCCGCATGGCAAGAGCGTAGTAGCTTTCGCTGTAGGGCGATTTAGAGTTTGCTCCCGCGTTCAACAAGGCCCGCACGTGCTCGGCGCTTCGGCGGCGATAAATCGCCCAGTGGATCGTGGTCGAGTAGCCCAACTTCTCATTGGAGTCGCCGCCCGCCTCGAGAAGCATTTTGAGCCGATCCGGGCGGTCGCCATCGAGGCAATGAAAGATCGCGTTGGTACCAGAGACCCTTGCTCCGGCGGCAAGAAGCAAGCGCAGACACTCGTCGTCATGCACCTCGACGCTGTGATAAACCGACTCGTTATCGTCGGGATTGGCTCCGGTTTCGAGGAGGAGCCTTGTCATTTCGGCATCGCCGACTCGTCCGGCGGCGCCGTACAGAGCCGACAGAGGCGCACCCGGGAATGACGGGTCGACGTAGCTTCCGTTCACGTCCGCGCCAGCTTCGAGAAGGAGCCGGACGCAGGCAAAGATGCCCTCTCGAAACTGCGACTCAAGAATCAGTTTCGAGTGAGTAGACATGACTAATGGCGGGGCCTGGAACGGTCCGCCGGCAAGATTCATCCACTCGGGTTCAGCGAGGGCGGCTTTCACCCTTTTCACATCACCTGCGGCGCAAGCGACGTACGGATCGTCAAGAATCGAGGGAGCGGCTGTGAGAAGACGTTTTGCTTGATCCACATTTGCCCCGATAAAGCCTCGACCGAGAGCGAATTCGCAGAAAGCAAGTCCCCACTCGGAGCGAGGACGCTTCAAAACGGCGATTGCCGCCACTTCGGCTTTGAGTGCCGCCCAAGAGCTGAATCCGTACTCGCGGGCGACGATGAATTGGGCATTCGCAAGTTGCAACTCTGCTGCTCCGAGCAGGTGAGGAGCAAAGTCGCGGACCTTTTGGACGGCACCCGGGTCGGCAGATCGGATCGCCTGAAGAAGGTCTTTGGCTTCGGCGCGAAGGAAGTCGAAATTCGGATTATCAGGAAGTTTTTTCATGGGAGTCTCGGCATTAATCGCCCTGGACTCGCAACATGGGCTGAGCTGAGGCTCACGACTGTTCAACTGAATCCTAAGTAGGTTCGACCTTTTCCGCGAGTCCGGTTGCTCCCTAGGTTGAGCAATTTGAGTATATCAAAATCGGCTCTGGACACGTAAAAAATCCCCGAACCACAAGAGCACTTCGGGGATTTGGATGGGACTTAACCCATGTGGGCAATGATGGCATCGCCGAATTCAGAGCATTTGACCTTGGTCGCGCCCTCCATCAAGCGGTGGAAGTCGTAGGTGACGGTCTTTGCGCCGATCGCGCCGTTCACGCCCTTGAGGATGAGGTCGGCGACCTCTGTCCAGCCCATGTAGCGGAACATCATTTCGCCGCTGAGGATCACCGACGATGGGTTGACCACGTCTTGATCGGCATACTTGGGAGCAGTTCCGTGGGTCGCTTCGAAGATCGCGTGACCGGTGATGTAATTGATGTTTGCACCGGGCGCAATTCCGATTCCGCCGACCTGAGCAGCAAGTGCATCGCTCAGATAGTCGCCGTTGAGGTTCAACGTCGCAATAACGTCGAAGTCATCGGGACGGGTGAGAACCTGCTGAAGGGCGATATCGGCGATCGCATCTTTGATCACGAGTCCCGCGCCGGGCTTCCCTTCGGGAATCTGGCACCAAGGTCCGCCATCAATCTCGACAGCACCGAAAATCTCTTTCGCGAGCGCGTAGCCCCAGTCTCGGAAGCCACCCTCGGTGAACTTCATGATGTTGCCCTTGTGGACCAGAGTCACCGACTTTCGGTTGTTCTTGATCGCGTACTCGATTGCGGCGTAGATGAGGCGCTGAGAACCCTGCTTGGAGACGGGCTTGATGCCGACGCCAACGCTGACGTCGGTCGAAGGTCCGCCATGAACGGCGGCGGCCCACTCTTCGGTTTTCGCCGTGGTTCCAAAGCGAACTTTTGCGAACATCTTCGGGAACTTCTCTTCGAGGAATGCGAGGACGCTGGCCGCGTCGTCAGATCCACCTGGGAACTCGATACCGGCATAGATGTCCTCGGTGTTCTCGCGGAAGATCACCATGTCGACGGCTTCTGGCTTCTTGACCGGCGAAGGGACGCCCGTGAAGTACTGGACCGGGCGAAGGCAAACGTAAAGATCAAGCATTTGCCGGAGCGCGACGTTGAGCGAAGTGATGCCACCGCCAACCGGAGTAGTGAGGGGTCCTTTGATTCCGATGAGTTTGGATCGGAACGCGGTCAATGTGTCTTCGGGGAGCCAAGAACCGGTTTGGTCAAACGCCTTCTGACCAGCAAGAACCTCTTCCCAAGCAACTTTTTTCGTTCCGCCGTACGCCTTCTCTACCGCGGCATCAAACACGCGTACCGAAGCGCGCCAAATATCTCGTCCGGTGCCGTCACCTTCGATGAAAGGGATGATGGGGTCGTTGGGCACGTTCAGCCCTTGCGGAGTCATCGTAATCGGAGTTGCCATTACCATGTAAGGTTACCCAGCATCGACTTCTTGCTTCGCGATGTCGCGCATCGGCTGAACGGCGTACTTGAGGGCGAACATCCAAAATGCGGGCCACCAGATTAGGTCATTCGTAAGAATCGTCACTCCGAACTTCCACGGGAGCTCGCCACGAAGCGCGGTGAAGAGAAAGCCGATCGCCCGAAGGTCTTGCCGATCAATCCAATCCAAACCAGCCCGGCGTAGCGCTTGGGGTCGCGGGCGATCATCCAGTAGCCGATGGCGTAAACCTGCACCATCATCCCAACCGATTGCCAGATGCCAACGTAGTTGGGCTCGGGCAGGCCCAGGAACCGAAAGAAAGACAGGGGAAAGAGGACAATCCACGTTCCCCAAACGGCGTTGTAAACCGCGGCGGCGTAAAACCAAGCCCGAAAAGCCTTCACAATGTGATACTACGCGGCTCAGATGCTAAAAAGCGAATCATCAACACCATCGTTGATTTTCACGTTGGTGTAATGAAATTCGCCGGCGAGCATGTTCTCAGCGTTGAACGTCTGCTGCATGGTTGGGAAAGCGACTCCGCCCTCCTTGACTGGCTTGGAGTACAGGATGGTTGCCTTGAGGCGGCCTTCTTGGGAGTACCACTCGCGCTTGACGATGTACTTTTCGTCTTTATCGATCCAAACCCGGTGCCGGGTGGTGTTGTCGTACTTCGCGGGCCAAGTGAGGTCGAAGACAGGATTTCCGGTTTCGCGATCAAAGCGAACAAACTTGGACTGGAAGTATTGCTTTGCCACCGTCGGGGTGAGCATTCCAAATTCAAAGAACGTCTGGCGGCGTCCTGGCTGGTCGGTGAGATCCGTCTTCTGGTTCACTCTGAGCTTCGGGACTCGCATTGATTGCATCATTCCGTTCACCACGATCACTCCGGTGGTATCGTCTGTTGAAGCCTCAATGCGGAGCTTGAACGGCTCCTTCGCATACACCTTTAGGTTTGGAAAGGCGAGATTTCGGCGCCAATCGCTATCGATCTTGCCCGCTTCTTTGACGTTTCCTTTCACCAGTTTGCCATCGAAGCGCAGGTCGCGCAGGCCCGATTGGCAATACGCATCAATGCTTTGCGATTGGAAACCTGTGACCAAAACTGCTACCAGTGCCGAAGAAATCATTTCAATGATTATGAACGCGCGAAAGGCCAAAACGATTCGTCTAAACTGAGTGGGTATGGAGACGAATGGGCCGATTCGCGACTTTCAAAAGTACGCGCAAGTCTCCACGCTTCCATTACTTCGTCCCCTGGGGCCAACGGAAATCGGCGACGCCGCAATCTACATTTACCGCTCGAATTTCAACAAGCTGATCCCGCTTTGCATGACGCCCTCGCTTTTTGTGTCGAGCGTGATCATCGTGTTTTTTCAGTTACTCACGCCGATCTTCTTCGCAAAATCGGAAAGCAACGACCTCCTCGGGCAGGTATTGCAGTCAGCAATTTTGCTCTTCGGTGGCGTGACATTGAGTCTCATCGTCGCGCTAATTGGGCTTTCAAAGATTGCTTCACTCTCGCACGCCCTAGTGCAAACTGCCCTCCGGGACGAAACGATCACTCAAGCCGAGCTTGATCGCCGCGCCAAACCATTTGCCGCCCAGGCATTTTCGCTGCTACTCAGAGCGAGTGGATTTTCTCTCGGAATTGTTATGATTTCGCTAATCCCAATGCTCCTGAGCGGAATTCTTGGCGCAGTGACTTCCGACCAGAGCGCGGTATCGGCCATCGTCCTTTTCATTTCGCTGTTCGCGATCCCGATCGGCATCATCATCGCGCTCTCAAGGTTTTCGGTTGCGCTTGGCACAATGAGTGTGGGTCTTAGCGAAAACCTCAAACCCAAAGGCGCTTTGGAGCGGGCGAAGTATCTTTTCTCGTCGAAATCGAGGCCAATGCCCAAGGCGAACCCCGCCGCCAATGGGCTCGTCATGGGGGGGATTCTCTACCTCTTCCTTCGCGCTGGCTACTCCTCTGTGCTGTCCGGGCTCGGACTTGACGTTCAGCTTGTCGAAATGATGCCGACCCCACTTTTGCGGATCTTCATCGAGAATATCCTTCGCATCCTGCCCGAGTTTTTGGCAATCCTGTTCCTGCTACCGTACACGACGATCGCGGGAGCCCTCTACTACTATCAGCGCCGTATCGTCGTCGAAGGCCTCGACATCGTAACCCTCTATGAAAGCCTCGCTCCGAATCGTCGCTAGTATTGGGTTCTTGCTCGCCTTTGCGGTTTGCTTTGCGCAAAAGCAAACTCGCGAGCTGTACTGGAAGCCGCTCAAAGCTCAGATTGAGGCGAAGAACGGCGACTGGCTTGAGAGGATCGAAGACGAGCTCACGGAATTCGATGACTTTCAAGATGACCTTGCCACCCTGCAGGAATCAAAGCCGGATTCGGCCAAGTGGAAGCAAGCCTACAACTCTACACTTGAGCGAGTCTCTCGATACGTCGTTGCCGAGACCGCGACAGTCGATGCCAAAGCCGCAACCAAAGCGCGGGAGATTCTTGCCCGGAGGGAGTACACATCCGTCAAAGATGCGCCGGGCAAGAACTGGCTTGAGCGCATCCTGGAGCGGATCAAAAACTTGAAATTGGACCGTCCGAACACGCCGGACATCAACTTCCCTGATTTGCCTTGGCTTGGGCCATTGCTGCGGGGGCTGATGTACCTGCTCGCCGCCGTCGCCGCGGGAGTGCTGATCTGGTTGCTGACCAAGCTCCGCGCGGGTGCCATTGTCCGTCGAAACCGCACCCGAGGCGGCGGAATCCTGGAGGAAGGCGAGGAACTCCTCTCCGAAGATGAGTACCTGGCGAACGCAGACCAACTCATCGCCGAAGGCAGATTCCGCGAGGCCTGCCGAGCGCTCTACCTGGCGATGCTGGTGAGGCTCGATGCCTCGCGGATCGCTCGCCTTGAACCTGCCCAAACCAACTGGGAGCACCTGCGGCGGGTTGAAGCGAACACCACTAAGCCAGACGGTCTCGACTTCCGGACACCGACAAAGCGCTTCGATCACGCCTGGTATGGCTACACGGCTCAATCCGCACTCGATGTTGAGCCATTCCGGGCTGCTTACCTCGACATCAAGCGGCTGACGGAAACGAAAAAGGAGGCCGCGTAATGCTCAAGGGCAGAATTCTGACCTGGGCCTTGGTGCTCACTCTGCTCTCGGTGGCACTGATTCAGGCCGGGCAATACAGCTACAACACCGATCACGGAATCAAAAACCCCGGATCCAGCGGATC
>CAZMJL010000014.1:0-20325 GCA_964566635.1 uncultured Fimbriimonas sp. | reverse complement strand
CCTGGGCAATCAGGTCCCGCGCCAGGTCCTTTGCTAAAACCTTTGGGAACCCCGGCATATCGAAGACGTACTTCTCGGGATAAAGCGCCGTCAGCTGACCGCCCAGCTCGGGCAACGAGTCGATAATACGGACGGACATGCCGCGCAAACCGGCATAAAACGAGGCGAAAAGGCCGCAAGGACCGCCGCCGAGAATAGTAACGTCAACGAGATTCATGGCTCAATGGGCGGCTCTCCGTTGAAACCGTCCCTTGGTTTTACCCGTTTGTTAATCCCGACCACTTCATCGCGAGCCGCTCACTCCACTTCGGCCGCTCGGGGATCACGCCTCGGAACGCCTGAAGCGCGTCGAGAACCGAATTGACCGTATTCCAGATTCCCCAAAGCGCGAACAGGACCCATGTCGCTGCGCTTTTGATCAGCAACGCCACCCAGTCAATCTTGTCGAGATGCAGCCCCGAAGAGTCAACAACGCCATCATTCACCGACTTGTAAACCGTGTACCCAAGACTAATGGCGATTAAGATTCCGGTGAGAACCGTCGACGCCACCTGCTCAATGATCGCTCGGTAAGCATGGAACTTGATGTACTTGCTCTTCGCCCCAATGATGCCCCCGACGATCGGTCCGATGTACGGGAACGGAATCGCCGCTAGGTTGACGCCCGCCGCCAAAGTGGATTCGCTTTGCGATGGCCTTTGGGTGATCTCCATTGCTAAAACTCTACTTTTGGCAGCTTCAGCGGGTTTCACATTAGGCCGTCAAGGCGTTGAACCCAGCTGAGATTTTCCGCACGAGTTCGTTTCGCTCCCCATCAGGCAAGAAGGCGTTCCGAGCCGCATTTTGAACAAGAGAAAAAACGATATCGGGACTGAACTCAAATGCCTCGGCACACCGGAAATACTCGTCGGAAAGCGTGGTGTTGAAGAAAGGCGGGTCGTCAGAGTTGATCGAGACGTTAAGTCCCTCATCAATCATCTTCGGCAATGGATGGCTCGCCAGATCCGGATACCCACCCAAACACACGTTCGAGGAAGGATTCACCTCAAGGTGAATCTGGGAATCCCTCAACTCCGCCACCAGGCGCGGATCCTCGATACAACGAACGCCGTGCCCGATCCGGTCGGGATCGGCGTCAGCAAGAACTTCCCGAATTGACTCCGGCCCCATCGTTTCCCCCGCGTGAGTCGTGCATTTGAGTCCGGCTCGCTTCGCTTGGCGGATCGCCTCCGAGTGCCGAGACACCGGATTTCGCATCTCAAACCCCGAAAGCCCAATCGCGCAAACCCCATTGCCGTGCCACTTTTGGCAAAGCTCGGACGTCCACTCGCCATTCGGAGTGTCCATATCGCGGACGATATCCAGAATCAGTTCAACGCGCGTCTCGGGCACCTTGGCAAATCCCGAAAGCAGCGCCTCGATCTGCTCATCGCCCGGGACCCCACATCGGCGAAAGATGGTCTCGGCGGTATAGGTCGCTTCGGTGTAAAGGATGTTCTGTCGCGCTTGTTCCCGGGCGAATTCCTCGGCCAGTAGCTCAATATCCTCACCGGACCGGAAGCACTCGATACACGCAATGTAAACCTGGACGAACTGGTCGAAATTCTGAAACTTGAACCACTCTTTGATCCCGTCAAGGTCACTTGCTGGCAGCTCCACTCCATTCTTTTTGGCGAGTTTCAGCAGCGTTGCCGGTTGCGTCGCTCCTTCCAAGTGGACGTGGAGCTCCACTTTGGGCATCGCTTCACAAAACTCGCGGGTTAGCATCTCCCCCAGAGCTTACCGTTCGAGCCGATTCCGAGCTTCCCGATCCGCCCACTCATCGGGATCGGTGCTGATCGAGCTCGGCTACCCGGCATCGAGCCACGCCCGAAACTTGCGATCCGTAAGCGAAGGGCGGTGCTTGGTCTCGCTAAACTGCCCCGCGATCGCCACCCCAAACGCCGCCATCACAATGCCAGGCCAATAGAATTTGCCGAACATCGTCAGCGTGTAAATCACATTCAGCAGGAGCGATATCGCCGCGTAAGTGAGCAACGACGACCGAAAGCCCGCCTGCTTCGCGGTCATGTATTTATCGACCTTCGCCTCCGTCCGGTACTGCTCCTCGGCGCGCGCGAGCGATTCTGGCGAGATGCCAAGCTCCTCGGCAGATCTGGCAAGCCGCTCGCGCAACTCCTCCACCGAGCCGTGCTCGTTCCGCAAAGCAATTTTTAAGATTGCCTCAACATCCTCACCCGATCTTAAAATCGGTTCTGCCACGTCTAGAATGATACGGCATACTAAAGGTTAGGTTTCACCTTAACCGCACGGACGCGCAATTATGGACCGAAGAACAAAAATCGTCGTCACCCTCGGCCCAGCCGTAGACTCAAAAGAGCGCATCGCCGAGCTGATCGAAGCGGGCATGAACGTCGCCCGGCTCAACTGCAGCCACGGCGATTGGGAGTCAAAGCGGAGATGGATCGAATGGATTCGCGAACTCTCCCCCGTGTGTGGTCCCGTGGCAATTCTGGCTGACCTCCAAGGACCCAAATTCCGCGTTGGCGATCTTGGCACCTCCGGGCTCGACCTCGTCGCCGGACAGTATGTGACGATGGGCAAAGGGGCCGAACTCCCCATCGAGCAAGACGAGATCCTGGACGTAATGGACGCCGGCGAGCGCCTCCTCCTTGGCGACGGCGAAATCGAAATCTTCATCGAAGAAAAGCAAGGCGAATGGTTCCGAGGCCGCGTCGTCACTGGCGGAAACCTCAAGAGCCGAAAGGGCATCACCCTCGTCGGCCAAGCCTTCAACGTCCCCGCGCTCTCACACAAGGACCTCGAAGACGTTCAAGCCGCCATCGAATCAAAATGCGACTTCGTCGCACTCAGCTACGTCAAGCACGCCAAAGACATCGAACTCCTCAAGTGGGAGCTTCAGAAGCACCAAGCCAACGTCAAGATTTGCGCAAAGATCGAGACCCCCGAAGCCATCCGCGAGCTTGATTCCATCCTCGCCGAGGTCGATATCGTCATGGTCGCGCGCGGAGACATGGGTCTCCAGATGGACATCGAAGACGTGCCGCGCCTCCAAAAGCGCATCATCGAGCATTGCGGCAAGGTCGGGAAGCCCGTCATCACCGCAACACAGATGCTCGAAAGCATGATGACCAATCCGCGCCCCACTCGCGCCGAAGTCTCCGACGTTTTCAACTCCGTTCTGGACGGAACCGATGCCGTCATGCTCTCCGGCGAGACCGCTGCGGGTCAATATCCGGTCGAGTGCGTCCGCGTCATGGCACGCATCGCCCTTGAGGCCGAATACGAACTCGGCGACGACATCTACGAACGCTACACCAAAGAAGACCCCGAAGAGCACACCGAAGCCATCGCCTCCGCCGTCGCGATTCTTGAGCGTCAGCTCGTTCCCGCCGCCGTTGTCACGACATCAACCAGTGGCCAAACGCCCCGCCTCGTCAGCAAATTCCGCCCCCAAGCAAACATCTTCTGCGCAAGCTGGAAGCCCGAAACCGTCGCCTACATGGCCGTCGTTTGGGGCGTCCACGCCATGCTCGTGCCTGCTCCCGCCAGCACCGACGACGTCCTCGCCCAAGCGGTCGAAGTGTTCAAAGAGAACGGCTCCATTGCCGAGGGGGACCTTGTGATCCTCACCGGCGGCGTGCCCGCAGGCAAGGCCGGAAACACCAACCTCATCATGACCCAGGTGGTGAAGTAGCCGGTGGCAAGACGGCGGCGAAATCGCAAAAAGAAGGGAGGATTGTTCTTGCCGCTCGTCATCATCGCGGCAATCGCGGTGGCAATCTATGCCGCGCGAGACCCGTGGACCATGTACTCCGATCAGAAGCAAAAAGTGAACGCGATGCGAAAAGAGTTGAACCACTTGAAGGATGCGGAGATCAAACATACGGAAACCACCGACGCCCGCGCCAATCCGGTCGACCTCGAAGAGCAAGCGCGGCGTGATGGATGGCGACCGCCAGGAGAAATCCCGCTGAAATGATGTTGGTCGCGAGTTTGATATTGATCCCCAAGCTGAAAG
Organism: uncultured Fimbriimonas sp.; assembly: GCA_964566635.1. GTDB lineage: Bacteria > Armatimonadota > Fimbriimonadia > Fimbriimonadales > Fimbriimonadaceae > Fimbriimonas. The sequence continues at coordinate 16,283 of CAZMJL010000014.1, read as the reverse complement.
GCGGGGAGACCTGGACATACTCGCTGACGTCAACGTTTCAGGCTCAAGAATTCACCCAAAGCTCGCGTGAATCAGTAAAAATCAGCGTCGTTAAGGTGTCCGAGACGGACCTGCAAGTGCGGTGGTCCCAAAAACTCGAATCCACCACGCTGGATGATGTCACCATCCCCACCGACGGGAACGCGAAGCCCGCCGAACGAACCTGGACCTTTCACCCCTCGGGCCGAGTAGTCTTCACCGAGTTCGAGCGCAACACCCAAGAAGGAATGCTCCAGCGCATCTTCCGGGCGATCTTTGAGCGCGACTCATCCAGCGGAGATTGGGTGACTTCCTTCGAGGACGAAACCGCCTTTCTTCAGCCCGCCGCCATCGGCGTGCTTCGCGAGACGAAAAACAAAGTCCGCCTCGACACGTTCAGTTATCGTCAAGCCGATGGCTCCAAGTCGCTCGGACAAGCCATCTGGCATCCAAAACTCCTCTTCCCCGAGCTGCTGACCCTCACAATTCCGCGCACAAAGCTCCCCGGCGGCACCGATTGGGGTCAATCAAAAGTCGAGCTAAGGTACATTCCTCCTACTTCCTCCCCGAAGCCTCCCGCTTCGCCGCAGTAGCATGATCGCCAAAGCCCACTCTGCCACCCTCAACGGCATCGAAGCCCTGCCGATTGTGGTGGAAGTTGACCTGCAATCCGCCCAAGAAAACGCGATGTTCGTCATCGTGGGATTGCCGGACCAAGCGGTTGGAGAGAGTAAAGAGCGTGTTCGAACCGCCGTACGAAACTCTGGACTCGATTTCCCTCGCAAAAGGGTCCTCTGCAACCTCGCCCCCGGAGATGTCCGCAAAGAGGGCCCCTTCCTTGATCTACCCATCGCTTGCGCCGTTTTGGCCGCCAACGAGGTGCTGCCCGCCTCAGAACTTGACGACACATTGCTCATCGGCGAGATGGGTCTCGACGGTGTGATGCGCCCCGTCGACGGTGCCGTCTCCGTCGCGCTGATGGCTCTCGAAAAAGGGTTCAAGCGGCTCATCATGCCGATTCAGAACGCCCGCGAGGCGGCGGTTGCGGTCGGCGTCGATGTCTACGGCGTGCGTACGCTGCTCGAAGCGGTCGAGATTCTCAACGGCTCCATGCTGATCGACCCGATCCGATTTGACGACAGCGACGACGCCAAACTCCCGCATTACGAAGTCGATTACAGCGATGTTAAAGGGCAGCGGCATGCCGTGCGCGCGCTCGAAATCGCCGCCGCCGGGGGCCACAACGTGCTCATGGTCGGTCCTCCCGGCTCGGGAAAAACAATGCTCGCGCGTCGCCTGCCCACGATTCTGCCGCCTCTCAAACTCGAAGAAGCGATCGCCGTGACCCGCATTCACAGCTCGGCTGGGCAAAAGGGCGCGAAAGAAGGACTTCTCTGGGAACGCCCGTTTCGCTCTCCGCACCACTCCGCCTCCCACGCGGCAATCGTCGGCGGCGGCAAAAACCCCAAACCGGGCGAGATCAGCATGGGCCACTTCGGTTGCCTCTTCATGGACGAAATGCCCGAGTTCGACCGCTCCGTCCTCGAGGCCCTGCGCCAACCCCTCGAAGACGGCGTGATCACCGTCGCCCGCGTCAGCAACACCATAACCTTCCCCGCCGAATGCATCCTCATCGGCGCGATGAACCCTTGCCCCTGCGGATTCAAGGGCCTTCCCGAACAGAAGTGCGTCTCAAATCCCGCCTCGTGCAGCAAGTACGCGAGCAAAATCAGCGGACCCTTGATGGACCGCATCGACATCCACATAGAAGTCCCGCGCCTCAAGCCCGACGAACTCCTCGACAAAGAGCCCGGCGAGCCCTCCACCTCCATCCGCGAGCGAGTAGTAGCGGCACGCGAACGGCAATCCACCCGGCTCGGCGGGGCGAGAGTCAACGCCAAAATGTCGCCCCGCGAAATCCGCGAACTCGTCACCCTCGATGCCGAATGCGACCAATTCATGCGCGCCGTCGCCGCCCGAATGAACATCTCGGGGCGGGTCTTCGACCGCATCCTCCGCGTTGGCCGCACCATCGCCGACCTCGACGGCTCGGATGAAGTCAAGAAGGCGCACCTCGCCGAAGCCGTCCAATACCGCGAACGTGGTTAAGCAAACAGCGTAGAATTGCCACATGGAACTGACTCGTCGCGACCTGCTTGCGGCCGGTGGAGCATCGATTCTCCCGAGCATCAACGACGGAAAGCCCGTCGGGTGGGCAATCCTCGGCCTCGGCGGCTACGCGACGCGCAACATCATGCCCAACTTGCGGCATTGCAAAAGCACCGCACTGAAAGCCGTCATCAGCGGCACCCCCGACAAGGCCAAGCGGATCGCCGCGCAGTACGCCTTGCCCGAGAGCAAGATTTACACTTACAATAACCTCGAAGCCATCGCCAACGACCCCGAGATCGAGGTCGTCTACGTCATCACCCCTCCCGGTACCCACCACGAGTTCGCCCTCCGCGCCCTTCGCGCCGGTAAACACGTGATGTGCGAAAAGCCGATGACCGGCGACCTGAAGCAAGCGATCGAAATGGTGAACGAGGCAAAGAAGCTCAAAAAGCGACTCGGCGTTGGCTATCGATGCCACTTTGAACCCCACAACCTCGAGGCCGTACGGCTATGCCGAGAAGGCAAACTAGGCACCATTCGGTACATCCGAAGTGACCACGGATTCACCCTTGGCGACTGGAGCCAATGGCACCACAAACGAGCCATCGGTGGCTTTGGCGCCATCAGCGAGATCGGCATCTACGCCATTCAGGCCATGTGCTACCTCGCCGGAGCCGATCCCATCGAGGTCATCGGCACCCGCGAAAAAGGAAGCAGCAAGCTCTTCAAGGAGGTCGAGGACTCCAACCATTTCACCCTCGTCTTCCCCAACGGAATCACGGGGCAAGGCGCGACCAGCTATAGCTGGAATGCGAATAACTTTCGGGTGTATGGCAACGCCGGCAACATCACTGCCGAGCCCGCCACCGGCTACGAAAACCACCAATTCTCCCTCAATGGGAACCCGATCGTGCCCAACGAGGCCAACCAATGGGCGCTCCAAATGGACCACTTCAGTGAGTGCGTTCGCGACCCCAAAAAGAAGTGTATCATCCCCGGCGAAATGGGCCTTCGGGATATCAGAATCATCGACGCCATCCTCCGCTCAGCGGATGCAGGCGGCAAACCAATTCGGCTATAAATCTACTTGAACGGGAACGTTTCGACGACTTGGGAAGTCACTCCACACAGCGGCGGTTCTTCAACGCGTTGCGGTGATGAAACCAAACCGTCAGACCGCCTAAACCATTTCATGGAGAGCTCGAAAGTCTGAGCACTCTGGTGCGGTTTCGGGACCCACTACATCACGGATAACTTTTGATGCAAAGGCAAATCGTTCGCCACCTTCTCGTCGAGAGATGAGCAAAACACCTCGGTTGACATGATGTATTGCCGGGTAATGATGGTCCAGGTACCAACTCCTAAGGGAGACCTGTTCTGCCGCGGTCGGAACGGAATTCGAGTTTTTTTTACTCAGATACTGTTGCCTACGCTTGGAGAAAAGCTCGTAATCTTCGAGAAGCCATTCAAACTCCTCAATCGAAGCGAAACACACTCCGACGATCCCCGGCAAAGTCCACCAGTCCTCATCATCTTCGCAGGGGGAGTCTGGAAAAGCTTGGTACCAAGTCACCAAGTAGTCCGGTCTCACTTCGATAACAAACCGATGGTCAGGCATCAACTCCGTCAGATTTTTCTTCCACTCCATTGCTTGGGCAACGTCCCACCCAAATGGATCCTCTTCCTCGACGCACTGATTATCCTCGTGGTGCGCGACTGACTGAACCATCCACCTGGATGCGTTTTCCGGACGCTTTTCGAGATAGTGGGCTATCCAATCCTGCAAGTAGGCACGCTTCTCCGTGATAAATCCGCTAGACAGCAAAACTGGCTGAATACTTCGAACATCATCACGGTAAGAAAGTTCGTCGGCACTATGACTCATGTATCCACCTTACTTCTCTTCCTTATTGGGCGTAATCCTGCGCCCGGAAGAGCTTGCCCGTCGTTCCGTCGTTAATCAGAACCGGAACGAGCGCGCCCGGCAGGACCGATTCCACCGAGTTCGGCGCATTGGGGCCACCCAAATCCGTTCGCAACCAGCCCGGATCAAGAAGGTTCATCAGAATCCCGTCTGGCTTCAGCGTCTCGGCGGTGTCATACACATACTTATCAACGGCCGCCTTCGATGCCGCATAAGCGGTCATCTCAGGCTGATTCGCAACTCCGCTCGTCACGTTCACAATTCGCCCCCAACCCTTCGCCTTCATTCCCGGAATGAACGCATGGCAAAGCCGGATCAAAGAAATCACATTGACCTCAAAGCTCGCCCGAAAGTCTTCTGCCGGGAAGTTGAGCCACTCATTTCGGTAAGGCGTCATCACCGCCGCATTGTTGAAAAGGATGTCGATCCCACTCGTCGCCTCCAGCGTTTCGCTGACCAAGCGGTCCACCTGGTTCTGATCCGATAGCTCCGCGCCCGCCTGAACCGCCTTCACACCTTTTGCCTCTATCTCAGCCGCAAATGCCGCTGTATGCGAGGCGTCGCGGCTGTGCAACACCACGTTGCAACCTTTCTCGGCCAGCGCCAGGCTGACTTGCCGCCCGATCCCTCGGCTCGCCCCGGTCACGAGGGCCCATTTTCCGCTGATGCTCGCTTCGCTCATACGTTCGAGTCTATCTGATTGACGCGGCCCCCAAGCAGGTGTAGAATGCGCCCATGTTCGCCGTCTGGATTTCACTCGGAGTCTTGTTCTTTATCTTGTTCCTAAATTTCTTGCGTATGCGTGCGCTTCCGCCCACACTAGTACGAGTCGATTCCGACAGCCCAGAAATGGTGGAAGCGGTCGCAAACGCCCGAAAGACTCTCCCGTACTTCTGGGACCGCCGATCAACCGCCCTCAATCCCGACGACTACTTGGTCAAAATCGCAATCGAAGATGGCGAGATGACGGAACACTTCTGGCTGAATAACCCGTCGCTCAACGGCGACGAAGTCACTGGCCAGATCGGCAACGACCCCGGCATTGTCAAGAACGTCAAGTACGGCGAGACGGTCACAGTTCCCGAATCAAAAATCTCCGACTGGATGTACTCCGAAGGCGACAAAATGCACGGAAACTACACGGCGCGGGTGCTGGCGAAGCCGCACACCATGGGCAAAGCTCAGTACGAACACCTCATGAAGATGTTCGCCCCACTTCCCGAATTGCCAGCGGAGGAGGAAAAGTGAAATCTCTCCCCCTATCGAGTTCAGCCGGTGTTGCGGAGACTAAGGCTACTGGATTTCCTTTTTTAAGACAGAAGCGGATTCCCAATTTCTTTCGCTCTGACTTCGGAGAGAATCTACGATTTTCCAATCTACATTCGCAGAAAGCACGATCATTTTTGGTTTATCTGTACTCGGAATTGCAATGAAAGGTGTAACCCCAGGGAATCGAGATCTCAGCACCTGAAAAACTCTCTCTCTATAAAAAGGGGTCATTCGATAACCTATGATGACCTCTCTAACGTCTGAACCTTCAAATGGCACTGACATAGTTTCGCAACCTGTACCCAGCGTTCTAAAGCATCTGACCTCTTCTTCATAGCCCCATTGTTCAAACTTAGTTGTTAGCCTTTCTGCAAGGCTGTTAAGATCATAAGGATCAGTCGAGTGGTTCCTCTCGTTGGAATAGGTCACCTCGTTCAGTCCTTTTGCGACCCCCGGTGCCAACTCAGAGTCAGAAAAAACCTTACTTTCGGGATTAAAGCCAACGCAAATTCCACTATAGCTTGCGGCATACATCCCCCACATCAACGGGCTTGCCGCATGCTTTGCCAGACACAGAATCCCTAAATTCTCTACTAGCTTCAGTTTCCTGTCTACGGCCACCAACGAAGACGACAGCGCCAAAGTTCTACCTTCTACCGTTTCCAAGAATTCGGAAGCGAGATTATCCTTTGCGAGGTGACTCAGCTCTGGATTGTCAAGTTCCGGAATAAATACCTTTACCGCGTGTTCGAGTAAGTGATAGGACTCAGAGTGGAAATTCCCAAGAGCTTCAAAGCAGTCGTTAAATCTAGAGACTCGGCTAAATCGAAGAACTTGTTCTCGTAGCAGGTAATCGACACCCTCCGGAGGACAGAACTTGTAAACAAAATTTCCCGGATTCAGTGAATGATCAGACGTGAACGAAAGTGGCTGTTTCACTTTGTGGAATCAAGATCATATCGTCAAAAAAAAGCTCGGGTAGCCACGGTATGTGGCTACCCGCAATTTCCTTACTTGTCGCGCTCGGCGCCGCCCTTGCTGGCGCGGATTGCTGCCTGAGCAGCCGCCAGTCGAGCGATCGGCACTCGGAACGGGGAGCAGCTGACGTAGTTCAGGCCAATCTTGTGGCAGAACGCAATCGATGCCGGCTCACCGCCGTGCTCGCCGCAGATTCCCATCTTGAGGCCTGGTCGAACCTTTCGGCCCTTCTCAACCGCGATCTCCATAAGGAGGCCGACGCCGGTTTGGTCAATCGACTCGAACGGATCGCCCGGAAGGATCTTCTGCGCCACGTATGGCTTGAGGAACTTATCCGAGTCGTCGCGCGAGAACCCGAAGGTCATCTGCGTAAGGTCGTTGGTCCCGAACGAGAAGAACGAAGCCTCAGCCGCGATCTCGTCGGCGGTGAGAGCACCGCGAGGAACTTCGATCATGGTGCCGAATTCGTAAGGAATCTCGACGCCCTGCTCTTCCACAACCTTCTTCGCGGTCGCCTCAAGTCGCTCGCGAACGAAGCGAAGCTCGTTCACGTGGCCAACCAGAGGAATCATGATCTCGGGCTTTGCCTTTCCGCCAGCCTTAATCACTGCCGCCGCGCCCTCAAGGATTGCTCGGGTTTGCATCTCAACGATCTGCGGGAACACGATGCTGAGTCGGCAACCTCGAAGACCCATCATTGGGTTGATTTCGTGCATTCCTTCAACGGTGTGAAGGAGGTCTTCCTTCGCCGTATCCGGCTTGCCGCTCGCCTTTGCAACCGCGACTTCTTCGATCAACGAAGCAAGCGACGGGAGGAACTCGTGGAGAGGCGGGTCGATCAGGCGAACCGTCATCGGCATGCCCTGCAGAGCCTCGAAGATGCCCTTGAAGTCTTCGCGTTGGAAGACGAGAAGCTCGTCAAGAGCTGCCTTTCGCTCAGCATCGTTGTCGCTGAGGATCATGCGCTGGACAACCGGTCGTCGGTCGCCTTCGAAGAACATGTGCTCGGTTCGGCAGAGACCGATTCCCTCAGCGCCAAACTTGATCGCAAGCTCGGTGTCCTCTGGGGTGTCGGCGTTGGTTCGAATTCCGAGGGTTCGCTCAGCGTCGGCCCATCCAAGGAACGTACCGAACTCGCCGGTCATCTTCGGCGGCTCAACCGGAACTCCACCGTTGATGACTTCACCAAGGGTTCCGTTTAGCGAGATCAGATCGCCTTCTTTGATCACTCCACCAGCGTAGGTAAACTCCTTCTTACCGGAGTTGACCGAGATTTCCGAACAGCCAGCAACCGTCGGGATACCAAAGCCTCGTGCAACCAAAGCCGCGTGCGAGGTCATTCCGCCCTTCTCGGTGAGAACGCCCTGAGCAGCAAGCATTCCCTTAAGGTCGTCTGGCGAGGTCTCGGCGCGAACCAAGATCACGTTCTGACCAAGGCCGCCCTTACCGAGCTCAGCCGCCTTCTCGGAGTCGAAAATCGCGATTCCGGTAGCTGCACCAGGACCAGCCGGGAGACCCTTGGCAATGACGTTGTACTTGGTGCCCGGAGCGATAACCGGAAGCAAGCAGTGGTTCAACAACTCAGGATCGACTCGGAGAAGTGCCTGATCCTTAGTGATGAGACCCTCATTAACCTGGTCAACCGCGATCTTGATCGCAGCAGGTCCGGTTCGCTTTCCAGATCGGCACTGAAGGATAAACAGCTTGCCGTGCTCGATGGTGAACTCGATGTCCTGCATGTCCTTGTAGTGGGCCTCAAGCTTCTTGCAGGTGTCATCGAACTCTTGATAAATCGCCGGGTTCTGAGCCTTAAGCTCGGAAATCTCAAGCGGGGTGCGAACACCAGCAACGACGTCTTCGCCTTGGGCGTTCATCAGGTATTCGCCAAAAACGACGTTCTCGCCGGTCGATGCGTTTCGGGTGAAAGCAACACCAGTTCCGCAGTCATCGCCTCGGTTTCCGAAGACCATTGCCTGAATGTTAACGGCGGTTCCGATCTCGTCCGGAATCTTCTCCTTGCGGCGATAAACAATTGCTCGGTCATTGTTCCAGCTTCGGAAGACAGCCTCAACGGCCTCCTTCATCTGAACAAACGGATCCTGAGGGAATTCCTTTCCGGTCTGCTTAACCACGTGCGCCTTGTAGCGGTCGCAAAGGGTCTTGAGCCCCTCGGCGTCAACCTCAAGGTCTTCCTTCACGCCGAGTTCGGCCTTCAGGTCAGCAAAAAGGTGCTCGAAATCGTGCTTGGTGATGTGGTCGAACTTATCCGAGTAAGCCACGTCCGAAAGCATCATGATCAATCGGCGATAGCTGTCGTAAACGAATCGCGGATCGGAAACCTTACAGAGCGCCTCGACGATCTCGTCGGTAAGGCCGAGGTTGAGGACCGTGTCCATCATGCCCGGCATCGAGAACTTAGCGCCGGATCGAACGGAGAGCAAAAGCGGGTTGGAAGGATCGCCAAACTTCTTTCCGAGGTCCTTTTCGACATCGGCCAGGGCGGTCTTCATCTCGTCCATCAGCCCCGCCGGAAGCTGTCGCCCGGTGGCGTAGTATTCGGTACAGACTTCGGTCGTAATGGTGAAGCCGGGAGGAACAGGAAGACCAATGTTGGTCATCTCGGCAAGGTTTGCACCTTTACCACCGAGGAGGTCACGCAGAGTTGCGTTACCCTCACGAAACAGCCAGACGCGCTTGTTGCTCATAAGGTGAATGTTTTTCTCCGAATTTGATTGCAAACGCTCGGCGTCATTGACGAGCGGACAATTTTTCGTAGGCAGTTTACCTGGATCAGTTTGGGTCGCCCTACCCAGCGGTATGATCCGCTCAAGTGGCGAACAAGGTTGCGAAAAAGTCGGGAAACAAACCCCAGAACTGGCGGTGTACGCTCGCCGTCGCCGCCGACTCCCCCTGGTGCGCACTCGCCGTTGGCTATTCCGGTCGGCTGAGCCGCCTCTACTTACTCGATCTCCGATCCGACACCCTGATTCCAGGTCAATTCGTTGGAGGGAGGGCGGATATTCTGGCTATCAGCCCCGATGGACAGTACATCGGATACTACTGCGAAAACTTCAGAACCAAGCCCTCCGGCTGGATCGCGGTCTCGAGAGCACCCTATGCGACCGCCCTGGCGTGGTGGGGCACTTCTCATTGCACGTGGGCGGATGTTGCATTTGTTGGATCGCAACTTCACGTACTCAGTTTTGAGTGGTGGGGCGGCGGCGGACCCTGCCCAGCCCGCGACTACGTGAAGGAAGACTGCCCCTTCGAGATTGTGAATGCAAAAACTCTGATTGGAGGGACGGGCCGTGGAGCGAATTCAGCCCACGATCACGTCAACTCCCGCGAACTCGTTTTTAAGGATGGCGTGCTGTTCGCCGACGTGGAACCGCTCATGACGTTCAAAGCCGAGACATTCGAGGAGATCGAGACTCCTACCTGGGCGTCACAATGGCGCCTCTCGAGGAGCGATACGGCGGCGAGAAAGGCATTCCTGGCGCAATGATCCATATGATAATCCCCGTTCCCCGTTAAAATGGATTCACCATGCCGCTTTTCACGGACTACTCGGAAATGCTCACCGACGAGTGGAATGATCGGCACAGCATCCAACAAGGCATTCTCCAAAACATCTGCCTCAACTGCGCCGACTGGGGACATTCTTTCTTCCAAGCAACGGGCGACCAGGCGCGGGGGCAAGTTGTAATTGCCACCAAAGGCACCGGCGAGTACACCGAATGCGGTGCACTCCCGATTGAACTAGGATTCATGAAGCGCACTCGGTTCGTCACCAACAGCAAGCAATGCGCCGACCTCCGCCTCCCCTCCGGCGAACTCACACTCCGGGTCGAACTCAAAACCGGGCCGAGAACGTTCGTCATCAAGGTGCTCCGCGATGAACTCAAACCCATTGACCGCCTCGAATTCGAAGTAAGCGAGGTATAGACGAAACTTGGCTATGCAGACATGAGCAAAGCTGAACAGATATGGCGCCGCCTGATCGCTCACTTTTTTTGGCGTGAAGGTAGCATTTCGAAATGTCCACGACACCAGAATCAACTTTAAAGATATACACCCTTATAGTTTCTCCAGAAGGAAAACCCATTCGTGGTCTAGGGATGGTGGAGATGCCTCACGTTCCTCAGGTTGGGTCATTTCTCTGGGCGCAACCTGAGGACTCTCAAACCCCGGAAGGACTTGATCCGACTTACCATGCTTATAAAGTGGTTAGTCTGGTCTACCATGTAGGACTTCCGCCGAAGGAAGGACCACCGGATGGACTGCGCCCCTTGCTAGGCTGGGAAATGATGCTTGAAGACTTGGGACCAAGAGGAGAGTTTGTATTTCCCACAGACATCGAGCCGTTCATTCCTAAATGGCTCGGCGGGGCGTGATTTTCTATGCCTCGGGATCCCCAAAGCCCGAGGCTAAAACGAGCCCATCTCCACACCCACATCAAACAAGAGCATGAAATCGCCCTAGATCCCATGTCAACACGGTCCGAAAACGTTCCAGGCAACCACATTGCCATCAGCGAGTGCTCGCGAGTGTTCCGGCTGGGCGAGCCTCTGGGCGATCGAGCGTGCATTTGGGAAGCCGAAGACGGAACTGATCATGCTTTGCTCGGCCTGGGACACGACGACCACGTGATTGCCACAAAGCACTCCGAGGACGGCACCTACTGGGCAGTCTTGCGCGAAAACCAAGTCGTGATCCTGAACGACAACGTGAGCTTATTGGTCGATCACGGACAACACCACGTCCTCCCAACCCCGCGTGGTCCCTTCGTTTGCGATCAGTTTGGCAACTTCACTTGGGTGCTGCGAGACAACTACTGGGAGGGTTCAGTAGTGTCCAGCTCCGTTGATTACTACTCAAAACCAACTTTCGATTCCGAGAGTGGCGAAATAGTTGGCGAGTTGCTGCTCTTTCCTTCAGGCAGCCAAGTGTACAGGCTCAATGCATCCCTGCGCACGATCATATTCGGTCCGGTTGAGGACGTGCGAGAGCCATCAAGTCCTCTTCAATTCTTGAGCGCGCTCGGAACCTTAACTTGGCGCGAGCTTATCAGACGAGTTCGTAAATAGCGCCGCGACCCTACTTCCGCTTCAAAGTCACCCTAGCGAACGGCGACGACTTCCCAGACTTCTCGACGTTGTCAATGCTCCAGTCCCACGTATTGGTCTTGCGCTGATACGCAAACGTGTTGCGAATCCCGCTTCCATCGGCCAGTTTCCAGACGAACGGGATTCGGTCGCCGTCCGGCTTTCCGTGCCCTACGCCGTCCGCCGAAAAATTGGTCACGCCGGTGTTGTCGAGCCACATCACGGCGAATTCCTGGTTTGCTTTGTCCCAAGCAATGTGAATCCATGCCTCATACGCCGGCTTTCCTGCCGCATCCTTCTCGCGAGAAAGTTCATGGATGCGCACGTACTGCTGATTGAGAATCCGGTCAACAACCACATCGTGGACGATCTTCTCCCCACCAATCGTGCCGCGCATCACCCATTTGCCCGTCATCTTATCCATCAAAAACTCGGGACTTGCCTTCGCGGAAGCCTGCGCCAGCGCAAACCTAGGGAGCCCCAACCCAGCGGCGATCCCGACCGTGGCCGATGCAAAAACGAGATAGTGGTGCGCGTGCTTAACCATAACAGCTCTTGCCGATCATCCTAACATATCCACGAAGCAAGCTCTCACAAGCCCCTTCCTAGAGCGAGCGTGGGGCGTCAATCAGAGCCGTCCGTTCTACCAAAACCAGGTTGACAAACAAGCCCGCAATTTGCCTTTAGGTGATGAACATCCTCTTCGATCCAAACACTCAGGTTCAAATCCACGCACCGACTTCACCGAATATGTACGTCCCACCAACGGCGCCAGAACCCAAATGCACCGAAGTCACTGTTCCCGCCAGTCCCGCCAACTTGCGACCAGAATTGAAACGCCCGCGAACCTAAACCCGCCAAAGCCGCCAACCCAAACGCTCACCGAACCAAGCGTCGCTTCGCCGAAATGATCTCGGTGTTCATTCCCGCCCAGTGCAGCATCCCGCCGTACCGACCGTGCTCCATCTTGATGCACTTATCCTGCACCGCGATCAGACCCGCTTCAATCGCTCGGTCACCCGCATCAAAGTTAATAATTCGCAGCTGCGACCAAACCGCCTTCGCACCGTTCGTCACCGCGGCATCGACAATATCCCAAAGCTCGTGCCCCGGCCGAAAAACGTTCACGACATCAACCGCAAAAGGAATCTCACCAACCGACCGATAAACCTTCTGCCCCAAAATCTCGTCGGCCTTCGGGTGAACCGGAATCACTTCAAACCCTTCGTCGAGCAGGTACGAAGCAACCATGTTGGAAGCCTTGGTCGACTCCGTCGAAAGACCAACAATCGCAATCTTTCGCATCGAGCCAAGCAACTTCTGAATCTGATCACCGTTCTGATACCGGTCGCGTTGCGCCGGAGTCAAAGTGGTGTTGAGGTTGATACTGCAGGCAATACTCATGCGGCTCCCAAGGCTTGTTCAAGATCCCAAATTAGGTCGTCAACGGTCTCCAGACCAACCGACAAACGAATCATGCCTGGAGTGATTCGGGCCGCTTCCAGCTCGGCGTCCGACATCTGCTGGTGAGTCGTCGAAGCCGGGTGGATCACCAAACTCTTCGCATCACCGACGTTGGCGAGGTGCGAGAACAGCTGAAGATTCTCAATGAATCGCTTTCCGGCATTTCGAGCATCAGGGGTGTCAATCTCAAACGCGAACACCGCGCCAGCACCCTTCGGAAGATACTTCTGAACCCGATCGTGATGCGGATGCGAAGGAAGTCCGGCGTAATGAACCCGACCGACCTTGGGGTGTTGCTCAAGGAACTTCGCAACTGCGAGCGCATTAAAAACGTGCCGATCCATTCTTAGCGAAAGCGTTTCGAGCCCCTGAAGCAAGTTAAAAGCGTTCGTCGGCGAGATGCAAGCACCGGTGTCGCGAATTGTCTCCGCGCGAAGCTTCATCAGGAATGCGTAGTGACCGAATGTGTCGAAGAAGCGCATTCCATGGTAGCTCGGCGAAGCGTCGGCGATCGTCGGGAAGTGAGAGAAATCGAAGTTTCCGGAGTCGCAAACGATTCCGCCGATCGAGGTTCCGTGCCCGCCGATGAACTTGGTTGCGGAGTGGAGGACGATGGTCGCTCCGTGCTCAATCGGCCTGCAAAGGTAGGGTGTGGCAAATGTTGAGTCAACTACGAGGGGAATTCCTTTTGAGTCACCAAGGGCAGCGAGCGCGGCAAAATCTGGAACGGAATTGATAGGGTTACCGATCGTTTCGACGAAGAGGAGCCTCGTTATGGGCGTGATCGCGGCTTCCCATTCGCTCGTCTGACCTGGGTCAACGAAGGTGACGTCAATGCTCAGCTTCTTGAGCGTGTGGGCAAACATCGTCATCGTCCCGCCGTACAGCTGGTTGGAGGCGACGATGTGATCACCGGGCGAGCAGAGGGTCATCACAACCCCGAATTCGGCCGCCATTCCGCTTGCGGTCGCCACCGCTCCCGTCGCGCCTTCAAGCGACGCCACTCGCTCTTCGAAGACCGCAGTGGTCGGGTTACTAATCCGGGAATAGATGTTGCCGTACTGCTTTAGCTCAAACAAGTGCGCGGCTTCGTCGGCGTCTTTGAAGACGTAACTCGTGGTCTGATGAATTGGCACCGCTCGGGCACCCACGAAAGGGTCAGGCACTTGGCCCGCATGGAGCATCTTCGTCTCGAAACCGAATTGGCGGCTCATATCTGGATGAACTCCTTAACGGCCTCATTCGAGCACAGGTACTCCAGTTCTTTGTCGCCAGGGCGTTGAGGACGATCTCGATCGCACGCCACCACGCAGAGGAAACCTAAGGGAGAATCCTCGTCCGCCCGGAATTGGTGCCAAGTCATCGGCGGAATGTGGACGATGTCCTGACAACAAATCTCGGAGATCGTATCTCGGACCAGGACACGACCATGACCACGGATGACCATCACGGCGTGCTGGTGCTCGTGTCGCTCAAGGGTCGAGTGCCCACCGGGTCCGACTTCGAAGTAACGAAACTCCACGGGGATATCGCCAGTACCCGCAAATATGACCTGCCGCGTTACATCGCGAAACATGTTCCCGTCCTCTTTGTAGGGGAGGACTTCAACCCCTTCCCAACGAAAATCGCCCGTGGCCTTAACGATCATGCTTTTACTTCTACGCCAGTTTACTTGGCGTGTCGAATTGAAGTTTTTCTTCGCGCTGCACCAACACGATGTATCCTTAGATCATTCGTTGATCAGGGACATTTGATGATTCTTTCTGCGCTCATTTTGCAAACAACTCTTCCCTTCTTAGCACCTTGTTTCGGCTCAAACATGGTGTTGCAGCGCGACAAGCCGAACACATTCTGGGGGTGGAGCAAGCCCGGAGACGCCGTGTCGCTTTCGATCGGAGGCAAAAAGTTTTCTGGAATGGCGGATGCAAACGGTAAGTGGATGATCCAGTTCAAGCCGCCGAAGGTTGGGGGTCCTTATAAGATTTCGGTGAGCGGAGCCCAAACGGCCGAGCTCGAAAACGTGCTGGTCGGCGATGTTTGGATCTGCTCAGGCCAATCGAACATGGAGCAGGGAATCGGCATGGCGGACAATGCCAAGAAGGAGATCGCGGCGGCGACGGATGGTCAAATTCGTCTCTTCATGGCCACCAAAACAACCGCGCTCACCCCGCAAACCACGAACCAAGGAAGCTGGGCGGTTTGCTCTCCCGAGACCGTAGCCGCTGGTGGCTGGGGCGGGTTCTCGGCGGTGGGATACTACTTCGGACGACACCTCCGCAAAGAGGTCGGAGTGCCGATTGGCCTCATTCAAACCGCTTGGGGAGGCACTTCGGGCGAGGCGTGGACCAGCGCCGAGGGTCTGAAGCCTGTGAAAGATTTTGATTCGCAGCTTGCGTGGAGCGCCGATGTTGCATCCGGCAAAGCGACCCCGACTCAAGAGCTGATTGAAAAATGGGTCGCCGAGCATTCACCGCGACCGGGCGGCGTGGGTAACCGGAAAGCAAAACTCCCCGGTTCGACGCGCCAGATGGGATTCGATGGGAAGCGACGCGTCTACTGGTTTCATCGCAAGCTCAATCTGACCGGCGACCAGATCGGTCAGCCGTGGCTCACGGTTGGTTCGGTCGAGGGCGCCGATGCGCTGTACATCAATGAGAAGCGCGTAATGGCCGGCAACTCGATCTTGATGTGGCAAGCGGGCCAGATGCCCAATGGCGTGCTGAAGGAAGGCGAAAACGACCTGTGGCTCCGACTGGTTGACCTCAACGGGAATGGTGGCGTGATGAACCCGCAGTTCAACATAGACTTTGGCGGCGGTAAGCGAGTTGAACTCGGCGGCGAGTGGGAGGTTTATCCGGGTGCCGAGCTTGACAAGCTTCCGAAGTTTCCGCCTCTTGTCGAAGGCAATCCAAGTTGGCCAGCGGTACTTAACAACGCGATGCTGAAGCCGTTTCAACCGATGGCAATCAAGGGGGCCATTTGGTATCAGGGAGAGACGAATGTGGGTCGAGGCGAGCAGTATTCTAGGCTGCTTCCGGCGCTGATCACCGACTGGCGGAAAGGGTTCGCGCAGGGTGATTTCCCGTTTTTCGTTGTTCAGCTTGCCAATTATGGGCGCAAGCACGCCGAGCCAAGCGAGAGCGGCTGGAGCGAATTGCAAGAGGCCCAAGCCATCGGCGTCACCCGGGTGAAGAACGCCGCGCTCGCGTGTACGGTCGACATCGGAATGGGGAACGACATTCACCCCACGAACAAGCAAGACGTAGGCTACAGGCTGGGGCTTCAGGCGCTTCGAGTGGCGTATGGACGCAAGTTAGTTTCGAGCGGACCGACCTTCAAATCCATCACGACTCGCGGAAACGAACTTGTCGTTTCGTTTGAGAACGTCGGAGGTGGATTGGTGGCCAAGCGAC
>CAZMJL010000013.1:0-20360 GCA_964566635.1 uncultured Fimbriimonas sp. | reverse complement strand
GTACTTCCCTGTCGGTCGCTTCGAGTGGTCGCGATCCGCAACGCCCGACCAACCGCCTTGAACATCGCCTCAATCACGTGATGGTCGTTATCCCCAGCGACCTTTCGGATGTGCAGTGTGACACCTGCGTTCATTGCAAAAGCCTTCCAAAACTCTTTGACGCACTCCGTCGCCATCTCGCCAACGGCTTCCCGCTTAAAATCGCAATCGAAATATAGCCCCGGCCGTCCAGAAACATCAACCGCCGCAAGCACCAGTGCCTCATCCATCGGCAGATAGAACGACCCATATCGTTCAATAGGAGTCGACTGATCGAGGGTCTGCTTAAACGCTTGCCCGAGTACGATCCCCACGTCCTCGATCGTATGGTGATCGTCGATGAAGAGGTCCCCTTCGGCCTCGATCCCGACATCGAACTGACCGTGGAACGCAAGCTGAATGAGCATGTGGTCGAAGAAGCCGACCCCGGTCGAAATGTCCTGCTTCGTTCCGCCATCTAGGTCCAAAACCACATGGATGCGAGTTTCCTTCGTTTCTCGGTCAACTTCGGCGAACCTCACTCCAGGGGCAGACTTGCTCATAGCCAACCAAGAATACTCTTTGTCCAGCCTCAGTTGAACCCAAACTGACCCCAATCAGCCTGATTCAAAGCACCACCGGCAAAGAAAAGACAAAATTGTGAGGAGCTCACCCAGCAATCCGATCATTTTATTGAGGTATATTTCTATGTTCGCGGCTACGGCTGCGTCAAAGCGACTCTAGAATGGCAACTTATCGAGGAAGAAAAACGGACATCTGCCGCACCGTCGGCTATGACATTTGGGGACGACCGAAGAGCCCTGCATCCAAGCGCGCATACCCGCTCGGTCAGCACGGTCCTAACCTCAAGGATCGACGACAGTCGGAATACGGCGAGCAGCTCCTCGCAAAGCAAGTCATCCGCCGCTATTACAACATGCTCGAGAAGCAGTTCTCGAACACGTTCAAGAAGGCACAGCGAATGAGTGGCAACACCAGCCTTAACTTCCTTCGCCTCCTCGAGCTTCGACTCGCAACCGCTGTCTGGCGACTCGGTTATGCAAAGACGATCTTCCAAGCCCGACAAATGGTGAGCCACTGCCACATCCTGGTTAATGGCCGAATCGTCAACATCGCATCGTTCCAACTCAAGGTCGGCGATGTCGTTGAGGTCCGAGATCGAAAGTCGAGCCGAGACATCGCTCGAAACAACAACTACGAAGGCGCTGCAATCCCGGCTTACATCGAAGCCGATGTGCAGAACATGAAGGGCAAAATCATCGCTCTCCCCGAGCGAGAAGACTTCCCCAAGTTCTTCCAAGAGCAGCAAGTCGTCGAGTTCTACGCTCGCTGATCCCCAACATTTCTTCAGTCGCAAAACCCCTTCTGGATCACCAGAAGGGGTTTTTCTTTTGCCGCCCGGTATCCTAATTTCCATGTCCGAAGCCGCGATGTTGCGAACTCCCCTGTACGACGCTCACCTCAAACTAAACGCCCGCATGGTCCCATTCGCGGGGTACGAGATGCCCGTCCAGTACTCCAGCATCATCGCCGAATCCAAAGCCGTCCGCGAGGGCGCGGGTATGTTCGATGTCTCCCACATGGCGCGGGTCTCTTTCACCGGCATGGGTGTCGAGGCGTTCCTTGAGCAAATCACCACGAACGACGTTTCCAAACTGGTCGACGGCTTCGGCCAGTACTCAATGATGCCCAATCTCGAAGGCGGCATCGTCGATGACATCATCGTCTACCGAATCTCCGAGTCCCACTTTGAGGTCGTCTTCAACGCTTCCAACCACCAAAAGGATGTCGAGTGGTCGAAGCAATTTATGCCTAGCTCGGTCTCGATGAGCGACAAAACCGCCGATACCGTCATGGTCGCAGTTCAAGGCCCCACCGCGCGCCAAATCGTCGCCGACCTCTCTGATAATCCGGTGGCGATCAAGGAAGCTGACTTGTTCCAGGTGGTCAACTGCAGCATCGCAGGTGTGCCCACATTCGCCGCCTGCAGCGGCTACACCGGCGAAGATGGGTTCGAACTGATCTACTCCAAGTCCGAAGCCGAAACCGTTTGGGACGCACTTCTCGCCGCCGGCGTCACCGCCTGCGGACTTGGCTCCCGAGATACCCTTCGCGTCGAGGCGGGACTCCCTCTCTATGGTCACGAACTCACCGATGCTCTCTCCCCAATCGCGGCTGGCCTCGGATGGGTCATCAGCAAAACCAAGTCCTTCAACGGCTCAGAGATCATCAACAAAGCCCGCGAAGAAGGCACTGCAACCAAGCTCCAAGGGATCAGACTCGAAGCAAAGCGCCTCATCGCCCCCGGAATGAAGGTTTACATTGGCGACGACGAAGTGGGAGAAGTGTCCAGCGGAGTCGTTTCGCCACTCCTCGACACCGGAATCGCGTTTGCGTTTATCAACGCCGACATCAAGCAAGGAACCGCCGTCACCATCGATGTTCGCGGCAAGCGCGAACGCGGTACTGTGGTCAACAAACGCTTCTTCAAGCGCGCCTAACCCAAGCCAAACGTGCCCGCTTTGATCTCCGCTTCTACATCGCGGATGTCATCGGGCGCGTTCATCACGAAGGATCGGTATTGCAAGATCGGCTCCCGAAGCGGCTCAGCAGAGATAAACAATACTCGTCCTGTTCCGAACATGCGCGCTCGCTCACCGGATGTTAGAACAGCCAGGCGCCCAGCTTCGACTTCCCTGCCTTCTACCGACACCAAACCCCGAAAAACATAAAAAGCAGTCGTCGCGGTAGCGGAAACCTCCGTCTCAAAATCCGAATCGCTCAAATCAACTTGCTTCACATCCGGCGAGCCGGTGATCGTCTGAAACGCCCCCGAGACATCGCGAATAACAGTTCCCTCAGATTCCAAAACCTTCAAATCTCGTCCCGGTGAATACTGCGGGGCGATCATCTTATCCGCCTTCGGCAAAGCAAACCACAGTTGCAGCATCTCGACCTTGCCCTGATCCGCTTCAAGCATCTCCTCATGCCAGATGCCCCGACCCGCGGTCATCCATTGCGCTTCATCTTTGCCCACCGAATCTTCGGTACCCAACGAGTCCTTGTGGTAAACCCGCCCGTCAATCACATAGCTCAGAGTCTCAATCCCTCGATGCGGATGCCTCGGGAATCCCACCCGGCCGTCCACCGGAGCCTCAAGAGTAAGGTGATCCAACAGCATGAGCGGATCAAGAATGGCCAACCGCTCGCTACCGATCGTACGCCGAATCATCACCCCTTTCGCTTCATTTGCGATCAACGGCTCAACAATAAAGGCAATCTCTCGTAACGACATATCATCCGTGCTACGCCCGGCGCCCCCACACCGTCGCGCTTGCAACAAGGCATCAAGCCGTGCCATACTCAAGTCCCCTGTGCCCAGGTGGCGAAATTGGTAGACGCGCTAGTTTCAGGTACTAGTCTTAGCAATGAGGTGAAGGTTCGAGTCCTTTCCTGGGCACCATCTTCAATCTTTCTATAAGGTAGATTTCCGGGGTGCAATTTCTCTGCCTTGGCTACCTCGATATGGATCGTTTCGATGCCGTACCCGACGACTCTAAACACACGATCCTTAGTGAGTGCATGCGGCTTTGCGAGCCCTTCCGCGCGACCGGAAAGGTGACGTTCGAGGCCGGAGTCGAGCACTACTCAAAGGCAGTCTCTCTCCGGCCAAGTGGCACGACGCCCGAAACGTATTTCCCTCAACAACTTCAAATTGGAAGCGTCTTCATTATCGAAGCCGACAGCATGCAGGCGGCGATCGAAGTTGCATCGTTGCACCCCGCCGCCCAGCTTGGCGAGGAATACGGCTTCGGTATCGAAATCAGACCCCTTCAGTAGACTTTCGCTTACGAGCAGCCGACCGAAACGTTCGGCTCCCATGTTTCCGGGCGACTTCGGCCTTGACGGTCCGGTTCTCCGCTCCGCCTTTGATGCCATAAATTACTTTCTTCATCGCCGCCGCATTCTCCTTAAAAGGCACAATCGGACGGGGATAAGGCGCAAGCTCGCCCAGAAGCGTGTTGTACGACTTGATCTCTTCGGGTGATCGGTCCCTCAATTCCGGAATCCATGTCTTCACGAAAACGCACTCCGGATCCTGATCCAATAACTGCTTCTCAGGCGAATAGACCCGAATCGTGTTGATCCCCACAACTCCCGCCTGCATCTGCACCTGCGACCAATGGATCCCCGGCTCGTAGTCATAAAACAGCTTCGCCAACTCCTCGCCCAGAACTCGCCAATCCAGGTGAAGCCCATAAACCGCATACGAGAGGCACATCGAACGCATCCGGAAGTTGATGAACCCAGTCGACCTCAGACACCGCATGCACGCATCAATCATCGGCTCGCCCGTACGTCCTTCCAGCCAAGCCCGTAAGCGTTCCTCATCGCGAACAAACTCAATACTCTGAAATGCCGGACTGAGAGTTCGGTACGGCAGCATCGGTTCGTCCTCGATTCGCTGAATAAAGTGGTCGCGCCAATGCAGCCTTGCACTAAAGCTCTTCAAGGACGCATAGTGCCGGCGATGCTCTGCCGTCGGTTTTCCGTCCGGCATCGGGTTCTGAAGCTCGAACATCTTTTGTTTCGTCGTCCGGTAAACGCACCGCAGCGAAATCGTCCCCCATGCCAAATGCACCGACAGCCGAGAGCCCCTCGTCAGCGCCGTATTTGGCGAGGAAATCCCGCCCCGATATCCCCTTCCGCGTTCATTCAAAAACTCTTGGAGCGTCTCGTGAGCCACCCGCTCAGATACCGGCTGAAGAGTGCTCTCAAACCCCTTCGCGAGTATCTCGGCTCGCAACTTTTCGGCCGCTGAACTAATTCTTGATGAGACCTGCGCGCCCACAAGCCCTTTCGGAACCGAGAGCAGTCTCTCCTTCATGTGTGCATTCCAAATCTTCTCGCGGTCGTCGCGGGAGCGAAGCGCCCGTTTGACGGTGCAACTGGGAAATTCAACCCACCGCGCCCCATTCTCGGCGCACCACGCCTTCACCGCCAGGTCCCGCTCAAACGGCGCCTGAGTCCCATGCTCCATGTGCGAAACCAAGGTATCAAACGCAAACTCCTGGCGAATGCGGTTCAATGTCTCGACGACCTCGCCGTACTCCTCGATGAACGGCACGTTTTGCCGTTGGTACCGCTCCCGCACCGAGTCGATCGCCTGCAAAACTGCGAATTGGTGCATCTCCGCCAGCTCATATGTCGCCAAAAGAGAAGGCTCCCAGATGTAGCAAGCGACAAACGGCGTCCCATCCTCATTCAGCCAGTTCAATACGGCATTATCGAAGAACCTTAAATCTCGCTTGTGCCAGTAGAGCGCCGCCATCAACGTTTCCGAACCAAGATTACGAACCATGCCAGCAAACGTTAGCAAGGCCACTATGCGTACACTTTCCAGACATGACTGCTATCCAACGCGCCCTCACCGGTCAGTACCGAGCCGCGCTCGCCATGCTGCGCGACTGCCTAGAAAAATGCCCCGAAGAAGCCTGGACCAAAGGCGAACACCCACGCAACTTCTGGCGAATCGCCTATCACGCCCTCTTTTACACGCACCTTTACGCAATGCCAAGCGAGTCCGACTTCGTCCCCTGGGAAAAGCACCGCCCGTGCACCGACCTGTGGGAAAATCCGCCCGTCCTCGAGGCTTACTCCAAACCCGAACTACTTGAATATCTCGAATTCATCGATTCCAAGATCCAACAATGGGTCCTCAACCTCGATCTCGATCTCGACTCCCCCGAAACCGGCATCAGTTGGTACAAAAACATGGAAAAGCTCGATCACCAGATCTTAAACATCCGACACCTAGCCGGTCATGTGGGCCAGCTCTCCGAGCTCGTCATGCTCGCCGGAGTAGACGAGGTCAGTTGGTCATCAAGGGTTCCAAGATAGGTCCATCGCCCCATTCTTGACCGCGAGGGAACAAAAATTCCCGTAGCCCTGCGAGAATGCTTTCGTTGTGCGATGAGGCACAACATCTGAGAATCATGACCCTTCGAACTGTTTTTGCGAGTAGCTTCGTCGTCGCCGTCGCATCGGCATCCTTTGCCCAATCCCGCCCATTCGTTGGCCCTCTCAATGGACCAACCTTCATGCCGGGCGAGATCATCGTCAAATTCAAGGATTCAGCATCGCCCAAGGTGCGCCAAAACCTCCTCAAGCGAGTGAGCGCCGTTCAAACTGATGCCCTCGCTCCTGCCGCAATCGCAGGCGAGTTCGCCTCCGACTCCATGGTTGTTCGCATCTCCGGCGACGTCAAGACCACCGTCGAAGACCTCAAGCGAAACGGCGACATCGAATACGCCGAGCCAAACTGGGTCTACCGAACCCAAGTCGTCTCGAACGACACCCGCTACACCAACGGCACCCTTTGGGGCATGTACGGAGCCGCCACTCCTCTTTTCGTGAACCAGTTCGGCAGCAACGCCGCCGCCGCTTGGAATAACAACAAGACCGGTTCCGCAACCGTTTACGTCGGCATCATCGACGAAGGCGTCTTCTTCAACCACGCTGACCTCTCGGCAAACTTCTGGCTCAATCCGTACGATCCCGTCGACGGAGTCGACAACGACGGTAACGGCTACCGGGACGACACCCGAGGCTGGGACTTCGCCGGAAACAATAACACCGTCTACGACGGCACCTCTGATGACCACGGAACCCACGTCGCCGGAACGATCGGCGGACGTGGCGGAAACGGAACCGGTGTCGCTGGCGTCTGCTGGAACGTCAAGATGATCTCCGCCAAGTTCCTTGGCGCAAGCGGCGGAACCACCGCAAATGCAGTCAAAGCGATCGACTACATTACCGACCTCAAGACCAGGCACGGACTCAACATCGTTGCTACCAACAACTCGTGGGGCGGAGGTGGCTACAGCCAAGCCCTCGCCGATGCCATCACCCGGGCGAACAATGCCGGAATCCTGTTCATTGCCGCCGCTGGCAACAACGGCACCAACAACGACACGACGGCCAACTACCCGAGCAACTACACGATGCCAAACGTCATCGCCGTTGGCGCTCTGACCAGTGCAGGTGCTCGAGCGAGCTTCTCGAACTACGGTCGCACCCAGGTTGACCTGTTCGCTCCTGGCGCGGCAATCTGGTCCACCGTCCCTGGTTCTGGAAACTCCTCGAGCTACGCCAGCTACAACGGAACCTCGATGGCAACCCCGCACGTCACCGGCGCGGCTGCACTCTACAAGTCAGTCAATCCGACTGCGACCGCGGCTCAAATCAAGGCCGCACTCCTTGGTCAGACAACGGCGACGAGCAGCGTCAGCACGCTCTGTGTCACCGGCGGGCGGCTCAACGTCGGCGGCTTCTAAGGCCTCCGATCGACCAATAACTCAACAGATTTGGCTCCGAAAATTCGGAGCCGTTTTTCTGTCGGCTTTGCGACACTGAGCACCTGCGCAACGCGCCACTCCGCACCGTGCTTTGCGATCACTCGCCATTTACCTTTCGGCACCATCACCACCCAATCCTCCCTCTGCTGCTTCGCGACGATCGGCAACGGACGCCAATGAGCGCCAAAGCGCTGGTGAGGTGCTTGTCCGTACGTAGCGACGTCATAGAACCCCGCAATCTCGCTCGTGAACTTCTCCAGCACGCCCTAGCTGTACCACCAGCAATGCCCGCCGCTCGCGGTCTCCCGAGTCAATGCCGCATGTTTCGCCAACATCTTCGGCCTTCTGTTCAGGGCCATCACCCACCAGCCGCACTCCCGCAATCAAATCCTTGTTCCGCGCTCCCATGAAGCCCACCTGCTGCTTCCAGTCCCGCTCGAAGGCTGGATAGTTCATGCGGTACACCTGCGGCACGTACTCATCCCACGTCGGATTTCGGTCCACCTGCTCCATGCCGGCCAATCAATCAAATAATTACCGAGCGCCCATGGATGCGGCCCGGGCGAAATCGAGATGATGAAGTCCTTTCCCCCAACTGCTCGCACCTCGCGCACAAATCGCTTCGCGTACTCCTCAACCTTTTGCGTCCGCCATCGCACCCACTCGGGATCCTTCGGATCAATCGGGGGTCTCTGCCCGCCGTGCTCTTTGGCGTAAGCGTTCTGCGTGTATTCATCGTAGCCCATGTCAATGTAGGGCCAAACGATCCGGTCATATAGTTGAATGCCGTCGAGATCGTACTTGCGGATTGCTTCTTTTACAATGTCAAGCAGTAGCTTATGTGCGTCCGGGTGAAGAGGGTTCATCCATACGAAGTTGTTCTTAGCCACCTCCCCGCCCTTAGCGTCTAAGCTCAGCCAATCTTTACGCTTTCGCAGCTCGTTGAAAGTGTCCTTCCAAGCCGCCATAAAGCCG
Organism: uncultured Fimbriimonas sp.; assembly: GCA_964566635.1. Classification (GTDB taxonomy): domain Bacteria; phylum Armatimonadota; class Fimbriimonadia; order Fimbriimonadales; family Fimbriimonadaceae; genus Fimbriimonas. The sequence goes on along the minus strand of CAZMJL010000013.1, from coordinate 11,988 downwards.
TACTCAAACCAGGCGATGTAAATGAGTCCATTCCTGTGAGCGGCGATAGAGGTCTCAGCAAGAAGATCGCGCTGGATGGCCCCGCTCGGCGAGTTGCTCACCTTCATCGGAACGCCAATCGCCTTTCGCATCACGTCAGATGGAAACTCGGTGTATCCATTCTTCCAGCACTCGACGTAAACAGTATTCAGCCCAATCTCGCGCAATCTGCGCATGGTTTCGGCCGTGCGTTCAGGCGAACTAATCGCCTCATTCGCCGACGTCGTCACCCACGTCCCCCTCACCTCGGGGGCCACCGCAAATGCCACGCTGAGTGCCAAAGAAGCAAACATCACGCAGAGCCTACTTGAGTTAAACGGTGAACAGAAGCGCTCGATGGTGAATAACGTGACTCCTCAAGTTGCCACGCACCAAACGGTTCAACTACCGGGTCGATTCCCGCTCAATGAACTCCATCGGCATCTCAACCAGCCGGTGGGGTTGATTCGGGTTCTCAATCCGGTCGAGCAGCAATCGCCAAGCCTCGGGAATCACCTTCTCGATCGGCGAGCGAAGCGTCGAAATCGGGACATCAAAATCCTCCGAGTCAGGGTGCCAACCGTATCCCAGCACCTTACACTCACCTGGAATCGAGACGCCCCGCATCAACACCGCCCGAGCCGCACCTGCCGCCAGCACGTCTGTCATTCCGAAAATCGCATCCGGAACCCCGTGCTTCGCAATGTAAGCGTCCATCGCCTCCCGAGCGCCGAGGCGAGACTCGACCTTCACCTCGACGATGTCTTCTTTCAGTCCAAACTTCTCAAGCGCCTCTCGGTACCCCTGCCGTCGACGCTCCCGAGGAAAGTCGCGCACTTGCCAATCCATCGTGACGTAAACGACGCGCTTACAACCGCGCTCGATCAAACTCGCCACCGAGTCTCGAACCGACTCCACCAGGCTCCAGCTCACCGAATCGCCGTTTGAAACCTCCTCGTAGCCAATCACGACCACCGGGGTCGCATCATTTTGATGGACCTCGCGATAACGCTCGACCGCCGACCCCGAGTCCATGGCCAGGATGCCATCGACCGGCCACATATTCGGCGCAACCGCATTCTCACTCAATCCGGACTCGCGATCGAGAGGAACAATCATGAGTTCGTACCCGCTCTTCTTCGCTTCCAAAGAGATCACGTGGAGCATCCGCAAATAGCTCACAATCGGGCGATCCACCGGCATCCAAATGCCAATCACATTGGTCCTTCCGCTGCGGATAGCCTGCGCGTGTCGGTTGGGCTGGTATCCGACCTTTTCCGCGGCCTTTCGGACCTTCTCCCTCGTCGACTCCGGAAGCTTTACCGTCGGATTCCCCGTCATCACGTGCGAGACGGTCTGGATCGAAACCCCTGCTTCCTGTGCGACATCGTTTAATGTCACCCTCTTTGACTTCCGTGTCTGCGCCCCCATAAACTTTACGTTACCCGTGAATCATGATAACTTCCCAACAATTATCATGAAGTTGGGACGGTACTCTTCTTCCCAATGATTCGCGCTGTCCCACTGAAGAACGTTAAATCCGTCGGAGGGTTCTGGGGAAAATACCAAGACGCTCTCGCGATTGAGGGCCTTCTTCACCAATGGGACCAAATCGTCACCACCGGACGACTGGAAAACTTTCACCGAGCCGCACGGGGTGAATCCGGAACCTTCATTGGATTCCGATTTAACGATTCCGATATTTACAAGTGGCTCGAAGCCGCCGCATACTCCCAGGCGCTTCGCCCCAACTCACAAGTCGCCGAGGCGATCACCCAAGCGATCGAAGCGATCAAAGTCGCCCAAAGGCCCGACGGCTACATCAACACATACGTCCAAGTCAATCGCCCTGGATGGCAGTGGGCAAACCTCACCCATAACCACGAGATGTACTGTATCGGGCACCTCGTTGAAGCAAGTGTTGCCCTCAAAGAGGCAATCAACGATGAGCGACTCATGCCCAGCGCCGAGCGCGCCGTCCAATGCATCATGGACACCTTCGGGCCAGGCAGGCGGATCGGCTCCTGCGGCCACCCCGAGATCGAACTCGCCCTCTACCGCCTCTTCCAATCCACGGGCAAAAAAGCGTACGCCGAACTCGCCGATTGGATGCTCGATTGCCGAGGGCAACGTCCATCGCCTTTCGAGAAGGAATTCGAAACCCCCGAAACAAACATCGGGGTCAGTCTGTCGATCGCTCTCGAGTGGAAAAAAGGCTACTACGACGGCTCCTACCTTCAAGACGATAAGCCCATCCGCGAGCAAGACACCATCGTAGGGCACTCCGTCCGCGCCGCCTATCTCTACGCCGCCGCCCAATGGAGCGCCGCCCGCCGAGGCGATCATCAACTCCAAACGGCGATTGACCACATCTGGGAAAACCTAACCACCCGCAAAATGTATGTCACCGGCGGCATCGGCTCCACCGGAGACAACGAGGGCTTTACCGGAGACTACGATCTTCCCAACCTGAACGCGTACGCCGAGACCTGCGCGGGAATCGCCCTGGCCATGTGGGCGAAAAGGGGCTTCGAAGCCCAAGCCACCACTGATCCTCTTGATGTCCTCGAGCGCACCATCTTCAACGGAGTCCTCAGCGGAATCTCCCTCGACAGCAAGTCGTTCTACTACGACAACGTCCTGGAAGCGCGAGGTAACAAAGAGCGCGAGCCCTGGTTTGGATGCGCCTGTTGCCCACCGAACATCGCCCGCCTCATCGCCTCAATCACCGAGTACGCGCTCTTTACCGACAAAACGACGCTCTACGTTGGCTTCCCCATCGATTGCGAGTTCACACTCGACAACGGCCTGAGCATCAAGATTGAGAGCGAATACCCCCACCGCGGCACCGCGAAGGTTCATATCTCCGCCGCCAAGCCGACCCGCTTCCGAATCGCACTGAGGCTCCCCGATTGGGCCGATGAGGTGTCCACCGAACTCCCCGGCGCTCAACCCGCCGAATACGAAAACGGCTTCGCCGTCTTCGACGAGATTTGGGAAGGAACCCGCAACCTCTCGCTCGAATTCGAGATGCAACCCCGGGTCATCTCCGCTCACCCCGAAGTTCTCGATAACCTCGGACGAGTAGCGATTCAATACGGCCCAACGATCTACTGCGCCGAATCGCTGAACCCCGCCGAAGCCCCCCAGCGATACCTCGTCGATCTCGAAGAGGAAATCACCCTCGGAAGCAAACGCACTCCCTTCGGAGCCCCCACCCTTCGGGTCGCCGCCCTACGCGAGCGCAGTTCCCAAAGCGAGCTTTACGAAGAAGCCACCGACCTCACTCACCAATCCGCCGAACTGAACCTGATTCCTTACCGAGAATGGGCCAACTCCGGCGCAAGTTACATGCAAGTCTGGCTGAGAAACTGAATCTAACCCTCGCAAAAACACGGTCTTTCTGGCAAACTATTGGGCAATGTCGCTGACCGCGCTCGTCGTCCTATTCGCCGCCCAAGGAATCAAGGCTCAATCCCGCCAAATCCTCCCCCAAGGGCTCCTCGAATGGCAGGATCCCGAGATCGTCGGCGTTAACAAATTGCCCGCCCGAGCCGAAGCTCTTCCCTTCGCCGATGCAGCCTCAGCGGCGACCCTCGATCGCGCAAAAACTCCATTCTACAAGTCCCTCAACGGCAACTGGAAGTTCCATTGGGTCGGCAGACCCGCCGACCGCACGGTCGATTTCTACAAGCCAGAGTTCGACGACAGCCGCTGGAAAACCATTCAAGTTCCGGCCTGCTGGGAAACCAACGGCTATGGCCAGCCAATCTACACCAACGTTCGCTACCCGCACGGCACCAATCCCCCGTTCGTGGACGAGAACTACAACCCCGTCGGCTCCTACCGCACTTCGTTTGAGCTACCTAGCGGATGGGAAACGCGGCGCACCATCATCCGATTCGGCGGCGTTTATTCTGCTTACTATCTCTGGCTCAACGGCAAAAAGGTCGGCTATAGCGAAGACTCCAAAACCACCTCCGAATTTGACCTAACCCCATATCTGAAGGCAGGCGTCAACCAGCTCGCGGTTGAGGTCTACCGCTGGAGCGACGGCAGCTATCTCGAAGACCAAGACATGTTCCGCTTTGGCGGCATCTTCCGAGATGTTGCGCTCATCAGCACCCCGAAGACCCGACTTGAGGACTTCCGAACCGAAACCACCCTTTCCAAAGACTTCAAATCCGCGTCGCTTGATATCAAGGCAGATGTCGATGGCCCGGGTGGCTATCAACTCGACGTTCACCTCCTCGATGCCCAAGGCAAGGAGGTCGGTAGCGCAAAGTCTTCCGTGTACGGCCTCACTGGCGGACCCTCGAACCACCCCCTCGCTTCGATCAAGCTCGCAGATCCACTCCTTTGGTCCGCAGAAAAGCCTAACCTCTACACCGCCATCATCAATCTCCTCGATGAAAACGGCAAAGTGCTTGATATCCGATCTACCCGGGTCGGATTCCGCCGTATCGAGTGGAAAAACGGCATCTTCACCGTCAACGGCAAGGCGGTCAAGCTCCTCGGCGCTAACCGACATGAGGCCGATCCCGATCGGGGCAGGGCCATCACCCGAGAGCGCATGATTGAGGATATTAAGCTCTTCAAGCAGTTCAACCTCAACACCGTCCGAAACAGCCACTACCCCAACGACTCTTATTGGTACGAACTCTGCGACCAGTACGGTCTCTACGTTGTCGATGAAGCAAACATCGAAAGCCACGGCATGGGCTACGACCCCAACCGCTCACTCGGCAACCAACCGATTTGGCAAAAAGCCCACCTCGACCGAACCGAGCGCATGGTGAAGACCCACCGCAATCACCCGTCGATCATCATGTGGTCGCTGGGCAACGAAGCGGGCCCGGGGGTCAACTTCGATGCCACGGCAAAGTGGATTCACGACAACGACCCTTCGCGCCCAGTTCATTACGAGCGCTACAACGAGCCTTGCGACGTCGATTCGGTCATGTATCCCGGCGTCGATTACCTCGGCTTCGAAGGCGCGAAGAAATCCGCAAAGCCCTTCTTCGTCTGCGAGTACGCCCACGCTATGGGCAATGCCGTTGGCAACCTCAAAGAGTACGTCGAGCAGTTCGACAAATACCCCCGTCTCATGGGCGGCTGCATCTGGGATTGGGTGGATCAAGGCCTTCACAAAACCAAACCCAACGGGGACGGCTGGTACTACGCCTACGGCGGAGACTTTGACGATTTCCCCAACGATGGTCCCTTCTGCAACAACGGCCTGATCCTCCCCGATCGCCAAATCACTCCCAAACTGTGGGAAGTCAAAAAGATCTACCAACGCGTGGCAATCGAGACGATTAACGCCGCCGAAGGCAAGCTCAAAATCACCAACAAATATGCCTTCACGAATCTGAGCGAATTCGCTTGGTCATACACCCTCACCGAAGACGGCAAGCAAATCGGCGAAGGCGTACTCGCGCCCGTCGCCATCGCTCCCGGCGAGACAAAGCCCGTCACCATCACCTTGCCAACGTTCATTAAGAAGCCCGGCCGTGAGTACCACCTCCGCCTCGCCCTCAACACAACGACAGCAACTGTATGGGCCGACAAGGGCCACACCGTCGCATCTGAGCAACTGCCAATTGCCAACCCGATGGTCGCAACGATTACTGATCTTACGAAGTTGCCAGCGCTGGGAATGACCGAGGAAACCGACCGCTTCGTCTTCACCGCCGGAGGCACCAAGCTCGAATTCGACAAAGAATCCGGCCTTCTCGGGTCGTACCGGGTCGATGGCAAAGAACTCCTTCGCCGTGGTCCATGGCTCAACACCTTCCGGGCATTTGTGGACAACGACACATGGATGCAAAAGTCGTATTGGGATAGCGGTCTCGGCACCATGGCTCACCGCTCCATCGAGGTCTCAGCCAAGCGCATCAACGCATCCGCCGCCCGAGTAACCGTCGATATGGACTGCCGAGGCTTCAAGGGGCGCGGCTTCTATCACCGCGCGATCTACACCATCCTCAGCGACGGAAGCATGACGGTCGATAACCAATTCGATCCCGTCGGTGACCTCCCTCAGCTCCCGAAGATCGGCCTGGACCTACGCCTCAGCCCAGCCCTCGAGAACTTCACGTATCTCGGCCGAGGACCCTGGGAAAGCTATCCCGACCGCAAGCAAGCCCAGGACGTCGGGCAATTTGCGATGAAGGTTGACCAAGCCGGAACCGAGTACGTTCGCCCCCAAGAAAACGGCAACCGCGAAGACGTCCGGTGGGCCGCGCTCACGGATGCCACCGGAACAGGAATCATGTTCCAAGCATTCGATTCCCTCGCTGTCACCGTTTCAAGGAACGATGCGCGTGATGTCGACAACTCACGGCATGAGAACGGTGAGTCCCGAAAGTACATCCCCATCGTCCCTCGCGACGAAACGATCGTCTGTCTCGATGCCCAGCAAATGGGTCTTGGCGGCGCGTCTTGCGGTCCCGCTCCCCTCAAGCAATACCTGTGTCAACCGGGCGCCCGCACCTGGCGCGTGGTCATGAAGCCCGTTCGCAAGAGCGACTTCTCGCAGGCGCGGACCGTCGTCCCCGTTTCCCCGCTTCCCCTCGCGAGCCGCGGCGAAGATGGAATTGTGAACGTCACCGCGACCTATCCTGGTGCAGTCGTAACCAAGCAAAAGGGCAATGCAGTCGAAATGGCGACCCAACCTTTCGATTTCTCCGCCGGCGGAACACTCCGCCTCGTCCAACGAGTGCCAAATTGGCTTGAATCTGCCGAGGTCGTGAAGGAATTCACACGGATCAACCCCATCTTCCGGCTACCCCAGAGCCTTATCAAGATCCTGAGCTACGACAGCGAGGAGCAAGGTGAGGGCAACGTCGAACACGTCTTTGACGGCGACCCAACCACCTTCTGGCACACCAACTACTCGGGCGGAGTGGCTAAGCACCCCCACTTCATCCTGCTCGACCTCGGCCAAGAGGTCGAACTCAGCGGATTCGAGTACCTACCCCGCCAAGATCAAGGCAATGGACGAATCGGCAAATACCAAATCCGGGTCGGCTACGCTCAAGATCAGTTGGTCACGATCAAAGAAGGCACCTGGCCAAATAGCGCCGCCCTCCAGCGCTTGCTCTTCGATCAGCCCGTGAAAACCCGGTTCATCGAGCTTAGGGCCCTCGAAGAAGTCCGTGGCAACGAATGGACCAGCATCGCGGAGCTGAACTTCCTCATTCCCCGGCCAATCGGCAAATAGTAGACAAAAGAATTCTATAATAAGGCGTGGCAAACGAGACTCTTGACCCAAACTTCCTCCCAGGAGATGGAGACGAGCTCTCGCTAAGGCCGCGCCTTTTGCGCGAATTCATCGGTCAGGATCAGCTCAAAGCCAACCTATCCGTCTTTCTTCAAGCCGCCAAGCAGCGCGGTGAGCCCGTCGATCACGTTCTCCTCTACGGCCCTCCCGGCCTCGGGAAAACGACCCTTGCCCACATCATCGCCAACGAAATGGGCGCAATCGTCCACGTCACTAGCGGCCCCGCAATCGAGCGCCCGGGCGATCTCGTCGGAATCCTCACCAACCTCGAGGAAGGCGCGATCCTCTTCATCGACGAAATCCATCGCCTCTCTCGCTCGGTCGAGGAGTACCTCTACCCCGCCATGGAGGACCGGAAGGTCGACATTATGATCGGCCAAGGACCCGCCGCGAGGTCAGTGCGCATGGAAGTCCCCGCCTTCACCGTCGTGGGAGCAACCACCCGGCAAGGGCTCCTCACCGGCCCCCTCCGCGACCGCTTTGGCATCATCTCCCACTTCCGCTACTACGAACAAGACGCCCTCTTCGAGATCGTGCGGCGCTCAGCTGGAATCCTTGGCTACGAAATCGCGACCGACGGAGCAGAAGAAATCGCGCGCCGATCACGCGGCACTCCCCGAATCGCCAACCGCCTCCTTCGCCGCGTACGAGACTTCGCCCAAGTCGACAACGAAGCCACGATCCATCAAGCCATCGTTGCGAAAGCCGCCAAGGCACTCGAGATTGACGATCTCGGACTTGACCGAATTGACCGCACGCTTCTCAAAATCATCATCGAGCGGCACCGAGGCGGCCCTGTCGGAATCGATACCCTCGCAGCCAGCACCGGCGAGGATTCTCAAACCATCGAAGACGTTTATGAGCCGTATTTGCTCCAAATCGGCATGCTCCAACGCACCCCGCGCGGAAGATGCGTCACTGATCTTGCGTATAAACATCTAGGGCTCACCGCTCCGAAATCAACCGACTCCCAACTCTTCGAATGACACTGCCCTACGAGAAGCCCGAAGACTTTGCCGATTTCTGGCACGAGACAACTTACGAAGCGATCACCCACCCGCTCAATATCACCAATTGGCAATTTGGCGCAAAGCGCACTGAAACCCATGTGGTCGATACGTTCTCGTTTCAAGGCATCGATGGATCGCTTAAGCACGGCTGGCTCGCCTACCCCGAAGGGGCGAGATCACTCAAATCGTTCCTCTGGCTTGCCCCCTATGGGCGCGAATCCAAACTCCCCGACCAGTACGGAACCCGCGAGGAGATGGTGTCGCTCAGCTTCAACTTTCACGGCGAACCGGCTTTCCACCAGGAGGTTTATCGTCAGGAGCGCGGCTATTTCGCCCATGGCGCTGAAGAGCCCGAGACGTGGATCTTCCGGCGCATGTTCCAAGACGCGATCATCGCCTCGCGTATCCTTCAGGCCCAGGTTCAAGCCGATGCCGAGGCCATTGGCGTTGCGGGGATGTCGCAAGGCGGCGGAATGAGCATCTGGCAAGGTGCCTGGAACCCCCTGATCAAGGCCGTCTGCTCCGATATGCCATTCCTCAGCACCATCGGACACACCATCACCAACCACGTCCACCGGTATCCGCTCAAGGAATTGCGAGACTTCATGGATACAATCCCCGTCGGCGAAGCTCGCGTGCTACACACCCTCAGCTACTTCGACACCGCCTTCCAGGCGGAACACTGCACCGTTCCAACCCACGTCAGCCTCGGCCTCAAAGACCCCGCATGCCGCCCGGATACCGTCCGCGCCGCCTACAACGCCCTCACCGGTAAACGGCACCTCGTCGAATACGAAATTGGGCATGACTGGCACCCCGGAATGATCGAAAACAACCTGCAGTGGTTCAAAAGTGAACTCTAAACGAAGGCAAATTTCCGAGCAGATGCCCGCTTCCCTTGCGTTTGCCACCATTCTCATGACCAAACCGAACTTCGATCCGCAACGGCACATCTGGTTCGACGCCCTCGCCCAGAATTGGAACGAGGCACTCCCCATCGGCAACGGCAAAACTGGCGCGATGGTCTTCGGCACCATCAACGAGAAGTTCCAGCTCAACGACGCAACGTTCTGGGCCGGACACCCGCACGACTACAGCAACCCGAACGCAAACGCGAGCTTGCCCGAGATTCAGCGGCTTTTATTTGCGAGCAAAGAGGACGAAGCCACTAATCTCGCCTCAGAATCCTTCATGGGCGATCCCCCGTTCCAAGCCGCCTACCAACCCATTGGCGACCTTGAATTCTTCCCTACTCATTCGGCCCAGGTGACCGACTACTACCGCTCGCTCGACGTCAAAACCGGAATCACAACCACGCAATACACCGTCGGCGGCGTCCAGTACCTCCGCGAGAGCTTCGTGAGCGCGCCCGACGGCCTCCTCGTCACCCGGTTCTCCAGTAACCGCCCCAAAGGAATCACCGGAACATTCAAACTCTCCGGCCCATACCAAAACGCTCTTAGGGTCTCGCAATCTTCCCTACTCGCAACTGGACAATGGAAAGATGACGGCATCAAGCGCGCATGGACCGCAAGCTGGTCAAAACCAGGCTTGAACTACGCCGTCGCAATCGGCTGGAATCAATTGTCAAACGAGTTATCGCCTACCGTTGAAGGCTTCCAAGTCAACGAAGCGGACGAGGTCGTTCTCGTCCTTGCGACCGAAACCAGTTACGTGAATTACCGCCGCATCGACGCCGATCCCGTACCGCCCGTTCAAAACCGAATCCGCAAGGCAACCAAACTTGGCTTTGACAAACTCAAAGCCAGGCACCTCGCCGATATGGCGAAGTTCCTCGACCGCGTTGAGATCGAACTCCCCACTTCGAAAAGCTCCCATCTCCCCACCCCCCAACGGCTGGAAACTTACCGCAAAGACCACGACGATCCCGCTCTCGCCGCCCTCTATTTCAACTTTGGTCGATATCTGCTCCTCTCCGCCAGTCGCCCCGGAGGCCAACCCGCCAACCTCCAAGGCATCTGGAACAAAGACACCGGCCCGGCCTGGGGCAGCAAATACACCACGAACATTAACCTCCAAATGAACTACTGGCCCGCCGAAGTGGCCAACCTCAGCGAGACAACGGAACCACTCTTTCGCCTAATCGATGACCTGCGCGTTACCGGAGGCAAGGCCGCCAAGGATTATTACAACGCATCAGGCTGGGTGTTACACCACAACACTGATCTTTGGCGCGGAGCCGCTCCTGTCGATGGCGTCTGGGGCATCTGGCCGATGGGCTCGCCCTGGCTCGCCCTCCACTCCTGGGAGCACTACCTCTACTCGAGAGATCAGAAATTCCTTCGCCAAACTGCATTCCCGCAGATGAGAGGCGCCGCCGAGTTCATTCTCGACTTCCTAAATCCGGGCCCCGAAGGCTCCAAAGCCGAAGGAAAGTTCGTCACCAACCCATCGCACTCCCCTGAAAACACATTCACGAAGCCAGACGGATCGCGCTCCCAATTCACTTACGGAGCCACCATGGACCTCCAAATCTGCCGCGAACTACTCCAAGCACTCCTCGCCGCTTCGACCGATCTGAAGCTACAGCCCGACGATCCCCTCGTCCTCCGAGCCAAAGAAGCCCTGAAAAACCTAATGCCCGTCCAAATCAGCCCCAAAACGGGCCGACTACAAGAGTGGATCGAAGACTACGACGAGCCCGAACCCGGCCACCGACACATGTCGCACCTCTTTGGCCTCCATCCTGGAACCCAAATCACCGCCTCCACCCCCGACACCTTTGCCACCGCCCGAAAGTCCCTCGAGCATCGCCTCGCGAACGGCGGCGGCGGAACGGGCTGGAGCCGCGCTTGGCTCATTAACTTCTTCGCCCGCCTCGGCGATTCCGAAGGTGTCCAAACCCACCTCGACCTCCTTTTCGCCCGAAGCACCCAAAACAACCTCCTCGACTCTCACCCGCCATTCCAAATCGATGGTAACTTCGGCGCAACCGCTGGCATTGCGGAGGCCCTTCTCCAAAGTCACGAATCCGACGCGACCGGTACAAGGATCATCCGAATCCTCCCCGCCCTGCCTACCACCTGGACCCACGGAAGCATCAAAGGGCTCAGAGCACGGGGCGCCCTGACCGTCGATATCGAATGGAAGAACTCCGCACTATCCGGCCTGAGAATGCGCGCCGACAAGGCAACCAAGTTCACCTTGGTCACCCCATCCGGCACTCAAACCGTCGCCCTCAAAGCGAAGGAATTGAAAGACCTGTTGCGCTCGTAAACTTCGCCGCTCCGCCCACAACCGGCAAGCTCAGCTTAGTCGCACCAAGGTCCACCGTCAGCTTTGTGCCCGGCTTCGGCCACAGAGTGAAGTCCCGGTCGCTAGAAAAGATCATCAATCCGATCTTCCGCCCCGCCGGAATGATTTGATCATCCGGCTGCAAATCGAACGTCAGGTTCACAAACTCGCCCGGCTTCAAGGGAGTCCCTTTATCCATCGAAAGGTAGCTCCCCCCCTTCTTCAGCGCCCGATGATTCTGAGGATCGGCCCACGCCCGAGTAATTATATTGCTCAGCAAAGGCGCTCCATCCAGCCACGGCAACTGAACCAAATACACCGAAAGGTTCGCCGCCGGCGCACTTGATGCCACCCGAAGAGTAATCCGCGCCGTCCCCGAAAGATGAACCGGCGCCTTCAACTCAGGCGTCGCAAAAAGCA
>CAZMJL010000012.1:0-25452 GCA_964566635.1 uncultured Fimbriimonas sp. | reverse complement strand
TGTGATCGAATGAGTTGGTCACCCGCCGCAGATGCGGCTCAACAGGAGGTTGTGAATGCGCGTCGTCGTAACGGGCGGGGGCACAGGCGGACACGTCTATCCCGCGCTTGAAGTCTGCCGGATCGCCCAAGAGGAAGCTGACCTTCTTTACGTCGGTTCGAACCGGGGGATGGAAGGCGCGGCTTGTGAGGCGCGGGGGATCCCGTTTGTTGGACTGAATTCGGTTCCGGTGTACAAGCCGACTTCGCTTGAAGGAATTCGGGCGCTGATCAAACTGTGGCAGGCGTCAGGCGTGGCGGCGAAGCAACTGAAGCTTTGGAAGCCGAATGTGGTTTTCTCGACGGGTGGATATTCGAGCGCGCCGGTGATGCAAGCGGCAAAGAAGCTCGGCATTCCGCTCGCGATCCACGCGTGCGATACCATCCCTGGGAGGTCACTTCGGATGTTTGCGAAGGAGGCTCGGGTCGTTACGAGCAGCTTTCATGGCACTGCGAATGCGCTTCCAGGGTGCCGAATCGTTCGCACAGGGCATCCGATCCGGGATGAATTGCGCTCGGCGGTGAGTGGACGCCGAGCGGCAGAAAAGCTTGTTGTGGTTCTCGGCGGCTCTGGGGGAGCGAAGTTTTTGAACGAGGTGATGCCGTTGGTTGGGAGGGAACTTCCTGAGCTGAAGTTTCTTCATTCGGCCGGTAAAGGGCAGTACGAGCAGTTCAAGCACCTGGCGGAAGGAATGGCGAATTACGACATGCGCCCGTACCTTGAGCCAGACGACCTGATCGGTGCTTACAGGAAGGCGGCAGTGGTCGTTGCTCGAAGCGGAAGTGGGATCAGCGAGTACGCCATGGCGCGGATTCCCTCGATTTTGGTTCCATTACCGTCGTCAGCCGACGATCATCAGTTCCATAATGCTAAAGAGTTTGAATCGTTTGGCGGCGCTTCGGTGCTAACGCAAGACGCCCGCCCGAATGAGAAGCAAGCGACTGTAGAGAACATTGTGAGCGAGTTGCGCTTGTGGCTGGCGGACGAAACTGGTCATGCCGAGCGCGAGCTTGCAAAATGGGATGTTCCCGATGCGACGCTTCGGATTTGGAATGAGATCAAGCTCGCGGCAAGAGCATGAGAAAGCGAGCAGAGATTGAAGCAGAGTTTGCACCGACCAGTGCGCTCAATGCTTGTCGTTCGTTTTTCATGGTTGGCATCGGTGGGGCGGGGATGTCGGCACTTGCGCGCATGCTTCGGCACCGAAGCTACGCAGTCGCTGGAACCGATGCGTCGGCGTCGCTCGAGGTGGAGCGTTTGCAGCAGGAAGGAACCGACGTCCAGGTCGGACATTCGGCGATTGCTTTGCGAGAGTTTGCATCGAGCCATGCCGATGTCGCGCTGATCGTCACCGATGCGGTGGACATTCACAACTCGCCCGAAGTGGCAGAGGCGAGAAAGCGGGGCTTGCCGATAGTGCGCCGATCGCAGGCGCTTGGGTGGCTGTTGCGGCCTTACAAAGTGATCGCCGTTACTGGCACCCACGGAAAGACGACGACCACAGGGATGCTCGGAGCGGGATTGATTGCGGCTGGGCTGGATCCGCTTGTGGTGGTAGGCGCGTCGGTCTTGGACTGGGAGGGCCCGATCCGCGAGGGGAACGGCGAGTATGCGGTAGTGGAGGCTTGCGAGGCGTACGAGGCTTACGCGGATATTGATCCCTACATCGTTTTGCTGACCAATCTTGAGCCGGACCATTTGGACTATCACGGTTCATACGAGGCCCTGCGCGATAGCATGGTTCGGTTCGTCTCGAAGGTATCGCCCGAAGGTGGTTTGGTGTACTGCGCGGACGATCGAGGGGCAGCGGAAGTTGCCGAGCTCACGGACGTTCGCTGCTTGCCTTACGGACTATCGAACGCATGGCTTCAGCAGGTTTCGAACAAGTTTGAATTAGGCATTGATGCCACCAATAGTGAGGCAGGAAAGCTCCTCAAGTTGAATTTGCCGGGGGACCACAACCGCATGAATGCGACGGGAGCGTTGGCGGCGGCATCCTTGCTCAACAATGAGGTTTATCAGATTGAGCTTGATGCGGTTGAGATGGGAATTGCCCGGTTCAATGGCGCGGAGCGGCGGCTTCAGGTGCTACTTGAGGGCTCGGTAACGGTGGTCGACGATTACGCGCATCACCCGAGTGAGATCGCGGCATCGATTCAGGCATTGCGCCAGCGGTACCCTGGGCGGCGGCTTGTAGTGGTTTACCAGCCGCACATGTACTCGCGGACCTTGGAGCATTTGGCGGAATTTCCTGCGGCGCTCAATGAAGCCGATATGGTGGTCCTCACGGACATTTATCCGGCGAGAGAAGCCCCAATTCCGGGAGTTTCGAGCGCGAGAATTGCAGAGGCGATAACGAAGCCGATGCGGTACATCCCGTCGCGGCACCTCCTTCCCCGGAAGGTTAAGTCGATGCTCGAGCCAGGCGATGTGGTGGTCGGAATGGGGGCGGGGACCATTGGTGAGTTTGCGCCAGATTTGATCCGCGAGATCGAACGAGATTCGCACCCGAGTCGCCGAGTGGTGGTGGTTTACGGCGGCGACAGCTCGGAGCGCGAAGTTTCAATTTTGAGCGGAAATGCGATTGCCAAGGCACTTGAATCGGCTGGGTGCGAGGTTGAGAAGCTAGATGTGACGGACGCGCTATTGCGCAAAGGAAATGTTCTGGACCTCACGGGTTCGATTCGCCCAGATGTGGCATTTCTTGCCGTGCACGGACCTCATGCCGAGGACGGAGCAATTCAAGGATTTTTTGAACTGATGCACATCCCTTATACGGGGTCTGGCATTCTGGCGAGTGCGGTGGCGATTGACAAGAACCGCACGAAACAGCTGCTCGAATCGGTGGGTGTGCGCTGTCCGAGGGGACAGTGGGTGATTAGCGAAGAGCAGTGGAAGATGCTCTCAGAGAGTGGAACCGCCGTCGCTGCACCCGCGATTGTGAAGCCGAACCGAGAGGGCTCGACGGTTGGATTGACGTTTGCCGAGACCAACGAGCAGATCGCCGAGGGCGTACGCATGGCCCTACAGTACCCTGGCGGCTGCTTGGTTGAAGAGTGGGTTGTGGGGATGGAAATTTCGGTGCCGGTCCTCTGCGGCGAGGCACTGCCCCCGGTCGAGATTTGCCCGGTGACGGGTGGATATGACTTTGGCAATAAGTACACGCCCGGCGCGACCGAGGAGATCATCCCCGCACGATTGCCTCAGACGGTGCTTGATGAGGCGCAGAGGATTGCGGTCCTGGCGCACAACACCTTGGGATGCCAAGGAGCGACGAGAACGGACATGATCGTTCGCGGACAGGAGATCTTCGTGCTTGAGGTGAACACGTTGCCGGGAATGACGGCGACTTCGTTGCTTCCTAACTCGGCAAAGGCGGCCGGAATTCCGTTTGAAAAGCTCTGTATGACGCTCGTGGAGGATGCCCTCAAACGCCATGCGACGACGTAGGACGGTAGCTTGGAAGCCGGTTTTGCTTGCGCTTTTGGTCGTCAACTTGGCGGTCGCCAGCTTCCGCAGCGGACTGACTGCGATTCGAACGATCAATTTGGATGGAGTCAGGAAAACCGAGCGGCTGCGGCTTGAGCGGGTTCAAGCGGCGGTGCAAGGAAAGCCGGCAATGCAAGTGAACCCAGCCGAGATTGAGCAGATTTTTCTTGGGCAATCTCGGGTGAAGTCGGCAGATTTCCGGAGGGGCATCTTTGGGTCGGCTCGGTTGACCTTGGTGTACCGGCAAGCTGTAGCGAAGTTGGCCGACAAGATTTTTCTTGATTCAGAAGGCAAAATTTTTGACGATCCCGAAATTGATCCAGCGGTGCCGCCCCTCATTTTGGCGCCGGGTCTGAAGGTTACGGTGGCAAGCATTGTAGGGGTGACGGATTATCGAAGTATCGCCACCGCTTGCGAACTCATCGGAAGGGACTTTCCGACGGCTTCGGTGGAGATCCTTGAAACCGGGAGTCTTTTGGCGAACATCGACGGTGGAAAGGTGGTTTTTGGTCGCCCAAAAGACATGGGGAGCAAAGTTGAGACACTAAAGGGACTATTAAGGGATCGTCCCGAGCTTTTGAAGCGTGTAAAAGAATTAAACTTAATGGTGCCCGACCAGCCATCGGTGTGGCCGCTCAAAAATGACCAACCCCTTCAGCCGAATCCATAACGAAAAATGGGTGATCCCCGTGAGTGGGCTCAGCGCGCTTTTGGGATTCATGATTGTGGCTTCGTGGTTGAGTGAGTCGACCCGGAACTCGCGCTACTCTTTGCTTGCCGCTGACCAGCAGAGCCGGGTGAGTGCGAACGTCATTGACTTGAACAAGTACACGGCTCTTCAGTCTGAAGTTGACATCCTGCGAAAGAGGGCGACTTCGCTTGAGAAAGCTCTGAGCGAGAACGGTAAGGGGTCGGCGACGCTAAACGACCAGTTGCAGGAAGCCAAAGCTCTGGCGGGCCTGACGGAGCTGGAGGGGCCGGGTGTCAAGGTTGTGGTGAAGGATCGACCGAACGCGGGTCCGATGCCGCTTCAAGACGATTTAATCCATGACCTCGACATCCTGAAGATCACCAACGAACTGTTCGCAAGTGGGGCGGAGGCGATTTCGGTGAACGGGCAGCGGCTGGCGGCGATGTCGTCGATTCGCTGTGCGGGTCCCACGATCTTGGTCGATGGAGTTCGACTTGCCGCACCCTATACGATTTTTGCAATTGGCGATCCCGACACGTTGTATGGCGGATTCACTATGTCGGGCGGGGTGATGACCGAACTCGTGGCGGTGAGTCCTTCGATGGTCGAGATCAAACGTGAAAAGAAATTGCGAATTCCGGCATACTTAGGTGCAACCACGCGAAAATTCGCGACGGTGCCAAAGGCTACGAAGTGATTTTCGTCCCGCTTATCGCCATTGCACTGGGGGCTCTTCTCGCCCTTGTTCTCAACGTGCGTCTTGGTGGTGCGGCGGGGCAGTATCTCGCGGTAGCGTGCCTTGCCGGGCTTGATACGGTTTTGGGCGGACTACGTTCGGCGTATGAAAGCAAGTTTCAGACGGACGTTTTTCTGAGCGGCTTTTTCGCAAACGTCCTCATCGCGTTCTTCATCGCATGGCTAGGTGATCAGATCGGAATCAACCTGTACCTGGTGGTTGCCTTGGTCATGGGGATGCGGATCTTTAACAATTTGAGTCTCTTGCGCCGGTACTTGCTGGTGCGCGCCACGGATTGGCTCGCCATGCAAAAAGAAAAGCGGTCGCAAGGGATTGAAGCTAACATGGAAGTGACAAGCGAATGAAGCAGTGCGTTGTAGTCGATTTGGGGGCCAGCAAAACAGTCGCGCTGGCGGCGAAGCAGGCGGAATCGGGCAAGCTCGAGATTCTTGGGCTGGTGAGAACCGAGGGCCGCGGAATCAAGAAGGGCGCGGTTGCCGACCTCGACGGTGTGGCTCGGAACGCGGATACCGCTTTGCGACATCTTGCGAAAGACCTCGATACCGACTTTCTTGAGCGGGCAGTGGTCACGATTTCGGGGAGCCAAGTTGAAGGTACGACGGTTCAGGGCTTTAAGCCGATCATCCCGAAGAACCGAACGATTACTTCGCAAGATGTGATGGAGGTCATGAACCACTCGAAGGCGGGTTTTCTTCCATCGGAGCGGATTCAGGTTCAGGCGATCGCTCGTGGATTCCGGGTGGATGACGGGAAGACTCTGATGGATCCGGTGGGGCAGGCTGGCTCGAAGCTAGAGGTAAATAACTATCTCATCACGGGGCAATCGCAGCACGTTCAGATGTTTGAGCGCGCGATTACGCTGAACCATCGACGGGTCGAGCAGTTCGTGTACGGTCCGGTTGCTTCTGGCTTGGGGGTGCTTACGCCGGCTGAAATCCTGAAAGGAGCAGTTTGCGTTGATATCGGCGCGTCGAAGACGGATGTCGCAGTGTTCGTGAATGGGTCGCTGGCATTCGCGTGTTGTGTTCCTGCGGGTTCGGCGAATGTGACGTCCGACCTTGCGCAACTTCTCAACACCTCGGCCGAAGAGGCAGATCGACTTAAGATCGAGGAAGGGCAGGCTTTGGCGGCGAACATCTCGGAGCGGGACGCCATCGAGGTTCAACAGCTCGGTCAACCTGGGCCGCGTCCAATGCAGCGGCGGGTGCTTTGCGAGATTATCGAGAGCCGATTGCGCGAGATTGGCCGAATCGTGAAGCTGCAGATCGAAAAGTCCGGATATCTGGGTTCGGTTCCAGGGGGAATCGTGCTGACCGGCGGCGGCGCAAAGCTGAAAGGAATTGAGGAGCTTTTTGGGCAAATCTTCCCCGAATTCGCGATTAGATCGGCGGAACCGAAGCTGATCGGAGGGCGAGATTCGATCGGTTTGGCGGCCGTGCTTGGCGCGGCGCAGTGCGTGCTGCAAGCTCAGCAAGACCTTTCCACCATTGAAGAAAGTTCGAGCTGGCAAGAAAAAGTGAAGGGTCTGTTCTCGTTTCTAGGCGGGAAATAGAGGTTTTCCACACTTATCCACACCTTATCCACATTGGGGGCGGGTTACACTTTATGGCTTAAAGGGTAGTGGAAGTGGGAAACAACGCAGTCATTAAAGTCATTGGTGTTGGCGGTGGGGGTAGCAATGCCGTCCAGCGGATGATTGAAAGCGGCATCAAGGGTGTCGAATTCATCGCAATGAACACCGATGTGCAGGTGCTTGATCTTTCGCCCGCCCAGAAAAAGGTTCAGCTTGGCGTGAACCTCACCCGAGGTCTTGGCGCCGGTGGCGATCCTGAAGTGGGTAAGAACGCGGCTGAGGAAAGCAAGGCCGACATCCGAAAAGCTCTTGAGGGCGCGGATATGGTGTTCATCACCGCCGGAATGGGTGGCGGAACCGGGACCGGTGCCGCTCAGGTCGTCGCTGATGTCGCCCAAGAAATGGGTGCTTTGACGGTTGCGGTTGTGACCAAGCCGTTTCGATTTGAAGGTCCGAAGCGAGAGCGACTTGCTGAAAATGGCATCCTCGGGCTCACTGGAAAGGTTGATACGATCATCACGATTCCGAACGAGAAGCTGCTCGGTGTGGTGGAGAAGAAGACCACGTTCCACGATGCTTTCCGAGTTGCGGACGATGTTTTGCGCCAAGGCGTGCAGGGAATTTCGGACATCATCACGATTCCTGGGCAGATCAACGTGGACTTCGCCGACGTTCGGGCGGTGATGAAGGATGCGGGCCCTGCGATTATGGGGATCGGCTACGGCGTTGGTGACAACCGGGCAATGCAGGCGGCTCAGGCCGCAACCTCGTCCGCGCTATTGGAGCAAAAGATCGACGGCGCAAAGGGCGTTTTGGTCAACATCACCAGCGGCGACGATTTGACTCTGGCCGAGACTAGCGAAGCAATGATTTACATCCAGTCGCTTTGTGACCAAGATGAAGTCAACATCATTTTTGGATCCGTCATCGATCCTTCGATGGAAGGAACGGTTCGGATTTCGGTCCTCGCCACGGGTTTTGACCCGGTTGAGATCACCTCTCAGCGCTCGCGAATCGAGGCTCGGCCTCAACCAGTCGCCGAAGTTCGCCAGACGGTGAACCCGGTCATTCCTTCGGTTTCGAGTTCGGACGTGATCGCCGAAGCTCGCGCAAAGATGTTCGAAAAGAAGATCGAGGAGTCGCCCGAGCTGATCGAAGAGTCCGATCTCGACATTCCGGCGTTTATCCGAGAGCACCGAAACCGAACTCAGGGTAACTAAATTCGTGCCTGGGCGAGCTCGATGAGTTCGCGGTTCGGCCGGAAGTTGATTTCTTCTTTGATCGTTTCGGCGATTTCGACCGGGACGGTCCGGCCGTCGAGTAGGGAACCGATGATGTCCTCGACGAGGATTTCAGGCGTGGACGCTCCGCTACTGATTCCAACTACTGGGTAGTTGGTGCGCCATTCGGGTTTGATGTCATCGGGAGACATGATGAGGTGAGCTTCGCATCCGAGTTGCTCGGCGACTTCGCGTAGCCGATTTGAGTTGGACGAGGTGGTCGAACCAACGATCAGGAAGAGGTCGCACTGGCTCGCCATCGCCCGCACCGCGCCTTGGCGGTTGGTGGTTGCGTAACAAATATCGCCCTTGGGCGGGGTGACCATGTGAGGGAATCTTCGCTTGAGCACGTCCATGGTCGCCATGACTTCATCAACGCTGAGAGTAGTTTGGGAGAGGACGGCGAGGTTCTCGTAGTGCGGGATATCCAGGGCTTCGGCCTCCTCGGGAGTCTCGACGAGCACCATTCGCTCGGGTGCCTCGCCCATCGTGCCCTCGGCCTCGACATGCCCTTCATGGCCGATGTAGATCATGAAGTAGTCCTTTTTGGCGAAGTGTTTGGCTTCGTTGTGAACCTTCGTGACGAGGGGGCAGGTGGCGTCGACGACGATGAGGTTTCGTTCGGCGGCGATGGCGCGGACTTCGGGCGACACTCCGTGAGCAGAGAATACGACGGGCATTCCTTCGGGCACTTCTCGAACGTCCTCAAGGAAGATCACGCCTCGTGCCTCGAAGGACTTGACGACCCACTCGTTGTGAACGATTGCGTGGCGTACGTACAGCGGCGCTCCGTAGGCCTTGAGGGCTAGGTCAACGACTTCGATTGCGAACGCAACTCCGGCGCAAAATCCTCGGGGGGCGGCGAGAAGAATTTTCTCCACGGGGTTAGTTTACTTTGGATTGAATTTGCGTTAGGTTACTGGGATGAGAACTGAACCTCGGGTGAGTATCGGGCTTGCCAACGTACAAAGATTTGGGCCAGGCTGGCCGAATAGGCATCGAGTGCTCAGTGCATCTTCTTGCGGGCTTCTTCTAGATCTTTACCCAAACTAAGCTGACCATCCCCTTGACCGCCGCCTCGTCAGTGCTGGGGAATCAGTGCCGTGATCTTCGACTTCTTATCGGAGGTAACACTCAGCTCGGCACTGCCAGCAGTCCCACTAAGCCCTTAACACCACTTTGACGCTGTTTCTCATTGTCTTGTGGTAGTTCTCGATCTTGGCTTTTGCCTTGGCCCCGTCGAGTGAACGTGAATGATCAAAGTACGAAGAGCGCGATGAAATGCGTTAGGCTCTTATTATTGTGGCTTTCTATTCTCTGTCGTTGCCGGCACCAGGTCTCCAAACGTCCATGTCCGGCTTCGTCGTCCAGCGAGGCTTCCAGCCTGACTTCTCAATGCGAGTCCGAAAGATCAAGGTGTTATCCAGCGCCAGGTCCTTGCTCCAGATGAACTTTGCGCCCTCAAAATCAAAGTCGTAAAACGTCTTCTTCGGACCGACCTCTTGCTCAGAAAACTCCGTCGCAAACTCCCATTTCGAGTCATCGAAGTCCCTCGCGAACCAGTTCGCGGGAATCGAGGATCGCGCAACGCGGGGGTTTGCCGTATTCCGGTCCAGCGGTCCCGAAAAGAAGCACTTTGACTTCCATTTCGCGTTCGAAACCGTCCCGTCGGCGAACTTGAGAATGAAGCCGCCGTCACCGATGCTCGTCCCGTACTCGCACCCGGTCTTGGGGTCGGCGTTGTCCATCGCCATCACCGCAATCGTCATCGGGTACTCGGGCAGAATGTCGAGCGTCACCACGTTGTGAGGGAGGAAGTCAATCGGATCAACCGCCACTTGTTTCCCGTTGATGTACATGACGAACCAGTTGTCAGCGTAAATGCTCGCCTTGATCGTGTCGCGGAGGTCGGGCTTGATTACGCCACTCTGCCCGCCGCGTTGCGCGAGAACAACCGCGGCAAGGCCGATGGTGGTCACTGCGATAAGCGCAGAGATTTTCAAAGAACACGCTCCACGAACCAGAAGCAGCCGATCATACCAAGCCCTACCGACGATGCCAAAGTGAATTGCTGCGCCCGCTCTTTAGTCGCCTTAGCGATCAAGGTAAGCGCGACAAGAGTCGGGGCGAGAACCGCAACCTGCCCAAGCTCGATTCCGACGCTGAATGAGAACAAATTGCCCAAGAGTTGCCCACCCTTAAGGCCGAGCTCGGTCAACCCGCCGGCAAATCCGAACCCGTGAACCAAGCCGAAACCGAAAACAATCCCCAATCGAAGGAGTTCATTTCCACCTTCGACGGACTGTTTGGAGTGCATTCCCTCCACCGCCAAAGCCACGATAGAAAGTGCGATCAGAGGTTCAACAATGCGCGGATTTCCTTGAATCAAGCCAGTTGCGGCCGCGACCAAGGTCACCGAATGCGCCACCGTGAAAGCCGTAAGCAGTCTCAGGCGCGACTTCCAGTTCCCCCCGAGAAGAGCAATCCCGACTACAAAGAGAACGTGATCCAACCCGGTCAGGATGTGCGCGATCCCAGTCCCAAGTATTCCGGCGGGAGTAGGTACAGGCTCACTCGCCTTCAAAACGACCTCAGATTCCAACTTTCCATTCGCATAGGTTGCGACAATCGTCTGCGCTGAATCTGAGGATTCATCAAATCGCCTCGGACGAAAATCCGACTCATTGACAGCTTCAACGGACCATGTCAAAGTGTCTGCTTGGCTGTTGATCTCCAGCTTTGCTGGGATGGCTGACCCGTGCTGCAAACGCTCTCGAACGGCGACGTCAAGCGCGGCTCCCGAAGGCAGGGTCCCGAGTCCAGCAGTACGAACAAGCCGACTCAGCGCAGTTGTGACCTGGATCGTCGTGCCGTTTGCCCCTCGATTGATCTTGATCAGCGACAAATCCAGATCGTGCGCAAAGACTAGTTGCGAAAGGAACGCAAAAACCAAGACCAAGCTGACCCGCATCACTTCGCTTTGACCTCAACACTATCGACGACTTTGCCGTTGTCCGCCCCCGCAAGCGACTTGACGTACTCCAATTTCGCCGACTTTGGCCCGACGGTCACCCGGATGTGGCCCGAACTTCCCAAGATCGTTCCGGATTTGTAGCCATACTTCTCCGCACTTCCGATCGCATTATCTCGGGGATGGCCCGGCTGAGGAACCTCAAGGTAAACAACGCCATCCTTCTCTTGGCGCACGTACAGATGGTCGTGGCCATGGAACATCGCGGTCACTCCGTACTTGACCATGAGTGCATGGATTGGCTCCGCCCAGCCGGTTCTTCGAGTTGGAAACTCGTCATGTCCGCCCCATTCAAAGCGGTCCGCCGCCTCCACGCCTCCGCGCGCCTCAGCGCCACCAAAGCCGCCGACCAAGTGGTGGATGAAAACAAACTTGAACTTCGACTTCGACTCCTTCAGGGTCTTTGCGAACCAATCAAACTGCTCTTTGCCCAGGGTCCAGTTCCAGCCATCTTCGTCATTTCGGGTCTTGCGGGTCGTCGCCACAAAAGGATCGAGGATGATAAATGTCGCATCACCCCAGCTGTAGCTATACCAAAGCCCCTTCTTGGGCGCCCCCGAGTAAAAATCATTCGGGCGAATCACCGGGAAGATCGCTTCACGCTGTTCACGAGCCCAAGCGGCCGAATCGCCTCCCCCTCGGTTCGGCCAGCCGACTTCGCCATCGTGATTTCCCAGGCACAGGAACACCGACATTTGCGATCCCAACTTGGAAAACCAGTAGCGTTGAGCATCGTACTGCTTGGCCGAATCCTTATAGCTCGGATACTTGTCCACCATAAAGGTATCGCCCAGGTCAACCAGAAAATCGGGTTTGTCCCTTACAATGTTGCCAAGGGTTCGCTCAAGAACTTTGAGGTCCGTATTTCCGTCCAAATGGCTATCAGCCTGAATGGCGAATGTGAATTCTTGTCCTGTCTTTCGGGCGGTAGAGAAGCGCCCTTCTACCTTCGTCTCTCCCTGCTTCAGCGTGTAAGAGTAGGTAGTTCCCGGTTGAAGGCCTTTGATCGGAACTTCGATCGCCCTTCCACCGGGCAGGGCTAATTTCGGAGCCGGAATCGCCTTGCTACCATCCCGAATCTCTAACGACGGTGCTGGCTCACTTTTGCCCCGAATACTCAGGATCACACTAGTCTGCGTCGTCGCTCCGGCAATTACATCGAGATCGCTTGGCGGAACATCGGTTCGGTAGACCGGCGCAGGTCCACCTTGGCGCTGCCCAACATCCTGCCTCCCTTGGAGCGCAAAGCTTGAAAGCGATGCGGCTCCGGCCGCAAGCCCAAGAAAAGCCGCAATCTTCACCCTTCTAACTCCAAACCTGACAGCTTCCCATCGCCGTTTTTGTCCTGCTTATCGAACATGCGGAGCATGGTGTCGATCGTCTCCTTCTCGGTTACCTTCCCGTCGCCGTTCTGATCAAGCTCCTTGGCGTGAACCTTCATGAACCCGCCAATCTCGTTCCGCACCGTTCGCAGAGTCGGGAGATCCTCCACTCTGACCGAATCCGAAGTTCCGGCGTACCCCTTGAACGCCTCCTTGCACTGCTCGGTTACTTCGGCTTTGGTGACCTCGCCATCCTTGTTCGCATCAAGCCCCTTTGCGTGATCTACGAACCAAGGCTTTCGGGGTCCGGGAGGTGGTCCGAGTTCGCCGTTGCCGCCGCGCTGACCACCGCCACCCTGGCCGCCACCTTGTTGCCCCCCTCCACGCTGACCACCGCCGCGTTGTCCCCGTTCAGGTCCGCCGCGTTCAGGACCGCCACGTTCAGGGCGACCCCGGTAGGTTTGAGATTGTACGAGTCCAGAAGGATCAACGAAGTCGAACTTGACGCTACCATCCGAGTTAACTTGGTAGTTGACCTTACTGGAGCGGCCATCGACCGTATACGTCAACGAGTAGCTTTTGCCTCGCTCGACGGTTTTGAAGTCCGTAATCTTTGCACCTCTCAACGGCGAAGTTGCCTCTCGCGGGCTGGTGGCACGTGGTTGCGGATCGACTTGTCCACCGCGCTCGGTCACCTCGCCATGAAATCCGCCATTGAGGTACGGATACGTCTTGGTGGCGTGATAGTGGTAGCCGAGCTTGCCGGAAGTGTGTCCATTGAGCGAGTCCAGGCCTTTCGGGTCGGTGCCATCGGGCTCGGTCAGCCCATAAATCGCGTAGCCATCAAGCGCATAAGCAACCGGCAATGACTTCCCAAGCTTCTCCTGCAGAACCAACGGCGCAATATGATAGTGGTAGTCGTCTCCGCGCCCGCTATGCCCGCCCCATTTGTCGAGTTCTCCCGCCAAAAGGGTGTCAGTGCGACCATCATTCTTGATCGGATTAAAGATCGGCACCCCGTTTGCCGCAATTGCGATTGCGCCCCGGAAGAAGCCAGTCTTTGCGCTCATCGGCTCCTTCGCGGGAACCGGATAGAGCGGGAATTGCCAGCTATTGGTTCCCGTGTACTTCTGAGGCAGCGGGACTTGCTGTTGCCACGCGGTAATGCCCGTCATCATCTCGTGGTCAGGAAGTCCGTTCGATTCAACGAAGAAGTTTTTCTCGTCCGAGCGGGTCTTCACGTTGGGAGCGAACTTAGCGAAGGACTTCTCGATCTCCGAAGCTCTTGATTTCGCGTCCTGAGCGTAGATCGCGCCAGCGACGCCGGAGCCCACAAACAGGGCGGTGACGAGAGTTGGGAATGAATTGTTCTTGTTCACTTTGTCGCTCCGATAGGCTTCACTACATAGGAATGGGCAATTTCGCCGTGCTTGTGACCGTCGATTTCGGCCGAGGGCTCATAGGCCCGGACGTATTCGATCTTCGCCTCCTTCGGCCCGACGCTGACTCTCACGAGTCCAGCACCTGGCACCTTCTCGCCGCTGCGATAGGCATCGCCATTGATCAGGCTGTTGGTGGGATCAGCCGGACATGGGCATGACTGATAGATCACGCCGTCCAGCTCCTGCTTGCAATAGATGTGGTCGTGACCTTGGAAAAAGATCCGAACGCCGGACTTCACAAACAGCTGGTGGATTGGCATATCCCAACTGGGGCGCTTGCTCTTAAACAGGTCAGTTCCGCGAGGATCCTTGCCGCCCCATTCGTAGAGTGTGGCGTTCTCAATCGCTCCTCGCCCCGTCCCGTTCACATGGTGCGCAAACACAAACTTGTACTTCGCCTTGCTCTCAAGCAACGTCTTTGAAAGCCACTTGTATTGGGCATCGCCAAGGGTGATATCCCAAAGGTTTCGGTTCTTCTTTCCGCCGCCGCCACCTTCCTCCTTCGGGCCTTTGCCGACTGAGTTATCGACCGCCGACACCGAATGCCAATACGGATCAATCGTTACGAAAAGCGCATCACCCCAAGTCCAAGCGTAGTAGTTGCGCAAAAGCCCGATGTGCTCGACGGGTTCCGTATTTCCCGTGTAGAACCCATCTGGAGCGGGTTGGGCGAAGTTCCGGTTACGGGCGTTCTGAGTAAGGACTCCCAAGCTATCGGCAGTTCCATCTAGGTTCGCCTTGGCCGCCTGTTCATGGTTTCCGTTCACCAGAAAGATCGGCGCGGAATGCCCCAATAGCCCGAGATACGGCACCTGCTTGGTGTAGACCGCTTCGACAGTTTGTCTAGTCCGCTCACGAAGAGTGTCGACGCTGAAATCGTCGCCCAACATAATCATGAAATCTGGCCTTTGGGATTCGGCGGTGAGTAGCGTTCGCTCGTAAAGTGCCGGAATGTGCATTTTCGGGACTCGCTCTGGGTGCGAGTCGCCTTGCACAAAGAACATAAACTCCTCACCCGGCTTCCGCTGGGTCTGGATCCGGTAAACCGGGCTCGTCTCGAAGCCGCTCTGACCAGACTTCTTAAAACTGAGTCGGTACGAGTAAGTAGTGCTCGGCTTAAGTCCGGAGAGCTTCGTTTGGAATGGAACGCCCGCCTTAAGACTGAACGATTGGGATTTCTGCCCGAAGTTATTGGCTCCGATTCCGTATTCAATCATCGCCTCGGCATCGCTCTTGAAGTGGATCGCGAACTCTACTGAGGAGTTCGTGACGTTGCCCTGAATGATCGATCCCTCACTCCAAGCCTTTGTCGGCAACGGATAATCGCGGGATTTGCCAGGATTTTGCCCTCCGCGCCGCTCCTGCTTCTGTTGCTGCGTCGCTTGCACATAGATGCCGCAAGACACTAGCAGCACGGCTCCGACCATTCCGATCTTCTTCATTAACAGCTACAGACGGCCCAGCCCCCGCAGAGTTCGTAAAGGTTAGAAAACTCTAACCCACCGAACCACATCAGCAAGTATCCGTCAAGATATTGAGGTGAGGATTCTAGTCGTCGAGGATGAGGTTAGCGTTTGTCAGTCGCTGGCAACTGCCCTTACTGCGGATGGTTTCTCGGTCGAAGTTGCGACCACGGGAACCCAAGGGCGAGCTTTGGCCATCGCAAACTCCTATGATCTCATTCTTCTCGATATGATGCTCCCCGGCGTAGACGGCTTAACAATCTGCCGCGAATTGCGCGCTGCCGGAAACCGCGTTCCCATCATCTTTCTCACCGCCCGGGGCGAACTTCAGCACAAAGTCGCTGGCCTCGACGCCGGTGCCGATGACTATCTTCCAAAACCGTTCGAGGTCGCTGAGCTCTTGGCCCGGGTACGGGCAAATCTTCGCCGGACCGCCCCGACAACAAAATTGATGGTTGGTCCGATCACTCTCGATCAAATCGCGAGAACAGTCGTGCTCGACGAACGACCAGTCGACCTTTCGCCCACCGAGTTTGCCCTCCTCGAACACCTCATGCTTGGCAAAGGCCGAACCGTCTCGCGCGCCAGCATCATGCAGAAGGTTTGGAAGCAGGAGTTGTACGATGACAAGGTCATTGACGTCTATGTAAGCGGGTTACGCAAGAAGTTGGGGGCAAGCGGCAAGCTCATCCTCACCGACCGCGGTGTCGGCTATCGAATCCAGGAGACTCCGCACTCGTAATGCGCTCCCTCCGCACCAAGATGACCCTTCTTGTGCTCCTCCTGGGAGTTCCGTTCCTCATCGCCTCAGTTCAAGGTCTCCTCTTCGCGTCCGAGCAAAGCAACTTACAAGAGCGAAAGTCCATCGCCAAACGAGCATTCAACCGGCTTGCGAGAGACTTAAGTGGTTCAAATCCCCGCGCCAGAATCGCTGCACTTTATGAACAAAGTGGACTCGATGCGCTTGGTGCTGGTGCGTCGCTGGTGGACCGATCCGGAAACGTACTTTGGGAATCTACGCATCGCTCTCCGGGCGGTGCACGCAAAGGAGCCCAGCAACTGGTGCTAGATGAGGGCATCTTGCTCTATGTCATGCCCGAAAAGCAGTCCTCGGATAACATCAAACAGCTGGCCTTCGCGATTACGGGTATCGGCTTGATTGCCTACGGTGCAGGTGCATGGCTGCTTGTTGGCGCGACCTTGAAGCCGATTTCCAACCTGGTGAACCGGGTCAAGGAGGCAAAAACCGAGCCGAGCCTCGCGGTTGCGCCTCCGTCCAGCGACCGAGAGGTGGTCAGCCTCGTCGAAACACTCAACTCGCTGATTCAGGATGTCAGGAGCGAAAGCGAAGAGCGCGTGAACAGCTACGCGACCCTTTCCCACGAGCTCCGAACCCCGATCCACTCACTCCTCCTCAAACTCGACTTGGCGCTTGGCAGCGAGCAGAGCAAAGAGGAATTGGAATCGACGTTGGTCGATGTGCAGCGGCAGGTTTATCGCCTCAAAAACTTGAGCGAGGCCGTTCTGACATTGCAACGGCTTTCGCAAACACCGGCGAGTGTCGTCAGTGAATCTGTCGATGTAAGGGCACTGATCGACGAGATCGCGGCTGACCTCCAACCACTGATCGATCTCAGAGGTCTCTCCCTTGATATCGATATCAGCGGGGGCATTCACATATCCGCACCACGTGAGCACCTCGTTCTACTGGTGCGCAACCTCATGGAGAACGCGGTGAAACACTCGCCTCCTGCGTCGAATATCGAGGTTTTTAATGAAGAATTCGATCAAGGCTTTGCTCTTCGTATAAAAAACCCCTCAGACGGCAACACCCGGCTTGCTGGCAACGGCCTCGGCCTCCGTATATGCCGCGAAGTCGCCCGCGCAAACGGCTGGCAGATGGAAGCTGTTGAAGCTCAGGGCACCTTTTGTGCGGCGATAAAGTTCGGGCAAGGCGCTTCCGAATGAACCAACAACCGTAGTCTCATATTGCAAGTTCCAAATTCCTCCTCCAGATGCGACTTGTCAGACCTGACTTCTTCTCTGAATGCTCCTTGCGTCGCTCTGCATTATCGGGAATGAGCGATTCCGTTTGCGACGCAGAAACCAAGATCTGCTCTGCTGTCAAACGGCCATTCAGGCAACAAAAAAGCCCCTCTAAAAGAGCCTTTTGAATCTAAAACTGTGGCTGCCGCTGTAGGACTCGAACCCAGGACCAAATGATTAAGAGTTTCTGGGAAATGCGTGTTTGAACCTGTGCCGGCGACAAGATTTGAACCTAAATCGAGTGTGATAGTGTATCGTTGTGCGGGCGCGTTACTCACCGTTACTCACCGCCGAATGGACGAAAATCAATGGTCAAGAAGAGTGCAGGCAAGAACGCAAATGGCCTTGGGTCTGTCTACTTTGATTCATCAAAAGAGCGGTGGGTTGTCCGGTTCATTAACGAGAAGGGAACGCTCTCGCGCAAGTTCTTTGCCAAGAAAGCAGATGCCGACAGCTACCACCGCCTGACGGTTGCGAAGCGCGAGCTCGGAGTCAAGGATACAGGTCACAACAAGACACTCCAGGTGTACATGGAGCGCTGGCTCGAGAAAACAGTAAAGCCAAGCAAAGCCGCTTCGACCTATCAGAGCTATGTCCGAACGGCGAGGGATCATATCTACCCGGCTCTTGGGAAAGTGAAACTCACGGAGCTTCGAAGGGAGATGATTCAATCCCTGATCGCTAGGAAAGCAATGGAGCCCAAGAAGCTCCCGATCCGTGGCGCAGAAGCGAGGAAGCTTGATGAGCCGCTGTCTCATAATTCGGTTCGGATCATCAGAGCAGTTCTCGGCTCGTGCCTCTCGGATGCAGTAAGGGACTCTATCATCCTTCACAACCCGCACGAATCGTTCAACTCCCAAAGAAACAGAGAGCTTCAGCATCGTTCCTCACAGCTGAACAAGCAAAATGCCTCAGGGCGGTGCTTGAGCCAACTGCTCAAGACACGCTTATTCTTACGATGCTCCTGACCGAGATGAGGATTGGCGAAGCATCAGGTCTGAGGTGGCAAGATGTCAGCCCGGACGGAAACTGTATCACCGTTCAGGGTCAGCTTCAAAGGGTAGAAGGCGAGCTGTTATACCAAACTACGACTAAGACTCACGAGCCCAGAGTGCTCCCACTCTCCCCGTCGCTCTTCGGAGCGTTCCAGTCCTTGAAGATCCGGCAGCAGACGTTTGGAGTCACCGATCCAGATGGTCTTATCTTTGTCTCTGATACCGGCTCGCGCATGGATGCATCCTCCGTGAACAAGAGGCTCAAACTGCTTTGCATCAAAGCTGGTGTTCCCCAGATCTCTCCTCATAAGCTTCGGCACACGTCTGCAACCTTGATCCTTCAATCTTCGGGCGACATTGGACTCGCCCAGAAGCTCCTTGGCCACAAGCAGATTTCATTGACTGCGAATCTCTACTCGCATGCCACGGTTGAGATGCTCAGAGGCGGCACGGACGCCCTTGAGCGCATAACCGGTTAGGCCGTTGTCTAAGTTTGGACTCAAGTTCCGTCAGAGCACCCGCTGTGTTGTTTCAGAGAGCGTCTGAACTTAAATCATCATGAGCATCCGCAGTAAGTGCGGATGCTCATGATGACCTTCAGGAAATCAAGTCATCTGTGCAACTGAACCAGGCAAAATGCTCTTTCTCAGGGGAGTTGGAAGAAACTGCAATTGTGAACCTGAGCGTCAAGTTCGCCCGGTCTGAAATAGCGCCGCAGGGTCACTGGGGACAAAGGCGAACGGTGGAGATTGATGTTCACAAAGTCGAGGTCTTGGATAATCCGTAAAGACGCGATCTCTTACATGTTTATGCGTTCGAGACATAAGCGGTGCTAGTGGGGAGATGAATAACTTTGGTCTCCTCGTGATTCGATAGCCAAGGCGAGAGGTCTAGTCCCCATTCGACAACGGCACTTTTCACTTCCGAATCCTTCCCGAACTGCCGGATACACGCCCCGATAAAGCTAATGATCTCACCTTGCTGTAGCGGTGCATCCAGCAAAGAAAACGGAGCATCGAAACTGGCGTACTGATCGTAACGATACAGGTCTAGTGAGCCGGAATAAAGCGGTTGTCGTCCCAACCGCTCCTTTAGCAACTTAGACTCCAGGGCCAAAGAGTGGTGACCAAGTCCAGTGAGGCATCCATAGAGCAGCTCACAGGTGCCCTTCAAATGTCGTTGGATTTCATGCCCTAGACCCTCCTCCATGTGCTTAGCCATTCCAACACATCCGATTACGACTGATTGGCTGGGACCCAACCGGCTAGGTAGCATCTTAACAGCGTTCTGCAGAATCCAACCCTCTTGTGGCCTAAGTTTGTACATTCTTGCAAGGGCCAATGCGACGTGAAGCGACGTTTTTACTTCGGCTTCTGGATCTCCAACTTCAAACCTCGTGGTAGCCTCCATGTGAAGCAACTCTACGCGTGCGTCATCGTTCGGAGCAAACTCAGCAAGCTTGATTGCCGCGCGAGTGGTTTCGAGTGCCTTCCGGTATTTACGCGCCGATGACTCGGTGAGCGATTTGTTGTAAAGCAATTTTACTTGGAGGGAGGGGTGGCAACTCGAGTCGAGCATTCCTAGGGCGATGTCGAACGTGTGTTCAGACTCTTCAAGCATGCCTCGCCTCCTTAACGCGAGGCCCAGTTGAGAATGCAACTCGATCTTCGCAGTCAACGGAGCCGATTGGAATCTTGGATCATTGAAAACTCGGAGCAAAAACTCTTCAAAGGCATCGGATTCCGCTCTCAAAAAATAGAGTGATCCGACGGCGAGTGCGTGCTTGATAAAGGTTTCAGAATCTCGATCTGTTCGCCAGAGCTCTTCATCGTAATCTAGAGGATTTAATTTGGAGTCCTTCAAGACGCCAGCGTGTGGACGCAGAGCTGCCATCAATTCGAAGGCGACCACAAAGTCTTTCCTCTCGGAGAGGTTCCAAAGCACCTGTTGGTACGCCCTCAGGTGAGACAGTAATTGTTCATCCTTCGGGGGATCAACCCCGTGCTCTTGACATCTCGCCACGAGTGCCAGTTCAAATTCGATTTGAGCCGAACTGCCTACTTCAAATCCCACCTGGGTTTGGAGGTGCTCGGCTACAGTTGGCGATACTCGAACTTCACGGCTATCTTGGTTGAATGAGATCAGACCAGAATCCGAGAGCTGCTTAAGGACCCAAAGATCGAGCCCAAAAACCTCAACGACAAGCGAGATCGGCACTCGCTCACCAAATCCACTCATGGCTGCGATGGCTCTCTGAACCTTTGGCTCGAATTGATTAACGGCCTCGAGCAAGGCAGCATTCAAAACTTGAGTGGCTGTCGCACGTTGACGAGAAGCAATCGTGAACTGAGACGCAACCGTGGCAAATCCAAATGTTTTGGCGAGACCTGCCATCAGTTGGATAGTTAGTGGCAGTCCATGAGATGCTATTGCCAACTCAATCGCAGCACCTCGACTCGCGTTTGATACTGAGCCGCCTACAAAGTTCTCAATAAAGAGTGTCGCAGGACCCGGATTGTGCTCAACCCCGGCGTGAAGGGGCTGGACAGTAAACGACTCCAAATAATCGAAACCGACTGGAGTGCTGCCAATCACGACAAGCGCGTGGAACTTTTGGAGTGCCTGGACGAACCGAACCACCCCCGAGTATTTTGCCGAGTAGCCGTCAAGGAAGAGAACATCCGGAGTCGATTTGGATACCAAGTTCTCGACGTCCTCCGGCGAATGCTCGGAAAGGTCAATCCAAGCAATCTTATAAATTGCTAACTCCGGACTCGTTGCCAGGTTTTTGGCGAGGTGCGTTTTTCCAACTCCGGCGACCCCACCAATGTAGATCTTGCCACCCCTTCTGAGTGAGGTGAGGGCAGACTGGAGTAGCTCCTCGTGGCCAAACGTAACTTCGGGTCGAGGTGGTGCCTCTAAAGATGTGTTTGCAATAGTTTGCTCGAGTTGCGAAAGCAGGCCCTCGCACAGTTCGCGGATCCGCGCTGATGGTTGCTCACCAAGCTCATCGGACAAGTAAGACTCGTAATCCAAAAAGGTCTGCAACACTTCCTGCTTACAATGCATCGACGCATACAGCTTGAGAAGCATTTCAATTTGAACCGAGTTCGGATGGAAGTACTCACGAACGACTGCTGCAATCTGAAGAATCTTGAGCCTGTGACGGGACGCAGTTGGAAGCACACTGAGTATTGCAAGGCTACGCAAAAGCTCGCCAGTGATCGCCTCGGCCATTCTAGGATCCAGAGCGGTATCAAGTGAGTTTTTCAACCCATCAGGCGAAATATTAGACATTACGGCAAATGCCTTTCGCTCAGATTCTGGCCCTCCAACCCTTGCTGCTTCGATCTCTTGCCGAAGTGCCCACAGGTCACACGTAACGGATCCGGGGATGAATCTGAGACTGTCGCCAACCCTTTGAACAATGGCGGTCTGATCGAGCGCCTTCGTTCGCTGATTCAGCCGAGCAAGTTGCGTGCGAAGTCCGTTATGTGGATTCTCCCAAGTATCTCCATAGAGCTCCCGGGCAACCGTCTCGCTGAGCATCCCATTCTCGCCTGCGACAGCAAGTAGTTTGAGTAGCTTGAGACTTTCTATGTGGTCTGACGGAAAGACTTTTCCCGACGGACTCGTCAGAACATCTCCCCCGAGTAAGCAGACCCGCCACTCTCCCACTCACTGATTCTACAGCATCGATGTTCAACTCGTGAAACGCTCATGCAATGCCTCCGTTCGCAACATGAGTTTAATGAAGCTGAAACTCATTGCTCTCGCAACCTCACTCCTTCTGACAGGTACCACTTTGGCGGATAAGTCAAAGCGAAACCAGTTTGATAACTGGGGCCCCGTTCACGAATTTATTGCCGATCACGCAACTTACGTTGCCCCGGGAACGGAGGCCAAGCTCTACGTCAGGCGAGCCTGGGCATTGAGACCTGGGAGACCTTCGGAGGCACTAAGAGAAGCGTCTCGAGGGACATTAATGGCGGAGGGTGGCCCGCAACTGGCGAAGTTATCCTAATGAGTACGGCAGAAGAAGTGGAGACGATGGCACAACTCATCCGAGTAGCTACCTACGGAGGTTGAACTACTTTATGTCCAATTACATAAATATTGGACTGCCTCAGGTCGAGTGGGTCATCGTGAAACACTCGACCGGAATGCTCGAAGACCTAGGCTACGTCACGTTGCAAGAACAACTTGCAACCACAAAAGATCGACGAGTTGCACCGATCAGCATGAACCGAGTGCTGATAAGCAGGGGTGGAGAGTTAATCCATTCGTTCCTTTGGGGAGAACGCGAGTTCGGGCCAGACGGCGGTTTCACGGGCCGGGTGCTCACTTCAGACAGAGTCTTTCACATCGGTCAAGCGGCATACAACCTTGCGAAAACCGCAAGAAAGCTAATCGATTTTTGATAACTGCAATCTTGCCATGATCGAGTTCGACTTCTACGCGATTACCGCTGACCCGGAACTTTGTTGGGACCAATTACTCCTGAACCTAGACGATCGCTCGGTCTGGAAAATTGTGCGGATTACAAATCTTCAAGGATGATCTCTGCCGATCCGCCAGAGATCATCCTTGAGTGTCGGTGCATAAACTACGACGATGAGTGCCTTTTCTTTCTGCACCAATTTGGTAATGATGTGGTCTTCCTACGCGACAACCTCCTTGAAAACACATCTGCGGCTTTCATGGCTCATCTGGACTCGCTGAACATTCTTCATTGGTAACAGGCCATGTTGAGACTGATCGAATGCACGCAATTTGAAGATTTTCCTCTGCTGGCCAATTTGCCGCGGAGTTGACCAGTTTACGAGTTCTGATTTTCCCGTTAGCCCTCGTCCAAATAGCATAAAATCAACGGATTGGACCGAATTCAGGTCTCAAGATGCGTTTTGGAACGATACGAAGGTAAACCCGGCGCGACAGAACGCAGGCGAGGAAGGGGAGCGATCTGACCCGACAGTAAAGTTGTAACCGCCAGAACTCTCAGTTCGCGACCGAGTTTCTGGTTGCTTATCAACGCGTGCGAAGCAGAACGCGAATGATCCCGTCCACACTTTCGTTACAAAGTAGCGCGTGGAGATACAATGAAGCCGGGTGGTTGCGGGTTTCTCTCCCCCGCTCCGCCCACTAGAAGAGACATCAAAACGACTGTACTCTCCACCACTCGAAGAAGGTATGGCTCATGGCGGCCCCGGAGGGACTTGAACCCCCGACGCAGTCCTTAGGACTTAAGAAAAGGAAGAACTCACTCTTGCGCTGAAAGCGGGAAATGCGTCGCTAGCGTACCGATGAGTTTCCGACCGTATCTGACGCGGTCGAAAACGGTTTGTGGCCCTATGTCTCGCTGTGTATTAAGTGCAATTGAGTATCTATTGCGCTGTCCCACGACTCCAATGCTGTACATCGTGAAAGAAAGAGGAATTCGCAAAATTCGTAAAAATAATTACAAAAGATCTTGACCTGTGGGTCATGTTAGGTTATGATGCTCGCATGTCAAAGCGTGAGGATGGTCACATTGAAATTCTGGTACTGTTGAGATGCGTCTTAGTGCTCGCTGCTGTCGTACTTACTAGTGGTCAATAAGGTGAGGTCATCAAGACTAAGGGTGCGGGAGGAACAGATCCCACGAATTCTTCAACAACCGGTGGTTCAACAACGGGAACGACAGCGACGACCGCAACGACTTGCAGCACCTCCGGCACAACGACAGGCGGGGACGGCACTGGTCAAGGAATTGCTTACACCCGGCTCCTACGGCTCGAAGAGCGTCTCGGGCAAAACTCTGCATGGCTCAGTGGCGGTAATCCCCAAACATCCTCAAATCGGCACGTTCTTCGGCTTAAGTTCAGAACGATGTATTCGAATACGCACCTCGGCCCAATCGGGGCTTCGGCTGGAATTGTGACTTGGGTGCCAACTGTTCTAATCCCCGCGGGAACCGAACTAGGTGGATTGCCAAACTTGCCACATTACACGGTAGAGACGCTGCAGATTCTGAACAGGCCACTTCAGAACTACATCGCGATAAGCATTCCCATAGGGGCTACAGAATGGGAATTTGCTGCGCAGCTGGGTTCCGCTGTGGCTTTGAGCGGAGGCACAATTCAGCTTTTTGTAAAGAAGCAATGGACCACAACATACTGGCAACCGATGCCTTACCCTGGATATTGAGCACAAAACACTCAGTTTGAGTGGCAGGAAGTGAACCTCGCGGCGTCCAAGCTTCCAGTGGAGACGATTAGCCTCGATTCCCGAAGAGTATTTGGTAAAGCAAACCTTGACGGAGAACTCCCTGGAGATCCCAATGCTGACGCCTCGAACAATAACTTTCAGCCGTGGGTGTTTAAGGGGGGAGGGCACTTCGTGGGCAACATGCCTTATGGATCCTCGCATGACCAAAGCGGAACTGCAAGAACTCAGCTTCGCCTGACATCAGCCTTGCCTGGAACGGACTACGTGGCGTCATGCTTAACACTGTTTAATACGGGAACTCGAGGCTCGACCCCAGCGGGGAGTATTGGTTTGTACAAGCCATACGTTGCGACGCCCGGAACGAGCTATTCGGACGATCCCAACCTCAACACAGGGTTACTCACCATTTGGGGAAACAAGTGGAATATTGCGCCGGGCACTGGCACTGTGCCGCCCGAGCCGAGTCCAATCGATTTCACCACAACTCCGGTGTTTACGCTTTCGCCTCAGTCAACCGATGCAAGTAATTACTTGAATTGGCAGGTGCCTTACAGGTCTGCTATCACAACAACTAGGTATATGGGGAATGGAAACGCGAGCGATGTTGCAAACAACTTTTGGAAGTACTTTGCTATTTGTTCGAACAACGAAGCGATACCAGGTCAGCAGTTTCCAATGAACGACTCACGGCCGAGGCTGTGGTGGATAGGTGTTCCCGGTGCGCAATAGTACTCTCAAGTCGGATCGATCTGCCTGGTTCTCGGTGGCCTTGGAGTGACCGCGTGGTGGGTGAAAACGCATCCCGTCATGCCTAAGTCCTCAGTCGAACTTGCAAAATCGAACAAAGCTGCCGCCGAAGCGAGATCACGAGTTTAGACGTTGAATCAGTATTAAGTCAAAGATGTTTTGAGATTGTGCTGTTTCATGAGCAAACGTCATGTCCAGAACGTCTCAACCACACGGCTAGAGTGAAGACCAGTTCACACATCTCAAGACCATAAGCTGACAGTTAAGCTGACACCCACTTGAGACAGGCAACAAAAAAGCCCCTTCCAAGGAGCTTTTTGAACCTAAAACTGTGGCTGCCGCTGTAGGACTCGAACCTACGACCCAGTGA
>CAZMJL010000011.1:0-27980 GCA_964566635.1 uncultured Fimbriimonas sp. | reverse complement strand
AGATTGCGCCAGGTCATCCCTGCGTACATTTGGGGATCGACCGACTGCGCGGGGATCTGCCCAATCAGGAGGGCCGCCAGAGATGCGGTCAGCGCAACGCGATTCATGAATCGCGTTTTACCTATTTCTGCCCGGGCGAAGTTCACGTTGACAGTTTTTGCAGATCGGCTGAACTCGGCCCCATGTACTTCTTCAGCTCTTCGGGCTTCTTCTTTTCGACCGTGGGTCTTCCCGCGTCATCAAGCTTGACAAGTTCCAACTTCGAGTCGCCTTTCGACGTTCGGATGAAGTACCACTTGGAGTCCATCCACCCCACTTTTGCATTCGGCCCGGTTGTAAACGCATTCCCTGCCTTGCTGAGCGACTGCTCGTAGTCCGCAACGGAGTTCCACTTCGGGCGAATGAGGACCGATTGAAGCCCGAGCAAAGCTAGAACCAGTCCGACCGCCACCGCTGAAAGCTTTACAACCGAGACGCGCCGATTTGACTCCCACATCCGAACCTCGGGAAGTAGTAGGTGGAGAACCGCAAGCGCGACCAAATAGAGGATCCCGGCAATGACGAAGCACGGGGCATAGGAACCCGTCAGCTCAACACTTTTGCCCACAAACACTTGGAAGATGGACGCCCCGGTCACACCCGCCGCGGTGGCAATTCCGACCGTCTTTGCCACTCCTTGCGAAGGAACGGTGTCGGTGATGATGGTGTACAAATTCGAGCTCCACCCTTGGTGCGCGGCAGCGGCAATCGCGACCAATCCGATCACCGGATAGATCGCCGGAATGCCGGCGATGCTTTTTGCCGCCATCAGCGGACCGACCGCGAGGACGCCTAACGCACTTTGCGCGCAGACGAGCATGGCTCTCTTTCGCGAAGGACCAACTGCCTTCCGTTCCGATATCCATTTAGACGAAAGCCATCCTCCTCCGACCGCGCCAATATCGGCGATGATGTACACCACCGGGATGGCGATGCGCATGAATGTCGCATCAACTTTGAATTCGTCGGAAAGGAACTTCGGAAGCCAAGTGAGATAGAACCACCAGGGCGACTCGGAAATGCATTTGGTCAGAGCAAGCGCCCAGACTGGCCGCATCGCGAGAAGTTGGGAGTACGTAATGGGCTCTGAGACGGCATCTTGACCGGACTGGATGAGTTCGCGTTCTTCGGTCGAGAGGACGGGATGCGAAGCCATCGGATGGTAGAGCCGAAACCAGAACACCACCCAAACCAATCCGACCGAGCCGAGCAAGAAGAAGCAATTCCGCCACCCAACCGTCTCGGCGAGGGTTATTGCAATCAATGGCGCGAGGATCGCGCCAACGTTCGAACCCGCATTGAACCAGCCATTGGCGGTCGCCCGCTCTTGACGCGGAAACCATTCGCCGACGGTCTTGACGCAAGCTGGATAGTTTGCCGCCTCAGAGACACCCAAAAGAGCGCGGACCGCGACGAGTCCCCGAAAACCCCCAATTAGCCCGGGGAGTGCCGCCGCAACATTCCAAAGTAAGAACGCGATTCCTAGCCCGCGCTTGACTCCGACTTTATCGATCCATAAGCCAACCAGGAGCATTCCCAGCCCGTACGAAAGCAGAAAACTGACGTTAATGAGCGACAGATCGACTGGGCCGAGGCAAAGGTCGTCTTCGAGATAGGGCACCAAGACAGAAAAGAGTTGGCGATCAAGGTAGTTGATCGTGGTCGCGAAGAAAAGTAGGACGCAGATGGACCAGCGAACTTTATGCGACCGGGTTGCCGTTACGTCACGCACGATTCGCAAAATCTTATCAGATATCTCGTAAAATCAGGCGACTTGTGGGGACTCTCCGCCGCCTCTTGATCATGATGCTTACCGCCGCTGCCTCGCCACTTTTGCTTGCCGAGGACGGCTATGAGCTGTGGATGCGGTACCGACTCCTGCCCGAGGCGAAACAAATACCGATCAGCCAGATCGTATGCCCCTCGCCCAAAAGTCCGCACCTGAAGCAAGCTCACGATGAGCTCAAGATGGGACTGGAGACCATGCTTGGTCACTCGGTCGCTGTGCAGAACAAGCTGACGAAGCAAGACGCGATCTTGATCGGCACGCCGCAGTCAAATCACGAGATTGCCGGTCTCAACATCGACCTTGGTCCGCTGAATGACGAGGTATTTGTTTATCTCCCGGCGATGATCAAAGGGAAGCGGGTTCACGTCATCACAGGCCACGAAATGCGGGGCGTGATGTACGGCTCATTCTGGTTCCTGCGTCAGCTTCAAGCCGGAAAGCCATTGCCAAAGGGCCGGTACTACTCAGCCCCCCGCTACAAACTGAGACTGCTTAATCATTGGGACAATTTGAACCGCACAGTCGAGCGCGGCTACGCCGGGCAATCGATTTGGGATTGGCACAAACTGCCCGATTTCGTCGATCCGCGCATCGTTGACTATGCCCGCGCCAATGCATCCATTGGCATCAACGGGGCGGTTTTGACCAACGTGAATGCCAACGCGATGGTACTTCGCGCTGACTACATCCTGAAGACTAAAGCTATCGCCGACACTCTCCGGCCGTACGGGATCAAGGTCTACTTAACGGCTCGCTATTCGGCCCCAATGGAGCTAGATGGACTCAAGACCGCTGACCCTCTCGACCCCAAAGTTCAGCAGTGGTGGAAGGAGAAGGTTGCCGAGATCTACGGCGAGATCAACGACTTCGGCGGATTCGTGGTGAAGGCCAACTCTGAGGGGCAGCCGGGGCCGCAGAACTACGGACGCTCTCACGCCGATGGAGCGAATATGATAGCGGATGCGCTGGCACCCCACGGTGGGGTCGTCATATGGCGAGCGTTCGTTTACGACGACAAAACGCCCGTCGACCGCGCCGCCCAAGCTTATAACGAGTTCAAGCCGCTGGACGGAAAGTTTCGCTCGAATGTGATTGTTCAGGTCAAAAATGGCCCGATCGATTTTCAGCCCAGAGAGCCGTTCAGCCCGCTCTTTGGCGCGCTCGAGAAAACTCCGGCTCTCATGGAGGTTCAAGCCACGAAGGAGTACCTGGGATTTGCGACCCACCTTGCCTACCTCGGCACGATGTGGCAGGAGGCTCTCGCTTCGCCAACGCGGTTGCGCGATAATGAAAAAGTTCTTGACACGATCACCGGTATCGCGGCGGTTTCCAACATCGGCTCGGATCGTAACTGGTGCGGATCGCACTTCGACCAAGCCAACTGGTACGCCCTCGGACGACTCGCTTGGGACCCGACTTTGGGAGCCGAGCGCGTGGCCGATGAGTGGGCCCGGCTCACCTTTGGCGCCTCAGTCGCCAAGCCGGTGGTGGCCATGATGATGCGCTCACGCGAGGCGGTCGTGGACTATACAGGCCCCCTTGGCCTGACGCACTTGATGGCGACGGGCCACCATTACGGCCCGGGGCCATGGGTGAACAACTTGGGCCGAGCGGACTGGAACCCGGTCTACTTCCACCGCGCGGACAAGAACGGAATCGGTTTTGACCGGGTCGCATCGGGCACCATCAAGCAGTACGCGCCCGGCTGGCAGGCGATTTGGGGCAAGCCCGAAACCACGCCCAATAATCTGCTTCTCTGGTTCCATCACGTCCCGTGGTCGTACCGGCTCAGCTCGGGCAAAACCGTGTGGGAAGAGCTCGTCGCTCGGTACTCCCGAGGCGTCGCCGAGGTCGCTGCGATGCGCGCGGAGTGGGCGAAGCTGAGCGGCAAAGTCGACGCTGGGCGCTTCCAGCAGGTGAGCGAGTTCCTTAAGATTCAGGAAAAGGAAGCGAAATGGTGGCGCGATGCCTCGATTGCTTACTGGCAGAGCGTGAACGGCTTGCCGCTGCCGCCCGTCTTCGAAGCGCCCGAGCACTCATTGGAGTTCTACAAATCCCTCTCGCACCCGTACGCGCCGGGAAATGTACACATGGGCTAATCGTCCGAACGCGGACGATCCCGGAAATAGAGCGTTCTGCGTGCAAACATTCGCTCTTCGCGATTGCTAGACGTGCGCCATGTGTCCAGGAATTTCCTCGACACCGGGTCATTGATCTCGCAGAGGTCTTCGCGGAACTGGGACTGCGCTTCGCCTTTAAGCTTCGAAAGCATCTCAAACAACTGGTACCGCACCGCCGGAATAGTGATGTGAGCCGCCCTCGATAATGCCAGTTCGCTCGTTTCGGAATCCGCAGAGAACACCAGTTTCTGAATCTGCTGGGAAAAATCGTTGACCCGATCCTGCGGAATCATCCTCAGTGCGGTCCGAACTTTTGAAGGCCGCCCTGATTCGATCCAGCTGATCAGAGGTAGCGACCTGCTGACAATAGCAGCGAACTCTTCCTCCAGAAACCAGCCTTCCGAACCGCTTTCGATCGCATCGATGTACTTCTTCAGTGCCCAGTCAGGTGGCGGCTTTGCCGTGTTGACGGTCACCTTATCCAGTTGGCGGCTCGGCTCTAGCTTCCAGAGACGGTCTTGCCAGTCAAGCGTGGGCTCGATCCCCCTTTTCTCAAGTGCCTCGATTGCGAGGCGTGACAAAGGAAGATCTGGAGACTCCGCAAGCTGGCGCAATTCGGTCTCACTCAGCGCATCTGGAGTTTGAGTCAAATTCGAAGCAGCCAGGAGTCGACACATTGCGTTGGGACTGCCAAGTTGCTGTTTCACATATGACCTAACTTGAGCCTCGGTGCCGTCGAATCCAGATAGGACTAGTAGCATTCCTTCAAGGTAGGCATAGTCTGGCAATGAAGCAACGAGATTGAGGACGAGTTTTTGATCATGAGGATGTTTGTATTCGTCTCGGATTGCCGCCCGTCGGACCGTTTCGTCATGGCTCAAGAGGAGCAGTTTTGTTACTTCAACCCACTCGGCGGTCGTGCTTGTCTCGTAGTTATTGATCGCCGCCCACATCCTACCGGGATGGTCGGATTCTAGCCATGACCTCAACACACCAGACCGCATGAAGTCGTGTGTACTACTTGCCTCATTAACCGCATTGTAGCAAACGAGTGGGTCTTTGTCGTAGACCAGACGAAGAAAATCTGGACTTGATTCGTACCTGGTCTTGGCCAGCGTCTCGGACCACTCGGTACCACGTGGACCAGGTCTTGGGCACCCGATACTCCGTGGTCCTGGTTCATCTCCGAACTTAAGGAGAGACCTCACGGCTCCTAGCCAGTTGGATGATCCTGGCTGCCTTATGAGCTGGTTGTATCCTGGTTCAACAACGGACGACCAAAACGTGTCCGATTTTTCGTAATCGTAGCTAACAAGGAACCGAAAGTCTTCCCATGCATCCGGGTATCGCGCGGGCCAAAACTCAAGCGCGGCATTGCGTACCTGCTCGAATTGGCTTGTCAAAGCGGATCCCAAATACTTGAGGTCAGTCAGGCTCCACTCCGGCTTGGCCGCAACCCACCGAAAGCGACTCAATTCCTGCACGGCGTTCGATTCAGGGGTTTGTAAACACACCGTTGCCATCATCACCGAACCCAGCATGGTTACAATGTATCACAAGCCATGCGCGAGGACGTTGTAAGTTACACGAGGGATCAGAGGTACGAGAAGCCGGAGTGGTTGGAGGGGCGGCTCGAATGGTTCCGGTCGCTCAAGTTCGGCATCATCGTCCATTGGGGACCGTATGCGCAGTGGGATTGTTGCGAGAGCTGGACGCTGGTACCTGACTGCGAGTGGTCGCGGCGGGATGAGATCAAGTGTTGGGTCGAACGCGACCGCGATCTCGCTAGGTACCAGGCGGACTATTGGGCATTGCCAAAGACCTTCAACCCAACGGAGTTTGATGCGGATGAGTGG
Source organism: uncultured Fimbriimonas sp. (assembly GCA_964566635.1). Classification (GTDB taxonomy): domain Bacteria; phylum Armatimonadota; class Fimbriimonadia; order Fimbriimonadales; family Fimbriimonadaceae; genus Fimbriimonas. The sequence continues at coordinate 22,176 of CAZMJL010000011.1, read as the reverse complement.
GCGGCGGCGTTCGTTGCGGCGGGCGCAAAGTATGTGTGCTTTACGACCAAGCACCACGACGGCTTTTGCATGTGGGATACCGCCACAACAGATTACAAGATCACTGGCTCCGTCTGTCCGTTCGGGCGCGATGTCACCCGTGAACTGTTCGACGCATTTCGGCGCGCCGGACTGGCGATTTCGGTCTATTTCTCCAAGCCAGATTGGAACTCGGTGTTCTATTGGGATCCGGAGCAGAACCCGACCTCGCAACGAGCCAACACCGTGGACGATCCCGAAAAGTGGAAGAAGTTTGTTCAGTTCACGCATGCTCAGATTCGCGAACTCATGACGAACTACGGTCCCGTCGACATCCTGTGGCTTGATGGCGGTTGGGTTCGCGGCGCGGAGGACATCCGCATGGCGGAGTTGGTAACGATGGCCCGTGAGCTCCAGCCGGGACTGATTGTCGCCAACCGAGCGGTCGGGGATGAGTTCGAAGACTTTGTGACTCCGGAGCGCGAAATCCCTGACGAGGCACTTCCTTCGACCTGGGAAGCGTGCCTACCGCTTTGCCCAGACTGGAAGTACGTTGAGGGTCAAACTCCGAAAACTGCTGAGACGGTCGTAGAGGAGATCCGGTATGCCAACGAACGTGGTGGGAACTTCTTGCTCGGAATCGGACCGATGGCGAACGGTCGAATTGACCCGGAGCATGAGGCGATTCTGCGGAAAATTGGTCAGATTCTAGTAGACTCGCCCCAATGAATCGAATCGAAATCGGCACTTCGGGCGTGATGGCTTCGGAGGTTTCCATCGGGTGTATGCGCATCGGCGGAATGGCCGAATCGGACCTTGATCAGCTGATTTCGACTTCTCTCGACCTCGGGATCGACTTCTTTGATCACGCGGACATTTATGGCGGCGGAAAGTGCGAGGAGGTCTTCGCGGCGTCCATCAAGCGCCTCGGAATCGCGAGAGACAAGATTCTGATTCAGAGCAAGTGCGGCATCCGCAAGGGGTTCTTTGACTTCTCGAAGGAGCACATTCTGTCGTCGGTCGATGCGATTTTGTCTCGCCTGAACACTGACTACCTGGACTTTCTGCTTCTCCATCGACCAGATACTTTGGTCGAGCCCGATGAGGTTGCCTCGGCGTTCTCAACGCTGGTTTCGGCTGGCAAGGTAAGGCATTTTGGTGTGAGCAACCAGACTCCGAACCAGATTGAATTGCTTCAGTCCGCTCTCCCGATGCGGTTACATGCGAACCAGTTGCAGCTGAGCATCATGCACACGGGCATGATCGACTCGGGCATCGCCGCGAACATGAAATGGGACGCCGGGATCGATCGAGACGGGGGAATTTTGGACTATTGCCGACTCAAGAAGATCACGATTCAGCCTTGGTCGCCTTTCCAGTACGGGTTCTTTGAAGGAGTTTTTGTCGATAACCCGAAGTTCCCTGAATTGACAAAGGTGATGACTGCACTTGCTGGCGAGTACGGGGTGACGACGACCGGGCTTGCCATTGCTTGGCTGCAACGCCACCCGGCGAAGATGCAATCTGTCATCGGCTCTACGAGTCCGGACAGAATTCGCCAAGTTGCGGAGGCTTGTAAGATCACGCTCCCGCGGCCGCACTGGTACGAGATTTATCGAGCCGCAGGCAACGTCCTGCCCTGATTGTCAACGACAATACCTTACATATCTATGCAGGCGGCGGTACAACGCTTTCATGCCACAACCGTGTTCTACCCACGATGCTGTCCGAGCGATCAAAAGTGGAGATCGGGTTTGGATTCACGGGATGGCAGCGGCACCTCAGGCCCTGATTCGGGCGATGGTGGCACGGGCCGATGAGTTGCGAGATGTGGAGATCGTTCAGCTTCATACGGAGGGTCCGGCACCCTACGCGGAACCCCAATACGCCGAAAGTTTCCGCGTAAATGCGTTGTTTGTCGGGGCAAATGTTCGCAAGGCGGTTGACGAAGGGCGTGCAGACTACATCCCGGTCTTCCTCAGTGAGGCACCGGCGCTTTTCCGCAAAGGCATTTTGCCTCTGGACGTGGCGCTGATAAGCGTATCGCCACCGGATCGGCATGGCTTTTTCTCGCTCGGGACGTCAATCGAAGCGACGAGGGCGGCCGTCCAGACGGCCAAATCGGTTATCGCGCAGGTGAATCGCTTCATGCCACGAACGCATGGCGACGCGCTTGTTCATTCGTCGCAGATTCACCACCTGGTGGAGCACGAGGAGGAGTTGCCAGAGCATCCCCATTGCGCGCCCAGTGCCGTTCAGCTTGCGATCGGACGGAACGTGGCGGGGTTGGTCGACGACGGGGCGACGCTCCAAATGGGAATCGGTGCGATTCCGGACGCGGTTTTGGGTTCGTTGACGGGTCATAAGAAGCTCGGAATTCATACCGAGATGTTCTCGGACGGAGTCATTGATCTGGTCGAGAGGGGGATCATCACGAACGAGAAGAAGAAAATTCACCCCGGAAAAAACGTCGCGACATTCGTGATCGGCACTCGGCGTCTCTACGACTTCGTCGATGATAACCCGTACATCCAGATGCTCGATGCAGCGTACGTGAACGATACAGCGGTGATTCGGAAGAACCCGAAAGTCACGGCGATTAACTCGGCGATTGAAGTGGACCTCAGTGGGCAAGTCTGCGCGGATTCGATCGGGTCGCGGCTTTTTTCGGGGGTCGGTGGACAGATGGACTTCATCCGCGGAGCCAGCTACTCCGATGGCGGTAAACCGATCATTGCTTTGCCTTCAACTACTAAAACAGGAGCTTCGCGAATTGTAGCGCAGCTCCAGGCGGGGGCGGGCGTCGTCACGACCCGGGCTCACGTGCATTACGTGGTGACCGAATATGGCGTGGCGTACCTAAAGGGCAAAAACTTGCGGCAGCGAGCTAAGGCGCTCATCGACATCGCCCACCCCGAGCATCGAGAGCATCTCAGCAAAGCGCTTGGCTAAATGCGCTCCAGTGCCCGGGCGATGAACTCCGCTTGGCACTGTCGGAGGGTGTCGGCGGTGATCTCTGGTCGACCGAGTGGCGCAAAGCTGGACGCCCACTCCTCATAGGCGTTTCCGATGCGTTGTGAGCAGCGCAGATCCCAGTAGGGCAACCATTCGGGATCGGTGTTGCTTACGCGAAAGTAGGCGTCAGTGAATGCATCCACGATGTCCCAATCGAATGCGAAGAGTAAGTCTAGACGAGCGATGGCGAGATCCGATAGCGGAAATCCCAGGTGCATTTCCTCCCAGTCGATCACCCCGGCCAGGTCTCGCCCATTCCAAAGTACATTGCCCGGCCAGCAATCACCGTGGCAAAGGTGACTCGGCGCGAAGGAAGGGTGCCCATGCGCAAAGACCGCGTCGCGGACCGCTGGCTGCCACCCTTCTCCGCTCGGTGCGTCATTTGCCCTCGGGAGCCAATCGCGATCTGCGTCGGTGAGCGGCGTTTCGTGGATCTTTGCCAAGTGCGGAGCAACAACCTCAACAAAGGCATCCGCCTGGTCTTTCGATAGGTTTGGACTCCCGTCAAGGTATCTCAGAACAAAGAAGTTTCGCTCGGGGAAGCACGCGACTGGCTCGGGTGCGAGCAACCCCTGCTCGAAAGCAAAGCGGTACTTTCTCGCTTCTCGAACGGCCTTTCCCGCATAGTCTTCGTCGCCCCAATCTCCTGGGCATCGAGCGACAAATTTATGGTGCGAGCCATCTTTGCGGCGCACCGTAAGCAGTGAAATCTCGGCCGAGATTCCGCCTTTGAGGGGTTCGATAGACTCGACCACCGAGCCCGCCGCGAATTCATCCACGATTCCCTGATATTCCTCAAGAGTCGACGGCAATCCCACGACCAAGGAGCGTACCGGGTTTACTGAGTTCAACTTGATTCAAGCCGGAACCCCAGCCTTGGTCTTCGCGCCAATGGACGGAATCACCGACGCCCCGATGCGAGCCCTCGTGGGTGAGTGGGGGTGCTTTAATTACTGCGTCACCGAGTTTGTACGGGTGAGTTCGGACGTTTTGCCGACGAAAGTCTTTCGGCGCGAGGTGCCCGAGTTAGAGTCGGGCGCGGTGACGATGACGGGCCTTCCTGTCCAAGTTCAGATTCTCGGCGGTCACCCCGAGCGGATGGCACTTTCGGCGCTGGCGGCGGTTCGGGCGGGCGCGAAATCGATTGACATCAATTTTGGGTGCCCCTCGCCAACCGTAAATGGAAACGACGGCGGCGCATCGCTACTGCGGTCGCCTTGCCGAATCCGGGAGGTCGTTCGAGCCGTGCGGGACGCGGTTCCGCTCGAAATCCCAGTTTCGGCAAAGCTGCGGCTGGGTTGGGAATCTGTCGACGATATTCTTGAGAATGCGCCCATGGCCGCCGAAGGTGGCGCATCGTGGCTAACCCTTCACGCCCGAACCCGGATGCAGCGCTACGAACCACCCGTTTTCTGGCCGCAGATCGCCCGAGTGCGGAGTCTCGTTGATGTTCCGGTCATCGCTAATGGCGATATCTTTTGCCTCGACGACTTCCTGCGATGCCAGGAGGTCACGGGTTGCGAGCATTTCATGCTCGGTCGTGGCGCGCTGGCGAGTCCGGGGCTCGCAGGCTTGATTGCAAAGGAGATTGGGAGGCCGAGCGGCCAGGAAATCCTAGACTGGGCCGAATGCTTAGAGCGTCTCGTTCACTGGTGCGACCAGTTTCATCCAGGCACGGACCGCCGGACCCTCGCTCGCCTGAAGCAGTGGGCGAATGTGGCCCATCGGCACGGCGAATTCCCCTTCTGGGCGGAACTCAAAAGATGCGATTCCCTCGAAGAGTTCTTTAAGGTTTTGAACGTTAATGCGCCCATAACCATCGCTTAATTCCCGCTTAACGACCCGGGAAAAGACTCAACGAATGCGAAGAGCATTCACTCTTATCGAACTCCTCGTCGTCATTGCCATCATCGCCATTCTTGCCGCTATCCTCTTCCCCGTCTTCGCCCAAGCCAAGACCTCGGCGAAGATCGCCTCGACCCTTTCCGGCGTCAAGCAACTCGCGCTGGCCCTGCCGATGTACAGCACCGATGCCGACGACATGGCGGTGCCGGAGTACGGTTCGGCTCCTTACTCGTCGACGGACACCTGGGTTGGCCGAATCGACCCGTACGTGAAGAACCGAGCGATTTTCTGGGACAAGACCCGATCCGAGCGCCTCGGCGACAACTTCCCCGATCCGTATTACCCCGGCTACGTTTACCGCTGGCAGTGGGCAACCAACCTGTCTCTCAACACCGACGGCTACTCCAAGGCTTATTCAGGAACCTGCACCTCGGTGAACTGGTCGACCGAAACATCGCGCTCACTCACCTCGTTCGAGGACTCCGCATCGCGCCTCGCAATCGCTCCTGTCCAGTACGGCAAGCTCGATTACGGTTGGATGCGCTTCTATGCCCGAAATGCTTCTTGGCCCTACATCGACCAGTACATCGATGGATTCAGCTGGGACAATTTGGTTTGGGATGCCCGCCGCTTCTATCCTAACAATAAGCTGGTCGGCGGCTACGCAGACGGCCATGCGGCAAAGTTTGGACGAGAAAAGTTCGTTGGATACAGCTCGATCAATCCAGCACTTACCGAAGCTAGCAACACCGCTCAGTATTGCACGGTGATGCAAAACAAGGATCTGTTCAAGTTCTGGGGGCGATCTTGGTCCAACGACTAAGGCTTGCAATGGCGGCGACGCTCATCGGATACGTGATGAGCGCTGGTTGCGGCGATGGAACCAACAGCGATGGCTCGCAGTTCACGCCTCCGCCCTCAAAGTCTCAGAGCGAGACGATGAAGGAGCGCGGATACTCAAAAGAGGAAATCGAATCTCGCGCGAATATGCCTCGCTAAAAGTTCGTTGAAAGTAGAATTGGCGCATGGTTGCAACTGCACTGTGCGCCCTTTTTCTTGCTGGTCCCGGCAACGTGTTGAGCGCGAAAGAAGCTCGTCAGGGGTGGAAGCTCCTGTTTGACGGTCAATCCACCAAGGGGTGGCACAACTTCCGAAGCACCGGCGTCAAACCCGGCTGGGTCATCGAAAATGGAGAGCTGCAGTGCAAGGATCCGCACAACGCCGGCGACATCCTCACCGATGAAAAGTACGACTGGTTCGAGCTGAAGCTCGATTGGAAGATGCCGGCCGGACAGAACAGCGGCGTCATGTTCCACGTCCTCGACTCGGGCGGAGCGCCTTGGTTTAGCGGCCCCGAGATTCAGATCATGGACAAGGCAGTCGACCCCAAGGGACAACTCGCTGGTTTCCTCTACGACCTTTACCGATCCGACACGGATGCGACAAAGCCGATCGGTGAGTGGAACACGTTCCGCATCATGATTGAACCCAAGAAGTGCTTTGTCGAGGTGAACGGGGTGCGGTACTTCGATTTCGTTCTGAACAGCCCCGACTTCCTTGAGCGCGTTCAGAAGAGTAAGTTTCACGTCTATCCTGAGTTCGCTAAGGCGGAATCTGGACATATTGCGATCCAGGGCGACCACGGAATCGTTTCGTTCCGAAATATCAAGATTCGACCTCTAAAGGTCAAGGCAAAGAAGTAAATTCGGGGAGGTTTAGGTTATGAGCGGGAACTATTCACGAAGAGATGTTTTGCGAAGCGGCGTTGCGGCCACCGTTGGTCTGGGACTGGGGGCTTCGGCCCTCGGCGAAACCCAGAAGCCGATGGCACCGGGGCAGAAGCTTCGAGTTGGGATCATCGGTTGCGGTGGAAAGGGCTGGAGCGGACGCGAGCAGGCGGTAGCCGCCGGAGCTGAGGTCGTCGCGCTTTGCGATGTCGATCTCGAAGATCGCTTCAAGGCCCAACGCGAGCATATGAAGGCGGCTGCCTTTGATGACTACCGCGAAATGATCGCGATGATGAAAGGGAAAATGGACGCCGTCGTCATCAGCACCCCCGACCACCACCACGCTACAGCGACCGCGCTTGCGTTGCATGCGGGAATGCACACCTACACCGAGAAACCGCTGTGCCGAACGATTTGGGAAGCTCGCCAACTCGCGATTCTTGCTAAGAAGAAGAAAGCGATCACCCAAATGGGCAACAACTCGACGCAAAGCACGCAGATGCGAAAGGTCGCGAAGCTGATCCGCGAAGGGGCGTTTGGAAAGGTCAAGGAGATTCACCTTTGGACCGACCGAGCGAAGGTTTACTGGCAGCAAGGTATTCCCCGCCCCGCCGATAAGCCCGTTCCCAAGGGCCTCGACTGGGATATTTGGGTCGGACCTCGCCCGTACCGCAACTACGGTGAGGGGTATCACCACTTCTCGTGGCGCGGATTCTGGGAATTTGGCACCGGCGCACTTGGCGATATGGGTTGCCACATCTTTAACATGCCGCACATGGCGCTTAGCCTGGATGCCCCGCTTGCCGTTCAAGCGAAGACGAGCGGACACAACCGCGAGTCGTTCCCCGAGTGGGCGCGTGTGAAATACGAGTACGGTGCGAAGAACGGGATGGATCCGTTCACCGTGAACTGGTACGACGGCGGCCAGAAGCCGCCCCAAGAGCTCGCGGAGCTGTTTACTTACGGCGGAAACGGCGTGATTGTCGTTTGCGAGAAGGAGACCGTGTTTGGGGCCGACGAGAGCAATACGCGGTTCAGCCTTGTAAGCGGAAATCCGATGCCCGATACCACCGTCGTCGAATCTCCGGGGCACATGAAGGAGTGGGTCAATGCGTGCCTTACCGGCACTCAGGCCGTCTCCAACTTCCCTGGCTACTCGGGACCGCTTACCGAGGCAGTTCTCCTCGGAAACTTGGCGATCTGGGCCGACGGTCCTCGGCTTGAGTGGGATGCGAAGAACATGAAGGTCAAGGGCACCAACGAGTTCGATTCGTTGATCAAGCCCGAGTTCCGCTCTGGCTTCGAAGTGAAAGTCTGACCAATTCTGGACTCATCTAACGTGACGCCTCTTCGGATCGCACGCGAGTGCGAACCGAAGAGGCTTTGAAATGTTTTCAACTATGGAAAAGCACCGAATCTACCAAATGGTCTTTGCAGGCGTGTACCCGATGTACGTCCAGAAGGTCGAGAAAAAGGGTCGCACGAAGGATGAACTCGACGAGGTGATTCGGTGGCTGACCGGATTTTCTCAAGAGGCACTGGAAGCTCAAATTGCAGAACGGACGAATTTTGAGCAGTTCTTTTCCCAGGCTCCCGCGCTGAACCCCAATCGGAGCCTGATTACCGGCACCATCTGCGGCGTCAGAATTGAGGAAATTGAGGACCCGCTGATGAAAGAAGTGCGGTACCTCGACAAGCTGGTTGATGAGCTGGCCAAGGGTCGCCCTATGGCTAAGATTCTCCGAAGCTAATTTCGAACCGCGGGAACTCCAAACCAACGCCCGGTAAACTTTGGGCATGAACTTTGGTGACTTTCACTACGCTCTGCCCGTCAACGAACCCGTACTGAGCTACGCGCCGGGGACCCCGGAGCGAGCGAGACTAAAGGAAGTCCTCAAGGAACTGAAATCATCGCAAGTCGATGTACCGATGTACATCGGATCCGAAGAGGTGCGCACCGGAAAGTCGGTGACGATGCACCCGCCACACGAGCGCGCTCACACCCTAGGCGTCTTTCATGCCGGCGACGCCAGCCACGTCGAACGGGCCATTGAAGAGGCCCTCAAGGCCCGCGAAGCGTGGAGCAACATGAGCTGGGAGAGCCGAGCGAACATCTTTCTGCGCGCCGCTGACCTGATCGCCACAAAGTACCGCCCGTACATGAACGGAACCACGATGCTGGGGCAGAGCAAGAATGCCTTCCAAGCCGAAATCGACTCTGCCTGCGAGATCGTCGACTTCTTGCGATTCAACGTCCACTTCCTCAGCGAGATTTACGCTCAGCAACCGATCAGTGGGCCGGGAATGCACAACCGCCTCGAGTACCGACCGCTCGAAGGATTCGTGCTCGCCGTGACTCCATTCAACTTCACCGCAATCGGTGGAAACTTGCCTACTTCGGCGGCAATGTGCGGCAATGTTGTCGTCTGGAAGCCGGCCAACACCCAGGTCTACAGCGCCCAGATGTTCATGCGCATTCTTAAGGAGGCGGGGCTGCCGGATGGCGTTATCAACCTCATTTATGTCGATGGGCCGACCATCGGAAAGGTTTGCTTTGGTCACCGAGATTTCGCTGGCGTTCACTTCACCGGCTCGACCGGCGTGTTCAACACGATGTGGAAACAGATCGGCGAGGGCCTCGCGAACAACGTCTACCGAAGCTACCCTCGCATCGTGGGTGAAACCGGCGGTAAGGACTTTGTGATCGCGCACAAATCGGCCGACCCGGCCGTGGTTGCGACCGCGCTACTGCGCGGTGCGTTCGAGTACCAGGGTCAAAAGTGCTCGGCGGCATCACGGTGCTACATCCCCTCCAACATCGCTCCTCAGGTCAAGCAACTCCTGGTCGAGGGTGTGAAATCGTTCAAGCAGGGCTCGGTGGAGGATTTCGGCAACTTCGTCAACGCCGTCATCGATGAGAAGAGCTTTGACAACATCGCGGCTTATATCGATCAAGCCAAGGCCGACGGACAGAACATTCTGGTTGGCGGCGGCTACGATAAGTCGGTCGGCTACTTTGTCGAGCCAACCGTGATTGAGGTCACCGATCCGAAGTACCGAACGATGTGTGAGGAGATCTTCGGCCCCGTGTTGACGCTATTTGTGTACGACGAAAACAAGTGGGAAGAGACCCTCAAGCTGGTGGACGAAACTTCGCCTTACGCGCTGACGGGTGCGGTGATTTCGCAGGATCGATACGCGGTCGAGACCGCGACCAAGCTACTGCGGAACTCGGCCGGAAACTTCTACATCAACGATAAGCCGACTGGGGCGGTTGTTGGTCAGCAACCCTTCGGCGGAGCTCGAGCAAGTGGAACGAACGATAAGGCCGGTTCGGCGTTAAACCTTTATCGGTGGCTCTCGGCGCGAACGATCAAGGAAACATTCGTTCCGCCGACGGACTACCGATATCCGTTCCTGGCGAGTGAATAATGTTTCTTTTTCTGAGTCCTCAGGTCAAAGTTGATCTCTTCATCACCTCAGACTGCCCGATCTGCCGGCGATATTCGCCCGAGATCGGGCGGATTGTTCGTGAATTCTCGGCGGCTCAGTTTCGGTTGGTCTATGCCGAGCCGGGGATCACCGCAGCCAAAGCAAAGGCGCATGGCAAAGAGTTTGGGCTGAAGCCTGCGTTTTTGCTCGACCCGAAGGGCGTGGAAGCGAAGCGTCACTGCGTGAAGATCGTTCCGACCGCCACGGTCTGGCAGAACGGGAAGTTGGTCTACCGGGGGCGAATCGATGACGCCTATGGGAGTGACTACAAGTGGCGCCCGGTGAAGACGCCTGACCTCAGAGTTGCGATCAAGAATGCACTGAGCGGCAAACCGCAGAAGCTAGTCGAGACAACCCCGATCGGCTGCTCCCTCTCGCTTTAGCGCTTGGCGGGAACGAACATCTGCAACACTCCGATCTGCTTATATCCCAGGAGGGGATAGAGTTCAGCCCCGGCTTTGCTGGCAATCAGAACGCTGTTCTCGTTACCTCGGTCATGGACGTGATGAAGCAGGGCAGACATCAAGGCAAATCCGTAGCCCTTTCTACGCTCCGATTCCCGCACCCATAAATCCGATACCCAGGCATCGGGCGCACACGGGACGTCGGTCACAAATCCGATTTCTTGCTCTCCGGTATGGATTGCGAACTTAGTCGTACCCTCGAGAAAGTTTCGCGGTTGACCTACGGTTTGAATCAACTTTTCGAACTCCTCCTTCGAATCGAACTTATGCACAAAATGCTTTGGGGGCGGAGGCAGCTCGGAGAGATCGTGCACGAAGAGCCACTCGGTCGAAAGTGCCCGGTAGCCTCGCGCTTTGTACGTCGCACGGACGCTTTTGAAGTCGACCGAAGCGTGGTGAAGTTCGCAAAGGAAGTGCCAACCTTCGTGGTGCTGGCCGACAAGCTCGATGGCTCGGTCGGCGCCCAGATTCACCGAAATGATTTCCGTCTTTCGGGCGTCGGGTCGGGGAGGGTCGTCCTTCATGATCCATAGCCCCGGCTCAACTTGAGTTCCGACATACGGGTACGTGCGACTCTTCACCCGGCAAAACGAACGAACAAAGACCTCGGCGAAGCGGTCAAGGGTCATGGATCGAGCCTGACGGACAGAAGACGCACGGGAAGCTCGGAGCCCTCCGCCGGTCCATATGAGTGGGGCTCGCCGCTCCAAAAGTTGACGGATTCTCCTTTTTTTAGCACCACGTCTTCCTCGCCGATTCGGAGAATGGCCGTACCTGACATCACCAACACGAACTCTTCTCCGGGGTGTGAACGGGGGGTAGTTTTGCCGTACAGTTCGAGCATCGTGGGCTGTAGGTGACCGCCGTGCAGCCGTGCCGCGATGATGCAAATTGGCTGGACCCCACTTTCGGCGAACTTTCGACGACCTTCGGGCGACTGATCTGGTAGCCCACCCCTCGAAAAATCCCCGATGCCGTACCACATCTCATCGCCTTCGCGATGAACCGAGAATGGCTGTTCGCTCGATTGCGTCGTGAGACAAAGCACATCAAACCGGAGCCCGAGGGCTTGACTCATCTTCTCGTATGTCGAAACCCGAGAGGTTCGGCCAGCTTCGGCTTGCACGATCGAGGTCTTGCTCAATCCCGCCTTTTCGGCCATTTGCCGGACGGACATCTGATTCCTTAATCGCGCCCTGCGAAGTCGGTCGCCCACCATTCGTTGGGACTCAGGGTTCCATTCTGTTAGTGAGCGAGGCATTCGGTAGAGTGTAGCTCAAGACCTCTGGTTATCTGGCACATTTGTACCGCGATTGTTTCAGAGTTTTGACTCAATCACTCTTGTTTATAATTTTTTGTGATCCATACTGTAGCGTGATGAAAGCCGAGACCTCTCCGAAGCAATCTACTTGGGGGAGTGACCTTCCGGCCGGGCTCGTTGTTTTCTTGGTCGCGTTGCCGCTTTGCCTTGGAATTGCGACTGCAAGCGGTGCAACACCTTTGGCGGGAATCATTGCCGGGGCGCTGGGCGGAATCCTTGTCGGCGCGATTTCTGGATCGCCGCTCTCAGTTTCGGGTCCGGCGGCGGGTTTGGTCGCGATTGTCCTCACTGCGCTCACTCAGCTCAACAACTCTTACCAGGCTTTTCAGGTTTCTCTCATCATCGCCGGGGTGATTCAGATTTTGCTCGGCGTGCTCAAGCTCGGCAGTGTCGCCAACTTCGTTCCGAACTCCGTAATCAAGGGAATGCTCGCCGGAATCGGAGTGGTCATCATCCTCAAGCAAGTCCCTCATGCTCTGGGCTGGGATAAGGACTACGAAGGAGATTTCGGCTTCTTTAGTAAGTTTGGGAACACATTCACGGACATCGCCAAAGCGGTAATGACGATCACTCCCACCGCGCTTGTCATCTTCTTGATCGGAGTAGTTATCATCCAGTTCTGGGAGAGCAAGCCGATGAAGTCTCAAGGCTGGACAAAGTTCATTCCCGGTCCTTTGGTTGCCGTCGTTGTCGGAGCGATCATCAATACTCTTTTGCAGAGTTCAAATCCGGCGCTCTCGCTCAAAAGCGAGGATAAGCACCTGGTGAACCTCCCTGCGACGAGCGAATTGACTAGCTCGCTGACGATGCCGGACTGGAGCGCGATTCAAATGCCAGCCGTTTGGATCACCGCAATCACATTAGCAGTCGTTGCTTCGCTCGAAACACTCCTCTCGATTGACGCCGCCGATAAGCTTGACGAGCAGCGGCGCGCTACCCCAACCAACCGAGAACTGGTCGCTCAGGGAATCGGGAACGGAGTCAGCGGATTACTCGGCGGGTTACCCCTCACCTCGGTGGTCGTCCGAACCTCCGCAAACGCATATTCGGGCGGAAAGTCGAAGAAATCAACAATCTTTCACGGCGTCCTCCTCGCCGTCGCCGTCATCTCGATTCCTTCCCTGCTGAACACAATTCCCCTCGCCGTATTGGCCTCGGTGCTCATCATGGTGGGTTGGAAGCTCACCAAGCCCTCGGTGATCAAGAAGGTCTATGCCGATGGGCTAGATCAGTTCGTGCCTTTCATCCTCACTTTGCTGGGCGTCGTGTTCACCGATCTGCTCAAGGGCGTCATCTTTGGCCTCGTTGCCGGGTTGATCTACGTCATCAAAGCGAACCATCACAAGGCGTTTACACTGGTCAACGATCGCGAGCTCTATCTTCTCCGCTTCAACAAAGACATCACCTTTACCAACAAGGTCGCCCTCCGAAATCTTCTCGACCAGATTCCCGACAACTGTCACTTGGTCATCAGCGGCACCAAGGCCGACTTTGTCGATCACGACATCCTCGAAATGATTAGGGACTTCTCGGCAAGCGGTAGCTATCGGGGAATCGAGGTCGAACTGACCGACGTCGAGGACAAGACTTGGTTCATCAACATGCGCCGCCACAAAAAGTATCTCAAGGAAATCAATCATGGATAGTCATCGAAAACTTCTTCTCGCGAACCAAGCTTGGGTTCAAGACAAACTCAGCGCGGCTCCGGATTTCTTTGAGCACCTTTCCATCGGCCAACAGCCCGAATTCCTTTGGATTGGGTGCGCCGATAGTCGCGTTCCCGCCGAAGAGATCACCGGAACTCAGCCCGGACAGCTCTTCGTCCACCGAAATGTGGCGAACATGGTCGTTCACACCGACTTCAACATGCTGTCGGTTCTGCAATACGCCGTCCAAGTCCTCAAGGTCAAACACGTCATCGTCTGCGGGCACTACAACTGCGGCGGCGTTCAGAACGCGATGAGCCACAAGGACCTCGGCCTCATCAACAAGTGGCTGCGTCACATCAAGGACGTTTACCGATTCCACGAGCGCGAGCTTGAGATCATTGACGAGCCGCAGGCGAAGTTCGATCGCCTCGTCGAGCTGAACGTGATCGAGCAAGTACGCAACCTCGCCGATACCAGCATCGTTCAGAAAAGCTGGCACGATGAGGGCTTCCCAGTGCTCCACGGTTGGGTTTACGACATCAAGACTGGCTTGCTGAAAGAGCTCACGAAGATGGATCAGACCAGCAAGATCGAAGACATTTATCGCTACGACTACTAAACCATCGGGATATCGTCGCGCCGCTTGATGTTTCGGTGCATCGTTTGGATGCGCCGAATCGTGCCGGTTTTGCTTCGCATCAAAATGCTCTCGGTGAGCGCATAGTCGCGTCGATAGCGCACGCCTTTGAGCATGTCTCCGCTGGTGATGCCCGTCGCGCAAAACTGCACGTGGCCGCTGGCGAGGTCCGTCGTCGTCATGATCCGGTCAACATCGCCCGAGAACATCCCTTGAGCCCGTTCGCGCTCCTCGGGCGAGGACCAGAGGAACTTCGCCTGCATTTCACCTCCGTAGCAAAGCGCGGCTGCCGCCGAGATCACTCCTTCCGGAGCTCCGCCCGAGCCCATGAGGGCATCGACCCCTGAATCTGGGTCGAGCGCCGCTAATGCAACCGACAAGTCACCATCTGAAATGAGGTGAACCCGCGCACCCGTCTCCCGAATTTCTTGAATCAACGCTCGGTGGCGTTCTCGGTCCAAAATGCCGATGGTCACCTCCTCAACGCTCTTTCCGAGCGCCTTGCTCATCAGGCGGATATTAACCTTGGGCGGCACCGTGATGTCGACGATTCCTTTGCACTCAGGACCGACAACCAGCTTGTCCATGTAGCAATCGGGCGCGTGCAATAGGTGACCCTCGCCCTTGATGGTGCCCGCGAGAACGGCGATGGAATTTGGCATACCGTTGGCGCAGAGGTTGGTGCCCTCCAAGGGGTCGACGGCGATCTCGACTTCGGGTCCATTTCCGGTTCCGACGCTTTCGCCGATGTAAAGCATGGGTGCCTCATCCATCTCTCCCTCACCGATCACAATGGTTCCGGCGATGTTGAGTTCATTGAGCGCCGAGCGCATGCCTTGGCAGGCGGCGTCATCAGCTTCATGTTTCTTGCCTTTGCCGACCCATCGGGCGGCGAGCAAGGCGGCGCGTTCGGTCACACGCAAAAAGTCGAGATGGGGGCTTTTCGGATTGATGCTCACGAAGTTGTGAATCTCCTACTTGCCTTCACTTCATCGTAAAGGCTTTCTTAGTTACCTTAGATGATGCAAGATTTGTGCCTGAAAAAGCCCGTTAAGCTTGCGACCAACTTACGGTTCCGTCAGGGTTATCCGTAAGGACGATGCCCTCTGCCAGCAAGGCGTTGCGAATCGCATCCGCCTCACCCCAATTCTTCGCCGCCTTTGCCGCTTTGCGGGCCTCGATTTGGGCAAGGATCCTTGCTTCATCAACGCCAGATGCCGCTTTTTGCTCCACCGGAGACTCTTGCTCAAGCGGGCCAACGATTCCGAGCAGATCCTCGATCTTCTGGAGGAACGCAACCGCGCTCGCTCCGCTCGCGGCGTTGATGGAACCCTCACGTGAGATCAGACGAGCGCCTTCGAGAGCTTTCGCCACTGCAACTGGGGTGTTTAGGTCGCTGCACATCGCGTCCAATGCATCTTCGTAGAGTGGCTTAAGCGCCGCTCCTAACGTGTCATCGCCATCGCCCTCGGCGGCAAGCGCGACCTGGACGGCTCGTCGGAACCGCTCAAGATTAGTCGCAGCGTCCTGGAGTCCTTGATCCGTAAAGTTGAACGGCTTTCGATAAACTCCTCCCAGAAGCGCAAAACGGATCGCGAGCGCATCGGCGCCGTCAGCAACCAATCCCCGAACCGTGTAGAAGTTTCCGGCGCTCTTGGCCATCTTTTGGCCGTTCACTTGCAAGAAAGCGGTGTGGGTCCAGTGATTGCTAAATGGCTTTCCGGTCAGAGCTTCGCTTTGAGCGATTTCGCACTCGTGATGGGGGAACTTGTTATCCTCGCCGCCGCTATGCAGGTCGATGGTATCGCCGAGGTACGCGCGCGCCATGACCGAACATTCGATGTGCCAGCCGGGGAAGCCCCATCCGTACGGCGAGAACCACTGCATCAGGTGCTTGTCGTCCTTCTTCCAGATTGCAAAATCGCTTTGATCCTTCTTTTCTTCATCGACGACGACATCGCGAACCGCCTTACGGAGATTCTCTTGCGTATTGCCGCTCAACTTGCCGTACTCGGGAAACTTATCGACCGAAAAGTAGATTCCGCTGTCGGTCTCGTAGGCGAACCCGTCCTTAATGAGCTGCTCGGCGGCAAGAATCTGCTCGCGGACGTGCTGAGTCGCCCTTGGTCGCACATCGGGTTCGAGGAGGTTGAGCCGTTTCCAATCTTCGCGGTATGCGTCCTCGTAAAACTCAGCGAGCTCCCAGACGTTGTTGAATTGCTCTCCCTCCTTCGAGCGGAGCGCCTTTTCCATCTTGTCTTCGCCTTGAGCATCCGCTACATCATCCTCGGTGAGGTGTCCGACGTCGGTGATGTTCGAGACCCAAGTCACCTTCCAGCCTAGTGCCTTCGCCGTCCGGACAATGAGGTCGGCGGTGAGGAATGACCTGAAGTTTCCGATATGAGCGTAGGAGTAAACGGTAGGTCCACACGAATAGAAGCGCAAGTGATCGGGCTCAAGCGTGGTCAGTGGTTTGACCGTCCGCGTGAGCGAGTCATAAAGTCGGAATTGCTTCGCACTCATGGGATGAATTGCAGTTTACTTGGTGCATCATAGATGCAATGAAACGACTGGTTTTCCTACTCCTTGCCGGCACGACTTTATGCACCTCCGGGTTCGCGGAAACGAAGTGGGGTAAAGATTTAGAAGCTGCCAAGAAGCTCGCGGCGAAAACGGGTCAACTGATTCTTGTTGATTTCTTCGCTGAGTGGTGCAGGCCTTGTAAACAGATGGAGCGAGAAGTGTTCCAAGGTCCTCGCGGACCGGAGGTTCTGAAAGGCTTCATTTTGGTCAAGCAAGATGTCGACACATACGGCAAGTCATCGGCGGCAAAGTACAAAGTAACCGCGATGCCGACGCTTCATGTGATGCGCGCCGATGGAAAGACGTTGCTCATGACTGTTGGCGGCCTCGACGCTGATACGCTCAAAGAGTTCTTGGGAGAAGCAAAGAAGCGAGCTTCTGCAAAGAAGAAGCCCGCTCCAAAGAAATCTGACCGCAAGAGCGGTTAGAGAATTTTTCCGATCATTCGATCGGGGTTATGCATTCCGGGAAGAAGACCGTTGAGGACCGTGGTCTGCTCCCATGGATGGTACTTAGCGTGCCCATCCAAGAACGTAAAGTTCGAACCCTTATTGTTCCATGGCCTCAACGAGAGCCGGGCTTGGAACCAGTCCTCAAACGGCTCGCCTGGCTCTTCGGGCCCTGTGTACAACGACAGATCGTTCCAGTCCGTCGTTGCTGGGTTACTAGCCGCCGACTCGGGCCATGGATGATAGTCTGCATCCGCGACATTAAGATTTCGCAGCGAGACAATAATCTGCTGTGCAGGCGTGGATGACGACGTCATGGACTCTCCGTGCGAGTAAACACCGTTGATCGAATAGTCACTCTCGGGAGTTTCGGTATCTCCATGGTGGTCGAAGACCGGAACCCTTGTGAATGCAGGCGTGCGGAAAACGTCGAACGACTTGACATACGAGTTCAGGGGCATGAACCAGTCGTAGCCGTTGGCGTGATCGACGTACATCGTTCGGTCATCGTTATCGCTTGCATACATGTAGATCGCTTTACCGATCTGATTCATGTTGCTAAGGTCCGTCGTCTTCTTCGCTGCCGCCTTAGCTTGCGCAAAGACCGGGAATAAGATCGCGGCAAGTATCGCGATGATGGCGATGACTACCAACAGTTCGATTAGGGTGAACGCTCGCTTCATTTCCTTAGTATACTCTACGGGGGTACCCATACGTTCAATTTTTTCATCAAACTGCGATAATTCTTGTTAGAAATGGCAAACCAAGTTTATGTCGACGCAAAGAAGCGACTCGCGAGGATCTCGGGGCAAGTTGGCGGCATCCAAAAGATGATTGAGGATGAGCGTTATTGCGTCGACATCCTCACGCAAGTCTCTGCGTTACGTGCCGCTCTCGATCAGCTCGGTCTTCAACTTCTCACTCACCACCTTGAGGATTGCGTTTTTGGCGACGGTCCCGAGCACTCGATGACTCGTGAAGAGAAGGCTCAAGAAGTTCGAACAACCTTAAATCGATTTCTGAAATAGATATACCCCCTTAGGGTATATCTATGGTATGTACGATTCTCGCTTGCCTGTGACTGTGCTCTCTGGATTCTTGGGAGCCGGGAAAACGACGCTCCTCAATCACGTTCTTCATAACCGCGAAGGCATGCGGGTTGCGGTCATCGTGAACGACATGAGCGAGATCAATATCGACTCCGCTCTGGTGCGCGATGGCGGCGCAAACCTTAGCCGCACCGAAGAAACACTGGTTGAAATGACTAATGGCTGTATTTGTTGCACCCTTCGCGACGACCTCCTCAAGGAGGTTTCAAAACTGGCCCGCGAGAACCGATTCGATTATCTCTTGATTGAGTCCACTGGCATCAGCGAGCCGATTCCCGTCGCCATGACTTTCACTTTTGAAGACGAAACCGGGCATAGCCTGAGCGACTACGCGCGATTGGACACGATGGTCACCGTGGTGGACGCGTACACGTTTATCAGGGACTTCAAAGAGGCGGACTTCATTCGGGATCGTGGCGAGTCATTGGGGGATGATGACGACCGCACCGTTGCAGACCTCTTGGTTGACCAGGTCGAGTTTGCAGACGTCATTCTGCTCAACAAGTGTGATCTTGTATCCGAATCGGAGCTATCCAAGCTGAAGGTGCTGATTCACTCCCTCAATCCGGTCGCCGAGATTGTGGAGACGACGCAGAGCAAGATTGACCTGAACCGCATCCTTAATACCAATCGATTTGACTTTGAGAGCGCGCAACGCTCGGCAGGCTGGATCAAAGAGCTTTTGAACGAGCACACTCCGGAAACAGAGGAATATGGCATCAGTTCGTTTGTATTTCGCGCCCGGCGACCGTTCCATCCCGAACGGTTCTGGAAGCTGATTCAGACCGAGTGGCCAGGAGTACTTCGGAGCAAAGGATTCTTCTGGCTTGCATCGCGAATGCATTGGATCGGAGGATGGAGTCAGGCTGGCGGTGCGTGCCGTTATGAGCCAGCCGGGACATGGTGGTGTACTGCTCCTCGGGAGTACTGGCCGGCTGACCAAGAGTCGAAGGACTGGATTTTAGAAAAATTCGTCGAGCCTTATGGCGATCGACGGCAAGAAATCGTGCTCATCGGGGTAGGGCTCGACCGGCCCAAGCTTGAGGCATTACTGTCCGAGGCCTTACTGACCGATGAAGAATTTGAGGCTGGCCCTGAGGTTTGGAAGCACTACACGGACCCTTTTCCGAGTGCTCACGAAATGGCGCGATAGGCTATAATTTGCTTATGGCTGATCAACACGAGACACGACCGGCGCTTGAACAAGACGCTCGGATCGCACGAGTTCTGGGCGCGGCTTTGATGATCGTTTTGCCCACCTTCGGATTTTACGCAGGAACCGTCTTGGGCAAGCCTTGGATCATGGATTACCAGTTGAAGGATGTCGCTGGCGGGCTCAAGGGTCTCGGAGTTGGACTTGTTTTGGCGGTTCTCATCAATATTTACGCATGGTTCTGGTACCCCAAGACGGTCGCCAAAGACGCCGAGCACGAGTGGTACGAACCCCAAAGCGGTCACCACTGATAATTTAAGAAGAGCTCCGATTAGGAGCTCTTCTTCTTTTTCGACTTGGATTTCTTGCCCTTTTCAGGCGACTCCAAGAGTCCCTCAAACGGGTTTGCCGGATTCGATAGAGAGTTCATCAGCCCAGATCGAACGAGTTCCTGTAGCCCTGCAAACGAGTAGCCGTCCGTTCCTTTCGCCAATGCTCCAAGCTGCTCGCTTTCGGGTTTAGACTTCCACCCACTCGTTGCCGAGCGCAGATACACCTCGCGAGTGTGCTCATCCGGATTGTCGAATAAGATCTTGACGTCAAACCGACTCGGACGGTCGCGGAGCGCCACGTCCAACTTATCAAGGTGGTTTGTTGTCGCGATTGTCATCACGCCGTGCAACCTTCTGAACCCATCAAGCTCGTTCAAAAAGTATGATCGCACACTCGCGTGGATCAACGAGTCGATGTCTTCGAGCACGACAACGGATGGACTCGCGAGTCGCGCCCGCGCGTAGATGTGACGGATCGCATCCTCAGACGAATCCCAGCGCGAATGAAGCGACCGAACGTAGATCGTTGGAAGCTGTAACGTGTTGATAATCGCCTTGATCGTTTGAGTCTTCCCGTTACCGGGTGGGCCGTAAAAGATCACGCCCCGTTTCCACGGGATGCCGTGCTCTTGATAGAGAGCCTCAGAGCCGAAGAAGTCGAGCACGCCACGCTTCACCTCGAGACGTGTTGCATCAGGAAGACACAACCGCTCAAGCGAACATGACGATATCTCTTCGCGAAGCGATGCGTCGCGCATGAAGTAGCCGAAATCGAACACGCTTACGGCGTCAGATGACGCCGAAACCCATGCGCAAACCGTTTCGAAAAACGTCTCGCATACGGCGAGTGTTCGCCCGGCAATGATCCAAAGCCGAGCTTCGCAATCGGGATCGGCACTCACGAGCGACAAGGTTTCGCCCCGCCACTTCACATCAAAGGTGGCATGACGTGGGCTCATCCTGACGTGACTCTCTTGCCAGCTGGCAAGCCAGAGCCCGGGATTATCCCTCCTCATGATGAGTTCGCATCCGCCCTCATCCGCATACTCGGCAGGTCGAAAACTACTGTCCTGGGTCTTGAGGACAGCAAGGTCGGTGGCGATAGTCGATACGCGCTCACAGAGCTCATAGACCAACGCCGAATCGGGGAGGCTCAACACCTCCGAAAAAAGGTTCGTGGGAAGTCGCATTGATACTTGTTTAAAGTCGTTAGGTACGTCGAAGCAGCTGAGCAGTTGCGCTCAATGTTTCTCTTACGAGAAGTTCGGGCTTCGGCGGATCACAAGCATCGCACCAAGATTAAGGCATAAAAGGCACCTCGGCTGTCAAGAGGCCAAATTACTCGGCAACCTTCAGCACGCTGAGGAACGCCTCTTGCGGCAGCTCGACGGAGCCGATCTGCTTCATTCGCTTCTTACCTTCTTTCTGCTTCTCGAGCAGCTTGCGCTTTCGCGTAATGTCTCCGCCGTAGCACTTGGCGATGACATTCTTTCGGAACGGCTTGATGGTATCGGCGGCGATGATTTTCGCGCCAATTGCGGCCTGAACACGCACTTCATACTGCTGTCTCGGGACAACTTTTCGTAGCTGCTCAACCATGGCTCGGCCCCGGTTGTATGCGAACGATCGGTGAACGATGAATGAAAGTGCGTCTACGAGGTCACCGTTGAGCAGGATATCGAGTTTAACCAGGTCGGACGGGACGTAGTCGGAAATGTCGTAGTCGAACGACGCGTAGCCACGCGTGTTCGATTTGAGCTTGTCAAAGAAGTCGAGCAGGATTTCGCCGAGCGGAAGCGTGTAGTAGAGGATCACGCGCTGGGGCGTCGGATATTCGGTTTTGACGTAGGTGCCGCGTCGCTCCTGGCAAAGGGTCATCACCGCGCCAACATATTCGTTGGGCACCATGATCGTCGCCTTGACGGTCGGTTCCTCGATTGCCGCGATCTCATTAGCGTCGGGAAACTCGCTGGGGTTCGAGATGTGGAGCACTTCCCCGTTCTTCTTATTGACGATGTAGTCAACGCTGGGCGCGGTGAGGATCAGGTCGAGATTAAACTCGCGCTCAAGCCGCTCGCGGGCGATCTCCATGTGGAGCAGTCCAAGGAATCCGCATCGGAAACCAAAGCCGAGTGCCGCCGAGGTCTCCGGCTCGAACTGGAGCGAGGCGTCGTTGAGCTGGAGCTTTGCGATTGCATCGCGAAGGTCCTCGTACTGATCGCCATCCGACGGATAAAGGCCGCAGAAGACCATCGAAAGGGCCTTTCGATAACCGGGTAGCGCCTCGTGGGAGGGGTTATCGCGGAGAGTGACGGTATCGCCGACTTGGGCGTCGCCGATCGACTTCATCGCGGCGGTAATGTAGCCCACTTCGCCGGTTGA
>CAZMJL010000010.1:0-78506 GCA_964566635.1 uncultured Fimbriimonas sp. | reverse complement strand
CGGGGTTCATCCCCGAGGCACAAAGGGAGGGGTGTGGCATCGGGCCGGCGCGGCGAGCGGTTGACAAACCACCTTCCATCTCGCCTAGTAGTGATGATCCACCCCCACCACATCCTCACGCCCCCAATCCCACCCGCCAAAGTCGGTGCGCCCAAGTTCAACCAAATGCACCGATCTCACCGAAATCCGCCCATTTTCGACCACCCGCTGAACCTAAACGCACCGACTTCGCCAACTTCACAACTCATTCCGAGGTACAATGATGCTTCGCGACAAAGCAACCGCTTCCCTTGCTGCGCCGCAACCACCCAAAAGGTGAAACCATGCCGAAGAAAATCACTGGAAACATCAAACTAAATATTCCGGCGGGTAAGGGAACCCCGTCGCCCCCCGTTGGTCCTGCGCTCGGTCAAGCCGGTATCAACATGATGGAGTTTTTGAAGAAGTTCAACGAGCAAACCGCTCCGCAAATGGGCTTCGTTCTTCCCGTCGAAATCACCGTCTACGAAGATCGATCCTACAGCTTCGTAGTCAAGCAGCCCCTCGCAACCGACCTCATCAAGCGAGCAATCGGTATCGAGCGCGGTGCAGCTAACCCCAAGACCGACAAGGCCGGAGTCATCACCCGCGAAAAGCTTCGCGAGGTAGCAAAGCTCAAGATGGCTGACCTCAACACCGACGACGAAGAAATGGCAATGAACATCATCGCCGGCTCCGCTCGATCGATGGGCGTCCGCGTCGAAGGCTAAACTCCTTCAACCAATCCAAAAGCCTCGGATGAACAATCCGAGGCTTTTTTGTTTCCGCGAAACTGCCGCGCAAGCTTGGCGTCTAAACTGAGAGTCAACTATGTTCCTAGCTCCTCTCCTCGCCGCCATGGTCATCGGTCAACAACCCGAAGTACCAAAAGCATTCGACCAGGCAAAGAGCTGGGAATGGCTGATCAAACAGTGCGAACTCGGGCCGAGGGTCCCCGGAACTCCGGCGCACATCAAATGCCGAGACATGATCCGCGACGAAGCCGCGAAATGGTGCGACAAAGCAAGTCTTCAAACGTTTCGGCACCAATGGAGCAAAGGCCCGACCGTCGAAATGTGGAACGTGCTTGCCTTCCACAACTGGGAAAAAGCTAAGACCCGAGTCGTTCTCGCCGCCCACTGGGACACCCGTCCCACCGCCGACCAAGAGTGGGATCGCACCAAAGCAAAGCAGCCAATAACGGGAGCAAACGACGGGGCCTCGGGCGTTGCGGTTTTGCTCGAACTCATGCGGCAGAACAAGTCGCTTCCTGAGGACATCGGGGTTTGCTACGCGTTCTTTGACGGCGAGGACCTCGGTCCGGGCCTTGACGAGATGTTCTTAGGCGCTGTTCACTACTCGAACAACCTCACGTCGCCGCGCCCGAACTACGGAATCTTGCTCGATATGATTGGCGATAAGGACCTACGGGTGCCAGTCGAGCCGAATAGCCACTCGAAAGCTCGGGAAGTCACAATCGCTCTGTATCGTCACGCCAAGAAGGTCGGACTCGAGAAGACCTTTCCGATGGAAATGGGACCTGAGATTCTTGACGATCACCTCAGCATGAACTCTGCGGGCATCCCAACGGTCGACCTTATCGACTTTGATTACGAGCCATGGCACACGCTGGCCGATACTCCCGACAAGTGTTCAGCAGAATCGCTCGGAAAGGTGGGCAAGCTCTTAGAGACTTGGCTTAAGCAAACTCCGGTTTGGGCTCCGATGAGGCGCTCGAGATAGAATGGCCCGGACGAAGGGATTCGAACCCCCAACCCTCAGTTCCGAAGACTGATGCTCTATCCATTGAGCTACGTCCGGGTTTGAGACAAGAGAATACCTAACCCTCGCGGGATTTCGCCATCACGACCGGAACTATAGCCGCAACGCAAACCATCGAAATCGATACTAACAGCATCGCGGCGGAGAGCGATGATCTTGCCGCAACCAGTCCGAGCATGGGCGGGGCCAGCAAGAATCCTGCGTAGCCCATGGTGGTGACGGTCGCAACTCCGCTCTCGCTGGAGATCCCTTTCAGGCGGCTGCTGAGCGAAAAGAGGATCGGAACGATGTTTGATGCCCCGAGTCCGACCAATCCGAAGCCAAGAAGCACCA
Organism: uncultured Fimbriimonas sp.; assembly: GCA_964566635.1. Classification (GTDB taxonomy): domain Bacteria; phylum Armatimonadota; class Fimbriimonadia; order Fimbriimonadales; family Fimbriimonadaceae; genus Fimbriimonas. The sequence continues at coordinate 76,373 of CAZMJL010000010.1, read as the reverse complement.
AAGAGAAGTCCCGGCTGCTCGCGGCCAACAAGAATCCAATGGCACACACAGCGGCTCCGCCCGTTGCTGTCCAGAAGTCGCCGAGATGGCTCCGAATCCAATCTCCGGTGAGCCGGCCGAGAGTCATTGCGGCGGCAAAGAGTCCATAACCTAAGCCCAACGTCTCGGATGGTGCCTTGGTTCGGGTCAAGAGTACCAATCCGCTCCAATCTGAGACAGAGCCTTCCGCAGCGAACGTGATTCCGCAAAAAACACCAGTGACGAGCAAAAGCATCGAAAGCACCTTCGGACTCGTGTGTTCCGACTCAACGGCTTTCTCAGAGAGAAGTCTCATACGCGAGAATCCAAGGGTCAATAGCGACAACGTTGCGATGACGAGCGCGACTCCGGAGATGGTCAACCCGCCGCGCATAAGCAGATACAAGCAGCCCGATCCGACCAGCCCACCGAGGCTGTAAAACCCGTGAAACCCAGACATCAGTGACCTTTCAGCCGACTTCTCCACGGCGAGCCCGTTCAGGTTCATCGAGATGTCGAGCGCGCCCATCATGGCGCCCAAACCAAAGAACCAAGGAAACAGCATCCAAAAGAATGGCAAGACAGTCGCCCCGACGGTGAGCCCCGCGAGCATTACACCGCTGAAAAGAATCACGGGAATCGCCCCCCTTTTTCGGCAGATCAGTCCGGTGAGAGGCATCGTCGAGACGGACCCTATTCCGACCATCAGCAACAGAATCCCTAGCGTATCTTCCGAGACTTCAAAGCGCAGCTTGATCGCCGGAATGAGCGGGGCCATGATAGCCGAATTGATCCCGAGGACCGCAAAGACCGCCCGGATCGCCCAGATTGAACTCGTGAGACTCGGGCGCGGGTTGGTACTCATTTGATGGGCTAAAGACTCGGTTTCTGTTGCCAATAACTATGTTACAGGCAGGTAACAATCTCATGTCCGCAACGCTTTCGCTTCCGCTCCTTGGGCTCGACAACGAATTTCCAGATGCCGTTTTCGTTCTTCATCATGCCCCCACTAAGCGATACGGATGTTACTGCCATCAAGGCGTCCACGGACTGGCTTGCTTTAGTTCGCAAGGCGGCGCCGTTAACTTTGGTGAGTTTATCGATCTCGATGGGCTCTCGATCATGCAGCTCAGCTTTGATGAGGCTCGCGAAGTGGCCAAAGAGCGTCCAATGCCGGTGACGGCACTCATGCTGCTTGACAACATGAGTGACCCTAAAGTGCACTTCGTGCGCTGACCTTTTCCCGAGTCGGAAAGAAGCCGAGGGCCAAAGCGGCCACGATAACACAAGCACCAATCACCGTGTTGGTCTTCGGGATCGCGCCCTTAAATGCCCAATCCATCACCGCAGCGAGCGGCGGTTGAAGAGCAATACCAACCACCAGGAGCGTCAAAGGCGCATCCTCCACGATGCGATACCAGATCGTGAAGGTGATCAAGCCGCTCATCACAACTAAGTAAGCAATTGGCAAAAAGGCAGGGAGAGAATGCCCCATCTTGACGGGAAGATCGGCCGGAAACAAGGCGGGGACGAGCCAAAATGCCGTCGCACCTCCCAGCATTTGTGGGGACAAGACAGCAACTCCACTCGAACGGCGACTTAGCTTAGCGGCAATCACGCCCATAAGGCACTCAAGCACAACCCCGAGCCCAAACATGAGATTTCCTTTCGCATTCCCCGACATTGAGGGTGCCGAGAATCCAACCGCGACGATGTACGCCCCGATCACCGAGAGCCCAATCGCAATTGCACGCTTCAGCGGCATCTGTTCATGCAGGATCAAAAACCCAAGAAAGCCGGTGAAGAGCGGCGCCATCGACAAAATGACGGTTCCCTCGACCTCGGTGGTGAGCTTCATCGAAGCGTAATAAAGGATGTGCGAGGGACCAAAAAGCAACAAACCAATCGCAAAAGCGATCAACCAATCTCTTCGGGAAATCTGCCTGTAGCCTGTTAGCTTGCGAAATCCCGGGAGTGCCAAGAGCACAATCATCAAGAGCGAGATCGTCGTCCAGCGCGCGCGTCCAACTCCGGCTGAAGTGAAACCGTTGTTCATGGCCCAGGAGACCATGAAGTTCACCGGCGTCCAGAGGACGTTCAAAAGCAGTACAAGTCCAAGCAATCGCTTGGACTCGCCTGCGGAGACGGCTTGAGTGCTTATAACCCCTCGAAGAAGTCGTTTCCTTTGTCATCGACCACGATGAACGCCGGGAAGTTGACAACCTCAATCTTACGGATCGCCTCCATTCCCAAGTCCTCGAAGTCGACAACTTCGACCTTAGTGATGTTGTTCTGAGCCAAAATCGCGGCGGGACCACCGATGGACCCGAGGTAGAACCCGCCGTGCTTCTTGCACGCTTCAGTGACAACCTTTGATCGGTTCCCCTTCGCGAGCATCACCATCGATCCTCCGTGAGATTGGAAAAGATCAACGAAGGCGTCCATTCGGCCAGCGGTCGTCGGTCCAAACGAGCCCGTTGGCATTCCCGGAGGTGTTTTCGCCGGACCAGCGTAATACACTGGATACTCTTTGAAGTAATCCGGCATTGGCTCTCCGCGTTCGAGCATTTCACGAATCCTTGCATGGGCCGAGTCTCGGGCGACGATGATTGGGCCAGTCAGACTGAGCCGAGTTTTGACCGGGAATTGAGAAAGGATTTGGCGAATTCTCTCCATCCCTAGTGTCAAATCGATTTGAACCGGTGGCGCCAATTTAGGCTGCTCTGCCGGGAGGAACTGGGCAGGGTTGTGCTCCAGTTGCTCGATGAAGACGCCGTCTTTGGTGATTTTGCCTTTGATTTGACGGTCTGCCGAGCAACTGACTCCAATTCCGATCGGCATGGACGCCGCGTGGCGCGGCATTCGCAGAACTCTTACGTCATGGGCAAAGTATTTGCCTCCGAACTGGGCTCCGATGCCCGACTCCTGAGCGATTTTCAGAATTCGTTCCTCCCATTCGGCATCTCGGAAGGCTCGACCACCCTCAGAGCCAGTCGTGGGCAGGGTGTCATAGTAACCGGCTGACAGCAGTTTGAGGGACTTCATCACCGTCTCGGCAGAGGTTCCTCCCAGAACGACTGCAAGGTGATAAGGCGGACAAGCCGAGGTTCCGATGTCCTTAAGCTTTTCGCGAATGAAGTTCGTGAGGTCTCGCTCGTTCAGGACGGCCGGAGTGGCTTGGTAGAAGTACATTTTGTTTGCACTTCCGCCACCTTTTGCCATGAAAAGGAATTCAAAGGAGTCGCCTTTGGATGACATGATGTCAACCTGGGCCGGAAGGTTGTTGCGCGTATTCTTCTCTTTGAAAACTTCTAGCGGAGCGAGCATGCTGTACCGGAGGTTTTTCTCCTGGTAAGTCCGGAACGCGCCTTCGCTCAGGGCCTCGTCCTCGTCGAAGTCCGTGAGGACGTATTGACCTTTTTTGCCCATGACGATGGCCGTTCCGGTGTCTTGGCAACTCGGGAGGAGGCCAGCCGCTGAGACGACGGCGTTTTGGAGGTGAGTGTAAATGACGAACCGGTCATTGTCGCTGGCTTCGGGGTCGTCGAGTTCCTCTCGTAGCTTGGCGAGGTGGGCTTTGCGGAAGTAGAAGTTGATTTCGCTGAAGGCTTCGGCGGCGAGGTTCACAACTGCTTCCCGACTGACCGTCAGATACTCCTTTCCGTTGACGGTGACGACTGAGACGCCATCGGAAGAGAGTTTTCGGTACTCGGTCTGGTCCGGCGCGGCTTGGAAGGTTGGTTCGTAGGCGAATTCCATAGTTACACCAGTCGATATTTTTGGATTAGTTCGATTGCCTTGTCTCGGTCGTGCCAGTCTCGGACTTCGACGAACTTGTCTTCCAGGTCTTTATAGACTTCAAAGAAGTGGCTGATTTCCTTGAGCGTGTGGTCGTTCAGCTCTTTGATTGACCTTCGGTAGCCGTAGCGGGGGTCCTTGTTGGCGACGCAGAGGATCTTTTCGTCGGGGCCCTTGTCGTCGGTCATTTCGAGGACACCGATGGGGGTGGCTTCGATGATGCATCCAGGGAAGGTGGGATGCGAGACGAGGACGAGGACGTCGATTGGGTCTCCATCGATGTAGTGCGTCTGCGGGATGTATCCGTAGTCGAACGGATAAAAGAGTGGCGAGTAAAGGACTCGGTCGAGCTTGATGAGGCCAGTTTTGGCGTCAACCTCGTACTTGTTGGTGCTGCCCCGGGGGATTTCGATGACGACGTTGCAGGTATCGGGGGCGTTTTCGCCAATCGTTGCGTGGAGGAGCGACATGTGCCAGAGAGTTTACACCCAACTTTGCCGAGAGAACTTGCACACTCAAAGTTGGGAACTTAGGTTCAATTGCTAACGAAAATGGCGTGCAAGTTGGGTCGGGTTGGGTCGCAGAACTGCGACGCACATTTGAGGGGGAATCAGGTTCAAGGGGGCGTCTCTTCATTGAGTTTTGAGGGGAACGGAGGGGAATAAAGAATTGGCTGCGGGTGGGTGAAGGTTTGGTGCGACTCATTACAGGGCGAAACGGGAGATGGGTTGTCAACCACTTTTCGCGATGACACCCGCCGGCCCAAAGCCATGCCCCTCCCAATCCGGGTTCAGTCCCGTCGGCGTTGCCTCAGGGACCGACCCCGGCTCGGGACCCGTGCCCCTTGGCGGGTGAGTCTGGGACCTCATAGAGAGGTCTCCCGCGCCAAATGTCGCAACTGGGCGCTTAGGTGGATTAATCGGCGATACTTCCCCACCCTGGTATTCGTCACAATAGGGCTGTGCGTCGGTTTTTTGTTCTGTTGACTTCCCTGTTCACCCTGAGCGGGTTTGCGTTTTCGGACGTGAATTTTCGGGTGAGGCCGAACCCGGCGGCGAAGACGTTTGGGATTCGGATGGAGATTACGAACGCCAGCGACGTCGAAAAGGTGAGCATTCCGGCTTGGTGTCCGGGGTTCTACTTTTTGCTGGACTACGAGAAGTCGATCTTTGATGTGAACGCGACCACGCTCGAAGGCGCGAAGTTGGCGGTGAAGAAGGTCGGGGCACGGAGTTGGGAAGTGCAGAATCCCGCCAAGACTCCGGTGACAGTGACATACCGATTGCAAGCGGCGGATTCGGGCCTGGGCTTTTTCCGGACGCACCTTCGCGCTTCGAGCGGATTCATGAACGGTCCGGCGTCGTTCCTTTACGCCGAGAAGCATATGAACGACCGGCACACCTTAAAGGTTGTTTTGCCTGAGGGTTGGAACCTGGCGACGGCCATGGATCGCGACGACGAGGGCAATCTTTTTGCGGGCGGATACGATGAGTTTATTGACCACCCGATCCAGCTGGGGCGGTTTGTGAGCCGGAAGTTCACTATACAGAACATCCCATTTGAAGTTGTATGGGTTGCCGATCCGGGTCCGCTGTGCAATGTGGACGAGGAGACCGAGCGGATCAAGATCGGGAGTTTGCCCGCCCTGAAGATGATGGGGGGTGCGCCGTTTAAGCGGTACCTGTACATCATTCACCTTGAGGTTGGTGATTTTGCGGGTGGTCTTGAGCACAGAGCTTCGACGCAGATTGCGGTGCCGAACCAGCGCGAGGTGCACCTAGATGCGCTTGCTACTCACGAGTACTTTCACTCTTGGAACGTGAAGCAGATTCGTCCGGCGGTGCTTGGGCCGTTCGATTACAGCAAGGAGCAGCGCTGCCCGAACCTGTGGTTCAGCGAAGGGGTGACGGATTACTACGCGCATCGGCACGCTTACCAGGCGGGATTACTGACAGAGTCGCAGTATTTGGCCGAGGTTCAGAGCCAGATTGAGGAGCTTCAGCGGAGCAAAGTGCGGCTCCAGATGACGATTGAGGATGTTTGCCGAAACACCTGGGAGAATGGCGGCTTTGGGGTGGGAGATTTGAGCTACTACACCCACGGATTTGTCTCGGGACTGATTTTTGACGCGACGATTCGGGCGAATACGGCGGGACAGAAGTCGCTTGATGATGTGATGCGGGCGGCAATGAGCCGGTACGCGCTTCCGAAGCCTGGTTTCGGGGATAACGATTTGCGAGGCTTGATGTTGGAGTTTGGCGGCGAATCGATGGGGCCGCTCTATGACCGGATGATCCGCTCGAAGCAAGAGTTTCCTTACGAGCTTTTGAAGGGCATCGGGCTGCGATTGGCTACGCCCGACAAGCCCTTTCTCGAGCTTCCTTTTGTGCTCAATGAGAAGAATGAGATCGTGAAAGTGCCGAAATCGGAGGGAGTTGGCCCGAAGGAGGGCGACCTTTTCGTCTCGGGCAAGGAAATCGGCAATGGACAGATAGAAGTGATACTGAAGCGCGGGGACAATACGATTGCAATGATCGTGAAGGGTCGAGAGTCGCGGTTTGCGGACTACCGGCTAACTCGGGATCGACTGGCTCCGTCCGAGGCGCAGACCCGGCTGCGAGAGTGGCTTGCGATTCCGCACTAGGTAAAATGTTGGGTAGATGAGCGTGTTCGTCGGCTTGGACTGTGGCGGATCATCGAGCCGAGTTCTCGCGATCAACGAATCCGGTGAGATCCTTTTTCAGGGTCAGAGCGGAGCCGCAAACCTTGTTTCGACGCCTGAGGGCCGTCTTCGGCGCAATCTGCTGAACGCCACAAAGGGTTGCCCAAAACCCGATTATGTTTGCGGATGTTTCGCGGGATTAATCAACTCGACGGCGCGTGACCGGGGAATCAAAATCCTTCAGGAGACGTTTGAGTGGCAAGCGGATTACCGCGCGGAGCCGGACTACACGGCCGCGCTTTACGCATCCACCGAGGCGGATGTTTGCGTCATCTCGGGCACGGGGTCGCTTGTGTGCTCGCGCCCCAACGGCAAGATCGTGAAGAGTGGCGGGCGGGGCTATATCTTGGGCGATGAGGGCTCGGGCTATTACTTTGGGCGGGATGCTCTTCAGCATTTTTTGTTGAATCCGGCAGAAGCATCGCCGTACCTTCGGCAACAGATTTTGGATGTCTTCGGCTCGCTTGAAGAGTCGGAGATCGTGACGGGAGTTTATAAGGCACCGACTCCGGCGACAATACTGGCTCGGCTGGTCAAGGCCGTTGGGCACGATGCGAATGACGGCGAATCTTACGCATTGGAAAGCATGCAACGGAACTTGGCCGACCTGGCGGGCGTTGTCACGAAGCATGTGGTTGCCCACCATCCGGGAGCGACTCGCCTTTCGGTTTCGCTGGCTGGAGGAGTCTGGAAGGCCTCGGGCAAGTTCAAGGAAGTTTTTTTACAGCACCTGGAAGCAATGAATCCGGGTGTGGAATGGGAGGCGCATCGACTGCTTAAGCCGCCTCTTCATGGCGCAGTCGAGCTGGCCAGAGAAATGCAACATGGGAACTGAATCGCGCAATCCGCGCTCATACGGACTTGATAAGATGTCCGCACGTGAAATCGTGCGGCTGATGAACGAGGAAGAGCACGTGGTCTTCCGCGCCCTGAACCAGGCTGAGGAGGCGATTGCGGTTGCTGCCGAGCGAGCCGCCAAAGCGTTTGCGGATGGCGGTCGGGTGTTCTATATCGGATCGGGGACGAGTGGTCGGATCGCCACGGCGGATGCCGCAGAGATGCCGCCGACTTTTGGGATTGACCCAGAGCACTTTGTGGCGGTGGTTTCGGGCGGCTCTTTGGCGACGGAAAAGGCAGTTGAGGACGCGGAGGACGACCCGGTTGCCTCGATTCAGGCACTGAACTTGATGGGTTTGAACCCGCGCGACATCGTGATTGGCCTCGCTGCCAGTGGAACCACCCCATTCGTTTTGAGCGCGATTAAGCATGCTCGACAGAAGGGCGTTTGGACTTGCGGAATCGCAAACAACAAAGGAACTCCCGTTCTGGAGGAAGCCGAGCATGCGATTTTTCTTGATACCGGCCCTGAAGTGCTGACTGGCTCGACGAGGTTGAAGGCAGGGACATCGCAGAAGCTGGCTTTGAACCGAATCTCGACGACCGCAATGGTGCTGAACGGCAAGGTGATCGAGAACCTGATGGTCGATGTGAAGGCCAAAAACGTAAAGCTTCGAGATCGATGCGTGCGGATTGTTTGCGAGCTTTCGAATGCGACGAAGGATGAGGCTCAAGAGGCCTTGGAAGCCAATGATTGGAGCATCCGCGCGGCTCTTGATTCGATGAAGCCGACGGCGGTCTGAAAGGTACTCTTAGAGGCAAGATGCACGACGTTGTGATTGTCTCGGTTGCCCGCACCCCCATCGCCTCATTTCAGGGCGGTTTGTCGGATTTCTCTGCCCCACGGCTTGGCGCGGTGGCGATTGCAGGAGCACTTTCTCGCGCAGGACTAACGGGCGCGGATATTGACGAGGTGATTATGGGCAACGTCCTTTCGGGAGGACTCGGTCAAGCTCCGGCGCGGCAAGCGGCGATTTACGGCGGAATCCCGGACTCGGTGCCTTGTTTGACGATCAATAAGGTTTGTGGATCGGGAATGAAGGCGATTATGCTCGCTGCGCAATCGATTGCGCTCGGAGATTCGTCGGTGGTGGTCGCAGGCGGGATGGAATCGATGACCAACGCCCCATACGTTTTGGAAAAGGCCCGTAGCGGTTACCGGATGGGCAACGGGGTTTTGATCGATACGATGATCAACGACGGTCTGTGGGATCCGTATAACAACTGCCACATGGGCAACTGCGGCGACTCGACGGCACTTGAACTTGGGTATTCGCGGGAGAGGCTGGATGAGTTCGCGGCGGAGTCTTTTGCTCGGGCCAAGTCGGCGCAGGCTTCGGGGCGATTTGACGAGGAGATTGTTCCGGTTTCGATTCCTCAGCGCAAGGGAGATCCTGTTTCGTTTGCTCTCGATGAGCAGCCTGCGAAGGGGGGCGATCCTGCGAAACTCGCAGCCCTTAGACCAGCTTTTAGCAAAGACGGGGTGACAACGGCGGGCAATGCCAGCTCGATCAACGATGGCGCGGCGGCACTCGTTATGATGTCGGCGGCGGAGGCCGAGAAGCGCGGTTTGAAGCCGCTCGGGCGCATCGCGGGTTACGCGACTCATGCTCAAGAGCCGACGAAGTTCACTACCGCTCCGGCGGCGGCGATTGAGAAGCTGGTCGCTCGGTCTGGCATCGCTCTTGCCGATGTTGATTTGTTTGAGATTAACGAGGCGTTCGCAGTTGTCGCCCTCGGTTGCGCGGAGAAGGTTGGGATTCCGCTTGACCGACTGAACGTGAATGGTGGAGCGGTGGCTTTGGGCCACCCAATCGGAATGACGGGCGCGCGCCTAGTGATGACTTCTCTGCTTGAGCTTCGACGCCGGGGCGGTAAGTACGCGATCTCGACGCCGTGCATTGGCGGCGGCGAGGCGACTGCGGTTCTGGTCGAGGCCCTTTAATCGATTCGCTTCTCGAGTTGGTTAATCAACTTGAGAAGCGCCTTTGAGCTAACGTTCAGTTCACGGTCGCTGAGGCGAGCCGATACTTCGGTTTCGATGGACTGCATCTGTTTGAGGATTGCGTTCACCTTTTGATGCCCTTTTCCGGTGAGGGCAAGCGAGACGGCGCGGCCATCTAGTTCGGAAGCCTTACGGGTGATCAACTCGTCTTTGACAAGTGCCGATACGGCCTCGCTGACGGTGGCGCGGCTGAGCCCGAGGCGGCGACCGATCTCGGCCTGGGTCTCTCGGCCATCGGCTGCCTTCACCGCGCTAAGAATTGCGAAGGAAGCCGAACTAACTCCTTGCTCTTTCAGCGCGGGGCGCAGTGCGACCGAGATGAGGTCGTTGACCTGACACGCGAGACCGATAATCGATTCCATAATTCGGGAACCGAATTATACGCTATGCAAGAGCTTCTTTGATGAATGCCATGTCTTCCGCGCTCAGTTCCCAGCTCACCCCGGCAAGATTCGCCTTGACCTGCCTTTCGTTGCGGAACCCAGGGATAGCGCAGGCGACGTTGGGCATGTTGAGGACGTAGCGGAGGGCGACTCCGGCGAGGTCCTCGACTGAATCTCCAAATCGCTCTTTCAGCTTGGCGAGCTTTGGTTTGAGGGCAAGAAGGTTTTCGGTCTCGAACCCCTTTCGGCCCCGGCGGTTGTCACCTTCTTCGAACTGTGGCGGATTGTATGGATCGAACTTGTCAAGCAATAGTCCTTGGGAGAGTGGGCTAAAGGCGACGAACGTCATTCCGCGCTCTTGCATCAGGCTAGCCACGCGGGAACCAGGGCGAATGAACTGATCGTCGAGCGCGTGCGCCCAGCTTTGCAGGCATTCAGGTTGAACTTTCGGCGTGACTCGCTCGAAATCGTCGGCGGAGTAGGCAGACTGCCCTTTCACCCTTACTTTGCCTTCTTCGACGAGGCGGTTCATGGTTTCAACGGCGTCATCGAGGTAGAAGTCGCTCTCTCCGAATGAGCCGTGATGGAAGTAGTAAACGTCAATGAAGTCGCGCTTGAGGTTAATGAGCGACTGTTCGCACTGGTGCCGGATGTGGGCGGGTTCGTAGGCGTGGGCGGCGGTGCCGGGGAAGTGACCAACTTTGGTTGCGATCACGTAGTCGGTGCTGTTGAGTCCTAGCTTATCGAACGCCCGAGCGAGCATCCGCTCGGCCCTGCCGTTGCCATAAACATCTGCGTTGTCAAAGTGATTGACGCCGGCATCGATTCCGGACTTGATAGCGGCAATGACTTCGTCTTCATCGACATTTGCCCAGCCGTTGGGGGTTCCGTTGACCCAGTTCAGGCCGCCCATGGTCCAGCAACCAAGGCTGATTTCAGAAACTTTGACGCCGCTACGGCCGAGTTCGCGATACTGCATCGCGTTAGTTTAGTCGATCTCAAGTGAGCCGAATCGCTTTTCGGTCGCGTCGGCATCCTTAGAGAGGATCGCGTAGGCGCGCTCGATGCGTCGTCGCTCCCGAGCGGCGATTGCTTTCTTCCCAGGGTAAGCCTTTTCGAACTCGGTGATTCGGGAGACGAACTTATCGTACTGGGCTTTGATGCCGGAATAGTTCGCTGAGCGATCTATTCCGAGAACAAGCCTTGCTTCGTCCTCGTTCATCATGGTCAGCTCTTCGCGGAGCTGCTTTTCGGCTTGATTGATCTCGATTTGAGTGGTCAAAGTTTCGCTACTAAGCGCAGCATTGAGTTCGGCCTCGGCGACGCTGTCGGCACTGGCTCCGCCGAGAATGGCATCCTTAGCGCGGTCGAAGTAGCCGCGACCGATATTGAATGCTCTTTCAAACTCTGACATTTACGATTCTAGTTTACTTGAGCTTGAACGCCCACTTGATCCCACCGAGCAGGTGCTGCAAATAGAGCGGCTCGGAGTAGGCGGACTTGTAGTGTCCCATTTCGGTGTACCAGGCGCGCCCTTTCTTGACGGTGTGGCACCATACGAGCGGGTGATCTTGGGGTTCGGACTTCTTGTAGGATGATTCGTCAACCGAAATAAGCACGTTCACCTTTCCGCGAGGATTCGTTCGGAAGTCATACCATTCGTCGGGTCGGCTCCATTCGTTTGGCATTCCTTTCATAGAAGGATGCTTTGCATCTTCGATGATGAGCTTCGCGGTTTGCCCTCCGGGCGGGTGGCTCTTGAAGTACGCACCGACCAGATCGGCATACCATGGCCAATCGTATTCGGTGTCGCTTGCGCTATGGATGCCGACCCATCCTCCGCCGCGCTCGACGAACTCTTGCATTGCCACTTGCTGCTGCGCATCTAGAACATCTCCAGTCGTCATGGCGAACACGATGCCACGGTAGCGCTTGAGGTTTTCGGCGGTGAAAACCGAGGCGTCCTCGGTGGCATCGACCTCGAACTTGTTCTCGGCGCCCATCTTTTTGATCGCCTCGACGGCTTCGGGGATCGAGTCGTGACGGAAGCCTGTCGTCCGGCTGAAAACCAATACTCTTGGCATCGCGATGATGCAAGCAACCGTTCCAATCATGTGATCAACAATACACTAATTTGGGCAGTTTGGATGCCACATTGTTCGGCTAGGTTGTCCGGGGGTGGGCGGAATCGGGAATTGCCGCATGAGTTGGACGCCGGAGTACGGCAATCCGCAAGGATTCGCGAGCCATGCGCCTTTCCCAATCCACTTTGCATGACCATCGAAGAATGTGTTGTTCACGCCTCCGAGCTGACCGTCGAGCCATAAGACCGGCGGAGTGGTGGCAGTTTTGTTGTAGAGGTTCTTTGGCGGCTCGAACCAGGAATCATCGTACACGCCGTTTTTGAGGGTGACGATGACGATGGAGGCGACTTCGTCGATGGCAGTGTAGTTTAGGCCCTCGGCGGCGCGGTTGGCGACATAGGACCGGGGGACGAAGGGGCGGCCGGATTGCCCATCTTCGAGCGGGTGGGGCTTGCGAAGTGGGTCGCTTGGAGACCAGAGGACGTCGCGGTTCTTTAGGTACGGCTGGATCTGGTTCCACCATCGATTCTCAATCGTTGCACCGAATGGGGTGAGAGGCTGAGTGCGAGAGGGGTCGACGGCGTGGGCGAAAAAGAAGATCGTGTCGTCCTCGTCGGACATGTACATCATGAGTCCGATGCCAAGTTGACGGGTTTTGGAGAGGCATGCGGACTTTTTGGCGGAGGCCTTGGCTTGGGCAAACACCGGGAAGAGGATGGCGGCGAGGATCGCGATGATAGCGATCACGACCAGAAGCTCGATCAGGGTGAATGCCTTCCGCATGGGGTGATTCTATACTTACATCGCGAGGGGACTGTGCAGACGCTTACAACTTTTCTCAAGTTCTTAACATGCTGCGTGATCAGCACTGGGCTTACATTGATCACGTGGCGACTCGTGTTGCCGCTAGTGTTTGACCGGATCTGGGGCGATTCCTGGCCCGCCGAGGCATATCTCATCTTTCCAGTACTGATATGTTTGACGATTTACGGAAGCGCAAAACTGGGCGGCTGGCTGTGGAAGCGGCTGAGCTAGCCGAGTATTATATAAGGCGACCCAGACGGAGAGATGGCGGAGTGGTCGATCGCGCTTGTCTTGAAAACAAGAAGCCTGAAAGGGCTCAGGGGTTCGAATCCCCTTCTCTCCTCCAGTTTTTCGAGTTGAATAGACAACATCTTAGCCCTTTGCTAAAAGCTCGCTGATCTCCTTCGCAGAGTGGAATGATTTTGCGTAGGCATCCTCGAGACTTAATCGATCTCCACAGAATTTATCGATTATTTTGGGAAATCGTTTCTTGCAGATTGCCTTCCAGTTATTAAAGCTAGCGCTCGCGTAGTCTTGCGCTGACTTCTTTTCATGATCTCTGGCTTTTCGGTCCGCGCCAGCCGCCAACAGCATCTTCACGCACTCTAAGTCTGCGCCCTGAACGGCAAGCATGAGCGCGGTTCGTCCTTCGTCGTTTACTGCATCGACCTGGACTCCGTTTCGGATAAGCACCCGAAGTGAGGTTGGCGAGCTCCAATCACCGGAGACGGCTTGGTGGATCGGTCGGGTTCCCCGAGAAAGTAAGTTGACGTCTGCGCCGTGGCTAATCAGTGTCTGGACGGTTTTTTCAACAACCCAGTCTTCTCGGCCACCATTTCCATCGCCCTGCCAGCAAGCGTAATGGAGAGAGCTACCGTAGTCGGGATCGACCTCATTGGCATCTGCCCCTGCGCTCAGAAGTATCTCGACAGCTGCCGGATTCATATAGACACCGCAAGCGGTCAAGAGCTTCCGTTGAATGTACGCACGATCGAATTTAGGTAGTAGAAGACGAAGGACGGTAAGGTTGTTCTGGTCGATCGCGTTATCGATGGCATCAAACCCGAAAGTGCCAGGCAGTAACCGAACTCCAGCGTCCCAAAGGTACTCGGCCACGTCGGCACTCCCTACGTGGTTGAGCGCATTTTCTCCGCTCGAAGTGTAGTCTGCGGGGATGCCAGCTTCGACGAGCAGTTCTACGCACTCAAGGTTGCCAGACTTGGCGGCGGCAAAGAGAGGAACACACAGGTAGTTTCCACCGGCAATCCTCAGCAGCAACTTCTCGAGTCCCAGTGAAAACCCAGTCTTTGCTGATTTGGGGAGAGCACTCTGAGAGAGGTTTGCACCAAGTCGCTCAAGGAGTAAGCGCACGCGTTCGGGGTCTCCCAAACTGCACGCCTCATACAGGCAGGATCGACCGTTTGAGGCTGTTTCGGTCGGATCTCCCCCTAAATCCAAGAGTTCCCTCAACCGGTGTGCATCACCCCCACCCCAATCATTCAGAGGAATATCCGAACCAGTCTCGTGTGGCTCTGCTCGCCCAGTGGGGTATCCGGTTCCTCCACCTGCGGCGTACCATATCGCACTGGTCCCACCGGCTGAGAGGGCAGTGACATCGGCCCCGAACTCGACGAGGGATCTCACGATCTCAACGTTGGACTTGGGTGCCGCCGCCGCGAACATGAGTGGCGTGAGGGCATTGAAGAACTCACCATACTCTCGACCAAGATCGAACTGATAGTTTGGGTCAGCCCCAGCGGATAATAGGGTCCTGACCTTTTCGTTATCACCCCGTCTGATTGCTTCAATCAGTTCGGTACTCATTTGTCTCTGCGTTCAGTTCGGTCGCTTGATCGGTTTCTTTACGACCTCGCCGGTGTTCTTGGTGAGGTTGTACGTAATTGAGTAGCGGAGGTCGACGTTGATGTTGTTGGGGTCGTTGACCAAGATGACGCGCGAGTTATCAGCGGAGATTGCGAGGGAGTGGAAGACATCCCACATGCCCTGGAAGGACGGAAGCATGGTCAACTCGTGCGCGCCGGTCTTGACGTCGACGAAGTGGAGCATCTTTTGGGTTCCGACTATGAGTTTGGATCCGTCGGGGCTGAAGACCTTCGCGCCAAACACGCTGAGGTCCTTTGTCACCGGGGTGGTCTTTTTAGTCGCGAGATCGTAGACGTTGGTGCCGCCGTAGTTGAAACTCGCGGTGAGTACGTCGTAGGCGATGAGATTGCCGCTAGGAGAGGCGATCATGTTGGTCGCTTTGGGCACCGGCAGGGTCATTGTCGAGGCGACTTTACCGCTGGGAAGAGCGTAGGTGGTCAGCTTGTTGCCGATGAGCTGAAGCGCACTCGTTCCGTCCGGCGCGAAGCACACTGAGCCCATGAAGGCGGTCGGAATCGCGACCACTAGCTTTCCAGTTTTGGTGTCGTAAATGTTTTGGACTTTGCCCTCATAGTTCGGCAGGTTCACGTAAGCGAAGTCCTTTGAGAATTGGCAGTCGGGGCTGAAAGACGGAATATTTTTGACTTGCAGCTTGATTTTGCGAAGCAGTTCGCCGGTTTCGGTCGAATAGAAAAAGAACTCGTCGTGGCGGTCGGTGATGCAGAATTCTTTGTCGCCGGGGACCCGCATGACCTCGCCTTTCAGGTCGGGGATGTTGGCGGTTCCGTAGATCGTTTCGAGCCAGTTCACGGCATCCTTTTCCATCGTTTTCTGCTCAGCGGAAAGGACCAGTTCGGGCTGTTCGCCGATTTTCGAGGTTCGGATGACGTCTTCTGACGAATTCTTGCGGATGTCGATCCATCTCAGCTCTTTGTCTCTTGCGACAATCAGCAAGATGTTGGGATCGGGCGTGAAGAGAACGGCGGCGGCCCTGGCTTGCTCGGGTTTGATCCGCGCGATGGGTGTGGATTCGACGTAGTAAGCGGGCTTTACGGCGGATTGGGCAAGACCAAGCTGGAGAGCAAAGGCGAGCGAAGCGATCATGGAATCATTATGCAACGCCTCAGTAATTTTGCGAGGGTCAGAGTTTGTGATCGCAGGCGTCGAATTCGTAGCTTTGAATCGCTCGGATCGCCGCTTCGATGTCTTTGCCAGGAGATATTAGCTCGGTCATCCCCGCCGCGCAGAGAACCTTGTCTTTGTGCATCAAGATTTGCAGTCCGTGATCCTTGTCCCATGCGGATTGGAACTCGAACCCGACGTACGCATGGTCGTCAGGTCCAATGCTTGCGAGCGAAACGCCAACGAGTTTGAAGAAGCACTCGATTGATCTCGCGAACTCGGGGATTTTGGACTGAATGAAGGCCCAGTGCGCTCCGTAGGGGCCGCCGTCTGCGATCTCCTCTTTGATTAACTCGATTCCCCGCTTGTGTACGGCGAGCAACTTTTGCTTTAGATTACGTTCGACTGCCGCCGAATTTGCCTCGATGAATCCCCACGCATTCTCCTGCGATTCCTCGGCGGCCTCGTCCTTTTCGAATATGAACACGGACAACTCACCGGTCGCCTCGCGGCAGGTCGGGCAACTTGGCTCCAATGGATAGGGCTTTCGCGGCAGCTTGTATTTGTGGAAGTCCTCATCGAACGGGGCGTACAACGCGACGAAGTCTCGAAGCACTGTTTTCGGAGCAGTGAAATACCATCTCTCATCGGGGAACTCCCGATCTGGCTTAAACTGGCTCAGGAAAGAGGCCATTTTAGGTTCGAGCGTAGTCGCAGCGAACGGCCCACTCTTCTTTGCCGTCTGGGTGAATGTTAGTCATTTCAAGATGGAGTTTTTCGCCGTTCATCTTGAGATCGATTCGCCACCCCCAGTCAGGGCCTTCTCCCGCCGAGTAGTGCCCGAGGGCGGAGAACGAGTCCTCACCGGTCCACTTTCCCGTGAGGTTCAGCACGCTGGGCGATTGATGCCATGAGTCGACCCAGCCGGCCGAGATGGTGCCCGCCTTTCGGTCGCCCGCAATGATAAGCACCCCGTGGTGTTGCACGCCTTCGTGGCTCCACCGATACTCGACATGGGCATACGCGCCCTTCGGTCCTTGCTCGACATGAAGCGAGGAGGGTGAGTCGTAGGGTTCCTTTCGCTCCCAAGGGAGGCTGAGGGAAGACGTGCCTTCCCACCAGCCGGTCGTTGATTCGAATAGTTTGGGTGTAGCCATGGCGATCTATTATGGTGCGATGATCATGTCGGCGCCGCCAGGCGTCGGGGCGCCCATGAGGTTCTTGACGAAGTACTCGTACATCACTTGGGTGAAGTAGGGCTGCATATCGGCAAAGCCGTGCGCCTTGCCGGGCAGGATGAGCATATGAACCGCTTGTTAGCCTTGATCAGGGCTTCGACGAGCCGAATGGTGCCGCAGGGGTGGACGTTGTTATCCATGTCGCCGTGAACCAGCAACCACTTCCCTTTCAGGTTCGCGGCGAGTTCAGCATTGGTCGTAACCTTGATGTCGAAACGAGTTCCGGTGGTGCCATAGCCGCTATCGAACTGGGGATCGTAACCCAGCAATTCCTCATCAGGCGTTTTGGCTGGTGGAGGGGTTGCGGTTTTGGTCGTTCCAACGTTCACCTCGCGCAATCCGTGGTGTTGCTCGCTCTAGTTTTGGTTGTAAATGTTGTTGTCGTGGTTACCCGCGCTCGAAACTCCGACTTTGAAGAAGTCGTTGAACGGAGACAAAAGAAGCGCGGCTGCGGTCATGAATCCGCCGCCGGAGTGGCCATAAATGCCGACTCGCTCGCCGTCGATCCAAGGGTTTGGGCGGCGATTCTTGAGACTTACCCCGATCAGAAGACTTATTCGGGCGTGGGAGTTCGCTTTTTCCAGCAACTTGCCAAGAAGAATTTGCCGCTGGCGTGGGAGAAATCGAACTGCAAAGTGCTTTCGATGTGGGGCGATTCGGACTTTATCAGCACTGGGTGGGATCAGGAGCACATCGCCCGGATTGTGAACCGGGTCATCCGGGTTGGGGCGAGTACAAGACCCTTTAGAATGCGGATCATGGTTTCATCCTCACGACTTCGTTTGCAGATAGCCGCGCCAAGTGGGGCCGCCCAGGCGGGACGTTTAATCCAGAGGTGATTTCGGTTTTGAACGATTGGTTGGATCGCATTTTAGGCGACCATTCGGGCTAAACTGCCCGAATCATGCCGGTTTTGCCCCTTGTTGCAAGTTGCACCATCGCGTCGTACGAGCTTCGCGTGAATGCGCTCTCGAACCCGCTGGCGATCCAGGGGGCAGAGCCGGTTTTCAGCTGGAAACTGAAGGCGACTGATCCGGCGGCGAAGGGTTTGAGCCAGTCGGCGTACCGGATCTTAGTTGCCTCGAACCCAGGATTGCTCTCGAGGGGCAAAGGAGACCTTTGGGACTCGGGGAAGGTTGATTCGAGTTCGACCTATGGGATTCGCTACGCAGGTCAGGCACTGACTTCACGGCAGTTCTGCGTTTGGAAAGTTCAGGTTTGGGATCAGAATGGGGCGCCTTCGGCGTGGTCGAAGGCGCAGTCGTTTGGTACAGGTTTGCAGAAGGCATCGGACTGGGATGCGAAGTGGATTCACGGCAACAAGCCCCAGGCATCGCCGGAGGTGCTGGACGGTGCGAAGTGGATCTGGGGCGACGACGAGGCGGGAGACAAAACTCCGGCGGGATCGCAAGTATTCACGCACACATTCCAGGTTCAGAAAGGTGCGGTGACAAAGCTTTTGACCACCGCCGATGACCGGATGACGGTTCGGATCGACGGGAAGGAGGTTCTTCGCACCAGCGGCAAAGATAGCTGGCGAACCCTGAACACGGTTCCGCTTGAGCTTGCCTCGGGGAGCCATTCCATCGAGATCAAGGCGGCAAATGACGCAAAGAGTCCGGCGGGATTGGTTGCAGCTATTGTTTCGGAGCTTGGCGGCAACGTGAGCTTTGATGCCACCGACGAGCGGTGGTTGTCGGACGGAAAGCCGGCGAAGGTTGTGGGCCCGTACGGAACGAACCCTTGGGGGCGGCTCGGACCGCGGTCGTTTGTGAAGGCACCTGCGCAGTATTTCTTCAAATCGCTTTCGATTGCCAAGAAGGTCAAGCGCGCGACGCTGTACGCGACGGCGCTCGGAATTGCTGATTTTGAGGTGAACGGCAAGCGGGTGACGGACGACCTTTTCACGCCCGGCTGGACAGAGTACGGGAAGCGGGTCCTGTACCGAGCGTTCGATATCACGAAATCGCTGAAGCCTGGCAAGAACGATTTGCAGGCGGTTCTGGGGCAAGGTTGGTACACCGGGTATGTGGCTTGGGGTGCGCAGCGAGAGCACTATGGCGACACTCCCATGCTGCTGATGCAGGCCGAAATTGAATACGCGGATGGCTCTCGTGAATTGATTGGCACTGATCGTTCCTGGTCAGTTTCGGAAGGCGAGATTCGCGATGAGCACTTTTTGCACGGGGAGAAGTACGATGCGACGCCGACCTCAGTTCTGGCGACGGCGGCGAAGGAAGCCAAGCCAAAGATCGGGGTTTTGGAGGCGTTTACCGGCAACCCAGTGCGGGAGTATCAGCGGCGCAAGGCACAATCGATCAAAGCTGTGGGTGGCCAAAAGTATCTGATCGACTTTGGGCAGAACCTGACGGGCTTTGTGCACCTGAAAGTGAATTACCCGGCGGGAACGAAGCTTACGATCCGGCATGGTGAGCGGCTAGACGCGAGGGGCGGCCTCTATACGGAAAACTTGCGGCTTGCTCAGGCGATTGACACCTACACCTGCCGAGGTGGCGGCGAGGAGTGGAATCCGAGATTTACGTTTCATGGATTTCAGTACATCGAGGTGGATGGGGTGCCGACCAAACCCTCAATGGACACTTTCACGGCCGTGGCGATCTCTTCGGCAACTCCCGAAAGTGGCTCTTTGGAAACCAGCGATCCGATGCTGAACAAGCTGGTGAAAAACGCCTGGTGGACGCAGAAGATGAACTTTGTGGACGTTCCTACCGATTGCCCTCAGCGCGATGAGCGGCTCGGCTGGACGGGTGACGCTCAGGCGTACATACGGACAGCGACTTACTACAGCGACGTCCAGGCGTTTTTTGACAAGTGGCTGGTGACGCTCGATGACGCTCAGGGAGCCGACGGCAACTACCCAAAGGTTGCACCGGTTCTGAGGGGCCTTGATGACGGCGGTCCGGCGTGGGGCGATGCCGGCGTGATTTGTCCGATGACGATCTATCAGGTGTATGGCGACAAGGCGTTGCTGGCGCGGCACTACCCCCAAATGAAGCGGTTTATCGAATTCTGCAAGGCGCGGTCCACTGCGGAAATGTTGCCGCCGAAAAGTTACCACCTGTTTGGCGATTGGCTGAGCATCAATGCCGATACTCCGGGCGATGTGATCACGACGGCGTACTTTGCGGGAAGCACGAAGATAGTTGCGGATGCGGCGCGGATCTTGGGCAAGTCGGCTGATGCGGCGGAATATGAAGTGCTTCACGAGCGGGTCAAAGAAGCTTTTCAGAAGGCGTTCATCGACTCCGAGGGGCGCGTGAAGGGAGAAACGCAGACGGGATATGTGCTCGCTCTTTACTTCGATTTGGTTCCTCCTGCGCTGGTGAAGCGCGCGGCGGATCACTTGGTGGAGAACATCAAAGCTCGGGATTGGCACCTTTCAACGGGCTTTGTCGGAACTCGTGACTTGATGCACGTGCTGAGCAAGATCGGACGTAACGATGTTGCGTTCCGCTTGCTTCATAACAAGACCTTCCCTTCTTGGGGATTCCCGATTGTGAATGGCGCGACCAGTATCTGGGAGCGTTGGGACGGTTGGACGCCGGAGAAAGGCTTTCAGGATTTAGGGATGAACTCGTTCGCGCATTACGCCTACGGGGCGGTTGTCGGGTGGATGTTCGAGAAGACTGGCGGAATCAAAGAGCTTTCGCCAGGGTTTGGAGAGTTTCTCATCGCTCCGGTGGTTGATCCTAACTTGAGCTATTCGAAGTGCGTTTATAAATCGGTGAGGGGCGATATCAAGACGTCTTGGCGCGTTGCGGGCGGGAAGTTCAAGTTGGAAGTCGAGGTTCCAGTAAACACAATGGCAAAGGTTGTTCTGCCGGATGGTACGGAGCACCGAGTTGGCTCGGGCCGGTATGAGTTCTCGGCAAAGCTATAACTTGTTCATTCAGAGGAATCGCTCAACCACCATCCCAGGAGCGGGGATAAAGTCCCGATTTCGGACTTTCAGATGTGCCGGGGATGCCTTTAGGTGCGTCGGAAGGGGTGGAGGCAAATGAGATGAATACCATCACAAAACTTGGAACCCTCGCAGTCGTCGCCCTTGGCCTGATGGCGCCGATCAGTGCCAATGCTCAAACCAAGAAGCAGCGCCAGCGCGAAATCGCCCGAAGAGAGAAGACGAAGTCGGACTGGCAGAAGACGGCTAACACGGCCGCAGTGGTTGCCATCCTTGGCCAGCTGAACAAGGACAAAACGGTCTCGTACCTCGCCGGGGCCACGGCGTTGTACTCCGCCTACCGGATGGAGGAAGATCGGAAGTCGAGCGACCGCTCGCGCCGAGAACTCGCTGCTCGGTACAGCCGCCCTTACTACACCTACAAAGGCGTTCGGTACAACCGGAAGTCGGTGCGGAAGAACGGCAAGTTGTACTTCACGTTCGTTCGTCATCGCCGGTAGACCATCCCGGTATTGAGCCCCTAAAGCCTCGTCATTATCCGACGGGGCTTTTCTTTGAATCACTCTTCAGTTTTTGTTCAGGTTCGGCTCAGACGGCGTTCATTTTGGTCTCGTTTAATCATCCCGTAAGGCTCGAAATGAGCATTTGGAGACATGAAATGAAACTAGCACGAAATGTGATGACCGGAGTCGTTTTGACCGGTGTGGTGATGGCGGGCGCGCAATTGGCGATGATGTCGATGAAGTCGAACCCGATGGTGGGCGGAATGCCGATGATGGCCTCGAAGAACATCGTTCAGAACGCGGTGGACTCGGCAGACCACACCACTCTGGTAGCGGCGGTGAAGGCGGCGGGGTTGGTCGACGCCCTGAGTGGCAAAGGACCGTTCACGGTTTTTGCTCCGACAAATGCGGCGTTTTCTCAGTTACCGAAGGGCGCCGTCGAGAATCTGCTGATGCCAGAGAATATGAAATCTCTTCAGGGAGTTCTGACCTACCACGTGGTGGCGGGCAAGCTGGACTTCAACGCCCTGGCGAAAGAGATCAAGGCGGGAGGTGGCTCCGCAAAGCTGAAGACTCTTAACGGCGGCTGGTTGTGGGCGATGTGGAATGGTCCGCGCAATATTGTTCTGAAGGACGAAATGGGCGGGATCTCGGCGATCAGCACCTATGACGTGATGCAGAGCAACGGCGTGATTCACGTGATCGACCACGTTTTGATGCCGAAGTAACGGTTTAGTTCCGCCCCTATCCCGTCGCTTTTCCCCCAAGCGTTCGGGCTCTAGGGGCATTTTACTTTGTCATTCACCGAAAATCGGCTGACCCCACTGGTCCAATGGATTTAGATAGGGGTCTAAAGGATCGGGGAGTTGAGTGAACCGTTGGCGATCTACTTGGACAGTTGACCAATCGAAGGCATAGATCGGTGCGCCTTTGCGCTTGAGAACGAGTTCGACGAGTTTTGATCGGCCGTGGGCGCGGGTGTCTTTGGGAGCGTCGGCTTGGGCGACCATAATGTCGAGCTCGCGCACGATACGCCGGGAGCGCCCCATCTCCTGCCAGCCGTAGAACAGCGACATCTCGGGGTCGATATTGTGGTACTCCATGTCGACGGATTGCAGGGCGTTGTCGGTCCAGGTGATTCCCTCTTCGGCGATGTACTGCTCGCAGATGAGCTTCTTGGCGACCCAATCGAGGCGATCGCCCATCTGCATGGGGTCGGTTTTGAGGTCACTTAGAGTTCGTTGCCACTCGTCGAGGATCCAATCGGTTTGCTCAGATTCTCCTCGGTACGATTGGGCGGCTTCGAGGTATTTCTCTTGGAGGTCAATTGCCGAAACAATCGAGCCATCGAGGAGTTCGACAAGCCAAGCGAAGGACTCATCACGAGAGACGTCTCGAAGAGCCACTAGGGGCTGGGCGAGCAGGACTTCGGTGCCCACGAGACCGTCCTCGCAGGCGCGAATGGCGAGCGCTGTCGCTCCCACTTTGAGGGCGTAGGCGTATTCGTTTTGGTTCGCCTCGCCGAATAAGAGATGGAGGCGAGTCATGCCGTTTTGGGTGTACATCGTCTCCCATTTGGGGTTGATGATGGCGCGATTGAACCGAACCTTGCTGGCGATGGTGCGGAGGATGTGGTCGGCGCGCTGAGAGAGTTGGAACTTGACGCTGGGGTCGGGCGCGACTCCGTACACGTGCGACACCCAAATGTAGTCGATGGGGTTTTGGCTCAGTTGCTCGTAGCTGGGGGCGTCACCTTCGTACAAAATATGCCCCCCTACCCTGCCCACTCCGGCGTAGACTTGGCGAGTCACTAGGAACGGAATGAGTAGGTGCAGGGCCCCGTTCATGAGTTCGCCTTCGGCGCGAACGAGGTAGTTTTCGTGGCATCCGAAGGTGTGTCCGCCGTAGTGATCGACGGAGTTGTTGTAAATCGAGCAGTCTTCGTTTAGCGCGAGCTCCTTCATGGCGGAAACGATCAGCCTTTGTCCGGCGCGGTCGTTAGCGATGAGGTCTTTGAGGCTTTGGCACTCGGCAGTAGCGTATTCGAGGTGCGAGCCGACGGCGTCGACGTAGAGGCGGGCGCCATTGAGGAGGAATCCGCCGCTCTCAGCGGGCTCGAAGACGTCGTCGCGGGCGTGGTGGTCAATGAGGCCGATTTTGCGGTCGTAGAAGAGGTGGTCTTTGATCTCTTCGACCACTTGTTCGGGCTTGCCGAGGTTCTCGTCGGCGACAAGGCACCCGAATTCGGTTTCAACCCCAAAGACTCTTTGATCCACGGTTTTACTTTACGTAAAGCCGAGGTTTGTGTGCTTAGAAAAGTGGTCGCTTTTTGATTTCTGCCCAGCTACGTGGGTACTTCCGGGGCGTGGCAGCGACCTTTTTGTAGATTGGGAAGACGCGGACGATGTCGGTTTCGGGGAGTTCTTTTTGCTCGACCGAAACGAGTTCGAGGCCGAGGGTTTTGAGGGAATCGGACTCGAGTTCGTCGTTTGGGGTTCGCATCGGGATGACGAAACCGCCGACGCGAACGACGGGTGCGGAGAGTTCGAGTTGGATAGCTAGAGGGGCAACGGCGCGTCCGGTGGCGATGTCGAACTTCTCGCGGCGACCCCAGCTTTCGGCGCGATCTTGAACGATTTCGAGGTTGGGTAGCGGGTGGCGGGCAAGGAAGCCAAGCATTTTTCCGCTTGAATCGAGGGCGGTGACTTTGAGATCGGGTCGGGCGCATGCGAGCGGCCAACTGGGGAATCCAGGACCGCAACCGATGTCGACCACCTTGAGGCTGTCGCCGATCAGGGAGGAGAGCAGTAAAGAATCGAGGAAGTGGCGGAGCCAGCACTCTTCGCGCGGAACGCGGGTGAGGTTCATGATCTCATTTCGCTCGTAGAGGTCGTTCTCGAACGCTTCGAAGGCGGCGAGTTGATCGGGGGAGAGTTCCAATCCGATCTCGTGCGCGGCACCTTGCAATCTCACGAGGATGATTTTAGCGGTTTTGCTCCGATAATAACCGTATGCTCACCGCTGCGCTGCTGATCGGGCTGCAATTTCGGTCGGTCAAATTGACGATGTTGCCCGAGTATCCCAAGACTCCTCAGCCTCACCCGTACAGCATTTCGGCGGACGGGAAGACGGTGGTCGGGCAGTTTGCGCCGGGGCAAGCTTTCCTTTGGCGCGGGGGCGAGACCGCTCGTTTTAAGCCAAATCCGAATCAGAGTGTGCTCGACACTTATGCCCAATCGACGAACGCCGATGGCTCCATCATTGTCGGGAAGGCAGGGGTGGCTTACCGCTATGGGCGCGAGATCGGGTTTCACCTCTTGGGCAAGCTCGAGGGCGACATCGATAGCTTTGCTTATGATGTGAGTTCCGACGGAAGCGTGATAGTCGGCTACAGTCAGGCGAGTACCTTGACCCGCGCGTTTGTGTGGACAAAAGAGGGCGGACTATCGGAGATTCCGGCTCCCGAGCCGAACAAGAGCAGCATCGCGCTTGCGGTGAGTGCGAATGGGAAGGTGGCGTGCGGGATCAGCACGGATAACTCGGTGGTGCGGGCATTTCGGACGGACTTTGAGACGAGTTCTCTTCTGCCAATCGGGAACATGCACACCGATTCTTCAGCTTACGATGTTTCGGAGGATGGGCAGATCATCGTAGGTTCGGCGGTGTACGACGACGGTTCGAGGGCGGTTTATTGGCGGAATGATCAGATCTACTTCTTGCCGAACATGGGTCAGCGGCAGGCTTCGGCGAAGTGCATCAGCCCGGATGGCGCTTATATTGGTGGAAACATCGGGGATGATGCGGTGATTTGGCACAAACAGCAAGCCGTTCGGCTTGAAGGGTTGGTGAACAAGCCGGGTTGGAGCTTTGAGAGTATCAATGGGATTACCCACATTGGTGGCAAGGTGATTTTGACGGGATGGGGGGCGTTTCGCGGAAAGAGCGTCGGATATCACCTCGTCTTGAGCGAGTAGCGAATCTTTTTGGGCGGCTGGCGAGTATTTAGCTCGTATGAAGCGATCTTTGCTTGCCGTATCTTTTTCGACTTTGATCCTCGCGGGGTGCGGTGGGCCATCGCTGGCCGGGGACTACGATGTTTCAGGCGGAACGCTGCCGGCGGGCCAAAAAGCTGTCGCAACGTTTTCCGGATCAAACGTCAATGTCAAATTGGATTTGACACTTCCAGGTGCCGGAGGTGCTCTTAAAATGGACTTAGGGGGAACCTACACACTAGCTGGCGATAAGCTGGATATGAGTATCACTACAGTGAAAATCGACGAAGCATCAATTCCGCCCCAATTGAAGGCGCTCATCGCGGCAAACAAAGGTCAAGCAGACGCCATGAAGTTTAAGACCACGGGAACCATCAAATTCGATGGTGACACGGCTACTTACACTGCCAAAGATGATAAAGGTCAGGACGCAAGTATGACCTTCACCAAGGTCAAGAGCTAGTTCCAGCCGTGTTGCTTGAGCCAGAAGAGTAGGTTCGTCGCCCAAGGGTGAACATGCGCGTACGGGGCTTTATCGGCAAGCCCGATCCCGTGTTTGCCCTTGGCGAAGACGTGGTACTCGCACTCAACTCCCGCGGCGCGCATTGCGGCGGCGAACATTTCTGAGTTCTGCGGTGGCACGCCGTCATCCTCTTGGGTGTGCCAAAGGAAGCATGGCGGGGTGGACTTGGAGACGTGCTTGGGCAGGTTCATCATGTCCCGTAGCTTTGGATCGGGATTTTCGCCGAGCAGTTGCTTGCCCGAGAACTCGTGCCCAAAGGGCTTTTCGAATGAGATGACCGGGTAGCAGAGCACACCAAAATCGGGCTTGGCGGAGAGCTTGTCTTTGTCGTCGGCGGCCGGATACGCCTCGACTGAGTGGTGGACGCACGCGGTTCCGGTGAGGTGTCCGCCGGCCGAAGAGCCCATGATTCCCACGGTTTTGTAACCCATCGACCGCACGGTTCGGATCGCCCTTTGGGCGTCGGCAAGCATGGCGGGGTGGCGGTACCCGAATTGGCCCAGGCGATAGCGAAGCACGTACGCGGCGATGCCGTTTTGGGACAGGAATTCGGCGTAGTCCTTCCCTTCGTGATCGGCCAGTACCCAGTAGGCTCCGCCCGGGCAGACGACGATGGCGGTGTCGGACTTCTTTTCCGGCAAAAAGGCGGTGAGAGTTGGTATGTCGTTTTCGCCGGCTCCGTGCGAGTAAGGGGCGTCGCCTTCCCAGAGCCGAATCGTCATCGCGGCTACGATTGCGCCAATCATTCGCCGATTCTACTCCGATGCTGCCGTGATGCTGATGGATTTGCAACGCTCCCGCACCGAGAGCCGTCCATAACTGTTGATGGACGAGCCGCAGGACGAGCTGAAAGTTGCAATTGAGCGGCTGACCGAACAGGTTGAGGCGCAAAACAAGCTTCTAAGGCAGTTTGTCGAGAGTCAGACGCACTTCGGTAAACGGCTAGTCGCGGGGCTTTGGACCGGTTTAGGAACCGTTTTGGGGGCGACAGTGGTGGTGTCGCTGATCGTACTTGCGCTGCGCCCGCTGGCTCAGGTCGACTGGGTGGGGCCGATAGTGAACCGAGTGATTGATTCGCTCGATCGCCGCCGACCCCTTACCGACCCTCCGCCTGTCCGGCAAGAGGTTCAGAAGCAGCAAGTGCCGACTAACTGACGGCTTCGAGCCAGCCTTTGAGGCTGTAATAGCTCGTGACTCGCGTGATTTTGCCGTCTTTGACCTCGAAGAATGCGGCGGCCGGGATGGCGTATGTTTGCCCTTGCGCGGGGGTTAGGTTGCCGTCGGTCTTAAGGTAGGTGCCCGAGCAGGTGAACTCGGCGGCACCTCGGTCGCCGTTCACCATCACGCAGAGATCGCTGATGTGCTCGCGGTAGCAGTCGTCCATGTGGGCCTTGAAGGCTCGAAACTTGTCGATCCCGACCTCGGTAGGGCCTTCGTTGATGACGTGGATCACGTCGTCGCTCAATGTGGCGAGCATCGCCTCGGCGTCGTGGGCGTTGAAGGCGTCGAAATAGGCTCGGATGAGTTGATCAGTCACGGCGAGAGAGTGTACTTCAGCTCTGACGGCTCGGAACCCAGGCGGTGGTTCTACCGCCGATTTGCTCGCGAACGATTTGCTGTCCGTCGATGAGGTCGTCGCCTTTGCTGCCGCCCCATCGGTAGTGGAAGAGCCATTCGGACGGAAATTTTTCCTTGTCCGCGCCGACATCGACGGCGTGGCTGATGACCGATTTGAGAGCGCCGTGAAGTTTCTCGGCGTCGTTGAGGCTCACTTCTTTGCCTAACCTCGAAGGGCGGATGCCCGCGACGTAGAGAACCTCGTCGGCGATCCAGTTTCCGACGCCGCAAAACAGAGACTGATCGAGCAATAGAGCTTTGATCGGCGCACTTCGCTTGGCCAGTGAGGCGTGAATTTCGGAGGGGGTTGGGAGTGCATTGTAGCAATCTGGGCCGAGCTTGGCGATAGCGGCGTCATCTCCGGGCGCGGAGCAAAGCCAAAGGCGGGCGAGGCGGCGGCCATCGGTCATTACGACTTGACGGCCATCTTCGGCGGTGAGGAGGAGTTTGAGGAACTTGGCGCGGCCCTCGGAGTCTTCGAGCGGAGCGTTTCCGTGCTCGCGAAGCCGAATGGTCGAGGCACCGATTTCGCGCACCCAACCTGCCATTCCGAGGTGGCCGAAGAGCCAAGGCTTGGTGTCGAGTTCGAGCCAGAAATACTTGCCAATGCGCCCGGTGCCGGTAACGGTCCGCCCTACGATTGCCTCTCGCACGACGTCGGCGGGGGTCTTCTTCAGAACGATCGAATCTTCAGCGATTTCAGCGTCGACGATGCGTTTGCCCTGCAAAACTCGGTCGAATATTCGGCGCACGGTCTCAACTTCTGGCAGTTCTGGCACCGTATAAGCATACTGGGAGATAAATGGATCGAAGCGACTATCGAAAAGGGGAATTGAATGAATCTGACCTTCTGCCGGATCCGTTGCGGCAGTTCGAGGCGTGGATTTCGTTGGCTCGCTCAACTCCGGAGGTCATTGAGCCAGATGCGTTTTGTCTCTCGACGGCAACGGCTGGTGGAGCCCCGAGCGGACGCATGCTTTTACTTCGGGGGATCGACTCGGGGTTGCTGTTCTACACCAATTACGATTCGCGCAAAGGGGGTGAGCTATCGGAGAATCCGTCAGCGGCGATGACCTTTTGGTGGGCTTTCTTAGAGCGGCAAATACGGGTGGAAGGTCGGGTTGAACGGCTATCTCGGGAGGAATCAGATGCCTATTTCAATTCTCGGCCGGTGCCTAGCCGGCTGGCGAGTGCCGCGAGTCCGCAGAGCCGTCTTGTTGAATCGAGAGAGGCGCTGGAGGCACTCATGGAGTCGGCCGCGGCGGAGCGGCCCGAGCATTGGGGGGGATTCCGGCTCCTCCCGAGTAGCTTTGAGTTTTGGCAAGGTCGCCCATCGCGGCTTCATGACCGTTTGCGTTACCGACTCGTTGGCGATCAGTGGGTCCTTGAGCGGTTAGCGCCCTGATTACTTGAGAATCAGGGCGACGACAGCGACGATGATCGCAATCATGCCGATGGTCAGGATTTGGAAAAGGTACGGATCCTTGCGCTTCCACGCCTGAAACATATCGATCACTCCGAGGAACGCCATGATGTAGCCGTAGTTGCGGGTGAATATGATGAGGGTCACGGCTAACACGCTCCAAAAAGTGATGGAAACGAGGCCGTACTTTGAGGGTTTTTCTTCGAATGGCTGGACATCTGGCCTTGGGTAGGCAGCAGCGATGGGCGGCTCGATGGCTTTTGGCGGCAGATTCTCTAGACCCAGCATGGGAATCGTGTGGGCTTTGACGAGCGTTCCTCCGGGCGTGATTCTTACGTCGGCTTGGGGCAAAACGCGACCGTCCCTCGCCCACGTTATGAGGGTATCGAGTTCGACTGGGCCGTACTCTTCGCCGTTTTTACCAATGAGGATGTAGGGCATTTCAATTCTTACGGGTTTGGCCGCGTGCATTTGTTAGTCACGAAACGCCGCACCCACCGATTATCTATGAACCGAATCGCGGAGTCAATGCTCATTCGCTCGGAGGGATGACTTTTGTGACTTTTACGTCGTCGCCAATGCGCTCAAAGTAGATCGAGCATGCTCGGTCTTTGGCCCAGCCGCTGGGATCGATGGTCTCGGAGACCTCTTTGGGGAACTTGAATGTGACGTAGCGCGGCGGTGTGACGATCAGCACCCGTCCGGTATCGAACTGCTTGGCGTGAAGGATCCCGTAGAACACTCCGGTTTCGGCCACCCAGTTTCGTTTGCAAACCTCAAATCGCTCCTGCTTTTCTTCGGGTTTGTCCTGTTGATTCGGAATTTCAGAGAGCGGGGTGATCACTTTGACCGCACCCTGAAGGGCGCGGGTTGGGTTACGGAGTCCCTTTTCACTGTGGAGTTCAAAGTGGAGGTGCGGGCCGGTGGCTTTGCCGGAGTCGCCTACGTAGCCCACAAGTTGTCCGGCTTTGACTCGGTCGCCGTGGCGCAGATTGGGCGCGAACATGTAGTCGGGGTCGCTTCGATTGTCTCCGGTGCCGGGGGTGTCGTTGTTGAGGTGCGTCCCAAGGCAGCGATAGCCATTGTCACCGTATATCCAGAAAGAGTTGACCTTTTTGCCGAAGACACCATCGAACGGGGCGACAATTGGAGTCATTTTTCGGGCTCGGATATCGACCCCGGTGTGGCGGAAATTGCCGCGGCTAGAGTTGTAGTTATCGCTCCACTCGCACTTGCCCACCACTGGGAAGACCATCTTGACTTCCGCCATTCCTCGGGGCAAAACTGCGTTGGTATAGGGTGCGACGGGGGGCGGATACTTGCCGTAAGATGCCCAACTTTGAGCTGCAAGCACGGCCGCCACAATCAAACCCATTGCTAGTTTAATACCGCATTTCTTCGGGGTGCCCTCCAGGTAAATTGAACGGGTGAGTTTGGAAGTCCTGGTTTCGGAAGCCGATATCAAGCAGCGCACCGCAGAAATGGCCAAAGAAATCGCGGATTCGATTCCCGATTCGGGCGAGCCGATTATCTTGCTTGGGATTCTGAAAGGCTCGGTTCACTTCCTTTCGGATCTTGCCCGCGCACTGTGGTCGCTGGGCCGGGAGTGTCAGCTTGAGTTCATGCAGGTGTCGAGCTGGCACGGTGAAATGGCGAGCTCGGGAATCGTGCAGATCAAGAAGGACCTCGATAGCTCGATCGAGGGACGAGACGTAGTAATTGTCGAAGATATTCTCGATACCGGGCGCACATTGAGCCACCTGAAGGAGCTCCTTGCCGTTCGCCGGCCGAACTCTTTGCAGATTTGCACTTTGCTCTCAAAGCCGGACGCCCGAATTGTTGAGGTTAATGCCGAGAACATTGGCTTCGAGATTCCTGACAAATTTGTGGTAGGATATGGATTGGATTACGACGAGCGATATCGCAATTTGCCTTATATCGCCGTCTATCACCAAGACTAGCTCGCTTTTGAGCCTTGGTTTTCCCCTGATTCCTCTCAAACGGACTGACTTACGTCTATGAACCCAACATTCCGACAACGCCAGGGCGGTGCCCAAGGCGGTAACCAAAATCGACGACGCCGCAGTCGCGGAACTTCTACTGAGGGCCTCCCAAAGGGTGATTCGCAGCTCGATCCAGAACTGGTACCAGAAACCGATTTTAGCCACTACGACGACATGGCTCCGGCTGAGTTGCTGAAGCTCGCTAAGAAGCACAAGATTTCCGCTGACCTGCTGAAGCATGAGGTTATCGAAGCTCTGCTCGCAAAGGTAAATGCCGAGAAAGAAGCGGTTTATGCCAAGGGCATTTTGGAGATCATGAACGATGGTTGGGGCTTCCTGCGAAAAGAAACCTATCAGCCTTCGCCGGATGACATCTATGTCGGCCAGACACTGATCAAGAAGCATGGCCTGCGCGCCGGCGACGTAGTTTTCGGACTTTGTAAGCCCCAAAAGGAAGGCGACAAGTACCGCGGCCTTTACCGAGTCGAGGCGATCCACAACGTCGGAACGACGGTTTGGGCGGCAAAGCCTCGCAAAAATTTCGATGAACTGACCCCGCTGTTCCCGGATGAGCGGCTGGTGATGGAGACCACGGCAGATAACATTCCGACGCGAATTGTTGACTTGATCTCCCCGATTGGAAAGGGTCAGCGCGCGCTCATCGTTTCGCCGCCAAAGGCCGGTAAGACGACGATGATGAAGTCGATTGCGAATGCAATTGCAACGAATCACCCCGAAGTCTTTTTGATGGTTTTGCTCGTTGACGAGCGTCCGGAAGAAGTTACCGATATGCGGCGTTCCGTGCGCGGTCAGGTCATTTCGTCCACGTTTGACGAGCCGGCCGAGAATCATATGCGTGTTGCTGAGCTTTGCATGGAGCAGGCCAAGCGGCTTGTTGAGAGCGGTCGCGACGTGGTGATCATGCTCGACTCGCTGACGCGACTTTCGCGGGCTTCGAACCTTACGATTAACCCATCGGGACGAACGCTCACTGGCGGTTTGGATCCATCTGCACTCTACCGACCACGACGGTTCTTTGGTGCGGCGAGAAACATCGAAGAGGGCGGTTCGCTCACGATTATCGCTTCTGTTCTGGTTGATACCGGATCGAAGATGGACGAATCCATTTTTGAAGAGCTCAAGGGTACGGGTAACAGCGAGGTCATCCTCGACCGCGAGCTTTCCGAGCGACGGATTTACCCGGCGATTGACGTTCGACGCTCGTCGACGCGGCAAGAGCAGTTGCTGTTCAACCCTGGTGTTTATCAGGGCGTGGTTCAGCTTCGCCGCTTGATGGCGAAGGAGCAGAACTCGATGGAAGCTACCGAGCAGTTTATCAAGCTCATCAAGCGAACTCCGAACAACAATGCCTTCATTGAGGGCGTGATTCAGCGCACCAGCGCGGCGGTCTAACCGCTCCTTTTGGGGCTGACTTCGTTTTTGCGAAGTCAGCCCTTTTTTAGTTCAGCAAGCAGGCCGCCGAAGCTGCCGTTACTGAAACTCACGAGCAAGTCTCCCGATTGGACGGTTGTTTCCAGCCAGCGCAGAATCTCGTGTCCCCAGTTGGGTTGTTTTCCCTGTTCTAGAGAGATTGCCATCGCACTCATCCCCTGGTCATGGAATTTCTCGATGAGCTGATCGGTGTTCAGACGCTCGTCGGCTTGGTACCGCTCAGGGCGGTCAAGGGCACCGATGGCGACGGCGGCGCATCCGGCGAAGCACTCTTCGATTTCGCGCTGGTAGAAGGCGCGGGTGGTTGTATTTGATCTTGGCTCGAAACAGGCGACGATTCGGCGACCGGGGTACTTGTGCTTGAGCGCGTGAAGAGTTTCGCGGATGGCGGTGGGGTGGTGTCCGAAGTCGTCGATCACGAGGGCGCCTCTCCACGAGCCGATCTCTTGCATTCGGCGTTTGGGTGGCAGATAGCTCTTCGCCCCCTCTTGGAGCTGCGCCAGAGACATCCCGAGCCGGTGGCCGGTGGCGATGGCAACCAGCATATTGAGCGCGTTGAACCGCCCGGTGACTGGAGAAGTGAACTCTCCGATCAGGACTCCATCACGGAAAACTTCAAATGTGGAGCCAGACGGACCTTCGCTTAAGTTCACGACTCGCCAGAAGCAGCTCTCTGAAAAGCCGAACGCCTCGACAGGTGAGCAAGCGTCTTTCAGGATTTCAAGGACGTTGGGGTCGTCTCCATTCGCGAGCACAACTCCGTTTCGAGGAACGAGACGAATGAACAGACGGAACGATTTTTTGACGGCGTTGAGGTCATCGAAGATGTCAGCGTGGTCGAATTCGATGTTGTTGACGACCGCGATATCTGGGCGATAGTGGAGGAATTTTGATCGCTTGTCGAAGTAAGCGGAATCGTATTCGTCGCCTTCGGTGACGAATACTTCCCCACCACCCGGTCGGCACGAAACGTCGAAGTTCCCAGGGACGCCACCGATAAGGTATCCAGGCTCAAGGCCGCCGACCTGGAGTATGTTCGCGGTCATCGCGGTGGTGGTTGTCTTGCCGTGAGTTCCGGCGATGACAACCGATATCTTTTTGCCGATCAGCCGTTGACCTACCAGCTCGGGCAATGAAATCGTGTTGAGTTTATGCTCAAGGGCGACTTCGAGCTCATCGTTTCCTCTGGAAACGGCATTGCCGACAACGATCAGGTCTGGCTCGGCGGCGAGCATGTTCGCCGGATCAAAGGAGCGAAACACCTTGACTCCGCCACCTTCGAGGTAGCTCTTCATCGGCTCGTAGAGGTCTTGTTCAGAGCCAAACACTTGGTCTCCCGCCGCGGCACAAGCCCCCGCGACTCCGCCCATCGCGGTGCCTCCGATCCGAATAAAGTAAAGCCTCGACAAAACAGTGAAAGTATGAAACCAAATTTGGCGTAGAATCGCTTGTGATGCTCACGACAGCTGCGCTTTGCGCGATTCTTGCCGCCACTCCGGTCACTGCAAATTCGCTTTATGACTTCACGATGAACAACATCGATGGGAAGCCGACGAGCCTGAACAAGTTCAAGGGCAAAGTCGTTCTCGTGGTCAATGTTGCGAGTAAGTGCGGACTCACGCCTCAATACGAGTCGCTTCAGCAGGCGTACGAGAAGTACAACAAGCAGGGCCTGGTGATTCTTGGATTCCCGGCGAACAACTTTGGCGGTCAAGAGCCCGGTTCGAACGAAGAGATCAAGTTCTTCTGCACCGAAAACTACAAGGTCAGCTTCCCGATGTTTAGCAAAATTTCGGTGAAGGGCGAAGATATCCACCCGCTTTATAAGTGGCTGTTGGCGTCGCAAGAGAACCATGCCGATGTCGAGTGGAATTTTGGCAAGTTCCTCATTGGCCGCGATGGCAAGACGGTGAAGCGGTTCTCTCCGCGCGAGCAGGTGAATAGCTCTTCCGTTTCGGCCGCGATCGAAGCCTTACTGAAAGAAAAGGCTTAACTTAGGCCATGGATAGCGCGGAACTTCTCTTCCGCATACTGGAGCCACGGGGTCGCCGTCATCGGTGACCCCGTAACGTGTTCGACCAAGTATTTCGGCCGCATGAGTCGGCCATAACCATAAATCTTCTCTGAAAGCCAATCCATGATCGGGCGGTAGTTTCCGGCCGCGATCAGATCGTCGGTGTTCTCAATTTCGCTCTTGAGTTTGTTCCAGATTTGGACCCCGATGAGGTTCCCGTATGAGTAGGTCGGGAAGTAACCCACCGAGCCGCGTGCCCAATGGACGTCTTGAAGGCATCCGACGGAATCATCAAGCGGATAAATGCCGAGGTAATCGTCGTAAAGTTGATCCCAAGCTTCGGGGAGGTCCTTTGCCGGGAGTTCGCCCATCATCATCGCGACTTCGAGCTCGAACCGAATGAGAATATGGATGTTGTAAGTCACTTCGTCGGATCCAACGCGGATGAAGCCAGGGTCGACCTTGGAGTACGCCGCATAGAACTCTTCGACGGAGTAATCGGCGAGGAACGAGAACTCTTCTTGGAACCAGGGGAAGAAGAAGTTCCAGAACGGTAGCGAACGTCCAACGACGTTTTCCCACGTGCGGCTTTGGGATTCGTGAACGGCGAGGCTGACTCCGCCAAACAATGGCGTCCCTTCCCAATCGGAGCGTTGGTTTTGCTCGTAAAGGGCGTGACCCATCTCGTGAAGCGTGGATGAGACGATGCCGCGAATGTGATTCGAGGGGCGAGTCGTCATCCGGACGTCGCCGAGGCCCTGGGATGTGCAAAATGCGTTTCCGGCGATGTCAAGGCGTCCGTTGTCGAGATTGAATCCGATCTGCCCGATCACGCGCTCCATCACGCCCTTGAGGCGCTCTTGGTTCCAGCTTCGCTCTAAGAATGACGAATCGATGTGACGGCCTTCAGCCTCGATCTGCTTTACGAGGGCGATGGCGGGTTCCTTAAGTGCACCTAATGTCTCTTTCGCTTCGCGGTAGGTCGAGCCTTCCTCGTACTGATCAATTAGGGCGTCGTAAGGGTGATCCTCGTATCCAAGTGCCTCGGCGGACTCGCGTGCGATGTCGAAGAGTTCTTGGTAATAGGGTGCGAGCGGCGGATAGTTAGCCTCGGCGCGGCACTTTTTCCAGACATCGTACGCATCGCTTGAGGCTTTCGATTTTCGCTCGATTAGCTCAATAGGCATTCGCACGGCGTGGCTGATTTCGCGTTTGAGGACGTTGACTTGCGCCATCTCCTCTTCGGATGCCCATTGAGAGGCACCTTCGACTAAGCGCTGGATCTCATCGGAGGTGAGCAGTTCGTGGCGCATACGCTGAAGGCGCTGGACGTGCTCAGTTCGAGCGGCTCCGCCTCCGACAGGCATCAAGACTTGGCGGTCCCAATTCATGAGTCCGGCCGCGGACTCGAGTGCGGTCATGACGCGGTACTTTTCCAGCAGTTTGTCGAAAGCACTCATGCGCCTTTGCTATTTTGCTCTATTTGCTGGCTCGGGAGATAGTTTTTGGCTTATCTTGCGTCGGCACCCTTTTGGAGCTTTTCAAGGATTACCTTCGACGACAGCTTTCCGGATGGGCTGAGCTTTGATTCACTCAAAACATCTAGAGAACACCCAGTGGTGGCTTCGCGGATGCGGCAGTCGATGCACTCCAGTCGATGACGATCCAGAAATTCCCTTTCGCTGGCGTCGAGAACTCGGTCGCGGCGTTCGCGAATGAGTTTGCCAAATAGGTAGCAGCGGAGGCGAAGCATTAGCCGAACACCTCGTCGACCCAGAGTTGGCGGAACCTTTCTCGAGCGGCGTGGAGGCGCGATCGCACGGTTCCGACGGGTACACGCAGAACTTCGGCGATTTCTTGGTAGTCAAGTTGCTCGATCTCGCGAAGGACGAGGGTTGCGCGAAGCTCGGCAGGTAATTTTGCCAGGACGCGCTCGATGTGGACACGGCTCTCGATATCCTCGCGGGGACGGCTTTCACCCTCGATCGAATCTGTCGGTTCAGCGCGGATCCGTCGCATCCGGTCAAGGCAGAGCCTGACTCCCACTTGGAACAGGTACCGCTTGAAGCTTCCGTCGTCTCGTAGGTTGGACAACTGACCGAAGATGCGCAAAAACGCCTCTTGCGCAACGTCTTCGGCTTCGGAAGGATCTCGCAAGATGTTCGCGGCGATGCGCACCAAGCCCTCTCGGTGCATTTCGATGAGGCGAGCAACGGCGTTGCTGTCGCCTGATTTTGCGCGATGCACCAGGTGCATCTCCGTTAGCCTAAACTCACCCGTTGTGGTCGAAATTGACATCCTGACTCCTCAATCATAACGCAGGACGTACCGAAAGCTCGGTTTCGTTCGTCGGTAAACTTGAATTTGTATGCCGATTCCTCATTTTCATTTGGCGAAGGCGTACATTCCGACTCCCCAGGCTGCCTCTGAAGAGGTGGTGATTCTGCGATATAAGGAGGCGGACATCGACCGCCGAACGGGATACGGCATATACCGGGGCGGAGTTGAGGTCCTGTTTGGCCCAACGCGACTGGTTACCGATACGCTGATTATTCGGGACAGCGAGACGGCACTTGATGACTCTGCGGTTAAGGACGGCGAGCGCGAGTTTCGACTCAAGAATCACGAGGCGGTCGCGGTTGGGAAGGTGCAGATCATCGATCCGGACGGCACAATCGAGGCGCGTGATCTTTGGTATACGTGGGACGAGGCCACGACTTCTGATCCGAAGGCTCCGGTTGCGAAGGCGTCGGACTTTCTGATTCAGGTGGGCCGGGCGAGAATCTTTGCGCGGAGTGCCGAGAAGGACTCGACCGGTTGGAAACTAAGGCAAGTTTCGGCAACGACCGACAACACCCGAAAGCCCGCATACGAGTTCAAACTGGATTCACTCGATATCACACCCGGCAAAGCGGGGGTCGCGCGAGGCGTGCAATTAAAGCTCTTTGGCGGTGCCTTGCCCAAGATTCCCAGCCTCACTTTTTCGCTCGACCGGCGAGTGAGGGCCACCCGGCCGCCGCAACTTACGTATCGGCAACAAGGGGGGCTTGGCGTCGCCTGGGATGGCAACTTCTTGTTCGGAGACCAAAGGGTTTTGAGCGCAAGTGCAAGCGCGTTCCCGGGTCTTTTGCCCGCGATCAATGTCTCCTACACTCTCAGCGAGACGCCCGCCGAAAAGTCTGCGAACAACCAGTTCACGACGGCCTCTGATTTTGGCGAGCGGCAGGCGTTCAGCTACTTTGAGAATATCTACGCGGGCGAAGTCGAGTTTCAGAACGCGATGCTGGGCTTTGATCGCAAGACGACGCAGATTGCGGTTTCTTCGGGCATCGGGACGTTTGGGCGGAAGAGCGACCTCAAAAACTTTTACACGAAGCCGCTCGAGCTCGTCCATGAGCGGTCGGGCTACCTTAATGGCTCGAAGTCGGCGTTCTTCTATCAGGGACGGGCGCAGTCGGTTTCTGAAGACGGCGGGGCGTTCTATGGCCGATTGCGGCTCACTGGAGGTGTGGTTTCGGAGCCGAGGTGGAACGGGCGACTGCTCACGACAATTCGCTTGGACGGCGGAGTTTTGGCGGATGCGAATGGGTTTGGCTGGGCGGGCGGAGAGATTGGCGCGAGCTATGAGCCGCGAGAGAATTTCCGGTTAAGCGCCGGAGTGTACGGATATGAGACATTAGGAACGCCGCTGTTCATTGGCGATCGCTTTGTCAGCAACCAAGGACTCTCGTTGCGGGGCGACCTTTATGGAAAGGCGACGAAGATCAGCATGATGTGGCGGTACGACCCGGCGCAGGGGTGGTTCGACCGACAATTTCGCATTTCGCAGGTCTTTGGACCGGTCGAGCCGGTGATCATTTACCGAGCGAATCCCAATGAGTATCAGTTCGGGCTCCGGTTCCGAATCGACGAACTGCTCGATTTGGCGATTCAGCGAAGTGCAAATCGCTCGAAAAAGTCCACAAAGATCCGTCCGTAATCGCCAAACTTACTATTGAACGCAATGCCAGCATCATTTACCGCGTCGCAATGCCAGAACTTGGATTTGAGCGCCCACCGAGAGTGGCTGCTCCCGAACGGCATCGGCGGCTTTGCGATGGGAACTGTTTCTGGGATTAACACTCGCCGGTATCACGGCTTGCTTGTCGGAGCGATTCATCCTCCGACGGATCGAATGGTTCTGCTCGCTGGGGTTGACGGGGTGGCGACTTGTGGATCGCTGAGGGTGCCGCTGAGTAGTAACCAATATCCGGGTGCGATTCATCCCGATGGGTACTCCGCGCTGGCTTCGTTTGAGGTCGATTATAATTCGACGGCGTGGAAGTTTCAGCGGTCAACTGTTTCGATTGAGAAGCGGCTGACGATGGTGCATGGTGCGAACCAGATCGAACTGACCTACACCAACCTAGGCAAAAAAACTGTGCACATCGCGCTCAATCCTTTGGTTTGCCACCGGGACTTTCACGCGAACTTTTCGGAGCGAGACAGTTACCCAGCTTCGATGACCATTGAGGCCGATGCTACGATCATTGAAGAGGGCGGGATCGAGCTTTTCTTGACGCATCCAAAGGCATCTCGAACTCCGGTGGCGGGTTGGTATTACCGATTTGAGCACCTTCGGGAAATCGAGCGAGGGCTGGACCCGCGAGATGACCTTTATTGCCCATGCGAGCTGCATTACGACATCGCGCCGGGAGACTCGGTCACTCTGACCGCGAGTGTCGGTCGACCCGTTACGCCTTCCGCAAGTGCCACTGAGGAGGCATCCTACAAGCTCTCGGAGCAGTTGAGGCGTGCGGCGACGAAGTTCTTGGTGCAAACGGAGACTCGATCTTCGATTCTGGCGGGATATCCGTGGTTCAGCGATTGGGGGCGGGACACGATGATTTCGCTTCCTGGCGTTTGTCTGGCAACCGGAAACACCGCGACGGCGAGGACCATCCTCCGCGATTATGCCTCGCAGATGGACAACGGCCTAATTCCAAACCGATTTGTGGAGCGCGGCGAGAAGCCGGACTACAACACAGTTGACGCGACGCTTTGGTTCGCAAATGCGATCTACAAGACTTTGCTGGCAGAGTGGGATGAGACGTTTGCCAAAGAGATGTTTGGCGTGCTCCAGCACGTGATCCAGTCGCATATGGACGGAACCCATTTTGGAATCAAGGTCGACCCGGCGGACGGACTTTTGAGTCAAGGCGGAAGTGGGCTGCAGCTAACCTGGATGGACGCAAAGATCGGAGATTGGGTGGTGACTCCTCGCCACGGTAAGCCGGTCGAGATCAATGGGTTGTGGGTCAATCTTTTGCGCGTTTCGGCGTTCATCGGCGACAAACTCGGCAAGAAGACCGACAGCCTGACCAAGGCGGCTGACCAGGCCGCGGCGTCTTTTGAAGAAAAGTTCTGGCACTCGGGGAGGGGGCATTATATGGACACCGTCGAGCCCGGCGACGCCTCGTTGCGACCTAACCAGGTGCTTGCGATGTCGCTTCCCTTTTCGCCGTGCGACCCTACTCATGCCAAGCACGCACTTGAGGTCGTCGAGCGGGAGCTGCTGACTCCGTTCGGATTACGAACGCTCGGACCGCGCGAACCTGGGTACGAAGGGCGATTTGAGGGTCCAGTCACTCAGCTTGATAGCCGTTACCACCAAGGGACGGTTTGGCCCTGGCTGATGGGGCCATATATCACTTCGTTCGTAAAGTACGGAGGCAGTCAACGCGACGCTCGGAAGCGCATGTCGGCGCTCAAAGAGATGCTGGGCGACCGGGGGATTGACGGAATTGCCGAATGTTACGACGGCGATGAGCCGCATCGACCGAACGGTTGCCCTTGGCAAGCGTGGAGCGTGGCGGAGTGGCTACGGGTATGGACCGAAGACGCTAACGGCGAGTAACTTCAAACATGTTTCGGGCGGTTTCCCAAAGCCTCACTCGCTCGAGCCTCGCGGGAAGATTGTCTTCGAGGGTCTTGAATATCATCTGTGAGACGTTTTCCGAAGTGGTGATTGTGCCCTTAAGTTCTGGGACATCGACATCGAGGTTCTTATGGTCGTAGCGGTTCACAACCAGGTCATCAACCGCTTTGTCGAGATCATCGATGGAGCACAGCATCCCCGTTTGAGCGTCAGGTTGACCGGAGACCGTGACCTCGAGCACATAGTTGTGACCGTGCCCGGCTGGATTGTTGCATTTGCCGTACAGCGCGTCGTTTTGCGACTGCGGGAGCGCGGGCGCGTGGAGGCGGTGGCTGGCGGCGAATTCGTAGATGCGAGTGAGTGATGTGGTCATGCCATCAAATTCTCCGTAGAGGAGGGGGGTTTCTTCGAGCTTGAGCGCTGTGAGCGTGCATTCCTGCGGGAGCCCGATCCGATTGATTTCGCTCCAGATGTAGCTGAGAACGTTTTCGACGGTGGGCGCATGGGTTGCGAAGTAGGGGACTTCGTCGTTGAGGCTCCGATTGGTGAATTGGGGGAGAAGCTGGGCTTTGAGGACGGCGTCAACATCTTTGATGTTGACAATCATTCCGGTGGAATCTGTCACGGTGCCCTCGACTTCGACATCGAGGACATAGTTGTGGCCATGGCTGAAGGGCGACGCCCAAGGCCCGAACAGAGCTTTGTTTTCGGCCTCCGAGAAGTGGGCAAACCAGTAACGGTGTCCGGCGGAGAAACTGAGCCGGCGGGTCATTTTGGAGATCATCGCATCCCCCGGTACGGCTTGCCAAGTGCGGCAGGTCCTTGGGCGGACTTGCCGGAGACGACGAGGATCGCGAGGGTGACCACGTATGGCAGGGCGATGAGAAGCGATTTGGGGATGTTCTGTTGGTCGATCTGGATCCGGTATTGCAAAAGCTCTAACCCTCCGACCAGTGCGGCGGCAGCGATGGTCCAGGCGGGCTTCCAGCGGGCGAAGGTGACGAGCGCAATCGCGACAAACCCGCGTCCGGCAATCATCTCGACCGCGAAGGAACCGGCAACTCCGATTGCGTAGTACCCGCCCGCAAGACCCGCCAAGAGACCCCCGATTAGCATTGCGGTGCGGCGGTGCTTGGTCACGCTGTATCCGGCGGCTTCAAGCGCGGCGGGTTCCTCTCCGGCGGCTCTTGTTCGGAGTCCGACTTTGGTCTTGAAAAGCATAAAGCTTGCCACCACGCCTAGTGCTACGAGAACAATGAGCATGAGATCGAGTTTCCCGAGCGGTGTTGGCAGCGCAGGTAGAGCGGGCAGCGAACTCAGCTGGGTTGAGCCTTGCACGGACTTTTCATAAAGCGTTCCGCAGATGCCGAGCGAAACGAGGTTGACGGCGGTGCCGACAACAACTTGATCACGACCGAGTTCGAGAACCACAACGGAAACTGCCAGATACAAGACGATGCCGACGACGACGGCGGCAAGGAGTCCTAACCAGGGATTTCCCGTCAGTGTGCTGACACGAGTTGCGGCGAGTGCCGAAGCGAGCATGGTGCCTTCAAGCCCAATATTGATGGCTCCTGCGCGCTGGCTGACGGCCTCGCCGACAGAGGCAAACCCGACCGGGGCCGCATAACGGAGGATATCGAAAATCATGCGGTCACCGCCTCTTTGCGCTCGCGCCACCACGAAAGCAGCAACAGGGCGAGCACGGCGAACCCTTGGACGGTGTTGACGAAGTAGGTCGCGCCTCCGCTTCCGAACCGGGTGAGATTGGACGTCCCGGCAAAGAGTCCGCCGAAGAACAGGCTGGAAACAATGACCCCGAAGGGATTGAGACCGCCAATGAGGGCGACGGGGATAGCAAGGAAGCCGTACTGCTGGGAGAACGAAGAGGTGAGCTGGCCGTTGATTCCGAGGTACTGAACTCCTCCCGCGAGACCGCAAAGGGCTCCGCTGGCGAGCATGGCTCGGAACTTGATTTGAGATGGATTGAAGCGATTCGCCCTTACGAAGAACGGATTCTCGCCAGTCGCCCTAACAAGGTAACCGCCTTTGGATTTTGCGAGATAGAACCCGACACCGAGGGCGAGTGCGATCGCGATCGCGACGCCGAGATGGAGGTCAGTTTGGCGCGACGGCTTCCAGAGCATCCAAGCATCGGGGACGGTGGCGGTCATCGGCGCGGATTGCCCTTCGCGGCGAAGCGGTCCCTCGACCCCGAACTGCAGCAGTTGAATCGCGATGAAATTGAGGAGGATAGTCGAGATGACGAGATCGACGCCTCGACGTTCAGACAGCCAGGCGGCGATGCCGGACCAGAGGGCTCCGCCAAGCGCGCAAGCGGCTAGGATGAGGATAGTCGCGATGGGGCCAGGGATGTTTGGTAGCTTCATCAGCGGGACGGCAACCGCGCCTCCGCAAAGCGCGCCGATCAAAAGCTGTCCTTCGCCGCCGATGTTGAATGCTCCGGCGCGCCAGGCAATCGTGACTCCGATTCCGGTCAGCAGAAGCGGGGTCATGCGAACGAGCGACTGGGAGACTGAAAATTGATCTCCGGTTGCGCCGCTTACGAGCAACTTGATGCCTTCGGCGAGGGGAACGCCGCTGATCAGAAGAGCGGCGACCGTCGCGACGATCACCGCCGCGATGAGGGAAAGCGCGTGTTTCACGCGGCGAGTGCCTCGGCTTCGCTGGGGTAGAGCCTTCCTCTCGAGAGATACATGTGGCGATGAGAGACGGCGGCGAGTTCATCGCGGTCGGTGGAAATCAGCACGACTGCGGCTCCGCCTTCGGCGGCCTCGATGAGCTTTTGGTGGACGAATACAGCGGCGCGAACATCCAGTCCGCGCGTCGGATTGACGGCGACAACGAAGTTGGGGTTTCGGCCCAGCTCCCGAGCGACGACGACTTTCTGCTGGTTCCCGCCGGAGAGGGACTTTAGAAGCGACTTCGCTGATCTCGCCTTGATTTCGTAGTTTTGGATCGCCTCGGATGGGTTGGTGCCCTCGCCGACGATGCTGGCGATACGGAGGTTTTCTTGGATCGACATCGTTTTCGCGAGTCCGTCTCGCTGGCGGTCTTGCGGGATGTAGGCGACGCGGAGATCGGCGGGTCGCTTGGCTTGGGGCGAAGGCGTGAGGCCGACTAAAAATTCTGCAAGCTCGACCTGACCGTTTCCATCTACCCCGCCAATGCCGAGGATCTCGCCTTGGTTGATGGTGAGGTTCAGGAGTCGTTCGGGGGCTTCAAAGGTCAGCACATTGCCGATGTTCGGTGCGACTTTTGCAATGTTGGGCACTTCTCCAACCATCGCGGTTGCGATTTCGTGGTGATTGGTTTTTGAAGCGTCAAAGGTACCGACAAGTTCGCCCCGGCGAAGGACAGAGATTTGGTCCGCGCAAGCAAAGACTTCGTCGAGCTTGTGGGCGATGAGAATCACGATCTTGCCGCCTTTGGCGAGGGACTTTATGGACTCGAGGAGCCCGGCGACTTCGCTCTCGGCCAGAACGGCGGTCGGCTCGTCGAAAATGACGACATCGGGATTTGGGGCAATTGCCTTGAGGATTTCCACTCGTTGCTGCTCGCCTACGCCTAGGTCGGAGACTTTGGCTTGATGCCGCAATTCCCAACCGAGTTCATGCGCGGCTCGCTCTGCCTGGGACATCGCAATCCCCGAGACCATGAGGCCAAGCTCAAGATTTTCACGAACGGTGAATGCAGGGACGAGGCGGAAGTGTTGATGGATCATCCCGATTCCGGCCCGGCGATGGCGTTCGGGATTGCCGTTGAGCTCGCGATCTCCCCAGGTGAGGGCTCCCGCGGACGGCTTGAGAAAGCCGCCAAGAACGTTCATGAGTGTTGACTTCCCGGCTCCGTTTTCGCCCACGACGGCGTGGACTTCGCCGGGTCTAAACGTGAGATTGACTCCCTGCAATGCTGCGAAGGAGCCAAACTGAACGCCGAGGTTTTTGACCTCCAGGGGAGGAATCGCCATCAGAACTTGTCTTTTGGAACCGTAAGTTTGCCGCCGAGGATGTCCGCTTTGACGGCCTCGACCCTGGTGATCGCTGCCGGCGGAAGTTGGGCCTTGAGCTTGTCGTTGAACACGAAATCAATCGCTCCCTTCTCCATGCCGAGTTGCACGACATCGCCGTTAAACTTCCCTTCCTTCACGAGCTTGGCGATCTCAAGGAACGCAGGTTTGGCTTCGATGGTTGCCGAAGCGATGACCACGCCGCTCTCATTATCGTTTTGGTTGAGGTTCGCGCCAAGAGCCCAGGCTTTGCCTTCTTTGCAGGCGGTGAAAACGCCCTGCGCGGCCGAATTGGCCTGGTGAATGAGCACATCCGCGCCGTCCTTAATCATGGTTTCGGCGACTTGGCGAGCGGCGGCGACGTCGTCACCTTTGCCAGTGAAGACTTCGAGCACCTTAATGCCGGGCTTGGTGGACT
Organism: uncultured Fimbriimonas sp.; assembly: GCA_964566635.1. Classification (GTDB taxonomy): domain Bacteria; phylum Armatimonadota; class Fimbriimonadia; order Fimbriimonadales; family Fimbriimonadaceae; genus Fimbriimonas. The sequence goes on along the minus strand of CAZMJL010000010.1, from coordinate 31,604 downwards.
CAGCTCCCGCCCGAAATGCCTTGAAGGTCGAGCGGATGCTGGGAACGTCGGGTCCACCCACCATTCCAACTTTGCCTGTTTTGCTTACTTCGGCGGCGAGAACGCCCGCGAGATAGAACGATTGCTCGAGGTAGAACCGGATTGCTCCTGCGTTCTTTGCGGTCGCGCTTCCGCTCGAAGAGACGAAAACAGTATTCGGGAAGTCTTTTGCGACTTGGACACCGGGCTCGTTGTATTCAAATCCGTGACCAAAGACGAGGTTGTAGCCCTTTTGAGCGTAACCGCGCATGGCTTCTTTGATATCGTTTCCGACCGCGACTTGGTTGTTCACTTCCGCGCCCATGTCGGTCTTGATCGCTTGCAGACCTTCGTATGCCATAGCGCTCCACCCCGCATCGGTGACAGCGTTTGGCGTGAGCAACGCGACCTTAAACTCAGACTCTTTCGGCTTGCCACCGGACATCACATCTTCGCCTTTGGAGCCGCCCGAGCAACCCGTCAAAAGTGCCGCTCCGAGAGCAAGAATGAGCGCGAACTTATTCATACGGCAGATTCTACGCCTCTTCGGTCACATAATTCTCGAAATGATGGAGCGGAGCGGTAACATCGCGTAATCGCCATGTTTGCCGCGCTGAAACTCTCGCTCATTCTTTCGCAAACTTCGGGATTCGCTGCCCAGTACGACGCCCTCGAATACAACATTCCCATGCGCGATGGGAAGAAGCTGTACACCGTCGTTTGGGTGCCAAAAGCACTTACGGGGAAGTCGCCAATCCTCATGGAGCGGACTCCTTACGGCGCAGGATCGCCGACCTCGGGTCCTAGACGACGGGGCCCGCTCATGACCGCCGCGAACTACATCTATGTGTATCAAGACGTGCGGGGCAAGGGCAAGAGCGAGGGCGATTTTGTGAATGTACGCCCGATGGCAAAGAAGGGCGAAACGATCGACGAGGTGACGGACACCTGGGATACCTGCGACTACCTGGTCAAAAATGTGCCGAAGAATAACGGCAACATCGGGCTTTGGGGCATTTCTTATCCGGGATTCTATGCCGGAATCGGCGGCGTCAACACCCACCCGGCGATTAAGGCCATTGAGCCAGGAGCTCCGGTAAGCGACTGGTTCTTGGGAGATGACTGCCACCACAACGGAGCGCTCTTCTTACAAGAGACTTTCGATTTCTGTGCGGGCTTTGATGTCCCTCGCGGTGGCCAACGGCCCGTGATCGACAAGCAAGGCAAATCAGCTTACGACTGGTACCTCGGCGTTGGCGCATTGCCGAATTTTGACAAGAACCACCTTAAGGGTTTGGTGCCGTACTGGAACGACGAGTTGATGGCCCACGACACCTACGACACTTACTGGAAGGGACGATCTCTGCCGCGTAACTTCCGTAACGTGAAGTGCGCGGTCATGACGGTCGGGGGATTCTTTGACAAAGAAGACCTTTGGGGCGCGCTGAACCTTTATCAGGCGGGCGAGAAGCACAACAATACGGCCAACTTCATCACGATGGGGCCGTGGCTGCACGGTGGCTTCTCGCGGGGGACAGGCAACTCGCTTGGTGAAGTTCAGTTCGGAACGAATACCGCCGAGTACTTCCACGAGAAGATCCAGTTCCCGTTCTTTGAGAAGTACCTGAACAATAAGGATTTGCCGACTCCAGCGGAGGCTTACATCTTTGAAACTGGTGCCAACAAGTGGCACGAATTCAAGACCTGGCCACCAAAGGGCCTTACGGAAAAGCAAGTGTATTTCGACGGCCGGAAATCGCTTGAGTGGATTCCGGAGAACCAACCCGGATCGGACTCTTACGTCAGCGATCCGGCGAATCCGACGCCCTACCTGGAAGACTATCAGAACAGCCGCCGCGCACCGGGAGATTGGCTGATTTACAACCAGCAATTCGCCGAAAAGCGGTCGGATGTTCTTACGTATCGGTCTGCGCCACTGACCGAGGATTTCCAGATCGTCGGGAAGCCGACGGCGGATTTGTGGATTAAAACCACGGGAACTGACTGCGACTTGGTTGTCAAGGTCATCGACGAATATCCCGCCGACACCAGGGACACCACGGTTGCCGGAAAGCCGATGGGCGGCTTCCAGATGATGGTTCGGTCCGACATCTTCCGGGCGAAGTTCCGAAACTCGTTTGAAAAGCCGACGCCGATTTTGCCGGGTCAACCGACGCGGGTGAAGTTTGATCTTAATGAGACGATGCACACCTTCCGCAAGGGGCACCGGCTGATGATTCAGGTTCAGAGTTCATGGTTCCCGATCGCGGATCGGAACCCGAATAAATTCATGAACATCCACAAGGCAACCGACGCGGATTTCCAAAAAGCGACGATATCGCTGCTTTGGGGCGGGAAGAATGCGAGCCGCATGATCTTCCGCCAGCTTCCGAAATGAGGCTCTACCTCGTTCGGCACGGACGGACTGCGTACAACGTCAGCCACACCGCCCAGGGGCATATCGACATTCCCCTGGACGAGGTGGGGCATGAACAAGCGATTAAGGTCGCTCAGTTCTTCATTCATAACCCGGTTCAACGGATGCTGTCTTCGGACCTCAGCCGCTCCGTCGAGACGGCGCGATTGGCGGCGACGTCATTGAATGTGCCGCTGGAAACGACGACTCTTTTGCGGGAGCGGTATTTGGGCGAGCTTGAGGGGGTTCCCTTGCCGACGCTGGTGAAGGAGTGGGATAAGGCGTGCGCGGGGGGCGAATCGAGGTTCACCGTTCGGCCGCGAGGGGCGGAGAGTGCTTACGATGTGATGGATCGGGTCGCCCCACTCGTGGACGGATTGAAGGTTGACAACCGCTCGGTAGCGATCTTCACTCACGGAATGACGAAAGAGGTGATTCTTTGCCGCCTTCTTGGCGCGCCGGTTGAAGTCAGTCGGTCGTTCCGGTTCGACAATGCCAGCATCACCGAGCTCCGGTGGGCTCAAGATGTTTGGGTGCTGGAGAAGTTCAACAACACAGATCACCTATGATTCTCGCGGCACTCGTTCTCGCAAAACCCACTCTTACGCCGGTGCTGACGTTTCACGACGTGATTCCAGCGCGCGACAAGAAGAGCGTTTGGTTTGACTGCTCGGCGGAGGAGTTTGAGGCGCAAATCAGGTTCTTTCGGGCGAAGAAGGCGGTGTTTATCTCTGTGAAGCAGCTTCGCGAGGGCCTCACTGGCAAATCGAAGTTGCCCGAAAACGCGATCTGCATCACGTTTGCGGATAACTATTTGGGCTTTTACAAGCACGCGTGGCCGATCATTAAGCGAGAGAGGATTCCGGTTGCGCAATTTGTACATACAGATTATGTGGGGAGCCCGGTCGGTCGGCCGAAAATGAATTGGAAGCAACTGATCGAGCTGGATCGATCGGGGCTGGTGACGGTTGCATCTCAAACCTGCTCCCATCCGGGGGACCTGACTAACCTCAGCGACGCTCGGCTGCGGCACGAGTTCGTCGACTCAAAGCGGGTGTTGGAGAGCAAGTTAGGACACGCAGTCGATGAGATCGCTTACCCGAACGGAAAGTACGACCGACGGGTGTCGATGGCGGCAAAGTCGGCAGGATACAAAATTGGGTTCACGGAGGAGCTTTTGCCGGCTCAGAAGGCGCCGACCTTGTGGGAGGTACCGCGCTACATACACACGAAGTTTCGCCGAGCTTGGGACGATTCCCGGAAAATTCCCTAAAAATCCTTGAACGAAGTGCTGATAACTTTACAGACGGGTGCGGCCGCACTCCGAATCGAGTTGTCGCATGAGCCTATCGCGCGGAATATGTTACTGGGTAGGACCCGAAGATCCGAAGGCGTTCGTGGCTTTGGAGCGCGAGGGTTTTTCCATCAAACCGTGCCCCTTTGACGACTTTGAAGACTTCTCGCAGCAAGGCTTTTACTTCTACATCATCCGCGATCAACGCGGCCCCAGCGCCAAGGAAGCGATTAATCTTGCCTCGGCGAACCGATTGGGGCACTTCGTGCTGGTTTGGACGACTGAGGAGCATGAAGTCGCTTGGTACCAAGCGGGTGCCGACAACGTCTTCGTTGGGCAAACGAACGATCGATGGACCTCTCAAGTCCACTTCCTAGCCAATATTCTCGACGAGCGAAAGCAGTGGCGAGACACTGAGGAGAAGTTCACCCGAGCGCATGAAGACCTGCACTCCACCGTAGAAAGCCTGGAGTTTGCCTCGCGCAGATTTGAGGCGCTATTCAACGGCCTACCGGTCGCTTGTTTCACATTTGACGCTCAGGGCCTGATTCATGAATGGAACGGACTTGCTTCCGAGGTATTCGGCATAGAGGCTTACGAGGCATTCTTTAACTCGGTCTGGAACGTGATGGATCCAGAAGTAACCGGTTCGTGGTCGCAAGAACTTGTTGAGAAGCTTTTTGCAGAGAATCAAACGATGGAGTTCGATTGGACCTTCCGTCGGCTTGATGACCGCGAAGTTCACCTCGCTTGTAAGATTGTTTGCCTCACAAATCGCCGTGGCGAAGTGATTGCGGCGGTCGCAGGAAATCTGGACATCACTGAACGGGTATTGGCGCAGCGCAAGATTGACGAGCAGATGCTTGAGATCAAGAGCTACATGAAGGTGATGGAGCGTCAGCGATTAAAGCTTCAAGACGCGAACCGGCAGCTCAGACGACTGGCAGTTACCGACGGATTGACGGGACTGATGAACCGCCGAAGGTTCAACGAGCTTCTCGATGAGACTCTTGACCGGGCGATTCGGCAGGATCACAAGTTCTCGCTCTTGCTGTTCGATATTGACCATTTCAAGGCTCTTAATGACAACTTTGGTCACCAAGCGGGTGATGAGATTCTGGTCAAGTTTGCCAATGTTCTCACCAATACCGCGCGCCGCTATGAGCGGCCAGCACGGTATGGCGGAGAAGAATTTGCGATTATTTTGGATAACTGCGACGCCCAAGCTGCGCGGCTGGCGGCAGAGCGATTCCGAGCCGCCATTCTCGCCGAGGCATGGCCCCACCGAGACATCACAGCGAGCGTAGGCTGTGCAACCTTTAGCGGTACCGAGAGCGCGCGCGGAATGATCGAGCAAGCCGACGAAGCTCTGTATGCATCGAAGCACAACGGGCGCAACCGAGTGACGCATTATCGCGACATTGCGGCCAAAGATAAGGCTGCGTAACGCTAAACTGGTGACATGCCAGTTATCAAGCCGCACTCGAAAGTGAATCTTAAGGATTTTGATCCTTCGGATACCCATGACGTCTCAGAGAAAGAGGCTTTGGAGCGGCTGGAAAAGCTGACGGAGAAGGTCTCTGAGCTTCAAGAGCTGATGTTCTCGGCGGGAAATACTCCCTTGCTCATCGTGCTTCAGGGGCGGGATACCAGCGGTAAGGACGGCACGATCCGCCATTGCCTACGGTTTATGAACGCGCAATCAACTCGGGTAGCTCCGTTCAAGGTCCCAACCCCCATCGAGCTTGCCCACGACTTCCTTTGGCGCATTCATCAGCAAACTCCCAGTAAAGGCGAGACGGTGATCTTTAACCGTTCGCATTATGAGGATGTACTCGTGGTTCGGGTGCATGACATCGCACCAAAGGAGGTTTGGTCGAGGCGCTATGACCATATCAACTCCTTTGAAAAGCTGTTGAGCGATTCGGGGTGCATTATCTTGAAGTTCTTCTTGCACATCAGCAAGGAGGAGCAGGAGAAGCGCCTGCTTGAGCGCGAGCAAGACGACGTGAAGGCTTGGAAGTTGAGCGTGAATGACTGGAAGGAGCGCGAGTTTTGGAGCGACTACTCCGAGGCATACGAGGATGCGCTGGAGAAATGCTCGACCGAGTATGCGCCTTGGCACGTCATTCCCGCCGACGAAAAGTGGTACCGAAACTTGCTGATCACCGAGGCGATTTACGACGCCTTGAAGCCGCACGAGGATCGTTGGCGCGCAAAACTCTCCGCTTTGGGCGAAGAGATGCGCGCTGAATTGAAGGCTTTTCGGGCCTCTAGTTGATCCGGATTGAGTCTGCGACTTGCTTCTCGATCTGCTGGATGACAGAGGCAGATTCTTGGGTGATGAAACGCAGACTATAGAGGTCTTTGCCGTTTGGAATGACGTAGCTGATGATCGTGTAGACTCCGCCGTCAACCAATGTCTTGGTTTCTTCCATTCGGTGAGCCTTGCCGATTGGGAGGTCAACTTCCTTGGCCACCGGCTTGTGAAGGTAGGCCCCAGCTTCGAGTTGGTGGGCGTCATCCCAGTTCCAGTTGGAGCCTTTTGTCTCTTTGTGAACCACGAACCGGGTGCGAGTTTCGCCGATCGTGGGGCGCGCGCCGACCGTGATGCAGTGGATGATAATTCCCTTTTCTTTGAGCTTGGCTAGCTCCTTCTTCTCTCCCTCAGACTCGGCTTTGTCGATGTCCGCGCTCATCTGTTGGATCGCTTTGGCCGCATCGGGATCGCTCGGCATGGTTCCACCCGCCAAACCGCTTAGATCTCCCATGCCCATCGAGCCCGAAAGCCGGTCTACACCTTGCCGCCATCCGCTTGGGATTGCGAGCTGAACGACCTTGTCGTCGCTTGCTCCTTCGGTGAACCCGGCGGGAAGACTAAACGGCACTTTTTTAACGGTCAGCGCCGGACCATCGCCACAGCCGATAACAGCTACCGCGGCTAGAAAAATAAGAGCAGTACGCACGCCACCAGAATAGTGGAATGCGTACTACTTTTCAACCCCTAAACAGGAATTTTTTCGTCAGTTTCGATTTGCTTAACAATCGTCGGCGAGACGAGTGCGTAGGCGGGAGCGGGATACCCTTGCATGGTTGGTTGTCGGCGTCGCCATTCGCGCCAGGCAGCCTTGATTTGCGATCTGGTGGGCAGATTGGGCGAGCTTGCAAGTCCGAGCTTGACGAGCGTCTTAATGAACACTGCCGAAGGGTCGAATTGCCACGCAAAGACGCCATGTTGAGCCCAAAGCTCTGAGTTGTGGTGGGTGTTGTGTCCTCCCTCTCCAAGGGCGAGGATCTCGACGACGGCGTTATTTCGAGAGTTATCTGGGCAATCGAAAGGCTGCTCACCCCAGATGTGGCTCACGGAGTTGACGCAGAAGGTCGCCCAGTTCACGTAACAAACCCGCGCCAGGACTTCCCAAATGGAGAGTCCGCCGAGGCCCATCGGGAGGATGAATCCGAGTGAGAGGATCGCAAGATACACAATTGGATTGCCCAAGAATGAGATCGTTTTATCTTGTTCGATGCCGACGATCACATCGACGAATCGCTTCCAGCGGCGCTCGATGAGCTGGGGCGTTGAGAGCACGATGTTGCCGTTCTTGTCGCGGGCTTCCCAGTGCCCTCGGTCTTCCTCTCGGAACTTGAAGGTCGCCGGATCAGGTGCCTTGGCAAGAAGGCTTTCACGCCATGCTTCAATGCTCATCCCCTTCGGTCGCCGCAGAGCAGGCTCCCGAAAAGCCCACATCATGAAACTGTGGAGGAAGGCGTGAACTTGCTCGATGAAAATGCCTCGCTTGGACTCTTCGAAGACGTAGGGTGAGTGGACATCGGCCGAAGTTTCGCCAAATGCGTGGTGCTTCGAGTGCTTCTTGGTCCATTCGTTAACGGGTCCTTGCATTGCGACGGAACCCATCGCCAGTAGCACGCCTCGCACCCACTCGGGGCACTTGAACGAGGGGTGCGTTCCAATGCGGTGATATCCGACGGTAATTCCAAAACCAGCAATAACCCAACCAATCGTGAACCAAACGAAGTGGTGGGTATGAAGCACGTACTCGCCGATGAAGAATGGGGCGGCGAGAGCGACGAAACCGATCCGGTAGGCGGAACGAAGAATTCTTGATTTCCAAACTTTGGCGATCAGTTTGGGGTGCTTTGCCTTAGCTCGCCCTGCGACCTCGGCGATTTCGGAGTAGCTTTTAACGATTGGCCATCGCCGGAAATAAGGGCGCACGAATTTGATGTGCAGCCCAACCAGGGCGACGAACCATGCCAGAAGTCCGACGGTTTGGAAGAACTTGGTGGGGTCTTGGAGAGCCTGATAAAGAACGATCAAGCCGCCAATGGGGGGAGAGAAAAGAAAGAAGCCGATGATTGCTAGTTCAAATCGGCGGTTTGCGGTCGCATCCGTTGCTGCCATAACCTGTTGTGTTCAGGGAATCAATCGCGGATCATCATCCTCGTTAATCCAAAAAGAGTCCCGACCTAATTGGAAGTTTAGCACTTCCCCCGGTCGGGACTCGTTCGGTTGTCCCTAGAACTAGCTACGAATGAGCCTGAGCGAAGGGTTCAGAGTTTCGTTGGAACCGTCACTTTCCCGTCAATAATTTCTTGCTTGACGGCGTCAATCTTCTTGAGGTTGTCCTCGCCGATCTTGTCCTTCGTGTTCTTGAAATCGCTGAGTCCAACGCCGTTTGACTTGAGGTCATAAACCTTTTGTCCGCCCGAGAACGAGCCGTCTTTGATGTCTTTGATGGTTTGGAAAACCGACTCATCGACTCGCTTGATCATCGAGGTCAGAACGAAGCCGGGAGCTTGGTCATCTTGGTTGCTGTCGACACCAATCGCGAGCTTGCCTGCGTCCTTAGCGGCGGCGATCACGCCGACTCCGCATCGGCCCGATGCGTGATAAACGATATCCGCGCCTTCGTTGAAGAGAGCCTTCGCCGACTCTTTTCCGAGTTGGGTGTCATCCCAGCTTTCGGTGTACTTGCTCGGAAGAACAACAACTTTGGGGTTGGCAGCGAGCGCGCCGGCCTTGTAGCCAGCTTCAAACTTTTCGATGAGAGGGATCTTCTTTCCGCCGACGAAGCCAATCTTTCCTGACTTGGTGGCGAGGCCAGCCGCATATCCCGCCAGGTAGCTTCCCTGCTCTTCGCTGAAGAGGAGCGACCGGACGTTGGGACCTTCCACCACCGAGTCGACGATGGCGTACTTGATGCCGGGGAATTTGGGTGCGACTTGTTTGAGGGCCTCTCCTTGAGTGAGACCAACTGCGATCACGACATCAAACTTTTGCTCAGAGAGCGTGCTGAGGTTGATAAGGTAGTCCTTTTCGGCCTTGCTGTCTACGGTTTGGATTTCGACGCCGAGTTCTTTTTCGGCGCGCTCGAGCCCGGCGTAGGCCGAGTCGTTGAATGATTTGTCGCCGCGTCCACCGCTATCAAAAACCATTCCGACGCGGAGCTTCTTACCTTCGGCGGCGCCGCTGGATGTTGCCGTTGACGAGGAGGTCGATTCCGAATTGGACGCGCCGCCGCCGGTGCAACCGGCCAAAACAAGGCTTGCTCCAATGAGACCCAAGAGAATTCGTTTCATACGTTATCCAACAACCTTCGCCGTCCAGAAAATCACCCCCACGGCGAGGTAAACTGGCACATTATGGCGCAATTTCGTATCGCGCCACCAAGGAGCCATAGAATTTGATCATCTGCAATTTGACGAAGCTTGAATCCTCCGTGGATCAGATCCGCAAGACCTACCCAAAGCTTCTCGCCGCTGATGCCTCGCTGATTGCATCTGCCCTGAGCCTTACCGGACGCCACGCAAAGGCAGTTTACGAAGGCGATTACTTCATTTGGCCCGACGACAATGAGCGACTGATGCAGTCGATGTCGTCACACTTGCACAGCGTCAACGAGGCTATTGTCGAGGCAACCCCGAAGAAGCAGACTAAGGCTGCGGCGGCGGCTCTCGAAGAAGAAACCGTGACCGTCAACATCGGTCTGGCTCCGAACCTCGCGGCTGGCGAGGCTATCCTCAAGGGTCGCGAAGATCTCAAGACGCTCCTGAGCGATGTTCTGCAGGGCGGAGTTGAATTCAGCTATGGTCCGCTCGACATCGGTTGGCAGTGGGCTCTCGATCGCGCGAATTGGAGCACGATCAGCGATGGCGAACTGAGCCGCCGCATCAAGATTAAGGCCAACTTCACCGAGGGTGCTGTGGGATCTGAGCAAGGAACCACGACGAAGAAGCGAGCAACCAAGAAAGCTGAAGAGGCTCCGGTTGCCGAAGTCGCTTCTGAGTAATCAGCCCTCACACCTCCAAGAACGAGTTTTGGCTCAAGAGTTCTTGGAGGTATTTTTTTGCCTGGTCGAGGTTGACTTCTTGAACCTGACCGTTCATGTCGGCAGGCATCCAGGCTTTGCCCTCTTTGAGTTGCCAGTAGAGGGCTCCCGAAAAGGCGTCGGCTCCGTACTCGATTGGGACTTCGCCTAAGCTGTCGATCAGGGCCGATCGGAGGCTGGTTTGGGCGCGTTTGAGGTCGGTGGGATCAAGCTTCTCTACCGCGCTTAGGAGCTTTTTTCGGAGTACCTCGGCTTGATTGACGCCCTCAGCGTCGGAGCCAATTGCTATCCGGAATTCCCAACCTGAAGCAACCGGAATGAGGAATGCCTCTTGGCGGTAGCTCAGTGCCAGCTCCTCTCTTGCAACCTTCCAAAGCGGACTCTCTTTTCCGCCACCTAGGAGCATCGCGGCGACGAGGTGGACGGCCTGGGCTCGCTTGACGGGCGCGGAGAGCATTATGAAGCCCTGCTTTTGCGGGGCTTCGGGTTTGGGCGCAAAGGGCCTTGGCGCGGTCCGAACCGGACTCACTACGCTCCACTGCAGCCCCATTTCTGCGAACATCTCGGTTGCCGAGCCGGAGCGGAACGCGCCTCCGACCCCGATGACAGTGTTCTGCGGAGTCACCACGTGCCGCCACATATTTTTGAGGTCTTCGATGCGAAATCGATACGGTTGCAATTGGTGCGTGACCAGGAACCGCTCCCAGCCGGATTTCGCCTCCGGAAGCGGCACCGAGGAGATGTTGCGCTCTTCAAACTCGGGCTCGGTGAGGAAGCTGTTCATCATCCTGAGTCCGCTTTGTAGGTTCTGGGGCGGAACCGCGTAACCGATTCGTAAGTAATCGGGCAGCACTTTGATGTTCAGGCCGTAACCGGGCGACAAGATGTCGAAAATGACCTTGGGTGTATAGCCTTGCGTGGTTTGCGTTGCGTTGATCGCGGCCTGATGAAGCCAGTACTTCTGGGCGGAATCAAGGGGCGGAAGCTTGATCATGGCTTCGATTCTCACCACGGGCGAGGAGGCATCCGGAATCTCGATGACGGGTGGGATCACGCCGATAATCACTTCGCCACCGCCTTCGCTTGACGCCAATGTCGCAGATATTCTTCGTAATCAGCCTGACCAACTTGGTCCCAAAGCTGCTGGGCGCTGAGGCCGTTTGATGCATTAAAGAGCACGCCTTGGAAGCCGGAAATTGCGTCGGAAGAGGTGAGATTTCGGCTTATCCATTGGCGCACATAACCTTTCCCGACCTCGAAAAGTAGTGCTGGGTTCTCTTCGGTCAGAACGTCCTTGAGCGAGGCCGACGGGCTGGAACTACCGATCAGGGCAACAACTGGCCTCGGAGAAAGCGAGATGGATACAAACGGTGCATCTAGCTGACTCGAGATGGCGAATGCGGCGATCATCGCCGCCGCCCAGCCGCGGGAACCGGCTCCCGGCACGACCAACGCAACGCTCGAACTCGTGCCATATGTGCCCGAAATCGATCTGCCTTGCCAACTTTTGCCACCCAGCTTGGGCAGACCAGCGAGGCAGGCGGAAGCGTCTGCCAAGGCTCGGTCGCGGCCGACATCACCCACGATGGACAGCGAGACGTTTCCGCCTTTCACTATTGATCGCCAAAGGCTCAGGAGCTGTTCGGGGGTAGCGGTGGCGCAACTTTCACGGGTTCCGACCGGATCGAGTCCAGCATCTCCGAATACTGATTGCCAACCGTTGATCGACTCGATTTGAGCGTTCTCCAGGAGCCTGCGCTCGAGCCCGATGAGGCGAGACTCCTTTGAGATCTCGCTGAGAGTGGTTCCTTTCCAATCCAAGAATTTTCGGATCGCGGAGTACACGGAGGGCATCATCTCGGGCGCGACGCGCCACTGAAAGCGCATCCAATCGCGATTGGTTTCGGCATCGAGTTTCCCGCCCGAACTTTCGATAGCGAGGTCGTGCCCGGGAACCGATTTGGCGACCAGGTGCTCAATGAGGTGCCGATATCCGTAGGTTTGAGGCGTGTCTGGCGCGTTAGGGCACCCTAGCGTGAGGGTCACAGTGGTGTACTTCGACGCCCAAGATTGCACGAAGACAACCGAATCGTTCGGGAGGAACACTTTCCGCGCGGACGACTCGGTGTAGCGTAGCTGGACAGCAAGCATCGAAGCCAATGCAATCATGAAACTACCTAGTAGTATCGCACGGCGGTAGACTTTTCCTTACGTGCTCATGACTTCAAATCGCATTTTGATCTCGGCAGTTGGGTTGGGTCTCGTCGCTGGTTCGATGGCTCAGGTATCAGCGAGCGGTAGCGGCTATAGCTTCAAAAGTAAGTACACGAAAGGTCAAACCGTGAAGTACGCGATGACAATGAGCGCGACCGGACCCCAGCCGTACAAAGGGTTCATCGACACGACTCTGAAGGTGCTTTCAGTGGATAAGCAGGGCGCGGCGACTATCGAGGCCACTGTCAAGGCACCCGGACGACCGGCGCAAACCTCCAAAGTCACCATCGACAAATATGGAAAGCCAGATAACAACGAGTACGGGACCTTCACGGGCAACCTTGGTCTTCCCGAGAAGCCAGTCAAAGTCGGCGAGAGTTGGAAGGGCGTAGTAAACCTCTCGAACTCGGCGGTGGGCGGGGACGTTTCGGCGAAATACACATTCCGAGGGATCACCACGGTCGACGGGCAAAAGGTCGCGCGGATCTCGATGAATCTTGACCTCACCGGCGTGTTCGGAATGACGGGAACGGGTGACCAATTCATCCGGCTTTCGGACGGATTACTTCACAAGTCCACTATGAACATGGTGATGAACATCCCCGATCCGAAAACCAAGAAGAACATTTCGGCGAAGATCAACATGACCGTCAACCGAGCGAAATGATCGAAGCTGGCTCTGCAAATCCCACGATTCAGGCCCGATTGAGCCGGCACCCGAAGGTTCGCCTGGTCGAATCCGATGCGTCCGGTATCCGGTTTGGGAATCGTTCGGTCTCGTTGTCAACGGGCGAGGTCGGTGGGTTGATCGAGCTGATTGATAACAATCCGCTGGTTTGTGCCGACCACGGCTGGGTTCCATCCCCGGCGGGGACGCTGGCTTTGATCGCTCTCGGCCCGATCGCGGAGGCGGGCTTGCTCGTCGAGGCTCCGGCCGTTATTACATCGTTCCCCGATGCGACGACAGAAGAAATTGAAGCGGAGCTTCGATCCGCGAACTGGACCGAAGGGGTGATGCTTCAGACCGAGAACCATGATCTAGGTTCAGTGAGAGGGGTCTATTGTGTCGCCAAGATTCGCAATCCAGAGTCGTTTGACGACCTGGACGAGATCTACCGGGAGCGGTACGCACGGTCGTTCTTTGTGCGAGAGCGTGGCGACCTGGAATGGACGCCGGGGTTGGTGGTTGATTCGCCGTTTGCTTACTACTTCTTGGAGCTATCGGAGGGCGAGTCCGAGAGCTTGCTGAGTATCCACGTGATGGCGGACATCAATGGCAAGCTCGGCGCGGATCAGTACGTTCACATGATGAACGTGATGTGCGGCTTTGAAGAGTCGCTCGGGATTCTGTAAGTTTCCCGTCAACCTCGCCCGGTACACTTCGTAGAAGCAAACTATGAAGGTTTTAGTCCCCATCAAGCGCGTTGTGGACCCGTACGCAAAGGTGCGTCCCCTTTCGGATGGCTCGGGTGTTGACACCACCGGAGCGAAGTTCGAGATCAATCCATTTGACGAAATCGCGGTCGAAGAAGCCGTGCGTCAGAAGGAGAAAGGAGCCGTTACCGAAATCGTGGTCGTGAGCATCGGTACTTCGTCTTCGGAAGAGCAGCTTCGGAAGGCACTTGCGATCGGCGCGGATCGGGCGATTTTGGTGGAGACCGATGCGGTTTTGGACTCTCCAGGTGTGGCGACACTCCTTCAGGAAGTGGTGGCGAGTGAACAGCCAAGCATCGTTTTGATGGGCAAACAAGCCACCGACGATGATAACAACCAGGCCGGACAAATGCTCGCCGCCAAGCTGGGTTGGCCCACGGCAACGTTTGCGGCAAAGGTTGAACTCGGCGGGAATGCAACCGTGACGCGGGAGACTGACACGGGCGAGCAGGTGTTACAACTTCCCTACCCGTGCGTGATCACGACGGATTTGCGTTTGAACGAGCCGCGCTACGTGGCGCTACCGGGAATCATTAAGGCCAGGTCCAAGCCGCTTGAGAAGCGAGCGCCCTCCGCGGTTCCCGCACCCAAGACCCGAACGACTGCAGTGGAACTGCCGCCAACCCGGCCCGCAGGACGAAAAGTTGGCTCGGTGCAAGAACTCGCGGCGGCGATCAAAGAGCGAGGTGCCCTCTAAATGAAACTTCTTCTCATTGCATTCAATGATGTGGACGTCGCGCAAAGCGGCGGATTCATCCAAGCCCTAGGGCTGCCGGCAGACGTGATTTTGGTCAAGAATCAGTCTGCCGATGCGTTTGCCACGAGTCTTGCGGAGACCGCGAAGGTCTACACGCACATCGCGGCGGTGTCTTCGATGCAAAGCAAAGACTGCCTTGCTTATCTGGCGGGAGTTTTGGATTCTTCGATGGTGACGGATGTGATCGGCGTGAAGTCGGCGAGCAGCTTCCGGCGGCCGATTTATGCAGGAGCGATGATTGCGACGGTTGAGACTACAGGACAGGTCGTGATCACTTTCCGACCGTCGGGATTTTCCAAGATTGAGGCTCCCTCGGCGAGCGTGAATGACTCGACATCGGCGAGCAAGGCGACCGTCGTGAGTGAATCGAGCCGGGGCACCGGAAGGCCCGATCTAGGTTCAGCCAAGATCGTGGTGTCGGGTGGCCGTCCGCTAAAAGACGCGGCAACGTTTGAAAGCGTAATCGGCGGATTTGCCGACGCTTTGGGGGCAGCAGTTGGTGCTACTCGCGCGGCGGTGGATAGCGGAATCGCGCCGAATGAACTCCAGGTGGGTCAGACAGGCAAGGTGGTTGCACCAGACCTTTATATTGCGGCCGGAATCAGTGGATCCACCCAACATATGGCGGGGATCAAGGATTCTAAGTTGATCGTGGCGATCAACACCGACGCCAACGCGCCGATTTTTGAGGCGGCTGACCTCGGACTCGTCGCTGATCTTTACACGGCCCTGCCGGAACTTCAAAACTCCCTCAAGGGGTAATCGTCCAAACATACACATGAAAGCAATTCTTCTCGCCGCATTCGCCCTGATTTCGACCTTTGCGCTCGCTCAGGGCGACGCGATGATCGAAATCAACGGCGAGAAGATCAGCCGCGATGAGTATGTGCGGCGCATGGAGTATTTGCCGGGAATCGGTAAGGTGACGCGCGGCGGCGAGTTCATTGAGGTCTACCCATCGTTGGCGACCATCGATCAACTGATCAACGACCGCTTGCTCCTCCAAATCGCGAAAGAGCGCGGGATGCTGCCCACCGAAGCTGATTTGACGGCGGAAATTGCGCTCATTAACCGCCGCCAGCCCGAGTTGGCGGCAAAGTGGCAGGCGTCGGGACGAACCAATGCCGAGTACCGCTCGATCATCTTGATCGACATGACCAAGTTTCGCCTTCAGACCGAAGGAATTTTGGTGACCGACACGGAGATCAAGAACCTGTATGACCTGAGCAAGGATGTGAGGTTTACCACGGTTCCCAGAGTGCGCCTTCGGGTGATCTCGGTGACCGCCGAAGCTGACACCAAAGCGGTTGACGCTGAACTGAAGGCCGGAAAGTCCTTTGCAGCGGTCGCAGCGCTCAAGAGTATGGATGCCTCCAGCAAAACCGGGGGGCTCTTCGGCGAGGTTCCGCTCGATCAACTGAGTTCGAACGTGAAGGAGGCCATCGCCAAGCTCAAGAAAGGTGACATGACCGAATGGCTCAAGAGTAGCGACACGCTTTGGGTGAAGTTTTATGTCGATGAAGTGCTGCCTCGAACCGTTCGGCCGCTTGATGCCGACCTGAAAGAAGACCTCAAACGGGAGCTCATGATCCGTAAAGGACAGCAAAAGAATGACCTCGGAAAATTGATGCGCGAGGCGAAGCAGAAGGCGAAAATCAAGATCGCATCGCCCGAGTTGGAAAAGGCTTACCAAAACATGGCGGGCGACGGCAAGGGGTAAAATTGAACCTAAGATGGAAGAACCACAGGTTCAAGCAGAAACCCAAAACGAAGAGTTGACTGAAACGGCAGAGAGCGAGGCAACCCAAGTTGAAGGCGACCTCAATGCCATCCAAGCCACGATCGAGAAGCTAAGCGCCGAAAAGGACGAGATCCACGACCAGCTCGTCCGCACAATGGCGGATTTTCAGAACTTTCGAAAGCGGCAACAAGCCGAGCAAGGCATGATTCGGCAGTACGCGACCGAATCGCTGGTGATGACGATGCTTCCGGTCATCGATAATTTCAGCCGCACCGTGTCCGCCGCCGAAAAGGGAGCGACGCTCGAATCGCTCCTGACCGGAGTTAAGGCCGTCGAGAAGCAATTGCGGATTATTCTTGAGCAGCAAGGTGTCCACCCGATTCAGTCGCTAGGTCAACCTTTTGACGCAAATCTACACGAGGCTCTTGGTACCGTCACGACCGAAGATTACGAGCCCGATACCGTGGTAGACGAACTCGAAACTGGCTACAAAATGGGCGATAAAGTGATCCGACCGGCTCGGGTTCGGGTCTCGGTGAAGCCGTGAGCCGAAAGCACTTTGGCACCGACGGAATTCGGGGCGTTGCGAACGCAAAGCTCACGCCTGAACTGGCGCTTAAGCTTGGTCAGGCCGCAGGGCGTTACCTGATCGAGACCGGGGCCGAGAAGAGAGTCGTCGTCGGTCGAGACACCCGAAAGAGTGGCCCGATGCTCGGCATGGCGCTCGCCGCGGGGTTCAACTCGGCGGGAATTGATGTCGTTTCGTTGGGCGTTGCCCCGACGCCTGCCGTCAGCTACCTCGCTCGCACCCAAGGTTTTGGGCTTGGAATCATCATTTCGGCAAGCCACAACCCTTTCCCTGATAACGGCATCAAGCTGGTCGGTGCGAACGGGCACAAATTGCCCGATGCGACCGAACTGCGCATTGAGGAGTTGATGGAGGGCGAGTTCGACCGTCCGGTGGGCGGAGGGGTCGGAAACCTTGTTCAAGCTCCCGAGCTTTTGCAACATTACGCCGATATGTTGGTGCACATCATTCCGGGTGGTCTCGACGGGATGAAGGTCGCCGTCGACGGCTCGCACGGGGCGGCATACGCCCTTGGCCCCGAGGTTCTACGTCGATTGGGGGCCGAGATCGTGGTGACGGGCGACGCTCCGGACGGAGTCAACATCAACGAATTTGGCGGCGCGACCAAGCCTGAGGTAGTTCAGGAACTCACGAAGTCCAGCGGAAGCATGGTTGGGGTCGCGTTTGACGGCGATGCCGACCGCGCAGTTTTCTCGGACGGACAAGGGCGGCTCATTAACGGCGACCGGACGATCGGCATTTGGGCGGAGCACGCAAAGTCCAAGGGGCTGTTGGACCCGGCGACTGTAGTCGGAACCGTGATGTCAAATGGCGGCTTTGAGCACTACATGGCGCTCAAGGGCATCCATCTGGAACGGACTCCGGTCGGCGACAAGTACGTCTCGCAGAAGATCAACGAACTTGGCGCACACATCGGCGGTGAGCAGAGCGGGCATATCATCTTCCCTGCCCACGGTCCGACCGGCGATGGGCTGGTTACGTGCCTCGAGCTCCTGAAGGTGTTCAAGGAATCGGGACGAGATGCCGCCAGCTTCTACGACGCATACGAGCCATGGCCACAGCTTTTGGTCAACATGGAAGTCGCGGATCGAAGCACTTGGAACGACGGTGAGCTTGTCCAGACAGCCCTCGAAACGGCGGCGCGAGACCTTGCGGGTCACGGCCGAATTAATGTAAGGGCGAGCGGCACTCAGCCAATCGTCCGAGTGATGGTCGAGGCCGATAGCTACGACCTTCGCGACCTCGTGGCGGCGACTGTCGTGGGTGCCATCACCAAGGAAGCGGGCGGAAAAGTTTACAGCCGGGTAGATTTGACCTATGCTCTTGGCGATTGATGTTGGGAACAGCCACACCGTCTACGGACTGCACGACGGGACCCAATGGGTAGACACCTGGCGTTACCGAACCAACATCGAGACGACTGAGGACGAACTCGCGGCATGGCTGAATTCGATGTTCGAGATTGCCGGAAAGCCGTTCGAGGTTTCCACGACGGTTTGCGCGTCGGTGGTGCCGGGTATTGATCGGTCGCTCTCGCTTCTCTGCGAAAACTATTTCCAGACTCCGCTCAAGTTCCTGACGGGCAGCGCGAACCATGGCGTGAATGTGTCTTACAACCCTCCGACCAGCGTCGGTGCGGACCGAATTGCGAACGCGATTGGCGCTCTGGCGCAGGGACCAGGGCCAGTGATCGTGGTCGATTTTGGCACCGCGACTACATTTGACGTCATTAACCACGAGAACTCGTATATCGGCGGGGCAATTCTGGCGGGGCCTCTCACGAGCCTAAATGCGCTGGTGAAGAATACGGCCAAGTTGCCCGCGATTGACCTCAAAGCTCCGGAGTCGGCGATTGGGAAAAACACTTCTCATAGTATTGCGAGCGGCGTAATGTTTGGCTATATCGGCGCGATCAACGAGCTGATTGAACGCATCAGTGATGAATTGTCAAGCAAACCCCGAGTGATTGCCACGGGTGGGCTTGGCGGAATTTTTACAGAACTTTGTAGCGGCATTGATTCGTATGAACCTTTACTCACTCTGGAAGGACTGAGACTTTTTGCCGAACGCCCGTGATTGCCCTCTCGCTTGCCCTGATATTGTCTTCGGAGCCCACCCGGACCGAGCTCAAGTCGAACGACTACCCTCTCTTTCCCGCCAAAAAGTCGCCGCTTAAGTTCACTGAGAAGAATATTCCGTTTGAGTTTGAGTGGCTGACTGAGGGGTTCGGGCAAGCCTGGGCGAGTACGCCGGAGCCGCAACTGCGGTTTCGAGTCTTTTCTCAGGATCGAAAGGTTCATCAAGAGCTCGCACCGAGCGTCACGAAAACTCTTCTTCGGTTGTGGCGCTACAACTTCGAGGAGTTTAAGATTGACCACAAGCCGGACTACAGTAAGAGCACGGTCGATGTGTATCTCTGCTGGGCGGGTCAGGCGGGTGGTGAGCACCTCTTTGACGACGACCCTCAGGCCCCGAAGGGGTACAGCAGCAAAGTCAACACGATTTACATCTACGATCTGCCGACTTTTACGGACAAGATGGAACAACTTCGCGAGGTTGCCCATGAGTACGGTCACGCCTCGCTTCCGGGCGTAGGCGGCTACGATTACCCAGAGTACTGGGCAAATGGGTTCCTCGGAGAAAAGCTCTTCCTATCGGCGATGTGCGTCAAGACCGATTACAACCCGGATGAGATGATGGGAGTCAGTCAAGAGCAGTGCCAGGCCTGGGTGCGGGAGAAGTGTCGTCCGTTGATGTTCAAGGCCGCGCAGACTTTTCCCGACTCGGCAATGTTTACAGGAAAAGGGGAAGCGTCGATGAACCAGTACATCGGATTTCACCTTTGGGTACAGCAATGTTTCCCGCCGAAGATTGTTTCTCGCCTCATGAAGATCAACGGCGACCAGGCAAGACGATTACCAATGACCTTGCGCGATGCAGTCGAGGACATTAGCGAGCTTGACGTGCCAATTCACTCGAATCTCAAGGGGAAATTGGTTTGGTTGCCGGATATTCCCGGTAAGTGGCGCGGCGCGCAAGTCAAGCTTCGGAAAAATGGGTACGTCGGCTTGGTTCCCCAAGCCGACGTAATCAAGCTTCGCCCTTAATGGGAGATGACGGTGAGAATTCCGTCTGACTCGGTTGAGATCGAATAGTCCTTTGCTTCAAGAACGCTTCCCAGCGCCGAGTTTGCGTCCTCGGCTTTGACGTCCCATTTCAGGTTTGCGGAGAGCTTTTCGGCGGGGACTTGGAGGTGAAGAATCTTTCCGTACTTCGCCGAGATTCCCTTGGCAAAATCAAGCAACTTGCCTTCGCTTTGAAGATCGAATGCGGTGGATGAACCGGGGACGATCACCACGTGGCTAAGCTTCTCGCCCGTCACGCTGATCTCGTAGACGGCGGGAGCGACTTCGGCATTCTCAAGCACGTAGTCGGCACTGTTGCCGTTCAGGTCGACCTTTTTTAGCTCCTGCCCCCCGTCGAGGAAGGTGACCACAAGGGTCTTTGGCCCGGATGAGTGATAGGTGAGAACAGCTTCTTTGCCCTTCGCCGCGAGCAGAACGGAGTCAAGGACTTTCGCGGGCTTCGCCGCGACCTCAGGAACGATTGATGCTTGAACAGGACCCTTGTTTCGCGAATTGATCGCGATCACGGAGGCGACCAGAGCAACGGCAGCGAGCGAGCCAAAACCGAGGGTTCTCGACATCCCGAACCAGGAAAACGCGGGCTTAGCAGCAACCGAAGCATCAAGCCTATCCGCGATCTTCGAGGACAGGCTTGCGGGAACATCGATCTGCTCATCAGGCATTTCGCCGAGCAGATTCATTAACATGCAGAATTCGTCGTAATCCGCCTTGAGCTCAAAATCCGTCTCAAAGCGCTTTTGGATTTGCTGAGTCAAACCAGCATCAAGCGTTCCATCGTGCAACGCTGAAAAATGTTCTTGAAGTCTCTCTCTGCTCATCGGAATTCCTTCTCCTCTCGGGGGTTATGTCGGGTTTGACTTCCTTAGACCTTGAATAGTTCCTCGTCTTGTGCCAAAAGTTCTCGCAAACTCAGCCGAGCCCGGTTGAGACGGCTTTTGACGGTGCCAATTGGGAGGTCGAGCGCCTCGGCAATTTCTTCATACGCAAGTTGCTCCGCGTGATACATCACGATCATGGAGCGTTGATGATCAGGCAGTTTGGCTAAAGCTCGGTGTAAAAGCGCTTCGCGCTGATTGCGCTCGACTAGTTCATCTGGAGTCCGGCCCGGATCCTCGACGTCACGCGTCACGTCCTCATCGTCGACTTGAAAGCCGGAGTCGAGGCTTACATTCCCCTTCCCTTTCTCGCGTTTGCGCTGATCGAGGTAGCAGTTGGTGATAATTCGGTACATCCACGTGGTGAATGCCGAATTCCCCTTGAAATTCTTCAGCGCGTTGTTGATGCGAACAAAGGCATCGGCGACGACATCGGAGGCAACTTCTGAATTCCTCGTCAGCCGGTAGGCGTATTGATATGCGCGCTCTTGGTGCTTGCGAATGAGTTCGTTCAGCGCGACCCGATCTCCGTTCTGCGCCTTCTCGATGAGGATATTGTCTGGCTGAAAATACTCGCTCAATCTCGCTCCAATATCCTCAGGGTACCAACTTTGCCTGCCTAGGCTCCGGAAACAACCGACTTGGGAGAGGAAGAAACTGCCTCGACGATGGCTTGTTGTTCTTCATTCGTGAGATTTCGGTCGGATTTTCCGGCTAAGATCGGCTTCCCGTAGACGCGTCCCTCGGCGCGCCCGATGATGCTGCTCAGCACGACGCCATCGCCGTTGTCGTCGTAAATTGCCATGGCAAACGATTGGAGTCCGCCGACGTCCTGAAAGGCGTCATACCGGACGATGCCTACATGGCGCTTCGACTTTTGAAGTTTTCGCTCGAGGGTTTCGATTCGGCTCTCGGCCTCAATCAGGCGCTTTTCTAGCTTCATCCTCGCTTCGGTGTGCTCGATCAGAACCTGTTCAAGGTCAGCACCGGTTGAGCCGTTGAGCATTTGCCGAAAATTGCGCTTTGTCTTCCCGAGGCCCATACTGAGGTTGACCGCAATTCCGCCCAGAATTAATACCAGGGCAAACAGAACCGCGATCATCGCGCCCGAGTTACTCGAAAACAGTTCTAGAATGGATGACATGATAGGTAGCCTGGTGTGCTAGAACAAAGAGTATAGCGGACAAGGACGAAGGGACAGACGCATGGAAGAGACGATTGGAATCACCAAAAAACCCCGGAAACGAGTTCGATTTTTCACCGTGTTCCTCCTGATCGTCCTCTTGGGAGCGGTTTTCTTCAAAGTGAACTTCAACACCGCCGAGGTCAAGGGGCAATCCATGGAACCCACCCTCAAGAGCGGGCAAAGGGTTCTTACTTCCAAGGCGTACAGCCTGATCGGCGCTATCAAGAAGAATGATATCGTCGTGCTTCAAGAGGAGCAATCCAAGGGCTACTTCATCAAGCGGGTGTACGGGCTGCCAGGCGACGAAATCCCGTGGGCTTTGGCACCTCAGGATTGGCCGCTTGAGAATGGAAAGTACGTGGTTCCTGAGGGCCGCATCTATGTGATCGGCGACAATATCAATCACTCCGATGACAGCCGAAAGTTTGGGGCATTCCGACTTGACAAGGTCATCGGAAAGGTTCTCACATGGCGGTGAAGAAGTTCCCTTCGGGTTCTTACGGTCGACAAACCCTTCAGTTTCATCCGGCGCCGTACAAGGCTCCGTTACGCGCATTTGCTGCGCTCGTTTTCCCTTGGCGAGGCGAAGAGATTTTGCTATGCAACATCGAAGACCGTGGATGGTGCATTCCATCGGGTCGGGTTGAGGCTTACGAGTCTTCACTCGATGCAGTCCACCGAGAAGCCATGGAGGAAGCGGGCGCGGTTTTGGAAGCGATCCAGTACATTGGTTGCTACCGCATTCAAGAAAAGAGCGAGATCCGCTGGGCGGACGTCTTCACGGCCAAAGTGGCTGACCTCAAAGAGATCACGGTGCCCGAAGAGTCCCTGGGACGGCAATTCTGCACCATGGATGACCTCCCAACCGCCTATTACCAGTGGGATGAGCAGACCAAAATGGTCTTTGAGCACGCGCTGGGGATCATGCGTCGCGCGGCCCAGTTTTGACCTTATCGGACCCTGGGAACTGGCACGATCCTTGCCGGGGTAAAATATCATCGATTCCAAGTCAGCGGCCAAGTGCAGGTTTTTTGCATGGAAGCGTTCGATTTCAGGGAGTACGAAACACTCATGAAGTCAAATCAGCCGATCGTTGCGCAACGGCGCGCAACCACACTCAGTCGCCTCTTTGCGTCGCTCTCTGTAGCGACCCTGTCGCTCACATCCGCGTTTGCCGCCGAGGGTGAGAACGTTCGACTTTCGTTCGCGAATCAAGATCGTCTCATTCTGCTCGTTTCCGGCATTCTTGGTCTCGTAGCCATTTTCGTCGCATTCAACCTCGCCAAAGGCATCCAAAAGGAGAGCAAAGGCAGCGAAGGAATGCAAAGCGTTCAATCCGCCATTGAGGACGGAGCCCGCGCTTATTTGAACCAGCAGATTCGCATGATGGCACCGTTCATCGTGCTTCTCATCATCGGTCTCACCGCCCTCTATTGGAAGGGTTACGGAGCGATGGCCGGGCTCGTCGGAGTCTCGTTCGCACTCGGCGTCATCTCCTCATATGCCTCGGGCTTTGCAGGAATGATCATGGCCGTTAAGGGTAACGCCCGGGTAGCTGCCGCCGCACTGACTTCAAACAAGAAGGCACTCGAAATCGCGTTCAAGAGCGGTTCGGTTGCAGGTCTGGTCACCGTCGGTGTTGGACTCTTTTTCTCCTGTCTCTTCCTTCTGTTCAAGCCCGATATGGCGACCACGATGCTGGTCGGATACGGATTTGGTGGCTCGCTCGCTGCGCTCTTTATGCGTGTCGGTGGCGGAATCTACACCAAGGCAGCTGACGTAGGTGCTGACCTCGTTGGAAAGGTCGAGCAAGGCATTCCCGAAGACTCGCCCATGAACCCGGCGACGATCGCCGATAACGTCGGCGATAACGTCGGAGACTGCGCTGGCATGGCCGCCGACGTTTTCGAGTCGTACGAAGTCATGCTGGTTGCCACCATCGTTCTCGGTGCGGCGACCTCGACCGTTCTCGACGCAAGCACCTGGCCCAAGCTCATCGTTTTCGCGCTGGCTTCGTGCGGCCTCGGTATCGTTGCTTCGATTCTTGGAATCGCAAGCGTGAAGGGTTCCGATGACCTCGACAGCGATCCGTTGAAGCCGATTCTCGGTGGATTCCGACGCGCCGCGCTCATCGCTGCCGTCGGCACCATCGCCCTCTCCGCGGTTCTTTTGAACAAGGTCAACGTCACCCAGATTCTTTCGAATCAGGACGCACAATCGAAGGTGATCGCGACTGTCAAGACGGTCCAGAAGGAACTTGCCGCGAGCAAGAAGAAACAAGAATCAGAAATCACTGTCGCCGACATCCTCGCCGACAACCGCATCAAGGCGCTTGGCCTCAGCGAAAAGGACGACAAAGACCAGCTGACTCAGCTCCTTTCGTCGCCAATGGATAAGGTCACCATGCCGAAGGGTCTCGAAGGCTTTAAGATGCTGACCGAGGACGAGATCAAGAACAAGTCGATCCCGGCGCTCGGCTACGCAGTCAGCAAGCCATTCGACGCTCCTGACTTCCAAACGAACCGATACACCACCATCTCGGAGCGCTTCGCGAAGCCGATGGTTGCGGTTCAGATTCACGCAAAGATCACGATGCCAGCCGCTAACGGCGCGCCGGCGAACAATCAAGACACGACCATTTGGATCGGTCCTGGCGAAGAGAAGAAGATTGCCGATCAGCTCGAAAAGGGCGTTGAGGCGATCAAGCAGCAAAAGGGTACGGCCGAGATCGAAAAGCTAAAAGTCATCCCGGCTCACCTCTATTACTCGACGCGCGAAGATCGCTTTGCTGTCGTCGTTGATCCGGGCGTAGACCGAATCGACCGAATGCAAGGTGGCGAGTCAATCGCTTTCTTCCGAGCAAGCGTCGAGGACGTGAAGGCCGCCGATAAGAAGCGAGAAACCCAGCCAACGGCTCAGGGACCGGCGAGCGTTCAGATCGACAATGCAGCTGCGGCTGTGGTTGCAACCGCTCCTTGGTATCTCTTCGCTGCAGCTGTCATCTTCGGAATTCTGATGGCAATCGCGGTCGAGCAGCTCACCAACTACTACGTCTCCGCTTCGAAGCGACCGACGAAGGAAGTTGCTGGCGTTGCAACCGCTGGTCCTGCACCGATGCTCATCAGCGGATTCGCATACGGCCTCGAGTCGAGCGTCTTCATGGTTCTTGCCATTGTGGTCGCTCTCCTCGTCCCGTTGAACCTCTTCCCGCCGGCAGTCTATGGCTCCATGATCCTCGCATTCTACGGAATCGCGTTGGTCGGTCTTGGACTGCTCACGACGACCGGATACATCCTCGCGATGGACACGTTCGGACCGATTTCGGACAACGCACAAGGCGTTTTCGAAATGTCCGGCGAAAGCCACAACGACTACGGCTCCGTCTCGCTTCAGCGACTCGACGCGGCCGGAAACACGACCAAGGCTCTTACCAAGGGCTTTGCAATCACGACCGCAGTTGTTGCCGCTGTCGCCCTGTTCCAATCGTTCGTTGAGTCTTCTCACCTTGAACTCCAAGGCTTGCGGCTCGACGTTCCGGAAGTGTTCCTGGGACTCCTCATCGGTGCCGCAGCTCCGTTCCTGTTCAGTTCGTTCGCAATCAATGCGGTCGGCCGAGCGGCGTTCGAGCTCATTGCTGAGGTTCGCCGACAGTTCCGCGAAATGCCAGGCATCCTCAAGGGCGAAACGAAGCCGGACTATGCTCGCTGCGTGGCGATTGTCACCGCGGCAGCTCAGCGCGAACTCCTCGCTCCGGGAATCCTTGCGATCTTCCTTCCGATTGCGGTTGCATTCGGCTTCGGAATCGGTAAGGCTCCGGTCAGCGTCGGTGAAGCGCAGTACAACCTGGCAGGTGCTCAGGCGCTCGGCGGCTTCCTTGCGGGAGCGATTGCTAGCGGCCAGCTAATGGCGGTTCTGCTCGCCAACTCGGGCGGAATGTGGGACAACGCGAAGAAGGTCATCGAGGATGGACTTCACGGCGGTAAAGGCACCGATGCTCACAAGGCAGCCGTCGTTTGCGACACCGTTGGCGATCCGTTCAAGGATACGGCTGGACCGGCTCTGAACCCGCTCATCAAGGTTATGAACCTCGTCGCTCTCCTCATCGTTGGCGTCGTGATTCAGCCTTGGACCAGCAACCTGCTCACTGGTGGTGCTGTCACTCTGGTTGCGGTTGCCGCGCTCGTGTTCGCCTTCATGCGAACCAAGCAAAGCTCGCTCGCCGAGCAACTTGAGCACATGAACGACTGAGATCTTTGAGGCTGATTAGCCTCAAAGATCAAACTCAGCAACGACAAATGTATGATCGCTCGGCTTCTCTAGGAGCCGAGCTTTTTTGTCGATGACGCACGACGTGCACTTCTCCGCAAGCTCCTCAGTGGCGTAGATGTGGTCGATGCGCCAGCCGATCCCCCGGTCGACGGCTTGCGGAACCGTGAACTCCCAGTACGAGTAGTGCCCACCGCCAAACTCATGGAGTCGAAAGACGTCAATCAGGCCGTACTCAACAATCTTTGACAGCCGTGAAAACTCATCCGTGTGGTGTCCAACTCCGCCGAAAACCTTTGCCGAGTCGTACACATCGTGCGGTTGAGGGGCGATGTTAATGTCGCCGAGCCAAATGAGCGGCTCGCCCTTCGGGTGTTCAAAGATGTAGTCGCGGAACCTCTCGAGCCAGCGCATCTTATAAACCCACTTTTCTACCCCGACGGTGTTGCCGTTCGGAACGTATGTGTTTACGATTCGGATGCCCTGAATCACTCCCGAAACAATGCGAGCATCTTCCGGCATCTCCGGATCACCAAACCCATTACGCTGATCCTCGATCGGAGTCTTGCTGAGCAGCGCGACTCCGTTCCAAGCCTTTTGGCCGTTTAGGGCGACGTGATAACCAAGCGCTTCGATTTCGGCGCGCGGGAACTTGTCATTCTCGGCCTTGGTCTCCTGGATGGCGAGGACGTCGGGTTGATTCTCCTCCAGCCAATCGAGAATGCGCGGCAATCTGGCACGTGAACCCGCCGCATTGTAGGTGGCAATTTTCATTGCTCGCCAGTTTATGACTTCGGAACTTCAAAAGTCACCGTGCGCACCCGGTCGGGTTCGGTGATGCGGAATCCCGCAAACTGCGTTTTGGGAACGAAAGGCAGTTCGGCGATGTACGAAACCACTCGGTTTCGGCCCCATCGAATCAGTGGGTCAGGAGCCGCGACCCCATTGGGGGTGGGCCAGGTCATCGTTCGTGAGAAGAGTTGGTCCCAACTGATCTTAAAGAAGTCGTGTGGGTGGCGATCGAGTCGGTCTTCAATCTTTGTAAGGACAACCGGAGTCCAAGTCGGCGGCGTGCGCTTCGATGTGGATTCGCCGAATTCAATCTTTACTCCATCGAGCATCTCTGGCTTGGCGGTGTCGACTTCGTCTCCGTCGGCAAAGTCGTTGGTGTTTAGCCGGGCCAGCCGAATAAAGGCGATCACCCGGCCATGCTGTTGCTTCGCGATGGCGCGGTATACCTCCGTCGAGTCCGAGCGGCCGATGTGCCCAAGCCAGCGGGATGCAAGACCGGGCGTAATCAGAACTGCCTCCTCGACTTCCCTCTTCTCGTTGCCATCAAACCATCGCCCGAGGACCACTCGATTCGCGCCTAACGCTTGCTGGATGGATCTTCCTTTTCGAGCTAGCTCGGCGCCAACGCGTACTTCAGCATCGATTGGTTCACTCGAAAATACAAAGGCGGAGACGAAAGCGATCACATACCAAGTTTCGGCAGATTTTTGTGATTCAAAATAGTGGCGTGCCTTACGATCTCATTCTCAGAAACGCCCAAATCCTCACGAGCGAGGGAATCAGCGAGGGAGATATCGCGATTGAGAACGGCCAGATCGCGGCGTTAGGAGGCGTTCTCGGAACGTCGCTGAAGGAGAAGGACCTAGCCGCAAAAGTGGTGATGGCGGGCGGAATCGATACTCAAGTGCACTTTCGTGAGCCGGGACTGACCCACAAGGAGGACATTGAATCGGGTTCTCGAGCCGCCTTGCACGGAGGAATCACCACGTTTCTCGAGATGCCAAACACCAAGCCCGAGACGACCTCGCCTGAGGCATTGGCAGACAAGTTGGCCCGCGCAAGCGGCCGAAGCTGGGCGCACTATGGATTCTTCGTCGGCGCGACCCCGCACAACGCCGAGCAACTTGGCGAGTACGAGCTCCTTCCGGGCACGCCGGGTATCAAGGTCTTTATGGGTTCCTCAACGGGCGATCTGCTCGTGGATAAGGATGAAGATATCGAGCGGGTCTTGCGCCACGGCGTCGGGCCGGTGGCCTTTCATGCCGAGGACGAGGCAAGAAATGTCGAGCGGAAGAAGCTACTGTCCGAAAATCCGACGGCCCACGAACACCACTACCTTCGTGACGCCGAAAGTGCCGTGATCGCGACCAAGCGGCTGATTCACCTCAGCGAGAAGACGGGCCGGCACGTTCATATCCTGCATATCTCGACCGCCGACGAACTGCCCTTAATTGCAGAAGCGAAGCGCAAGGGGCTGCAAGTGACGTGCGAAGTGACACCGCAACATCTTTGGTTCGCCGCGCCGGAGGCATACGATAGGTGGGGCACGAAGGCGCAAATGAACCCGCCCATTCGCTCGCATGAGCACCGAGATGACCTCTGGAAGGCACTCGGCGAAGGACTTTTTGACGTGTTTGGATCGGATCACGCGCCTCACACCGTTGAGGAAAAAGCGCAGCCATATCCCAAGAGTCCGAGCGGAATGCCCGGCGTGGAAACGATTTTGCACGTGCTACTGACATTCGCGGCTCAGGGGCGCATCAAGTACGAAACGATAGCCAAGATGCTTTGTGAACGCCCCGCTGACCTCTACCGGATGAAGGGTAAAGGGTATCTCCAGCCGGGGTACGACGCGGACTTGGTGGTTTTCGACCCAAAAACAGAGTGGGTCGTGGACGAGACGAAGCTGCAATCAAAGTGCGGTTGGTCGCCTTACCACGGTGAGGAGTTCATTGGCAAAGTTGAGCAAGTTTATCTCTGCGGCGAGCTCGCGATGAGCGGTGGCGAGCGAGTAGGACCGGCAAAGGGTCAGATGATCCAATTCCGAGCTTAGAGCCGC
This sequence comes from uncultured Fimbriimonas sp., assembly GCA_964566635.1. Taxonomy (GTDB): domain Bacteria; phylum Armatimonadota; class Fimbriimonadia; order Fimbriimonadales; family Fimbriimonadaceae; genus Fimbriimonas. Next base: position 2,467 of record CAZMJL010000010.1, on the reverse strand, counting down.
CCAAAGCCGGGGACGGGAGCAAAGTTCTCGATGTGCTCGACGGGAAAGATGTCGAAGCCGAGGAAGCTCTTGATCGTGTAGACGGAGTACCCGAGGATTCCGACACCAAGGATCGCCGCGTAAGTCGCCAGTCCAGATTCGCCAGCGGGGCGCAGCTTGCTTTGGATCGCCATCGATGCAAGTGCGAGGCGCTCAGCCAAAGTGTATGGCGCTGGCTCCCACGTAGGCGCGGGCGCGGGCGGCACCAGCAAATAGATAACTTCTGTATCCTCAACCGGCAGAAGGTCAGCTTGATGCTTACGCAGAGCGCTCATGCCCTACTGGTTCCACTGAGGCGAGTTCATGTTCCCCGCACCGATGCGGGGATTTCGAATTTACTCTTTAGACGGCGGCGGGAACGTCCGACACGCGCACGACCCGGTTTTCTCGGCGAGCTTGCTCGGCGCAGAAGACAACTCGGTGCGTCTTGAGCGAGGTTGCGGTGTCGGTGAGAATGCAGCTGTCGTCGTCCTCTTCGATCGCTCGAATGAGGGTGCTCATCACGGTCGAATCGGCTCCGCCGTGGGTGCCGGATGAGCTTGGAATATCGATCGAGGTCTTCTTGTTGCCATCCCAGAACTGCCAGTAGTCGATCTTTCGCTCGTCGATTCGCGCTTCGAGGTAGCCCTTGGAGCCGTGGACCCGCACGAACCGGCCACCAAACGGAGTGAATGCGGTGGTGGTGAGAGTTGCAGTGGCTCCGCTTTTGAACTTAAAGGCGACGACTTGGTGGTCGCATACATCGTTTCCGGCTTTGAACACGCACCGGCCGTAACGCGACACTTTGAGTTCCTCTTTTGCCTGCTCGAGGGGGAGCAGATCGAACCCGGCGTGGTGCCCCCAATACCCTTCGTTAAGGTAAAGCTTTGAGGCCTCATAGGGGCACGTTTTTGCGACTGGGCACCCTTCGAGGCAGAAATTCGGCGCGCCTTCAGGCGCGTTTTCGGGCTTGAAGTAGCTGAGTTCGCCGAAGGAAGAAACGCTCTCGACTTCATCACCGACCATGTCCACAACGATGTCCACATCGTGGCAGCTTTTCGCCATCAGGATGAAGGTCGACTCATGTTCGCGGCCCCAATTTCCTCGCACAAACGAGTGCGACATGTGGATGTGCTCGACGGCTTCGAGCTGATCGTAGCTCAGAACTTCGCCAATCGCTCCGGAGCGGAGGATCTTTCGGATTTCGGCATACGCCGAGTGGTAGCGAAGACTATGGCAGACCACGACTTTGCGCCCGGTCTCGGCGCGAACGCGATCAATCTCTTCGCAATCTTCGAGCCGGACCGCCATGGGCTTTTCCAGCATCATGTGGTAGCCCGCGCGCATTGCGGTCACTGCTGACCCAATATGATCCTGATCCATCGTCGTGTTGATGACGGCGTCCGCGAATTTAGGCAGGGCCATGACCTCTTGCCACGTCTCGAAGCGCATATTGGCGGGGATTCCGTGTTGATCCCCAATGACTTTTCGCCGCAGCGGATTTGGGTCAGCAACGGCAACGACTGAACCCGCGCCAACTTCGTTCGCAAGCCAAGTTGAGAACGTTTGGCCACGCCCTCCGGCGCCGAGGATGATGAACCTGAGGTCGCTCATTGAGTTACTAGCTTACGCACTTTTAGTAATTTGTGCACCGGTCAATCGTTTGGCAATTGATCGACTAGCTGGTGAGCGATCGGCATGACTCGCGGGGGATAACCTCTATCGGCGCCGAGATCACGTCACCCGGCCCGATTGCGTCCGAGTTTAAGATCGCGAACAGTCGCTGGACGGCGACCTTGCCTTGGACGAAGCTAGGCATCCTCACGGTCGTAAGGCTCGGGTTATTCCATTCAGCCTGTTTGGAATCGTGATATCCGATGACGCTGATTTGATCGGGGACAGTAATTCCCTTTCGTGAGAGTTCGCGGATGATCCGAGTTCCCATAGTCAGACTGGCGGTTGCGATTGCGGTTGGCCTCGGCTCAAGCCGCAAAATGATCTCAACGAGTTCCGAGGCGCTGTTGCCCTCAAAGTCTCCGGAAAGAAGTCGCTCTACCGGCAGTGTGATTCCCGCTCGCCCCAAACTCTCTCGAAAGCTCTGCACCCACGAACGGCTGGCTGGGGTTTCTGGAGCAACTCCAATGTAGACAATTTCGCGATGCCCTAACTTGGCTAGGTAGGATGCTTGCGCCGCAAAGCCTGCCGAGTCATCCAGGATTACCGAGACCCCGGGATTCGCTCGGTACTCGTTGAGCGTAACCACATTAACGCCGTTTTGGGTCGCTAGTTGTACGAAATCGCAATCGGGGACCTCCGAAGCCAAAATGATTCCGTCCGCTCGTCCTTGGCGAACCAAATCAAGAAGCGCATGTGCCGCGTTTTGGGGCGGAAACTTGTAGGCAAAGAGTGCCAATCCAAGTTCCCCAGCTGCCTGCTCGGCTCCCTCGGT
>CAZMJL010000009.1:0-100549 GCA_964566635.1 uncultured Fimbriimonas sp. | reverse complement strand
AAAACGATGACACCACCCGGTGCTGCCGAGTTTGCAATCTCCAGATCTGATTGGCGAATATCAACCTTCCATGCTTCCTCTGAAAAAGCTCCGCTCGTAGCCAGGTTCCACTCTGGACGCTGGAGAGTTCGAACCGCGATTTCAAGTTGCTGGTTCTCGTACTCTAATTCATACACTGACATCAGCAACTTAGCGGTCAACTCGAGCTCAGGAAGTGCCAGTTCGAGCTCAGCATCCTGAGTCTCAGGATCGATTGAGCAGAGTGTGCCGAAGAGGTCACCATTCTCTAGGTACAGTGGTATTCCCACATACGACTTGATAGGAATTCTGAGTCCGATCGGAGCGCATCGATATGCGCCGATCTGATTCGAGTCGGGTGCGATCCGGGGTCCTAATCCTTGCACCATTTGGCAACAAAAAGAATCCGACCATAGAAATGAGTCCCCTGGCTTTACGCCATAGGAGCGGTCACATGAATCTATAACGATCCATTCCTCACCCTTGGTGCGAGTGATCATCCACAAGCTCATTGGGTATGCATTGGACAAGTACTCCAGCGTTTGCTGGCAATGCACTCTAAAACGAGTATCCACTTCCGAATAACCCATACCCAAAAATATCGGATGATTCTTAGAAAGAAATCAGTGGAATATGATATGAACTTGAGAAACCCTTGCTAAGCGATTAGGGAGGCTAACACTGTTTCCGTTTCGTGAATGCTGATGCAAGCATCAGTGATGCTTTGGCCGTATGTGAGGTTGTTGCTGATCTTTTGGGCACCTTCCACAAGGAAGCTCTCGATCATCACACCCATGATTCCGTGGTCGGCTTGGCGGCGTTGCTCGGCAATATCGGCGGCGACGAGAGCTTGGTTCTTGTGGTTTTTGTTGGAGTTACCGTGGCTGCAATCGACCATGAGGCGAGCGGGGAGATCGTTTTGGCGCAGGAGCGCGCAAGCAGCTTGGACGGATTCTCGGTCGTAGTTGGTGCCGGTTTGGCTACCGCCCCGGAGAATGATGTGGCAGTCTTCGTTGCCGGTGGTCTTAAAGAGGGAAGAGACGCCTTGCTTGGTGACGGAAGGGAACCAGTGCGACTGCTTGGCGGCGATGACAGCGTCGACGGCGCGCTGGACGTTGCCTTCGGTCGTGTTCTTGAAGCCGACGGGCATCGAGAGTCCGCTGCTAAGTTCGCGGTGGACTTGGCTCTCGGTGGTTCGGGCGCCGATGGCGACCCAACTTGTGACGTCGGCGATGTGTTGCGGGAGTTGGAGATCGAGGTACTCGGAAGCGGTGGGCAGGCCGAGTGTGTTGAGATCGATCAGCAGCTTTCGGGCGGCACGAAGCCCCTTGTTGACGTGATAGCTCTCGTCGAGATCGGGGTCGTTGATGAAGCCTTTCCAGCCGACGCTGGTTCGGGGCTTTTCGAAGTAAGCGCGCATGAGGATAATGAGCTTGTCTTCGAAGCGCTTGGCGAGCGGAAGCAACTTTTCGGCGTAGTCGAGGGTTGCGATGGGGTCGTGGACGCTGCATGGTCCCACGACGACGACGAGGCGGTCATCACGTCCGTGAATGACATCAGCGACGGAGTTTCGGGCATCAGCGACGCGGCGCGCGACTTCGTTGGTGAGGGGCATTTCCTCATGAAGAATCGCCGGCGGGATCATTGGGCGGGCGTCGATGATTCGTAAGTCGTCGGTCAGTCGCATAAGTTGGACCGCACAAACTTCATTGTTCGCTCGGGAATCGGATTATATCTTATTTGAACCTAGGGACTCTTTTTACTGGGTTCCGATTGAACTTTGCGGCTCATTGGGCGTAAAGTGCATGAGATGAAAGTTTCGTCGCTTCCACTCATCGTTTGTGGGCTTGCGGTCTTGGTGATTGCATCTCCCACGGAAGGCGCAGCTCAGGGTGGGCCGCAGGATCCTCCGAAGACCACGAAGATTGATTTCCAAAAGGAGATCGTTCCGATTGTGAAGGCGCACTGCATCGGCTGCCACAACAAGGATAAAGCCGAGCACAGGATCGAATTCCCCGACAAGATGACCGAAGAGGAAGCGATCAAAAATCCTCGTCTTTGGCGTCCAAGCGCCCGCGAAGTAAAGAACAACAAGATGCCGCCCAAAGACAGCAGCAACATGAGCGACACCGAGCGCAAGAAGTTTGTTGAGTGGGTCGAGGCAAAGGTTCCTCGCCCGGCAAGGCGGCCAAGTACCACCGGCGGCAACCACTTCTAAACTAAAAATTCCCCGAAAGCGGGGAATTTTTTTGTCTCGGGAACTTTGAAGTTTTGTCTGGCCGTATGTGGCGTATCTGGTGAATCCAGAGAGAGGAAACCATGCCGCTTATCGCAGGACTCGCACTCGCCGGAATGCTTGCTTTCCAAGCTGACGATGACCTTTTGGGCAACAACCAATACGCGGTTGTGAAGCAGGTGACCCACGGCGGAAAGGCTCAATCGATCTCGACTTCTGAACAAGCTTGTGACATTCAAGGCAAGCCGGCAAAGCTCTCGGAAGTCCCGATTCTTCATGATTTATTCGTTGCCCCTGTGCCTGCAGTGGCGGGCGTTGCGGCTACCGCTCCAGTTGATTTAATCGCACTAGCTCAGCTTTTTACGACCAATTCCGCTGGACTCTCGAAGATTGCGGCTTACCAAAAGAAGGTTTCGGTGAACTTTAACGACGCGTCGGCAACCGACGTTTTCAAGTGGCTCGGAAAGCAAGGTGTGAACTTTGTGGGCGCGACAAGCTCGCTTCCGAAGGCCAAACTCTCGATGAGCTTTACCAACACCCCGCTCCACGAAGTTCTGGATTCTATCGGAGAAGCTTTGGGTGGTGGATGGCAGGTGAAGGGATCAACAATCGTTTTTCGGCAAGGATATCGATTCGATTCGATCGCTCCGCTTTCCGCTCCGGCCCGGCCGCTAGGCAAACTTCGAACATTCGAACGAGCCCCCTTAATGCGAGAGGTTCCGAAGATCGCTCCCGGCACGATTCGCGAGTACAAGCTCTCGGAAGAGGTTAAGAAGGCGATGGATTTGGCCGTAATTGAGGCAGAGAAGGCGTTCAAAGAAGCTCGGATCCAGATGGATAAGATCAGCGGCGACGAGATGAAGAAAGCCATGGAAGAGAGCGCGCGGGCGATGGAAAAAAGCCGCAAAGCCTTGGCCGAATCTCGAGTTCGGATGGATGAGTCGAGCCTGGCGATGCGCGAATCGGCGCGGGACTTCAAGAAGTTCCTGGAAACGCTCACTCCGGCCCAAAAGGAGCTTCATAAGAAGCAAGGATTCCTGAAGCCGAGCGACCTGACGAAGGAGCAGCGCGCACTGCTGAAGCTGGACAATCTCAAAGGTGAGTTCAAGCTCCAGTATCAGGTTGACAACCAGCCTCAAGTCATCATCAAAAACTAACCTTTCGTTGCCTCTCTCAACACCCGTCCCCAATGTGGGACGGGTCTTTTTATGTAAGCTAACGGCATGAACAAATGGGTCTGGACGGCGGCAGGGCTAGGAGCGTTGGCGGTTGCGCTGGGTGCTTTTGGCGCGCACGGATTGCGGAGCAAGGTCTCGGCGGCGGACCTTGAGATTTGGAAAACTGCGGCGCATTATCATTTGATCCATGCGGTTTTGCTGTTTGCGATCGCGCAAAAAGAAGAATTCCGATGGGCAAAGAGGCTTTTGCTCACCGGAATTCTGATTTTTGGCTCGACTCTTTACTTGCTCGTGCTGACTCAAGTGAAGATTCTTGGTGCGATCACTCCGCTCGGAGGCCTGAGCCTGATAGCCGGCTGGATCGCACTTGGCGTCGAGTCGGGAAGGCTCAGTCGTCGATCTTGACGATGTTGTTGCGCGGATCCTTGGGGTACGCGCCCTTCTTCTCGGACTTGAATCGCTGAGCGGCTGAGTTGCTGCCGGGTTGCACCTTGGCAAGGTTGTTCGCGGGGTTCTTGCTGTACGCGATGACGGTCGATCCGATGCCGTCACGACCCTTGATGGTCTTGACGACTACGATGTTGGACCGGGGGTCCTTGGGGTAGGACACCATTTCGTCCTGAGGGACAGCAAGGAAGACCGAAGCAGCGATGGTTGCGGTAATCATTGCCTTCTTCTACTGCGATTTACGTGCCATCGCTTCGAATTAGGCGTTGATTCTGGGAAATTACTGAACTACGGCGCCGAACTTGCGCGTTCGTCGTTGAAAGTCGGAAACTGCACTCAGAAGGTGCGATTTGTTAAATTCGGGCCAAGGGTCGGGGGTGACCCACAGCTCGCAGTAGGCGCCTTGGAAGATGAGGAAGTTACTCCACCGCATTTCGCCAGCCGTGCGGATCATGAGGTCCGGCTCGGGGTGATGGGGGTTGTACAGGTGAGCCGAAATGAGTTCCTCGGTGATATCTTCGGGATCAAATTCGGCGGCGATGAGGTCTTTGACGGCATCGACGATCTCGGCGCGACCGCCATAGTTTACGGCCAAGGTGAAAACGATACCGGTGTTGTTCGCGGTGGTCTCCATGCCGTGCTCTAGGGCGTCGCGGAGGCCTTGGGGAAGCTCTTCGATGCGCCCCGAGATGTTTACTCGCACGTTGTTCTGGTGCATGGTGCGAAGCTCTTCGCGGGCGGCAGTTTCGATGAGTTTCATTAGGCCATCGACTTCGTCCTGCGGGCGACGCCAGTTTTCGGCCGAAAAGGCGTAAACCGTCAAATACTTGATTCCAAGCTCACTCGCGTTGAGGAGCGCACCGCGAAGGGCTTTGTAGCCCTCTCGGTGGCCAAGGAGGCGTTGCCAGCCTTTCTTATTGGCCCAGCGACCATTGCCGTCCATGATGATGGCAACGTGCTTTGGAAGGGCATCGAGATCGATGCCCATTTCGACGGCTTGCTTCTGAATCTTGTTGACGGGTTCAGCCATGGGGAGCCTTAGACCTGCATCAACTCTTCTTCTTTCTTCTTTCCGAGCTCGTCGGCTTTGGCAACGTAAGTGTCGGTCAGCTTTTGAACCTTTGCTTCGCCGCCTTTCACTTCGTCTTCGGTGATCTCTTTCTTCTTTTCGAGGCCCTTGATTTGTTCGTTGGCGTCTCGGCGAACGTTTCGGATGGCAACTCGGCCTTGCTCGGTTCGGGCGTGAACTTGCTTGACCATGTCACGGCGGCGATCTTCCGTCATCGCAGGGAAGATAAGCCGGATTCCGGAACCGTCGTTGTTGGGGTTGATTCCGAGGTCGCTCTTGATGATGGCCCGTTCGATGACGCCGACCATGTTCTTTTCGTACGGCTGGATGAGGAGCTGGCGAGGTTCGGGGATCGAAACGTTGGCGATCTGGGTGATCGGGGTCTCGGTTCCGTAGTAGTCGACGTGGACGCGGTCGAGAATCGCGGGGGTGGCTCTACCGGTGCGGTAGCTGGAAAAGTCTTGGACCATCGCTTCGATGGCCTGCTTCATTTTGTGTTCTGCATCCTGCAGTGTGTCGTTTACGCTCATGCTGATTCGGCTCCTACGAGGGTTCCCGTTGATCCGCCGGTGAGGGCGTCGAGTAGGGCACCCGGTTTATGAAAATCGAGGACGATGAGGGGCATTTTGTGCTCCTCTGCCATCGTGAAAGCGGTTTGATCCATGACCTTGAGTTTGTCTTGAATTGCCTTGGTGTACGAGAGCTTGTCGTACCTCTTGGCGTTCGGGTTCTTCTTCGGGTCGCTGTCGTAGACTCCGTCGACCTTAGTGGCCTTGATGAGAACATCAGCGTCAATTTCTAGCGCGCGAAGGACGGCGGCGGTGTCCGTCGAGAAGTAAGGGTTTCCGGTTCCGGCGGCGAAGATGACCATCCGGCCCTTTTGGAGGTGGCGCATGGCGCGGCGCTTGATGAACGGCTCGGCGACGGCGGCGATGGTGATCGCGCTTTGGACCCGCACTTCCACGCCTTGCTTTTCGATCGCGGACAGCAGTCCGAGCGAGTTCATCAGAGTTCCCATCATTCCCATTTGGTCGGCGACGGATCGGTCGATTCCGCCCTCGGCGGAGAATGTTTCGCCGCGGATGAAGTTGCCGCCGCCAACTACGATTGCAGCTTCGATTCCGGCGCGGTGGACCGCGGCGACTTCGCTGGCGATGTAGTTGAGAATGTGGGGGTCAAGACCGAATTTGAGATCACCAGCGAGGGCCTCGCCACTGAGTTTGATGAGTGCGCGTTTGAAGGGTGTTCTGCCGCTTGCCAAAGTGATTCCTCAGCCGGAGAGTGTACCTCTGGCTTATTGAGACACGACGCGCATTTCGGCTTTCGCGCCGTGGGTGGCGAGTTGAGCCGAAAGCATCTCCGCCTTCATCCTCGGGATGCCCTGAAGGAGGGTGACGGGGAGCTCTTCGAGCATGTCCTTGACCTGGTTGCGGTTCAGGGCGAGCATGGTCTGAAGGGTCTTGATCACCTCTTCGTCCTTCTTTCCTCCATCCACGAGCACGAGTTCGTAGGCTTGGTTGTCGTCAACAACCGCGAATCCTTTAGGGAGCACTTTGGTGGGCTTGCCTTCTTCTTGAGTGATCGGAATTTCGTGGTTGCAGGTTTCGCAGATGAGCAATTCCGTCTTCTCGGAGTAATAGTTGAGCGAGTTGCAGAAGCCGCATCGAACCTGTTGGACTGGCAACACGGCGCCCCCTTTGATCGGGATGAGGTGGTTGCACGCGACGCACGTCACGTCTTCATCCACCGGTTGGGCAGTCAGTTCGTTGCGCTCGGTGCAGATTGGACAGTCGACGGTGTACACCTCGACTTTACGGGTTCCGAGGGCAACTTTGATGCCGAAAGCGATCTGACCGGCAGCGGCGAGGGCGAGCACCCAAGCTAGGCCGGTGAACATGCCGTCGCCTTTGTAGCGGAAGAAGATGAACGCCCCTCCGGCGCACAGCAAGCCGCCGAAGATGAAGTAAATCGCCCTCTCGCTGATAGTCTCTATGACATCCGATGTCCGCTTAATTCTCATACTTGGTTTGCCAAAAGGATAGCGGATTTCGCTTAAATTAGCAAGCCACCTTAACGAACTTCATTGGAGGCGTTGTCGTCTGAAACGACTTCTTTGACCGGCAGAACGAGGATGCTCTTCTCGCCATCAATCACGGCGGAGAAGGCGTAGTCTTTGCCGAGCGATTTCAGCATTTCCATTGCCGTCATTTGGGTGTACGAGACGTTCACATCCGGATTTTCGAGGCCAGGGGCGATGTTGATCGTCACTTCGCCGCCTTCGCCGATGAGTTGAATCACGTCGTGGAGCTTTGCGCCGGAGAGCTGGAGGTCAAACAGCTTGAGCTTCGGCTCGGCGGTCTGCTCGCGCATTGCCTTTTCGGCGGCTTCAACCGCTGGATTCACGGGAGGTTGGTTCTGGACTTCGACTTGCGGAATCGGGTTCTGCGGTGCGGGTTGCGGGGTGTTGTCAACGACCGTGGTTTGCGGAGCGGGGGCATTGACGACCGGGTTTGGCCGGATCGAGAGCATGGTGAAAATGATTCCGAACGAAACCGCAACCGCTGCGACGGCGGCGATCAGGAAAGGGCGCGAATCGGGTTTGACCGGGCGCGCCTGGAATTTGGGGATGCTTTGCTCAGTTGGCGGGGTCTTGCCTTGCTCCTTGAGGGCCTTTACGGTCTTGATGCGGCGGAGGAGTTCGCCTTGGTACTTGGGATACCGGGTCTCAAAGGCGTAGACCGCCTCCGGAGTGTCGTTCTCCGCGATGCCCCACATGAGCTCGTCAATTTCGGGTGGGATTGGCATCAGATCTCCGGCTCCTTTTCATAGAATTGTCGGAAGCGCTCGCGGGCTCTGAAGAGGCGCGTTTTGGCGGCGTTCAGGTTGATACCCATCGAATCGGCGATCTCGTTGAGGCTGAGGTCTTGCCAGTAGAAGAGGGTTAGAATGGCACGATCGGCGGGAGCGAGCTTTTCGAGGGCGAGCTCAACGCGGGGGTCGGTCTCTTGCGACTCTGGGACAGCGGCAACCTCTTCGACGGCATCGAGTTCGACGTGCTTGTGCTTGAATCTGCGCTTACGCGATTCCTGGATGGAGCGATTGATGGCAATTCGGAAGAGCCAGGTGCTGAATTTGCTCTGTCGATTGAACCGGTTCAGGTTCCGGTAGACGAGGGCAAAGATCTCTTGAGTCGCATCGGCGGCCTCTTCGGAGTCGATGAGGACGCCGCGAGCGAGGTTGTACACCTTGGTGTAGTAGCGCGCATAGAGGGTCTCGAATGCGGCTTGGTCACCCGCCAAAAAACGCTCGACGAGGATGGAATCCTCATCGAACGATCCGGCGTTTTCAAACAGCATTGACACCACAGTCACCCATTACGACGCTATTCGGACGGCTTAAGGTGACGACGAGATCGTCCGTTTAGCAAATTCACTGGGCAACTGGGTTCCGGCGTAGACGGTGAGACCGCCAAAAATCGCGACGACGAGCGCGAGAGCGATTTGCCATTTGCGGAAAATCTGAACCCAGCCGATCGCCATGAGCGTCGCGAACCCGCTGAGAGCAGGGAAGAGGTAGCGCGCCTGGGCCTGGAAGTAGGTGTTGTTGAACATCACGAATAACGCCACGGTGAGGCCGACCAGCCCAAGGGTAATCGCGCCGAGCCGCTTGTTCTCTTGCCAGTTGTTGCGGAGCCAGAGCAGACCGCCGCCGAGGCCGAGGAAGTTGAAAAGGATGATGGCTTTGTAAAGGAGGTTGGGGTCGGAGTTGCTGTTCGCTTTTCCGCTGGTATTGAGCCAGATGTCCATGTAGCCGAAGACGCCGATAAAGGAGCGCGCGGTCCAGTAGCCGATCCAGTTGATCCAGTATTGGACTTCGGGCGAGCCAGCGCTCGGTCCGGCTTCGATGGCTTGGAGGATAGCGGTCTTCTGGGCGGAGCCAACGAATGCCTCTTTGAAGGCGGATTGGGCGAGGGGGTCTCCGTAGAGGTTGATATTGCGTACCCAAACCATCGTGGTGATCAAAACGAACATCAGGAGACTAGCGATAATGCGGAACCTAATTTCGTTTCGCTGGTTCGAAGAGATTTCGGGGTAATTTTTGGTTCTCAAAGCCCAAATGCAAGCTCCCAGTCCGAGCAAAAAGGAGATGAGGCCACTGCTCTTGGTAAGAAATGCAGCGGTGGCAAGTATCCCCACGGCACCTGAAATAAACACCGCGCGCAAGTACGGCTGATAATACGCCCGGGGCTCTCTGGGTTCGAGGTTCGGTCCAAACAAAAATGCAACTGACCAAGATGTCAAGCAGATTAGTAACGGGTCATTCGAAATGGCACTGCTCAGCGCAATGTTGGTAGGTAAAAATGCGACGAATGCCGTTGCCACCAACGCGATTTCTTGTCTGCGCGTCCCCCAATACGATGCGCAGAAGATTCCCCACAAGCCGAGTGCTCCGATAAGACAGTTCAGGATGCGAATCGTACGTCCGAAAGACTGTGACTCGATATCTGTCTGACCCGTAAGTTTTGCGACGCCCGAAGCCACAAAGTAATAGAGCGGCGGCTGGTGGCTCTGATACTCCTCATACAGCGTCGGAGACTTGGGATTGAACACCGGGAGCTTGCCCTCTTTAAGGAGGTAGCCAATGTAGTTTGCGTGTTGCCGCTCGTCGGGCGCGCCGACATCTTTGCTCTGGGCGTAGCCGCCAGTGGCCGGATCGCGCTGGTTGAGCAGTACCCCCGCCGTACGATACGGGGTGATCATGGCGAACCAAGTTGCCAGGCAAAAGTGGGCAACCATCAACAAAATTAACGAAATTCGCGCAACTTTCGCAGACATATGAGTTCTCTGTGTATGATAGCTTTAACACGCTAAGCGTGGGGGTAATTGTGATGACTTCTCTGGTGGCACTGACGGTGCTTTTCGCGCAAACAAATCAATCGCCGGGCTTCAATTCTTGGCAAGAGACGCTCGCTGGTAAGCAGTCGGTTTCGGCGACGGTGGCGGTCAACGAGGTCGGTGGAGGCTCGTCCACGTACACGATCTCGATGAAGAAGCCAGCTTCGCTGAGGCTTGAGACCAATGACGAGATTATCGTTGCCGATGGTTCCACACTTACGACCTACAGCAAGAAGGACGGAATCTTTTATAAGCAGCCGCAAAGCGATGAACTGTTGCGAAATGCGCTCCATGACGATCAGTTCGCGCTTTTCAACGGCTTCTTTGGCAAGACTTTGAAGCCGGTGAAGACCGAGGATGCAGGTACCAAGACGCTTGGCGGCGAGCAAGTTAAGGCGATCAAGGCGATGTTCGACAAGTCGGGCCTCAAGGTCCAGCAGTTCTTCGTTTCCGGCGACGGAATCGCTCGACGGGCTCAGCTCAGCACTTCGAGCAAGGGCAAGAAGGCGCGCGAGTTCGTTTACAACGCAAAGAACGTGGTAATCGACGGTCAAAACATGGATGCTCTCTTTGCATTCAAGGCGCCAAACGGCTCGAAGGAGATGTCCTACGAGGACTTCGTTGGCTCGCGCTGGATTTACGATTTTGAAGAGGCGAAAATCATCGCCGCAAAGACGGGCAAGGGCATCTTTGTTGACTTTATGGCCGAGTGGTGCGGGCCATGCAAGGCGATGGCGGCGGCGGCTTTCGATACCCCCGAGTTCAAGGAATTCGGCAAGAAAGTCGTGTTCTGCAAGGTCGACATTGACCTGAATCCGGCACTTGCTGAGCAGTACGGCGTCGAGGCAATTCCGAACGTATTCGTCCTTAAGGCCGATGGCTCCGTAGTCGGAAGCATTTTGGGTTGGGGCGGATTGGATGCGTTCCTCTCCGAAATGACCGACCTCACAAACAAGCTATAAGCTTCAGTCCCTGGGAATGCCCAGCCGTTGTTAGGCTGGGCATTTTTGCGTTTTGATTCACGATTTGAACCGGAATCACTGGGGTTGCTGAGGTAACCTCCGATATGTACGTAGTAGCAAGACCGGAGAAAGTGTGAGCTCAAAATCGGGATCAGCGACCGCCGAACGCGCGGAGCAAGGGCAAGGTAGCCCCAAGCCAAGTGAACTGTTAACTCGCGAAGAGTGCCTTGAGATGTTTAAGCAGCTCTATCTGGCGCGTTACTTCGATATCCGGCTCATCAAGGAGAAGAAGCGGGGCCGCCTTCGCGGAACGCTGTACTCCTCGCACAACCAGGAAGCCGTGCTTGTTGGATCGCTTTTTGGCTTGCTCAGCACCGACTGGATCAGCCCAATTCACCGAGATATGCCCGCGTTCTTCCTCAAGGATATTCGCGCCGGATGGGATAACGATTCGCGTATCGGCATGACGATCGAGGAGGTTTGCTGCCAGGTTTGGGGCAAGTCGGGCTCGCCAGGGCGAGCGCGCGACAACTGGTCGCACATTGGCTCGAAGGCGAAGAAGATCATTCACTCGACTTCGATGCTGGCGGGCACAATTCCGGCCGCGGCTGGCGTTGCCTATGCGGATCGGATGCAAGGTGGGAACTGCGTCGTTCTAACTTACAACGGCGAGGGATCGACCGCGCAAGGGATTTTCCACGAGGCTATCAACTACGCTTCGGTTCACAAGCTCCCGGTGATCACGATCATCGAGAATAACCAATGGGCGTACGGAACGCCGACCGAGCTTGAGTACGCGCTCGAGGATTTCGCGGATCGAGCAAAGGGCTACGGGATCCCTGGTCTTGTTGCTGACGGGCAGGATGTTTTTGATGTCTACGACAAGGTCATGGAGGCCGTTAATCACGCCCGCTCGGGCAACGGTCCGGCGATTGTCGAGTGCAAAACGTTCCGCGCGTACGGACACGGCGACCACGACGACGACCGCGCGATGAAGTACCGACCAGCCGAGGAAGTCGAGGCAGGCCGGCAACGCGATCCGATCGCGATCTGCCGAAAGCGGCTGATCGAACTTGGCTACCTGACCGGCGAAGCTGCGACCAGCTACATGGCCGAAGGTAAAGGCGCGGGCGAAGCCACCAACGAGGACTTCCCACCTGAGGTCGTTGCGTACTTGAACAAGGGAATCGAGGCGGCAATCGCCTCACCGCTTCCAGCGGCCGAGGAAGGCGCAATGTGGGTCTTCAAGGAGAACAACTAATCATGGCGGCAACGACGGACGCTCCGGCAGCATTGAAGAAGAACTATTTGACCGCTCTCAAAGAGGCGATTGACGAAGAAATGGCGCGCAACCCCCTGATGCTTTGTCAGGGTGAGGATATCGGACTTCTTGGCGGCGCATTTGGCGTAACGGACGGAATGCAGGCTAAGTACGGCAAGGACCGAGTGGTCGATATGCCGATTTCTGAGGCCGCCATCGTCGGATCGGCGGTTGGAATGGCGCTGAATGGCATGACGGTCATGGCCGAAATGCAGTTCATCGACTTCATTTCGTGCGGCTTTGACCAGATCGTCAACATGATGGCGACATACCACTACCGAACCGCGGGTGAGGTCAACATTCCGGTCGTCGTTCGAGGCCCTGCAGGTGCTTACGGCGGCGGCGCGCTTTATCACAGCCAGATGAACGAGGCGTGGTTCTGCAACTCGCCTGGCCTCAAGGTCGTGTGTCCTTCGACGCCGTATGACGCGAAGGGAATGCTCAAGGCGGCGCTCCGTGACGGTAATCCGGTGATTTTTTACGAGATCAAGGAGCTTTACCGCAAGAAGGAGATCGAGGAGGTTTTGCCTACCGAAGACTACATCGTTCCGCTTGGCAAGGCGGCGATTCGTCGAGAAGGGAAAGACATCACGCTTGTTTCGTACGGGCAAAATGTTTATCACTGCCTTGATGCGGCGGCTGAACTTGAGAAGCAGGGGATCTCGGCTGAAGTGATCGATTTGCGGTCGCTTGTCCCGCTGGATGAAGACACGATTTTCGAATCGATCGCGAAGACTTCGCGGGTAATCGTCGTGAACGAAGCACCCATGACCTGCGGATTCGCTGGTGAGGTCGTGGCTCGGATCACGACGAAGGCGTTCCATCTTCTTGATGCGCCTCCTTCCCGTATCACCCGACTGGACACTCCGGTGCCGTGGGTAAAGCCGCTTGAACTTCACGTTCTGCCTTCGGTGGATAAGATCGTGAACGAAGCTCTTCGGCTCGTCCGGTTCTGAAACTGACCATCGTATTCAAAAGAAGCTCCTCAATTGAGGAGCTTCTTTTGTGTTTAGACCGCTTCGCCGAGGTAGGCCGCGATGACTTTCGGGTTGCTCCGAATCTCGGAGGGAGGACCTTGGGCGATTTCTTCGCCGTGATCGAGAACCAGGATGCGCTCGCAGAGGTTCATGACGAACTTCATGTCGTGCTCGATAAGGAGCACGGTGACGCCAAGCACATCGCGAATCTTCTTGACCATCTCAAGAAGCTCCATTTTCTCTTGCGGATTCATTCCGGCTGCCGGCTCGTCCAGAAGGAGGAGCTTTGGCTGGGTCGCGAGGGCGCGGGCGATCTCAAGGCGGCGCTGCTTCCCGTAAGGGAGATCGCGCGAACGGGTGTCGGCAACATCTCGGAGGTCAACAAGTTCAAGCAACTCGAGCGCCTTCTGCTTCAACTCTTCGGTCTCGTTGATCGCCGACGGAAGATACAATAGCGCCGAGGCAAGGCTCGTTTTGTGGCGAAGGAAGCCGCCAACCACGACGTTCTCGAGCGCGGAGAGCGAGGAGAAGAGTCGGATGTTTTGGAACGTTCGACAGATGCCCTGCTTTGCGATCTTGTTGGACGGCGTGCCGGTGATGTCGCGGCCGTCGAACGTGATCTTGCCGCTGGTGGGCGCATAGACGCCGGTGATCATGTTGAAGCACGTCGTTTTTCCGGCCCCGTTCGGACCGATGAGACCGAAGAGGTCGCCCTTTTCAAGTTCGAAAGAGACGGAGTTGACGGCGACGAGGCCACCGAAACGAATCGTCGCTTGTTCGAGTTTGAGAAGGCTCACGCCGCCACCTCCGTGTTCGGGGCTTTCTTGCCCAGCAGTTTTTGAACCCAGCTCCACGAGAATTCGTGGTGACCGAAGATGCCTTGTGGCCTTAGGAGCATGAGAACCACAAGCGTGACCGCGAGAACGGGCATTCGAAGGTTTGAACCCTTGACTGCGGTTTGCAACTGCGGCACCCCTCCGAGAACCTTGCTAAGAACGAATGCGAGTAACACGCCGCCAAAGACGCAAGCGAGATTCATCAGGACGCGTTTTTGGTTGGCGCCGTGGAAGTTGTCCTGGATTCGCTTGAGAAGGGCGACGGCGACCAATGTTCCGATTCCCGCCGCGACAGGAACCGCGAGGTTGACATCAGGGAGATCGCGCATCTTCTCGGGGATGTAGAAGAGGATCAGCGCGGCGATCGATGTGCCGGTAATTGATCCAGTTCCGCCGAGAACCACCATCGTGAGGATGAGGAAAGAAACGTCCATTGAGAAGTCCGTCGGTCCGATGAAGCCCTTGGTATGGGCGTAGAGCGCGCCCGCCATTCCGGCAAAGGCAGAGCCGAGCACGAAGGCGGCAACTTTGGTCATGGTGATGTTCACGCCCATCGCGCTCGAGGCGATTTCATCCTCGCGGACGGCGAGGAACGAGAGCCCGTGAGCCGTCTTGAGGAGATTTCGGCAAGCGGCGATGACGATGATGGCAAGAAGCCAAACCGCAAATACCGACTCGATCTTAGGCGCTTCCATGCCGTATGCAAGACCAAGGGACTTTTGGTTTTTGGCGAAGATCGTGACGATCTCACCGATGCCCAGCGTGACGACCGCGAGGTAGTCGCCTTTAAGACGCAGCGATGGGAGTCCGACGACGAAGCCAGCAATCGCGGCAACGAGGCCGCCGACCACCGCGGCGCAGATCAGCCAGAGCGAGGGCGAGTTCTTAGCAAACTCGGGCACGTAATACTTCGCCATGACCGCCGCGGTGTAGGCACCGATTTGGAAGAAGGCCGCGTGGCCGATGCTGAATTGACCGGTGATGCCGTTCACGAGGTTCAGCGAAACGGCAAGAGTAACGAAGATTCCGATGAGCCGCAGGACCAAGTGGTTGTAGCTAGAAAGTGCGGAGCCGGCAATGCGGTCAAGCACGAAGCAGAACAGCAGCGCGACAAAAATCGATATAAGGCGAGTTGGGAGCCACTTTGCCAGCATTAGACCTTCTCCACCTTGTTGGAACCGAGCAATCCACCGGGCTTAAAGAGAAGGACGGTGATCAGGATGATGAAGGCAACCGCGTCGCGATAGTTACTGAAGCCGAGCCAGACGACAAGGTTCTCGGCGAGGCCCATGATAATTCCGCCGACGACAGCACCGGGGATGTTTCCGATTCCGCCGAGGACCGCCGCGACGAAGGCTTTAACGCCGGGCGCCATTCCACTAAATGGATCGATCGGCGCGCCTTGGAAGGTGCTGTACATCATTGCGCCTGCTCCGGCCAAGGTTGAACCGAGGAGGAACGTGAACGAGATGATGCTGTTGATGTTAATGCCCATCAGCGATGAGGCATTGAAATCGTGGGAGACGGCGCGCATTGCCCGCCCGCGTTTGGTGTACATGACGAGGTAAGTCAAGATTCCCATCAGGATGAGCGTAATGACAAGCATGATGAGCTTGCCTTGGGGTACCTGAATTTGGACGGCGCCTTTGGTGGATTCGTCTTGGAGCTTTCGCACCCGCCCTTCGACTTCCTCCATCGTCTTCTTGAGGGCTTCGCCCTTGGGAGACAGATCGAATCGGCTCTTCTCATTAGGCAGGTTGGCCTCGAATGCCTGCTTTGCGGCTTCGAGTTCGGGCTGGAGCTTCTTGGCTTCGTCGAGCTTGGCGGCATCGGGAGCCTTCAAATCGAGCTTGATGTTCGATTGGAACGGGCTGACTTTTCCGTCAATGGTTTGCTTGGCACCGTTCATCAGGAAGACCTGACCGCCGTATTGGAAGAGGAGTGAGAGACCAATCGCTGTGATGAGGGAAGCGATTCGGGGGTGATTGCGGATCGGGCGATACGCGAATCGTTCGATGATGAGTCCGAACCCGCCGGACACGACCATCGCTCCGATGAGCATGATAACGAGGGTGATCCAACTCCCTTGCGCCGCACTGTTTCCGGGGCCGTAGCCGAGGGTCCAGGAGGTAAAGAGCGCGCCGTATGATCCGAGCATGAACACTTCGCCATGGGCGAAGTTGATCAGCTTTAGAACACCATAAACCATGGTGTAGCCCAACGCAATGAGCGCGTAAATGGCACCCAATAGGATGCCATTCACGAGTTGCTGGGGCAGGGTAGACCAGTCGAAGGTCAACCCTGCGATAGGGAGGGAGAGGATCGATTCCACTTATTTGATTTGGTCGGGAGCGTAGTCGACGGCGAACTTCTGCCAGTTGCCCTTGTCATCCTTCTTGGTGACTTCAACAACGATCGCTCGCTTTCGTGGCGAACCCTTTTGGCCCTTGAGTGTGATGTCACCCGATACGGCCGCATAGTTCTCGGTAGCTTCGAGAGCTTCGATGAGAGCCTTGCTGTCGAGGGACTTTGCTCGCTTGAGCGCGTCAAGAGTGAGCGCCATGGCGTCGTATCCGAGTGCGCCCATGGTGGTCGCCGGATCCTTGCCGCCGTGGGCTGCTCGCCACGCCTTCAGGAACGTTTGAACCTGAGGTCGGGTGTCGAGGTTGTTGTAGTGGTTGCAGAAGAATCCGCCGAGGATTGCATCGCCGCCGCCAGTGAGAAGAACGTCGCTATCCCATCCGTCGCCGCCAAGAAACTTGACGTTGAGGCCAGCTGCCTTTGCTTGCTGGGCAATTGGGCCGACTTCGGGGAAGTATCCCGAGCAGAAGAGTCCATCGGGATTCTTCGACTTAAGCTGGGTGAGCTGGCTCGAGTACTCAGGAGCCTGCTTTCCGCCGGACTCGTAGAAAGCTTCGTCTACGATCTTTCCTCCTAGCTCTTCAAACTTCTTCTTGAAGCTGGCCGAGAGGCCCTGAGAGTACGGGAGGTTGTTGTCCGTCATCAGAGCGACGTTCTTGAGGCCGAGCTTTTCGAACGCGAATTGCGCCATGACTGGACCTTGGAAGTCGTCGGTGTAGCAGACCCGGAAGATGTGCGAACCGGAATCGGTCAGGTCGGTTCGGGTTGCGCCAACGGCGACAACGGGAACGCCCTTATCGAACGCGGACTTCGAAATTTGGATTGTGTTTCCGGAAGAAACTTCGCCGACGATGGCAATGACCTTGTCACCGAGGACTTTCTCAGCTGCAGTCTTGGCTTGATCTTGCTTGGAACCGGAATCGCCGAGAACGATCTCGACTTTCTTGCCCTGGATTCCGCCCGCGTCGTTGATCTCTTTGACGGCGAGCTTTGCGCCCTCAAGTTGGTCGTCACCCCATGGCTTTTGGTCGCCCGAAACGGATGCGACAACGCCGATCTTGATGGTGTCGCCCTCTACGGCAAAACCAGGAGCGCTGGGAGCGGTTCGGCCGCCAGTTGCTGGTGCTTCACCGCCAGAACCGGAGGTAGGAGTAGATGGCTCGTTGGATGAGCCGGAGCCCCCGTTGCAGGCAACGAGAGAGACGCCGAGGATCGCGGCGAGCGCGAGATTGTTAAGAGTGCTTCCCCCAATTTTCACTTGGTATCACCTAGACCCGTGCCAAGAATTCCCGGCACTTGCGAGTTCGGCAAGTATACAGAATTCGAGAACCGAAAGACTCCCCGGTTCCGTACATTCTTTAAGAAATGAGTTCCGACGCACAATCGCTCGTCAACGAAGCAACAGACCTAATCAATGCCGGTGATTTTGCGGAGGCACTGGCAAAGGCAAACGCCGCGCTCGCGCTTGATCCCAATAGCGGCGATGCAGCGCTGGCCAAGGCGGTTGCGCTCTCGCAGCTCGGCAACGCAAGCGATGCGTCGCAATCGTTCGATCTTGCGATCCGGCTTGCCCCAGGGAACGCGAAGGCGCGCTTCAATGCCGCCGTTCACGAGTTTAATCAGGGGAATGTTGTTCTGGCCCGGACTCTGGCCGAGCAAGCGATCCAGCTGGAGCCGGATCACGAGGGAGCCAAGGGGCTCCTCGCCCGGATGCCCGCGCCGGCGCAACAAGTCGCAGCGTATCCACGCAACGAAGGATCGGAATTTGAAGTCGAGAATGCGGGATTGCCATTCATCCACAAACTCGGCGCAAAGTGGGTCGCCATCGCATGGCTGTTAGTGGTGAGCGGTGCGGTGAGTTTTGCTTACTTAATGGCAATCATGCTGCCAAACATCGGAAAGATGATGACGGCGATGCAATCGAACGATCAGCAGGCGATCAATCAGATCGCAATGGCGGGAAGCAATCCTGCACTTCAGATCTTCGGCTATGCGCACCTTGCGGCAGCGATTCTTTGGATGATCCTTGACCTAATCCATCGTAAGGGGAATATGGTTTGGCTGGTAGCGCACATTCCGTGCTCTTGCTGCGGATTCTCGTTCCTGACGCTTCCCATTTATTTGCTAACGGGCAGAAAATAGGAGTACGAATGGCGAGGATGGAACGTTAGAATAGAGACCATGCTTTCTAGCTACGTTGCCATCCTTGCTTTGCAAACTGCCGCAAAGGCGCCGAAAGAGATCACCACTCCGATTGAGGTGCCGTTCCGCACGGCGGAGACGGCGATCATCGTGGATGCGACGGTGAACGGCAAACAGGTGTCACTCATGTTTGACACTGGTTTTGGCGGGCACGTGGTTTGTGACGCGGGGATCAACCTGGGCAAGCCGGACGGAAAGATGACGCTCCGCGACTTCGTTCGGTCCTTTGAAGTCGATACGGTTCAGATCAAGACCCTCAAGCTCGGGGCGCTAGATGTTCCTCTCACCAAAGAGGACGACGCCCGGGCGGTGATGAGGCCCGGAGAGGATAACTCGACTACGTACGGTCAGCACTGCGACGGCATCATGGGCTTTTCGGTGATTGCGCCGTTCGTCACCGAGATCAATTTTGAGAAAAAGAAGTTCATCTTCTATCCCAAGAGTTACGACATCACGACCAAGAAGCCGGATGGCGTGAAGACGTTCTTATCGAAGCTGCTTCCGACGGGAAATAGTTCGCTAGAAATGTCGGTAAAGACCGAATCTGGTAAGTCGATGACGCTCGCTCTCGACACTGGAAACAGCTTCTATATCACCACTCACAAAGATGTTCTTGACCGGGTCGGCGTGATGGCAGCGAGCAAGAAGCCGACATTCATGTCGCAATCGTTTGTCGCTTCAGGCGCGGTTGATTCGTTCAGCCTGAAAATGCCGAAAGTGTCGGTGTTCGGGATTCCGGTTGAGGAAAGCGTTTGGGACATTATTGACCTTCCATCTTCGTCGTCGGAGCACGATGGCACGGTGGGATTCGGCTTCCTGAAGCACTTTAACATCACGATCGACTATGCGCGCCGCCGCGTTTGGTTCGATAACTGGACCGGCCAGAAGCACGATGATAAAGAGGCTTCGGCGGGCATGATCTGCGTATGGGATGAGAAAGAGAATAACTACCGAGTTGCGTTTGTCATGAAGGGCGGTCCGGCGGAAAAGGCCGGCGTTAAGCTTGGCGACAAGTTCCTCGGCTTTGGAAATGAAGATGCCCCCAACATCGGCTTCGCGCGGATGCGAAAGCGATTTGAGGGTAAAGATGGCGAAGAGCTTAACGTGACGTTGTCACGAAAAGGTGAGCTCTATCGCACCAAGATTAAGTTGGTTCCGCTTGTGAACTTGCCGTAACCGAGTTCCCCTGAAGGATCGTCGTTGAGGCGAGATCGCCCATCACGTTGATGGTCGTTCGGCAGCGGTCGAGGAACCAGTCGACGGTGAGCAGGATCGGGATGAACTCGATGGGGAGGTTGACGGCTTTGAAGACGGCAATCATGGTCACAAGCCCGGCCTCGGGGATTCCCGCGGCGCCCACGCTGGCGATCACGCTCATCAGAACGACGATCACCTGTTGACCAATGCTAAGTTGGAGGCCGATGCCTTGGGCAATGAAGAGCGCCGCCATGGCTTCGTAAAGCGCGGTGCCGTCGTGGTTGAATGTGCCGCCGACCATGATGCCGAGGCTCGCGTTTTCCTCCTTGATCTTGAGGTTCTCGGTGGCGCAGCGGAACGTGACGGGGAGCGTCGCCGCCGAGGAGGCGGTGGAGAACGCCATGAAGAAAGCGTCTTTGCCGCCCCTCAGGAAGGCGATGGGAGATACTTTAGAGGAAGCCCACATTCGGCCGAGATAGAAGACGGCCATGATGAGGAGCGCGACGACGACGCTAACCACCCAATAGCCCATCCCGCTGAGGCTCTCGACGCCCTTATCGCTGACGACTCGAATGACGACGGCAAACACGGCAATCGGCACGAGTTCAAACACCCAATGAAGCACCTTTGAAGTGAGGTGGAAGAAGGCATTGAGCGTCTTTTGGAAGTGCTCGATGCTGCTCTTGAGGACCTGATTTTCAGAGGCGAGGCAGATGCGCATCGCGCAACCAAAAGCGATTGCGATAAGGATGACGCCGATGATGTCGTTCTTTTGGAACGGCGTGATGAAGTCGGTCGGAACTGACTCGAGCAGGTGGTTCCAAATGTTGTAAGGCTCCTTTTCGGGGGCCTTGCCGCCGGTGCTGAAGAGCTCTTTAAGATGCTGTCCGGGTTGGAGGGTGTTGGCGATGAGCAGCCCGACGAGGATCGCGATGACGGTATTGCTCATCAGGAGCCAGATGAGCTTGCCGGCTTTCCGTCCGGAGATCGTCGCTCCGATGATGGAGCCGATGACGGCGGTGAAGATGAGAGGCGTCGCGAGGAGACGCAAAACTCGCAGAACGAGGTCGCTCATCCATTTGAAGGATTCGCCAGTGATTCCGGTCGAGTCGCTGAGGCTTTTCAACGGTCCGAAGCCTTCATGCCACAGGTGCCCAATCACTGCGCCCACCAAAAGGGCGGCAATGATTTTGAGGAAAAGCGGAACCCGCGAATATGCCTTCATGGGCGCTATTCTATCCCGTTCATACTATTAGGTGTGATCTCGCAGGAAATGTCGCAAGGAATTCTGACCCAAGTCGCCCAATCGGAGCTTCGGGGGTTTGCGTTGCGGCAGTTCGCGATGCAGTTGCTAGATGGGCTGGAAACCTACAATTGGAGCGGGATCTACCAGCTCGAGGGCGACACGCTGGTGCTCGATGCCTACGTCGGCGCGGAAACGGACCACACTCACATCCCGGTCGGGCGGGGAGTGTGCGGGACGGCGGTTGCCGAAGACGCGAATCAGGTGATCGAAGATGTTCGCGAGCTTTCGAACTATCTCGCCTGCTCGACGCAGACGAGGTCGGAGATTGTCGTCTTGATCCGGCGCGAGGGAGTTGTCCTCGGGCAAATCGATATCGACGGGCATACGGTGGGAGCCTTTGACGCCTCTGATGAGGAGTTTTTGGAGCGGATGGCGGAGCTTTTGGCGGCGAGGTGGGAATGAGCCGGTTTGATGTCATCGTGGTCGGGGCTGGACACGCCGGGATCGAGGCGTCGCTCTCGGCCGCCCGAATGGGTCTGAGCGTCGCTTGCATCACAATGCGGCTCGACCGGATCGGTCATCTTCCTTGTAACTGCTCGATTGGCGGACCCGCGAAGGGACATATCGCGCGGGAAGTTGACGCGCTTGGTGGACAAATGGGCGTCACGACGGATTACGCGCTGACGCACATTCGGAGGGTAGGAACCGGAAAGGGACCGGCGGTGCAGACACTTCGCGCGCACGTCTGCAAAGACCTTTATCCTAAGCTGATGCAGGACGTGATGGGCTCCCAAAAGGGGCTGACTCTGATCGAAGCGGCGGTAGAGAGGTTGATCTGGACCGATCTGGGCGTTCGCGGAGTCGAACTTTCTGACGGAACTGTGATCGAAGGGCGCTCGGTGGTGCTCACGACCGGAACGTTCCTCAACGGGCTTTGCCACGAAGGGAAAACCAAAACAGTCGCGGCTCGGCATGGAGACCAAGCAGCCGTGGGGCTCTCGGCGTCGCTGGTTTCGCTTGGGGTGAGGATGCGGCGGTTCAAGACAGGTACGACGCCGCGCATTGCGCTGTCTTCGATTGACTTTTCCAAGACTCCGGCTTTGGAAAGCGAAACCGATGCTGGAGCAATGAGCTTTTTGCACGATCACTCGTTCCCGGAGCAAGATTTGCTTCCTTGTTGGCAGACGCACACGAACGTGAAGACTCACGATTACATTCGCGAGAACCTGCAGGAGAGCGCAATGTTCAGCGGGCAGATCGAGGGCGTTGGTCCGCGCTACTGCCCGAGCATTGAGGACAAGATCGTGCGGTTTGCGGATAAGGATTCTCACCCAGTCTTTTTGGAGCAAGAGACCTGGATGGGCGAAGAGGTTTACGTTCAGGGGGTCTCGACTTCGCTTCCGGCTTGGGTGCAAATCGAGATGCTTAAGACGATGCCTGGGCTCGAGAACGTAGTTATGCTTCGACCTGGATATGCGGTGGAGTACGACATGGCCGATCCGCTGCAACTCACTCCGCATCTGATGTCGAAGCTTTGCCCCGGGCTGTTCCTTGCCGGGCAATTGAACGGAACCAGCGGCTACGAAGAGGCGGCGGGGCAGGGAATCATGGCAGGAATGAACGCGGCGCGGTTCGCAATGGATGCCGAGCCGGTAGATTTTCCGCGCACGGAAAGCTTCATCGGGGTGATGGTTGATGACCTCACCACCAAAGGGGTCGAGGATCCTTACCGAATGCTAACGGCTCGCGCCGAGCACCGGCTTTTGCTTCGTCACGATAACGCTGATGAGAGGTTGACGCCGCTTTCGAGGTCGGTCGGGCTTTGCTCCGATGCACGCTGGGAGCGGTTCGAGGCGAAGCGCGAGACGATCCAAAAGGGTCTGTTTGCGCTCGAGAATCACTTTGTCTCGGCGGCCGACGAACAAGTTTTTGAAGCGGAGGGTTTGGTGCCGCCGAAGCAAAAGACGTCGCTTTTTGAACTCATGCGCCGACCGGAGATTGATCTGCCGATGTGCGAGAAAATCGCTTCGCGGATGGAGATTGAATTAGGGATTCCGGCTTCGGGTGAGGCAAGAGAGCAGATTGCCTTGCATGCGCTTTACAGCGGATATGTTGTGCAGCAAAAACGAATGGCGGCGAAAGCGCAAAAGCTGGATGGACTGCGGATTCCGGTGGATTGGGATTACGACGCTCTGAATGGTCTCAGCTATGAGAGCCGCGAGAAGATGTCGCGGATTCGGCCAACAACGGTTGGGCAAGCGTCGCGCATCCCTGGCGTGAGGCCGACCGATATTGCCCTTCTGATCGGGCACTTGCAGGGAAGGGTTGGCGTTTGAAGGCGCTGAAACTTTTTGGAATCCTTTACGGCGGGCTTTTGCTCGTTGGGATCGCATTTTTGCAACTGTTCTTCCGTACGACGGAACAGGGGCGAGCCGCGCAGAGCCGCATTGACTATCTCACCGTCGCCGTTATTTTGGCGGTGATCGTTGCGGGGTTTGTTGGGCTAAATCACCTCATGGATCAGGAGAAGGCGTAGCGGTCGTGACGTTTGACGAGGCGCAAAACTACATCGCGGGCTTGGCACCGAGGGGGTGGAGGCTGGGGCTGGACCGAATGGAAGAATTCGCCCGGCGAGCGGAACTTGTTCCATCAGAGCAAAAGTTCATCCATGTGGCGGGTACCAATGGAAAAGGTTCGACCACTGCAATGATCCAAAGCGCGTTGATCGAGCAGGGATTGTCGACCGGAGCATTTTTTAGCCCTTACGTCGTTGATCCGAGGGAGCGCGTTCAGATCGGGCGGGAGCTGATTTCGCGCGAATTGTTCGCGTCGATCACCGAGCGACTGATTCCGATCGGAGAGAGCCTCAGCGACTCGGAGTTTGGCGGAGTGACTGAGTTTGAGTTCAAAACCGCGCTAGGGCTTGAGGCTTGGAAGCGTTCCGGATGCGAGTTCGTGGCCCTTGAGGTTGGCCTTGGCGGGCGACTTGATGCAACTAACATCATCGAACCTGCGAGTTGCGCGATCGTGAGCATTGGGCACGACCACATGAACATCCTTGGCAATAGCCTAGAGGAGATTGCTTTTGAAAAGGCAGGGATTCTGAAACCTGGGAAGCCCGCGATCATCGGGCGAATGGCACCTGAAGCGCTGGCCGTGATTGAGCGCCGAGCGGAAGAGGCTGGCGCGCCGATTTGGCGGATCGATCATGAAGTGCAGCTAGAACTCGGATCTAACCACGAAGTTAAGGTCACGACGCCAAGTTCCGAAGTTGTCCTGCGTCCAGGGTTGTTTGGCGAGATTCAGCTTCACAATGCGGCGATCGCTTACTGCGCTTTGGAACTTGGCGGCGAACTTCGTAATAAAGAGGCGGCGGCGCGGGGAATCAGCATCGCCACGATTCCTGGAAGGTATCAAAGGCAAACCGTCTCAGGATCGGAGTGGATTTTCGATGGCGCACACAATCCGGATTCAGCCGAGGTGCTGGCGGCGATGCTGCGTCAAGATCGGAAGGCGGACCTGATCGGCGTCACGGGAATGCTCATGGGACACGAACCGGAAGAGTTCTATCCCAAGCTGGCGCCATTCGTAAAAGAGTGGTGGTGCGTTCCGATCGATTTTCACCGGGCAAGGGCTCCGCATGAGATCGCGGACCGCCTCGCCTCTATGGGCCAACAGGTTCGAACCTTTGACACCATGACAGCCGCCTTGGAGGCGGCATGTCAGGCTGAGGATACGGAGGGGTACCTCGTTTCGGGGAGTTTCTATTTGGTAGGTGAAATTATGCGGCGGCTTCAACTGGCTCAGTTGTGACTGAGTTGTGCTTGATCTCGAGAACCAGTTCTCGAATCTCCGGTCGCTGCCGAAGAATTTTGGTAACGAGTCCAATCTCAGCGGCAAGATCGTTATAGGTTGCGTTGGGCATCGCCTTGACTTCGCCCCTCATGTACATCACGCCATGCATGACGTACAGGTCGGATCTTGAAATGTCAATTCCTCGCCTTGCGAACTCTGCGCGTGCGATTCGTTGTCCCCGAAAATCGTTCTGATCTACCATAACACTTGTTGTTTTCCAGACACTCTCACCGGAGGTTCCTAGTAATCCGCGTAGCTGGTAGGCAGAACTGGTAATCGTTTCGGGGTCTTCTTGCTCAGTATGCCGCTGAGGCTTTCCCAGTCTTTTTGCAGGGATATAAGTTCAACTTGCCGGTTCTTTTGCGTGGTTCCATGCACTACCGGTGCCAACCACTTGAATTCGTTAATTTTTTTAGGATGAGGCGTTTTGAGGGCGAGCGTCGTCAAACACTTTAACGAATGAAAGCTTTTGAGGAGCCGAGGGAGGTGTGGATACCGCCGCAGATGTGGCGAGACACCATGATACGTGGGTCTCAACCTGCTGACTCTTGTCTTCCTCAGCCCGGACGCTTGCGCGCCGGGCTGACTTGCTTTTAAGAGGAGAAATTATGGCAATTCAAGAAGTACTGGTGTTGAACAGCAATTACGAACCGCTGAATGTTTGCCACGCTCGTCGGGCGATGGCGCTGCTGATGCTGGGCAAAGCGGATGTTTTGGTACATCGCGACGAACCGATTCTCACCCCGCACGGTGAGGTCGAATCGCCTGCGGTTGTTCGGATGAAGTACATGGTGCGCCGCCCGATGCCCCAACTCAAGCTCTCGCGACACGCGGTGCTCGCGCGGGATCAGCACACCTGCCAGTATTGCGGACTCAAGGCAAAGGACATGACGATTGATCACGTCGTCCCTCGGTGGGCGGGTGGCCCTCACACTTGGGACAACTTGGTGGCGTGCTGCCGTAAGTGCAACCTCAAGAAGGCGGACAAGACTCCTCAACAAGCGAACATGAAGCTAGCGCGCAAACCAAAGCGACCATCTTTCGTGCCGTACCTTTCTTTGCCGACCTACATGAAGGCGCAAAGCAGGGATGAATGGCGGGATTTTCTGCCATATTTTCCGGAGTTACAAAGCGCGGCTTGGCTCGCGGCTTAACATCGCGCAAAATGGTAAAATGATCCGCCAAAGGGTCCGAACAGGGACGGGCGGATCGTTATCATCATGGATGCATTGCTGATTAAGGGCGGAAAAAAGCTCGCCGGAGAAATTGAGGTTGCGGGCAGCAAAAATATCGCTCTTGCGGTGCTTTCGGCGGTACCACTTGCCCGGACTCCGGTGTTGTTAAAAAACGTTCCCGTCATCAGCGACACCAAGATTAAGGCGTCTTTGCTTGAGTATTTCGGCGCAAAGGTTCAATGGGAGGGGAGCAACCTCCGAATCGATTGCTCCCAGCTTCATTCGGCAGAACCGGATGAAGATATGGTTCGGCTCATCCGAACTTCGTTTTACATGCTTGGGCCACTTGTCGCCCGCATTGGATCGCTGAAAATGGCAGCCCCAGGCGGTTGTAAGATCGGAGCCAGGCCAGTTGATTTGCACCTCAAGGGTCTTCATGCTCTCGGTGCGACAGTTGAACTTGACGGAGGCGTTTATGAGGCGCAGGCGAACCGCCTGATTGGCTCCGAGGTTTATCTCGACATGCCCAGCGCGGGGGCGACGCAGCACATCATGAGTACGGCGACGCTTGCCGAAGGCGTGACCTGCATCCAAAACGCCGCCATGGAGCCGGAGATCGTCGCTTTGGCGGAGTTCCTGAATTCTCTCGGCGCGAAAGTGACGGGAGCGGGAACTTCGCTTGTGACGATCGAAGGAGTCTCGGAGCTTTATGGGTCTGAGTACTCGATTCCCGCAGACCGAATTCAAGCCGCGACATTCCTTATCGCAGGTGCGATGACGGGCGGCAACGTCACGGTGAAGAATATCAACGCAGACGACCAGACTGCCGTCGTCAATAAGCTCCGCGAAGCCGGAGCAGAGGTCGACACCACGGATACCTCGGTCACCGTGAGCGCACCGAACCGGCTTCAGGGCGTCAACATCAAGACCATGCCCCACCCGGGTTTCCCCACCGACGTTCAGCAGCCGATGGCGGCGGCGTTGTGCGTTGCCGAGGGAACATCAGTGGTGGAAGAAACGATTTACGAGGCCCGAATTGGACACCTGCCCGAGCTGATGCGAATGGGTGCCAACATCCGTCAAGAAGGCCGCTCGGCGTTCATTGTCGGGGTCGACAAGCTTCGCGGAGCAAAGGTGCAGGCGAGCGACTTGCGCGCGGGCGCGGCTCTGTGTCTTGCCGGGTTGGTAGCCGAGGGCGAGACCTTGGTGCGCGACATCCACTGGATTGATCGCGGTTACGACGCGATCGAAAAGAAGTTGACCGAGCTTGGCGCAGAAGCCACCCGGGTTCAAGACCACTAAGCGGGTACGCTCTTTTTACATTGCGATTCGTCCCCCAACTCGGCATTGATCTTGGAACCGCCAACCTTTTGGTTTATCGGCGCGGAAAGGGAATCGTGCTGAGTGAGCCGACGGTAGTTGCCGAAAGCATCACGAACGGCAAAGTTCTGGCGGTAGGGAACGACGCCCGGGAGATGCTGGGTCGAACTCCAGCCAACATCCGCGCGGTGCGGCCCCTGAAGGACGGCGTGATTGCGGATTACACGGTTACGCTCAAGATGCTTGAGCACGTGATCAAGAAGACTTGTGCCTCGAAGCTCCCGTTCGGGTTCGCGCCGACGACGCTGATTTGCGTACCGGCGGCAGTGACGAATGTCGAGCGACGAGCCGTGATAAAAGCCGCAAAGGAAGCCGGAGCGGGCATCGCGATGACGATCGAAGAGCCTTATGTGGCGGCGCTGGGAGCCGGACTCCCGATCAGCGCGCCGGGCGGCAACATGGTCATTGATATCGGCGGCGGTACGACCGATATTGCGATCCTTTCTCTTGGCGGAATCGTACAATCCTCGAGTATCCGCGTTGCCGGAAACAAGATGGACGACGCGATTGTCCGGCACATTCGTAACGCTTACAACCTGATGATCGGCGATATGACGGCGGAGGATATCAAGATCAAGCTGGGTAGCGCCTACCCGGCGACTCAGGAGGCGACCATGGAGGTTCGGGGACGCGACATGATCCACGGCTTGCCAAAGACAATCGAGATTTCGAGCGTCGAGATTCGTGAAGCACTGAATGAGCCGGTTC
The DNA here is from genome assembly GCA_964566635.1 of uncultured Fimbriimonas sp. Taxonomy (GTDB): domain Bacteria; phylum Armatimonadota; class Fimbriimonadia; order Fimbriimonadales; family Fimbriimonadaceae; genus Fimbriimonas. The sequence continues at coordinate 72,486 of CAZMJL010000009.1, read as the reverse complement.
GACAGATCGCGGAAAAGCTTTGCCAGGTGCTTGAGGAGACCCCTCCTGAACTCGCGTCCGACGTAATCGAACGCGGGATCACGTTGACCGGTGGGGGCGCGTTGTTGCGAGGCCTCGACCGATACCTGCAGGACGTCACGCAGATCCATGTTCGGGTTGCCGAGAATGCGCTTACGTGCGTTGCTACCGGAACGGGAATGGCGATAGAGGACCTTGAAGCGATTAAAAACAGTGGAGCCTTGACCGAGCTATGAGACTAATCACCCTACTTCTTTTGCTCTTGCCGATGATGGCATTCGGTCAGGCAGATGGAACCTTCAAAAAGCCCGAGCCGAAAAAAGTCGTCACGAAGTCGGCCGGACCGGTGACCAAGGAAGAAGTCCGCAAGACGATGATTCGAGTTTGGACGGTGCTTGCAAAGGGGCTAAAACTCTCGGGCGAAGCGCCGCTGAAGGCCGAGCCTCTCACCGGGGTCGCGACGAAAGAGGACATCCTTGCGGATTTTGATAAAGTTCTCGGCGCGGCGCGGGTTCATTTTAAGCGGTCGCCTCGTCCCGCTACGCTTAGTGCCTCGCGAATCCGGAAAGACGGCGATGCGAACCGGATGACTAACCTCGTCAAGCTGGGGATGGTGGCACCGTACGGTCCGCTCGTGACCGGTGCGAACGATGCGGGATTGAGCCCCGAAGAGTTTGGCGTGGCTGTTGGAAGCTTCATGGTGCGGCTTGCGGATTTGGCGCACATGCCGAGCTCGAAATTCACGCCAAGCCTGATGGGCGGCTAGTTCGTTCTGTTACAAAACGGAATTGCGGCTTCGCGATGCCTCTGATGAGGGGCTTTGGGTTAAACTCCGGAGCATATGATGAACTCTGTGCTTCTGCTCGCGAGCGTGCTGTGGACGCAGTCCACGCCAACTCCCGATTACGGCACTTTGGTCGCGTCCAAGACCACCGTCGCGACCCCAGTTCAAGCAAAGAGAAAGCTTGATCACTCGGTTTACGACCAATGGAAATCGATTCGCGGGACGACGATTTCGAATGACGGGAAGTGGATCGCGTACGCGATCGCCGAGCAAGAGGGGAACATGGTCCTTGAGGTGCAAAGCACCAGCGGAGGTCCGGTTTACAGCGTTTCGCTCGGACAATCGCTGACGCTGCCCCAAGGCACCCCGATGAATCCCCGCATTTCGTTCTCTGGCGATTCCAAGTACGTTGTCGCAACGGTAAATCCGAAGTGGGAGGACTACAAAAAGGCGCGAAAGGACAAAGTTAAGCCGAGCGATTCACCCAAAAATGCACTCCTAATTGTCGACCTCGCGAAGGCGAAGGGGGACGTCATCGAGAAAGTTTCGAGCTGGCAGATGGCCCCTGAGGATAGGGGTTTTGTGCTTTACAAGCCTGAATCGAGCCCGGCGCCCGCGCCTGCAGCGGCATCGGCACCTGAGGGCGACAAGAAGGAGCCGGAAAGGAAGGACGCACCCAAGAAGAAGGCCGACCACAAGGCGGGCGACACGTACGTTCTGCGCAACCTGAACACGGGCGAAGAGAAGAAACTTGAGAACGTTGTCTCGGCCGCGTTCAGCAAGAAGGGAGACAAACTTGCTCTCTCAATCAGCTCGAAGGACGGCGCTGAGGATGGGATTGTCGTCGTCGAGCTGGCGACTGGTGCGAAAACCGAAGTTGTGAAAGGACTCGGGCGTTATCTGCGGATGGCGTTTGACGAGGACGGTAAGCAGCTTGCTTTTGTGACCGATAAGGACGACTACGCGGCAAAGCAGGCCACTAACAGCCTGTACGTTGCTACACTCGGCAAGGAGCCGAAGCTCGTTGCCAAGCTGGGCTCAAAGGAGTTACCAAAGGATTCAATGCCTGCCGCAGGCGCGCTGAGCTTTAGCAAATCGGGCAAGAGATTGCGCTTCGGAGTGACGCCGAGGCCGACTCCGGATGTGGAGGTCAATCCCGACGAGGCGGTGAGTCTTGACGTTTGGCACTACAACGATGAGCGGCTCCAATCGGTTCAGCTCAACCAGCTGGCCGCCGATCGGGCGCGGAGCTTCGACTATATGTATGCGGTCGATACGGGCAAGATCATCGAGCTTGAGAATGACGAGTATTCGAGCGCGGCCTTCTCGGATGAATTTGATAACGAGCTCGGGCTTTCTATCTCGAACAAGGCGTACCGCAAGCAATCGTCTTGGTCCGTCGGCGCTCAAGACATTTACACGCTGAACCTGAAAACCGGTGAGCGCAACGAGCTTGTGAAGGGGACTGACGCCTCGCTTGCTCTCTCGCCAAAAGGGAAGTGGGGAGTTGGGTTTGAGGAATCGACGCGGAAGCTTGTTTCGTATGAACTCGCGACCGGGAGGAAGACGGTTCTCAATACCGATCTTCCTCCGATCTGGGATGAACTAAACGACGTTCCGGCTCCGGCTGGCCAACTAGGTTTTGCCGGCTGGACCACGGATGAAGCCCGAATCCTCGTCTACGATGCCTACGACATCTGGGCGGTCGACCCGAGCGGGAAGGCGAAGCCGACCAACGTTACTGGCGGAGTCGGGCGACTTCGCAATATTCGATTCCGCCGAATTGGTTTGGATTCCGAAGAGATTTACGTTGATCTCAGCAAGCCGATGCTTCTGAGCGCATTTGATACGGACACGATGGATTCGGGATTCTACAAGCTCGAGCCAGGCAAATCTCCCGAGAAGATCTTCATGGAGGCGGCTCAGTTCGGCGGAGCAGGTGGCCTTCGGGGAGTCGTTCAAAACTCCGTTTCCAAGGCAAAGAATGCCGACAAAGTGTTCTTCACGCGGCAAACTTTCCGCGATTTCCCTGATCTCCATGTCGCCGATTCGGCGTGGACGTTCGGGAACCGAAAACGCATCACTGATGCAAATCCTCAGCAAAAAGAGTATTCGTGGGGTAATGCTGAGCACATCACTTACCGAACCAACGATGGCGATGAACTGAGGGGAATCCTGTATACGCCGGATAACCTGGATTACTCCAAGAAGCATCCGATGATTGTGTACTTCTATGAGCGCGATTCGGAGTTGCTGCATAGCTACCGCTCCCCTGCGCCGAGTGCGTCGACGATTAATATTCCGCTCTTCGTTAGCCAGGGCTACGTAGTTCTGGTTCCGGACATCAAGTACAAGGTGGGCTATCCCGGCGAAAGCGCGGTTAGTTCGATCCTTCCTGCGACCCAAGAAGTGTTGCGGCGAGGGTTTGTCGATCCGAAACGAGTTGGCATTCAGGGTCAAAGCTGGGGCGGGTATCAGGTGGCTTACCTGGTTACCGAAACCGATATGTTTGCGGCAGGATGCGCGGGCGCGCCCGTTAGCAACATGCTAAGCGCCTACGGCGGCATTCGCGGCGAATCGGGCGTAGTGCGTCAGGGGCAGTACGAGTTCGGTCAGAGCCGGATCGGCGAATCGATCTGGGAATCGCCGCTGCGCTACCTCGAAAACTCACCTTTGATCCATGCCGACAAGGTCAAGACGCCGCTCTTGATGATGTCCAACGACAAGGACGGAGCGGTGCCGTGGCAGCAAGGAATCGAATACTTCACGGCGCTTCGGCGGCTGGATAAGCGGGTTTGGATGCTGAACTACAACGGTGAGGCGCACAACCTGGTCGAACGTCGAAATCGAAAGGATTTCAGCGTTCGGTTATCTCAGTTCTTCGATTACTACCTGAACAACGGCCAACTTCCGGTCTGGATAGCGGAAGGAATTCCGGCGGTCAAGAAGGGAAGAACGATGGGCACCGAACCGGCGGGCGAGAAGAAGTCTGGCGGCAAGTAAACTGTGCACTTGCGTACAGAGATACTGATTGCGGGCGGAGGAACGGGCGGCGTTGCCGCCGCGCTCATGGCTTGCGAGCTTGGGCATTCGGTCGTTCTTACCGAGGAGACGGACTGGGTGGGGGGGCAACTCACCGCCCAGATCGTTCCGCCAGATGAGCATCCGTGGATCGAGCAGTTTGGCTGTACGCGCCGATATCGGCAGTATCGCAATTTGGTGCGTGAGTATTACCGGCTGCATACGAAGCTAAAGGCTGAGCACCGCCTCAATCCCGAACTGAATCCTGGCTCAGGTTGGGTCAGCCGGCTGTGCCATGAACCTCGGATCGGACATGCAGTTCTGTGGCAGATGTTGCAGCCGTACCTGCAAACCGGGAAGCTGACGGTGTTGACGCGGCATAAGCCACATTCGGCTCTGAGTCATGGCGACCGGGTGGAATCCGTTCGGTTCCTGAATCTGGAAACGGGCTCGTTTTTGAGCATTGACGCAGATGTGGTTCTGGATGCCACCGAACTGGGCGACCTCTTGCCGATGACAGGTACTGAGTACGTGGTCGGAGCCGAATCGAAGTCGCAGACAGGTGAGCCGAACGCCGTCGATGGTCCGGCAGAATGGGACAACGTTCAGGGCATTACTTGGTGCTTCGCCATGGCGCACGATTCGGATGGCGAGCACCGAATCGAGAAGCCTGAGCAATACGAGAAGTGGAAGAACTGGAAACCGAGCTTTTGGCCTGGTTCGATCTTGGGGTTCGAGGTTCTTCATGCTCACACCGGAGTCGTAAAAGAGTTGCCGCTTTACGGCCGGAAGCCCGGCGACTGGTACGCATTGTTCCCTTATCGGCAGATCATTGATCCGCAATACTTTGAAAATGGATCGCAGATGGATCCGGTGACGGTGGTGAATTGGCCGCAAAACGACTATTTCGAGGGCACGATTATGGATTGCGATCCGCTTCCGAGTGGGGACTCGGTGCCAGAGGGATTTGAGGTTCCGGGCGCAATGGGTCCAGTTTCGGCATCTCGGCTCGCTGATGCGCGGCAACTGTCGCTGAGCCTGGTGTACTGGCTTCAAAATGACGCTCCGAGGCACGATGACAAACCGGGTGCCTATCCTGGTCTGTACCTTCGGCCCGACATTACCGGAACCGCAGACGGCTTCGCAAAGTATCCGTATATCCGCGAGGCGAGGCGCATCAAGGCCGAGTATGTGGTGAAGGAACAGGATGTCGCGGCGTATACCAACGAGGGCAAGGACCGCGCGCCTAGTTTTGCCGATTCCGTAGGAATCGGCGCGTACCGGATCGACCTTCACCCCAGCACGAACGGGGCAAATACGATCGATACGAGCACTTTGCCGTTCGAGATTCCGCTCCGATCTCTGGTTCCATCGAGGATGAAGAACTTGATTCCGGCTTGCAAAAACCTTGGCGTGACTCACATCACGAACGGTTGTTACCGTCTGCACCCCGTTGAGTGGAACATCGGTGAATCGGCGGCGGCTTTGGCGTCGTATACATTACGAGCGGGTTCCACCCAGGCCGTCTCGGCGGACGCGGGTCAGGTCGAGTCCCTTCAAAAGCTCCTTGTCGCCCAAGGCGTCGAGCTACGCTGGCCGGCTTTGAGGGCACTGTAAGTCATGACAAACATTCCTCCGATTCAATTTGAAATGGGCTCTCCTTCGGCGACGCCGGAGAAGGAGTTGCCGAGGGTTTGGATCGGATGGGCGCTGATTGTTCTGATCTTTGGGTTCCTGATCGCAGGTGCGTTTAGTCAGGCGAGCGGGAAAAAGCTGGTGGACGAGAAGGCCGAGAAGCGCTCGTCGGAAAAAATGATCCAGCTGATGCTGGCGGCGAGGGCGCTGCCCGGCGCCGCGCCGAGAACGGTGCCTCAATACGAGAGCTTCATCGACGATCTATTGGTCGACGCGAAGACTTCCGCAACGGCTCAGAAGCTTCGAGTCGCGCTTCGGGTCGAAGATGGCCAGAAACCGTTTGCAGATGACCTGAAGAATCTGGCGAAATCCACGAAGCCGAACGATGCGGCTTTTGTGGAGCTTTATCAGACCGAGAAAATCAAAAAGCCAGTGGCAGATGCTCTGGTCGCTAAGCTCAAGGACGATAACCTCGGGGAGAAGCTCGCCAAGGTGCAGTTCAAAGAGAAGTTTGGCGATAAGGAGATTCGGCAGAAGACGTTCCCGATTGAGCCGGTTTTCAAATTCGGGATTGTCGGGTTGATTGGATGCAGTGGTTTCCTGATCGGATTTGCTCTGCTCGCGATCTACATTTCTCGCAGGGGAGTGGGGGACTTTCGGCCACTTGGGATGCCGCAGGATATGGTGCAGCCTTGGAAGGCCGATCGGCTGGCTCTCGGAGCGGGGCTGGTGATGCTTTCGTACATCATCGGTGGCACGATTTCGGAGTTGATCGATAAGCCATTCACGAGACCGCTGCCGTTCGTCATGATCGCGGGTTGCCTTGTGTTGATTGGCCGGGTTCCTTTGGCGGGGCATCAGTTTACGTTCGCCGATTTGGGAATCGATTTCCGCAGGCTGGGGCAAAAAATTGGTTGGGGTGTCGCAGGAAGCTTCTGCATGATTCCGATTCTGGCGCTTGCACTGATCGTTGCCGCCGCGCTTGTCAAGGCACTTCCAGGTGGTGCGCACCCGATTGGGGAGGAGATGCTCCACGGCACAACGGTTTCCAAGTTTCTCATCACTTTGCTTTTGGCTTCGGTCGTTGCTCCCATCTGGGAAGAGTTCATGTTCCGCGGGCTGCTTTTCCCGGCGCTGTCGGGCGTGTTCAAGAACCGAATCTGGGGCGCGGTGGCGAGTAGCTTTTTGTTTGCCGCGATTCACCCTCAGGGGCCGGCGGGAGTGCCGATTTTGATGACCATCGCCTTGGGACTCTGCTACATGAGCTACCAGACCAAGTCGCTCATCCCGAGCATGATCATGCACGCGATGAACAACTTTGGGGCGCTGACGCTGGTCACGGTGCTTGGCAAAGATCTTTTCTGAGCATCGCCGGGGCTGATCCCCTCGAGCACGGCTCGGGGATCAGTTTGGCTCAATATGATGCGGCGCGCCCTCGCTCGGGTGCTAGCGCGCCGCAGGTTCTCATACGATTGCTTCTGGAAAATTACGACCGTGAGTGAGAGCGAGAGAGCCGCGCATCCTGATTACCTCAGAGCTTGGCTGCTTCTCAGCCTTTCCGTTTTGCTTGTTTCGGCATTATGGGCTCTGGTCCCCGAGAACCCACTTTTGGCTGTTGGAGCATTGATCGTCAGTTTTTTCTGTTGTGTGAAATGTTCCGAGCGCACTTATGTGGGTGCTAGATTGTTCGGTTCTTGGGGCGTCGGTTCTGCTTTTCATCCTTTAGCGGCCATCTGGGTAACAACGGAGCGGTGGACCGAGACGAGATTATTCTGCACAGCGATCTTTGGTGTGCTCGCGGTGTTGTTTCTGGTTTCGTCCTTGTCTCGAAACCGATCAACGAATGGCTAATCTGCCGCAAAATCATCGGGGCCATATGTAGCAAACGTTGGCCCCCGCCCAGGCATCACCGAATCGGCTAAAATTTGACACCACAATGTCAGAAACCATCAATTCTTTGCTGCACGAAGATCGCCTCTTTGCACCCTCGGACGAGTTTCGCGCTCAGGCGAACGCGAACGATCCGGCAATTTACGACGAGGCATTTCATCACCCCGTGCAGTGGTGGGAAGGGTGGGCAAATCAGCTTGATTGGTTCGAGAAGTGGCACACTGCCGTCGAGTTCGAAGCGCCTTACGCCAAATGGTTTCTGGGCGGGAAGTTGAATGCGGCTTACAACTGTGTTGACCGCCATGCCGATGGCGAGCGGGCGAACAAGCCTGCAATTGTTTTTGAAGGGGAGCCCGGCGATAGCCGAACTCTGACCTACCAGGAAGTGAAGGACGAAGTCAGCCGCATCGCGAATGGCCTTAAGTCGATGGGCGTACAAAAGGGCGACCGGGTCTGCATTTACCTGCCGATGGTGCCAGAGCTACCGATGACGATGCTTGCTTGCGCGCGCATCGGCGCTGCCCACACGGTCGTGTTCGGCGGATTTTCGGCTGATTCGGTCCGAGAACGGGCGAACGATGCCTCTTGTAAAGTCATTGTGACCGCAGATGGCGGATGGCGCCGGGGCAATGTTGTTCAGCTGAAGAAGATTACGGACGAAGCGCTGGCGATGGGGTGCCCGACCGTCGAAAAGGTTTTGGTCCTCGAGCGAACCGGCGAGGCGACCGGCACGGTGACCTATGCCGAAGGGCGAGATTTCCGATGGGCGGACGTAGTTGCCACGCAGTCGACCGAGTGCCCCTGCGAGCCGATGGACGCCGAGGATCTGCTGTTCATCCTGTACACCAGCGGCTCGACCGGAAAGCCGAAAGGCATCACTCACACCACTGGCGGCTACCTGACCGGGGTTTATGCCACCAGCAAGCTCATTTTCGACCTCAAGGAAGACGACATCCACTTCTGCACCGCCGATTGCGGATGGATCACCGGGCACAGCTACATCACGTACGGTCCGATGGCAAATGGTGCGACGGTTCTGATTTATGAGGGCGCACCGGACACGCCGGATAAGGACCGCTTCTGGAGAATTATCGAGAAGCACCGGGCAACGATCCTTTACACGGCTCCGACTGCGATTCGGACGTTCATGAAGTGGGGTCTTGAGTACCCATCGCGGTGCGATCTTTCATCTTTGAGGCTGTTGGGCTCGGTTGGCGAACCGATCAACCCCGAGGCGTGGATTTGGTATCACCAGAACATTGGTATGGGCAAGTGTCCGGTGGTCGATACCTGGTGGCAGACGGAGACCGGCGCAATCATGATCTCGCCTCTGCCTGGCATCACGGCGACGAAGCCCGGATCGGCGACCCACCCGTTCCCGGGCGTTCGCATCAAGGTGCTTGATGAGCACGGCAACGGCGTCGAGGTGGCGGGACCGGGCGGAACCGGAACTCCAAAGGGCGGATTCCTGGTCATGGATCACCCTTGGCCATCGATGACGCGCGGAATCTTTAACGATCCAGATCGATACGAGAAGACCTACTGGTCACGCTTCCCGGAGTCATACTTCGCGGGCGACGGTATCAAGCTTGATGAGGACGGGTATCTGTGGCTCCTTGGGCGAGTGGACGATATCATGCTCGTCGCCGGGCACAATATCTCGACGATGGAAGTCGAGAGCGCGCTGGTGGATCATCCCGCGGTGGCTGAGGCGGCGGTGATCGGCAAGACACACGACGTGAAGGGTCAGGCGATCGCGGCATTCGTGATTTTGCGCGCTGGCTATACGGCGACGGACGCCCTGGTCGGTGAGATCAAGGCGCACGTGGGCAAGAAGATCGGCCCGGTGGCGCGTCCTGATGACGTGTTCATTTCGGTTGAGCTCCCGAAGACTCGAAGCGGCAAGATCATGCGGCGATTGCTAAGAGATATCGCCGAAGGACGAGCCCTGGGTGACACGACGACGCTCGCTGACCCGACGGTCGTCGCTGCGCTCAAGGATCGCTACGAGTCGAGCGAAAGCTGAGCTTAGAGATAGGCGAAGCTAACGGTTAAGTTCTTGCATCCCGAGACAGCTTTGGCGCGCACCCAGTGCGCGCTAAAGCCATCCGGGAATGAATAGTTTGCTATGCCGTCTTTGCCGAAGCGAAGCGTGGTAAGGCGGCGGAAATCTCCATTCCCAAGAACGTCGACTTCGATATCAACCGCGCCTTTCTCTCCATGACCGCAGAGCAGAGTGACAGATTTCTTGTCGAATCCGGTCATGAGATATGCATCCGAGACGGTTCCGGCAGAAACCGAGTCGTTCTTCCAAACTGCGCCCCAGCCTTGCGGCTTTCCAAACGACCACAGATCGTCGATGGACCCCCACCACAGCCCTGATTGCGGCTGACCCACGGTGTGGTCGGTCTGGTCACTCGCCATCACGAAGTATCCGTTGTAGTGGGTGAAGTCGGGAGTGACACGGAGGTGCCTAGAGATGGGCATCACTCCAAAGAATTGATCACCGTAAAACAGGTTCGGAAGGTCGTAAAAGAGTCCGAATGCGTCCATCAGGTGCCGCTCGGTCTGAGCAAAGCGAATGCGCATCCACTCGGTGTTCCAGGTGTGATTCCACGACTGGCTACCAAACGGGAGGCGGTACCGGTGCCACTTTTGCTTGTGGAGCACCCGTAGGATTACGCTTGCGCGATCCCAGCCTACGGCATACAATGGCGAGCCGTAATAATCGTTGGCGGCGGAGCGCTGGTTACCCGAAACTTCGACGAAAGCTGTTCGCTCCAGAATGTTCCAGTTGCCCTTTCCGTCCCATTCAGCAAGTCTGCCGCCGCCTCGATTGGCAATGTAGTCGGGCTCTTCAAATGTGTTGTTCGCCACGACAACGCGCCCTTGGGCGGTGTGCATACCCTTGAAGTGGAGGTACGCCCCTTTGGTCCAGTCGAGCTCTTTGGTGAGGTCGAATAGTTGCTTGGTCTCGAGCGATTCGGCGTCAACTTCAAAAAAGATGCCTTCCATCGAGAGGAAATACACCTTGTTCGGGTCGCTGAGGTGAGCGGCAGTGGCGGTCAATCGGTGGCCGACAAGCGGCTTGATCGTTCGGACCTCACCGTTATCTCGAATCGCATAAGGACCAATGAACGCCTGTTTCGACTTCCAATGGATGTAGCGGTTCGCATAGGTTCCCGTCACGCTCTCTGGGCGCTTGGTCCACTCCATATTGGAGTTCACTTCGAAGAGGCCGAGTCCTGATCCTCGAATGTGGGCGACGTAACCTACGGCCCAAAGCTTGTCGGCCCACGGGATCAGTGCGCCGATGCCGGCTTCGCTGTCATCCTGAGCGCCGGGAGCGCGGACAACCATGTTCGGGTCCACATGGTTTTGGATCTGTCCCGATGCTCCGGCAGATGCGGCCAGGAGTGCGATGGCTTGCAGTGCTCTCATTAGTTCTTGAACAAGTTCTTGAGGATGAAGAATGCGTTCGCAGGGCGCTCGGCGAGGCGGCGAGTGAAGTACGGGTACCACTGGTCGCCGAACGGCACGTAAACACGCACGTTGTAGCCTTCTTTCACCAGTGAGTTCTGGAGATCGCGCCGGATTCCGAGGAGCATTTGGAACTCGAACGACTGCTTATCAATTCCTTCTTGCTCCACGTAACGCTTGAGCTCAGTGATGATAGCTTCGTCCTGGGAGGCGATGGCGGGGTAGAAGCCGTTCTTGAGGAGCCGCTTGGCTTGCTCGACGTATTTCTCGTCGACCTTGGACTTCTCGGGATAGGCGACGCTCGCAGGTTCGAGATAGGCGCCTTTTACGAGCCGCGTCCGGATCTGTTTTTCGATCATCAAGTCGACGTCATCGTCGTTACGATGGAGGTATGACTGGAGGACGGTGCCGGTGTTTTTGTACTCCGAGAAGACGCTGGTTACGATGTCAATCGTGCGCTGGGTGTACTCGCTGGCCTCCATGTCGATGCGGACGAAGTTGTTGAGCTCGGCGGCTTTCGCGACGACCTTGCGGTAGTTTTCGGTGGCGAAATCCGTTCCTTGATCGAGGCCGCACTGGGTGAGCTTGATCGAGATATTGAGCGGCTCGGTGCCGGTCGGACTCGATTTCCATTTTTGGACTTCGGAGACCTGATCGACTCGCGTGAGCATCTTGTGGTAGGTTTCGCAGGCGGAGAGGGCTTCGGCTTCGCTGTGGGTGTTTTCGCCGAGGTAGTCGAGGGAGATTCGCTGACCGCCGGGGAAGATATTTGTGCATTCTTCGAGCGCGTCCTCCAGGGAGTCTCCGGCGATGAATCGAGTTACCAGGGGTTTGAACAAGAACGACTTGCGGACAATGGTTTCAACCGGCTTGAGGGCGGAGGTCTTGAGAATAAATGCTCTGGCAATGCTCATCTTTGAGTTAGTTTTGCTCCGATTTCCAGCGGAGAATCTGATCTAGGTATTGGTCAACGACGGAAGTGATGGAAAAATTTTGGTCGGCGTAGCGGCGAATGGCCTCGGTTTGATGGTTTCGCTCGGATATTGCTCGCTGTGTGAGAGATTTTAGCTCTTCGGGGGAGTTTGCCACGTGGATGAAGGGCTGAGAGAGGTCGAGATTTGCGCTCGCCTCTGGCGATACGACGACGGGAAGTCCAGCCGCCAGGGCCTCGATGACCGCCATCGGCTGGCCCTCGCTTTCGCTCCAAAGCACGAGGCACGAGTATTTTCCCAGCTCCTGCTTAAGGGATTCTCGCGGCATCTCACCTCGGTAGGATGCTTTGAGCGCATCGTTCGCAGTGATCTCGCCGTCATCGGGACCAAAGAAGTCAATCGGCACTTGGTCTAGGGCTTCGGCGATCTCGTTCTGCCGTTTGCGCTTGGAGATGCGCCCCACGCAGATCGCCCGGTCGTTTCCCTCGGGATAGGTCTGGAACTCGTCAACCGGAATTCCGTTGCGCAGAACCACGCACTTTGCCGTCGGATTTCGGTCAAGCGTCATCTTTGAGATGTCGTCTCGCAGGGTGAAATGGTAGGGAGCTTTTGCGCTGCGATTGAGGGATTTCACTTCGGCTCGGTCGGTAGTGCCATCGTTCATCGCGCTATGGGTGGTGCTGATGAATAGGTGCTTTCCGGGGAACTTTGAACCCAGCGGAACCACATTTTCGTAGTGTGCGTGGATGACATCGACGCCCTTTCGCGCTAGTTGGTAGATCGATTGGAGTGACTTCCACTTCCGCGAGTTCACAATCGTGACGTCGTGCCCGCGCCGTGTGAGCTCTTGGTGGAGTTGCCAGATTACGTGCTCGACCGCGCCCCATCCGGTCGGCGGAATCGGGATCTTTCCGGCTCCTACCAACACGATTTTCACATCCAGATTTTACCTGTAGCAGGTAATCTCGCCGGGTTGAGAATTTGCTTGCTTGGCTGGGGGACGCAGCCGATACCGAGCCCGGGAAGGGGCGCCGTGGAAGGCGTGATTTGGCAATATTTCACGCGCCTGCAGGCAATGGGGCATGATGTCGAGATTATCAACGTCCGCCCGCGCAAGCTGCTCTTCGCGATGCTTGGCGCGATTTTGAAGGGTCGACGTTGGGATTGGGTTTTTGTGCATCACGAGCGGATGGTGCCAGTTTCGCTCCTGCTTGGGCGTCTGTTTGGGTTCAAGACAGTGTTTTGCTCGCATCGTCCAGTGACTTATTTGGGCGGGATCGATGCGTACTCCTCGCGGGTTCTTAAGATCGCGAGCCGGGCGAAGTATCACGTTTGCCTGAATGAGTCACTTGCGCTTGCAATGAAGGTTTTGAATCCTTCTTGCGACCCAAAACACTTAGTAAACGGAGTTGAAGTAGATGAATTCCGTATCGCTCCGACGGGCGCCAAGACGGCGATTTGCATAGGTGGAATCAGCCCACGGAAGCGCCAGAAGGAGTTGATTCGTGCCGTCGAGGGAAGCGGAATTGATGTCGACTTGATTGGTCCGGCGGATCATAGTAATCCGGAGGTTCAGTCGGTTGTTTCTTACGCGTGGTACAAGGGAACTTGGAGTAGGGAAGAGGTTTATGACCGGTTGACCGACTATAAGGTGCTTGTTTTGTTCTCTGAAAGTGAGGGCCAGCCACTGGTTGTAGTCGAGGCTTTGGCTGCAGGATGCTGCGTGGTGGTTTCAAAACAATCGGCTTCGAATTTGGATCTAAGTAAGCCGTTCATTCGGGTAGTGGAATCGCCTCATGAACTGCCGAGCGCGATTAGGGAATTAGCAGGTCTGAATGACTCAATGAGAGATGAAATTCGGAAATACGCTTCTGAAACGTTTCATTGGGATAAAGTTGTAGGTCAGTTTGTGGGATATCTGAGTGAGTGGGATAAGAAGTGAAGCTCGCCGACATTCAGATTGTTAGCTGTGTGTTTAGCGGGTATCGGAAAGACCGTGACGTGAACACGTACTACGTCGATCTGCTCAACCGGCTTTATCGCGATACTAAGGCGAACCTGTGCGTGTTCACAAACATCTCAGACGCCTTTGACGCCGGCATCGAGACGGTTGCTGTTCCCAGTCTGCAACCCTACCGCGAAATGGTTTGGGTAGACCCAAATTGGCAATCGATCTACCATCGCAATCTTGGTTGGCACCCGAGGAACTACGGATTGACACAGTATTCTCAGGAGACCTTGGTCGAGGTTTACTTGGCCAAACTCGGCTTGAAGGTTGAGGCGAACAAACGGTTTGGGAGTTATCTTTGGCTTGATGCCGGTCTCCTCAACAGTGTTTTGGGAGTCGATGCCCAAGCAACATATAATCCGAGAAAATTCGAGGAAACGTTCCTTTCACAGATCAATCCGAGCCAAGAATTAGTTGCATTGCGGCCCAGGAAGTTTCGGTTGCATAAGAATCATCGTCCGTCTTTTCATGGGCTTTCGTTTAATGACATGACGAAGCTGGCTAGAATTTATAGTGCGAGGCCGGATCACTGGTACGTAGTAGGCGGAACCGGTTGGATGACCGACTCAGTCGTTAAAACGATTGAATGTGAGTCTGCGACCGTTTGGAACGACCTACTCGCTTTAGGTCGAGCCGGAACCGAGGAGAACATCCTGTCGGTGTTGCGGTGGAAACACGGATGGGCTGGTGTCGAACTAGAGCAGCTAGTTAGTCAGATGGTTGATTAACATCTCGTAGCGCGGCTTCCACATCAGTAACAGTGTTTGCTCGGTAAAGGGTGTCGCGAACTTGCGCCGCGCCCGGTATTCCTTTGATGTACATCGGCAGTTGTCCCCGGAGTGCCCGGATCGCCCATTTTTCCGCTTGATCGTGATCGGGATGCTCCAGAGCCTCTTCGTAAGTTGGCAATTCAAGCTGGTAGGCAACCTGCATCCGGGCGTGAGTCAGAGCTGTTTCGATTCGCTCTTCAATGGTCGGCTCGGGTGGCAAAGCATCACCCCGAAGAGCGCAAGCAATGCGAGCAAGTCCCCACGGATTCGAGATCGCCGCTCGACCTACCATCACGCCATCACATCCAGTGTCGTTCAGCATTTTGATGGCATCCTCCGGAGTTTTGACGTCGCCATTGCCGACGAGGGGAATCTGCACCGAATCCCGAAGTTGCCGAATCAAGCTCCAATCTGCCTCCCCCTCAAAGCCCTGCTTGGCGAACCTGGCATGGAGCGTGAGCATTTTGATTCCGGCATCTTGAAATCGTCGCGCGAGTTCAGGCGCAGCGAAAAGGGAATAGTCCCAACCAGCCCGAACCTTTACGCTTACCGGCACCGAGACCGCTTTCACTACTGCCTCGACGATTTTTGCCGCATTTTCGGGATCTTTCAGCAGGGCGGCGCCGGAGCCGGTTTTGCACACCTTCGGAACCCAGCAGCCCATGTTGATGTCCACCGTATCGGCGCCCATCTCTTCGCAAAGGTGGGCAGTTTCGGCCATGATGTCGGGGTCCGAACCGAAGATTTGGATTGATAAAGGTCGCTCTTCGGGATGGATTTGCATCTTCTTGAGCGTTTTGGCCGCTCCATGATGAATCGCCATCGCCGAAACAAACTCGGTGACGACTAGGCCTGGATTCGCGATTCGCTTCGCGATCACGCGCATGGGAAGGGCGGTGACGTCTTCCATCGGAGCCAAGATTAGCGGAGTTTTGACTTCGACTTCGCCAATTTTGAATCCCGGAATAGACATCAATTTATAGTTTACATTCCAGTATGAGGTGTTTCCCGAAGTCGCTTCCCATTGATTGTTTCTAAGCGGCCCGGCGTTCAGCCTCGAAATATCGGCTCCATAGTTCTTCTTCTTTGACGGGTTTATCGAAGAAGAATCCTTGGAGTCGCTGGCATCCCATCGACTCCAAAATCTCGGCCTGATCGATGGACTCGATACCTTCGCATGTTACCGAAAGGTGCAACGCCTGCGCCATGTTGATGATCGCCTGTACGATGGCCTGATCCTCGTTACTGTCGTTCAGTTTGGTTACAAACTCGCGGTCGATCTTGAGGGTGTCAATCGGCATTTGCTTGAGCTGAGCCATTGACGAGTAGCCAGTCCCGAAATCATCCATCGCGAGGCGAATTCCGAGCACTTTGAGCTGCTTCAACTTCTCGATGCTCGTCTTCGGATCTTCCATGACCATGCTTTCGGTGATTTCGAGCTTGAGGCAGCGGGACGGAAGGCCCGTTTCGGTAAGCACGGACGCCACGAACGTAATGAGGGATGGATCGAGGAGCTGGCTCGCTGATAGATTGACCCCAACGATGATTTCATTACCGCTTTCGAGGCACTTTGCCCCAAATCTGCACGCTCGTCGGAGCACGTAGGCACCGAGCTCGTTGATCAGGCCCGACTCTTCGGCGATGGGAATGAACGCACTCGGCGGAATCATTCCGCGGGTTGATGAATTCCATCTTGCCAAGGCCTCAACCTCGGTCAGTGCCGATGATCCGCTATCGACGATAGGTTGGAAGTACACGTCAAGACCGTCTTCTTGAAGGGCCTGGCGAAGTTCGCGCTCTAGGGAAAGCCTGAGCTCAGCCTGCTCGCGCATTGCTTCATCGAAGATCACGTGGCGGTGTTTGCCCATTGCTTTGGCCTGGTACATCGCAATGTCGGCAAAGCGCAGGAGTTCGCCTGCGTCATCGGTGACCTCGGAGGAAAATGCGACGCCAAGAGAGCCACCGACTTGGACTTCTTGCTCTCCGATCTTGATCGGGCTTGCAAAGAATTTTTGGATGCGACCGAGGATCTGCATCACCTCGGAGTCGTCGCTCAGGCGCTCAAGGAGAATTGTGAACTCATCGCCGCCCAGGCGGGCAACCGTATCTCCGCCGCGCACGCACTGTTGGAGTCGTTTCGCGACGGTGTTGAGCAACACGTCTCCTGCCGCGTGGCCAAGGCTGTCGTTCACGACTTTGAAGTTGTCGAGGTCGATGAAGATGAGCGCGAACTTCTTGTCCGTGTCGCGATGACGCTCGATTGCTTGAGTAACCCTGTCTGTGAAAAGAGCGCGATTCGGGAGTCCAGTCAGAGAGTCGTGCAAAGCCTGGTGGCGCAACTGATCTTCGAATAGCTTGCGTTCGGTGATGTCAAGAACGGCACAAATGCACCCCTCGACGCCTCCGGTGCCACTTTCTAGCGGGCTAAGGATGAGGTCGGCATGGAAGCGGTTTCGACTCGTAACGATTTCGGCTTCGATGTTGCGGGAGGGAATATTCGTTCCGTCCTCGCTATTGGCATCGAAATGGAACCAGATACCCGTACCGAGTACCTCATCGAGCGGCTTGCCATACATCTCTTCCGTTTGCAACTGGAGCATTTGGCGGAGCCGCTTGTTTGCATAAAGAACATTGCCGCTGAGGTCGGTGATGACGATCCCTTCCCCGAGTCCCTCGATCATGGAGCGGAATTGCTCTTCTGATTTTTGGACTTTGCGCCGAGCTTCGTCGACTCCGGCTTGCGCGATGACCATCGAGCTCATCGCACGCTCGGTTTGGGTCGCCAGCTGGTTGAGGCAACGAGCCATGTGTCCGAGTTCGTCTCTAGAGAGCGCTTCCTTGTAAAGGTGATCCCTAGATGCGTTCGGCTTTAGAGGGTATGTGGTGTCACCTTCGGCGAGCTTGAGAATTGCCGTATTCAGCTCAGTGATGTCCTTTTGTTGAAGATTTTCGAGCTGGAGAGCGATTTCGGTGGCGTGCGATACGATGCGGCGGGTGAAGAGGATACAGAAGATGATTGCGACCAGCCATGCCCCCAATCCGGTCGCGACGGCAAGCATGCGATCCTGCTCAAATTTTTGAATCCGACGTGCGAGCAAATCCGATAAAAGCGATGCCGTAGCACCTCTTGCCTCATGAAGAGAGCTGTGGACCTTCGGGATCGATGTGGCCTCTCGTGCCAGCAGAATTTCAAGATTTGATTCGTGTACTTGAAGCACCCTGACTTGAGCGGAGGATTCAAGCGCCGGATTGGTTCTCAGGATGGTCTGAAGACTCGTTTTCTGGTCCTGAAGCGTCTGGGCGAGGACGACTAACGAATCTTGCCGGTTCTGGGGAGTAATTTGATTAACGATTTCTTGCTGTTTCGGGAACGTCAGGACCAGCAAGGACATCGCATAGTAAGAATCGAGGTCGGGGTCAAGAATGAGGTTACTGCGATCACCGATCTCTTTTGTCAACGCACTTATGAGGACCAAGCACTCATCATAAAGCCGCTTGCGACTCACCTCGGACGTCGATTCATCGATCAAGGCACGAACTTTAGGACCGAAGGTCTTGACTTCGACTACCTCGCGCATTTGATCTGAGTTCAGAAAAGGGTCACGCTCGAATGCTTGCAAGTCCTGAATGATTTGCGCTCGTGAGGCCTTTGGTGTGCCGCTTTTCGCGAGGACATCAACGTTTTGATCGAGGGCGTTGAGCTTCCGTATGGCCTGGGCGCCCGCGAGCTCTCGCGTGGCGAACTCAATTGCGACTGACTTTTCTTGGAACAGGGTGTTCAGGAGAAGAAGGATGCCTACGGAAAAAACCGCGCACATGACTGCGAGTTGCGCACCAAGTAGCGTGAACCATTTAAATCCTTGACGGTTTCCCACAGATATTCCCCCGAATGAAATCTTAGGCTTTACTGACCGACAAATTTAGTCGAAGGAGTGGTTCCGCAGAGTCAGGATAGCGTACACCAGTATTCCTACCAGGGTTCCGAGGCCCCCCCCTGCAAGAACATCACTCGGCCAGTGGACGCCCCGATAGATTCGACTCCAGCCGACCCCAGTGGCCCAAAAGATGGCAACCGGACCGAGCGCAGGCGAGAGCTTTTGCCGCTTGGAGACCAGGAAAACGGATGTCGCGGTGCAGAAGGCGAGCGTGGTGTGCCCGCTCGGGAAGGACGACTCGCGGTGCGATTCAAGCGGCTGGGCAAAGCTGAGCTGACTCGGCCTTGGCCGAGGCATCGCTCTCTTGATCAGGTGCACGCCGATCAGACCGCCGAGGAGCGAGGAGATGAGGATCGGGGCGGTGAATGCCTTGGTCTTGGGATGAATTGCGCACAGAATCGCAATGAGCGGAGGAAACCAGCCGAGGGCCGACCAGCTGAGAACAAGCGAGAGCGCATCCAGAATCGGGCTCTTCGCGCCGAGATGGATGGCCCTGAATAACTCGATCTCGGATTGCATCGCTACTGCAAGTATGGCAGGAGAGAAGCGAGGTCGTTGACGATGAGCGTGGGCATTGGGCCAGATGTCGGAATCGGTTCTGGTTCGCCGGTTCTTGAGCTTGGCGGCACGTCGCTCGGGCGGCGAGTCCAAGCGGTCGCCCATCCAAACTTCATGGCTGGAACGATGTCGTGGTGGAACGAATTCCCGACCATCAGCAGCTCGTCCGGTGAGCATTCCATCGCGCTCGCCGCGCGGTCAAAGACCTCCTTTTCGGGCTTCCCGATCCGCATCTCGCCTTCGATGAATATGTGGGTCAGATACTTTCGGATACCGACCGTATCGACTTCTTGGTTCTGAATGTCGGCGGGACCGTTGGTGATGAGTCCGAGAGGGTAGCGCTTTGCGAGTGTTTCGAGGACTTCGATGGCGTCGTCAAAAAGGCGGAGATTGGCATCTCGGCGCTCCATGTAAGTCTTGCTTAGGAGCGCGGCGAGGTCGTCGTCCTCGATGTTGAGGGCCGCCAAAGTGAGTTGCATTTGGTGGGTGCGGGTTCGCTCGCCTGAGGTCAGATACGCTTGATAGAGTTCGTCGATCCCTTTCAGCTGGCTACCGAATGCCTGAAAGGCAGTGCCCCAGGCGTCGATTGCGTGGTCAATGGAAACTCCGGGAATGGGGCAAAGTTCAAAGGTCTCTCTTAGTCCCTTCTTGCTCGCGTCCCAATAGCCAAGGAGCGTATCGTCGAGGTCAAAGTAGATTGCCCTCACGGTTGAAAGACGTTCCTTGGCGGCTTGATTCACTTGATTGATTATGGCTGTCAATCGCCCGGCTCTGCAGACTCGTTCCGCTGATACCCGCCGACCAGCCAGTAGCCATCGGGATGTTCAGCCTGATTCGTTTGCGTAAATCCCTCTTTTTCGAGCGACTCTGAGTCATGTTGGTAGACGCGCCACGTCCGGTTCGTATGGCCGCGAGAGTGAATGCGCTGAAGCACCTCTTGTCCCGTGTAGCACCCTTTGGTGTAGCTCACGTGCTCGCGGATAAACACCTCGCCTAATTCCGGCGGAAGAGTCTTTTCTTTGAAGTCGTAAAGCCAATTCGGGCTTTCACGGTCAAGCAGAAAGAGCCGCCATCCTTCGGGTGAGATTGCCTCCCCCCGAACTCTCGGCTGAAGTCCACTTGGGCTCCAAGCGACGGGAACATCGAGCACCTTGGCGTTGCAATCCTCGAGAATCACCATCGTGGCAACTCGGTGCAAAATGGCATCGACGCTCGAAGTCGGAACAGTTAGCCAGCCTTCTGGGCCGCGGAGCGAGAGCTCGCCGTAGCTAAGGATCTGCCCCGTCGGTTTGGTGAGGCAGAAGCCGACCGGGTTGGTCTCGGAAAGCCGACGGGCATCGCCCGTGATCTGCCCTTGGAGCCATTCGCGCCAATCGTCGCCGCTGAGTTCGACGACCGACCAATCGGGGAGGTCAAAAGGTCCATCGCCGCTCGAAAGCCTTCTATAATCGTCCCATGCCTGCATCTTGTTCGCTAGATTCTACGCCGCCGAGGTCGAAATGAATCCGTGGTTGTGGGGTGCGGGACTGTTGCTCGGAGCGGGCTTGGTGCGAGGCTTTGAGCGTGATGCCGCCAAAGAAATCGCCTCGAAGTTGGGCGGCGAAGGGAAGCAGGTGGCGATTTCGGTCACATATCCCGGGATATTGAGCCCGGCGATCGGTGAGGTTGGGACGGCCACGATTCGCGGTTCAAAGTTCGAGACGGACGGATTGCCGCTTTACACCGAACCTTGGCGAAGCAAAAAGGGAACCTTGGATAAGCTCGTGCTCGATTTGCGCGACTTTCGGCTCGGTGAGCTTCGGTGCGAGTCGTTTCAGGCTGAGATCCCCGGTTGCCGATTCGACTTCGGATTAGCAAAGTCGAAACGGCAGATTCGGCTCTCGAAGAGCGGGGTGGGAAAGGGCTCCGTGCGAATCTTAGTCGCCGATCTGGCCCCCTTCATCAAGGTCAAGTACCCAGAGATTCAAGATTTAGCCGTCACTACCGATGGCTCCCGGGTGCGGGTGATTGGCAAAGGGCAATTCTTGATTCTGAATGCGACTTTTGAAGTCGATGCCAAGATCGCAACAGATGGCTTTTCGCTGTCGCTGGCCGATTGCCGCGTCAAAATGAACGGCGAGACCCCTGATGACGCAAGCCGGGATGCGCTGGTTAACACTCTCAACCCAGTCATTCACTTTGAAAAGGACTTGAACTTGCTCGATGCGGTTTTTGCCGAGAAAGTTGAAGTTGAGCGGGATGCGATCGTGGTGACGGGAAAGGTAAAGATCCCCGACGCGCCGAAAAACTAGTCGGTTTCGGGCGCGCGGTGCTCATCAGGTTCCAAGATCACCGGCGTCTCTCCAGTCGCCTCGCACCATTTGAGATACACGTTCCGAACGTTGTCCCGTGCGCCTGAGTGAGGGATCTTCAGGAAGCCGTTTCTTTTTGCCGCTTCGAAAAGGACGCGCTCGCGCGAGGTGAGCCGGTGACCAACCGACCGGCTCCCCGCTTTGGAGCGGGAAGCTTTTCCGCGGCTTAGGTTCTCGACGTCGTCCTTGCTGATTTTCATCGGGACCGGAGGGCTTCGATTCGCTTCTCGAGCGGCGGGTGAGAGCTGAAAGGAGCCATGAATCCTCCTCCGCCTGCAATCTTCGCCGTCTGCAGACCATTCGCTTCGTCATACGGTTGGTAGATTCGGCCAAGGGTTTGGAGGGCGCCGACCATCGGCGCGGCGCCGGTCAGCTCAGCCGCTCCCGCATCTGCTCGGAATTCCCGGTATCGAGAAAACGCCATCGTAACTAGAGAGGCGAGCAGGGTGAACACCATCTGCAGGACGAAAACTATCAGCATGTAGAAAATGGGCGATTGGCGTCCATCCGAGTCGCGCGGCGTTACCACCGAGGCGATGAGCCGAGCGAGAAAGATCGCAAAAGCGTTCATCACGCCTTGCAATAGCGCCATCGTAACCATATCGCCGTTCTTGATGTGCGCGATTTCGTGGGCTAAGACGGCTCGAACCTGATCCGGCGGCATTTGTTGGAGCAAGCCAGTTGAGACGGCTACCAGCGACCGCGATTGAGATGGTCCTGTAGCAAAAGCGTTTGCTTCGGGCGAATCGTAAATACCGACTTCGGGCATCGCCTTTAGCCCGGCTCGCTCGGCGAGCATATGGACTTCTCGGGCAATCTGACCGCCAGGGCCGTAGTCCTGTGGCGAAACCAACTTCACACCCATCATCCACTTCGCCATCGTTCGCGAGAGGGCGAGGCTGATGAGCGATCCCGCCATTCCGTACACCATGGCGTAGATCGCTAGGTAGCGAAGATCGCCCCGATTGCCATATTGCACGCCGAATACTGAGGCAATAGCGAAGACCACCGCCCCCACGAGCAAGTTGGTCATCAGGAAAAGCGCAATGCGTTTCACACCTGTTCCTACGACAAATTGGAATCCAATGTGCAACTTTTCGGGTTGCGACGCCATAATACAAAGTAGCCGAGGGGCGTTGCAGTCACCTGCTTAGGGTGGCCAGGCTCGGCGAAGAAACGGCGCTCATGATCGATGGTTGGTCATGGGCTTTTTTGTTTCCTGACCGACTAAAAAGGAAAGGAAAACAAATGAATACAGCCCCCGCTGACCTCAAAATGGACTTCCACGTCGCCGATCTTGGACTCGCAGAATTCGGCCGGAAGGAAATCGCAATTGCCGAAACCGAAATGCCCGGCCTGATGGAGATTCGCCGCGAATACGCAGGCAAGAAGCCTCTGAAGGGCGCAAAGATCGCCGGCTCACTCCACATGACCATCCAAACCGCGGTCCTTATTGAGACCTTAGTCGACCTCGGTGCCGAGGTTCGCTGGGCAAGCTGCAACATCTTCAGCACCCAAGACCACGCAGCAGCCGCTATTGCCGCCGCAAACATCCCCGTTTTTGCCTACAAAGGCGAGACCCTCGAGGAGTACTGGCAATACACCCACCGCATCATGGAGTGGGCAGACGGATCGACTCCCAACATGATTCTGGACGACGGTGGTGACGCAACCATGCTCGTTCTGATTGGTGCCGAGGCCGAGAAGGATCTTTCGGTTCTCGATAACCCTGGCTCCGAAGAGGAAGTCATTTTCTTCGCATCGATCCGAGAAAAGCTCAAGACCGATCCGACCTTCTACTCGCGCATCAAGGCCGAGATCAAGGGCGTGAGCGAAGAGACCACCACCGGCGTGAAGCGCCTCTACAAGCTCCACGCAGAAGGCAAGTTGCCGTTTGCCTGCTTCAACGTCAACGATTCGGTGACGAAGTCGAAGTTCGACAACCTTTATGGTTGCCGCGAGTCGCTAGTGGACGGCATCAAGCGCGCTACCGACGTGATGATCGCCGGAAAAGTTGCCGTCGTGTGTGGCTATGGCGACGTGGGCAAGGGCTCCGCCCAGGCTCTGCGGGCGCTCAGCGCCCAAGTATGGGTGACGGAGTGCGACCCGATTTGCGCGCTTCAGGCCGCAATGGAAGGGTACCGAGTGGTGACCATGGAGTACGCCGCCGACAAGGCTGATATCTTCGTCTCGGCAACCGGAAACAAGGACATCATTCGCCACGAGCACATGGTCAAAATGAAGGACCAGGCGATTGTCTGCAACATAGGCCACTTCGATAACGAAATCGATGTCGCCTCGCTGAAGAACTACACCTGGGAGAACATCAAGCCGCAGGTCGACCACATCATCTTCCCCGACGGAAAGCGGATCATTCTTCTTGCCGAGGGTCGCTTGATCAACCTTGGCTGCGGAACCGGGCACCCGTCGTACGTGATGTCTTCATCGTTCGCCAACCAGGTACTCGCCCAGATCGAGCTTTTTGCTGAATACGGCAAATATGCTCCGGGCGTATACGTGCTTCCGAAGCACCTTGACGAGAAGGTGGCCCGCCTCCAGCTTGCAAAGCTTGGCGCGCAGCTCACCGAGTTGACGCCCTCGCAGGCGGCGTACATCGGCGTCACTCCGGAAGGTCCGTACAAGACCGATACCTATCGGTATTAAGCAGGAGCGGCTTATCTGGTTTGAGGAGGGAATTCGCCATCGAAAGTGGCGAATCCCCTCTTCCGAGCTTTCGGAGTGAGAGAATCTAGCACTTTTTGGGATTCGCAGTCGATAATCCGCAACACATACAGGCCGAATGTGAGTATCGCGATGAACTTGGCGTGGGATTGGAGACCAACGCCTGAGCAGAAAACAGCGATCACACTCCAGAAGCAAACTGCCTTCGAGGGCACGAATATCTGATTGGCGAACACCCGAAGCAAATCCCAAAATGACACGTCTTTGTCATCAATCGGACGCCCCAAGCCACTGGCGAGGATCCAAACGATATAAAAGGCAGGTTCACGGAGTAGTAGTTTCAAAGATTCTATCAGCGATAGAGACTGTGACGCAGTCGTCCACTTAACTACGAAGGAAGCTCCTAAAGTCAACACGAGCGGTCGGAGGAGACACGACAGCCAAAACGTTGGCGATCGGAGTGCCTTTCCAAGTTCCGAAAGAAAGAGTTTCATTCCTTGACCAATCTGGTGTTGGTGCATTTTACTCCTCAACCCACTTTTCAGCGCGGCGATTCCATGCCGTTCGGTAAAGATTCATCACATACGCGCTGAGCAGTAGGGAAATCACGAGGACCGTGAGCGCAGCGTACGGGGCGTCCTCACGTATGTCTTGGGAACTTGAGCCGGCTCCAAGCTCGATGCCGATGAAAACGACCGACAGCACGACCGTGAAAAGGATCATGTTGATCCGCAGAATCGGTGCGAAGGGTTTCCAACCAAGTTGGGTGCTCTCTGGCGGCCGTTCTGCCTTTAGGATCTTCCAGTTGTCTGGCTCATCAAGATGAGCCAGACAAGTTTTCTCCATCGGGTTCGCAGGGCGAACCCGTTTGGGCTTCGGCGCATCCATCTACGCCAATTTACCTCCGTTACGGCAGAGTCTTTCGTCCGCCGGTGAGAGCCTTTCCGCCGCTAGAGCGGTAGATGAGATATCCCACGCCACCTACGATTGCGATCGGGACGAGAAGCTTTAGGATCAGAATAGTTGTCGCGACCACGATCTTGTATCCGAAGTAGATCAAGAGCGCGTAGCCAATGAACTTCAAAATCGTTTTGGTTGATTCCGACATACCATTCATTACGTTGGGCGCCGCGAAAGGATGCGGCGGCGTCGAAAGTCCCGAAAATGCTAACCTGATAGCTCGAAACGATGATGCCAGGACGCCGCGCAAAAGGGAGTAATCGATGACGGCTGGGATTGTCGGGACGGGCCTCATCGGAGCCTCCATTGGCATGGGGCTAAAGATCAAAGGTCACCGAGTCATCGGTTTTGACGCCTCAGAAGAGAACCGACAGACTGCGCTGCGGCGATATGCAATTGATGAGATAGTTGCGCTCGAGCAGGTCGCTAAAGCAGATGCAGTGTTTGTCGCCGTTCCTCCGGCTCGGACGGTCGAGGTACTCGAGCTACTTTATCCGAACCTGGGACCAGATTCGGTTCTTACCGACACCGCAAGCGTGAAAGGAGAGGTCGCAGAATGGGGCGCGGGAAGAGAACAGTTCATTGCGGGGCACCCGATGGCGGGGCACGAAAAGGGCGGACCAAAGTTTGCTTCGAACTGGCTTTTCCGGGGCGCGAAGTGGATTCTTTGTCCTTCGGATGCAATTCCTAAGAAGCGAATCGCAGTCGTAGAAGGCCTGATCCGGGAGTTGGACGCGACTCCGGTGCACCTCAACGCGAGGGATCACGACCGACACACGGCAATTGTGTCGCATTTACCTCACATCCTCGCCGGGCTTCTTTTGGATGTCGGTCAAGAACTGTCGAGGCCCGAAGCGAGCGGCGGATCGTGGAAGGATCTGACGAGAGTAGGCGGAGTAGACCCCGAGCTCTGGTCGCAAATTGTAATGACCAATCGTAAAGAGTTAGCAATCGTTCTTAAAGAGTTTCAGAGTCGTTTAGGGGATCTAGTTGGGGAGATTGAGAATGGAAATCAGGAAGCCGTTTTTAATTGGTTCCAGCAAAACATCAGATTGAAGGAGCGAATGGGATGAGATTGACGGTTGAAAAAGTAAAGTCCATTCGGGGCGAGTTTCGTCCCGCGTCCGATAAATCGCTTACACACCGCGCCTATATGTTTGCTGGGTTTGCAAGTGGTGAATCGGTGGTACGAAATCCGCTGAAAGGCGAGGATTGCGAGAACACGCTCCGGGCGATGATTCACTTTGGATTACGCCATGAGGAACTCTCAGACGGGGCTCGTAGGCTGATTCCGGTGGAGGAGTGGCAACAGCCCAAGGTTCCGATTGATTGCGGCAACAGCGGCACTACGATTCGCCTGATGGCAGGGCTGGTTGCGTCACGACCGCTTTGCGTGGAGTTCTTCGGCGACGAGAGCCTCTCGAAGCGGCCCATGGGCCGGATCGCCGATCCCCTGCGGCAAATGGGCGCCCTTATCGAGGGCGATCGTCCTCCGATCCGGATCACGGGCGGGGATCTCAAGGCGATCGACTACGTCAGTCCGGTTGCCAGTGCGCAGGTGAAGAGTTGCACGCTACTTGCCGGACTCAGGGCTTCGGGCGTGACATCAGTTACCGAGCCTGCGCTGTCGAGGGACCATACCGAGAGAATGCTCAAAGCGATGGGCTTTGCCGTCGAGCAAGATGGGCTCAAGGTGAGCATTGCCGGAGGGCAGCACGGCAATGGCTTCGAGTTTTATGTGCCTGGGGACATCAGCTCGGCGGCGTTTTTCATGGTCGCGGCGGCAATACTTCCCGGTAGCGAGCTGACCATTCGGGAGCTGAGCGTCAACCCCACCCGCACCGGAATACTTGATGTTTTTAGCCAGTGCCGGATCATGCACGCACTCAGTGATGTGAGGTCCGAACTGGGAGAGCCGGTCGGCGAACTCTTCATTCAAGGCGGCGGCGCGCTGGCGCCATTCGAGATTTCGGGCGATTTGGTGCCGCGATTAATCGACGAGATTCCGGTGCTTGCGGTGCTCGCCACCCAGTGCGAAGGAACCTCGATGATCCGAGATGCCCGCGAATTGAGGGTGAAGGAGAGTGATCGGATAGAGCTCGTGGCGGACGGACTCCGGAAAATGGGAGCGACGGTGGAGACCTTTGAGGACGGAATGGCGATTACCGGCCCAGTACGCCTCCAGGCAGCAACGATCGATGCAAAGGGCGATCACCGAATCGCCATGGCGTTTGCGATTGCAGGGTTGGTTGCGGAGGGAACGACGGAGATTCTGGGAGCCGAAAGTATTGCAACGAGCTTCCCGACCTTTGAGGCTGAACTGCGCCGCTTATCCAACTAAAAACTGGTGGGCGGTGCGGGACTTGAACCCACGACCCCTTCGGTGTGAACGAAAAGTTAGGGTCGAAGTTGTCCCAATTTGTATCTATAGGCGTGTCCCAATTGCTCCTGAAATCGACGCGAATTGAGAGACCAATTGAGAGACCAGTTTGCGCTAGGCATTTGTTAATCCGCGCAAGATGAGACTTGTGAGTGGTGAGAGACCAATGGCGGAAGGATCATGATCATTGCGAGTATTCCAAAGCTCTGATCCGGACGCTGAGAGACGGTCGAAGTCGCTTGATTCAGTTTCCACAAGACCAAATCTCAGTTGTTGCGAAAAGGTGTAACGCAAGTGAAACGCCTCGTCGACGAAACTTTACTTATGGAAGGAACACCTTTCGCATCACAAGTCGGATCTAACTTCTTTGGGACCCGGCTAATCGATCCAAATGACAATTCGTGTTGGGTTGTCACAGACGTAATCCCTACCTCGGGAAGAGCTAAACGCATCGCGGGAGATTTTGCGCTGGGGTGCAAGCACATCGATCGCGACGACGAAAGGGTCGTTTTCGACTCTCAGCTGAGAATGGGGCTAGTGTCAATCGCCCACAATGAGGTCGCGGTTAGCACAGAGTCGTTTGCTATCTGAATCGTATCGAAGTAAGTCAACGTCAGGTCGCAAGGTCATCGCAAAAACTGTTTGCGCGACTTCTCTTTGGCAAGCCAGCTGTGCGATATCTTCGAGTAATTGCAAGGTTTCCTCTGCTGTGGGGGTGAGGCCCTGAAGCCTCACCCTATCTTTCCAAGTTGCGTCATCGAGGGCATCTTTATCTGATCGAGCTTCTGGGTGAACTACGGGGCCACCTAGTCTGGCTGCAAATACTTTGCATCTCCCAGCGAGTTCCGTACTATCCGCACTGATCTCGACTCCAACAGTTCCTATAGAAGCCAGTAGTTGCCGTCTATATTCAAACGTATATCCTCCAGCTAAACCGATAATCGCACCAGCGACGATGTAAGCCAGAGACTCCACAGAGTTGCCGGCTCGCTTGTGTGCTTCACCAATGTTGGCGACGATCCAGCCGCGTTCGGCAAACATCTTCATATGAAAGCATGTCTTCTCCAAGTCTTGAAGCGTTTCGATTAATGGAGGTAAATCTTGATCGATCATGAACTGAGCTAGTGCCCGGCTCTGTACCAGCTCCATCTGCGCAGAGAGCGATGGGACGTGTTCCATAAGCGCAATCGCGCTATCGAAATGATCAATTGCCTTGCAATAGTTGCCGGAATCGTAAATGAGTGATATGGCAAGATTGTAATGAATTCTCGGGCGAAGATGAATAGCGCCAGACTCCTCCGCGCGAGTGAGTGCAGAAATCATAATTTCCTGTCCTTGAACTACTGAGCCAACCTTTGTGAGTGCCAATCCCAGCTGAGACTCAAGCTCGATCTGCTCAGATGGCGTCGGACAGAGCGATAGACCGAACTGACACAACTCCACGACGCGCGCGTATACGCCGCTGAAGAAGAGGAGAGTCCCCGCCGCAACGAGTTCCTGCACTCCGTTCGTGTGTGTCGCATAGCGCATCGTCTTTTCGACCAAGGCTTCTGGTGGAAGAAGTACCGGCGTTAGCGGTGCAAAAGTCGGTCTTAAAAATCGCAGAAGAGCGAATGCGAGAGAAGTCGTGTCTTCGCACTGCCAAAGCTCTGCCACGATACGTTGCCCGACAGTGGGCAGATACGCGCAGGCCTCACTCGATGAACGCATTTCTGGTGACCATTGAAATAAAATGCGGTTCGCAACTCGTTGTAGAGAGGTTCGCCTCCAGTCTGGAGCGATGTTCTCCTCAACGCATTCTCGAAGCGTGCTGCTTATCCGTGCTTCTTGATTATCGGCAATCGAAACAAGCCCCGAAACAACTAAGTGATTTAGATCGAATACCGAAACACCCGTCAAGTCTTTCAGAGCCTGGACTACAATCGGCTCACGAGAGACGCACATCAAAGCAAGGGCCTCGCTCGCTGAATCACTCAAATGTCCCAGAATTGCATTTAAAAAGTCCGAAATTCTGTTCCACGGATTTGAGAAGATACGACTTGTCGAATTGACAAACTCAAGTAAAGTGGCAGGCGGTAACGATGAGCAGTACTGTGCCGCAATTTTTAATGCCTCAGGGTGTCCACTACATGCATGACTCAATCTATACGCTAGCGAATGTTCAATATCGAAACTCGCTCGCGTGGCAAAATCGAGTAAGAGATCTGAAGCCTCAGATGGAGAGTCTTTCGAGCATGTTAAAGGGGAAATGGTGTAATGACGCACGGGAAGAGGCCAATCTGTATAGTCTCCAGCCACAATAACAGAGCAAGTCGGTTCTTGATTGATAAGTGCCAGAACTCCGCTCTTCTGGTCACTTTGAAAGGAATCAATCACAACGATGTCAGCCGGATAGTGAGTCAAGTACTCCCTGAGTGACATAACGGTTGTCTGTTTGAGATCCGCCCAAATGAGTTTAATCATCGGATTCTCCTTGATGAACTTCCCAGCTGCGCGAGACAACTGTCTCGTTTTGCCAACACCAGGCAATCCTGTGACCTGAACTACCGTATCAGGAATCTGCTTGAAAATGGTTTCGTCCAGTTGTTGACCACCTACAAATCGACCAGTCTCAACCGGAACTTGAAATGGTTGCACACCCGGCCTATCCATGCCAGCCAAAAGTGTGTCAAAGAGTCTGGTCGTTGCCGAGTTTGCAGTGAGTCCAGATCGATCCAGTAGTTCCTCTTCGAGGGATACGAAACCGTCAATGAGCTCTTCTTTAGAACCCAGATTGGCAAATATCTGCATGTAAAGCTCAGTGTTTGCGGTGGTGATTGCGCTTGCCTTTTGGATAACTGAAATGGCATCAAGGCAAACCCGCCTCTCGCGAGAGTCAAGCGATCTCTTGCTCAATTCAAGTACAAGCTGTGCTACCTCCCAACCAATCTTTCGCCAAGAGTTGATCTCAAAATCGTAGAGATCATCCGGCGCAACAACACCCGACATCGATCTTTGCAGGAATTCGAGTGCTTTCGAGAGGGAATCAGTGCGCTTACCGCTTATCAACTCAGACTTGATCTTTCGTAGCGTGGCCAGATCAGATGAAACTACTCCAGGATTGAACCAGACTTGAGAATCAGTGTAATGCAAGGCCTCATGCTCGCCGCACTCGTTCATCTTCTTGGCGAGCCTAAAAAGCTGAACTCGCAACCATGCAATCGGATCCGCGCAGTCTGGCGGACAGATTGCTCGACCGAGTGCGAGTCGATCAACCTTCATAGCTCCTGACTCGCCTACGTGCCGAACCAATCGCAGCAATGACGTTGCAGAATTCAGGATCGAGATTTCATTCGACAGCAGTACCCGAGTCTTTCCGATGAGTTGAAGGTGGATCATAGCTAAAAGGTAACTGTAATCCAAGTGTAACGCATCGTGAACGAACCTTTCAGAGTGAAACGGCCACTCTTGCTCGCATTCGTCACTCTCTTTGCTATCGCGTTCGCAAATGGACGAAGTCCTAAGGCTACGACAACCTGGGCGGATGTCCACGACTACATTTCCGAGCACTCCATTTCAGCACCTACACAAGTTGAAGCAGCACTCTACGAGGAGTCGGTCAATAATGAGAAATCTTGGGATGTTGTCGCAGGCTCAAATCAAGCGACGGGATTTGGACCTGGTTGGCCTGGACCAAATCAATCCATCGTGATGCCGACTCTGTCCGAAGCACAGCAACTGGCAAATTTCATCGATGCATTTCGGGAAGGGGGTTAGACCCCCTTTATCTTCCGATCAATGTTTCATTGTGCTTCTTCGTACAAACTCCCGTTAGTAAGGACTCTATCCAAATGGCGATTTAGCTCTGAATCGATGGGTGGGAGAAAGGTTGAACGGCTATAGGAAGTACAAGTCGTGATTTTAGGCGCTCAGCAGACACAGCTAACTTATAATTAGTGTGAAGAGTGTCGGAGTACTTCTCTCTCAACTCTGGCCTCTTCGCTTTGCCTAAGTCAAAACTTTGGTCCAACGTACACTTCACTAATTCTATCCAGAATCGAGCTGCTGAAAGCGAAGTCCTACAGGTAGCATGGGGCCGGATACTTGACCCAGACGGCACTGTCGAAGTGCCAGCCATTTTGTTCAGTCTATGTGAACCTGCTGGCGCGACAGCAGGCTGCTCTTCAAAGTTGACGATGAACCGCACAGAGGAACCTGGAACAAAACCAGCCTTGCATGTTCGCCCGTCATTTTGTAGAACTCATTCGAACGGACTTGAGTGAGTAAGACGGTTCTCCGTCTCACTATGTCATTACTAACCTTATCCCTACCAATCGAACTCGTGCCATTTTCGCCGGTCGCGCGGTGAGAATTCCGCCCGACGCTTTCGCCCTCGACAAACCAGTCGTTCTGCAGCTAAACGACTTCTACATGTATGGGAACCTCAAGCTTCTGGCATCAAATAGGTTCACCATTTCAATTCCCAACCTGAACGATGTGACGCGACAGGACGTCTTGGATGTTCACGTTCCCATTGCGGCTGAAGTCCTGAAGGGTCGGACGCTCGTTACAGGTGTCTGTTCAGCGCTTCACGACCAAGCTGCGGTCTTGCCGCTTCGCTGGGGTGCGCCGAGAATCCTCGTTCTCACATCGGGCTTTCTGAAATGTCTTGGCCCAAAGTTGGATCAAGAACTGACGCCGCTCTCGAGGCGGTGGAGGTATGAATTTGATCCGCTGACCGATCTTGTGGTGTCTCCCTTCGCACCGGAAGATGCGGGAATCGTCAATTGCAAAAGAATAGAAACTGTCGAAAGAATAATCAAATCAATCGCAAGCTCGGATTCAACCTCGCTTCTCTCGGGAACCGTCCGACTCTTCCCGAGCTACACGGAATAGAAAAATGGCGATCCCAACTGGGATCGCCTTTCTTAGTACTCCTCGGGTAGGAGGATTGTTGTCGATGAACGGTCGGCCTCGGTGAACTCATGGCGCTCACGAAGGGGCAAATTAACTTTGAGAATGGAACGATCTTGATCGACCGTGCCGTGCGGCTTTCCTATGGTGGAAAGCAATCGGTCGGGCTTCCGAAGAAAGATCGGATTCGCAGAGCGGTAATGTGCGATCTCCTCAAGCAAGTTCTCCAAGAGTTCACTGATGAGATGCGTGAGAATCAATTTCTCTGGTCTGCCGAGAGTGAAAACAAGCCTCGTATGAAGAAGGTGTTTTATAGCGAATGGCGATCCATCCTTGATGCGACGGAGCTACCCGCCGACATGTCGCCTCACGACTGTAGGCTGTCCCATATCAACATCATTGAAAAGCTGATGCCCGAAGTCTCTGACACTACACTGAAAGAGCATGTAGGTCATGCAGGGTCTGGAGTTACCCAAACCAACTACACCAGGCCAATCTCGGCATCGCAATCGTTACTCAGAGACGCGCTGAATCGTGTGTTTCCATCCCTGTAAATTCCGCCTCCATTTGGGGGCGATTTTTTGTTCAAAACGGCTCAAATGAGAGACCAATTGAGAGACCTTTGAGAGACCTGGGTGGATTCGGAGTGTTTTTCGACTCGGGAATTGCTGAATTTGAACCTAAAAACTGGTGGGCGGTGCGGGACTTGAACCCACGACCCCTTCGGTGTGAACGAAGTGCTCTACCACTGAGCTAACCGTATGCTATCTAGATTCAGCACTCGGGCGGTTTTGACTCCCGAAAATGTCGAACGAAGTGGTGTATCAGAACACCGTACTTCCATTTTATACCCGGTTTTTAGGATTTTCCGGCAACGAATTCTTTGTCGGTGCAACCTAGTAGACGAGTTTTGCTCGATTGGCCGCCTATAAGCCTGAAACAGGTTGAAATACTCACCCTGTTCTGTCATACTATTGACGGTACCGATTGTCACCTAGGAGGTTTCAACCTCTTGCAAAAGTCAATCCTCTCGAAGTCGGACGAACAATTGCGACTAGCTTCCTTACGCGAAGGTAAGGACTCTTCAAGAAGTGCGAGACAGAATCTTCAAGCGGCTTATCCCGGCGAGAACAGGGGTACTCGAATGGAATTAGGCGTGAACTGAAGGTTCATACCATCCGAGAAGCCGAGGAAGGAAATCTTGAAGATTGAAGATCAAACCAAATCGCACCCAACACGGGCAATTGTTGCCCCAGCATCTTGAACAACTGAAGGCCTCTGGAATCTCTGACGAAGTTATTGCAGAACGTGGTTACGAATCGGTCACAAAAGCCGACAAGCTCAAAGACCTGGATTTCCCTTGGTATCAGGCCCTCGTTCCAACTCTGTTGATCCCACTTCACCCAGTTGGAAACAACCCGAACGGTGCACAGTATGTCAGCCGTCCCGATAAGCCACGTCCAGGCGAAAAAGGAAAGCTCATCAAGTATGAGACTCCGGCTGACTTCGAAGTACCGATTGATTGCCCTCCAAGGTGTAAGGATGATCTCGAAGACGCAACGGTTCCTCTGTTCGTCACTGAAGGAATCAAAAAGGCCGATTCAGCGGCCTCTAAGGGCCTTTGTTGTTTAGCTCTCCTGGGAGTCTGGCAATTTAGGAATCACGAGTGGGATTCTATTGAGCTAAAGAGAAGAAAAGTTTACATAGCTTTTGATTCAGACTCAATCGAAAACGCCCATGTAAACGACGCGGCAAATAAGCTCAGAAGCTACTTGCGAGGCTTAGGAGCTACGGTAATTAGACTTTTCATACCTTCCGGGCCGAACGGAGAAAAGGTTGGGTTGGATGACTACTTTGCAAATGGTGGAACTCCAGAAGAGTTAGTCACTTTCACACAAAGGTTTAGAAGTGGAAAGCTCAAGATTCGGGCTGATCTTCCAACCATCGAAAGCCACGAAGAACGGCTCGAAGAAATGGTTGACAGTTCGATTCAGGCCTTGGTGGACAAAAATGATCCTCCTTATCTGTTCGTTTATGGGAGTCGGTTATCTAGGCTCAAACGATGTGAAGTCAATGGAGTCATGCTTCCTCAAATCGAAGACGGAACCAAGGATGTAATCATTGATCGTCTGAGTCAGTGCGTTAACTATGTCAGTGTAAGTTCCAGCGGGAGGAGGATAGTCAATCCTCCAGATATTGTCGCTCGAATGATAACGGCACGACCTGAACTACCGGGAATTCCATCAATCAAGGGAATTGCTACTTCCCCTTTCTTTTCCAGAGATGGAAAGCTAATTTCAGAACCGGGGTTCGATCCAGAAACCGGGGTTTTTCTCTTCATTCGAGACGGCCTCAGACTGCCTAAACTGGACACATCGAAAGAAGGTGTTGCAAAGGCCGTTGAGCTAATCGAGGACTTGATTTGTGACTTCCCCTTTGAAGATGCCTCTTCGAAAGCCCATGCTATCGGATTTCTGCTGACTCCATTCGTCCGTGAAATGATTCATGGGCCTACACCGATGTTTCTCTTTAACGCTCCCAAACCTGGAAGCGGAAAAACTCTGCTGATGACGACGCTTGCTAGGGTGTTCGTTGGTGATGCCGTGGCTTTCACATCTGCCCCACAATTCGAGGAAGAATGGCGAAAACGACTAACTTCGCTTTTCAAAGAGGGAGTTACACACGGACTTTTCGACAATCTGGCAAAGTTCGGAAGCGAAGCACTCAACACGGCTCTTACCGCACCGGATTGTATTTGGAAGGATCGTTTGTTAGGGCGGAATGAAACTCCTCACTTACCTATTCGATGCACTTGGGGAGCTACAGCTAACAACTTCGAAGGGACAGAAGAGGAGCTTCGAAGATGTATCAACATCCGAATAAACCCGAATAATGAAAATCCCGCTTCAAGACGAGGTTTCAAACACGCAGACTTGAAACGGTTCGCCGAATCCAATCGGCCCCAACTATTGGGAGCTGTAGTAACCATCGTCAAAGCTTGGGTTGAAGCAGGTCAAACCGAATACTCAGAAGCCGAACCTCTAATGGGAAGTTTCGAGAATTTCTGCCGAATTGTCGGCGGAATTCTGGAGTTCGCCGGTTATGTCGGATTCCTCAGCAATCGTGAAGAGTTTCTCGAACAATCTGATATTGAAACCGAACAGCACAAAAGCTTCATCCAAGCGTGGTCGGAGAAACACGGGAAATCAATGGTTCGAGCTAGAGACCTAGAGATCATGGCTTGCAACTACTATCCTGAGCTAGATGCCCTCCCTTTGAACGTGGCAAGAGTGCAACTCGGAAGACTGCTTGGAAAGCTACGAGATCAAGTGATTCTAGGAAAGCGAATTTGTCGAAAGCAAAGTGACGAAGGATTTCGATATTGGCTTGCTGATGCTGTTAAACCGGGGAAAAGGGTCGCAACCGGGTACATCGGCGAAGACGATCCAACTTAGGTGAATGGCTTTGGCCCATTTAGAGAGAACCCGGAGTCCACCGGGTTGTACCCAGTTGCCACCAGAATTGGCCAAAAAACGCCAGTTATCGCTCTTCACAACCCGGAACCTTTGACGCTAAGAACTGAGCAACCGAGTTTCCAGATTCAACGAATCCTCACAGATCGGGGAGGAAAGCTATTCAGATGCAATTCAGTAACGATCCTGAACATATCCGTCAACAAAAGAAGCTAGGGAAAATCTTTATTTCTAGGGCCGCAACAGTCAAGGAGAATTTAGAAATACAGCTTATGATTCTTCATCAGGGAATGAAACCACTTTTACATGATGGTGAATGGAGGGCCGCGATCCAATTCCCAAACGGTGCGGTTGACACTGCTCCGAAAGAAGTGCTAAACCAGGTTGCTCGAATGATTGTAGATGGAGTCTTCTATGTGCCTAGTGTTGATGTCCTTCACGAGAGGAAACGACGCGCGAACTACTTGCTTCGTGTGGCTCCCTATCGAAGAGAGCACCTTGCAATTAGAACTGCCTTGAAGCAAGACGGTTTACTCCCAAAATATCTCAACGGAGAATGGACTGGACATGCTGTTGACATGTTCGAAAAAAAAGTGTCACTCAGTGCCGAACAGGAAATTCAAATGGCAAAGCTCATCTATGAGCGGTTCTATGGCAACGAGTATGTCTAGTTCATGAATAGGGGGGTAGAGGGGTTTCAGAGTCCTGAATGATCCTCACCCCATCCTCCGCAGAAAATTTGCGGATTTTTAGCGAGCTACTTTGTGAGGCCTGAATGCAAGCTAGTCAAGAGCTTCATTGCGTCCCGAGCCTGAGAGGTTTTCGGGAAGAAAATGTACAGCTCCTTTTCCGATTTTTCAGACTTGGCTTCCTTGCCAGAGAGTGTATCGAGTTCGGAGATCGAAGTCTTGATTTCCTTTTTGAAAGTGATCTTCGCGGCTTTTTTGTCCAGCTGGATAGACTTGACCGAAGCCCACTCCACAGAAAATGTTTGTCGCTTGACGCTAACCGGAACCAATTCCCTCGAACGATTTAAGGCACTGACTCGGACTATCTGGACAATCACAATGTTTCCGTTAGAAGCCTCCGGAATCTGGTAGGTGATCTTCACTCGTTTACCTTCAAGTTCAAATCGGGCGTCGTCCTGAACTGTGTCTTGAAGCTTCTCAAACTTGGTTTTCAGTGTTCCTGTTAGCTGTGCGAGGCTGACCAAGGAGACTCCTGAGAGAAGAACACAAATCAGACCTTTATAGACAGTCCCAAACCTCAGAGATTGTGAACCCATATTGGGTTCAGTTTACACAAAAGAACCTTAACTAGGTTTCATTCAACTGTCAGCTTTTGGATATTGCCAGCCAGACACAAGATAATCTCCGATATTGAGCATGTCCGATTCGGCGCATATATGCGTTCCGTTCGAGAGTCTGTCGGTGTGTCCCAGCGGGAGTTGGCAAAGCTTCTAAACTTGCCCCAAAGCTATGTTTCAAAGATTGAACGCGGAGAGCGACAACTTCAAGCTCTGGAACTAATCGAAATTTGCCGACTCCTGAAAGTTAATCCAGTCGATATTCTAAAGGGCTACGTTACAGCCATCTCGGACTAACACCAATAACCCCGGACTGTTTCCAAGAAGATTGAGATTTTTTGCCGAATCATTCTCCGGAACAATGCTTTAAGATAACACTTGTATAAAGCAGACAAAATATACTAGCCAAAGCTCTACATCCGAGTGTCAAGAACCGTTGACATTGCCGGGTATACTTTTGGCACTCAATACGAATCAGATTCCGGAGACCAATGATGGGGTCACGATTCGTTGAGGAATTTCAGAGAATTTCAGCCATGCATTGACTTGTCTGACGGCACTCTGTCATTCTGTAATGATTTGGCCCGCTCCCATACGGGAAACGGGCCGAAATCGAGTTTCATTTTTCTCTGCGCTAACAGAGAACCCGACCAATCTGGCGAACCAATTTGGCAGGCCTCCGTATTATGACGGTAGGTTTACAGAAATGTAAACCCTTTACTTACATGATATGGCAAGATTGCTTGCTTCAAATTGGTTCAGTCATCCACTTAGACCGAACTGATCATGAATACAACATCTAATTCAGCATTCGCCGTCACAGATACGGCCTCTACCGAACTTGTCGTCACCTGCCCAGCATGTGATCATGAATTTGAGATTGCGGGAAGCATTCTCTCCAAGCTCCAGCAAGAAGCAAAAGCCATGTTCGAATCGTGGCAATCGGACTTCCTTTCGAAGCACCGAGAGCGCGAGAAGCAACTATTCGAACAAGAAGAGGCACTGAAGCAAAGTGCCGCAGAACAAGCGAAGCTCGTGGAAAAGCAAGTTGCGGAGCAACTTGCCACACGCTTCAAGGCTGAATATCCGGACCTGATCAAAAAGGCGAAACAGGACGCCCAATTGGAGGCAGATAAGCAGGTGCAGTCGGTTCAGGCTGATCTTGATGCCAAGTCAGAACAGATCGCACAGCTCCAGGCTTCGCAAGCTGATCTATTGAAAGAGAAGCGCGAACTCAAAGCAAAGCAGGATCAATTCGAACTTGATAAGCAGATTGCGATAAGTAAGGCCATCGAAGAGGAGTCAGCGAACCTTCAAAAGTCAATCTCAGAGAAGTTTGACACACAATTTCAGGTTCAAAAGGTCGAGCTTGACAGGGCAAGAAGAACCATTGATGAACTCAATGAAAAACTCAAGGCGAAACCATCGCAAGAACTACAAGGTGAGGCTCTTGAACTGGATTTGGAAGCAAAGCTTGGCGAGGAGTTTAGACTGGATGAATTTACTCCAGTCAAAAAGGGCCAACGAGGCGCGGACATTCTTCAGGTTGTCAACAACCGACTTTCCCAACCTTGTGGTTCGATTCTCTGGGAGACAAAAAGGGCTCAGAACTGGGGTGGTGATTGGATTCAAAAGCTGAAGCAAGACCAACGAGAAGAACGAGCTACGATTGCAATCATCGTTTCTCAAGTGACCCCTGCTGGAATTGACACCTTTGACATGGTTGAGGGAGTCTGGATTGTGAAACCACAATTCGCGGTTGCTCTGGCAATTGCAATTCGTGAGGGGATTCTCCAGACTTCGGAGGCTCGAAGGACCGCAGAAGGGATTGAATCAAAAGCAACTCTTGTTTACAGCTATTTAATGGGAGAAGATTTCAAGAGTCGTTTTGGGGCCATTGTCGAGACATTCGTGACAATGCAAAAGGAGCTTATCAGAGAGCGAAACGCATCAGTCAGGGCATTTGACAAACGTGAGCAACAACAAAAGCTCGTCTTAAAGGCTTGTTTTGGAGTTCTAGGTGATCTTCAAGGAATTGCTGGACAAGACCTCAAATCCCTCGAAGAAATTGAGCTGAAGGCATTGCCATCCGGCGACGAGGAGGAGAACTAAGTGGCGAAGTCGCTAGAGAACATTCTTGTGGTTGCCATTTCTTCAAGAGCTTTGTTTGACTTCGAGGAGGAGAACAAAATCTTTGACGACAGTTCTGGTGATCACTCAGAGCGAGAGGAGAGATACATGCAACTACAAAAGGAGCGGTGGGAGATTCCTGCCGAACCTTCTGTTGGCTTCCAGCTTTGCCGAAAGCTACTCTCGATGAACGCTGACGGAACCAAACGTACTGAAGTCGTGGTCATTTCTCGAAATGACCCGATCAGTGGAGCACGAGTTTTCCGAAGTGCTCAACACCACAATTTAGCCCTCACGCGAGGTGCTTTTGTTCGTGGAGACGATCCGTTTTTGTATCTCGAACCATTCAAAGCCAAGTTGTTTCTTTCCGCGAAACCTGAAGACGTGAAAAAGGCCCTCGAAATGAATATCCCAGCCGCGACAGTGTTTCCAAGAGTCGTTGGTGACGATCCTCACCCAAACGAACTGCGGATAGCATTTGACGGCGATTCGGTGCTTTTCAGCGACCAAGCAGAGCGAGTCTATAAGGAGCAAAAGTTGGAGGCATTCATGACTCATGAAGTTCAGAACGCGTCCCTTCCCCTTCCACCAGGCCCTCTGCAACCGTTTCTGAGCGCACTCCATTCTCTACAGAACTCGCTACCCAGAGGAGCAGGATGCCGAATCAAGACGGCTCTTGTAACGGCGCGTGGTGCTCCGGCACATGAAAGAGCACTAAAAACTCTGTTGCATTGGGGAATTCAGGTAGATCAGGCTCTCTTTCTCGACGGCCTAGAAAAGCGACCATTCTTGGACGTTTTTCAGCCTGATTTCTTCTTTGACGATCAGCTCGCGCATATCAACCCTGCAATGGGAACGACACCATCGGGCCATGTGCCCTACGGGATTGCAAACGAAGCACCCGTTTCTGAGACGACCACTCAAGACAAGGAGACAAATTAAAATGGCACTAGCATTAGCAAACAATCGAAGGACTCCCTCAGCACTGGAGATTAGCCAGTTGCATGACAAACCAGCGGCTCAATGGGAACGCAAGATTCGAGAACTAGAAGAAGAGAAGAAGTATCGGGTTTTGGAGTACCTCCCGATTCGGAAGGCGATCATCTCCGAACTAGAGACACCAGGATCAGGGAGAGCCGTTTTGGTGGAAGAATTGGACGGGTACAACTCCGGATTCTCTACCGACTCCATGATTAAGACCATGAAGGACGGCTTTAATCTGTTCATGTCAAAGAACAGAAAGGTCTTCACCGGAATCTACAGCGAAAATGTTCGGAACTCAAATCCTTACCGGATTCGACTTGGTGGAGGAGAGGTTAAAGTGACACTTCACGCAGATGTGGAGCATTCAAGGTACGGAAGAAAGGGACTCTTCATCTATTCATCACAATACTCTCGGCCCGAAATCAATGCACTTCAAGAGTTGCTTGGGATAGTTGCCGAACAAAGAGACAATGGGACAGCCGAAGACGTGCTTTGGCTTGATCTCAGAGCGGGCACTGTGTCCAAGCTTAAGTCCAGAACTTCTGTTCGGGCCAGTTTGGTTGACACAGTGAACCATTACAACAAGCTCTTCTGAGCAATGAAAATTGACCAATTTTCAGGGTAACAACAACGAGCAGTCGGTTTCGGAGGTCGGTAACATAGTTAACGAACCTTCCGAAACCTTTTCAAGGATAATTACAAAATGGCGTATCTAATTTACATCGACAATTCAAACCTCTGGATCGAAGGCCAACGTGTTGCCGCAGTTCGGAATGGCCTGGTCCCGGATATCCACAGTGCGATCCAAAATCGGATCGTGGACACGTCGTTTCGAGTTAACCTAGGAAACTTGAAGTCATTTACGGGCGGAAATCAAGTCAAGAGTGCTGTCGTGTTTGGAAGTCGGCCTCCAGCTAGCGACGATCTTTGGAAAGTGATGCAAAGATTAAATATGGAACCAGTCATCGTTGATAGAAGCATTTACACCAACAAAGAGAAGAAGGTTGATACGGGTCTTGTCGCTCGGATGACGAAGGAAGCGTACAAGCTTGCTGACCCGACTACCGACACCATCGTTTTGGTTGCTGGTGACAGCGACTACGTTCCATGTGTTCAAGAACTCGTGGACGACGGATTTAGAGTCGAAGTCATGTTTTGGGATCACGCTTCTGGAGAACTTAAAGGAGTTGCATCAGAGTTTGTTTCACTTAACGACCATTTTGACTTCCTCAAATTGAGTTAAAAAATGAGTGAAACAAAGCCTTGGGGGCCGGACAATCCTCATCCGTTGAGTCGGATGAGGACGGAGCTTGTTTGGGAAGGCAAGTACGACGAATACGGACGACGGCGGGAGGTGCAGTTACCGAACTTTCCTTTGGTGCTCCAGAAGGTTGAAACCATCGATGAACCGCGAGATAGAGAACGAGCAGTACAAGGGACACTTTTTGATGAGGGTGCGTTCAGGGAATCGGCTCACCGAGACGACTTCCGAAATCGCTTGATTTGGGGAGATAACAAGCTTGCTCTAGGTGCGCTTTTGAGCGAGTTTCGTGGAACAGTGGATTTAATCTACATCGACCCTCCTTTCGATGTAGGAGCTGATTTTACAGTCAGCATGCCGATAGGAGGCAAAAGCGAATATCTTGAGAAGGATCAGTCCTTGCTAGAGGCAGTGGCCTACCGGGATACATGGGGGAAGGGCAAAGATTCATTTTTACAAATGATCTTCGAACGCCTACTTTTGATTCGCGAATTGGCGTCGCCTAGAGCATCCATATTTATTCACATGGGACCGAAGCTATCCAGCCCCGTCCGACTACTGGCCGAAGAGTTGTTTGGGTCAGACAATCTAGTTTCGGAAATCATTTGGCAACGACACGATCCCCACAACGATGCGAAAAAAAAGCCAGGAGTCATCACAGACCGTATTTTGTGGTTTTCCCGTTCATCTGATTACCTATATGACTCGGAGATCGAGCGAGTTGCCCTATCTCCAAGCGCAGAGAAGGAATTCTCATTACTAGAACTTCCGGATGGAACCGTTGTCAATTACAAGGGTAATGAAACTCTCGCGGGCAGACGATTCAAGCTCGATGATGCGACATGGAAAGGCAATAATCCCTTAAAGAAATTCTCTTGGCGAGGAGCCACTCCATCCAATAGGAGGGAATGGATGTACGATTACGAGGGTATGGAGGCCGCCCTGGCAAGTGGCGAATTATTTCTCCGGAACCCTGAAAAAG
Organism: uncultured Fimbriimonas sp.; assembly: GCA_964566635.1. Taxonomy (GTDB): domain Bacteria; phylum Armatimonadota; class Fimbriimonadia; order Fimbriimonadales; family Fimbriimonadaceae; genus Fimbriimonas. The sequence goes on along the minus strand of CAZMJL010000009.1, from coordinate 30,053 downwards.
GGGCCGCCAGGTGTGTTCGAAAATACCTCGACGAAAATCAAGGCATTCGACTACAGGATATTTGGGACAACGTTGGTAGGATGAAGGGAGGCTCAGACTATCCGACTCAGAAGCCAGAACGTCTGCTAGAGCGAGTTATTCGCATTTGCACTCAGCCAGGAGACCTGGTTGCTGATTTCTTTTGTGGATCAGGAACTACCCTGGCTGTCGCAGAAAAACTCGGCAGAAAATGGATCGGTTCCGATCTGGGACGGTACGCAATTCATACGACGCGAAAGCGACTTATCGGGGTTCAGCGCGAACTTCACAAATCTAATCAACCTTACCGATCATTCGATGTTTACAATCTTGGACGCTACGAACGGCAATGGTGGCAAGCGGAACGATTGAAAGGGGCAAATGAAGAGCATAGAGCCACGGTTCTGAAATTCTTCAGGGCAAATGCGATTCAAAACCCTCCAAATGGATTGATACACGGGACTAAGGGAGGAGCCTATGTTCATATCGATAACATTGATAGCATTTTCACGATCAATGAGCTTCGTGAGGTAGCGAAATCGATTGCGTCTGTTGAGGGCCTGGAAGACTGGCAGAATCACGGCACAGTTTTAGGAAGCCGGAACAAGCCAAAGCTGATCATCCTAGCATGGGAATTTGAAATGGACCTACGGCGCAGAGTCGAAGGTGTTGAAGCCGAGACTGGAGTGGAAATCACGCTCAAATACATCCCGCGTGAAATTATGGAGCCGAACAGAGACACTGTTCAGTTCTTTGATGCGGCGGCCCTTGATGCTGAAGCGGTTGTTTCTGAGCATGACGGAAAGAAGCAAATTGATGTGAGACTCACCAACTTCTATCCAGCCCTTACCGAGGTGCCAGACCGAGAACTCGAAGCTCTCAAGGAAAGAGCAGTGAAGTCACCATTCGACTTTATCGACTTTTGGGCAGTGGACTTCGAATACGAGGAGAACAAGCCCTTTGAGCACCATTGGCAGGACTACCGAACGCGAAAGGATAGAACCCTGAAGACAACCTCCGAACTTTGGTGGGAGTATGAGACTCCAGGAACCAAAAGAATTTGCGTTAAGGTGATTGACGTTTTCGGAATCGATACAACAAAGGTGATCGAGGTGAAACTTTGAGAATCCACGGATTCGATTTTGTTGACTTAGGAGAAATCGAGTTTCTCAGAGATGAATCCGGAAGGATTCAGCGACTGCATCCTCAAAAACTTTTCTCAAATCCAGATGGGCTTTCCCTACACCGATACGGAAACTTGGAATACTGTAAATTTTCCGTTCCTGGTTTGCCCAAAGGCCCTGGCGTCTATGCCTTTGCCTCCGAGGATGAAGTTCTCTACATCGGAAAAGCTTCTAAAATATCGAAACGATTCATGCCAGGGTACAGATTGATTTCACCCAGGATGTGTTTCACGAGAGGCCCTGAGACTACCTGTCGGATCAACGCAACTATCTTATCCGAAGCCTTAGAAGGGGTTCGAATACACGTCCATGTGCTTGAAACAGCGGAGTATGGAAAAGTCGAGGAAGCGTTGCTGAAAACAGTTACGCCAAAATGGAATCGAGCCGGGGTGATGAGGTGAGCAAAGACTTCGCGGCACTTGAACCGTTGTATGCACCTTGGGAGGAACCCAACAAACATCGCGTCAAGGGTGTTGGAATTGTTCCTGGTCGTCGTGCTTCACGAACCATTCTTGCACCCTATATCCGAAGTCAAGTTTCAGACTGGAGACACTCGGGCTATGAAGGTGCATCGGAAACAACTAAGACCCTTCTGAATCACTGGTTTGAAACCGCGCATGAGGAGGATTTTCGGTATCACTTTTGCCAACGAGAAGCAGTGGAAACTATCATTTGGCTTGCCGAAGTCAAACGATATCTGATTCCCTCAGACCTTTTCAGCTCAATTCTTCCCGAAGAAGACAAACGTTACACAGCCCTTACCAACATCAAACCAGAAGACGATTTGTGGGCGAGATATTGCTCGAAGCTCGCTACGGGAGCCGGGAAAACGAAGTGTATGAGCTTGGTCATGGCTTGGAGCTATTTCCATAGCCTTTACGAATCCGACTCAATCTTTCCCCGGCACTTTGTGGTCGTCGCCCCAAACCTAATCGTTTTTGATCGACTTAAAGACGACTTCGAATCAGCGAAGATTTTTTACTCCGATCCAGTCCTTCCACCTGAGTTCAGGGACGACTTCAACATTCAAGTCGTCATGCAAGACGACTCAGGAGCCGGAAGCTACCAGGGCACAATCTACCTGACGAACATTCACAGGCTGTTTCCCAAGAATTCCGACAACGAAAATAGTGTCGGAAACTCCAGTTTGCTCGGGCCAACGGTAAACAAGAACCAAGTTTTCAAGGTTGGCGAAGTCTTACGGAATCGAATTTCAGCGCACCCTTCCGTGATGATCTTAAATGATGAGGCACACCATCTTCACGATCCCGAGTCCGCTTGGAACGAAGCCATCGATGCGATTCATCGTCAAAGCCTTACTAAAGGGAATCGAGGAGTTGTTCTTCAAGCTGACTTTACTGCGACGCCAAAGCACAACAATGGAGACCTTTTTCGGCACATCGTCAGTGACTTCCCACTTGGAGAGGCAGTTGACGCGGGAATTGTCAAAGTTCCGGTCATTGGACGATCCGAGGAAATCAAAGCGAATGACGCGGCGGGAGACGCATTCGAAAAATACCGAACCCACTTGCTACTGGGCTACCAGCAGTATCAATACATGTGGGAAGAGTGGAGCAAGGTTCGAAAACCAATTCTCTTCGTCATGTGCGAGACAGCTCAAGCCGCAAACGAAATCGCGGCGAAACTGAATAATGATGAGCGTTTCCCACTACTCAATGGAAAGGTGCTCAACCTTCACACTCGACTAGAGGGCAAGATTGTTACTCGAAATCCAGGAAAGAACGAGTGGAAAGAGTTCGTCTATTCGGAGTCGAAGCTCAAGGACGATGATCTTAAAGAAATTCGTCGTTGGTCGGCTGATCTTGACAAGGCGGAATCCCCTTATCGATGCGTTGTCTCTGTGCTTATGCTCAGAGAAGGATGGGACGTTCGGAATGTGACAACCATTGTTCCCCTTCGGCCCTACACGGCAAAGTCAAATATCCTTGCTGAACAAACTCTAGGCCGTGGCCTTCGACGCATGGAGCGTCCAGGTCCAGATGCCGCATTCGAAAGAGTTACCGTGGTCGAGCACCCTTCAATGCTCGCGCTATACAACGAAGAACTTGAGCAGGAAGGGCTTGAGATTGGTGAGATCGATCTTGATGAGCGGAAACCCCAGACGGTTCCGATCTTTGTTGATCCAAAGAAGGATGCTGAAAAGCTGGATATCGTGATCCCTCAGGTTTCAGATTCTATCGAGACAACCGTCACCCTGAATGAAATCAAATTCGAGCAAATTGAGGCTCAATTCCAAAAGATTTCTAGCGGAAAACTTCCCGTTGGTAACGTGAAAGAAGGAGCGATAAAGTTCGAAGAACGAACACTTTTCACAGACGAAGTTGTGAGGAGCTATGAAATTGACCGAGGTCTCCTCTCGCAGGGAATCTTTGCTGTTGCTGAATTCGTGCGATTTTTGGAGAAGGTTTGTCGGGTTCAAGGGTCTCATTCTACGCTCTCACCACTATTGCAGAAGTTTATCGAAGAAACGCTCTTTGATCGAAAAGTAGATTTGTACACGGGGGAGGTTGATCATCGAATGGCTGACATTGACGTGAAGGAGCACATCTTCGCCACTTTTGCACCGCTTATCAAGAGCCAAACGAACAAAGAGACGAAGCGTAAAAAGCAGAGTTCAGGATTTGCCCTTTCGTCATGGAGGGCCTTTCAAGCAACGCAAAGTCAAAAGCGTCCCTGCGACGGAGCAGAGAAAACGATCTTCAATCTGGTGGCGTGTTCAAACTACTTCGAAGCAGAGTTTGCGGCATTCTGTGACGACTGCCTTGATGTAGTTGCCTTCGCTAAAAACACCGGCCCTCAGAAGCTGGCAATCGATTACCTTTCGATGAACGGTCGTCCGTCGCTTTATTGGCCCGATTTCTTTGTCAAGTCTGCAACGGGAATCAACTACCTTGTTGAAACCAAGGGTCAAGAGGACACCTCTGTTGCCTTGAAGGCAAAGGCCGCTATCGAATGGTGTAAGGCCGCAACTCATGGTGACCAAAAGTGGGAATACGCCTTCATTCCGCAATACTTGTTTGACCAAAACACGGAGCCTTCCCTGGAGGGGCTTCTTCGAGCATGTGAACCGAAGAAGAAGGCTCTTCTGGAGTCCTTAAAATCGTCTCAATTGGTGCTTCCGCTTGAGGCAACTTCAGGCGAAATTCGAGCACAAAAATCATCAGAATTTTTGGGAGCGACAGATGTTTCGATCCTGCCTGAATCTATTCTTCAACTTGTAAACCACAGTATCGTTCTCCTAGACTACGACAAGAGAATGCAGAGCCCAAGATACGGAGCCTGCTTCCAGACACTTTTAGAGGCCCTGGAAAACTTGTGTGGAACTTCGCTCATTTTGCTTGCAACTCCGTTCATCCCGCAGAACACAGCAGAACATAAGACTTTCTTTGAGCCTTACTATGCTGGTTCGAACGAGGCCGTCCTTCGGGATCAGGGCAGAAAACTTCGAAGAAATGTGGTTGACCGTGGACGTTCAAACCTTCTTGGCAATTTCCTATTCATGCTTGGCTTCTCTCGACAGCCCAAATTTGATTCCGTTTCTGGGATCGCCTTGTGGGATTCAGTCCGGATAACGTTTGGAAAGCCAGAGTTCGACAGATTGTACGATCAACTCTCCACATGCAACACCTTCAGAAATAAATACATCGCGCATGGCGATACACCTTTGACTGATCCCAAGATCGCTGAAGAAAATTTGCACATGTGGATAGAGTGCATCATAAGTCTTTTTGAAGTTACGAAATCACTTGGCCTCAAAACTCACTAGCTCCTTGAACTCTCTGGTGCCCTTACTTACACTCCACCCTGTGGACTTGGGTAACCGGGGGCTACCGGGTGATCTCAACCTCTTGACGGGTCATTTGACAAAGGATAATCACTCTGCTTAAGTGGAGGTCAAGTCACCCGGTAACCAATGGTTTCACCTTAGATGCTATCTCTTAAGGGCCTGAACAGGGCTGAACTGACGGTGCTGGTTCTGAATGTCGGCCTGGGCAAGGGTGACATATCGATTGGTCATGGCTAGATCGGTATGACCCAACATTTCCTTCAGTGTAAAAACACTCCCCCCGGCTCGAAGGAACATCACTGCGAAAGTGTGCCTCAGAGTATGAGGGGAGCAACGAACGGCCTCAATTTTGGCTGATTCTCCGAGTCTTTCCAAGATTTGACGAACTCCAAAACGAGTGAATCTTTCCCCGCGTTTTGATTCGAACAGGGGTGATGCCTGCTCAAGTTCTCTTTCTCGCAAGTATCGCCAAAGGACTCTTCCAGTTTCCCGGCTGAAATAGATCGCCCGATGCTTGTTTCCCTTGCCTCGAACAATTGCTTTCCTGTTCACAATGTCAATATCTGAATAATCCAGTTCGCAAAGTTCGCTGACTCGAACCCCAGTATCGAGCATGAACAGCACAAGGGCTTCATCCCTTCGAGGATGCTGAGTTTGCTTCGAAACTTTCAACAACTTTTGAACTTGTTCAGCCGAGAATGGTTGAATCTGGTCGGCCCGATGAACTGGAGGCTTCAAATTCTGCATCGGTGACTCTGAAATGTAGCCCTCAGCTACCAGGAATCGGAAGAAGGTTCGAAGAATGCCATACACGTCTTTAACCGTTCGAGCATTCACCGGAGCTTTCAAACTCGAATTTCCCCAGCGGCCCGATTCATCTTTGTGTCCGTTGGCAACGTAACCAAGAAAGGCCCGAATTTCGAACGTGCCGCATGACTGTAAACCTTCGGCCTCTAGCCACCAAGCGAACTTATCTAGGAAGTGGCGCCTGAGTGAAAGTGTGTTGGGACTGAGCTGACGATATTCCCCGTCAAGTATCCATCCTTTAGCGAATCGGCGAAGATCATTGATTCCAATTGTGGAACCAGAATTGAGTGAACGAAGTGCTGTTTGCAAGTTTCTAGGTCTCGTTTTGGTGGTCGATGGAAGACCAAAACCAAGTAGGAAGTGCTGAATTTGAACCTAGAAAGCTCTTGCTAACTCAAAAACTGGTGGGCGGTGCGGGACTTGAACCCACGACCCCTTCGGTGTGAACGAAGTGCTCTACCACTGAGCTAACCGCCCGGAACGGCATTGAGTATACCGAACGGCTCGACTCAAACCAAGCAAACTATGGGGTGGCGAGTCGATGCGTTTGTGGATCGATTCTTACTTATGGTTCTCGGAGTCGCGCCCATTTTTACGCCTGCTAACCTCGACGGAATCCTTTTGGGGGAGTCCACAAAGTTCACCCACGTTCGAGTGCAGAAGATGTCGACTCGGGCGAGCGCGAAGTCGAACGGCATGAAGGACGAGGCCGATGTCTATGTGTTGAGCTTTCAGCAGGGCGATGATTTCATGCCGGAGCGCGCGATTCGGTTTCACGTCAATGTCGACCCCGGTCAGAACTTTGGCAAGATTTCGATCAATCAACCGAGTGTGAAGTTTGGAACTGATGAATACCGGACGGCGATTCACGGTCACTCAAAGGGCACTTCGTGCGGCCGGGGCGCGCTTTGTGCCTTCATCGACAAAGACAAAAAGATGGAGTCGGCGAACGACCAGATCAAGTTCAAGTTTTTTGCCAAACCAGACGGCAAGGATCGCTACCGTGCTTACATTTTCGCTTACAGCGCCGAACATAAGTCCGGCGTGCAAGGGAAGTTCAGCTTCAAAATTGATCGGTCTGAGTGAACAGGTTAGTGCTTTCGCCGCCGACCTGCAAGTGCGCCAAGCCCGAGGGCAATTGTCGCAAGGGTAGCAGGTTCGGGAACAGGTGCTGCATAGGTCGAACCGCTCGCCGACGCAAATGATCCCGAAAGAGGCTCGATGGTTATCAGCGCTGTATTCGTCGCGTCCGATCGGGCAAAGTAGGAGTCTGTCACGCCGTCGGCCAATCTAGAATTGGAAAAGCTGGACATTGCCACGAGCAGATCAAATGTGTGTCCTCCCGGTCCGTTGATGATCACTGAGCCGGAGTTAGTGTAGTTTCCAGCCCCCGAATGAACGAACTTGGGGACGTTGAACGTGTTCGTGGGGATCGAAGAAAACGTATTGAACTTAAACTCCGTTTCGGCCAACGTGTTGGCATTTGGGTCTTCGTTGAACGTGTGGAAGGAGTAGTTGATGCGAATCGAGGATGCTCCGACCAAGGTGATCCTATCGAAGAAAGCTGCTCCGACGAAGTTGTTGAAGTCGGCAAAGGTTCCCGAGGCAGTCGAAGTGATGGGTCCAGTCCCGCTCGTTTCGGCGTAAGTTCGACCCTTCAAAACTCCAAAGGCGGACGTGAAGGTTGATGTCGCATGTCCACCGCCGGCGTGAGCCTCGGCACTACGGGTGAGCACCGTTGCAACCGTCCAGTCCGTCTCGCTGGTTTGCGATGGCGTACCCCAAACAGAGATGACCTGAGCTTGGGCACCAGCGCGTAACGCTTGAGCACTAGAAACGGAAGACAAGCCAAGCAGAACGATAACAAACAAATTGCGATTCATAGAATCCTCCCTGTGATTCTAAACCCTTTTGTCAAGTTTGGGCAAGATACAATCTCTCGATGACCGCTCAGCAGCTCTCGGATGCGCTTCACGCCCTTTGGCCCCACGCCAATCCCGAAAAGACGGTGGACCGAGTTATCGCTGGCGATCCGAGTCAGGAAGTGACCGGAGTTGCGGTGTGCTGGATGCCGTACTCAAGCACGCTTCGAGAAGCATCCGCCCTTGGCGCAAACACAATCGTTGCCCACGAGCCAACTTTTTACGATCATTTCGAACTGCGGAAAGATGTTCATCATCCCCGATTCGAGGCGGCAAAGAAGGTTAAAGAGAAGCTGATCGAAGAGCTCGGACTGACGATCGTTCGCTGTCACGATGTGTGGGATGCAATTCCGGAGATCGGAGTGCCGTTTCAGTGGGGCGAGTTCTTGGGGCTTTCCGAGCTAGTCGCCTCAGAGAGATACATTAACGTCTACAAGGTTGAATCCCAGACTGCGGGTGAGTTTGCCCGTTACTTTGCTTCAAAAACCGCGACTGCGGGCCAGCGGACAGTTGAGTTCTATGGTGATGCAAGCCGAAGAATCGAGACGGTGGGAATCGGAACCGGGTGTTGCAGCGAGGCGATGAGACTATACGATTTGGGGGCTGATCTTGCCGTGAGCGTCGACGACATCGCGAGGGCATGGATCATTGGCGAGTACTGCCACGATACAGGCGATCCCATGATCGTTGTGAATCATGGAGTGAGTGAAGATTGCGCGATGGCGTCGTTGACGGTCAAGCTCCGGGAGTTGCTCCCTGGCGTTCCGGTGATAAGGATCAAGCAGGGATGTAGCTATCTCGAAGTATCAGCTTAAAGTGATTACTTCATCCCTTCGGGGACGATGGCATCGGGTGCCTTTTCGGTTCCGTTCGGAACGTAATGAGGGATTCCGATTCGGCTAAATGGCATCCATACGAATTCAGCCCTTCCGATGATGCTATCCCGGTCGATCAGACCCCAGGCCCGACCATCGAGCGAGTTGTTTCGATTGTCGCCCATGAACAGGTAGTGTCCGGCAGGAATCTTTTGAGCCGGGAGCGCCTTAACGATGCTGAACTCAGCGGGGTCTGAGATTGCAAACTTGTCAACCGTGGCATAGCTTCCCGAGTGGTTAAAAGTACTGTTGGCGTCGGTCTCGGTGTAATTAAGCGGAGTTAGCTGACCCTTGTAGTTGACGAGCTTCCAGCTCGCTTTCGGGAAGGATCGAGTTTCGTCCAATGTGAAAAGCTTGAAACCAGGCGCTTCGGGTACTTGGGAAGAGTAGTGCCAGTACGGCTCGTAAAGCGGTTTGTTGTTGATGTAAACCTTTCCGCTTCGAATCTCAACCAAGTCCCCTGGGAGGCCGATCAGGCGCTTAACGAAGTCGATTCTAGCGGTGCCATCTTCGCGAAGCTGATCGGGAAGGCACGCGATCGCGGGCGGATGGAAAACCACGAGGTCTCCTCGCTTAGGTTCGGTGTACCGGTAGATGGCTTTGTTGAGGCCAATAAAATCGCCCACTTGAAGAGTGGGGTGGAGTGATCCTGAGGGAATCTGGAAAGTCTGGAAGAAGTACGGCCGGATCACCATGAAGATGAACACGGCGGCATAAATCAGCGAATCCGAGAAGTCGCTCGCTCCATTCAAAAGACTAACCCCAAAGCCGCGTTTGTGCTTTGGGGTTTTGTTTGTGACGACGTACGCCACGACGCGAAGAACTGTAAGAACTCCCGCGAAGATGAGGATTTGGCTGAGCGGCGTACGCGCAACCTTATCCACATATTCGAGCATGGGAGCTGGCATTCTTTATCGTCGCTCTTTGATTCGTGCGTCCTTACCAACCTTCGTTCGGAGGTAGTAAAGCTTCGCTCGGCGGACTTTACCGCGGCGGGTGACTTCAAATCGTGCCACATTGGGCGAGTGGATAGGGAAGGTTCGCTCGACGCCTACACCGCTGGTGATCTTGCGGAGAGTGATTGTCTTCGCGATGCCACCGTGCTTAACGGCAATGCAAGTGCCTTCAAAAAGCTGGATTCGCTCTTTGTTACCTTCGCGGACCTTTACGTGCACCTTAACGGTGTCACCAGGCCAAATCTCTGGAACGTCGGTCTTGATGTTGCTCTCGACCACGCTCGCCAAAATAGCTGCTTTCGACATGTTTGTTTTTACTTCTGTATCCGGTTTTGGCCGAGTTCGATGAACCTGGCAATGTTAACGTCAAGAGGCGCGACAGAAGTTCCACGCTTAGACGGAACCCATAGTATGGCACGAATTGACTCCAGATTGCTTGCGCCTAGCTCAGTTCGACTTCGGTGTAGCTGACTCGGTCGAACGGCGCGAGCGCGATCACTTCACCTAGGCGATTTACGACTTTGCTCCCGCCCAGGTTCCCGGTTGGGGTGCCAAAGCCCCATTCGGCGACGTTGACGACAACGACGTTTGCGTCGTAGTGCGTCGCGACTTCGCTCGCCAATGAGGCCCCTTTGGAATCCAAGCTCATGTCCATCACTCCGATCACGAAGATCGTGTCAAGCTTCGTCCCTAGCCCATCCAAGATTCGGTAGCAATTGGCGGAGCTAAAGCCCCCGACCACGCCGGCAAATTCTGCACAGATCAGTACCGCACACGTCTGTTCCTCAAGCCGGAAGGGCTTCCGCGAGTCAGGCTCACCGGGAAGAAAGATATCGTTGCGAATCTCGTCTTCGGTGAACACGATTTTTGGTTGCACGGTAACAACTTCTCCGTGATGGTCGATCACCACGGCCGCGTTCCACGGCTTCACTTGATCTTCAGAGTCAAACCAAGGACCGCCAACGATGGTGCTCGTCTCGGAATCTCGGCACGCCTTCCTGATCTTCGAGTAAGCAAAATCCAGATTCGCCCGCGAGATATCGCCGCCCATGACGTGATTGTAGCCCGTGAGTGCGCACTCGGGGAAAACCGCGACATCCGGGGACCAATTCTCAATCGCGATAAGGATACTTCTCGTATTCTCCCGAATCGTCAGGTGCATCGGGATTTGGCAGAGGCCAACGGTCACGGTTTGCGAGTCCTTAGGATCTCTAGTAGGTCCCACTTCTCTTTATCAGACATTGTCAGCCAGGCTGCGACCTCTTTTCCCGTTCTCAGGCACCCGGAGCAGCGAAGAGTTTCATCAATGCCGCAGTGGCGAACGCAAGGGGACGGGCAAGGGAGTAAAGGTTGCTCGTCCATAGGGACTATTATGAAGCGTCTGGAAGGGTTCAAAATGAACCTGTTTTCGACTTTTTACCTATTCACGCTACAATCATGATAACTGGTACGGACGTTGCGCGTTAGACCTAATTGAAAGCCATGAAAAGCCTTCGCTACCTATCAACAATGAGCCTACTCGCCCTCGCCACCGTGCTGGCAGTAGCGCAAGACCCCGGCCTCGGCCGAGGGCGTGGTGGCGGCGGCGGTACAGGAGGTGGTCAATCCAGCCCTCCATCCCGACCTTCGTCTCCTCCACCTTCGTCACCTCCCCCAAGCGGACCATCGCGAACGCAAGGCGGCGGAAGTTCGGGACCATCTCGCCAAGACCCCGGTCTTGGGCGTGGTGGCGGTTCAAACTCCGGTCCTTCTCGGCAAGATCCTGGCCTCGGCCGAGGCGGAGGATCGTCTTCGGGCGGCTCCGGATCGTCGCGTGATCGTGATCCCGGTGGATCAGGCTCCTCGCGGGACCGAGATCCCGGCGGAAGCACCTCGCGAGATCGTGGAGCACCTTCGAGCGGCGGCTCCAGCCGAGATCGCGGCGGCGACCCCGGACTAGGCGCTCCCCGGCGCGGCAATGATCCCGGCCTCGGTCGAGGCGGCGGATCATTGCCGACCCAGTCGCGAACTCCGTACAGCTCGAACAGCAATGTCCGAACGGATCGATCGCCAGGAAACTTCAGCAACGCTCCCGTGCCCCCCGGCATTGTGCGAACCGATGACCTCGCTTTGCGAGCTCGGCGCCAAGATGGCGGTGGATTCTCGCGCGGCGGCGGTTTCAACAACAATGGTAACCCGCTGTTTTGGAACGGTTGGCGAGCCGGATACTGCCACTACAACGCAGGTTGGAACGACAGTTTCTTCTGGTTCCCCAACTACTGCTTCAATCCGTGGCAACCGGGCATCAACGTCAACGTTGTGATCTCGCCGTGGTACCTCTACCCATTCCTGCCGGGCTACCTCGACTGCAGCACGGTTGTGGTGACCAATTACCGCAGCCCTTGGGGTTGGAACCGTGGAGTTGTGTACGTCTACGACAACCATGGATGGGACAACCGATGGGATTGGAACGGAAGCCGAAGCAACCGCAACATCGACCTCGACAACTCGCTTGAGGACATGCAAGATGCGTTTGTTCGGTACGACCGACGCGCGCTTAGCCGCCTGATCCCAGATCGAGGGCAGATCGCGATTCTTCGAGATGGTCAGTACGACTACTCGATGGATGCGAACGACTTCTACGATCTGATCAACGACCTTGCGGGTAACGCCCAGCAAAGCCGGTACACGATCGACCAAGTACGCACCTACCGCGATTCCGCCCGAATCGGCGCGATTCACGAGTACGTGGACCCTTGGGGCCGACGACAGCAGGTCTACCACTCGTTCCTCCTGGAGCGAGAACGACGCGGCCAGATGGTGATCCGAGAGTTCGGCACCAGCGACCGACGATCCTGGTAACAACAACTCAAAACGCTCCCCGATCAAGGGGAGCGTTTTTCTGTTTAGAGGTGCTCGTTGAGGAAGCCTTCGATGCTCTCGAGCAGAGTTTTTCCGTTGATGCGGGTGTTGAGATTCAGCGTATGGCCGCCGTCGTTAGCAAGGAACTGGTACTTGATTCCTTCGCTTTTCGCCCGGCTTTCCAGGTTCGTTGCGTGGGAGAAGGCGACGGTTCGATCATTTCGGCCGTGGATGATGAGCAAGGGTGGCTCGCCGCGCTTCATGTCCGATTCTCGTCCGTACATTCCGCCCCACATATCAACCACTGCCTTGACGGGGACGTTGCCCGAGTAGGCGGTGAAAAGGGAAGCAATCGCGCCCGCCGAGCTTCCGCCCATGCCGATTCGCTTTGGGTCACCACCGTATTTTGCTGCATTGGAGATCGCCCATTGGTGGGCGGCGGTGGCGTCTTCAATGGCGGCATCGATGGCGGTTTGAATCGTGCCGCCGACATCGCGCTGAAGCCGGTAATTTATGTCAAAGCACGTGAAACCTCGCTCGGAGAGATAGCGACACAACTCGCCCGTGTTTCCCCCTTTATCTCCGCCGGTGAACCCGCCGCCATGGATTGCGATAAAGACTCTGCCGGACGGCTTTGACGCGCGGTACGCATCGAGGTGTAGGGACTTCCCGTTTACGGTTCGGTAGACGATGTTACGATCTACAGTTTGAGTCGCGAGCAGGAACGCAAGCATGGTGGATACACGCTATCACGAATCCCACGAGTTTTCAAGATGGGTATCGTGGGGAGGTGGTCAGCGTCGGTCTGCTTTGCCTTTTGGGCCCAGGTGATACGGTCATTCGCGGCGGGGCGCCAGATTCTGAGATTGTGATCCGGACGACGTCGCGCTTCGCGGGAGCGATTGACTCGCTGACCTGGCGGGGGAAGGAGTTCATCGACTCAACTGACCACGGCCGGCAACTCCAATCCGCAGCGAATTTTGACGCGGGTTCGGCGATTACGGCGGAAACTTACAATCCCACCGAGGCTGGTTCTCGGCTCGATGGCGAGGGTTCGACGTCAACTTCTCGGCTCGTGAGCATTCTTGCTTCGGGAAATCGACTTCGCTCGACGAATCAGATGGCGTTTTGGCTCGCTCCACGCGAAAAATCGGGTCCGAACCTCGCCAAGAACACGACCAAACTCTCCAACTGGTTCGTTTCAAAGGATGTCACGATCGGTGCCCTTGGCCGACCGCAATTGATCGAGTACAACGTGACCTTCTGGTCGGAGCCGGCCGAGCGGCACGAAGAGGCGGTGTTCGAATCCTTGACCGGGTACATGCCAGCCGAGTTTTCTAGATTTTTCCGTTTCGACAAGGCTTCTGGGCGTCTGGAGCCGCTGAGCGACGGCCCGGGCGAGCAAGCCGATCCAGTCGTGCTTTCGACACCGGACGGTGCCCTCGCGATGGGAATTTACTCTCCCGAACCTGCAACGAAGGGGTACGGAAGGTGGCGATTTGGAGCGGAAAAGGTCGTCAAATGGAATTGCGTTTTCCGGGTTCATCGGCCCGCTCCCGGTGCGAGGTTTTCGTTTCGTCACTACGTCGCCGTGGGAACTCGGGTGCAGGTTCAAAGTGAGCTAACTCGGCTAACATCGAGTAATTACTAAGGTTTTGAACCGAATAATCTGATAAAATCGGCCAGATTTTGAGCTAATCCAGTAATTCTGCGGGGGAGTGTGAACGTTACGCGTGTCACCATAGTTGAATGCATTTGCGATTCGCTCTTTCATTGGTGCTTGCCACAGCCGCGGTCTCATCGGCGTTTGCCGATCTCACCTCGGAATTCTCCGTCACAAACGGCAACCCGAACGGTGCTTGGAGCTACGGCTACAAGACGAGCTCGACCGGTGTGTTCACCGCCTTCACTCAGTCGGGTACCGGCGCAATTGTTGGTCCTGGCACATTCGATTTCTGGGGCAACACAATCGCGTTTACTGTTCCCGCTGCTTACAAGCTCACGGCAGGAACTCTGACGGGTTACAACGGCGGAAACGGCGGAATCTCCGTCGGCGATGTGAGCCTTCACCCTGGTTCCGCTGGCGAGTATGCGGTTGTTCGGTACACCGTGGCCTCGACCGGACTTTACGATATCTCGGCGCTTTGGGGCGCCGGCGACGGAACGTCGCAATACGGCAACGTGGACGCGGAACTCCTGCTGAACAGCTCCTCGTTGTTCTCTGCGGCGAACACAGGCGTAAACCAGAGCTTCAGTGCTTCGGCGGTCGCGCTCAATGCGGGTGACTTTCTGGATATCCAGGTCGGTCGAGGCAACGACACCTACCTGTACGACACTACGCCAGTGAATCTCAAAATCACCCAGGCAGTTCCGGAGCCAGCTTCGATGGCCGCCCTCGGCCTCGGAGTCTTCGGCCTCGCTCGTCGACGCAAAGCCGCTCGAGGCTAAGTCAGCTCTGGAAACGAAAAAGCCCGGCTCTACGAGCCGGGCTTTTTCGTAACGAGTGGACGTTGTCGTCCGGGTACATTCCTCGCTATGTCTCCCAACATTCCACTCAGTTCAATTTTGGAACTCGGTAAACAAGAATCCTATAAGTTGCACGTCGCAAACTGGAATGGCTCCCGCCATCCGATTGATGACTTTACTGAATCATTTGATTCCTGGTTGGGATGGAACCAATGGCGAGGAGTCCGAAATGATTTTTCCCGTCCACACATTTTTTCATTGATCCGTATTCCTCTAAGGCATTCCCTATGGCTATTCGGAGGAATATTCGATGTTATTGAGCGTCGGAGTGATCGATATGTACTGTCCGTGAACTCAATCGGAGTCAGTCTCATAGGACGCATGATAGTTGACCTAACACCCCCTAAAGGAAGAGGGAGAGCGTACTACTTGGAGAACTACTTCGCGGATATGAAAGTCCATGAAGTCCTCTCAAAACCATATGAGGGTGTGGCCTTCAATGGTTACGATCGAGTTCATCTCTCCTTTAGAGAACTGGCGAACATCGTTGCTAAAGAGAGCTCTTCTTGGCGAGTCGCATTAGAGAACGCAAAGGGGGTGTATCTGATCTCGGATCGCCAAACTGGTCGGGCCTATGTGGGATCTGCGTATGGTTCGTCTGGGGTTTGGAGTCGATGGCAGAGCTACGTTGCCACTGGGCACGGAGGAAATGTCGAATTGCGAGAACTGATAAGGTCACACACGGAAAGCTACGTCCGCGAGAATTTCAGCTTTGCACTGTTGGAACACATTCTCCCGTCGGCAAGCGATGAATTCGTTTTAGGCAGGGAGCGATTCTGGAAGCAAGTTCTCCTAACCAGAGACTTTGGCTATAACGCAAACTAGGTGAGTTCTGGCTTTCTAGAAGGACCGGAAAGCCAGATCTATACGATTAGCTAATCGCCTGGCGAACCCGGGTGTATTCCTTGTTCTCAGCGCCCGGAATCCAGCGGACGTCCAGCTGCTTCACTGCCAGAGTCTCGTCCAGACGTCCGACGATCTTCGTGGAAGGCGCGTTGTGGAGCACATCCGGAGTGGTCTCTGCCTCATGGCAGATCGCGATCAGGGCATCGCAGAACTCGTCAAGCGTCTCTTTGTTCTCCGTCTCCGTCGGCTCGATCATGAAGCACTCGGGGACGATGAGCGGGAAGTAGTTCGTGGCCGGATGGAATCCGTAGTCGATCAGCCGCTTCGAGATGTCGAGCGCGCGCACGCCTTTCTCCTTCTTGTACCGCTCGGCGGTGAGGATGCACTCGTGCATACACGGTCGATCATGGGCGGGCGGCAAGACCTCCTTCAATCGCGCCCGAACGTAGTTGGCATTCAGAACCGCATACGTCGAAATCCGGTGCATGTTCTCTTTGCCGTACGCCATCAGGTAGGTGTACGCCCGAACTTCCATGAGGAACTGGCCGTAGAATCCCGCGACCCGACCGATCGACTTCGGACGATCCTCGTCGGCGATGATGGTGTCGCCTTCTTTGCGGATGACCGGCCCGGGAAGGAACGGCTCAAGGTGCTTTTGCAACCCGATGGCGCCGCATCCGGGTCCGCCGCCGCCGTGGGGCGTGCTGAAGGTCTTGTGCAAGTTGAGGTGCATGCAATCGAAGCCGTGATCGCCGGGCCGAGTCGTGCCGACCATTGCGTTCATGTTCGCGCCGTCGCAGAAAACCTGGCCGCCGGCATCGTGGATCATCTTGCAGATCTTCTCGATGTTGGGCTCGAAGAGACCAAGCGTCGACGGGTTGGTCAGCATGAGCGCGGCGACCTGATCGCCGATTTCGGCAAGAGTATGCTCCAAGACGGGAAGGTTTGTGTTGCCTGCGGCGTCAGTAGGAATCGATTTGACATCGTAACCGCAACGTGCGGCCGAAGCGGGGTTGGTACCGTGCGCCGAGTCCGGAACGAGCACGATCTTTCGCTTTTGACCCTCTCCGCGCGATTCGTGGTAGGCACGAATCAGCATGAGACAAGTCATCTCGCCGTGCGCACCCGCCAGGGGCTGGAGGGTGATGTGGTCAAACCCTGTGACCTCGCAAAGGATGCTCTGGACTCCGTAAAGAATCTCGAGCGCGCCCGGAATTGTCTCGACCGGTTGAAGCGGGTGAAGATTGGCGAAGCCCGTCATCCGCGCGGTTGCTTCGTTGATCTTCGGGTTGTACTTCATCGTGCAGCTACCCAGGGGGTAAAAGCCAGTTTCGATGCCGTAGTTGATGTGCGAAAGGTTGGTGAAGTGACGCAGAAGGTCGAGCTCGGCGACTTCGGGGAGGTGGAGGGTCTCGCGAGTTTCGCCGAGAATGCTTACCAGGTCAACCGCCGGAGTGTCGCACTTAGGCAAGTTGCATCCGACGCGACCAGCGCGCGACTTTTCGAAAATGAGTTTAGGCTCGGGAACGGTGGTTTGTCGCATTAGGCAAGCACCTCTTTGAGGGTGGAAACGTAGTTGTCGATCTGGTCCTTGGTTCGAAGTTCAGTGGTACAAACTAGGATCGCGTTTGGCGGTCCCTCGTAGTATTTGCCCAGCGGTAGTCCGGCGAGAATGCCCTTCTCAAGCATCGCTCCGCAGACCCATTCGGCGTCCTTTGGCAGAGTCACCACGAACTCGCAGAAGACTTTGTTGGTCATCGCACCGATGCCGATCTTGTCGAGCTCCGAAATCATGTACTGGGCGTTTCGCACGCTCGATTCGGCGACCGATTGCATTCCGTTTTTGCCAAGCGCGATCATGTAGACCGTATTAGCCAGCGCCATCAGGGCTTCGTTGGTGCAGATGTTCGAGGTCGCTTTCTCGCGGCGAATGTCCTGCTCACGAGTTCGCAGCGTCATGACGTAGCCGGGCTTGTCGCCGTGGACTTCTTTCGTCTTTCCGACGATCCGTCCGGGGATGAACCGGATCAGGTCCTTTTTGCAGGCAAAAAGTCCGACTCCGGGACCGCCGAGGCCCATTGGGACGCCCATTGGCTGACCTTCGCCAACCACGATGTCGGCGCCGAAGTGTCCGGGTGGTTTGAGGAGGGCACAAGCCACCGGATCAGCAACCACAATCATGGTCGCGCCATTTTTGTCGCACGCTTCTCGAACTGCGGCGAGATCTTCGATCGAGCCGAAGAAGTTCGGATACTGAACGATGTAGCAAGCCGCTTCAGGCTCGGTGAAAGGCTCAGTGAGGCCGTGGCTCGTTGCCTGAGTTACGACTTCGATGTCCATCGACCAGCAGTAGGTGTCCAGCACCTGGCGATAATGGGGGTGGACGCCCGCGCTCACGACGACCTTCTGCCGCTTGTTGAGGCTAGTCGACATGATCGCCGCCTCTGCCATCGATGTCGCGCCATCATACATTGAAGCGTTCGCGATGTCGCAGCCGTAGAGTTCGGCAACCATGGTTTGGAACTCGTAGATTGCCTGGAGGTAACCCTGCGATGCCTCGGGCTGATATGGCGTGTAAGCGGTGAGGAACTCACCTCGCGAGATCACTGCACCGACGGATGCGGGGATGTAGCGGTCATAGATTCCTGCACCGAGGAAGCACGTGACCTTACTGAGATCCACGTTCTTTGACGCAAGATCAAGCAGGTGTGCGTACAGCTTGGGCTCATCAAGCGCGCTTGGAATATTGAGCGATCCTGGCTTCAAGCGCAGGTTCTTGGGGATCTCACAAAATAGGTCGTCAATCGAAGAAACGCCGATGACGGCGAGCATTTCGGCGACATCGGCTTCGGTGTGCGGAATGTATGGCATTGAAAGTTAGTGTGCGACGGCCCCGTACCCAGCGGCATCCAGCAAGGTGCCAGGTACATCGCCCGAAAGGCGAATCTTGATCATGAAGCCCTGACCGTATGGGTCGGAGTTCACGAGTTCGGAGGCGCTTGCCAGCTCGCCGTTTACTTCGATGACCTCACCAGCCACCGGAGCGTACAGGTCGGAAACCGTCTTGACGCTTTCTACGCTGCCAAAGGTCTCGCCGATAGCGAGGGTCTTGCCGACCGATGGGAGATCAACGTACACGACATCGCCAAGCTCGGACTGGGCGTGGTCGGTGATTCCGATGGTGGCGACGTCGCCTTCGACGCGGACCCACTCGTGCGATTCGGTGTATTTGAGATCTGCCGGGATGTTCGACATAAGTGGTTTGAGAATACCGGACTGGTACGCTTGATTTCGTGCCACGAATCGACTTTGTCACGCTCTTTCCCGACATGGTTCGGGGGGCGCTGGGGCATTCGATTCTGGGACGGGCGGCTTCGGCCGGTCTGGTCGAGTTCCGGGCGGTGTCGCCTCGGGATTACTGCTACGATCAGCACAAAAAGGTGGACGATACGCCTTACGGCGGGCATCCGGGGATGCTGATCAAAGTCGAGCCCGTGGCTCTAGCGATTGAGTCGATTCTCCAACCTCATTCGCAGGCGTGCTCTTCTGAAGAACCCCAATCCCCCGACCCCTTGCCCCTTCAAGAAGGGGTAAGGGGAGATCGGACCGCCATCGTCTTCACCGAGCCCTCCGGAATTCCATTCACTCAATCACATGCTTGTGAACTGGCATCCTTCGAGCAAATCATCTTTGTTTGTGGGCACTACGAAGGGATCGACCACCGCGCCGAAGAAGCTTACGCGACCCATGTTTTTTCGATCGGCGACTATGTGCTCACCAACGGCGAACTGCCCGCTCTTGTGATGGCAGATGCGGTGACCAGGCTTTTGCCGGGAGTGCTGGGGGCGGCTGAGTCACTCGAAGAGGACTCCTTCTCCGGTCAAGGGCTGAGCGCGCCTAACTACACTAAGCCTCCCGTTTGGCGCGGTAGGGAAGTGCCGGAAGTCTTGCGCTCGGGTGATCACAAACGCATCGAGGAGTGGAGGCGGGCCGAGGGTGAAAAGCGAACTCGCGAGCGCCGGCCAGACCTATTGCCGTGAAGGTATTCGTCGATCCCGACCGGTTCGCCGCAACCCAAATGGCGCGCGACCACGAACTTTTTGAGCGAGCTTTGCGTGGTGAATCGTGCGCGCGAATCTATGAATGGGATCAAATCTGGGTGACCCTGGGGCGCTTTCAAGACCCGAACGAGGTGTTTGTCGATACGAAATTTTCCAGTTGGACGCAACGGGAAACGGGCGGCGGAGCCGTCTTGCACGGACACGATCTCACTGTCGGAGTCACCATCCCGTTGACTGCTCAAACTGGCGTTCGTGATGTGTATCGCCAGCTCGTCAGCCCAATCGTTCTTGCCCTGCAAGAGTGTGGAATCGATGCTGCCCTCGGCGAGGACGCTGGGTTCGCCGAACGAGCTCAGGGTGCGTATTGCTTTTTGGGAAAGTCGCAAAACGACGTTGTCTCCGTTTCGACCGGCAAAAAAATGTGCGGATGTGCGTTGCGTGTGACGCGAGAGGCCGCACTGCTCCAGGCGTCGATCCCGATCTCGGAGGCTAATGTTTCGGAGTCGGCTGTCATTCGGGGCGCAAAGCCACTGGGGCGATTACCCATCGAACCCGAGAAACTGCGCGCATGTCTGCAGAGCCAGTACAGCGCACTCTAGCAATCACTTCAATTCAGTGCTGATCAAATGTATCGGCCTGGTGCCGACATTCTCCAGCGAATGAGGCGGAAGCGGTGCCTGCCAGGTCGTCGCGCCCGGTTCCAAGGTCACTCCGGCGGCTTTGGAATCAAAAAGTACGTTGCCATCGGCATCGCGCCGAATGCAGTCGTCCCAGCTAAAGAAGTAGTTCGACGACGAGTTCTGGTGAGTATGAACTGCCGTTTTTTCACCTGGTGGAATCAGCGTCTCAAGCACGCGCACGTGCTCGTTCTCAAGCAAGAGCTTGTGATGTTCAGGCGCGGCGATCAGCGCATCAAGTTCCGGTGGCCACTCGTCGTGAGGCATTTGCGCAGTTTATCGAATTCGCTTGGCGATTGCTTTGTCGGTGCATTCGATTGCGATCTTGGTCGCGGTCAATGCGTCGTCCGGAGAGGCTAGATCGCCTACCTCGCCGACGTCCAAGAACCTTGCGAACTGATGGTACATCCCGTCGAAATTCTTCTCGGAAGCACCCTCAGCCCGAACGACTTCTTGGCCAGTCCTCGCCTCCAGCAGGTAACCGTTGCGATCAAACCTTGCAACTCCGCCCGTGCCAATCAGTTCGTAGGTGAACAGCGACAGCGGTTCGCGGGCGGTGTGGGTGTACGTGAACGAGACTTCGACGGTCGCGGTGATGCCTCCCTCAAGCGCGAGGTGACAGGTCACATGGTCCGGCGCATCGTACTTGGCGACCCAAGCCCCGAATCCGTCGGCCGTAACGACTTCGCGCCCCGTCATCCAGCGGATGAGGTCGATCTGGTGCACGCCGCAATCGATGAGCGGGCCGCCTTCGAGCATTCGACCGCGCCAAAGCGGACTCTCGATCCACTTCCCGGTTGCATCTTGAACCCACTGCCCGTGCAGATTCCAAAGATACTGCATGCGGATATGCCTCACATCGCCGATCAGGCCCTCGCGCAGCCACCTCTTAAGAGTTGCCGCGACGGGCGAGAAGCGGTACACCAGACCGACGAAGAACCCCTTCCCGGCATCTTCCATCACTGCGATCATGTCCGCCGCATCGTCCTCGTCGTCCGAAATCGGCTTTTCGCAAAGTACGTGTACGCCGTGTTCGGCGCACTTCATCACGTTTTCGTGATGGTAGGGAAGCGGGGAGCAGATCGCGACCGCATCCATCGGCTGCGAAAAAAACTCATCTTCACTTGTGAAGCCTTTTCCACCGAACTTGGCGGCGTAGGCGTCGGCTCGCCCTGGAACCGGGTCGTACAAACCGACCAGTTCAAACGCAGAACACCTCCCGAGTGCCGGGAGGTGTCCAAAATCGGCGACGGAGCCGCACCCCATCAATCCGATGCGAAACGCCATTATTGCTTGTAGCGTCCGGAGATCGAGTTGGTGACCTTGTTTTGCATCACAGGACCGTTCGATCCGCCTGCAACCGGGTTCTCACCGGGCTGTTGTCCGCCACCACGAGCAGGCTCGTCGTAGCCAGGGGCTACAGTTCCGGCTTTGCGGGAGCCAGTCTCAAGTCCGAGCTTGGTTCCGCTGTTTGCATCGCCAATTCCGCCCGCCGAGCCAGGATCACCCATGTACTTGTCCTTAGCAGGGTGCGGGGTTGTCGCCGAGACGAAGCTCTCGTACGACTTAGATCGGCAACCCGAAAGGGCGAGCGCGGCAAGCAGGGCCAGAATCGCAATCCGTGCGTTCATACTCATAAATTACCTCAATAGCTAACGTCTACGAGTTCTTCGCGTCCGGTTTCGCTGCTCTTGTAAAGAGCATCAAAAATGGCATTGAGAATCAGACCATTGAGACCCGGAACCGGGGACTCCTTGCCGTTCTGAATCGCGTCCACAAACGCGACCACTTCGGCGGTGTGAGGCGATTCAACCTTCGGCACGTTTCGGGGCTTGAGGTCGAACAATTGCTTGTTGTCCTCGGTGAAAATCTCGATGGGGTCATCGCCCCAAATCTTGACCGTTGCACCGGCTTTTGTACCGAAAAGCTGGGTTTTCATGATGTCGGTCTCGCTCTGGTTTGCCATGAACGAGCTCTCCAGAGAGATCACCGCGCCGTTGTCAAACTTGATCAATCCAACCGCGAAATCCTCGACGGTGAACTTGCTTCGATCGTAGTCGCCAAAGAGGTTGGTGAGCGATGGATCCTTGCCCATCATGTCCCAAGTTTTGCCGCTTGCGGACACTGGTTTGGGGTAGCCCATCAAAAACAGCGTGAAGTCCAAAATATGGACACCAATGTCGATGAGCGGGCCTCCGCCTTGCTTTTCTTTGTCGATAAAGACGCCCCAGCCCGGCACTCCCCGGCGGCGAAGCGCTTGCGCACGAGCGAAGTAGATGTTGCCCATATTGCCGGCGTCGATGTACTCCTTCATGAACCGACCCGGGCCGCTGAATCGGCTTTGGAGGGCAACCTGGAGGATCTTTCCGCTTTCGCGAGCGGCGGCGCACATTTCCTTGGCCTCGGCGGCGTTCATCGCCAGCGGCTTTTCGCAAAGGACGTGGATCCCAGCCTTCAGACAATCAATGGTTGGGTCTTTGTGAAACTTGTTGGGGGTCGTGACCGAGACCGCATCGACCACGCCATCGGCGATCATCTGCTTGTAGTCCGAATACACTTTGCCGACGCCAAACTTGTCGGCGGCTTCGTTGGCCACCTTCTCGTTGAGGTCGACAACAGCGGTGATTTCGCACTGGTCGGGGATGGTCGCGTAGCCCTTCATGTGGCTGCTCTGCGCTATTCCGCCCGCACCAATGATTCCAATTCGCAACTTGCTAGACATGAAGCCGAGAGGTTACCAGCCGAGATTTGCCGGATAATAGGCTCGGATGCAAAGTTTAGCGAAGACCGTGGACGAGTACCTGGCAGAAATACCAGGGGAGCGGCTCGCCGCAATTTAGGACTTTGCAGGCGCTCGTGCGGGAGCACTTTCCCAATCACTCGGAGAGAATGGTTTACGGCATGGTCGGCTACTTCCGGGGCGAAGAGCTCGAGCCAGAGATCGCCTTCGCAAGCCAGAAGCAGTACATCTCGGTTTACCAACCGGTCCCGCTCGTCGAGGCTAATCGCCACCTCTTGGCGGGCTTGAATGTCGGGAAGTGCTGCGTTCGGTACTCAAGCCCCAAGAAGATGGACATTGAAGTCCTCGGAACGCTGTTCAAGGCAACCGAAGTGATGTACGGCGGTTAGGCGTTTTCTTTTCCTGCTTCGTTCTCGTATTCGAGGTCTTGAGCATCCTCGAGGAGATTGCTTAGGTCGTCGCTTAATCCCTCGCTATTCACGCCGTGGCGGCTCGCGAGGAGGCTCCCGAAGACCGCAATCGTGAGCAAGACCGACCAGAACACCGCCGTCGGCATTTCGGGCACCTGTGGGCTATCGGGGTGGGTCATCGACCACGAATGAGCGGAAATGAAGCAGAGCTTGATGCCCACCCAACCAACGATGGCGTACGCCACATGGTCGAGCGTCGGGTACTTAGCCAAGAGGCGAATGAAGAAAGACGCCGCGAAGCGTAGGAGTACGATTCCGATGATCGCTCCAAAAAATACGACCCAGATCTTCTCGGCTTTGTTGCCGATGAACGTGATTCCAGCGAGCACGGAGTCAACGGCAAACGCGATATCGGTGAGTTCGACGGCCAATACCGTCCACCAAAAGCTCTTCGGCTCTTTCGCCGCGACGGTTTCGTCGTGCGACTTCGAGACAAAGTGCTTGATCGTGACAAAAAGCAAATACAGCGCGCCAATTGCTTGAAGCCACCACTGCTTCAGGATCACGGTCGCAAAAATGATCGCAAGGAAGCGGAACACAAACGCTCCGCCGAGGCCGTAGACCAGAGCCTTCTTCTGCTCGGCGCGGTTAAGGTGCTTCACCATGATCGCGAGCACCAGCGCGTTATCTGCGCTGAGCAATGCCTCGAGGACTACGAGAGCGGCGACGCTCGCGAGGTCCTTGGTTTCAATCAGTTGCCCAAATGGTCCGGTCATGGTTCAAAATAGGGTGTATGCCAACTTACGTTTACGAGTGTTCCTCTTGCAGTTCAACCTTCGAAGTCGAGCAACGCATTACGGAGAACGCCCTGACGAGTTGCCGATGTGGCTCCGAGGGTACCGTAAAGCGCGTCATCCAGCCAGTTGGAATTGCTTTCAAAGGATCGGGCTTTTATGTGACCGATAGTGCCTCTTCGTCTTCCGCTAGCGCATCGGCCACAAAGGAAGCGGACTGCACGGGAGATCAATCGACCTGCGCGTGCAACCCTGCAAATAACTAATTCCTAGCGATCGGAGCCGGTGCCGCAACGGATGCGGTAACGGCTTCGGTCTTGGTCTCGCCCGGCTTGTGCATCAAGAATCCGGCGATCGCGCCCCAACCGAGAAGCGTGAGGGCTACAAACGCGACGGCGGAGAACTTTTGAATCCTGGTCTGAGCTTCTTCGCTGACCGTGATGCCCCAGCGAATGCAGAAGTTCCAAAGACCGTAGCCAAGGTGGTACGACGAAGCGAGAATTCCGGTGGCATAAACCAGAACCCAGAACGGATTTTGGAAGAAGTCGTGCCAGGCGGCGTACTTCAGGCGCGAAACATCGCCCGTCGCGTATTTGTAACCCGTCGTTGAAAGCGAGTGGTAGATCAGGAACGCAAAAATCACGATTCCCGAAACCCGCTGGAGCAAGAACATCCGATTGTGCGACCACTTGTACTTCGTGGTGAAGAAGTTGTTCTCGGCGCGGGCAACGATGAAGATTCCGTAGATGGCGTGGAAGATCATCGGGAGCCAAATCGCCCCGATTTCCATTGCCAGAAGCACGTGTTTAGGAATCCCTTCGAAGAACTCGATGACTCCGTTAAACTTGGCTTCACCGCCAATGGAAAAGGAGTTCAGCGCGAGGTGCTGCGCCATGTAGTAGCCGACTGGCACCACGCCAGTGAGCGAGTGGATTCTGTGGAGGACGTAATTCTCTTTCGTCAGCGAAATTGCCATGCTCGTTCGTTAACTTTACCCGTGTGGAAAAGTGTTACGAGGTTCTACGAGCGGTAATCTAGGATCGTATGCCATACATTACAGATGTTCTTGGTCGCGAAGTCATTGATAGCCGTGGAAACCCTACCGTAGAGGTTCAGGTGACTCTGGAGAGCGGGGCAATGGGCCGCGCAATGGTTCCGAGCGGTGCCAGCACCGGAATGTTCGAAGCCGTTGAGCTTCGAGACGGCGACGCCAAGCGATATCTGGGTAAGGGCGTTCTGAATGCTGTCGCGAACGTCAACGATATCATCCTTCCCGAACTTCTGGATCACGATGCGACGGATCAAGAGGGAATCGACAACCTCCTTCGCAAGCTGGATGGCACCCACAACAAGGGCAAGCTCGGTGCAAATGCAATCCTTGGTGTTTCGCTTGCGGTCGCGCGTGCGGCGGCCGATCACTCCAGCCTTCAACTTTTCCGGTACGTCGGCGGAACTACGGCCCGAACGCTGCCCGTCCCCATGCTCAACATCCTCAACGGCGGAGCGCACGCAGATTCAAACGTCGATTTCCAAGAGTTTATGGTGCTTCCCGTCGGTGCGCCGACGTTCAAAGAGGCCCTACGTTGGGGCTGCGAAGTGTTCCACTCGCTCAAGAAGGTTTTGAAGTCCAAGGGACTTGCGACCGGATACGGCGACGAAGGCGGATTTGCTCCGAACCTGGCATCCCAAGACGAAGCATTTGACCTCATTCTAGAAGCCATCCAAGCGGCGGGATACGTTCCCGGCAAGGACATCTACCTCGGCATCGATGCGGCGGCAACCGAGTTCTACACGGACGGTCATTACGTTTATTCGGACGGCCGAAAGCTCGACAGCGCCGGGCAAGTTGCGTACCTCAAGGGTCTTTGCGACAAGTACCCGCTCATCTCGATCGAGGATGGATGTAGCGAAGAGGATTGGGGCACCTGGAAGGCCCTTACCGAGGCAGTTGGCGACCGCGTTCAGCTCGTCGGCGACGACCTCTTCGTCACCAACGTCGAGCGACTTTCGCGCGGAATCTCCGAAGGAATCGGCAACTCGATCCTGATCAAGGTCAACCAAATCGGCTCTCTTTCCGAGACTTTGGCCGCCGTCGAAATGGCGAAGCGCGCGGGCTACACCAGCATCATGTCGCACCGCTCGGGCGAGACCGAGGACGCGACCATCGCGCACCTCGCGGTTGCCACTAACTGCGGACAGATCAAGACCGGCGCTCCTAACCGAACGGACCGAGTTGCGAAGTACAACGAGCTTCTTCGAATCGAAGAGAACCTCGGCGAGAACGCGGTGTACGCGGGCAAGTCGGCATTCGGCAAGATCGCATCGCGGCTGTAAAGAAAATCAGCTTCAGTTGATCGAGTTTATAGCTCGATCAACTGAAGCGTCGATCCATCCACCAACACCTTTCCGCTCGGAGCGACGATCGAAGAGATCGGCTTGAAGTGCACCACGTGTGTGATTCCGAGTGCCTTGAGCGCGGCGACTGAGTCTGGTGCGCGCAGGGCGGAGACGATTTCTCCTCGCTTCTTCGCGTAATCCGGCGTCTCGGACCAGTGTCCGGCATAGGCCCTTGAGCCGGCGAGCCCAACTAGGAACGGGTTCAAATCGGGAATCCCGGGCGTGTCGTAAACATCCTCGATTCGGTTGTCCTGCTCGTCCATCCGAGGCGATGGCGCACCAGGGAGCGACGCAACAACCGCACTTCGCCCAAGTGGCGCGAGTGCCTCGATGATTTTGGAGACTTCTGGGAGCTGGTAGACCGAGTGAACAGTGGTGTTGCTTACATTGTTCCGCTCCAGCGTCAGCTCGCGCTGCACCCACTGAATGCCCGTGGCACTGCAGATCACGATGAGGAGCGTCGTTAGCAGATTCCGCTGCCCTCGCTCGCGGTTTGCGAGCAGCGAGGCGATCCCCACTCCGGCGAGAATTCCCCACGGAATCGCGAGCATCATGGTGAGTTTGCGCTGGAACAGGGCAGGGAAGTAAGGCGCGATCAGCCCGATCATCGCCCAGCAAAGGATCAATGCATATCCCGGCTCGAGTTCGCCTTCCGAGGTCGTCCGAGCAACCCAGATCAGACCCAAAACTGCCACAAAACCCACGGCAAAAAGCGGTGCCGAGAGGAAGTAACCGTCCTTGAGGGCTTCGGGATTCGCGGCGAAAACAAACAGCGCAAGCAACAGTCCGCAAAATGCCAGAGCCGCATATGGCTTTTTCGGCTTTCGCGGGAACGCGAGCAACCCAAACCCGATGAGCGGCAAGAAACCGAACAAGAGCTGGCGGAAGTTCGGTGAGTAAGTGAGTGTCGCCGCTCGGGCCTGAAACACCGCATCATTCTTCAGCACGTACACAAACCAAAGGGCCGCCGGAACCGCGCCGAGCCCGATTAGGACCGTCCGTCCGACCCACTCCTTCGTCAAAGTCGACGACTTGAAAAGCGCAATCGGAAGCCCAATCAGAACCAGCGTAATCAGCAGAACATCGTAGCTGTGGATGTTCATCAGCACGCCGAAGCAGAGCGCACCCCGCCAGATCGCCGCCTTGTTGTCCCGAGCCTGCAGAACGTTAAGAAACGTCCCCAGGATGAGGCAGAGGCTCACCATGAACAAGCTGTTCGTGAGCGCCGAGTAGAAGAAGTAACCTTCTGGTTGCCAAACATCCGTCGGGAGCCGCGCCAGCATCCACCCGGCGAGAGGTCCGCCCACTGGCTTGACGATCGCAACGCCGAAGTTGTGCCAGACAGCGAATCCGAGTCCGCCGCCAAATGTCGCGAGCGCCAGGGCGAGCTTGCGGTGGTAAGTCTCGGATGTCACCGCCTCAATCAAGCGGCCCAAAAGAAAAACACTGAGGACGGCAAACCCGACCCGAGCAGTGTGCGTGGCGGCCGGAATTCCGACCGCTTTCGCGATCCATCCGAGGGCCAGGAAGTATAGATGAAGGGTTAAGCCTGGCTGAGGGTCGGTGGTGAAGCGATTCTCGAAAAGAATGCGCCCCTCCATCGCCTGCCGCATCCAACCGGCGTACACCATATGGTCGTCGATGTTGTATTGGATGCCCAGGTAGAGCGCGTTCGCCGGCTTCAAAGCCACGCCGATGAGAGTGGGAATGAGGATCAGGATGGCGACCACAATCGCCATCCACTTCGTGAACGCTCGGAAGAGTTTGAGCTGCGCCTCAGCGTCGAGTTGCGGCACGGTTAGTCAGTGACAGGAATCGGGCGACCCATCGACTTGTAGATGCTTTCGATCATTTCGATTTGCTCTTTAGCAAGCTTGTTCTTGGGATCAGCCTTCACGCTTCGGCGGAGGTACTTCAGCGCTCCGGTGTACTTCTCACGCGGGGTCAGGCCTTCGCCCACCATCGTGCCCATGCCAAGGGCGAATGAGGCGTCTGCGTACTTTTTGACGACCTTCTTGTCCTTGGGAGCCTTTTTGTAAGCAGCTTCGGCGGCCTTGTACTCCTTGTCGAGCTTGGCGAGTTGGGCCTTGCTGACCTCTTTTCCGCCACCTTGCTGCATCGGACCCTTTTGGGCGGCCGAGAAGGCGCAAACGGCAAGAACGACGATGCTCAGAACGCGTTTCATTAACCGGGAGTTTACACGAGTTTCCGAAGATTTTTGGCCCGCTTCAGGGCATCCATTTCATCCAGATCGACATCCAATCCGATGCGCGCCGCTTCGAGCGCGGCTACCTGCTCTTCGTTCAGGAAATCTTCGGGTCGGTTCAAAATCTGGGTTCGGCTCGTGCGCCGCCGCCGCTCGAGTTCGAGCATCGTCGAGTCGAATACGGCCTGCAACGCCCATCGCCCGAGCCGCTTCCGGCGAGTAAGGTTCGCGATTCCGTCAACAAGTTCCCGCGCCGCGCGCTGTTTTGCCCTTGGTTCAGGCGGCTTGCCAAACCGCACGTTGAGGGTAACGAAAATGACCGCAACAAGGAAGAGGAATTGATTCCAGGCTCCATGAAATCCAGGGCCGAGTTTCTGCACGATTCCATCGCCCCCGCCTCCATCCAAGTAGCCCGTTACGAATACCGCAGGCCTTTTCTCGGGGTTAGCGGCATTCAGAAATCCCACAAAGATCGCTGCGTTGTCCGTCTTTGCAAGGTGTTTGTTAAGGATTCCATCGGCTCGCCGGAAGTAAAACGCCCTCTTGTCCTCTTGCTTATCCAGCGAGGCGATGGTGTAATCGCTTCGATCCGGCAATGTGTATACAGCGATGGACTCGGCATCAGGCAAGAAATCCGGCATCCACTCGCTGACTTCTGTGTAACTCGGCAGATTCACACCGCTTAGCGTGCCAATCTGACGATCAGCATTGTAATTCTTAATGGCTGCCGTTTTCAGAGCTTCCGTCTCGTAATCCTGAACCTCATAAAGCACGAAAGTGCCTTTGCCTTTGTACTTGCGGATCTTTGAGACCAAGTCTTCTCGATACCGCTCGGCAAACGGAATGATGTAGACGCCGTCCTTTGTTGATAAGTCCTCGGCAAACGTCAATCCAGGCTGGGTTTCCCGCAGGAGAGTGGCGAACGCCATTGATCCGCTGGATCCGGGGTTTTTGATTCCGTGATCGGTGTTGTAGCTGTATTGCC
>CAZMJL010000008.1:0-107817 GCA_964566635.1 uncultured Fimbriimonas sp. | reverse complement strand
GCCAATCAGATCTGGAGATTGCAAACTCGGCAGCACCGGGTGGTGTCATCGTTTTCAACCACTCTCAAAATCCACACGAAATGAGCTCCTACCTGAGTGCATTGAAGGAAAAATTAGGTGCTCATGCCCGCGCATACCAAATCGCCGAAAATTGTGTAGCCGTCTTGATGCTTAACTGCACCGACTGGGAACAAGAGTCTATCGCTAGGTACATTTCGAACACATTTAGGATCGGACACTATCGAAGAAAGGCTTCTGACACGATGTCTGATTGCTTTGATCAGGCCAAGAAACTTCTTGCTCTGGCTGACCAAATTGCGGCATAAGCGGTACCTCAAACGTACTTACCTTTACACTCCATAGGCATGAGGAAAGGTATTGGAAAAAATTGACGTAATTCTGCCCGCCGGGGGGCGGCTCGACGACCATTTTGCGCGGGTTGCACTTACGCCGTTCAAGGCGCTCATTAACGTCCAAGACTCGGGTCTAGGCTACAAAGCCATTGACGCCGTCCTCGGTTGCGAGCGACTCGGACGGGTCGTCCTCATCGGCCCCCAAGAGGTTCGCGACGCCATCGGCGGTCGCGTCACCGCTTGCATCAACGACACCGGCGATCTCACCAAGAACGTTCGAATGGGCATCCAAGAGCTCAAATCGATGGGCGGCATCTCGAACCGGGTTCTGATCCTCACTACCGACCTGCCCTACATAGACTCCAAGGTACTCAATCAGTTCCTCGATCTCGCCCCCGACGCCGATTTGGTGGCACCGCTCATCAGCAAAGCCGACTACCTCGACCGCTTCCCCAGCGCCAATGGAACGTTTGCCAAGCTCCAAGACGGTGAATGGACCATCGGATGCGCCTACCTCGTCAAACCCGACGTTTTCATGAAGGTGCTACCGCAGGTCGAGCAGGTTGTCGAAAACCGCAAGAGCGTGCCGAAGCTCGCCAAAATCCTCGGGCTCGGGTTCCTTTGGAAAGTCCTGACGCGCTCGATCACCGTTCCGCAGGTCGTGGCGAAAATCGAATCGGTCATCGGCTGCAAGGTCGTTGCCCTCGAAGAGCCCCCCGCCGAACTCGCATTCGATGTCGATGACATCGTGGATTACGAGTACGCTCTGCGCAACAAGTAATGGAAACCCACTTTCAGGTTCCGATCGAAGACGACAAAGGGCACGTCTCGCCGTACGGGGATCGCCCGCTCACCGTCAAAGAGCATCTCACGATTGCCGCATACTGGTTCGCCACCAACTTTCACTGGGGGGCACTGCTGCTCATCCTCCTGCCGAGCGATATCCGCATCCTCGCTCCAGACAACAAAGCGACCATCCTCGGTCTGGTCACGGGTCTCGGAGCGATTCCCGCGCTCGTTGTGCCGCTCATCGCCGGCGCGCTGAGTGATCGTTGCACTCATCCTTCCGGCCGCCGAAAGCCATTCCTGATGAAAGGAATTCTCCTTAATGTCGTGGGGCTTCTCATCATGGCGGCGGCGGTGCAAATGCACGAAAAACTTCCCGCTCCGCTCGCGTTCTACCTCCTCGGTTACACCGTCGTCCAAGTCGGAAACAACATCGCTTCCGGAGCGTTCATGGGCGTGATCCCCGACGTCGTTCCCGAAGCCGAACGCGGCAAAGCATCGGGCTACATGGCCCTCATGACCCAATTTGGCACTCTACTTGGCGCGGTCGGTGCCGGAATGCTGCTGAAAGGCACGCTAGAGCGCTACCTTGCCATCGCCATCATCATGGTCCTCGTTGGTCTCTCGACAAAGAAGATCAAAGAGTTCCAACTGGAAAAAGCCGAACCAATCGAGTGGAACTCCTACTTCAAAAGTCTTTGGATTGATCCCAAGGTCTATCCAGATTTTGCGTGGGTTTGGATCACTCGCTTCCTCGTCATGATGGGCTTTTACGCCATCATGCCGTTCATCAACTACTACCTGGTCGACGTCGTCGGCGTCGCCCAAGATAAAGTTGATGCCACCGCCCCGATGCTACTCGGAGTTGTTCTCATCGTCTCGTCCATTTCTGGCTATTTCGGTGGCACCATCAGCGATAAGATCGGGCGCAAGCGAGTCGTATACATCGCCAACACGATCATCGCCATCGTCGCCCCGCTCTTTGTCATCGCCCACTCGATGCCCCTTGCCCTCCTGATCGGAGCACTTTTCGGGTTCGGCTACGGAGCCTACATCTCAGTTGATTACGCCCTTGGGACTGATGTGCTCCCCAGCAACACCGACGCCGGTAAGGATATGGCCGTATGGCACATTGCTATGACGCTTCCACAATCGATCACCGCGCCTCTCGCCGGAATTCTGATCACTCTCCCCGGTAAGACCACCGCGCCTCCCCTCGAACCCGGTGGAGATCCCATCACGCACTACAAACTCGCCGGGTACGCGATGGTCTTTGTGCTGTGCTCGATCTGCTTCGCACTCGGCGCGTACCTGCTCAAAAACGTACGTAAAGTGCAATGAAGGGCTGGTTCGGATTCCTTATCGGCTCGGTACTCATCCTCGCCTTCATGTGCTGGTATTGCCAATACATGATGGATGGCGATAACGCCTACCACCTAGGCCACGCAGCTCTGTATTGGGAGAAAGGACCACTGTTCCGCCCGTTTCCATGGGTGACCTATAGCGTCATCAGCCAACACAATTCCGACCTCTGGTGGGGTTTCCACGTCCTGCTGTCGCCGCTCACGCTCATTCCCGACAAAGTCGCTCGCCTTGCCGCTGGACCCGGCGCGATGATGTTCCTCTATCTCATTTTCTCAGCATGGGGGCTCTCACGGTTTAAGCTGAATCCCTGGCTCGCCTGGGCAATGTTGCTCGGCAGCATCGGCTTCGTCACGCGGATGCACACGATTCGGCCCCAGGTGCTGTCCGCTTCCTTGCTTGTGCTGCTCTTTGCCGGCCTCGTCACCGAAGCTCCGTTTCTCGCGCTCCTCGCGTCGGTGCTGATCGGCCTTTTGCACCCGACCCTCAGCTACATGGTGATCCTTGTCGGAGTCGGGACCGCCCTCTCGCGGCGATTCACCAAAGGCAAGTTCGAAGCTTGGATCGAGCTGTCATGCGTCGTGCTCGCCCTCGCGGCGGCAATCGTTCGCCCCGGAATCGGCGACGGACTTGCGCTCCTCAAGGTGCAGCTAGTCGATCTCATGACCATCCGACGCACCGGCGAGATCCCAAATTTTGGTGGCGAACTCCAAGCCGCCAACACCACCTACTTCATCAAAGCGATGCTCGCCCCGGTGCTGATGCTCGTCGCGGCGCTCTTCTTCGCCCTCCGCGCAAAGCGCGAAAAAGGCGCGTTGCCGCTCCTTGCCGGACTGCTCGTCAGCCTTGGAGCGTTCGCCATCTCGATGTTCATCACCCGCCGCGGCGTAGACCAATTCGTTCCCTTCACCATTCTCTCTGCCCTGTTGCTCATCCGGCAGACCGGCGGCGTCAACTTCATGGCTGGCCTCCTTTTCGCCGGGAACGCGTTATTCTCCTTTGGCGGATGGGTGTGGCAACACCACCAGCGACCAGGCAAAAAGAACGCCGAAGTTCTTCGGGGAGCTTCGGAGTGGCTACAGAAGAATACGCCAAAAGGTGAGATCGTCGGCCAAGCCGTCTGGTCCGACTTCGGTCCCCTCTTCTATTGGAACAATCACAACCGCTACTTCGGAGGCATGGATCCGATCTTCCAATACAAGTTCTCCACTCGCACCTATTGGGAGATGACAACCGTCGCCCCCATGCGCATCCCCGGACAAGTTGGCCCCGCGAACCCCAAGTCCCTCGCCGATGAAAAACCCATCTCCGAGGTCTGGCCAACCGAACTCAAGACGAGGTGGATCGTCGCCGCAAAGACTTGGAACCGCGCCGTTCACGACGCCCTCAATGAGGACCCAAAAATCAAAATCCGCTACGAGGACATCAACGCTGTCGTTTACGAAATCTTGCCGTGACACGTGTAACCTGATATGATGAAGCCGATGGCCCTGATCGCTGCTGCTCTCGTCCTCGGATGCCAAACCGCCTCTGTCGCGCCCGCTAGAAAAGCGCCCCTCGGGGCTAATGTCGAAGGCATCGCAGACTGGATGCGCTCAATGCCCTTCGCGGACGTCATGAAGTCGTCCCGCGCCTTCGGCAAGCCGGATCAGCCCTGGGTCACCATCTCCAACCTCGACGCCCAAGGCTGGCCAAAAGAGGATTTCGGCGTCATCCTCTTCGCCGCCCTCAACGGCGTCAAAAACCTCGGCGGAACCTACAAAATGTCTTTCCGCTGCGCCGGAACGCCAACCATCCGCGCCGTCGCCAGCGCCGCCAACATCACTAACCTCAAGAAGTCGGGCGACACCTGGACCGCTGACCTCACTCCTCCCAATGAGTTTGAGCAGCTGATGCTCTCGTTTACCAACACCAACGGCGGCGTGCGCGACCTCAAAATCATGCGCCCAGGCACAAAGCCAACCGACACGTTCTACAAACCATTCGTGGACCACGTCCGGCGATTCACAACCATTCGGTACATGGATTGGGGCAGCACCAATGGCAACCCCATCGAAAAATGGAAAGACCGCACTCTGCCCACCACCCCAAGCTGGGCAAGGCGCGAAGGCGTTCCCTACGAAACCATGATCGATCTCTCTAACGAGATCAAGGCCGACGCCTGGATTTGCGTCCCCGCTCATGCCGACAACGCCTTCGTCACCAACCTCGCCGAACTCTGCAAGAAGCGCCTCGATCCTTCACTCAAGCTCTACGTTGAGTACAGTAATGAAGTCTGGAACTGGGGCTTTGAGCAAGCCACCTACAACAAGAACCGCGCCGAGGCCGAAGCCGCCAATGACCCCAAAATGAGCTGGGATGGCGCAAACTCAAAGTGGACATGGCCCGCTCGCCGCATCGGTAAGCGCACCGCCGAGATCTCTGACGCCTTCAAAGCCGTTTACGGCTCTGAGTTCAAGACCCGGGTCCGCCCCGTCCTCTGCACCCAAATCGTTTGGCCCGAAAACTGGCTTTACGAGGGAATGAACTACATCGCTCACAACTACGCCAAGCCAAACGAGGTGATTTACGCCATCGCTGGCGCGCCGTACTTCAACAGCGAAGAGGCGAAAAAGACCCCCAACGCCACCAAAGACGACATCCTTAACGCGTTAGAAAAGGTGATCAACGAAATGCCAAAGTGGGCAAAGTTCAAGGAGCACCAGGAGATCATGAAGAAGTACGGCGTCAAGTGGCTCTGCTACGAAGCCGGCCCCGACACCTTTGGCCCCGAGCATATCGCCGCTAAGAAAGCATCCCAATTCGACCCGCGAATGGAGGCGCTTTTGGTCAAGTATTACAAGACCTGGCGGTCCGGCGGCGGTGAGCTGATGAACTACTTCATCGCCGGAGCGACGAACTGGGACACCCAGTACGGCACCTGGGGCCTCACCGACGACCTCAGCAAAACCGACACCCCAAAGATTCGCGCCATCGACGCCATCCTCAGCGGAAAATAGTGCGTAGACTAGGGAGGATGAAATACACCTCCCTGGGTCGATCCGGCCTCCAAGTGTCTCGCCTGTGCCTCGGCACCATGAATTTTGGCCCCCACGCAAGCGCCGAAGAGAGCTTTGGCATCATGGACCGAGCCCACGAGCACGGCATCAATTTCTTCGATACCGCCGACGTCTACGGCTGGCAAAAGGGCGAAGGCATCACTGAGAAAATCATCGGTGACTGGTTCGCCAAGGGCGGCAACCGCCGCGAGAAAACCGTCATCGCCACCAAGCTCTACGGCGATATGGGCAACGGAAACATGGATGGATGGCCCAACACCAACCGCGTCACCGCCCTCCACATCCGCCGAGCCTGCGAGGCCTCCCTTCAGCGACTCAAAACCGACTATATCGACCTCTACCAGATGCACCACATCTACCGCGCCACCCCGTGGGAAGAGGTCTGGGAGGCGTTCAGCATCCTCAAGCAGCAAGGCAAAGTTCTCTATATCGGTAGCTCCAACTTCGCGGGCTGGCACATCGCCCAAGCCAACGAAAAGGCCAAGCGGCGCGGCATCATGGGTCTCGTTTCCGAGCAATCCAAGTACTCGCTTCTTCAGCGCGACATCGAGATGGAAGTCGGTCCTGCCGCCGAAGCCTACGGCGTCGGCGTGATCCCCTGGTCGCCACTTGCGGGTGGAATCCTCGGCGGCGTCATCAAGACCACCGAAGGTGAGCGGCGGCACAACGACCACGCCAAGGCCACTATCGAAAAGCATCGCGACGCCCTCACCAAGTGGGAAGTCCTCTGCGAGTCCATAGGCGAAAAGCCCGCCGATGTCGCCCTCGCCTGGACGCTCTCCAAGTCGTTCGTCACCGGCCCCATCATCGGCCCGCGCACCATCGAGCAACTTGACGGCTCCCTCCGCGCGCTCGAAATCGAATGGACCGCTGACCTCGACGAAAAAGTCAACGCCATCTTCCCCGGCTTCAAAACCTCACCTGAGCACTACGCCTGGTAAGACAAAAAGCCCTCCCCCCTTTCGCGAAGCTAAAGGGGGGAGGGTTGGGAGGGGGGGAATCCCCTAGCCCCCTTGAGATCTCATCGAAATGGGAGGCTAGGTCTCGTCACTTCCTCAGCTGAGTCAGTTCCAACTTCCGAAACTCGACTTCGCTGCCTTCAGCTTGAATTGCGATTTGACCGCTTTGGGCGGTGCAGTTACGCCCCTCGTTCACGACGGTCCCGTTAACCCAAACCTTGACCGATCGGCCGATACACTCCACGCGCATCGTGTTCCACTCTCCAAGGGGAACTTCCGTGCCGTCCGTGAGATTCTTGATGCGCCGTGACTTCCCTTCCGTCACGCCCCAATCCTTTTTCGGTCCGCGACGAGCCTCCATGTCCGGAACCTCGATGTCCTCTCCGATGCACCAAAAATCGCCCGCGTCGCCGCTTTGCATCTGAACTTCCATTGATTGAGGGAACATCCCATACAGCATCCTGGGCTTAGAGGCGTGAACCAGGACGCCGCAGTTCCCCGGCTGAGCCGCAAAGCGGTACTCGATGTCGAGGCGGTAGTTGGCGTACTTTCGGTCCGTGATCAGGTGACCTCCAGGTGTTCCCAAGCTGACCAGCTTGCCATCGCGAACGATGAACGGATTTCGCGCCTTTGGATTGCCGTCCATCTCGGGCACATCCACATGCCACCCCGTCAGATCCTTCCCGTTGAACAGCGACATTGGAGCCTTTTGGACGAGCAAGGGGAGGGCAACGAGAGCGATCATCATGTCCCCATCATACAACTTGTGCGTTCGAAGTTACTTACCGCCCGTCGTCGAAATCCCCTGGATAAACGTCTTTTGGGCAAAGAAGAACAAGATGATGATCGGGATCGTGAACAGCGTCGAAGCCGCCATCAGCTGCATCCAGTTGACATAAGGGTTGTTCACAAACTGCTGCAATCCGTACGCCAACGTGTACTTGCTGCTGTCGCTGAGATACAGAAGCGGCCCCAAGAAGTCGTTCCACGTGCCAA
Source organism: uncultured Fimbriimonas sp. (assembly GCA_964566635.1). Taxonomy (GTDB): domain Bacteria; phylum Armatimonadota; class Fimbriimonadia; order Fimbriimonadales; family Fimbriimonadaceae; genus Fimbriimonas. The sequence goes on along the minus strand of CAZMJL010000008.1, from coordinate 100,302 downwards.
GAAACGCAAAGAGCGCGCACGTCGCCAAGGCTGGCTTGCTGAGCGGGATAACAAGCCGGCAAAAAATCACCCACTCCGTCGCCCCGTCAACCTTCGCGGATTCCGCCATTTCTTCCGGCAGAGTCTTGAAGAACTGCGAAAGCAAAAAGACATAAAACGGCGCCGCGCAAAATGCCGGAACGATCAACGGCAAGTACGTCCCGTACCAACCGAGCGACCGGAACAAGGCAAAGTTTGGGATCATCGTCACCTGCCCCGGCAGCGCCATTGTTGACAGCATCAACCCGAACCAGAATTTCGAACCCTTGAAGTTAATCCTCGCGAATCCGTAAGCGACCAGGGCCGAGCTGACGACCGAGCCCAATATGATAAAGATGCAGAGAAACACCGTGTTGCGAAGATAAACCATGAACGGAATCGTTTCCAAGGCATCCGGGTAGTTGTGCCACGCCACCGGGCTGGGAATCATCGAAGCGATGGAGAATCCGTTTGCCGAAGTTCCACCACCTTTACTGTAAATCTGGTCATCGGTTTTGAGCGAGGTCGAGATCATCCAGAGGAGCGGCATCAGCGGCGGAATGCTGAGCACGATTAGCGCGACGTAACCCAGAGACTTGTTAAATCGAGTCATCGAACCCTAGCTCCTTTCGCTTTTTGAGCTCCGTGTTGACGGTCCGCTCCAGCTCCTTTAGCCCCTCTTCGGGGGTCAAACTACCGCGATTCGTCAGGTCCTCCGTCCGGTTCAGTTGGTCCAGCAAGAACTGGAGATACGGCACGGGCGGGTAGGGGTGGCAGTTTTCGCCATTCAAAATGTCGATAAACGTCTCGAACCTTGGGTTTTCTTTCAGATACTTGCGGAAGATAGGTGAATCGGCGATATCTTTCGAGAGCGGCACCCATCCGCCCCAACAGTAGAACTCCGCCGCGCGCGCGGGTTTCGTGATCCCGCTCCAGAACTTCGCCCATTCCATCGCGCCCTTTTTGTTTTTGGCGGTGGTGGGAATGACCATAAAGTTGCCGCCAACGCTCCCCGGCATCGGGTTTCCACCGGCAGGAGGAGGAACCGGCCAAACCCGGTAGTCCATTCCTGGTTTGTATTTGCGAATCTCCTCGACACGCCATTGGCCGTCGTAGGTGATGCTGACCGCGCCATCGATAAAGGGCCATGCGCCGGTGCTTGAGCCAGTGTTTTGGGACGCCCAAAAGCGCTGGCTATCTTGGAAGCCGACCGCCTTCTTTTGTGCGACCATTGCCGTGACGCAAGCGAGCATTTCGGGGGTGTTCAGAGCAAGTTGCTTCGTCGATTCGTCGAAGAATCCCTTTCCAAATGCGTAGCAGTGGGTCTGCAAAGAGCTGACGTTGAGTCCCATTCGGGTCAGCGAGCCGTTCTTGTCACGGACATTTAGCTTTTGCCCCATCTCCACCAGTTCGTCGAATGTCTTCGGCGGCTTGTCGGGATCGATCCCTGCGGCGCGAAGGTGGTCGGCATTGACGTAATAACCAAAGAGGTCCGCGCCAATCGTGACCGCGTAGGTCTTGCCGCGGAACTGGCCCGACTCGCGGACTGACTTGTAGGTCTTGGTTAGGAAGTATTCGCGCTCCTCGGGCGTCATAAGGGTCTCAAGATCGGTCAGAAGCCCCGCCGCCGCCAGTGGCGGCAGTCCGCCATTCCAAATGCTCATAACATCGGGCGGATCGCCGCCCATGGAGCCGAGGATGAACTTCGTCTCGGAGCCGGATCCGGTGACAAACATCGGAACCACTTCGTACTCGGTCTGAGATTCGTTAAACCGATCGGCGATCTTGTAAACCACCTTTTCCCATTCGCCGCCCCACCGATGCCAAAACTTGATCTTCTGGCGGTTTGGATACTTGCTTTCAGGCATTTTTGCACTTGAAAGGGCATATCCCACCGCAAGCGCGAGCACTCCCCCAATCGCCCACCCAATCCGTTTAGCGAGCATAGTTCACCCACCTCTTTTGGGTCCGGAAGATGAGCGATGTGGTGACGACAACGATGAGGAACAGCACCCACGCCATCGCGCTGCCGTAACCCATGTCCATGTACTTCCAGCACCTCCGGAACATGTAGAGCGCATAAAAGAGGGTGGAATCCTCCGGGCCACCGCTCCCGTTTGAGAGGACGAAGGCCTGCGTGAAGTACTGGAAGGTTCCGATCACGCTCATAACCAGGTTAAAGAAGATGACCGGCGTCAACATCGGAAGTGTGATGACGCGCATTTTACGCCATGCATTTGCCCCGTCCAGGGTGGCAGCCTCATAGAGGTAAAGCGGGATATCCTTGAGCCCCGCCAGGTACGTCACCATCGATCCTCCGGCTCCCCAAACCGCCATGAAGACCATCGTCCACGGCGTCCAAGTCGGGTCGGTGAGCCAAGCCGGCCCCGTAATTCCCATCGACGCCAAAATCCGGTTGATCATTCCCACTTGCGGGTTCAGAATCCACATGAAGATGCTCGTCATCGCCACCGTAGGCACGATGGATGGCAAATAGAAAATCGTCCGGAATACGGAAATCCCTTTGACGTTTAAGTTAAGAAGCAGCGCGAGTCCCACACCAACTGCCAGAGTAAGCGGGACCGCGACCAGTGCGTACCGCAACGTGACCCATAGCGACTTGTAGAAAAGGTCATCGCCAAACAACATCATCTCGTAGTTTGCGAGGCCGATGAACTTTGGCGGCTGGACGATGTTATAGGCCGTCATGCTGAGATAGAACGACCTCAGGAATGGCCAAAGCGTGAAGACAAAAAATCCGACCAGCCAAGGCGAGATAAACAGATAACCGGTGAGGTTTTGCCGCGCCTTGGGACTCATTGGCATAAGCATACAGATCAGTCGTCTCCACCGCAAGGGTGCGAGGTTCTTTACTAGGTTTCCTAACGAAGGTCGCGAATGGCACGGTGAGGAGTTACAATCGCCCTATGCATTCCGCTGTTTTAGGTTCAATCTTCCTGCCCAAGAGCCAGGAAATGAGGCTTGTCGAATTGCTCGCCCGCACTCCCCGGTTTTCCCCCTGGGGAGTCCAAAACTGGGACAACCCATTGGGACACAAATTTCAAACGATTGACCAAATTCCGGTCCCCGAAGCGGTGCTTTCTCGGAACTCGGATCACGCAGCGGTCGTGACGGTTGACCGTTATACAAATCTCGTCCATGCGGACTCGACTCATGTCGTCCTGACTTCAGTTCGCGACGTTGTGCCTTGCTTGCACGTGATTGAGCTTGCATCTCTTAATGCTGCGCCTCCAGTTCCGTCGTACCGAAACCTCCCCGAATCAACCTACTTCCCGTTTGTCAACCGCACAGAGCTACGAGAGCGAGTTCCAGGGCTTCCCAGGCACATCCACGGCTATTACATCGTCAAGGATCGGTACTTCGTGTGGACTTGGGACAGCAACACCGGGCACTTCAGCCATCAAGAGATCGAGTGGTTCAATCGATCCATGCCGGATCGCGGAACCCACAGCATCGAAAAGATCGCTCGTGACCGGGCGACGGGCATCCTTGTGGGCGAAGGTGCGGGAATCCCTCCGTTTGTCATGACCCCGGACGGCTCAAAACTGCTGGCCTTCGTGCGTACATACAGCGTTCACGGGCAGCCGATGAATACAGAATTGATCAACCACTGGCGCGAGCGAACGCAGTCCGCATTCGCTCACGCCTAACTTGGGTTTAGCGCCGCTTCTTTGCTTCAAAGAGGCGGCGGAGCTTGAGCTGTCGCTCGGATGGATTGGCGACGGATTCGATGCGGCTCACCTTGCGGGTGACCTTGCCGATTTTCGCTTCGACTTCCTTGGTCCCAGCGTCGGTTTTCACTGTGAGCTTGACGGTGTCACCGGGCTTTCCGCTTCGTTGAAGGCTCCTGTAGAGCCGCAGTTGCGCCATCAGCGATTCGTTTGAGACGCTCTCACCGTTGATCTTGAGTACCAGATCGCCTTGCGCCAATCCTGGAACATCGCTCAGCGTCACTCGAGGAGCCTTATCATCTTGGCTACCGCGTAGCGAGAATGGAAGCGAGGGGAAATCCTGATCCTTGCTCACGATTTCCATTCCAATCTTGGCCAGTGCAGCCTCAACCGGAATCTCGCCCGGCTTCATGATGACCTGGTCGTAGAAAGTGCCCAGCGAGTATCCGCCGAACTTCTTCAGAGTGGAACGGATTCCATCTTCGGCGAATCCAGGTTTGTCGTCCCGGCACTGCTCCCAAAGATCGCGCTCAACATCATCGAGCGAATACTTACCGTCTGTTTTGTCGAGCAGCTCGATATCCAGCACCAATCCGCAGAGCCAGCCCGTGTCGTAGTAGCTGACTTGGTAGCCTTGGCTGTTTCCACGACCGTTCGAAGCATCCCGCACCCGGAAAGACGACTCGTAAGGCGAAACTTCCAATCGGGCCGTTCTCGCCCGAACCGCGTTCAAGTTCTGCGACGCGTCGGCGTACAGCTTCGTGATCGGATCCTTCTCCCGCTCATTCTTTCCAAACCAGCCGTAGCGGCCGAGCAAGGTGTGGGCATAATAGTCAGTCACGCCCTCCAGCCACCACAGCGCGCCGGTTTGGGGCAGAGTTGTGTAGTCGAATGGGCCCAGGACCGCCGAGCGAATGCGCTTGACGTTCCACAGGTGGAAAAACTCGTGAGAAAGAACGCTGACCGCTCCCGGACCAACGCCGCTTGCGAGCGAGATCTGGGTCGATGAGAGGTGCTCAAGTCCACCCGCTCCGTCCGGCGCATCATTGACAGCGAAGTGCCAGACGTAACGATCGTAAGGCACTGAGCCGCCAAAGAAGTCCGCCTGCATCTCGGTGATGAACTTACAAGCCTTGATCACATAAGCGTGGTCAACATCCTTTTTGGGAACGCCGCGATAGGCGATGTAGTGAGTCTTCCCTTTGACTTTGTACGTATCGAGCGTGAATGCTCCGTACGTAACTGGATTATCGGCAAGGACATCGTAATTGTCAGCAGCGTACAAAGTCGAATCGCCTTTGATTGGATTCAGGCCAACTGCGATCGGAGTTCCGGGCTTGAAGTTGAACTTGACCGTGCACTTTTCTTTCAGCCGACCGACCGGATAGATGTACGTCGAGGGTCCGGCGTAGTGGCCGGTGCCGTCGGCAAACTGGACTGGAACTTCGTAACTCAGCTTAACCTTTTGCCCTGGCTTGCTCGCCGTGCTCCAAGTGGTGATCACTGGCAAAGTTCCAACGCTCATAGTTTCGAGCTTGTTGTCGGCAGATTCCACCTTGGCATCGGTAACTCGCTTCCAGTTGTCGTCGTAGCGATAGGAGCCTGGCGCCCAGTTGGGGATCTGAAACTCTGTCTTGTCGCTGTTGGCAACAAACTCGATTTCGATCTTCAGCTTGGTGTCCGAAGAACCGGGCGAGACAGTGTAGCGTAGGTCGGCAAAGCCGAGGGCCGCGAAGGCGAGCGCCCCCGTACAAATAAGTGCACGCATTTGCCGGGTTTACCCCAAAAAGTGCCGGACTAAGATCCGGTTGCCGAGAACTCGTCGTGGAGATCCTCGGTCCGATCGACGTGCGGCGAGTGTGTATTGAACACGCCTTGCATCTGCCGGCGCTGACGGCGACGAACGAGAGCATCACGGGCGATGCGCAGTGATGCCAGAGCTTCTTCGTTCTCTTGGCAGGCCAGCTCACCGGATTGGTAATGCTCAAGTTTTGCCACCAAAACGTCGATGACATCCTCGGCCCGGACCCCGTTGATTCCCACCTCGGGAGGGAGTCCGTTTTGGAAGCGGATCGAGATGAACTCGTTGCGAAACTCGTATGGATCGGTCATTCGGATTCCCATACTCGCCATTATTCACTTTTCGCGTTAAGAGAATGGCAAGAACTTATCCACATCATGCGTTATCGTCGGCGGGAATCACAAATTCGCCTTTGTACCCTTCGTAGCTGCATCCACTGGTTTGGGCTTCCGGGGCGTAATGGGTATCGAATGGCTTCTCCTTTTCGCCAAGAAGCTTTGCCATCTCGGCGTTCATCTCCTTCAGATAGCTCTTGCTGTAGCCGGCCCACCGCTTCACGATCACACCGCGAGTATCGACCAATGAGCAATAGACGCTGGCCGGATATTGATACTCTTGCATCACGGCCAAATCGGGGCTCGGCACCACAGAGTACGGAACCCTTAGTTGCATTTCCCAGAGGTGGGCATCTTCCTTCTTCGCATCCGTAACCGATACAAACTCGATACGCCCCCCAAACTGTTTGTAAAGAGCGTGCATGAGTGGCTCAGCGTCGAAGCTGCATGGGCAACCCTTTTTGACCGCATAGATGAACTGCGGCTTTGGACCGGCACCGCCCACCAGGGTCAACTTCCCTTCGCTATTCGGCAGTTTGAAGAGTTTTGCCGTCTTGAGGTTTAGCTTCTTCACCTGCTCCGCCATCTCTGGCGTCACCGGGTGCCGTGGCTGATTGAGATCCAGACCTGGAACTATTTTGCCCCGACTGAAGGCAAGATTTGCCACCGTGAGACCCAGCCCCGCAAAAACCAGTCCTGCGATGACTCCAAAAATCTTAACTCCGCGCATGGCTCTTCTAGTGTATCTATACGTTTGCGCCGTTGTCTGTGCCGAGGAATCACCACATTTTTCGATCAATCATCGAATGTTGCGGGTCAATGCACCATAATCTAATTTTGCGAGTCAACCAAAACTCCGCTTTCATTCGTATGAAAAAGAGCGGTTGAAACGCGGAGGATATTTGAACTCAAACATTCTCGTCATCGACGACGAATCTTGCATCTTAAAGATGATGGAGCTCGTGCTCACCAGCGCCGGCTACTCTGTCACCACCGCCCCCGACGGGAAATCGGGTCTCGAAACATTCGGCAATGGCGCCGCATTCGATTTGGTGATCTGTGACTACAAGATGCCGGGGATGACCGGAATCGAAGTCGAGCAAGAAATCCTAAAACGCGATCCCTCTGCCAAGGTCATCATCGTGTCTGGTTTTGGCGGAATCGATACCGCGCTGGAAGCGATGAATAAGGGCGCGATTGATTTCCTCCGAAAGCCTTTTGAGCCCGAAGCGCTTCGCTCGGCCGTGCGCATGGCTCTGGAGCGGGATTCTAAACTGGCGCCGGTTGCAGCTGTATGCCGCGAATTTTCTCGGCGCGGCGTGGGCGGATTCAACTTTGAGCTCAATGAGCAGGTAGTTGACGATATGTTCGGCGACATGACCTGCACGTTCGAAGTGCTGCGAGAAGGCGATACATCGCCCCGATACGTGAAGGTGATTCTCCCCGCCGTCGTTCAAGAGCTTATCAAGGCCTACATCGATGCCGACGACGTACCATGCGGTAGAAGGTTCTTCCAAGCCCTTTGTGAGCACGAACTCGAGCGAGAGCTTCGCGAAACCTCGGCGATTCCCGCGAGCGCGATGATCAGAATCGACGACTTGAAGAAGTGCCACACCCAATGGATTGACCGTATGATGACGGTTTCCCTCGCAGACTAACCATGCCAGCCAATACTCCCGGAAAACTCAAAATCTTTCTCGGCTATGCACCCGGTGTCGGCAAAGCCAAAGTGATGATTGAGGAGGCGAAACGCCGCAAGAAGCGAGGCGAGGACTGCGTCATCGCCATCATCAGCGACGGCGACCGACTTCTCTCCGAAGACCTGAATCAGGGCATGGACGTCATCACTCCGCTCGTGTTCGAATACGGTGGAAAAGAGGGCCGGGAGATGAACATCCCGGAGATCCTCAAGCGGCGACCCGACACCGTCTTGGTAGACAACCTCGGACATATCAACGTCCCTGGCGCATCTCACGCAAAGCGATGGGAGGATGTCGAAGAGTTGCTCCATAAAGGGATCAACGTGATCGCCACTATGAACGTCGAGAGTCTGGAGAGCTTGAACGACGACGTTTTTGACATCACGGCGCGCAGAGTGTCCGAAACCGTTCCGGATCGACTTTTCCATCAAGCCGAGGAAGTCGAACTCGTCGACCTCACACCTCAGGCCCTTCGGAACCGGGTGAAGCGCGGTGAAGTCGTTCCCGAAGACCAGATCGAAAAGGCTCTGGATGGTCGATTCGAGGAGATCAAACTCAATGCGCTTCGCGAAATGGCAATGCGCGAGATCGCTCATCGGGTTGATGAAGATTTGATCGCTTGGCGAAAGCGGCAGCGCATCGCGCGGCCTTGGCAAACTTCTGATCGGGTGCTGATTTGCATTACACCCACGCGGTCTTCCCTGCGGCTCATCCGAAGGGGTTGGCGACTTGCGCAAAAGCTCCAAGGCGAAGTCAAAGCCGTATACGTAGAGGAGCCCAAGCTGCCTGAGACCTCGGCGCGAATCCTTCAAGACGACTTTATGCTCTGTGAGCGGCTCGGGATTCCCACCGTCACGCTCAAGGGTGATGTTGCGGATGCGATCATCAACTACGTTCAGGAGAACAACGTCACTCAGATCATCATCGGCCATACGGAGCGCACAAAGATTAAGGAATTCCTGAAAGGATCGTTGCTCGTTGAATTAGCGAAACAGCTAAAGACGGTTGATATTCTGGTGGTCGCCACCGAACACGCACCGGGCGAGTAAGTAAACTTTCCTCGATGCCAAAACTGATCCTTGTCCGGCACGGACAATCGCTTTGGAATGTCGAGGACCGGTTTACCGGTTGGGTTGATGTTCCGCTTACCGAGAAAGGCGTTCAAGAAGCGCTAAGCGCTGGCGAAAAGCTCAAGTCAATTTCGGTTGACGTCGCCTACACATCCGGGCTTCAACGCGCTCAGCGCACCCTGGACCTCATTCTCGAAGGCATGGGTGTCTCCGTCCCGATCATTCGAGACGCAGCACTTAACGAGCGTCACTACGGCGATTTGCAGGGACTAAACAAGACTCGGACCGCCGAGAAGTTTGGAGCCGAGCAAGTAAAGATTTGGCGCAGAAGCTACGACATTCCGCCCCCCAACGGCGAATCTCTAAAGGACACCGCCGCCCGAACAATTCCTTTCTTTGAGCGCGCAGTACTCGGCGATATAGCCCAAGGAAAAGATGTTCTGGTTGTCGCACACGGCAACTCGAATCGTTCGATTGTGATGAAGCTCGACGGCCTTTCTGAGGCAGAAGTGCTTGAGTTGAACCTTGGTACGGCTGTTCCGCTCGTTTACGAACTCACTGTTGATGGCGAGGTCGTGAGTAAGGAAATCCTCTAACACCCCTTACTCCCAAAACAAAAAGACCTTCTCATTGAGAAGGTCTTTTTGTTTTACTTTGTGAACCGCTTAGCGGTTCACAAAGAGTGTTGTACTGACGGACGGTGCCGCCGCCGGTCCTGCCTTGGCGGTAACCGTGGTCGAGAGATTTCTCGGGACACGGGCCGTTCGGAGGATGACCACCGCAGTGTTCGATCCAGGGTTCACAGTGAAGTTCACTGTTGATCCAACCGTAGGCAGTCCAACCAGAGTTGCGTTCGAGAACGAGAGCACTCCGCTCGTCGCAACTGTTACGTTACGATTGAGCGTTATCCGGATTTGGATCGGCGTGTTCTGTCGCACTCGCGTGCTTGGCAGGATCTGGATACTTCGAACTTCCAGAGCCCGAATCGTCAGAGCAGCCGACTGAACTGGCAGAGTTCCTGCTTGCGCCGAGATCGTCACCGTCTTCGTCACCGAAACGTTTGGCGTTGCGATGGAGAAGGTAGCGGTCGTTGCACCCGTCGTGAAGGCAACCGGATCCGGAGTCAAGGTCACCGCTGGATCGTCGCAGAAGACGTCCATGACGAATCCTGGGATCGCCGGGGCGCTGATCGTGATCGTTCCAGTCGCGTTCGCTCCGTCAACCACCTCGCTCGGGTTTACCGACAAGGTGTAGGTGAGCGGATTGACTCGCAGGGGCGCATTTGCTTCGAGAGTCGGAACCGTTGGCGAAGGACCGCGGTAAGCAGTCATCGTCAGATTCACGGCGCCGTTCAGTGCAAACAGAGCGCGAATGTTGACCGTTGCAGTTGTCGCACCAGCTGGGATCACGATTTGCGAGATTGGAACATCTGCCGTATTGACAAAGTTCGCAATATCGGGCCGTGAGCTGTAGAGGTTCACGATCGCGCCTCCAACAGGAGCTGCCGAAGAAAGCGTCACGGTTGCCGTGGTCGCCCCGCCGCTGTTAATCGGAGAGGTGAGAATGGCCAAGCTGCTCACGCGAAGAGCGAGTACCTGGACCGTTCCAGTGACAGGTCCGTCAATAACGACTGCACCTGCCCGGCGAGTCGCCGTGACAACGCGACCTGTGTCTGCCGCTTCAAACGGCGTCGTCAGCGTGAAGTTGTCGGAGATCGTTGCACCCGCAGGCACGGTGACCTGGGTCGGGGTAATCGAGTAGCCAGCTGGGCTTCCCTGCACTGCCATGTCAATGACCATGTCAGCTCCAGCTTCACCGTTCAGGACCACATGGCCTGTGACCGTTCCGCCGGCAGCAACGCGTGGCTGATCGAACACGACTCGAAGGAGACGTGCAGGTTCAACCGTCAGTGTTGCGTTGGAAGTAACTCCGAGCAAGGTTCCCGTGATAACCACCGGAGTCGTCACGCTGACACCGTTGGTGTCGATTGCAAAGGTAGCCGTTGTAGCGCCAGGTGCGACAGTGACGGTGTTACCACCGGGGAAGGTCACAACCGAGCTGTTATTTGACGAGATGGTGACGACTGCGCCGCCAGCGGGTGCCGGTGCAGCAATCGTAACGGTTCCAGTCGTTGAGTTTCCGCCCACGACATTCGTACCCGTGAGAACGAGCGAAGAAAGCCAGGGAATGACTCGGAGCTGAGCGATAGCAACGTTTCCGCTGTAATCGGCCTTGATGTTGGTTGTTTGCGACGAAGTGACAACTCGGCCATAAACCGGGAAGGTCACCGTGGTGGATCCCTGCGGAACCGTAACCGTTGTCGTCGAGAGTGCAGAACTGGGCAGGAACGAAGCAATTGCCGGGTTCTCTACCGTGAGAGTGATCGTCGAACCACCGGTTGGAGCCGGAGCCGAGAGGGTAATCGTTCCGGTCGAGCTAGGCACGTTAGCCAAGCCAGCCGGGTCGCCCCCAGCAATCGTAGCTGGCGTGAGGGTCAAGCGCGAGATGAGAGGCAACGATTCGCGGAAGCGAAGCAAAAAGCCATCTCGGCGGAACGACATGGGGAATCCGACTTCTGTGTTATTAGTAGTATTGAAATATCCACTTTCATTAACAACACCAAAACCCACATTGGGCTCTGCACCTTGCTTGAAAGCAAGATTGGTGATGAAACCAGCACCTAGTCCGCCAGTTCGACCATTGAAATCGGGCCTGAACGTTTGCGCACCGGTTGAACTTGTAACGACATATCGGCGCCAAGTATCGACCCATCCAAAGACCCAGGCATCTCCACCGTTATCAACGTAAGGCGCGAATACACCTTCATCGAGATCCCCGCCAATGTACGTACCACGAATTATGTCGGTCGCATCGGCATTGAGGATGATGAGGTAACCGTCGTTCGTTCGTGTTTCGGGTGTCGCAGGTGAGACGTATGCTGCCCGGATCGGATCTCTAGTCGGAATGTTTCCGAAACCACCTGAAATATTTGGCTCTGGCGGATCGGGTGGAGTCCCATTAATGAAGTAGGCAGCACTTACGACTCCTGTAACGTATGCATTCCCTCGAGGGTCAACGGCAATTCCGGAGCCGGTTAAAATTCCCGAATTGCGAAGGTTCGTCGAGTACAGAATGGTCGAACCATCTGCACTGATCTTGGTCACAGTGAGATAGTTCCCACCGGAGATGAAAGCCTCTCCGAAGACACCACGGGTCCGTGGGAAGTCAAAGGAACTGGATCGACCGAGCACATAGACGTTCCCAGCTGGATCGGTTGCACAAGTGGTGCCGCCGATGTCAAAACCGTTTGCCTGGTGAGTCTTGAAGTTCCCTTCCGTTCCATCGGCAGTTGCACCACCGAGGAGGTTGGACCACGTGAGGGAACCCGTTTCCGAGTACTTCCGCACCCAAATATCGGTAGCACGTTGCAATCGCGAGTTCGTGTAACCACCTGGGGTAGTCACCCAAACCGGATTAGAGCCTTGAGCCGTATCCGAGTTGCCGGGAGCGACCAGAGTTCCATTAAGGAACAGATTTCCGTTTCCGTCATACGACGAGCCAGTCAACGAGACGTTTGTGTTCGGAGCACCATTCGTAGCCAAGTAGGAGCTGCTCGCAGCAACGAGATTATACTGATTCCCAGTCGAATCATAGTCGTAAGTAATGTAAAAGTTTCTGGCAATGCCTGGTGCACCCAGTTCAGGGAGACCCGTCGCCGTGTTCTGACCCGTCAGAGTGAAGCGGATCATGTTGGCGCCTGTAGGAGGAGCCGACTTTCGCATTGAGAACGAGGAAATCGAGCTGATGCTGGCAGGCGCGATTCCGTTTCCGAGCCTCAGGAGCGCAGTATTTGCACCATTCAGCGGAGTCAAAATCGTGTTCGCGTCTGGAGCGAGCCTCAAAATCCAAACGTTTCCATCACCAGCGAGCGCGGGTGTGGCCGAGAAGTTCGCCGACGTCGTATTTCCGACAACGAAGACGTTTCCTGCGCGGTCAAGCTGGATGAAGTTGCCTTGCTCATTTCCGCTTCCACCGATCAAGATCGAGTAGTCGTGGTTGTACGCGTCACCCTGTAGTCGCGAAATGAACGCATCATTCCCGGTCGGAGTTGCAAATCCGAACGGCCCAAAAAGGATTGGGTAAATCGCAGATCGCGTGTATCCGGTCAGATAAACCGAACCGAGCGAATCAGCAGCGACGCCACGAACTTCGTCGTAGCCTTGGTCGCCACCGTAATAGGTTCCGTAAACAAGTGGGTCGATGACCAGCGGCTTGCTCTTGTCGTATGCACCAACGTTGAACTTGACGTGGGTCGCGTCGACCTGCTTGAAGCCGACCTCGACGGGAACCTGCTTTCCGCCAACCATCTGGTAAGCAAAGAGGCCTTGTTGGTACCGCGAGCCGAGAACGGTTCCGATTTCCAACTTATGAGGATCAACCACATTGAGGGAGGATGCACCCTTGAAGTTGAGGTTGATGGAGGATGGGCTCGCACCTGGCTTGACAATGAAGTCATACCGGGGAGTGCCGTTCTCGAAGTAGCTGACTGCATCAACGCCGTTGTAAACGTTGCTGAGTCGCACTCGCTCGAACGCGCCTGCTGTCTTGACTGAAGAAGTTCCACCTACATACTGGCGAATACCCTTCTTGTTCACTCCAACGGCCGTGAATTTGTTTGCTCCTTCGAACGTCATACCGACGGCATGACCGTTCCACTGCGAAGACTTATCCTTCGTCGTGCGGAGGTATTGGAAAACGAAGCCTTCCTTCGAAACCCAAAAATCCATTCCATTGGCGGCGCCGGAAAACAACGCCCGAGAATCCCATTGACCTTTATTCTGGACAAAAGCGGATCGGTTCAGCTTTCCAGCAAAACTCGCCGAGTTGGGGCTCTTCGCCACCTGACCCGCCGAGAGTGCCGAAACGCCGAGGGCCAACAATCCACTGACCAGACTCGTGCGGAACATACTGTTAATCAACACTAACAAGACACCTCTGTGCATCCTTTTGCAATCAGACTGCCCCTGACAAAATGCCAGACGCAGACGATATGCAGAGCCATTATATTGCCTTTCAACACTTCGCGCTACGCCAAAACGAAATTACGTTAAAAAACATTCCCTCCCCCGCAACTTAACCGGGTGATTTGAATCCAAATTAGGGAATTTGAACTACGTCCATGCTGTGGAAGAAGAAAGGGGTTTTGGAAGAGGTTGCGCCGAGCAGCCCGACGGCGATTCAACTTGGGGTCTACGCGATCAAGTCGTATCGCGAACTCGTTGTATTGCCAAACGATCCCATTTCGCAGGATTTCCAGTCCAAAGTTGAGTCCTTGGCCAACGAAGCCACCACAAATGACGAGCAAGCATTCGAGAAAATTGCCACCACGCTAAATCAGGTGGTGAGTGGATTCGGCGAGTCACAGCGCAAGGCGATCGAGAAGTCGCTCGAAGCGACTCATGCCGGGCTCCGAGAGGTTCTCTTGTCACTAGATGGCGCGGTAAATTCGAGTGAGGCACTCGAAAAGACGACCGAAGGGTCTGCAAGCCGAATGCGCTCGTTGCAAGACCTAAAAACCTACGACGAAGTCGTGAAGGGTCTTCAGCAGGAAGTCGAGATTCTTACCAAAGCCATTAATGAGCACAAGGAGAGTGCCCGCGCGATCCGAAAGGTTTGCACTCAACAGATTGACGAACTGCGATCCAAGTTGCGCGTTGCCGAGCGAAGCGTCCGAACCGACCATTTGACCAAGCTCTCGAACCGATCGGCGTTCGACTTTATGCTCTCGACTGCCATTGGGAAGGCACTCCACGGTGAGGAGTACCACCTGGCCATTCTCGACCTCAACAATTTCAAGCAAATCAACGACGCCCACGGGCATACCGTCGGAGATGCCGCGCTCACGCTCTTTGCTCAAAAGCTGAACGAGACCTTCGGGCTTTTCGGCTCCAACTGCACGCAAGTGGCGCGCCTTGGGGGCGATGAATTTGCCGTCGTCTTCAAAGGAACCGAACTCCAGCTCAAAGCGAAGCTCGAACGGGTCAATTCGATCCTTGAAAAGAACCCGATGCAGTCGAAGGGCGCCCCGTTTGTGCTCTCAGCTAGCTACGGATTGGTCCGAGTGCGAGCAAACCATACCCTCGAGGCCGCCTACCATGAAGCAGACGTGAAGATGTACGAGTTCAAGCGCGCATCAAAAGCGGCTTAAAGGCCAGCTTCTTCGATTGCATTTAGGGCCGCGATTTGCTGATTTGCCTTCCTCAGGCGGTCGCAAAGCAGCCGGCTGAGGTTCATCAGAGCCCTAACCGCCATCTCTGGCTCGGAGCGAAGCAGATCTTTGAGCGCGCCTTCGGGAATCTGCACCACCTCGCAATCCTCAATCGCGACAACCGACGATGAGCGCCGTTTGCCGTCCAAGAATGCCACCTCGCCAAACGGAGTCGATGGACGCAGAATCGTAATCATTTCCTCAGCGGCAGTCCGGATTTCCGCCCGTCCCGAAGCAAGAATCATCAAGTCTCGCGAGTCGTCGTCCTCGGTCATGATGTGAGCCCCTGCCGAAAAATGGATCAGGCTAGAGACAGCCGCAACTTTGCCAACAAACTCGTCCGAAAATCCCTGAGCCAAATAGCTGTCCGCGATGATCTGACGAATCTCCATATACGCTCCATTATAGATTGCGGAAAGTGCCATGAACGTATAGACTTCGGTTGTGCCGAAAAAGATCGTCTTCCAGGGCAAAGGTCACGTTGAGCTAGTCGATTTTGAGTCTGCTCAACTCGAATCGGACCGGCTCAGGGTCAAAACCCGGGTCTCGCTCATTTCCACCGGCACCGAAGGCATCTGCTTCATGCGCCTCTTCGAGCCCGGCACGCACTGGGACGATTGGGTGAAGTACCCGTTCAACACGGGTTACTGTTGCGTGGTCGAAGTAACTGAAGTCGGACCCGAGGTCGAAGGGTGGAAGCCCGGAGACCGCGCCTTTCTGCGGCAGTCCCATAAATCCGAGCATTTGATCAAATCCTCACAGCTCTTTCGCATCCCGGATGAAGTCTCGGACGAGCACGCCATGTGGTCGGCACTTTCGATGATCGGCTCAATGGTCCTGCCCACCGGCGATATCCGCCTCGAAGATGATGTCGCCATTATTGGCGCGGGACCGATTGGGCAAATGGCGCTTCGGTAGTGCGTTGCGGCCGGTTGCAATACGATCGTTTGCGACCCCGTCCAGATGCGACTCGATCTGGCTCAAAAAGGCGGAACGCACGCCACGTTCTGTGGCGGAGTGGATGCTTTTGCTCCGGTCGTGAAAGATCACTTTGGCATGCTCCCCAGAATCGTCATCGACACCACTGGGAATGCCGCCGTTTTTGCCGCAGCTATCCCGATGGTGCGGGACTTCGGCACGCTCGTTCTTCTCGGCGACACAGGAACTCCGTCTGAGCAACGCCTGACCCCCGCCGTGATCCGCCGCGGGGTGCGAATCCACGCCGGGCACGTCATGCACGAAACAAAAGACTGGCACGAGGCGAGAATCTATCAGCGGTTCTACCAACTGCTACAAAACGGCCGATTCCCCCTCGACGGACTCAATCTGCACCGCTTCCTTCCCGAAGAGTGTGTGGAGGCGTATCGCCTTACGAGTGAACGCCGCGCCGAAACTATGGGCGTTTGGTTCGATTGGACCTAAGCAGCCAGCTTAGACGGCAGAGTACTCGAAATGACCTGTTCTGACTTCGATTCGGACGTACTTAATGCCCAGATAAATCAGGTTAAACGGAAGTCGGTGCAGCAGAGTCTGTTCCCAGACTCTGCTGCACCAGGGCCAAGATACGTAAACCACTGGTCCTGCAGGGAAGGCTTACTTCTCTTCTTTGAACTCAGCGTCGATGACGTCGTCACCAGCCGCCGCTCCGGCTTCCG
This sequence comes from uncultured Fimbriimonas sp., assembly GCA_964566635.1. Taxonomy (GTDB): domain Bacteria; phylum Armatimonadota; class Fimbriimonadia; order Fimbriimonadales; family Fimbriimonadaceae; genus Fimbriimonas. Next base: position 83,763 of record CAZMJL010000008.1, on the reverse strand, counting down.
AGACGCCTGCCTCGCCGCTCGAAGCCGCGTAGAGCTTCTCGGCGATTGAGTGCGAGAGTTGCTCGAGGTCAGCGTAGGAGGTCTTGATATCGTCCTCAAATCCGCTCACGACGGCCTTGCGAACGGCTTCGATCTTCTCGGTTGCCGATTGGCGAGTCGCCTCGTCAATCTTGTCGCCAGCGTCCTTCAACGTCTTTTCGGTCTGCGATGCCAGGCTATCGGCCTTGTTCTTGAGCTCTGCGAGCTCTTGGAACTTCTGGTCAGCCTCGGCGTTCATTTCCGCCTCGCGCACCATTCGGTCGATCTCGTCGCGATTGAGGTTGCCCGAGCCCGTGATCGTAATCGATTGCTTAGCGCCGGTTCCCTTCTCTTGCGCCGAAACGTGGAGGATTCCGTTTGCGTCGATGTCGAAGGTGACTTCGATTTGCGGAACTCGCGCTGGTGCGGGTGGAATTCCGGCAAGGTGGAATCGACCGAGCGACTTGTTGTCGCGCGCCATCGGTCGTTCGCCCTGGAGAATGTGGATTTCAACTTCGGGCTGGTTGTCCGCCGCTGTCGTGTAAACCCGGCTCTTCTTGGTCGGAATCGTTGTGTTTCGATCGATCAGCTTGTCGAAAATTCCGCCTTGAGTCTCAACTCCGAGGGAGAGAGGCGTAACGTCGAGAAGAACGATGTTCTTGACTTCGCCACCGAGGACGCCGGCCTGAATTGCCGCGCCGATTGCCACGACCTCATCGGGGTTAACCGATCGGTTCGGCTCTTTTCCAGTCAGTCGCTTGACGAGCTCTTGAACCTGAGGCATTCGCGACGAACCGCCAACCATGATGATCTCGTCGACTTCATCCGCCTTCATTCGGGCATCTTCGAGAGCCTGGTTAAACGGTCGCTTCACGCGCTCCATCAGGTCAGAGGTCAGCTCTTCAAACTTTGCCCGCGTGAGCGAGTAGTCGAGGTGCTTCGGCTCGTTATCAACCGCCGTCACGTAGGGCAGGTTGATCTGGGTCGACATTTGGCTCGAAAGCTCGATCTTGGCGCGCTCAGCAGCTTCTCGAAGTCGCTGAACAGCCGCGCGGTCCTTGAGCAGGTCGACGCCCTGATCCTTCTTAAATTCTGCCGCAAGCCAGTCAACGATCTTGTTATCGAAGTCATCGCCGCCAAGGTGGCTGTCGCCGCTGGTCGACCGAACTTCAAACACGCCCTCGCCTACGTCGAGAACAGACACGTCGAACGTACCGCCGCCAAGGTCGAAGACGAGAATCGTCTCGTTTGCCTTCTTGTCGAGGCCGTAGGCCAGAGACGCCGCAGTTGGCTCGTTGATGATCCGGAGGACCTTGAGTCCGGCGATCTCGCCGGCGTTCTTGGTTGCCGTTCGCTGGGCATCGTTGAAGTAAGCCGGAACCGTGATTACCGCTTGGTCAACCGTCTCGCCTAGGTACGCCTCGGCGTCGGCCTTCAGCTTCTGAAGAATCATTGCCGAGACTTCTTCCGGGGTCAATTCCTTGTCGAGCGCAGGCACAAATGCCACAGTCTGGCCGTTCTTTCCAGCCTTGATCTTGTAGCTAATTCGGCTCTGCTCGCCCGACACTTCGCCGAACTGGTGGCCGATAAAGCGCTTGATCGAAGAAATCGTATTGTCTGGGTTCACGACGGCTTGTCGCTTTGCCGTCACACCAACGAGTCGCTCGCCATTCTGCTTAAAGCCAACAACCGAAGGACATGTTCGAGAGCCCTCTGCCGTGCTGATGACGACCGGCTCGCCGCCCTCCATCACGGCGACGACGCTATTCGTAGTTCCGAGGTCAATTCCTACTGTCTTTCCCATTTTTCGCTCTTAATAACTATTATGGCATTAAACCATTTGAGTCTTATACGCTCACGTTAATGTACGAAAAGAATACCCGCGCCGTTTCGGGGACCAACGGCTGAGCGGTAAATTTCTTCCAGATGAGCGAGTCTGTCCCTGAATCTATCATCACGAAATACGTTGAGATCGCGAATGCCAGCCACCCGCTCATCGCGTTTCGCGCTTCGGCAGTTGTCCGAAGACTGGATCAACCTAACTCTGACACTCCTGTTTCCAGAATTCTGCGTGTCGCAGGAGTGCGGCGACCGCGCAGTAATTGAGCGAATGGAGGAAGTGCATCGTCTTCAAACTCAACTCGCGTTTCAGGTCGATGCCGACCCAATCTCTCCCCAATCGCTTCATGAGAATCTCCTAGATATTCGTGAGGCTCTCCGACAAGATTCCCAGGCAATCCTCGATGGCGACCCCGATGACCTTGATGCCATCATCACCGGGGTCGGGACCTGCGGTCACATCACGGGCGTTGCCGAGGTTCTCAAGCCCAAGCTCCCTTCCCTTCAGGTATTTGCGGTCGAACCCGAGAAGTCTCCGGTCATCTCGGGCGGCTCGCCATCGCCGCACCGCTTGCAAGGCATCGGTGCGGGCTTCGTTCCGGCAAACCTTCACACCGACGGATTGAACGGAGTCGTTCAAGTCACCGAGGAAGAAGCTTTCACATTCGCCCGTCGCGCCGCCGCCGAGGAGGGGCTCTTCATCGGAATCTCATCCGGTGTATCGCTCGCCGCGGTCAGCAAGAAACTCGCTGACTTTCCCGATGGCGCAACAATTTTGACGTTCTACTACGACACCGGCGAACGGTACCTCTCGATCGACGATCTGTTCCCGGCTCAATAAGCCGGGATCAGAAAATATGGATTGGGAATCGCTTGGTCAGGGCGATTGTCTTTTCCCGGACCATTGCGAGAGCCGCTGGATCATCGTGAACCCGTAAAGTCTCGGCGATGAGTGCCGCAATCTCCGCCATCTCCGGTTCCTTCATGCCTCGTGTCGTCACGGCAGGCGCTCCGAGCCGGATGCCGCTCGTCACGAATGGCTTTTCGGGGTCAAACGGGATCGAGTTCTTGTTTGTCGTAATCGCGGCTTCGTCAAGCGCGATCTGGGCGATCTTCCCGGTCACGCCGAACGGACGAAGGTCGACCAGCATGAGGTGAGAATCAGTTCCGCCGGAAACAATCCGGAACCCTTCCTTCTCCATCGCCGCCGCCAGAGCTTTCGCATTTAGCGCGATTTGGTGCTGATACACCTTAAACGAGGGAGCCAGTGCCTCGCCGAACGCAACTGCCTTTCCGGCAATGACGTGCATCAGCGGGCCGCCCTGAATGCCTGGGAAAACGCTCTTATCGATCTCTTTGGCGTACTGCTCTTTGCATAGTATCATGCCGCCGCGCGGGCCCCGAATGGATTTGTGCGTCGTTGAGGTGACGAAATCGCAATGCGGTACCGGTGACGGATATTCACCCGCCGCAATCAGGCCCGAGTAGTGCGACATATCGCACATGTGCATGGCTCCGACCTCATCCGCGATCTCCCGAATCTTAGCAAAGTCAAACTTTCGAGGATAGGCGGTGGCGCCGCTCACGATCATCTTTGGCTTGGCCTCAATAGCGATTCGGCGGAACTCATCGTAATCGATAACCTCCGAACCCTCCGCAACTCCGTACGGGACGATGTTGTAGAACTGACCCGAGAAGTTGACGTGCGACCCGTGCGTCAAGTGGCCGCCATGGGCGAGGTTCATCGCCATGAGGGTGTCGCCGGGCTTGAGGAAGGCGAAGTAGACGGCCATGTTGGCCTGTGCGCCGCTATGTGGCTGCACGTTGGCATGCTCGGCACCGTAAAGCTGCTTCACCCGGTCGATCGCGAGCTGCTCGATCTCATCGACCACTTCGCAGCCGCCGTAATACCGCTTGCCGGGGTAACCCTCGGCATATTTGTCCGTCAGCACTGAGTTCATCGTCTGACGCACCGCGAGCGAGGCAATGTTCTCCGAGGCGATCAGCTCGATGTTCTCTTCCTGCCGCCGCTCCTCTTTATTGATGAGGTCGAAAATCGCCGGATCAGATTGCTCCAGAGGGATGCGGTGCGGATGAACAGCCATATCTCATTATGGCTTGACGGGCCCGGTCAGTTCACCGCAACCGAGGCTTGCCGGCTCGGATTCACGACGACATAAACCGGATTGGGAAGGTCTTTCATCATGTTTGCGCAGGTGTCAAACTCGTACCCTTGCGCGCGCACGGCGTCGATCATCGGCCCCAATGCCTCGGCGGTAACCGGATTGTCGTGGAGCAAAATGATCATTCCCGGCTTCAGTTGTTTCGTAACGTACTCAACGATGAGCTTCGGAGTGATCTTCGGCAGCTTCTTCAATTCAGGCGTGAGCTCGTAATCTGGCACGGTTCCCACGAAGTCCTTCGCGCCGATGCCCCAATGTACCATCACGTCACCCTTCTGCTTGACCACATCCAAAACCGTATCTGAGAAACGCATTCCAGGCGGGCGGAACAAGGTCATTTGCTTGCCAATCGCCGATTCGACGGCGACATCGCATCGGTCAATCTGATTGAAAACTTTCTCGCGGTCGAGCTTGTCGAGGCGAATGTGGTCGTAGGTGTGGTTGCAAATCTCATGACCTTCATCGGACATGAGCTTGACCAAATCTGGATTCCCATCAACCTGCTTTCCGACCAAAAAGAACGCCGCCTTGACGTTCTTCTCCCTAAGAACTTCAATCAGTTTCTGGCACGAAAGCGGGTGGGGACCGTCATCGATGGTGAGCGCGACAACCTTCTTCTCGCGATTGCCCCGGTACCAGATGCGCCGATCAGGGTTGAAGTAATCCTTACCCGTGTAACGCTCGGCCCAATAGACCGGCGAAATGCCCGTATGGAGCGCGATGCCTTCCTCCCTACGTAGCTTAAGGGCATAAAGTAGAACCGCCGCCAGCACAAATACGGTGCTTGCGGCGGCGATGATTGCTCCCTTTCGCTGAAACATGGTGTTCCTGGGAGGCGCTTACCCTTACTTCTTGGCTTGGTTGCCGTAACGTCGCATAAACTTCTCGACGCGACCAGCGGTGTCGACCAATTTCTTTTGGCCGGTGTAAAACGGGTGGCTGAATGCGCTAATTTCGCAGTTGACAACGTAATGCTCCACGCCATTCACAGTGCGAGTCGTGCCTGTCTTGGTCGTGGAAACGCCTGTCCACTCGTGATCACCATCCACGAAAAGCACAGGATAAAGCGTTGGGTGGATTCCTTCCTTCATGAAAACCTCGAATCTCTAATGATACCCAAATTGAAAAAGTATGAGAAATTGGAAGTAGGATTCCGAAACTACTCTTGTGGGAATCATCCCCGCAACATTGCGATGAACTCGATCCAGGCCACACCGCTCCCGCCAACCGCGGCGATGCTGCTGATTCAGCAGGAGCAGCACGATGCCCGGACGCTTCTGACAGTGCTCGCTTCCGATATTGTCGTCACGCGAACCCTTCGGACGATCACCGAGTTCCTCGGCTTCGAGAGCAATATTGCGCTCATCATTCAGCGGGCTGGCCCCAAAGCTCTTGCCCAACTCGCGATCGCCACCGATCTTTGGATTTCGGGCTCACGCGTCAAGAGCAACATCGTCAGCGCATCTCAGATGTCGCTTGGTAGCCTAGTGATTGGTTGCCTTGCGCCGATGGCGCTTGAGCAAGATTTAACCCTCACGGATTCCGAGCTCCAGCTCCGCGCCGCATCATTTGCGATGTTCTCTTCGCTCGCGGTTGCGCTCGTCGCTCGACAGTTTCCCGACGAGTTTGATGCCGCGGCTTCCGTTGCTCAAATGAGAAAGATTCCTATCGAGCAGGCCTACCGAACGGTTGCTGGAGAAGACATTCATCACGCGGCCGGAAGGCTGGCAAATGCGTGGGGCCTCACCCGAGAACTCACGATTGCACTTCGCGGACCAGAGGGATTCGAACTCGACGATAAAGAAAAGTTGATTATCGGGGCGACTGAGACCGCTACCATGGCCGCTCAAAGCGCCGGAGTCAGCGTCGAACCGTGGCCATACATCGTGCCGACCGACAGCATTGAGCAAATCGCCCTCATCCAAGCCCTTGGAATGAGAGCGAAAAGAGTTGCAACTCGCCTAAGCGACGAGTTGGAACAATTGCGTGGCGCCGCCTAATTAGTGGGTGACGATCTTAGGAAGGGTCTTTGCCTCTTCCACCCATTTTGCGACTTCGTCTTCGCTAGGCACCCGGTTTGCCAAGTTCTTTTCGGCATTGACTTCGGCCATCTTGGTGGCAAGGTTCGCCGCATTGCGCTGGGCAAGTTCAGGAACCGTGTCGACGCCAGACGCCTCAAGAAGCTCGGAGAACTGACCAGCGACTCCCTTGATTCGGAAGAGATCTGCGTGGTTGACCCAGGTCAAAATCTTGCCGCCATCGATGCCGGTCTTTTCTTCGATTGCCTTTCGTCCGGCTGCCGATGCACCTTGCTCTAGCAGAGCTTCGACCGTCTTGATGCCTGCTTCGGCCAACTTTTCGCCAAATGCCGGACCGATTCCTTCGATATCTTGAATACTTGCCATTTCCGTTTAACCAAGCGGTGAACCGCTTATGAGTTCTATTCTAACCCTTGCCGCCGATTGATGCTACTTCGCTGGGCTTTTTGGGTAGACCAGCGCAGAAATTGTCACTTTCGTGCCGCCGCCGGTTGCTGGCTCGGCGTGAACCATCACCTGCGAATTCGTTTTGCTCATCCCCATGCTAGTGCCCTTTCCGCCTTCCATTCGGCTATCTAGCCCTTGCCCGGAATAGAACTTCATGACGGATGCAATGTCACCTTTCGCCGTGAAGTCAAGCGCGTACTTCTTGCCCCCGTCCCCGCGCTTGTACGCCATGAATGGCTCGCTCTCGCTCCCCGTCAGCGGCGCGATCCCAATCTCCTTTTCGAGGTCTTTGAGGGTTCCCTTTTCATCTAGACGGGTCTCAGTCGGGGCGTCCATCGTGACGCTATCCATCTTCACCGGAGCATTTGCGGGCTCTTCTTTCGCCCCGCATCCAACCAGCACCAACGCCGCCAAAAGACCGAATCGATTCATCCTTAATCATTGTGGCACCGTCACCAATCGTTTGCCCAAGGCAGGCGTAGGTAACCTAATTGGGCATGAGCGCAGGCATTCAACCACTCGGCGTCGCAATGGAGCGAGAGATCAGAGAGCAACCTGCTCTTTTCAGGGCGAACGCGAGCCGCTACTTCGAGCAGTTCCAAGAGATTTTTTCAGAACGTCCGGCTTTCGATATGATCCTGCTTGCTGCGAGGGGTTCGTCCGACAACGCCGCGCTATACGCGAGGTACCTCTTCGAGATTCACCTCGGGATTCCGGTTTCCCTTGCCGCCCCCAGCGTGATCACCCGGTACCACAGCAATCTCAAATTCCCCGGACGCACCCTCGGAATCGGAATCAGTCAAAGCGGGGCCGCTCCCGATGTTGCCGAATTCCTTGAGTACATGAAGCAACAAGGGCATCAAACGCTTGCGATCACAAACACCGAGGGATCTCGGCTACACAAGACCGCCCACCACACACTCTTGCTTAACACGGCGCGCGAAGAGTCTGTCGCCGCCACCAAGACGTACACTGCTACGTTGCTCGCCCTCTATGAACTCGTCCGGGCGCTAGGCGGCACCCTCGATCAGCCGAACCTCCCCGATGAAGCTTGGTTAAACCACGCACATGATCAAGCTCTTCTCGCCAGCGGCCCAGTTAATCGGTGCAATCCGGTGTTTGCGCTTGCGAGGGGTTACGGCTTCTGCACCGCGCTCGAAACCGCGCTCAAGCTCATGGAGTGCGCCCTGGTTCCATGCAAGGCGTATTCTGCCGCCGACTTCGAGCACGGCCCCAAGGCCCTCGCTGGCCACGGTTCGGCGGCGATTAGCTACTTTGGCTCGATGCCGGGCCTGCGCGACCAAGGGTGCGAAATTTTCGAGGTAGACGCTCCCGAAGTTCCCGCGCCAATCGCTCCGCTCTGGGACATCATTTTCGGACAATGGCTCGCTTTGCACGTCGCTCGGTCTAGGGGACTCAACCCCGACCAAGCGCGGCACCTAAATAAAGTGACCGAGACCTTATAGACGTCAGTCGATATTCGTTTTTCGTTTGTCGAACTAACTCGGATTGTTGATGAGTTTCTGGATCAGCCGATAAAGCATCCTTGAAACTCGATCAAGTAACTCATCCGCTTCTCGCGTTTCTTGGATCTGACCAAGATATCGCGCAATTTCAAGCAGGCTCTGGCATTCGCGAGTCGAACCCTGAGCGATTCTCAGGAATCGAGCAAAGTCCTGTGCCGACTCACGACCGTGTCCCTCGGCATGTTTGACGAGATCGAAACCGCGGCTCGAGTAAGTTGGGAGCGGATGCCGAACTTTTCGGAGTCTGGGAGAGTCGCGGCCAGACGATAAATCTCGCCAGCCGCCTCTATGGAGACTCGCCAAACATCCAACTCCCGAAAATCCGCCATCCCTCCCCGCGACTAACGACTCGCGAATAACGACAAGCGATCGCCGCTACTCCGACAGCTTGTCCCACAAGTACCGGACGATCGTCGAGTAAACATGCGGGCGCGATGTGTCCTTCGAGATCGAGTGATCGTCTCGCGGGTACAGCATCAGGTCGAAGTGCGAGCCAGCGTCAATGAGCTTCTGCTGGAGGCGCGCGGTGTCCTGGTAGAGCACGTTGTCATCCAGCATTCCATGAACGAGCAGGAGATTGTCTTTGACCCCGTTTTGCGCGTTGTAAACCGGCGAGGTCTTTTCAAAGATCTTTTCTTTGTCATCCTTCACCAGGCCTAGTCGGCGGCGGGTGTACCACTCGTTGTAGCTCTTCCAGTCGGTCACGGAGGCAACCGCGACACCGGCGTGGAATTCACCCGGCTTCGTCAGCAAGGTCATGCAGGTCAGGAAGCCGCCGTAGCTCCAACCCCAGATGCCCACTCGGTCCGGCTTCACGAATCCTGTTGAAACAAGGAACTTCTTCGCATCGACCGCCTCGTCGGCGTCGATGATTCCCATCTTCTTGTAGTAGCCGCCGTTGAAGTCGCCATCGTAGCCCCAGCTCGATCGGAAGTCGACACAGAGAACCACAAAGTCGAGATTCATCGCCATGTAATTCTCAACCCAACCGCTCCAGGCGGCCTTACCGCTATCGGCATAGATTCCGCTAACCACCGCCGGGTGCCTCTTCGTCAAGTCCAGTCCTGGTTTGGTCATCATGAGCGCGTGAATCTTGCGACCGTCTGAAGTCGGGAAAGAGACTTCCTTCACGTCAGCCCATTTGATTTTTGCGAACTCCGGAAGCTGCGAGGTCGTGATTCGCTTTTTCACTGGCTCGACGGCATAAAGCTCATTGTTGATGTTCCGCGCCGACGCCATCGTTGCGATCTTTTTGCCATCTTCACTCACCAGCGGAAGCTCGGCCCAGTTGAACGCCTTTTGAGTTGAGTACCCACCAGGCATCACGACGTGCTCCTTTCGCTTCCCGTCGGGTTCTTGGATCACGATTTCGGTCGTGAGGGGCGAGTGCGCCGCTGTGACCAAAACGAGGCGATCCGAATTCTTCGGACGCATCCAGTTTCCGACGTCATGAAGCTCGAAGTAAAGCGGCTCGATGCTCGATCCGTCCGCATTCATCTGATAGACGGCCCGGTTTGTGAGCTTGCCCTCGCGGATGTCGGTTCCAAAAAGAATCTTTTTGGAATCTCGGCTCCACACGATATCGCGCCAGTCGTTGATGGTGTATGCAGGCGCTTCTTCCTTATACACGTCCTTCTTTTCGGCGGTGACGGGGTCAATCACCGAGATCGTGTACTTCATGAAGTCCTCGCTAAGCCATGCGACTGCGAGCTTCGAACCGTCCGGCGACCACGAGAAGCCTTTGAGCCAGATGTAGCGAGGGATGTCCTTGACGAACTTGATCACTCCGCCATCGGCCGAGACGACGCCGATTTGGTTGTCGATCGAAAGGTCGCCGTTCCACATCCGCGAGATCGGCACGACGGTGGCGCGATCTTTCGAAAAGTCCATCATCTGGTGCGCGCCCGCCTTGCTACTGTCGCCCCACACGACGCCGAGATACTTGCCGTTCGGTGAAATCTCGTACTGCTCAATGCTCGTTCTCGGCTTGCTCAAAAACGTGAGCTGCTTCATGAAGCCGGTCTTCCGGTCCATCTTGAAGACATTAACGCCGTTGGTGTACGAGAACGACTTTCCATCTTCCGTGTACTGAGGACCGCCGATGCTGCTTGAACCATCGACGAGCGGGCGTAGCTTTGAGCCATCTGGCTCGCAAAGCCATGTCCGGCCCTTGTAGTTGAACATTAGCTCGCCGCTATCGGGCGCCCATTGCGCGCTGCTGATGCCGCCGTCGTATAGGGCTGATTCTGCCTTTTCTTGCTCGGAGCGGGAGTCATCTTGGCGTGGAAGCTCCGGGATTTTGTTCGCCTCGACGATCAGCTTTGGCTTGCCATTCGGAAAGTCAACGACGTACAGATTGAGCTTGCGTAAGCCGGTTTGGTTCCAGCCGAAGACGATCTTCGATCCATCCGGCGACATGGACGGAGCCGAAGGTGAGCGACCGTTGATCAGCGGATATGAGTAAAGCCGCTGGAGCGAGATCTCGCTCGGCGGCAAATCCTTGGCGTACGCAGACCCCGCAACGGCAAGGGCGACAAAAAACATTGCTTTACGCATTCAATATCTCCTTGGCAACCTTTACAACGTTCGGGACGGTGAACCCGAACTCCTCAAAAAGAGCCGGAGCCGGGCCGCTGACACCGAATGTGTCGATCGAAACTTGCCGGTCTGAATACTTTGCCCAGCCAAACGAAGTTCCCGCCTCGACGCTGACGGTCTTCACTCCCTTCGGAAGCACGGAGTCTCGGTACTCGGCAGACTGCTTCTCGAACAGGAACCAGCTCGGCATACTCACCACGCGGGTCGGAACCCCGGCGGCTTCAAGTTCCTTGGCCGCACCAATGCAAAGTGCGACTTCGCTTCCCGTTCCGACCAGCACCAGCTGGGGCGCCGCCGAAGCCTCGACAAGAACGTAGGCACCCTTTTCCGCTGGGTGATTCTGAACATCGCTTGGCGAGACGACGGGAAGGTTCTGCCGCGAAAGCACAAGCAAGGTTGGCGTCGATTGGCTCTCGAGCGCAACCTTGTATCCCGCCGAGGTCTCGTTTCCGTCGCAAGGACGGAATGTGTTCAGGTTCGGAATCGCGCGCAGAGCGGCAAGGTGCTCGACCGGCTGGTGCGTCGGACCGTCCTCACCAAGACCGATGGAATCGTGAGTGAACACGAACAGCGTCGGACACTCCATGAGCGCCGCCAACCGGATCGAGGGGCGGCAGTAGTCAGTGAACTGCAAGAACGAGCTCGAAATCGCCGTCAGGCCGTGAAGGCGCATCCCGTTCGAGGCGGCCGCCATCGCGTGTTCACGAACGCCGAAGTTGAAGTTCCGTCCGGTCTCGTTGCCATTTTGGAACGACTTCTCGCCGTGGATGTGGGTGAATGTCGACTCGGCGAGGTCAGCCGATCCGCCCATGAGCGAAGGAACCACTTTGCCCAAAGCGGCGAGCACGGCTTCCCCGTTCTTTCGAGTTGCCATCGCATCCGTAAACGCAGGCAAAACCGAGGTCCAACCTGCGGGAAGCTTGCCATCGATGATGTTCTTCAGTTCAGCGGCTTCGGCGGGATATTCCAGCGAGTACGCCAGGAACCGCGCTTCCCAATCGGCAAACCGAACTTCTCCCGGCGCGGTCGCATCCATCGCGATTTGAACATCGTGCGGCACCAAGAAATCGGGCTCAAGCGGAATGCCCAAAGCCTCTTTCGTCAAGCGAAGCTCCTCGGGGCCAAGCGGCGCGCCGTGGGCTTTTTGCGAACCAGCTCGGTTGGGCGAGCCGAATCCGATTGTGGTCTTGCACATGACTAGCGACGGTCGATCGGTCACCCGGTGGGCTTCTTCGAGTCCCTCATAGACCGAATCGACTTCATGTCCGTCCACTTCGATCACGTGCCATCCGAAGGCGTTAAATCGTTGCTCAACATCCTCGGTGAATGCCAGCTTGGTCGATCCGTCAATCGAAATCGCGTTATCGTCGTAAAGATAGATCAGCTTGCCGAGCCCAAGGTGCCCCGCCATCGAAGCGGCCTCGCTCGAAATTCCTTCCATCAGGTCGCCGTCCGACACAATCGCGTAGGTGTGGTGATTGATGATCTCATGGCCGGGGCGATTGTATTTCGCGGCGAGGTGAGCCTCGGCGATCGCCATCCCGACGCCGTGGGCAAATCCTTGCCCAAGCGGTCCCGTCGCCATTTCTACACCCGGAGTCAGCGTGTTTTCGGGGTGCCCTGGAGTCTTGCTGTGCGGTTGTCGGAACTGCTTAATATCGTCGAGCGAAAGGTCATAACCCGTCAGGTGAAGGAGCGAGTACAGGAGCATCGACCCGTGGCCAGCAGAGAGGATAAATCGGTCTCGGTCGAACCACTTTGGGTGGCTAGGCGAATGGCGCAAATAGCGGTTCCAAAGCGCAAACGCCATCGGAGCTGCCCCCATCGGCATTCCTGGGTGTCCAGAGTTCGCCTTTTGGACGGCATCCATCGAGAGACCTCGAATGGTGTTGATACAACGCTCGACGAGTGCAGGTTCCGCAACTTTCACAGTTCAAGCGTACCCAGACACGCTGTACAATCCTGTACGTGCTCACTGCATCGCTCGCTTGTTTTGCCGCTTTTGCAGCGCCTGCCTGGAACATCGGTCCAAACCTCCAATACCAATGGGGCGGAACCGATTACCTGCCCATTGGTGTTCAGGCCGAATACTCTTCGCCCATCCTGGGGCAAGCAAAGCAAGCCGGGCTACAAAACTTTAATGTTGAAATCCCCCTCAACGCCAGTTGGCGCGAAGCATGCGAGCAGCTTGCCGGTACCAACTACTTCTTGACGCTGAATACCGCGATGCCCGCCGCAAAGGGGTTCATCATTCAGCCCCAGCACTACCGGATCGCCAACATTCAGAATCCGACCACAATCTCCGTCAACCTTCCGGGTGCGACCAAAGCGTACGTTGCCGTCGCACTTCGACGAGACCTCACGGTGATCAGCGAGAAGCTGATGACGGTCGAAAACGGAGTGCTTCGCGCCAACGTAAAGGCAACCTCGGACACCGACCAAGTGGTCTACATCTATCCTCTCGCCGAGAGCCTCGAAATGGAAGACCTTTGGGATCGCCTGGATGAGCGGCGAGACATGGTCATCAAGCAGTTCCGGCAAATGGGTGCTCAACCGGGCCTGAGGGGCATCATCAACCCGCTCGGCACTACGCCATACCTAGCGAGCCAAGACAGCAGCTTTGTCCCGACTAGCGTCACGTTCCAACGGGAGTTTGCCGACTTCCTTGAGCAGAAGTACCGAAACATCAACACCCTGGTCAAAGCTTGGCAGCTGCGCGGGTTCGATTTTGAGATTCGTGAAGACGAGGACACCTTGGTGCAGGATCGCACAGCATTTGCGCTCGCGGCCAAGCTGGTTCCGCTTTGGAACGGGCAGAAGGGGCTTCCTTTGATGCTCGATCCCGCGACGGAAATGAGCTACTCGGTTGAGACCAAAAAGTCGATGTTCTGGTCGGACCTCGCCGAGGCGATCGCTCAAACGAGAGCAAGGCGCGTTCACCGCATCGTTCGCTCGCTTCGAAAAGAGATCAACGTGCCGCTCATCCAGGAGTGGAACGGCTGGTCGTGGTTCTTTGAGGCCCCTGAATGTGAGTTTAATGGCCTCAGCACGCGGCTCTCTAAGCTGACGCCAAGCGGTCTCGTGGCTTCCCTCTCCTCTCCTCTCAGCTCTTCTTTGCGGATTCGCAACTCAGTGCCACTACTGGCGACTGACGTACCGATTCCCTCAGAAGGAGTTACCCAAGACGCCCTCGACACCATGAGTGGTCTCGGAGTCCGAGGAGCATTTTTCCGAGTCACAAACGCCGACCAACTAGGCAAACTCAAAACCGTCGGCGGCCTCGATGCCTCAGGGCGACCGAAGGCGTTTTTCTATCCGCAGAACGCGTTCAACCCGATTCAACCAAGGCTCCTTGGCGGCGCGACTTGGCTTCTGCCAAGTCCGGCAGACGGCAACCGGATCGACCTCGGCCCGGAGATCAGCTGTTACTCTGTATCGCAAAACGGGGTGAACCAATACGTCCTCTGGACCGACAAAACCCCTGGCACCTTCAATTTCCGATTCCCTGAGTACAAAACCGCGCTGATCAAGAGCATGGGCGGCATCGCGCCGACCATCACTGCGAACAAGGACCTCGTCCAAATTCCGATCGATTCGGTTCCGTTGATCATCCTTGGCGCCTCCGCACCACCGGTGCCGGACGCCGAGCTAACACGGCTCAAAAAGGACATCACCCAGATCACGGAATGGGCTGACGCTGTGCGAAAAGATGTCTCGACGGAGGTTTACGATTTTCGACAGTTTGACGATCAGCTGAAGTACAACCCTTACCAAGCGCTCCAGCTTGCCCAAAGGACTCTGAAGCGGATAGGAGGCATCGCGGCGGGCGGAAACTGGGGCGAATGGGAACTCTCGTCAGACAACCTTTTCAGCGAAGTCGTGAAAGAGGCAGGATGCAGCAATGGTGCCTACCTATCGCTCAAAACACCTCTTGGCGAGGCAACGGGAGCAGTTTACGCCACGCTCGGCGTTCCTCAGCGCTCCACGGGAGCGCTCGATGTATGGCTCGCGGCCAAGATTCCTTCGCCCCAGGATCGGGCCAGGATGAAGGTGAAGATCGCCGGACAAACTCTCCAAGTCAAAGGGGAGCCGGTGGGCGTGTATGGTTCAGGCTTCGGTTGGTACAACCTTGGACAAACCCGACTGCCTTCAAACCGTACAGATTTCCGCGTCGAGATCACCGGAATCAGTTCGACCGAAGTTGGCCTCGACGTTCTCTGCCTTTCGCCTCAGCCGTTCATTCCCAACAACGTCAGTTATCCGGCGTGGACGTTTCCGACAGCACCGAACCCTCCAAAAAAGGGTTCGGGTGGTTAACAAACCAGTCCTGGTGCTTCGCCTCGTTCTCGGCGAAGAGCTCCGGTGCCAAATGCGCGATTCCGTAAACGCATTCGGTTAACCCTTCACGAACGGCCCATCCCGCATCGCCCCAACTGTAGTGCCACCATTCGTCGCGGCAGTTACTAAATCCCGCGCCGAGCATCGCCTCCACCATCGCAGTTCGGTTCTCGCTTGCTTCGACGCTTAACCCAAACGAGTACGTCGGAGCCGCTGTGAACCGCCCAAACGGCGAGCAAACATCGTATTCGTTCCCCTCGGAGTCGACTAGGAAAACGTCAACCGCCGCTCCGGTGCAGTGCCCGGGGGGAGCCTTCTGGTCGGTCGGAGCAACAAATCGGCAGACGGTCCGGCGCAGACTCCGGTGATCCCGCTCGGGATACGCCTGAAGAGCGCATTGCCACATGAACTCAAAGATTCTCTTTTGCCGATCAAACGGCCGCCAAGCATCAATCACGCCGACGAACTTCCCTTCTGGCAATGCCTCGGATGCCGCTCGCAACTTGTTTGCGACTGTCTCCCGTAGGTATGGAATCACCGTTTCCCGCAAGATCTGAACCTTTGGGCAAACCTCCCGGATGTCGACAAGCGGCTCGCCGTTCTCAAGCTCAGCGATTCGGTTGAGCAAATGAATCGGCTCCGGCCGCCCCTTTGTTCGATCCCACTTGGCCTTCAACGCGGCGTCACATCCACAACATCACCCGGCTCAAGCAGAAAATCTTTGACCTTCCCGTTCGCGATATCGGCAACTTTAAACTTGACTTCCTTCTTTTTCGGGTTGATCGAAGACTTGACGCGGATAACGCACCGAGGATCAAGAACTCCGCCCGCCAAAGTCAACGCCTTGAACGCCGTGAGGTCCGATTGCCATTCGAGATTTTTGGGTTCTTTCACCAGCCCGCTCACAGTCACGAGCGGAGCGTCAGATTTGAGACCAACCCGGATGAGGTCACCGGGCTTGAGGGGCACTGAGCGGTCCTTTGACAAGTCGAGGGGACCAACTGGCACGCTCCGATCAATGAAAATCTTGGTTGGATCGCCGTTGGAGGCAAGGCCTCCCGCCAGATCAATGGCTTGTCCGAGGGTCAGCCCTTCTGTAAGATCAAAAGCTCCGAACTTCTTCACCCCGCCCGTCACCGTAAACGTCGGAATCTGGCTCCTTACGGGAATCACAATGCGATCACCCGGACGGACGGCATACTTTGACCCCGCCGATAATCCGTTTGCGTCCGTCACAACTGCCCTTTTGGGATCGGCAAAATCGAGCATCGGGACAATTGCGCACAGCTCCTGCACGGTAAGACCACTCGCCCGGCGCAGGACCAGGGGCTTCGCTACTGCACCTCCGATGGAGATTCCCGAATGAGCGTCGGCGGTTATCTCGACCTTAACCACGTCAAGGATTCCGAGTCGCTCTCGCATCGCGGATTCCACGGCGGTCGTGATCTTCGACGAGTCCCGCAGCATGACGGTCACTCCGCCCAGCCCCGGAACCGTGATTGAACCAGCCTCTGAGACCCGGTACCGACCCGACAAATGCGATTCTGTCGAAAAACTCAGAACAACGACGTCGCGCGCATGGGCGACTACTGGCTCTGCCCCAAACGAGGCGGAAGTAAGGAGGAAAAAAAGGATGGTGCCACAGGCCGGACTCGAACCGGCGACCCAAGCATTTTCAGTGCTTTGCTCTACCAACTGAGCTACCGCGGCACAAATTGTACGTTGGCGCGGATGACGGGACTTGAACCCGCGGCCTCCGGCGTGACAGGCCGGCGCTCTAACCACTGAGCTACACCCGCGAACGAATGGAAAGTATGACAGCCACCTCATGTTAAGTCAACCCCTACCGCAACTTTAAGACGATCATTCCCTGATCAGAGCCGCAAATCTAGTTTAGCTGAGCGATTGTCCAGCGTCAATAAAAATCTCGGTGCCCGTCACATGCTTTGCCGCCGCCGACACTAAGTATCGGATCGCCTCCGCCACATCCACCGGGTCTGCGCCCTTCCATCCCGTCAGCGGCATCGACCCCTCGGGGTACTTTTTGGGTCGCCCTACCGGACCCTCTCCTCGCCATTTGATGGTCGAATTAATGTTGGTCTCGACCTGCCCGGGGCAAACCGTATTGACCCGGATTCCCCTTGGCCCGAGTTCCACCGCCCAGTTTCGACCAAGCGCCATCACCGCCGCTTTGCTCGCGACGTAAGGCGACGCCCCCGCCCACGAAAAGTTACGCGAGCCATTGATAGACCCGACAAGCACCACCGAGCCCTGCGAAGCTTCAAGCAGGCTCACCGCCGGGTTCATGTAATTAAAAAGGGCGACTACGTTGACTTCAAAGAGCGCCTGGACCTCGTCGGGATGAATCGCATCGAGCCGCCCCATCGGGCCATTCAGCCCGGCACTCAGCACCATCGCATCGAGCCGCCCGTAGCGCTTTGCGATTTCCTCAAAGAGTTGTTGAGTGCGGGCAAAATCCCGCACGTCTGCCTCAAAACAAGTGTGATCGCCACTCGCTCCGAACTCCGAATTGAACTCCTGAACGCGCTCAGCAACGAACTCCACGCCGACAACCGTCGCGCCAGATTCTGCCAAAAGGCGAGCCGTAGCGAGCCCGATTCCGCTCCCCGCGCCGGTGATCAAGACAACTTTTCCAACGAATTCGGCGGGGCTGGGATCAATCTTCATAAAGTCGTCGTTGTGATACAATAATGGAACAAAGTTTGGGCACCGAGAAAGGGGTGGCTCTTGAGCCGCCTTTTTTATTACAAACCCAACAGAAAGGAGAATAGCAGACCATGGACATCATGCAACAGCTGAATCAGATCGCACAGGAGAGAGATATCCCTCTTGAAGACCTCGTTGTTGAACTCGAAGAAGCCCTTGGTGCCGCCTACAAGAAATACGTAGGTGCACGAGGTGATGTCAACGTCAAGCTCGATACCTCCAAGGGTTGGACGGCTCAGGTCGAAAAAGAAGTCGTCGCGGTCGTCGAAGAGCCAAGCTTCCAAATGAGCCTCACCGAGGCCAAGAAGCGAAATCCTGAGGCCGAAATTGGTGACTTCATTCCCACCGATGTCGACCCAAACCGATTTGGACGCATCGCCGCGCAAACCTTCAAGCAGGTCTTGAACCAAAAGCTCCGCGAAGCCGAGACTCGCCGCATCCACGACGTTTTCGCCGAGAAGATGGGCGACATCGTCAGCGGAACCGTCAGCCGACGCGACGACCAAAACGTATACGTACAGGTGAACAAGGTCGAGGCCGAAATGCCGCGCCGCGAGCAAGTTCCTACCGAGCGATACGCGCCCAACTCGCGCATGAAGGTGTACGTCTACAAGGTTGACGACAGCCAGAAGAAGCTTCGTGTCATCGTGAGCCGAACGCACCCGAACCTTCTCCGTAAGCTTTTCGAACTTGAAGTCCCCGAGATCGCATCCGGAATTGTGCAAATCAAGTCTGTGAGCCGCGAGCCAGGTCAACGGTCAAAGATTGCTGTCTTCAGCGAAGACGAGCGCGTTGATCCGATCGGCGCATGCATCGGACCGCGCGGCGCCCGAGTCCAGGCAATCGTGGACGAGCTCAACGACGAGAAGATCGACGTTGTTCCGTTCAAGCAAGACCCTAAAGAATTCATCATCGAAGCCCTCTCTCCGGCTAAAGTTCAGTCGATTAAGCTGACCGAAAAGCCCGGCGAGCGCGGAGACATGGAGAAGCACGCCTACGTCGTCGTTCCCGAGAGCCAGCTTTCGCTCGCAATCGGTAAGGGCGGACAAAACGTACGGCTCGCGGCTCGTCTGACCGGCTGGACCATCGATATTCGAAGCGAAGCGCAAGCCGCCTCCGAAAAGACCGCTCCACGGAGCCCAAGGTGAGGTGATGGCACAGAATGTCGAGTCAACGTACGGTCACGAGAACCTGCATCTCATGTCGAAGTAAAGCACCCCAGGCAAGCCTTGTGCGGCTTGCCGTCCAAACTTCTGGCACTCTCGCCCTCTGGAATGGGACCGGGCGGAGTGCATATTTTTGTGCCACTCTTCCCTGTCTCGAAGCTGCGTTCAAACCCGGACGTCTGGCCAAAGCCCTCAAATCCCCCCTTAGCGCCGACCAGCTCGGCACCCTTAAGCAAGAATTAGTATGCAAACTGGAGTCAAACCAATGAGTCACAACATCGCCGACATCGCGGCCGAATTCGAAATCCGTCCCGGTCAGATCTACACCGTCCTGAACGATCTTGGTATCGACAACGACGGCACATCCTTTGAAGGTGACAACGAGACTCTCGACCTCGTGAAGGAATCCTGCCTTGAGCAGCTTGATTCAAAAGTCATCACGCTCAAGCCCAACTGTACGCCTCGCGATGTCGCCACCGCTCTCGGCGTTCCGCAAGCCGAAATCCAAAAGAGCCTCATCTCGAAGTTCAAGATCATGAAGGCCATCGCCAACCCTCTCACCGAGGAAGAGGCAGGGCGCATCGTCACCTCTTACGGCTTCGAACTTCAGATTTCGGAAGGCCCCAAGCCCAAGCCAAAGGTTGATCCCAAGGCCGCCATGAAGAAGGGCGGAGCCGAAAAGCGACCGCCCGTGGTCACCATCATGGGCCACGTCGACCACGGCAAAACCAGCCTTCTTGATTACATCCGAAAAGCAAATGTTGCCGCCAAGGAAGCTGGTGGAATCACTCAGCATATCGGTGCCTACCAGGTCATGCTTCCCGAAGGTCTCATCACCTTCCTCGATACGCCTGGCCACGCTGCCTTCACTAACATGCGTGCCCGAGGAGCCCAGGTTACGGATATCGCGATCTTGGTTGTTGCCGCCGACGACGGAATCATGCCCCAAACTCAAGAGGCGATCCAGCACATTCAAGCCGCCGACGTCCCGATGATTGTCGCCGTCAACAAATGCGATAAGCCCGGCGCGAACCCGGACCGCGTTCTTCAACAGCTCACCGAGTACAACGTCATTCCGGAAGCCTACGGCGGACAAACGATCACCGCCAACGTCTCCGCCCTCACCGGCGAAGGCGTTCCCGAGCTCCTCGAACTCATCCTCCTCCAAGCGGACGTGATGGAGCTCAAAGCCGACCCTCGCGGCGAGCTGAAGGGCACCGTGGTCGAGGCCAAGCTTGAGAAGGGCCGAGGTCCGGTTGCGACTCTCCTAATCGAGGAAGGCACCCTCAAGAGCGGAGACACGATCGTCGTCGGAAACACCTTTGGCCGAATCAAGGCAATGACCGATTACCGAGGCGAGAAGATGACCGAAGCTGGTCCGTCTGCTCCCGTCGAAATTCTCGGACTCAACGAAGTCCCCGCAGCCGGTGACAAGATCGAGTATTTCGCCGACGAGCGAGCCGCCCGAGTCGAAGCCGAGAACCGTGTTTCCGCCGAGCGAGCCAAGAACCTCACCAGCGGAGGGCGCGGACTCACGCTTCGCGACCTTCGAAGCCGAATGCAAGACGACGGCATGAAGATCCTCAACCTCATCATCAAGGCCGACGTGCACGGCTCAGTTGAGGCGGTCAAGGGCATGCTCGAAAAGGTCAAGAACGACGAGGTCGAGACCAAGATCATCCTCAGCGGCGTTGGTTCGATCAACAAAGCCGACATCGATCTCGCGGCCGCGTCGGAATCCATCGTCGTTGGCTTCAACGCCAAGCCCGACGGCGAAGCCAAGAAGGAAGCCGAAAAGCGAAAGGTCGAAATTCGAACCTACTCAATCATCTACGAACTCATCGAAGACATCGAAGCGGCCGTCAAGGGCATGCTCGCGCCGAAGTTCGAGGAGAACGAGCTGGGCGAAGCTGAAGTCCGAATGAAGCTGCAATTTAGCAAGAAAGGCATCATCGCCGGTTGCTACATCACGGAGGGCAAAGTCACCCGTAACGCGAAGGTTCGCGTTTACCGTGGTAAGGAGCTCGTCCACGAGGGCGAAGTCGCTACCCTTAAGCACTTCAAGGATGACGTCCGCGAGATGACGATGGGCCAAGAGTGCGGAATCACCTTCAACAACTGGGAAGAGTTTGAAGAGGGCGACCGAATTGAAGCCTACGAAATGGTTCAAGTGAATGCTTAACGCCATTCCCTCCCCCTGGATCGTAGCGATTGGGGGAGGGATTTAATGAATCCTCCATTCCTGCTCACCATACTCGGTCCTACGGCCTCGGGCAAGTCGTCCGTCGCCGAAGCTCTTGCCGAGCAGCATGATGCGATCATCCTGAACGGCGATGCGTTTCAGGTTTACCGAGGGATGAACATCGGGACCGCAAAGCCAGCTGATACCAGCCGGTACGAGCTTCTCGATCTCAAAAACCCCGATGAGGACTTCGGAGTTGGCGAGTACGTACTCCTCGCAGCCGAGCGGTTGCACCACCACTATGTAAACGGTCGAAATGTCATCCTCTGCGGCGGAACCGGGCTATACATCCGCGCGCTGATCGAAGAGTACAAGGATCTCCGTCCCGCTCCCAGCCCCGAGTTAAGGCGTCAACTCAACCAAACCGTTCCCGAAGAGCTTAGATATCGTTTGGAAACCGAATTTCCAGAGGTGGCTGCGCGGACCGATTTGAACAACCCGATTCGGGTCTCACGAGCCCTCGAAAGAGCTCTGAGTGACGAAACGCCGATCCAGTTTTCTATCCCACCGTTTAGTAAGAAAAAGATTGGAATCGTCTCCGAAACCAACATTTCGGAATTATCTATCGCCCACCGAACGTCTTCTATGTTGCAAAATGACTGGGTATCCGAAGTGAAACAACTGTTAAGCGACGGATACGGGCCAGGAAATCCCGGTTTTCGAGCCATCGGATATAACGTCATTGTTGACTACATCCGTGGGGAGATTGAAGAGGATATTCTGGTTGAAACCATCATATCGGAGACTCGGCAGTACGCCAAGCGCCAACGCACTTGGTTACGCTCCGAGCCCAGACTTGAGGTTTACAGCTCACCCTCGGAAGCAATTGGCGCAACCAATCGCTGGATCGAGAGTATGCAAATAAAGGAAATCAATTGAAATGGGTAAGGCTATCAACCTACAAGATATGTTTCTGAACCAAGTCCGAAAGGAAGGGGTCGGAGTTACCGTCTATCTCACCAACAGTGTTCAGTTAAGAGGAAATGTACGCGGCTTTGATGCGTTTACAATCCTTCTCGACTCACCCGGCAAGCCAACCCAGTTGGTTTACAAGCACGCCGTCGCTTCTATCGTTCCCGCCAAGGCCGTCGGCACCTACAAGACGCCAACTGAAGAGCACGCCGAGCACGATTCAGATTGAGCATTCCATTCACCAAAATGCAGGGTATCGGGAACGACTTTGTCGTGATCGATACCCTGCGTGATTCGGGCCCCCTCGGCAGCCTTTCGGAGCTTGCAAAGCGGGTTTGCGATCGGAAGCTTGGCATCGGGGCCGACGGACTCATCCTCGTCCTCAAGCGAGAAGAAAAGCTCGAAATGGCGATGCTCAACCCGGACGGATCGCTGAGCGAAATGTGTGGGAATGGGCTTCGTTGCTTTGGCCGACTTGCGATTGATCGCGGCTACGCTTCCGGAGAGTTCCCAGTTATCACCGGCGCTGGAGAGCTGACCGTCACCGAGCAAGCCGCCGAAAAGTCAATTTCAATCGACATGGGCGAGGCGACGTTCCCCCTCGGACCGAATCTGATCGATCTCGGTGAAGGTTTTCACGCCGTCCACGTCAGCATGGGCAACCCCCATATCGTTTTGTTCACCGAAAACGTCGATGCGATTCCGCTCGAAGAGGTCGGCCCGCAACTAGAGCATCATCCGCTCTTTCCAAATCGGACGAACGTACACTTCGTCCAGGTAATCGGACCTGGAGAGATCAAGCAACGCACTTGGGAACGCGGCGCGGGGATCACTCTTGCTTGCGGCACCGGCGCATGTGCGTGCGCCGTGGCGAGCTTTACGATGGGCAAAACCGAACGCGAGGTGCTCAACCACCTTCCCGGTGGCGATCTGAAGCTTGAGTACGCGGAGTCTGGTCATGTCATCATGACTGGCCCTGCCGAGTACGTCTTTGAAGGACAGTTGCCTTAGGCAGCTTTGGCTTTCAAGAACTCGGTAAATCGATCGCGCGAGTCGCCATAGAAGTCGATGAACTCGAGTCCGTTGCCGCCGCGATTCGGATTATCATGAGCAACCATCGCGAGCGCCGACATATCTTGGCCATCAACCTTCAAGTGGAACTCGACAATCGAGCCCATCGGCACGGTTGGCTGAACATCAACCCAGGCCCCGCCCAGGCTCAAATCTTTGGTAACACCGAGACTGAGCGCGATCACTTGCGACTCACGAACATCACACACCGAGCGGATGCTGACCGGAATCTCGATCGGGAAGCGCGGATAGACCCGCCGGTCAACCTCGGCAACATGCGTGCGCTGAATCGTTAGCAGATATCCCGCCTTGTGTGGCTCAGCCGAAACAACCTCAGCTTCGCCTTTCATCACAGACTCTTCGCGGTGCCAGACCAAAACCACCGACTGCGGATAGTTCACGCCCGAAATGCGGGGGTCTTTGGTAAAAATCTGTAACGGCTCATCCGTCACTGACATCCCGTTCACCGCCATCGGACGCCCTTCGATCATGAAGGCGACGATAACCGGAGTGTCCGGGGCGAGATGCTTTGTCAAATGCGAGTTCGGCACATTTCAATATTCGGAGTGCCTTAACAAGAAATAAAGGGGGAAATTAGTCCTTTCCGCGCATCGCCCGATCAATTTCTCGTTTGGTATCGCGCTTTGCAATCGTATCGCGCTTGTCGTAGCTCGCTTTACCGCGCGCAAGCCCGATCTTCACCTTCGCCTTGCCTTTCACAAAGTAAATCTCTAAAGGCACGATGGTGAAGCCTTTCTCCATCGACTTTCGCTCAATCGTCACGATCTCTTTCCGGTGCAACAGCATCTTGCGGTCTCGTCGGCGCTCGTGGGCAAAGTGAGTTGCCTTGTCGTAAGGCTCGATATCAAGGTTCATGAGCCATGCCTCGTCGTTCACCACACGGCAATAGGCATCCGTCAGGTTGGCTTTGCCATGAAACAGACTTTTGACTTCGCTACCGACCAAAACCAAGCCCGCCTCGAATTCATCGAAGATCTGATATTCAAACCGAGCTTTACGATTCTGGATCGACTTTGGACTCGATGCCTCCTTTTTGGACTTAGCTTTTGCCATCTCGTTAGAGTCTACTTGGAGTCCGGGCAAAGAAACCGGGATCAAAACGCACCCGAATTGGGTAATTTCTTGGTATATGTCTCGATTTGTCTATGGTCTCGCTCTTGCCGCCCTGCTTGTGGGTTGTAATGGAGGCTCGAAGGAGGCGAACGCAGCTGCGCCAGATGGTGTACCCGCCGCTGGTAAGTTGAGTGCGATCAAGTCAAAGGACGTCAAAACTGGCGAGGGTCCCAAAGCTGAAAAGGGCGACGCGGTCATCGTTCTCTACCGCGGAACGCTAATGAACGGAACCGAGTTCGACAGCAACATGTCAGCAACATACGAGGCGAACCTAGAGAAGGATCCTTTCTCCTTCACGATCGGCAATGGCGAAGTCATCAAAGGCTGGGACGAAGGTCTCGTCGGCGCGCAAACGGGCACCGTTCGCGAGCTTGAGATTCCCTCTGACAAGGCATACGGTCCCAATGGCTCTGGTGATAAAATTGGCCCCAACGCAGACCTGAAGTTTGCGGTCAAGGTCCTGAAGGTTGTAAAGAAAGGTGCAGAGCCAATTATTGACGCCAAAAATGTGAAGCTAGGTTCCGGTGCAGAAGTGAAGGAAACCAGCAAGGTCAACCTCAAGTACAAAGGCACCTTCCTGAACGGAAAGGAATTCGACGTTCGAGAGAAGACTGGGCTCGTTCCGATGTCGAGGGTTATCCCCGGAGTTCGAGCCGCGATTGTCGGCATGAAGAAGGGCGGAGTACGGGCCATCTCCATCCCTCCCGGAATGGCGGGTTCTTACATGATTCGCGGCAACCAGTTCGTGAACTTCGAAGTCGAAGTCCTCGACGTTCAGTAAGTTAGTGGAAGTAACTGGCACCGTTGATATCAATCACGGTGCCAGTAAGATAACTCGCCGCATCCGACAACAGAAACTCCGTCGCCGCCGCGCAGTCTTCGGGAGACGCCATTCGCCCCGCAGGGATTCCCGCCAGAATCTCGGGCAAACGATCCTCCATTCCGTCGCGCGACATCGAAGTGTCCACCCACCCCGGCGCGATTCCCATGAATTCGATGCCTCGGCCCGCATATTCGACGGCAAGCGAGCGCGTTAGGTTAATCAAGGCCGCTTTGGAGGCCGCGTACATCGCCGCTCCTGCCTCGCCCCGGAATCCGACCCGGCTTGCCACATTGAGCACCTTGCCGCTTCCCTTTCGTTCAAATTCCGACACTGCCGCACGCATCAGCTCGACCGGAGCTTCGAAGTTGACCCGAAAAATTTGTCGTTGAACGTCCTCCGACTCAGGCGAAGTAAATGCGCACGGAATGTAGATCCCCGCGTTATTCACCAACGCGGAAATTTCTCCTATCGCCTTTGCTCGGCGCCAAATTTCGGCGGTCTCCGCTGGAGATTCGAGATCGCCGTTCACCCAACCCAAACAACCCGAGCCAAGCTCCTTGGCCTGATCGCTAAGGTCAGTCCGGTTTGAATGCAGAATGACCCGCCAGCCTGCTCCCACAAGCCGAGCCGCGATGGCAGCCCCAATTCCCCTCGAACTTCCGGTGATCAATACGATTTTCGACATAATTTGCGCTCCCAGAGTCTTACCCCTAGAACCTTTGCCCTTGCACGACCGTTAATCTAAACATGATCACCGCCGCGCTCTTGCTCACCATGCATCCCCAGGTCTCTGCCCCCGCGAAGGTGACCTATGCCGAGCACGCCGCCAAAATCTTGAACGAACACTGCGTCAGCTGCCACCGACCCGGAGACGTCGCCCCGTTCAGTTTGGTTGGGTACCAAAGCGCGAAGAATAACCACACCATGGTGGCCAGTGCCACGAAGGAAAAGCGAATGCCACCCTGGAAGGCGGTGGAAGGGTACGGCGAATTTAAGCACGAGAACCGCTTAACCGCCGAAGAGATCGCCATCCTCCAAAAGTGGTCCGCTCAAGGGGCCCCGCGCGGCGATGCTAAGAAGGAGCCACCAACCCCAGAATTCCCCAAGACCGAATGGCCGCACGGAACTCCAAGCAAAGTCATCCAACTCCCCCGTCCTTTTGAGCTTGAAGCCGAAGGGCCAGACGTCTATCGCAACTTCGTTTTCGATCTTGGGAACACCGAGGACGTTTACGTCAAAGCGATTGACGTGAAGCCGGGTAACAAGAAGGTGGTCCACCACGTGATCGCATTCCTCGACGCCTCGGGGCGATCCACCCAGCTCGAGGAAAACAGCTCCGACGACCAGCCCGGCTACAGCTCGAGCGGAGGCGGAATCGGGACGATTCCATCCGGCTCGTTAGGCGGCTGGGCACCCGGAGTCAGGGTCCAGGAGACCGAGCCTGGCGTCGCGTTTCGCATCAAGTCCGGCACAAAAATCGTCCTTCAGGTCCACTATCACAAATCGGGCAAACCAGAGAAGGATCAAACCAAGGTCGCCCTTTACTACGCCAAAGAGAAGCCTGAGCGAGTGAGCGAGATCTTCTGGGCGGCGAATCCCGTGTTCCGAATCCCGGCCGGGGCAAAAGCCCACCCCGTCAACTGGACGACGCCGATCCCCGCGGACGCGACCATCTACACGGTCATGCCGCACATGCACCTTCTTGGAAAGTCCATGAAAGCACACATCGAGACCCCACAAGGCAACAATATTCCGCTGGTGTGGGTGGATAGTTGGGACTTCAACTGGCAGCTGATCTACACCCTAAAGGAGCCGCTTGAGGTCAAGCGCGGCTCAAAACTGGTGGTGAATGCCGTTTACGACAATTCCAAAGAGAACCCTTTCAACCCAAACAATCCGCCGCGCGCGGTGACGTGGGGTGAAGAAACCACCGACGAGATGGCTCTGCTCGTCATTGGCTACTCGGCCGAGGGCGGCAAACTCCGCCGAAGAGGCGGCGGCTAGTCATCCTTCGAAAAGAAGCTAATAACACCCGCTTCGGAAAGTCCGTTTAATCTGGCAAAGCGACGCTTGCTTCGTGCGATCCGTTGCTCGACCAGCTCTGGGGTGATCTCGAAAAGGAACAAATAGGACAGCGAAGCTTCACACGCTACTCTCTCACTATCGGAGAGCTCTGAGGAAATCTTGCGATACATCGGGTGAGCGAACATGCCTGCCACATGACCCTCCGGCCTTGAAATCGCTGCGAACAAAATTTGCGGCAGTAAATAGAGGTACCAATCTTGAGGGAGTAGCGCGACAATATCCCACAATGAGTTGTAGTTTGTTGGGCGTAGCGGTGCGAGCCTCGCTCGTTTACAGTAGTTCTGAACGGCTTTGTAATCGTCGAGTTCCTGACTAAATCGAATGTCTATCGTTGTAGGACGCTCTCGAAAACCAATTGCGGTGATCGCCGCTAATGCCTCAAAGTAGCTTCGCTCACGAATGTAAACCTCTGTGCTTCGCATGACTTTGAGGTCGACATCTTAACCGAACCGACCCGAAATGTAATCTTCCGTTTCCTTCTTCTGAGGGTAAAGGAAGATGTTTTGGGTCGTATTAACCTCGACCAGTCGGCCGAGCATAAAGAACGCGGTGAAGTCGCTGGCGCGCTGAGCCTGTTGCATGTTGTGGGTCACCATCACGATGGTGTACTTCTCTTTCAGCTCAAAAATGAGGTCCTCGATCCGCGATGTTGCGATCGGGTCAAGCGCCGAGCAAGGCTCGTCCATCAAAATTACGTTTGGATCAACCGCCAAAGTGCGCGCGATGCAAAGCCGCTGCTGCTGGCCACCCGAGAGTTCCAGAGCCGATTTCTTGAGCTTGTCCTTGACGTCGTCCCACAGGGCCGCTTGGCGTAGGCACCGCTCAACCAACGCCTCAAGATCGCTCTTGGCCTTGATGCCGTACAGCTTTGGCCCGTAGGTGATGTTGTCAAAGATCGACATCGGGAATGGGTTTGGCTTCTGGAAAACCATTCCTACTTGCTTGCGGAGCGCGACCGGGTCGACCGACTTCTCGTAAATGTCGAAGCCATCAATGGTCACCTTCCCTTCCAGCTTGGTGCCCTCAATCAGGTCGTTCATCCGGTTGAGGCACCGGAGAAATGTCGATTTCCCACAACCAGAAGGGCCGATGAACGCGGTCACCTTCTTCTCCGGAATCTGGATATTGATGTCCTTCAGCGCGTGGAACGTCCCGTAATGGAAATCGACGTTCTCGGCGACAATTTTTGGAGGCAGTGTGGGTGCGGTAGCGGTCATGATTCGTCGCCGTTCAAGAACAGTTGCCACATCATTATGAAACCATTCTGTTGTTAGATGTTTGTTAAGGCGCGCTGACGCAGCGCATGATCGACTAAAACCAATGCCGCCATTGCCTCAACCATAGGCACCGCGCGGGGCAATACGCACGGATCGTGCCTACCACGGCCAGTGAGGGTGGTGTCCTCATGGTTCACATCTACGGTCGGCTGAGGGCGCAAAACCGTCGCCGTCGGCTTAAACGCCGAGCGGAAAAGAATCGGCATCCCGTTACTAATTCCGCCCTGAATGCCGCCTGAGTGGTTCGTTCTCGTCGCGACATCCGGCTTTTCGCCATCACCCGGCACCGAGTAGTAATGGTCGTTCACTTCCAAACCGGTGAGATGAGTCATCCCAAACCCACCGCCGAATTCGATCCCCTTGCAGGCCGGAAGTGATAAGACCGCCTTGCCCAGCTCTGCCTCGAGTTTGTCAAAAACTGGCTCGCCCCAACCCGCGGGGACCCCCTTGGCGACGGTCATGATCGTCCCACCCACCGAGTTGCCCTCCTTTCGGATCGCCTCAATCAGCGTAATCATCTCCGTGGCAATCGCCTCGTCAGGGCAGCGAACGATGTTGCTTTCAACCGACTCAAGAGTCACTGCAAGAGGATCCACCGAAGTCGCCAGATTCTGAACCCGTTCGACGTAAGAAACTACCGAAACCCCAATCCTCGCCAGCAGTGCCTTGGCAATTGCCCCGGCCGCCACGCGTCCGATCGTTTCTCTCGCCGAAGAGCGCCCACCGCCCTGCCAAGCCCGGATTCCGTATTTCTGGTCATAGGCGTAATCAGCGTGCGAAGGACGGTACTTGTCCTTCATCTCGTCGTAATCATGAGACCGCTGATCCTCGTTCATCACGAGGAGCGAAATTGGAGTTCCAAGAGAAAGTCCGTCCTCGGACACACCGCTCAGAATCCGGACCGTGTCGGACTCTTTCCGCTGCGTTGTGATTTTGCTCTGCCCCGGCCGGCGGCGATCAAGCTCATACTGAATCGCTTCGAGGGAAATCGGCACCCGGGGCGGGCATCCGTCCACCACCACGCCGACCCCACCGCCATGAGATTCTCCCCACGTCGTGATCCGAAACAAGGTGCCAAACGAACTCGCCATGCAACTACAGTTTAGCCGCCCTAGCCTACGTACACTTCTTGGTCATCCCAACAGGTTTGCAGGTAATCGATCTGCCCCATGTGCAACGTCGCGTGCCATCCGGGAAGCCGCATCATGAATCGCATCGACATCGACCACCCTTGACCCGAATCGATCTCCAGGTTCACATCGTCGTCGCTCAGTCCATCCAGTGCGGCGTTGACCTCGGCCAGCCCCGATTCAAATGCCTGGACAACCGCCTCCCGTGTCTTGAGTTCGATCTCCTGAGATGCTCGTTCTTCGAGCCAGGCCTCCAAGTTTTCCACCTTCGGCGTGGCTCGATCCCGGATCATTTCGGCGAACCGCGAGTAGTAAAGCGCGGTGTGGGCGGCAACTCGCAAAGCAGATTTTGCGGTGGGCGTCGGAGTCCAATTCAGCCGATCATCGGGCACATGCGAGAAGTTGCGGAGGAACATTTCCTTGCCATTCTTCGCGTCGTTTTTGCAAAGCTCAATGAAGGCTCTGGATTCCATCCGCGGATTCTACTTCCACACGAGCGGAACATGAATCCGCTCGAAGGTTTCAATCGCAAACCGGTCGGTCATGCCCGCAACGTAGTCCACCGCGCCTTGCATGCCCTCGTAGCCTTCGCGCAGTTCCTCACCCTCGCTAAAGTGCTCAAACAGCGCAATCACGAGTTTCTCGGCCTTCACCACATCCGGATAAAGCACTGGATAGCGGAGGTAGACGTTCTCAAACATCCACTCTTTCAGCCCGTTCATCGCCACCTGCAGGTGCTTCGACATCCGCACATACGGCTTATCGAGACTCTGCTCGATTACGTCCAGAACCAGGATTCCGATGCGATCCGAATAGCGCGTTCCGAGCACATCAAACTCGGACGGAACACTTTCGATCATTCCCGACCGCACCGCATCATCAATATCGTGGTTGAGATAAGCGATCCGGTCACTCACCCTCACAACCGCCGCCTCGAGAGTAGAAATGGCCTCCCCGTCGGCATCCGAAAGGTCCTTACGGCCTTTGCTATGACCTCCAATTCCCTGCCGAACCTCCTCTGAAAGATTCAAATCCTCCAATACATCGACAATACGAAGCGACTGCTCGTAATGACGGAACTGTCGGGGCGCGCCTGCCCCCGCGCTCATCGGAAGCGGCTCCTGCTCGGCGTCGACTTCAATTCCTCGCCGAGTCCAATACGCTTGAATTGCCTCATCCAGAGCTCGCTCGCCGGCGTGGCCAAACGGCGTGTGCCCAACATCGTGCCCGAGGGCGATTGCCTCAATCAAATCTTCGTTCAGCCGCAACGCACGACCAATCGTTCGCGCGATTTGCGCGACCTCAAGCGTGTGGGTCATTCGGGTGCGGTAATGATCTCCTGAAGGATCGATAAACACTTGCGTCTTGTGCTTGAGCCGCCGAAATGCCTTGGAATGCAAAATCCGGTCTCGATCTCGCTGAAAGCAGGTGCGAACGGAGTCCGGGTTCTCTTCCCTGGCTCTACCGAGCGACTCGCTGGAGAAGGCAGCCAACGGGGAGAGCATCTGCCGCTCTCGCTCCTCGATTTGGAGTCGCACCGCTTGATTCACTCTAAACTTAGACGAGTGGGACGGTCAGTTCGGCTCAATTAGCTGGATGTCGTCGACGTGCTAAATAGTCGGGAGAGGGCCGAGCCTTGCGATTTCAACTGGTTCATCCGTGATTCCATCTGGATGAATTGTGCCTTGAGGGCGTCCGCTTTACGGTCGGCCCGAGCGTTGATCGCATCAATATCTTTCTGCAGTTGATCAGCCTGATCCTTGAACGACTTTCCGCCGGAAACCACTAAGCCATTGAGTGAGTCGGTGAACGACTTCAGAGCCTCGTTGATTCCGCCACTGAGTCCTCGCACGTAGTTGAAGCTACCAACGGTACCCGTCGAGGTGCCTGTGTATTGGATTTGAAGCCCGTTGGCGACCGAATTAGTCGAAGCTCCCGAAAGGAACTGTCCACTTCCGGTCGCGTCTTGTCCGGCAATGGTTCCCGCAACATCGACGCCGTCCACCAGCGAACCGGGAGTGAATCCGACGCCCGAATTTGTTCCGAGTGGCGACTGGTTACTCACCAGCGTAAAACGGCCATTCGTGCCGTACCGCTTGCTGTCTACTTGAAGCTTGCCTCCGACTTCCGAAGCAACCACAAGCTCCTTCAGCTTAGAATCCGAGTTGATTTTGTTTACAATGTCGGCCATTGTCGAACCGACTTCGACGCTGAGCGTGTAATTCGTATTCGCCATCAATGCCCCGCCGAAGGTCAAAATTTCGGACACCGTGTTTGGACCGGTTTTGGTGGTTGCCGATGTGTAGCGGGTTTGAGTAGCGACAGTCGAGATGTTGACGTCGTAGGGAGTTGTCCCCGAGGGCTTTGCCGTCGATGCCGCCGAAACAAACGTCAGCGCAGAATTGGAGCTAGAACCAGAGTTCTGAAACAGCTTCCTCACTCCCTCTGGGTCGGCTGCAAGTGCCGTCTTGAAGGCAGATTGATCGAAATCAATCTTGCCCTTCGAGTTCAAGCGCATGCCGATCGAGGCAGCGTTCTTGTAATTTCCGGTTGCGCCAACAACCGTGTTAAACAGGCTGGTCGTAAACGTATTGAGGAATTGCCGAACCGTCGAATCTCCAAAAAGCGGGCCCGAGGCAAAAGTCTTTTCGTCAAATTGGCTGTACTGGTCAATGAATGCAACCGCCTCGTTGAAGCTCGTGATAAATGCGTTCACCTTGTTTGCGACCGTATCGGCGTCGTTGGTCAGAGTCAAAGTCGATTTCTCGGGCGTCGTGGCATTCGCTTTGAGGAGCGTCACGGTCGCTCCTGGGATGACTCCCTTCACTTGGTTGGTCGAGCTTGTGAGCGCAACTCCATCAACTGTGTATTGAGCATCTTGGGCGGCCAAAAGCTCATTTGCAGCACCTGCCTGAAGCACTCCAAGCGCAGCTAAAGTGTTTCCCGAATCAACGAACGTCGGGGTCGAGGAGGCATTTTTGATCTCCAACCGGTACTTCGTCACTCCGGCATCAGTAACACTTACAACCGAGGCAGTTGCGCCTGTGGAGGCAGCATTGATCTTATCCGCGACGCCCTGAAGAGAATCCGTGGAGAGATCAAGGTTGACGTTAACGCCGTTGATTTGAACTGTTCGGGCTGTGAGCCCCGAAACCCCCATCAACGTTCCCATCGCGGTGCCCGATGCCGTGAATTTCGAGCTTGCCGCGCCATTGGTGATC
The DNA here is from genome assembly GCA_964566635.1 of uncultured Fimbriimonas sp. Taxonomy (GTDB): domain Bacteria; phylum Armatimonadota; class Fimbriimonadia; order Fimbriimonadales; family Fimbriimonadaceae; genus Fimbriimonas. Next base: position 50,987 of record CAZMJL010000008.1, on the reverse strand, counting down.
GACTCGCGAATACCGACGGTGCCGTTCAGGACGCCCAGCGAGTTGAGAACCGAACCGGTCATATCGGCAAGTTGCATCTTGCCGCTCACTCCCGTCGTGCCGCTGGTGAATGTCAGGTAACCGTTGCCGGTTCTCCCGTCGATAATCGACGCTGTTACACCAACGGATAAGGCATTTACCTTTTGGGCAATCGATGTAAGCGAGTCGGTCGCCTCGACATTGACCGCCTTACCATTGACGGTAAACGAACCCGACATACCAAGTCCAACCGCCACGCTCGACTGTGCCGCCGAAGAAGCCTTTTGCGCTTGAGCAAGGCGGGAAACGGTCAGATTGAAAGTTCCTGGCAGAGTCGCTCCTGCTTCGGTAGTGATCGAAGCTACCGCGTTATCAGACGATGCCGCCGTGATGGCAGTAAAGGTGCCAATCGTCGCAAGCTGGTTGGCTGACGAAGCAATTCCCGTGATCTTCGACGCAAACTGGCTATAAATCTCAGCTTTCTGTTTGAGCGCAGTTTGCTGCTGGGTCAGACGAGTTACCGGAGCTCTCTCGATACTTGACAACTGTTTAACGATGGAATCGGAATCGATCCCACTGCTCAGTCCCGAAAACGAGATCCCACTTGTACTTGTTGTTGCCATCGAAGAAACTCCTAGCGCTATTAAGCCGCGACCATGCCGTATAGCTGGCTTGCCTCAGCTACCTTTTTCCGTACTTGCTCTTCAATCTGCTCAAGAACTTCGTCGGAGAGGCCCAAAGACTCAATGATTGCCGGATCGAGAGGCCCGATCGGAGCCTTATCCTCGCCGTAATACACCTGCTTGTGCATCCAATCCGCGAGGTGAAGCGTGGCCAAAGCCGGGTCGACTTGAACCTCGAACGGTCCCTCGTGCCAGCGAATGCTCTGAACGATTTGCTCGGGCAATCCCCACTTCTCGGCGATCATTGCGCCGATTCCGGCGTGACTATCGCCCAGGAAGTGCATCTCGACTTCCTCGTAAGAAACTCCCTCTTTGAGAGCCTTCTGAACCAACTTTTCGTAGGTCGATTTGAAGTTGCAGAAGATGAACATTCGTCCGATGTCGTGCAAGATTCCGATGGTCGAGAGCGTCTCGATTGACTTCTTGTCAACGCCGAGCCTGTGACCGATGGTCTGGCAAGCGGCAGCGGTTGCAAAGCTATGCTCCCAGAACCTTCGGGCTCCCTCTGGGTCGACGGGTCCTCGGTTGCTAAACGCGGCAATGGAACCGACCGAAAGCGTGATCGTTCGAACTTGCTGAATCCCGAGGATCATCACGGACTGACCAACGCTGGTTACTTGGCGAGAAAGACCATAGTAGGCCGAGTTGACGATTCGCAACACCTTGGAGGCCAGTGCCTGATCTCCCGAGATGATTTCGTCGATCTTATGCAGATCTGGCTCCGCCTTGTTGGTCTCATCCAACACCTTCGCGACCGCAGTCGGAAGCGGAGGAAGCTCCTTGAGCGACTGCTCAAGACGTTTCCGAATAACCAATGCTTCTGCATCAACAACCATTTTCAAACCCTCTCGTGATTTCTAGTACTGAATTGATATCGACAATCAAAGCCACACGCCCATTGCCAAGAATTGTTGCGCCAGAAAGCCCACTCAACTCTCCGCAATACTTGCTGATCGACTTGATCACAACCTCTTGTTCCCCAAGCAACCGATCCACGACCAAGCCCACTTTTTGCTCAGCCGAACCGACCACTACGACGTAGTTATCGGCATCTTCTTTCGAAAAACTTCCGGGAACTTTGAAAACATCTCTCAATTTCAGGATCGGGACCGTTTGTCCGCGAAGAATGATCACCGGTTGCTTGCCAACCTTCGTGACTCTTTGCGCGTCCATAGCGAGCGTTTCAATGATCGAACCGATCGGCATGACGTAATCCACGTCCGTCACTCGCGACAGCAGGCCACCCATGATCGCAACCGTCAGCGGCAACTTCAGAATGAACCGTGTGCCGACTCCGACTGTGCTTTCCAGGTCAATCACGCCTCCCATCGCCATGATGTTTGCGCGGACGATGTCCATTCCGACTCCTCGGCCGCTCACATCCGTGACTTCTTTCGCCGTGCTAAATCCGCTGGAAAAGATGAGCATTTGCGCATCTCGATCGGTTAACCGAGCGGCGGCGTCCGCCGACATTAAGCCCTTCTCGACCGCTTTCGCTCGAAGCCGATCTGGGTCGATTCCCCGACCATCATCGACGATCTCAACCCAAATTGCGTTGTCCTTATGCTTTGCCGACAGCCTGACTGAGCCGACTTGGGACTTCCCTGCCGCAATTCGCTCTTCCGCCGATGCCTCTAGGCCATGATCGACAGAGTTTCGGATCATGTGGATCAGCGGATCGCTGATTCCCTCGATAACGGATCGGTCGACCAAAGTTTCGCCGCCCTCAATCGTCATCTCGACTTTCTTGCCTAGTTTTCGCGAGAGGTCTCGCACCATGCGCGGGAAGCGCTGGAACACGGTGTCGATCGGGAGCATGCGCGCTCGCATGATCTGCTCCTGCAGCTCACCCGTCACGCGGGCGATGTGCCCAACCGTCTCTGCTAAGGAATCAACTTCCTCGTTACTTTCGCTCTTCGCCGCGATATTCGCGCCGATCTGGCTAAGCCGGGTGCGGTCGATGACCAACTCTCCGACCAGGTTCATGAGCGTATCGAGCAGCGAGACATCAACCCGAATGGTTTGGTTTGATTCTCGCTTTTCGCCCGCCGCGCGGCGGTCGCCTTGCCGTCGGTCACCAGAATCGCGCCGATCCTCGGCAATCTGCTCCGAAATCGCCTCTTCCTTAGGCGATTCCGTCTGTGTCAAAATCTCCTCCGCCTTCGGCATCGCAAATGGAGTCACGTCTACCGCCGCGACTTCGCCAATCGCCGAAAGGCTCTTCGTAACATCGGCAGGGTTCGCATTGAGCGCGACGAGGAACCTCGCCTCGAAGTCAAATTCCTCTTTCTCGAGCTTGTCCTGCTCGGGGTTTGCCCACAAAATCTCGCCGAAGCCGTTGAGGGCACTTACCACCATAAACATGCGCACGTACTTCATCGCGCACGATTGGTCAAGTTCTGCCCGGACTTCGTAGATACCTTCCAACGTCGGCAAAGCACTCAAGCCTTCTAGTACTTCTTGCGGCCATGCCAAAGCTTTCACGGGCGCGGCCACGCTGGCTTCGCCAGAACCACCCGAAGCGATCTCATTCAGCATCGCAACGAGCTCTGGGTAAGTAGGCACGTCTTCGCCGGTGTCCGAGATGACCTCTTTGCCGGAAAGCATTGTGTCAACCGTCTGAACCAAACAATCTGCGATCTCCGAGGTCACTGTCAGCGATCCATCGCGCACCTTAAACAGAACGTTCTCAAATTCGTGCGTCAGGTCAGCGTAGTTACTGAAGCCCATCGCACGGCTTGAGCCCTTAATGGTGTGTGCGGCACGGAAAATCGCATTGATGCGATCTACAGACGGCTCGGCTTCCAATTTGCCAATTTCCGCCTCAAGAATCGTTAGCTGCTCCTCGGTTTCCTGCAAAAACAGGTCGAGATATTCATTCATATTTACGCCAGCGCTCATTCGTTCACTCCTATCAAAGCGTTCATATCGACAATCGAAATGAGCGCGCCATCAAGATTCACAATTCCCAAAACTGTCTCGGCCAGCACCTTATTTGATTCAGAGACTCGGTCTTGAATGTCGGCCTGGGTGATCGTGATAACTTCTTGAACATCGTCGACCAGAAAACCGACTTGCCCGGTCTCACTCTCGGTGACAATGACATAGCCCTTTTCTGCCGCCTGCGAAGACGGAATCCCGAGCCTCACGCGAAGGTCGGAGACTGGCATCGTGCGTCCACGAAGGTTTGCCAATCCAAGAAGATGGGGTGTTTTCGTCGGAAGCGGTGTGACCTCGCGCCAGCGAATGATTCCTGTGACGGAATCGACGCTGAACGCGAAATACTCTTCGCCAAGCTGAAAACGCACGAGTTTTTGTTCGGGAAGAACTTCCTCGGCCGGTAAGGTTGCGACTTCTGACATCGTTTGTACTTGAATCTTTGGCACCCCAACCTGCCATCTTTACTATGTTTTGCAAGCAATCAAACTTGTTGCCATTGACCTGGATGGAACCCTGCTCCGTGGCGACCACACGCCTCACCCCGAAGTAGCCATCGCCATTAAGGAGGCCCGGTCGGCGGGAATCGAAGTCGTGATTGCTTCGGGGAGGTCGATTCAGAGCATTGATCGGGTCATCGCTCCGTTTATCCCCGTCCAAGCGGCGGTGGCATCCAATGGCGCTGATGTGTGGTCGCCCATTCGAGCAAACGTTCACCAATCCCTTCTTCCGCGCGAAGTGAAGCAGATCGTCTTGGAATTTGCCGCGACTCGAGAGCTTCACCTGAGCTGCTACACCCCACAGGGCACGGTTGCCAATCGGGATTCGGCCTTTCTCACCGAATATCGAACACTCATTCAAGGGCTCGAGGTGCCGGTGTACTCGTATGACACGATCCTAAACTCCGATATCTTCAAACTCGTATTCATCGCCGATGCGGGCGTGATCCCGGAGTTAAGAGTAGAAATCGAGGCATTGCTTTCTGCGCAAGAAGTCGAAATTACCGAATCCGCGCCCCGGTATCTGGAAATCCTTCCTCGCGCAACCAATAAAGGAACTGGGCTCTTGCACCTGTGCCGCAGCCTCGAAATCGATATGGGACACGTTGCCGCCATTGGCGACTACCGAAACGATCTCGAAATGCTACAGCTAGCGGGACTTCCGGCGGCGGTCGCGAATGCGCTGCCAGAAGCAAAAGACCTCGCGAAAGTCGTTGTTCCAAGCAACGAGCAAGGCGGAGTTGCTCAGTTCATTCGCGAGTTTGTGCTAAAACGATAAGCGGTAGGAGAATTTTTGAAAATCGTACGACTTGTATTTGGAACCGTCTTGGGGATCGTTGCTACGGCCGCGATGGCCCAAACATCTTTCACTGTGACGTCTCCGACTCAAGGCGACTGGCTGAATGGAAGCAAGACCCTGACCTTCAATGGCAAAGGTGGAACCGTTGAGGTCACCGTCGTCGCAACGGTCACGGGTCCTACGGGCAGCACGACCGTGTCGACGCAGGTCACTCCGCTCGTGAATGGCGATTTCTCTGGTTCACTCAATATCTCGTTTGCCCAGAACGCTCCTCAGGGCGATTACACGATCAACGTTACTGCGACCGAGCCCGGCAAGACCTACACACCTGTGAACCTCAACGTTAAAGTTGACACCAAGGCGCCAAAGCTTCTTGAGTTTCGCCCGATTCAAAATTCCTTCGTCAAGGGCAACGTTCCGATCCGCTTCAAGCTACTTGAGACCAACATGAAGGAGTGGCGCGTCACGGTTGGCGGTGCTGATATTCCCAACAACACCGGGACGACCCAAACCGATTTTAACCTCACCTGGGATACCGCAGGGGTCGAGAACGACGGTTCGCAGACAGTGGCTCTCACCGCAAAAGACCAAGCGGACAACCCCTTGAACTTCAGCATCCCGCTCACCCTCGATCGGCGTCCTCCGGTCACAACCATCGCTTCTCCCGCTGCGGGAACCCCAGTCCGGGGACGAAGCGACGTACCGGTCATCATCGACATCGCCGACCAGTTCAGCGGCGCGGTCGACATCACCGGTCTGGATGTCATCGTCCAGCGCACCGACGGAACCTTTATCACAAGGGTCGCCCGAGTCTCGTTCACCGAGATTGGCGGCAACACCTGGCGCTACACCGGACGTCTTCGCTGGCGATCTGGTTTGCCATCGACTTATAAAATCGTCGCCACCGCTCTGGACAAAGCCGGAAACGTCGCCGTTCGGCAAGAGGTACTCGTCCGCGCAAGCGGCTAATTTTTCACAAGAGGCTCAAGGATATGAAGAAACACGCCCTCACAACCCTTGGATTTCTGAGCATGGCCATGGTTGGCAATGCCCAAATCCCCGATTTGCTCAACGCGCTCGACGCCGGGAGCCGCTCTTTGGGAGCAGGTGGCGCGTTCAACGTCACTGGCGCGGATACGTTCAGCATTCTCAATAACCCAGCAGGGCTCGGCTATATTTCCACCAAGTCGTACGGACTTGCTTACCGAACGCTGCCCAAGACGGCAACGAGCCTCAGCGGAAGCATTGCATCGCCGAATCAAGCGACCAACGACGTCCGCGGCTCCAACCAGCTTTCGCATCTCGGCTACGTGACTCCGCTGAAAAACGGACAGACCTTCGGAATCAGCTACCAAATCGGCGGCTTCATTTCGGACGAGCGAACCGGAACTGGAATGACCTCTGGCGCGCTGACAAACATCAGCTACGCCGAGAACATTGAGTCCCGAACCGATTTCTACACGCTGTCCCTCGGCAAAGCCAACGAGAGCGGAACGTCTTCGATCGGTTACGGACTCGTTCTTGCGAACACCAGCTTTTCTGACCGACAATTCGCCTTCCAGCCCGGTCAAACGCCGACCGTCATTCTTGATTCGAACATCAACAGCTCCGGCACCGGTGTTGGTCTGGTCGTCGGCAAGCAGTGGAGTTCCGCGAACAATCCGAACACTTCGTACGGTGCGAGCCTGCGAACCCCGATTAAGCTGAACGGCGCGATCACCGATTCCTACAGCACTATTCCCGGTCAATTCTCGATTGGTTTTGCGACCAGAAAAGACAACTTCCAAGGCGAGGGCAACACGCTTGTTTTCGGCGCGCAAGGTTCCTACTTCTTCGGAGGATCGGCCGACACCGTACTCAACCGAACCAACCAGACCGTTCTTGGCTTTGGAGCTGAATGGAACCGCAATTCGGGCGACTACGATCTGCCGATTCGAATCGGTTACGCAACTGTTGGCGCGGGCGGAGACGGTTTTGCCCGCAGAAACGTCTTTACCTACGGAATTGGGTACCACCCCAAGACTCAGCCTTGGGCAGTTGACCTCAACTACGCGCTTCCATCCGTGGGCGGACGAGACTTTGCCCTACTGATTAGCTACCGATTTGACCGATAACTAAGAAAGATGCGAACACTGACACTTGGATTTTTTGGGCTTACCCTCGTCGCAAACGCGATGGGTCAGTCGTGGACATCTGCCTATAACGAGGGTCTTGAGGCGGCAAAAACGGGCAAGTGGGCCGACGCTCGCAAGGCGTTTCAAAAAGCGCGATCGAACCGACCCGAGGATGTTTCTGGTCCCACCAACCTTCCTGGACCCGTCACCGAAGCCCGAAAGTGGCGAGGTGGAGCACCGTATTCTCCAAACTTTCTTGCCGCATACGCTGGATATCGAGCGGCTCTGAGCGGCAAGCCCGATTCACTCGGAGCCAACCTCAAGCCAATCGCTGAAGAGTTTGAAGGGTTGCTTAAGAAGAAGCAGGTCAGCAACGAAGCCGTTTTTTTCCTCGGTTCGATTTACTCGCGTACGAATCAGACCGACAAGATGTCCGGGCTCGCGCAATACACCGGAAAAACCAACTGGAAGGTTGACACCGAGATCATCGCGCCCGAGGAGCTCTCAGCGATGGCAACCGGCACGTCTTCTCAAGGTGGCGGAGTCGTCCAAACCATCGATGCGAGCAAACTGAGCACCTACACTCCTGCTTCTTCAACCAATCTTGGCCCCGTTCCCTACCTCGCCAAAAAATTTGCTCTGATCATCGCCAACGGCGACAATAAGCTTGAAGGCATGAAGATTGGACACGCCGCCAACGATGCGGCGCTGATCAAGGCCGCTCTTGCGACCAACGCTGGCTACAATCCGGCAAACATTGAGTTACTCGTCAACGCAAACGCAGACGCCATTAAGAAGGCAGCCGCCGCGCTCGCGGCACGAATGCCTGCCGAAGGCACCTTGTTCTTCTTCTACACCGGCGCTGGAGTTTCCATCGACAAGCGCGACTACCTTGCCGGCGTTGATGCGGCGATTCCGACTGACTCTGCGAGCATGGTCGCCAAGTCCGAGCTTTATCGCCCATTCGTCGAGAAGGGCGTCTCGATCTACAGCTTCTACCAAGTCCCCAGAGCCGCCGAAGGCAATTCCGCTTTTGGTAGCGAGGACCTGCGAACTGGTCGAATCGCGCAAATGCAGTCAACCACGCCGGGAGACAACATCTTCTCGATTTTCCGAGACGGCGCGAACGTTGGCATCTTCGCCGGAGCGATGAGCGAAGTCCTCGCCGATCTCCACTCAAACGCAATCCCGATCACCGAGTTTGGCTGGCAAGTGTTCTACAAGATGCGCCGCGGAACGACGGGTACGTCGGGTGGCGGTTCGCGCCAAACCCCAACGCTTCCAGTTCTTCAGCTCCTGGCATCAGACTCGCGTTTCTAATTGCCGAACCCAAAACAAAAATCCCCAAGCGAACCGCTTGGGGATTTTTGTTTAAGATGGTGGGCGGTGAGGGATTCGAACCCCCAACCCTCTCGGTGTAAACGAGACGCTCTACCGTTGAGCTAACCGCCCCCGCATAACTACCGAACCAGGGATACCCTCATAGCGTATACTCAGAGGAAGCCTCCAGATTCGGGCTTGGGCATTGAAGATACCAGATTCAATGCCGAGAATAGGAATAGGAGGTTGTAGATTTTGCTAGGATCGTTGTACAATGCCCGAGTCAGGATGAAAAAACTGCTCGCGGCGATGGTGCTATGGATGGCACTAAGCACGGTAGCATTCGCTCAAGTTAGAAACGCAACGGTCACGTACACGTACCTCAGCATTCAACTTCGCGGCTATCGACTTGGTGACGAATTTTTGTTGCCGCTTGATCGGATTGCCGAACTCGGGTGGTCCGCTAGTCGCTCATCCTCTTCCACAAAGCTTACAGCCGAGGGGAAAACGTTCCCGATCGCCGTTCAAACTGCCGAAGGACAACCCTGCCTTCCCTTCCGCGAGGTCCTCAAGAAAATTGGCGGCACCAGCGAGTGGATGCCCGGCGGATATGATGCTCTCGAAGCCACAAGCCTTGTTTCCAAGATTTCGGTTCAGAGCGGAGAGCTTCGAATTGACTCAGGTCTCAAGGTTCGCCCAACGATCTCCTTGATGGGTTCCGGCGATCCAAAAGTGGTCCTCGACCTCGAAGGTGCGAGTATCGACGGCACAACCCAACTCGACCTCGACTCAAGCGCGAAGGTCACCCAATACCGGCAGAACACCGTCCGGATCACGCTCAATTTCCGCTTCGATCCAATCCTGCCCGAAAAGTCTTTCGGATCGACTTCGAGCATCTCATGGAATTTCCGCGGCGGAAAAGTTGCCACCACACCCAAAGCCCCTGAACCAAAGGCGACTGAGCCGAAAACGACCGAGCCAAAGACGCAACCGCAAGTTCAGCCCCAGAACCCAACCCCTGACAAGGCCGAGCCTGCCATCGTCGGGGTTCGGAGAATTAACGAGGACGAGACTACAACTCTGCTGGAATTCAACATTGGACGGCCAGCGTGGAAAGGAATCGCCACCGTTCGCCGTCCGGCCCGGGATGTCGTGGAGATCGCAATTCCGACTTTTGAAGGCAAACTCGGCGAGATACCAAACGAACTTTCCAGCTACGTCCGCGACGTCTCAATGCGCCAAGATACGGGGCTGACGATTCTTAGCCTCAAGCTCAAGAGTCGGATGGGGACTGATCTAAACCCGACGTCCGAAGGCTTCCAACTCACCCTGATCCACCCCGTTGGCAACGGTAGCCTCAAGGGCAAACTCATCGTGATCGACGCGGGTCACGGCGGCAAGTTCCCTGGCACAGGCAATGGCGAGTACACCGAAAAGACACTCTCGCTTGCCACCGCCAAGGCCGTCAAGCGTGCCCTCGAAGCCGAAGGAGCGACCGTCATCATGACCCGCGAGTCGGACAAGCACTTCCGCGACGATCTAGCCGACGATCTGATCTATCGCGCAAATGTTGCCAACAGCAACAACGCCGATATCTTCTTATCCTTCCACTACGACGATTCCGGATCGAAAAACACCACGCCCCCGTCCGGCACAAAGTCGATCTATCACGGTGGGAGAGAACCCGACAAATACCTAGCCGAGTGCATTCAGGAGTACATCAAAGCAGAGGGACTCCTTCCGAATCTCGGCGCGGTGAATGACCGAAAGTTTGCGAAAAATGAAGGTTTCTCGGTGCTTCGCAACTCGAAGATGCCCGCAATCCTCATGGAGTGCGCCTTTGTGCGCAACCCGAATGATCGCAAACACATCCTTACTGAGGCATTTCGCGACAATATAGCGAATTGCGTGGTGAAGGGACTCAAAATGTACTTTGGACAGAAATAAACATGGCACGTCGTAAGCTTCCTTGGACAATCATCGCCAGCGCGGCCATCGCCGGTGCATCATTTGTCGCCGTTGCGAACTACGTGAGTGGAGTCCGAAATCTTCCTCTCGAAAATGATCGTGGTCCAGCGCAGGTCAGCGACATCACTCCTCCAAATCGGCAAGATGACCCTGGCTCACAAAAGCCAATCGACCACGGCACGAAGCATAACTCTGAGCGAGTTTCTGCCGAGGCGCTTAACTCGGCCGTTCAAAAAGCGGGCTACGACGGGGTGCGCGTGCTGGGCGTCGAAGTGAGCAACGGTATCGCGACCATCGATATGAACTCGGGTTTCGTGGATACGCTAGGCTCCAGCGGAGAAGGAGAACTTCTCGACGTGCTCCGAACCTCGCTCGCGAAGCATCCGAGCGTGAAGAGCATGCAAATCCGGATTGACGGCGAGATTCAAAAGACCCTCGGTCACACCGATCTCAGTTCGCCTTTGAGCGTCCGCTCGTAATCCGGTTGAAGCTGGATATGGCCGCAAAGAGGCCATAGGCTCCTAGTCCCGTCCAAAGGAGCGCCCAGACCATTGCCGGCACTCCGGTCTCCTTCGCGAGAATCGCGGCGTCTGTCATATTCGCGCGATCACCGGAGAGGAGAATTAAGTCGCGAAGCGACTTGAATCCGTTCACGCACTGCTGAACCGCAAGGAACTGCGCGACGTAAAGCAGTTCGTTCTGCGGAAGTTTGGCGGCAACGAGTAGAAGTACTACCGCCCACGCAAACCCAACGCTCCATCCGATTGCGTCGCCCCGAACCCACAGCGCGTTCGAGATCAGAATTGCGATTCCGAGACCTCGAACCCACTTTTGCGCCGACGAACCGGTCGTGCACGAGCGGATCATCAGCGCGCCGAACAGCGATCCGCCGATGTACCCCGCAGAGGAGATCAGCGGCCCGACGCCTCCGTAGGTGGTTGTCACGCCTTCTGAGTTCGCATAAACCAAGATTCTGCCAATCGTCCCGCCACTAATCAGCGCCGCAAGCCCATGAAATAGCTCGTGCAAATGAGTGTTCAGGTAATCGAACGGCAACAGAACGAGCCGCAATACGGGAATGAACGGAAGCACCGCCGAGACGCCGATGGCGAAGTAAAACGCGCTATTTGCCTGATTCCGTCGCAATTTGTCCCTTCTTTGCTGCTCGGCGCTCGCCGATTTTGTCATACAGCACGCTGACTAATACGGCGGCGAAGGCTCCGCAGATCCACCCCAAAACCACTTGATAGGGGTAATGCACACCGTTGTAAACCCGGCTGATCGAAACCAGCAACGCGAGAATCAGCCATGGCACCCCGCCCCACCTTAGCGCGAGGAGCATACAGATCGCCGCCGCCATCATATTCGCCGAGTGCGCGCTTGCCGTCCCCGCCGAGTCGGTTTTCCCGATGCGGAGCACAATCTCGCCCAGATCGGGGTCGTTACAGGGGCGAGGCATCGGAATCCCTTTTTTGAAAAGATCGGTCAGAAGGTTCGCAATCGGAAACGCGATCAGCGCGCAAATCGCGCCTTTACGGGTCTGCTTCCCTGCTGCGATCATGCTTCCCAGGCACACCAGGAGGATGATCCGCACCAACCAGCTCTGCATGCCTTCGCTGAAGAAACGCATGGAACCTTCCCAGGCCGAAGACCATCCATTGATCCAGTGAAACACGCTGCGATCAAATTGCTGCACTGGCGTAGTGTACATTGAGGGGCGAACTTTGAACTGGATCGCGACTTGGTTGGCACGCAAAACGTGGTTCTGGACGCTGCAGTGGATGCGGCGGCCTTGGATGCGACGTGCCCACATGGCTACGCTCAAATGGCTCCCCGAGAGCCGCCACGCCGGATTCATTAAAGGCTACCAAGATCAAAACCGCCTTGCGCGGCGCATCGGGCTCAAGATGCTCAAATGGACCTACCTGTTTCTTTTGGCGATTCTCGCATTCCAAATCACGTACTCGCTAGCGATCGAAATGGTTGAGCGCGGCTGGCTCTCGCCGCCGTCGCTCGAAGATCGCCGCATTACGGCTGAATAGGCGCAAATCGGCTCCAATCGCCGATGTACATGACTTCTTCTTCGAGCTCGACGCCGAACGCCTCTCGCACTCGATCCTTTGCGTGAATGGCGACCGATCTCAGTTCGGTCGCAGTTGCACCTGCAACATTCAATAGAAAATTAGCGTGCCGCTTGCCGATCATTGCGCCGCCCAGCCGGAAGCCTTTCAGTCCGCATTTTTCGATGAGAAATCCGGCCGGGACGACGTGGTTCTTTCGCATTCCCTCCGTCAATCCTTCGATCTCGTTCGCCAACTTCTCGTCGATCACATTCTTGAAAAACGACCCCGCGCTCGCGCTGGGCGGCTGCTTCCCTATCCGTTGGCGCTGATACTCTCTGGCTTCGTCGTAGCCAGTTTTTGCGTCTCCGCACGGGAGCCGCATCTCTACTCGGACGATCACCGCCTGACGAGGATTCTCGCACCGCAGCACCGAGTCCCGGTACCGAAACTCCATCCAAGCCGGGTCAACCCACTCCGTCTTCCCTTCCGTAGTGATCTCGATCCGAGTGATGAATTCCGAAACATTGCTCCGGTACGCCCCTGCGTTGCTCACCAGCGCCCCACCAAGAGTGCCAGGGATTCCCACCGCGAATTCGAGGCCCCGCAAGCCACACTGCGCGGACTTCAGCCAAAGCTCCTGAAACGCCGCCCCCGAGTCGGCGACGATCACGTCGCCATTCACTTCGATCCGACGCGAGCGATTAAGGAGGACCATGCCAGGAACGCCGTCATCCGAAGCGAGAAAATTGCTTCCCCACCCGAGCGGACTGACCTTGATTCCCTCGGATTGACACGCCGCGGCGATCTCGGCCAGTTCGGCGGCACTATTTGCAACGGCGAAAAGCTCCGCGCTACCGCCCGCCTTCAAGGTTGTAAGTGCTCGAAGGCTCCGCTTGCGCTCCACCATCTCCCAGTTCATGCCGCCCCCATCGAGAACGGGTTCTTCGGGGTCGAAATCGAGGGTTCGATAAGGTACTCCGGCACGAACTCCATTGGCGACACAACTGTTAGCCTAGCAAGCAGAGGCGCAAATCGAGAGGCGAGCGGAAAAGTTTGGTTCTCCATCCCCGGCCCAAATCCGACGAAGTCGCCTGAAGAAAGCTCGGTCTGCCTCTTCACTTCCCCACCGACCTCACGGACAAACCACTCTCCGCGCTTACTCGGAAAAACGACGGTCCGGTCCGCCGAGATCAAGTCAAAGGCAGTCGCGCCAGCGCACATCCCACTTGCCAAGTACGCAAGAGTCTTTGCCAGCACCACGCCAACCCTCGTTCCGGTGAACGATCCGGGACCGATATCGGCAAGGAAAAGCGTTCCTTTCATGACGTCAAAACCCGACTCTGTAAGCAAGGTCAAGCACGTGCTGCTCGCCTCCTGCTGCGATTCTCGCGCTCCCTCGAACAGAATCTGCCCCGTTGGGTCAAAAACCGCCACGGAAGCAACCGCACAGCTTGTCGAGAATGCGAAAATCACTTCTTTAGCTCAAGCTTAATCGAGTTCGCAAAGTTGATAAGGGCTTTTTCTTCCGCAGCAAACCGTGCCGGATCGTTGGACTGGAACGACAGGTAGAGATACTCCTCTGCGGCTCCCGCCACCATCCCGTCGATCATCATCATGTCCTTTCCGGTCTTCGCCGAAGCCCCTTTGCGGATGATCCACCGGCGCTGCTGCATGTCCACCCGAGGCTTATCGAGGCGGTCGATCCTCTGCACCGAACCCTTGAAGAGCTTTAGAGTCTCCGCTGGCTTTGTAAAGAACACCTTGGCGATGTCGCTGTCCTTGACCGTCAAAACGTCCACGAAAACCGGCAACGCAAGCCCCGGAACCGTCACGCTCACCGAAGTGTCCGAAAGGCGCTCTGGAACTACTCCCTTCGGCATCAGCAGGAACAGATTCGTGCCGTTCACCAAAACCGGATGCTTCACGGGGAGCTTGGTCAGCTTCCCGGGGTAATTCGGAGTGATCGGAATCTGCTTCTCCTGCGGAACGACATCCTTTTTGGCGGCGACGACTTTGATATCCTTCAGAGTCGAAAGGATATTCGCCAACACCGGCTCGACCTTCTCAAACACATCGCTAGGTGCCGAAAGCTTGACGAAAAGTTTGCTCTCGATCTCGCGGAAAAACACACCGCGGACGATTGTCTCGTTGTCCTTTGAGCTTTTGGTGAAGACAAATGGCTTGCCCATGACATCGACCGTCCATTGGCGGTCGACCTTGAACCCCGAGCCGGTGAGCAGCTCCGTCTGAGCACGGCTATAACCTTCCGAATCCGTCCCGTCGATGAGGACATAACCCGCCTCCAGTCTGCCAACGACTTTGGAACCCTCGATTGGAACCCGAGCCGAAATAGCGGTATTGGCCTCCTTCGGGTTCAGCTTCCACGCCTTCGGAATCTCCAGCGAGAGCCCAGCTGGCTTGACCTCCACTTTCCGCATCGGAATCGGCTTCGGCGCGGCGTTTTGGGCCGCCAGCGCAATGATCAAGGCTGGAATCAAACTCATCGTGTTTCTCTAGTGATTATGGACGCCCGGATGCCCGTGAAGTTACCGGGAGAGTCGCTCAATCTCATCTCCCACCATCTTAAGCACCTTGCCTCGGTGGCTGATCTGGTGCTTTTGCTCTGCCGTGAGGTCCGCCATTGTGCAATCAAGCTCGGGCAGATGGAAGATCGGATCGTAGCCAAACCCGCCGCCGCCGCTTGGCTCCGAAGCGATACGACCCTCGCAAATAGCTTCAAAAACCCTGGTCGGGTATCCCGGACCGATCAGGGCGACATTGCACCGAAACCTTGCTCCGCGATTGTCCGATTCCCCAAGTTTGTCGAGGATCATCGCCATCTTCTCAGGGAATGGCAAATCCTCGCCGCCGAAGCGTTTGCTGTATAGCCCCGGCGCGCCATCGAGAAAATCGATCTCGAGCCCTGCATCATCGGCGACGCACCACTCTCCCGTCGCAGCAAACGCCGATTCCGCCTTGATAGCGGCATTCTCGGCGTAGGTCGTCCCAGTTTCCTCGGGTTCGGGAGCCTCAGGATAGTCGGCCAGAGTCACGATTTGCAGCGAAGGAAATCTTGCACCAAGAATCGTGACCATCTCGCCCGCCTTCTTGCGGTTGTGCGTCGCGATGACCAGCTTAGAAATCATCGGCCCAAAGTGATTCGTTGCGCCTCGAAGAGTTCGTCGCACCCTTTCTTAGCCAGCTTCAACATTCGCCCAAGCGTATCGGCGGCAAAAGGCTCGGCCTCGGCGGTGCCCTGTACCTCAACAAACTTTCCGGCGCCCGTCATGACGATGTTCATGTCCGTTTCGGCAACCGAGTCCTCGTCGTAATTCAAATCTAGAACTTCGAGATTCTTATAGACCCCAACCGAAATCGCCGCGATCTGATCCTTCAGGACCTCTTTTTTGAGCATCCGGTTCGACTTCATCCAGTCCAGAGCATCGCTCATTGCCACGTAGGCGGCGGTGATTGCCGCGCAACGCGTTCCTCCATCGGCCCGGATCGCGTCGCAGTCGAGAGTAATTGTTCGTTCGCCCAAAGCCTCCATATCCACGACCGCCCGGAGAGCGCGACCGATCAGCCGCTGAATCTCCATCGAGCGACCATTGGGCTTCATCAAGTCCCGGTTATTGCGCTGCCGACCACTGCGCGGAAGCATCGAATACTCTGCCGTTACCCAGCCTTGCCCCTTCCCTTTCAGGAACGGTGGAACCCGCTCTTCAACCGTCGCCGTCACCAACATGTGGGTATCTCCCAGCTTAAGCAGGCACGACCCTTCGGCGAACTTCGCAAAGCCGCGTTCGAAGGTGTACGGTCGGAGTTGATCTGGGGCGCGCCCGTCGGGTCTCATGCCCCAAAGCGTACCTTTACGGCATCAAAGCGAGCGCTTCTTTCGACCGAATCGGGCTCTTGCCGTGCTCGATCCAATACTCAAACTCCTCGGGGAATTGCCGCAGGAACGCCTTCATTGGCCACGCAGCCGCATCACCAAGGGCACAGAACGAGCGTCCTTCGATGTTGTTCGCAACTTCGTTCAGGAGCTCCATATCACCCTTTTGCCCGTTACCCGCGACAATGCGGTCCATGATCTGAACTAGCCAGCGAGTGCCCTCTCGGCACGGGGTGCACTTTCCGCACGATTCGTTGGCGTAAAAGTGAGCCGTTCGCCATGCCAGCATCACCATGTCGGTGTGCTCGTTGAAAAACATGCAGCCACCCGATCCGACCATCGACTTGACTTCGCCCATCTCTTCGTAGCCGATGATTGCGACATCAACCGCGTCAGGCTTGATGACTGGCATCGACGATCCGCCGGGAATGCACGCCTTCAGCTTTCCGCCTTTGACGCCTCCCGCGAGTTCCAAAAGCTCCTTGAGTGGCGTCCCAAACTCGATCTCGTAGTTTCCGGGCTTGTTCACGTGTCCACTCACCGAGAAAATCTTGGTTCCTCGCGAGTTCTTTGTTGACGCTCCCAGAGTCGCGTACCATTCGCCGCCCTTATCGATGATGTGCGGCACGCACGAATAGCTCTCGACGTTGTTGATGAGCGTCGGTCGCTCCCATACTCCGCTCACCGTGGGGAGCGGCGCGTGGGGGAACTTCAGCCTGGGCATTCCCCGCTCGCCCATAAGGCTCGACATAAGGGCAGATTCTTCGCCACACTCGTAAGATCCGGCTCCGAGGTGAATGTGCAAATCAAATGAGAAATCTGTGCCGAGGATGCTCTTACCGAGGAGGTTGTTTGCGTACGCCTCGTCAATCGCACGGCGAAGCGACCGCGCGGCATCAATGAACTCGCCTCGAATGTAGATGTAACCGACATCGCCCTGAGTGGCAAATCCAGCGATGGTCATCCCTTCAACAAGCTGGAAAGGACACGTTTCCATCAGCTGCTTGTCTTTGAACGTGCCCGGCTCGCCCTCGTCGGCATTGCAGAGTACGTAGTGGGGTTTGGTCTTCTCTTTCGGCAGACCGTTCCACTTGATCCAGCTTGGGAATCCAGCACCGCCACGTCCTCGGAGGCCCGAGGTCTTAACTTCATCAATGACTGCCTGTCGCTCCATTTTCAGAGCTTTCTCAAGCCCGGAGTACCCTCCGGCACGTTTGTATCCTTCCAGAGTGCGGAATGCGGGATCGTCCGTGTGCTTGAAGAGCAGTTTGTACTCAGCCATTGACTCTAATTTACCAGTTCGCATGGTAAAAGAGCCCTACGGAATTCCGTAGGGCTCTCCCTTTTTGCTTTTGGCTAATCAAAGAGGGGCTGGATCGCCACCACTTGTCCGACCTTGGCCTGGTGCAAGACCCGGCGCGGCACCTCGAGAACCAGCCATGGCTCCTTTTGCCGCTGCCGCATCTGGGTTGACGGCAGCACCATCAACACCACCAGCGGCTACTGCAGCGTCCTTTGAGTCTACTGCTCCGTCACCGCCCGAGCATCCGATGAGCAGGGCGGACAAAAGCACCATTGCAACAGATACTACTTTCATTAGGGTGCGGCCACCGGATTTGTTGGCCACGTTGCAAAGTCGAAGTCGGGACGGAACAGCAAAGCGTGGCAGTAACCATCGTCGTACCATGCAGTGAAGTTGTCCACGCCACCAGCTCCATAACTCGTGTACGGATCAGTCTTGATGTCGGTTCTAGCCGTCCCGGTAGCGTTAATGTTCGCACCAAGTCGTCGAGACTTAGCCGAAGTATCAGCGTGTACCCACGTCTGAGATTGACCATAGATCCACTGCGACGCGTTTGGATAGAAGAAGAACGACCATCCGCCAGCTCCACCAGGTCCACAATCTCCGCCTGTTGGGGTCGATGAAGGAACGTACCGGCAAGTCACGTTCGGAGTGCAAGCGATGACCGGGAAAGGACCAGAATCTGCACCGTTCGCGTTAATCACGCCACCCAACTGAGTGTACAGCGGCAACGACGAAGGCGCATTGATTGCGGTGGCACTCCACCCGTGGAGGAGACCGTTGTAGGCGATACCGTTCAAGACCGGCCTCTTACCCGGAGCCGCCGAAGCTGGCGACCAGACATTGAAGCTTCGAGACTCGCCGACCAGAGCCAACATATCGTAGTTCTTACGATAGGGCTGGGTGCTGTTCAGTGCCGATTGCTCGTACACCATCGTTGCGAACGCCGATGTACCGCTGACCCAGTCTGCGGGCACCATGTGCCAGTGGTTCCAGTAGTGAGTCGTCGTCGCTCCGCTTGTGCCTGCGCCGAACGCGAGAGGCAACATGTCATCTTGATCCGCCGAATAAATCGCGGTGCAAGTGCCCTGCTGCTTGATGTTGCTGAGAGCCGATGCCTTCTTAGCGGCTACCTTAGCCTGCGCGAAGACGGGGAAGAGGATCGCCGCGAGGATCGCGATGATCGCGATCACGACGAGAAGTTCGATAAGCGTGAATGCACGTCTCATAAGATAACTCCTTCCTCACCAATTCGGCGAGGACATCTACATCATAAGCCGCCAGCATTGAAAGTGCAAGATGTGTTTTCATAGATTTTTTTATGGACTAAAAATCGATTCCAATCATGTTAACTTCCGAGCAATCAACACATTTCCACAAACTTGGAATCCTTGAGACCAATCCTTGCGTATCCTTTGCCAACGCCCTAGTGGCGCTTTTGAATTGAACTGTTGAGATCGTGATTTTTGGAAATAGAAATCATGAAAAGCAACAAGCGAGCGTTTACGCTCATTGAACTTCTCGTCGTGATCGCGATCATCGCGATCCTCGCCGCGATCCTCTTCCCCGTCTTCGCACAAGCGAAAGCAGCCGCGAAAAAGGCCGCGAGTATTTCCAACATCAAGCAGCAAGCGACCTGCATTGCGATCTATCAATCGGACGCGGACGATCTCATGCCATCTGCATTCGGATTCCTCCCAACGAATACGTTTGGCTTCGTTGGACACCTGGAAGGTCTCTACCACGACGTTCCGTTTGATTGGGATGCCAGTAACAACGCAACCTGGTACGAGGCAATGTCCCAGGGGTGGGCAAACAACACGGAACCATATCGAAAGAACCTGCAGATGCTAGAAACTCCGGGCGGAAGGCGCGACACCACGCTTGTGCTCCCGGCACGCAAGCCTCTTGGAACAGTCGGCTACAACTTCAACGGGCTACTTCATAACTGGAGCGCAACAGCCGTGAATGCACCCAGCCAACTCATCATGCTGAGCCAGCTTCGCGGCGATCTTAACGCTGTCGGCGGCGCGGTCGACAATCCAGTTCTGAACTGCCCGACCAACACTGCTCCTTGCCGATTTGTACCGTCATCACCAACATGCAACGGCGCAAACGGCACATGGAGCCAGACTTGGGGCAACCCCGGCTGGCGCATCCGAACCATGTGGACGCACGGAAGAGGCATGGTGGTTGCAATGGCTGATACTTCGGCTCGTTTCCGTCCGGTTGCACAGAATGTACGACCCATCGGCTCCACAACTCGCGTTCTATCAGACTTTAGGACCGACCCCTATTTCAATTACAACACGAATGGACTCCCAGCGGGAGAATGGCAAGATTCAAACTTCTGCCACTCCCTCTTGTTCATGCCGGATTTTGACTTCCAAAACTTCGGAAATCCGATTCCATGGACGAGGACGGGCCTTTGAAAACGGTAGCTTCAGCTGCGGTGCTGGTTCTCTTGCTTTGCCTACTCGGTTGCTCCAGCGGCGATCCAGAGCCAGTGCAAGGATCAAACCCCATAGCAGAGCAGTCCGCCACCCATCTCTCGCCAGAGATGGAGCAGAAGATGAAGGACCGAGAATCCAGCTCCGGCGGGTTCCGAAAAGGCGGCTAGGTCCCGTGCCCCCCTCCTCATTAATACATGAGGAGGGGGGCAAAAAGCTTCTCAGCGCAGTGAGCCGATGCGCTCTTCAGCCTTCAGCTGAACCTGAACGATCTGATCCGCCATGCGCACGACAGTGCTCTCTTCTTGATTCTTGAGCCGCTCAATCAGTTCGTCCAAGTACTTCTCGTCCACTGGACCGTGGTATTCGTCGCCAATCTGCACCACTGGGGCCCGATCACATGCGTTCAGGCACTCAACTTCCTCCAGCATGAACATTCCGTCCGGAGTCGTTTCGCCGTTCTTAATGCCCAGCTTCTCGGTAATGTAATCGCGCATCCGGTACGCGCTGTTGAAGTGGCACGATAAACAGGTGCACACCTCGATCTTGTGTCGCCCTGGGTTATGAACGGTGTTGTACATCGTATAGAACGTCGCGACACCCTGCACCTCAGCGTAGCTTCGTTTGAGGCGGTGAGCAACTTCGGCAATCGCCTCACCCGTCAACATTCCGCCGTATTCGCGCTGCGCGATCCAAAGACCTGGCAAAATGCACGCCTTCCAGTTCGGATAGTGAGTTTTAAGTGCTTCTAACTCGCTGACCGCTTGATCCGAGAATCGCAGGTTCAATTCATCCGCTTTCGGCGGCATCGGCCGCTCGTTCGGACTTCCGAGTTGAATGAGTTCGCTCACATCCAAAAGCGTACCGCCAACCACTAGAAAATCTCACTCAGAACGGGCATAATCAGCTTCAAATGACTGCTTGCCCGCGATGCGGACGCGAAAATGAATCTGACGTCCGGTTCTGTGGGCGATGCGGGCTCGATTTTGTTGAATACAACAAGAATCAAGCCCGGCCGAGCACCGAGGAAACCAAGTTCTGCTACAAGCACCCCAAAGAAGCAACTAACCTGAGTTGCGGACGTTGCGAAAAGCCGCTCTGCACAAAGTGCGCTATCATCGGCCCCGCCGGCCCACGGTGTAAGGAGTGCGCCAGGCACAATGTCGCGGTCCGGCCTGCCGCCGTCCTGCACGGAGCTAAGTCGAACGTCAAAAGCCTCGCAAGGCTCGGCCCTTGGGGACTCTATGCGATCGTCATCTCAATCGGCGCGCTGGTCAGCATCATGCGAAGCTGCTCGGCACCGGCCCCCGAAAGTCGTCCGGTCGCCCAAACAGAAAGCCCCCAGTCTTCCGAAGACTGAGGGCTTTGCGTTGCTGGTTGAAGCGGGTTACTTTCCGCCGAACTCTTTGAGCCGAGCCTTCATCTCTTTCAGAGTCTCGGCGTCAACGCGCGAGTCCTTCGGAGCAAGCTCCACGGCTTTCTTCTGGGCCGCCAGGGCCTTCTTCTTCTCTCCGGCTCGCCACAGGGTGAGCGCGAAGGTATCCATGTTCATCGGATCGTTCGGCGCGAGCTTCATCATCTTCTCGCCTAGCTTCACGGCAGCCTTGTAGCCTTTCGCGTCCATCGTGCCGGGCTTTTCGATAACGGACCAAATGATCTGGTTCAAAACCTCAGGGTTGTTCGCCTCGGGAAGCGTCTCGATCTTCGCAAAAAGCTCAGCAAAACCGCCTAGCTTGCCCTGCGTCATCCCCATCATGCGGAAGTTTGCGATCATGAGGCGCTGATCCTTTTCCTCATCCCAAAGTTTGTCGCACAACGCCACGCCTACGGCGAACTTCCCTTTCTGGTAGGCCTCGAACACCGGGTCAAACTTCTTTTGGAGCTCGGCTTGCTTCTTGCCCTGCTCGATCTCTTCGGCCTTCGCCTTTTCGCGGGCTTGTCGGGCCTCTTCGTACTGCAGCTTGCCTTCCAGCAAGTCGTCGATCGCCTTATCCAGACCTTCCATCGGATGCCCGATCCATGCGATCTTTCCATCGCCATCGACCAAGAATGCCGAGGGAATACCGTTCTCTCCCGCCGCCTTCATCCAAGCGTTCGCCATGTGCGTGTTCGGACCCTCGGTGGCAACCGTGTAGGCCATCTTATCGCCCATCGCCTTTACAAACGACGGAACCTTGGTCTTGTAGTCCTCGGGCTTGCTTTCCCAGATCGAGACGCCAACGAAGTCGACCTTTCCGGCGAGCTTCTTGGACATCTCCGAGAGGTGAGGGATGGAAACCTTACAAGGTCCACACCAAGTGGCCCAGAATTCGACCACCACGGGCTTGCCTTTGCCGAGCGCGACCGGAGTGCCTTTCACCCAGTCGGTCACCTTAAGCTCGGGAGCTTTGTCTCCGATGTTGAGCTGACCCATCGAAAGAGCCGCCGAGAGAACTGCGAAAATGCCTGCGAAGAAACGCGCTTTTTGCATACCCTCACTATACAATTTAGCCGCCCTGATCGGTTCCGAAAAATTTCATGAAATGAAAACTGATTGCTACTAGGCGTAGTTCCAGCCAAGATCAACTTGAACTACGCCAATCGCAAGCTTTCGCATCAGCCGCCGTATTGTTTCAAATGCGCCTTCATCTCCAAAAGAAATTCCGCCGGGATGGACTTATCGGTCTTAGCCCACTCGATAGCCTTCTTCTGCAAGGAGAGCGCTCCTTTCTTGTCCCCTGATCGCCAAAGTGCCATCGCATAGATGTCAGCGTTCAATGCGCTCGTTGGCGTGAGTTTCATCATTCTTTGGCCGAGCTTAACCGCAGCTTTCAATGTGGCAGAATCTACTCCTCCCCCGCTCTCATCAGACACGATCGAGTAAATCAGGCTGCTCATGTACATCGGGTCCTTCATCTCTGGAAGCGTCTCCAACTTTTTAAGTGCCTTACTAATTCCTCCAAGATTTCCCATTTTTCTAACCAGTACTTCGATACTGCCTAGGGAGCCACGTAGAGTTGGCTCCTTAATCCACAGTTTGTCAATTTCTACGAGAGCACCCTTAAAGTTCTTTTTTTCGGCAAGATTGATTGCTGGAGCCAGCTTCATTTGCATCTCATCTTGTTTGGCCATTTCGGCCGCCATCGCCTTGGTTGAAGCCTCGCGCTGCGCTCGTGCCTTTGTCATGTCGTACGTGCCTCCCAAAACACTGTCGATCGTTCCATCCAGACCTTCCATCGGATGCCCGATCCATGCGATCTTGCCCTCACCATCAACCAAAAATGCCGAGGGGATACCTCTTTCACCAGCTGACTTCAACCACTCGTTTGCCATGTGCGAGTTGGGGCCCTCCGTTGCAACCGAGTAGGCCATTTTTTCGCCCATCGCCTTCACAAACGAGGGCACCTTGGTTTTGTAATCCTCAGGCTTACTCTCCCACACCGAAACTCCGACGAAATCCACCTTTCCGGCATACTTCTTAGCCATTTCCGAAAGGTGAGGAATAGACTCTTTGCACGGACCACACCAAGTGGCCCAGAATTCGACCACCACGGGCTTGCCTTTGCCGAGCGCGACCGGAGTGCCTTTCACCCAGTCGGTCACCTTAAGCTCGGGAGCTTTGTCTCCGATGGTAAGAGAGGCCTGCGCCGAAATGGAGAAAGAGAGAACGGCGAAGAGCGGCAGGAGCCTGTGCAGTCGCATAACAATACAAATACAGGTTTTCAACTAATTCGGTTCCGAAAAGATTCATGAAACGATTTTTCGACTGGCGCATCTATAACAGTGACGTTTCTTTCTTACGTTAGATTTGAACTCCCAAAGAACCATCTGACCTCGATCCTGGTGATCGGGGTTATTTTTTCAAACGATTGAGGAAACAGATTGCCAGTTCCATTTCGTAATATGTTCGTATGCTCGCATCGCTCTCGGTTTTGATTCTGGCTTCAACACAGTTTCAACTCAATGACGTCACGCGAACCGAGACGTTTGAACTGAGGAAAGCACCGTCCCGGGTAGATAACCCGCTTAAAGGGCTGGTGCCTTATCAAGGCAACAACCCCGACCTTTTCCCGTGCAGCCTGGAGTTCAACTACGTGCCGGTAAGTGCGGTGATGTCCGGACAAAACCAGTTCAATTGGAGCACGGTTGAGGACCTCCTCAACGACGTCTCAAGCCGGGGGCATCAGGCCATCATTCGCTTTTACTTGGAGTATCCCAACCAGCCCACCGGGGTGCCCCAGTACCTTATCGATCAGGGCGTTAAGCTCACCAAGTGGAGTAGCAAAGAAGCCGAAAGTGACCCGGCGCAAGGCATGGGCACAAACATCACTCCCGATTACGCCGATCTAAGGCTGCGCCAATGCCTGCAAAGCTTCATCTACAACCTGGCGCGCAAGTACGACGGCGATCCTAGACTTGGCTACCTCACCATGGGCCTCCTGGGTTCTTGGGGCGAGTGGCACACCTACCCGCGGGATGATCTCTTTGCGCCGATTCAGGTGCAAACCGAAGTCATGGACACCTTTCAGCAAAGCTTCCGAAAGACGCCCATCATGATGCGCTATCCAAGAGGAGCGGGTGAACGAGGGTACGCCGCGACCAACAACCGACCATTCGGCTACCACGACGACTCCTTCGCTTGGGCGACATTGGACACTGGAAAGGCGGAAGACAATTGGTTTTTCATGCCCGCCATGAAGAAGGCAAACTGCCTCACCAAATGGATGAAAGTGCCCATCGGCGGCGAGATTCGCCCAGAGATTTGGGGAAGTTGCTTCGACGCCAAGCCAGAGCGCAAAGAGACCCAGGACTTCGAAAAGTGCGTCCGGACAACCCACGTGACCTGGCTGATGGACTCGGGCATGTTTGACCGCGAGAAAGGCAACTCCAAAGCTCGAGTCGAGCGCGCAAAAGAGATGGTGCGGCTGATGGGCTACGACTTCCACGTCAGTAAGGTGCGCATCCAGCAAGGTGCCGGCAACCTGATTGCCGCCGTTACCATCGAGAATCAAGGCGTCGCGCCATTTTATGCCGATTGGCCCCTCAAACTCGCCCTTGCTACCTCGGATGGGAAATTCATCGATTCGACCGTGGGCGAACTCAACCTGAGTGGCATCTTGCCGGGCGACAAACTCGATCGCTACTTCGCCATGAATGTCGCTCCGCTGCGAGGAAAAACCGTTTCCGTTCTACTTGGATGCCCGAATCCTCTCTCGAACGGAAATGCGGTTGGATTCGCAAACGAGACACAGGATCAGACCGTGAAGGGCTGGCTAACGCTCGGCAAACGAACCCTTTAACGGATGTTGAAGTATTTGGCTTCGGGGTGATGCACGATGATCGCGCTAGTGCTTTGTTCGGGAGTGAGCATGAACTCTTCGGTCAACCCGATCCCGATGTCTTCAGGCCTCAGCAACTCAAATAATTTCGCTTGATCCTCCAGATTCGGACACGCTGGATAACCAAAAGAGTATCGCGCGCCATGATATTTGGCACTGAACAGAAGCCGTTGATCGGTGGGCTCTTGATCGTCAATCCCCATCTCCATGCGGATTTGTCGGTGCCAGTATTCGGCGAGGGCTTCCGCGGTTTCGACGCCCATTCCGTGAACAAATAGGTAGTCCTGGTAGTCTCCCTTCTCAAACAGACTCTTCTCAAGCTTACTAACTTCTTCCCCTACAGTGACAACGTGGAACCCAACGGTGTCGGGTGCTTGCCCTACCGGGCGAAAATAATCACTTAAGCAAAGCCGCTTATCGGCTCTCTGGCGAGGGAAGGAAAACCTTAATCGCTCCGTCGTGGAGTCCTCTTCGTAAATGATGAGATCATTCCCGTCGCTATTGCACGGGAAGTAGCCCCATTTGACCTTTGGCTGCATCACGTTTGCCAGTTCTCGGCAAAGGCGATCGAAGGTGGGTCTAACGTACTCTTCGAGCCATGCCGAAAACTCGGCATTTCCCATTCCTTCCTGACGCTTGAACTGCCATTGCCCTCGGAAAAGCGCGACCGGATTGATATACTTGTACAACTCGAAGATATCAAATTTCGTTGCCTTGCGGTGGCCGTAGAATGGCAGAGTGGGACTTGTTTCGAGCGGCTTCACTTCGGATTTCGCCCCGTCAAAAACGTAAAGCGACTGATCTAGAACATCGACCCGGTGAGATCGGATTCGTTCGGGAACCGATGCATCTTCCTCCTCAACCGTAGCTTCCCCGCTACCGATCTGCTCCATGAGCGCAAGCCCTTCGAACGCATCCTGGGCATAGAAAACTTTTCCTTCGTAAACCGAACGAAGATCTTCTTCCACATACCCGCGAGTGAGAGCAGCTCCGCCCAAAATGACAGGAAATTTCGACAAGCCACGCTGATTTAACTCGATCAGATTCTCTTTCATGATCAGCGTGCTCTTTACGAGTAGACCGCTGAGCCCAATCACCTGGCAATGGTGCTCTTGAGCACCATCAATGATCGCTTGAATCGGCTGTTTGATGCCAATATTGACGACTCGATACCCGTTATTAGTCAGAATGATGTCAACAAGGTTCTTACCGATGTCGTGAACATCGCCAGCCACCGTAGCTAGGAGAATAGACCCCTTCTCTGACCCCTCGACTTTCTCCATGTAAGGTTCCAGATGACGCACTGCTGTCTTCATTACCTCGGCACTTTGGAGCACGAATGGAAGTTGCATCTTCCCTGCCCCAAAAAGCTCGCCCACGGTTTTCATGCCCTCGAGTAGAATGTCGTTAATTATCTGGAGAGGAGTGTAGGTTTCACGAGCAAGGTCTAACCGCGCATCCAGGCCCTTTTTAACGCCATCGACAATGTGTTTCTTGAGCTGATCGTCGATGGTCAGCCCTTCGAAGGCGTCGGCCCCCGAATCGGCGATTTTGACCCCCTCAAATCGCTTCATTAGCTCAACCAGCGGGTCGTAAATGACAGTTCGCTCAGGTTGGTTCACACCTAGTAGGATACCCCTTGTGAAATCTAAGCAAAAATGCGTAAAATGGCGAAACCGACGGGGCGGCCTTCGCCGTCTTCTTAGGATGAGAGGACAAAGATGAACCTACGAAACGTAATGATTCTTGCGGGTGCCATGATGGCAGTTTCCGCAAACGCGCAGTTCGGAGTTGCAACGAAGAACGACTTCTCTTTCGATAACGGGAAGCAAGGACTCTACGGTGTATACAGCCCATTCGCCCGCATTTCAAGCGGTGGTGCCTCGGCGAACGGTTACTTTCTGGCACTGGATAAGCTGATTGACGCCAAGGCGGCCGATGCCGCCATCTTCGGAGGCGCCTACTCCCGACTCGACGGAACCAGTTCTTGGCAGTTCCACTACCGACGTTACATTCAAGAGGATGCAAGTTTGCAACTGGCGATCTACGGCGGCGACGGCTTCAACAACAAGACTGACTTCTCCGTCCTTTACTTCAAGGATCTGCCCAAGCAAGGCGAAAATCCTTTGAGTGTTGCGCTCACTGGAGGTCTCTACCGCGACAGCACCGACAACAAATTCGACCTGGCGTTCGGTGTGAAGTTGGCATACCCGCTTCAAAACGGCTTCTCTGTCGATGCATCGTTCCTTCAAACGCGAAGGGCTGGCGAATCGGCAAATCTGATTACGATCGGCGTCGGATACCGATTCTAGTTCAAACACAAAAACGCCCCCGAGAAAGCTCGGGGGCGTTTTTGTGTTTAGGCGAAGCTGGGCGCCAGATCCTTCTGCAGCATTGCCCGGGCGCGGAACAGCCAACTCTTGATCGTCCCTTCGGGCTTTTCAAGTCGATCCGCGATTTCGTTCACGTCGAGGTGATCGAAGTGCCGCATCATGATGATCTGTCGGTATCGCCAAGGAAGTCGCTTGATCGCTTCCATGATTTGACCGCGCATCAGTGCATTTTCGGCCCGATCCGTGGTCTCACCGTTGTCGCTCAACGAGTACTCATAGTTGTCAATCGACTCATTGTTCGTCTTTCGCTGCCGCGCCAGGTCGACGATGCAGTTCATGCAAATTCGTGACAACCAAGGTCGGAGCGGGCGACTCGTATCGAAATCCTTCATGCTTCGGAAAGCCTTGACAAAGGTCTCCTGCACGACATCCGATGCGTCGTCGACGTTGTGCAGCTTTCGGAGGGCGAGTCCCAGCAACATCGGCCGGTACAAGTCCATCAGCGCCTGAAATGCGTCCGAATCTCCCTTTCGAACGGCCATCACCAAAGCTGCTTCCGAGAACTGCGAAGTGGTTTCCATTTTGATTTCTCCCAATTTCCTTTGAGGTTTTTCTCAACCTCACATCAATATTATAGATTATTCAAAGTTGACTTTAGAAATATTTAACTTTCATGGGTCTTTTTCTCTATTTCGCATTGCCCTAAGGAACAAACCCATCACGTTCCGAAGATTCCCTCATGGGAGAAATACGGGGGCTCCTGGTCATATCGTGTTTGGGGGTGGCGGCGCTTGGCGCCGGTGTCGCATCGGCGGAGAAAATGGTTCTCAACGAGAACTACAACGCACTGCCGATCAACGTAGTGGAGGATCAACGACTCGATCCTTACGTGTCGCGGGTGCATATCCTGAGTCAAATCGGCCAAAACGATCTGAATGGGCATCGCAAGTTCGCAGACTCAGTGATCAAGGATCTCCGGGACAGTCAACTGCTTCCTCTGGTAACTGCTTATCACGGTGAAGAAACACTCACTGGCTGCAAAGGGCAATGGCTCAACAAAATCACCCACCACTGCGCAATCCTGCTCAAGTCGGCTCAGAACGCGGCAAAATCAGGAGACAAATTGACCGCTACGGCAGATGCAATTCGAGTTACAGGTGTTTTGGAATCCGTACGCTTCTGCTCATTCCAGACACTACTTAAAACAGCCTCACAGTCGCGGCAAGCTATTGAACTCCTGGAATCGAACCTGTCGGATGTTCAAAAGCTACCGAATTCGGTGCAGGTTTGGTTCAAAACCAAACCCCACCCCGACGCTTCGCTCGAAGCTCTACAAGCTCGCTCGAATCACTTGCAGGCCTTTTACGTGGCGAGATATCCCATTGAAGATGCGATGAACACCGACCTAGATTTGTCGATTAGAGAATCAGCGAAACTCGCCCATCGCTTCTCACAAGAGGAAAAAACGGAACGGGTGATCCAAGTCGCGAACGCACACGGATTCGCTTCACAACGATAAGAGCCCACGAAGCTGGTCGGCTCGCCGACCATCGGCGAACTTTTCGTCCTCGTGCATCAGCAGATCCAAGCTAGATAGAGCCCGGTCAATTGCCGAAAGCTCCACTGGCTGATCCAGCTTAACAGATTCCACGCTCGCCCACCGTAGCCAGCCAAGTACCCGCACGGCATTCGAAAGCGAAATTCGAGGGCTAGAGCGCAGATAATCAAGCGCTTCTCTCGACTTGGCCGACAGAGTTTCAATCGGAACTTCCCTTCGCATCGCCTCCTCTCGGTCCAAAAGGTAATCGACCGCACCCAAAAACTCACCCAACGATGCCAGCGTGGTAGAAACCTGCGCAAAAGCCCCAACCGGCCTCGACCCTTCACCAAAAAGACCCCGAACCGTCACTTTTTGCTCGAGCAGAGTCTCAAAGACCTTGCCTTTAGATTTAGAAGAGCCCAATCCAACGAGGTGCACCATGACCGAATATCGCCGCCCAAAGCCGCAATTGTAGGCTGAGGTGCTGAGGAAACCATACTGAGACGAGTGCGCGAACTTCAGTTCGGAATTCAATCGCTCAACCAGACCCGAAAGTCTGCGATCTGCCTCAGTTAAACGATTCCCCTCCACCAAGCATTGCGCCCGGAGATGATCTTCCTCGTTTACCATCAGGCTCAGTTTGCGGTCGGGCGAGAGGATGACGCATCGACCGGGCTTCGCCCATTGAAAATTTGGAGAAATGAGTCGTTGACCGAGCATCCGGTCCCGCTCCTTGCTCGTGATTCCCTTTTCAACGACAAGGCTGGAATCAGCCTTACGGCTCGCCGCGACAACCTTGTTCATCACTTCGATGAGCTCACCGGAGTCAGCTTTGCTTGGAAATCGGTGTCCCGCGAGGTTGCGCATGAGCCGCACCCGAGAGCTGAGCACCACCCGCGAATCCACTTTTAAAAGTATACGCCCCTAAAGCGCCCTCCCCCTTGATCCGATAAATCTTGTGCAGGTATATTGTTCCTCACATTGCCGCTTAGCTCAGTCGGTAGAGCAAGTGACTGTTAATCACTGGGTCGTAGGTTCGAGTCCTACAGCGGCAGCCACAGTTTTAGGTTCAAAATTGAAGAAAACGCCTTCCAGAATCGGAAGGCGTTTTTGTTTTTGCCGTTTATCCGCCGTTTAAGTGGTGGACAGCAGCGGATTTCTATGAGATTTCTCTCTCGCAACTCTGCACATAGTTTGTGAGCTGAGTTGCCGTGATGCGTCGTGAACGACCAATTTTGATCGTCTCGATGCGGTTTGTGTGGATCAGCTCGTAGAGCATTGATCGAGAGAGGGAGAGGAGGTTTGCCGCCTCCTTGACCGTGTACGCGAGTTTTTGGGTTGTATTCATTGTCTTATTTGGTGAACCGGATGGTTCTGGTCGTGGTCTTGGTCGTGGTCATGGGAACGTATTTGGTTCCAACAGGGATGCCAAGAACGTATTTTTCAACCTTCTCGTAGTAGGTGTTTCGCTCAGTGGTTGTGAACTCAATGCCGCCGTAGCCTTCCATCGCCCCTAGGACCAAAACTGCGAGTTCGGGACTCCGCTGAGCAATCTCTACGAGAGCGTTCATGCCTTGCCTAGCCTCTTGAGCGGCGAGGGAGTGATAACCTTCTTCGCTGTGCTGCTCGCTTCTAGCGAGAAGGTTCTGGGCCTTCTGAATTTGAGTCTGGAGACTCTGGGGGAGGGTTTGGATTTCTTTCATGGGTTAACTCCACGCCCCTACCGGAACCACGCCTAAGTCCTCAAAGGTTTGCACCAAGTGGTCAAAGGAGGGGTTCGGAAGAAGACGGGAAAGCGACTTGGCTCGTTTGGTTCCGGTGGTAACGGTGAGCAGCCGGAACTTGTCGAAGCCGTAGAGGGGCTTGCACTGACCGGAAACCGTCAGTGCCTCGTAGCTCAGGAGCTTGGATTTGAACTTCTGGGGCGAAACGTGCCCAAGGTCGATCTCGATGAACATAGGGAGCTTAGTGGTAAGGGCAAGGCCGTCAGGACGCACTTCGAGACCTTCGAGCTTGCGCCAGAGCTGCTGTTCGAATCTCCAATCCGTTGCTCCTTTGGCTATGAGGGCTACGCGGACGTTGGTCGTGTTGAGCGTGTGCTGGATGAACCTTGGAGAATCGCCTCGGTTACGGATCAGGTTTGCAATTCGGTAATCCACAATCTCGGATGCTTTTTTGCCCGGGATGTAAAGGTGCTGATTCATGAATGGTGTCGTGAGCTTTGCGAGATAGCCAAGCCTCACGAGTTCACGCAAGCGGGTGTTTGCACGGGTCACCGTCGAGAAGTAGCCAAGCGCAATCACCTGATCCCGGCTGAGAACGTGGGAGAGTGATGCGTCTTTTACGAGCGAGACATCGCGAGGCTGAAGGATCATAGCCAGTCTCCCAGGTCGATGTTGCGACCGGTTTCATGTGCGGGCGGAATGGGATCAACCTTTGGTGCGAGGTCTGCTTTGGGCTGAGGGTAGATCACCGGCGCAGGAGCAATCCATTCCGGATTTCGAGCCATCACGGCTTCGATGAATCGCTTTGCTTCGAGACTGCGAACTCCGACATCCCTGAAAAGCGGAGCGTTTATTTCGATGACGGTCGGACCCTCGTGCCGGGTGGAGAGAATTGCTTCACCGACGGCTAGTTGAGTCAGGTCGAAGGCTTTCGGATCGCCAGAGAGGTCTTTGCTGAGAATCTGGCTATCTTCGCGGCCTGTGCGGAACACGAGCTTGACCCCCACATTGTTGAGGATCATGGAGCGAATCTTGGGGTTCAGCTGTTGGAGCGTCTGGTGAGCGAGAACCAAGCTCAGTCCGAAACGGCGACCTTCGGCGAGGATGTTTTCGAACTCTTTCGTCCCAAAGTGTTCAAATTCATCTACATATAGGTGAATTGGGTTCCGCTTACCTTCCGGGATGTTCACGCGGCTAAAGACCTCTCTGGTGATGCTGGAGAGCATCATCGAGCCGAACATGCGACCCGCAGAGTGGAGTTCATCGACGGCAAGGCTGACTAGGGTGATTGATCCTGGCTTGTTGAGATGCCGCCCGAGATCGAGAGGTCTTGGATTTCCCAGAGTGCGCCGAAGCGACTCGGAAGCGAAGAGAAGGCTAACTTTGTTGAGAACCGGAGTTGCGAGTGCGCTCTGCCGATCCTGATTGAGAGCGGAGTACCGGTTCCAGAAGTTAACGACTTGCTCGTTTCGGCACTTCGAGACCAGGAGCTCTCGGAAACCGGCGTTAAAGAAGATTTTCTCAATGTCCGTAAGGGGGCAAACGGTTTCCGCGAGGAGCATCACCGCCATGCGTAAACTTTCTGCGAGTTGCACTCCCCAAGACTCAGATTCACTTGCGATCACATCGAGAACGCCAAGTGAGCGGATATACGGCTCGCCACTTCCAAAAAGCGGAGAGAAGCCGAGTGGTCTTTCTCGTTCACGAAGATCGAATAGAGCGACATCGCCGGGGTCTACGTGCTCGGCGCAGATTTCGAGCGCGGCATTAACTAAGTCCCCCCGCATATCGAGAACAATGAAAGGGTGTCCGGTAAGAACGTCTTGCGCGATGAGGTGGTGGATGGCAGTGGACTTTCCTGAACCTGTAGCGCCGATCAGTAGGCTATGGGTTCTCATCAAAGGGATTTGGAGCGGAACCAGGACTTCACCCAATGGCAAACCCATTTCCTCCCAACCTTTCCGTATTCCAATCCAATGCCCGAGGGGTATTTCGTCTGCTCTAACTACCATGTCGTCTATCCTTGAGTAAGAGCGTATGGCAGCGTCCAGAATCCCCAAAGGCGAAGACCCCGATTTTTTAGCCCGGGCTAAACTGCCCCATGATCCCGGTTCATTTTCTAACCTCGTGCGTGAGGCGTTTCAGATCCACCACGAATGTTTCCAGGACGGTGACATCGCGGAGACTCTTGGTGTTTCAAAAGGCAGAATCTCGCAAATCCTGAGCAAGCCTGAGCTTCTAAAGCCCGAAACAATTGCTTCGATCCTTGAAGAAATCCCCAACAAGGAAGCGAGAAGGCGAATTCTATTTGCGTGGAATCGTGAATGCTTCGGTTTAGACCTTGAGGGCAAAAGGCGAGGAGGTTTTACTCAAAAGAAGTTCACGGCGGCGAGTCTTAAGCGAGTAGATCGACTGATTCGTGAGGAAAGGCTTCTCCAAGCGGCTGACCTAATCGAGGTTGGTGTTGAGGTTGTGACAGACTATTCAACCCGCCAGGTGGTGCTCGACCGGGCATTTTGGCTGAATCACCGGCTAAACAGACCGGGTTCGGCATTGCAAATCTCTGGGATGGCACTATTGGAAGCAAGTGGAGCGAATGAGCCAGCCAGGATAATCTATGCCGAGCTTTGGCGACTGAGAGTTCTCGTTCAACTGCCAAATGTCAACATGCAAAACCTGCAAAGAACGTTTGAGTGGCTAGAGAACGCTTTCCATTTAACGCATAACGGAGAGCCAAAGGCTTACGGTCTGGCTACATCTGGGTTCCTTCTACGTGCGCTGATCGGAGCAAAGTTGACACTTGCTGAACGCAAGATACTTAGCCTCACTTCGACAGATTTGAAAGCGTTTTTGAAGGAGATTGCCTCGGAAAAAGGGAGTACGACGCGCTTTCAAACGAGGTTCAGTGTCCATTTGCTTCAAGCCCGAATCTACCTTCTCATGGGAGAGCGGTTTACCGCTGAGGAGTTACTCAATAAAGCGTTCCGTTCTGGCGATGTCAAAAACCTTCAGGGGCTAGAGCAGTGCGGACTAGTTGAGGCAAGGATTATGGTTGAGTCCGGCAATCTGGAAAAGGCGATCCGGCATCTGGGAATACTCTCGAAGAACTGCTTCGAGGCCGAAGACTTGTATCACGGATGGCTAATTGAGACCGAATTGGCAATGTTGTTAACTGGCCGTTAGCCCGACCAGAAGTACAACCAAACCCCCAACCATCACTGGTCGGGGGTTTTAGGTTCAAATCGGCGAATTTCAGGCTCAACCCTCCTGATTCTCAGTCGGTTCTATTCTTCTTTCACTTCGTTTCAGACTCTTCGTTCGATTCACTCACCTAAAGCCGTTCATCTCACTCATAGTCTTCAACAAAGATCAAAGAATTACTAGCACTCGATCTTTCGAACCAGTCGGCCCCAGGGAGGGGGCGGAAGGTCGAGTGATAGTAACCCGGCCCCCCCACCCTGTTTTGTCGGTTTTGCTCTGCTGTGGAAATCTTCGCTGAGCGCGCTGTTCTTTTTAATCTCTTTCTTTGTATTGTTGCTCTTCGCTTTCCCAGTGGCGGTGCTTCGATTTCCTTGTGATTGTTTGCATGTTTGATTGCCGCTTGTGGATAAGTCCAAGCCGCGAAAGCTCGGCGATTGCTTTCGAGATTGCTTCAGATCCTCGGCCGGTTCTCTTCTTCAGTTGGTGGTAGGGCAAGATCACGGGACTCCCACTTCGGTTCCAACCCGAGGTTGAGCGGATCAGGATGAGGAGGATCCTGAGTTCCGTGTCTTTGAGGGTCGGCATCAGTTTGTCGAACACCAGGTTCGGCACCTTGGTCCACGAGTGGTTGTGAATCGGCACGTTTAGCCTCAGCTTTGGCATAGAAGTATTCCTTCGGTGGTGAGTAGTTGTTGCGGACAGCCTCGATGAGAAAAGCTTCGGGGCGCTTGGCTTTTCGGTATGGGAGATATTCGAGCTGCCTCCGAATCCGGTCGTGCGGATAGCCAGCCATCACTTCGACGATTCCCGCGTGACTGATACCGAGTAGGTGCAGCTCTTTGGCGAGCTCGACGGCTGGATCATGAGGCATAAACCTCCTCTCGCTTGATGAAGGACCGAACACGCGCCCCCATTTCTTCGAGTTCTTGAAGGAAACCGTAGTCTGGAGTGATACCGTCTTTCGTTCCGATACGAGAACGTGAGATCATGCGAGCGAGGGCATGACCGTCCATCGAGTAGATCTTCAAAGGACGGTATTGCGGTTGCAACTTCATCCCGATTTCATTACCTTGCTTAGGTGAGATCAGGATTCCCATATCGGCGTTCTGCCTCAGAACGACTCCGGCCAGTTCGTCGAACATACGAACCCGGAATGTATCGCGAATCACCTTAACAACTATTCGTACGGGAACACCACCGATGGTGGTGACGCAGAGAAGTTCGTGCCCACCGTGGCGGGATTTCTGCTTCGCTTCCCTGCGATCTAGAATCTGTACATCTCCAAACCCTGAGCGGCTGAGTGCCTTGCTGGTCATCATGAGCAGAGAATGAAGTGAAGCTGTCTGCAACATTTTCATGATTGGCGTTGTGGTCATCGGGAGTTCCTTTCCGGGATAAAGCCTTTTGGATAACGAGATGAAACCCATTTACCCTTGGCAACTTTGGTGAACGCGGGCTTGAGGTCGCCAAACTCATCAAGCGCAGATTCCGGCAAGCATCCTTTGCAAGCCATCAGGTCGCAGGTAAAAGGAGTCAGAAAGTCGCCGTTCTCGGCGACGAGGTTACGTGGATCGATTTGAATTCCGAATTCGGATTCGATTGCGGCGGTGATTCGTGCCACAAGGGCGAACGAGGGGTTAAGTTGGTTGTTAAGAATCCGGGAGATGGTTGAAGGGTTAACCCTGGCATCTTCGGCGAGCCGAGCCGTTCCTTTGAACATATATCTGTCAAGATGAGCCATCACGTCCGCAATGCGGTTGATGACCGGGCCGTAGCCCTGCTGTGGTGGTGGATGAGACATGACACTATCGAAACATACCGAACAAAAACCGATCAAGTCCTTGTGCGTCGATGCAAAGTTTGCTTAGGCTGAGAGCGATTTTTCGTTCATTTTGTGCCCCTGTAGCCTGCGATTCATGTTGCTGCCCCACCCAACCCCCGAAGGAGTGAAGGAATTTCAATCCTTGCTCGAACGAGAATTCCATTTAGAATTGACTATGAACGAGGCGCAAGAAGCGGCCTCCAGAATCCTACAAATAGCATTCATCCAACTCTATGCCCGTCGCTATCTACATCCGCAAATCGAGCGAGAGCGAAGACCGTCAGGTTCAGAGTCTTGAAGACCAAAAGAAGGTTCTGCTGGAGTATGCCAAGCGGAACAGGATCACTATTTCTGAAGTCTTTGAGGAGTCCAGGTCCGCAAAGCAGCCGGGTTACCGGCCAGTTTTCAATGAGTTGATGCGCAAAGTTGAGATGGATGAGATCACGGGATTACTTGTCTGGCACATGAATCGATTGAGCCGGAACATGTTGGAGGGTGGTCAGATTGCTCACTTGCTCCACTCGGGCAAGCTAGAGTTCATACGAACTCCTGAGCGGACATACTTTCCTGATGACAGCGCACTTCTGATCTCTATCGAGAATGGTATGGCGACGAGCTTCATACAGGATCTTCGGCGAAACACGATAAGAGGGATGATCGGCAAAGCTGAGCGAGGTTGGATGCCAACGCGTCCACCACTTGGTTACCTGTACAACAAACTTACCCACGAGATCGAAATCGATCCCGTTCGGTTTCCGATCCTTCAGCACTGCTGGAAACAGCTCGCGACTGGTTCGTTCACCCTCGCAGACGTGATGCGACAGGCGAAAGAGCTTGGTCTTGTGAGTTCGCTCAAGACAATGAAGCTGCATAAGAGTGCATTCTGCGCGCTCTTCCGAAACCCGTTCTACTTCGGCGAGTTCGAGTTTCGCGGCAAGACCTACCAAGGGCGGCACATCGCGATGGTGTCCAAGGATGAGTTCGAAATCGTTCAGCAAGTATTGAATGGGAGACTAAGGGCAAATGGATCGAAGCATCGAAACAAGTTCAGCGGACTCATGGTGTGCGGAACATGCGGATGCTCGATTACGGGGGAGACAAAGGTCAAAACCTATCCCAAAACCGGAAGAACTGTGTCGTACACCTACTACCACTGCACCGGGGCAAAGGGGTGTCGCAAAGTCGGCGTCAGTCAACCCAAGCTCCAAGAGTTCCTCGAATTTGAGGCTGACTTCGTGAGAATGCCGGTCGAGGTTTTGGCTTGGCTCGCTGCGGAGTTAAGCAAGTACGTCGGCTTCGTTAGCGAAGTTGAAAGTGCTTCGGATCAACTCAAAGAAGACCAAAGTGCAAAACTTCAGCAACGGCTCAAGCGGCTGAACAAGATGCGTCTCGATGAGGAAATCTCTGCAAACGAGTACCGTGAAATGAAGGCTGAAATCGAAAAGGAGATCGGGGAGATCACCAAGACGGTGACCGAAAAGGCGGCTGAATTTGACGGTCTAGCAAAGCGAATCTACCGCAAGCTGAGTGTGCTTGAACAAGTCTCGGGCCGTGACTGGCTGGAGGCAGAGACGGCAAAAGGCTTCTTAAAGCAACTTGGTCAGAACTACTTTCTCACTCTGGAAAAGCTGGTTGTTGAGTACGATCCGATTGTGCGAGCAATCTGCGCTTTCGAACCTCTGAGAAATGGCTCCTACAACGATTATTGGCCCGGCTTTAATCTTCAAAGTTCTGTTTGGCACCCCTTGATGGACGAAATCCGAACTAGTTTGATGGAAGATCGAGATTTGCTTCCATCAACTCTCACATAGTAGCAAGTTCCATATGACTCGCCAGTGCTCACGGTCGGGTACATCTTGAACCTGAGCTTAGGGGTACTTTGGTCGGTTGGGATGAAGATGCGTTAATCTAGCCTCAAAAGTCGAGCCATCTTTCGTTTGTTTACTCATGAAAAGGCATGCCGGACACTACCTTCTCCCGTAAAGTTCGCAACTGACTGATCGAATCAATGTTCAAAGTAGAAGCTATGTAATCCGATGATCATCTCATCACAGAAAACGTCAATCAATTCTGGTCCGAGATTGATGATAGCTTCTACAGCCGAAACGCCCTTAGAAGCAAGATCTTGCGGCTCGATTCGATACCTCGTAAAGAAGTAGTCATGGTATGTTGCAATCAGCGGGTTCCAACCAACGCGGAAGTGGTTGTTAACTTCGTTCACAACATGAAATAGGAACCGGGTCGCGAAACTGTCATCCGATTGTGCTCGTTTGATAATGGTGTCAGCTTCGCCCGGGACGGATTGGGCCAAGTATGGAATTGCCGTCTCGTAAAAAGAGAATGTTATTGAAATTGTTAATCTCAACTTGGCTTCATCAACGTAAATTTCATATTGAATGTCGTTGTGAGAGAACTTTATTTCACCCTCTTCGGCATCGAGGCTCCAGGTGGATGCAAATTTCGTCGATAAGTTGTCCGAGAGAAGTTGCAGGACTTCTTGGTAGTTGACCATTTCGACAGCATCTTACCATCGGACAGTCCAGGATTAGCAATTCTGTCGTCATCCTAAACCGAATATCACAGAGCTATGCTTCGCCCGGAAGCAACGTTGAGTACTCGGCCCCGGAGAATATAGAGATGAGCAATTTCGCATGCATGAGGCTCGGAGCACCGTCTTTTGATAAGAATATGTGATGCCTCCATAGAAAGCATTTCTAACTGTGATACGAGCGCGCTGTTATGCACAAGTCTCAGCGAAGCTTTTCGTCAAATGCTTGAGTGGTTATCTTAAACTGTCTATTGGTCACATAGGCAAGCGCTAAAGCCCAAACAGAGACCCAAGCGCAGCCTATGAATTCTGGTTTTGACAACAGTCCTGCAATTGTTACTCAAGGTCATCCGCGCGACTGGCAAAGGGGTATAAACCTTCGTTTCCAAGTGCACGTAGCTCAGCCTTGAGTGTACTGGTATCTAGTCGGCCCTCCACTAAAGCAGTTGGGATGTTATGAAACACATCAGCAAGTTGCTCTATCCTTGAATCACCAAGTTTTCTTGACAGATACCGGATTTCAAGAAGTGCGTTACGTAATAGCTCGGCGACTGTGCGTTCTGTTGAGTTTTCTGTGGGCATGTGGATTGGGCAAGTGGTATTCACACACTGTCACCGATCTTTCAGGTCGTCAAGCAACTAAAGAAATTTGGCAGAAATTGAACTGTAGCCACGCTTTCTGGCGAGATATATTCTATGCCGACCATCGACGATGCTGTAGGGAGGCTCCTCTCCTTCAAGTGTAATGGCGTCTCTGCATGACTCAAGCAAACGGTCAAAATCATCGTGACCGTTCTCTAGCGTCTCAAGCCGATTGCTGTTTATTTCGGATCGCAAGACATCTTCGATATCACCTAAACTAACCGCTTGCACGTTTGAGTTTTACCACTTGGAAAGCGATCCCTCGCGATTCAATTGCTTGAAGTTAGAAAAAGATGCGCTACGGTGGGGTGCCTGTTGTTATGGCAAAGCGGAAGGTCCGTTCACCATGAAAACAACAACCATTCGGAGGCTCTGTCATGTCTGGCAACCTCTATGAACTCGTCACAACAAAAATCCTTGACGCCCTGAGAGAAGGAGTCATTCCTTGGAAGAAGCCATGGCACATCGAGCGATCTGTCCCGATCTCGCTGACTACCGGAAAGCCCTACAGAGGAGTGAATAACCTCCTCCTCGGAATCGCACCGTTTTCCGATCATCGGTGGTTAACACTCCGGCAAATCGGCGAGCTCGGAGGCGCGCTCCGGAAAGGTGAAAGATCGACTTTGGTCGTCTTTTGGAAATTCCCAGAACGGAGCGCTGATGAGGAGGAAGTCAGGCGGCCAGCTCCGACCCTGCGCTACTACAAAGTGTTCAATGCTGAGCAGGTAGATGGGCTGAATCTCCCAGAGCTTCCGAAGGCTAAGGAAACCACTCCTAGAGAGCGATCCGAGAAAGCAGAGCTGCTGATCCAGTGCATGCCCGACCCGCCCGAGATTCGTGAGGAAGGAAGTTCCGCTTGGTATAAACCGTCGCAAGACCTGATCCAAGTGCCAAAGATAGAGCACTTCACAACTGCCGACCAGTTCTACACGACGCTCTTTCATGAAATTGGACACTCCACCGGTCACGCCAAAAGACTGAACCGTTCAGGAGTTACCGAACAAGTGCACTTCGGTTCAGGTGAGTACAGCCGGGAAGAGCTTGTCGCCGAACTGACCGCCGCGTTTTGTGCTGGAGAAGTTGGCCTTGACAACTCGTTCATTGCGGACTCAGCCAGTTACATCCAATCTTGGCTGAACGTTCTAAGGAACGATCCCAAGGCTGTCGTCATCGCCGCCGCCCAGGCGCAGAAGGCCGCAGACTACATCAAAGGAGTCACGTACAAAACCTGACTCAAGAGCACCCCACTAACCCTCGCACTTCGCGAGGGTCTTTTCATTTCGCGGAGAGTAGCTGCAGTAGGAAGAGAAGTACAAGCGCCAGCAGTAGGACAAGCGAACCTGCATGTTGCATGAGTTGACGGCGAGCGTCCTCTTGGTCGATCTGCTTCGCACAAAACTTGCAAACGATTCTCATTCCGAATGTGGCTTGAACCATGTCCAATTGGCTGGACTTGTATTGCTTCCGGTATCGCTCACCAGTCTTCACCTTTCGGCGCAAGTGAAGCTCGCCCGGTCGAAAGTAGCGTCCACATCGGTAACAGTTCATGATGTGCCAAGCATAGGTTGGAAGGACATGCCCAGCAAAAGCGGCTGCGGACACGCAACCCAATTCATGAACTCTTAATCACCGTTCTGGTTGAATTGGGAGGTACTAAAAGCAATTTCCTGCTACCATCAATTGAGAAACCTCCTAACCACAGCTGCAGAGATGTGCCCCATCAGGAATACTAGACAAATGCGAACTGCTTCCAGATTTATGGCTTGGGATTTCCTCTCAACGGGAGGGTGGTGTTAATGCCTCCGTCCACAAGTGAGACACAACGCGCAGAGCTTCATAAGACTATCTGGGGAATCGCAAATGACATGCGCGGTTCCATTGACGGATGGGATTTCAAGTCCTACGTGCTTGGGATGCTTTTTTATCGTTTCATCTCCGAGAATCTCACGGCTTACTTGAACAAGCAAGAGCGAGAAGCGGGCACAGCCGATTTTGATTACGCGAAGCTTTCGGATGCCGACGCAGAATTCGGGCGAAAAGAAACCGTCGCGGAAAAAGGCTTTTACATCTTGCCGTCGGAGCTGTTTGAGAACGTCCGCAACCGCGCTCAAAAGGACGAGAATCTGAATGAAACTCTAGAGCGAGTCTTTGCTAACATCGAAGGTTCGGCGGTTGGAGCCGATAGCGAAGACGACTTGAAGGGGCTCTTTGACGACCTAGAAGTTAACTCCCAGAAACTTGGTCCAACTGTTGCCAAGCGGAATGAGAAACTTGTAAAGCTACTCAATGCAATTGGTGATCTTCCACTAGGGAACTATGAGGATAACTCCATCGACGTTTTTGGAGACGCGTACGAGTATCTGATGCAGATGTATGCTTCGGCCGCAGGTAAGTCAGGTGGTGAGTACTTCACGCCACAAGAAGTTTCTGAACTCCTAGCTCGCATTACAGTTGTCGGTAAAACCCAAGTCAATAAAGTCTATGATCCTGCCGTCGGCTCAGGATCGCTGCTGCTACAATTCGCCAAAGTTCTAGGTAAAGATAACGTTCGACAAGGGTTTTATGGACAGGAAATAAACCTGACAACGTACAACCTCGCGAGGATCAACATGTTCCTCCACGATGTGAACTATGAGAAGTTCTACATCGCTCACGGAGACACTCTTACGGACCCTCAACACTGGGATGACGAGCCGTTTGAGGCAATCGTTTCCAATCCGCCATACTCTATCAAATGGGATGGGGATGCAAATCCACTTCTTATCAATGACCCTCGCTACGCTCCCGCTGGGGTCCTAGCGCCCAAGTCGGCTGCCGATCTCGCGTTTACACTACATATGCTTCATTGGCTAGCTGTAAACGGCACAGCGGCAATTGTTGAATTTCCTGGAGTACTTTACCGAGGCGGTGCTGAGAAGAAAATTCGAAAGTATTTGATCGATAACAACTACGTTGATACGGTAATCCAACTTCCTCCCGATCTATTCTTTGGGACGTCTATCGGCACTTGCATTATAGTTCTAAAGAAGTCAAAAAAGGATAACTCGGTTCTATTCATTGATGCGTCCGCTGAGTTCAACAGGATCGGAAACAAGAACAAGCTAGCTCCGATACACCAAGAGAAGATCCTAGATGCGTTTACCACTCGAGTGTCGGTCGAGCATTTCTGTCGCTTAGTGCCGAGTTCTGAGATTGAGGAAAATGGTTACAATATTTCTGTCTCGTCTTATGTGGACAAAAAGGACGTCTCAATTGCGGTCGACATCGTCGTACTCAATCAACAGATCGCCGAAATTGCAAAGCGTCAAGCGGATCTTCGAACTCGGATCGACGCTATCATTGCAGATTTAGATTCGAGTGAAGAATGAGCAAAATCGAATTCACCCATTTTATGATGATAAAGCTTCTGCGCTTCCGAAAAACATGCGCTGCGACGCCAGGACTCATACTCGTTCAGGCAGTTGAGCTTCAATTTGAGCATAGTGTGCCAACTATCAATGGAGGTAAAAAGTGAGCCGTATCGACCAGTTAATTAGAACACACTGCCCAAACGGTGTTGATTACGTCGTTCTCGCCAATGTGGCCGACACTGTTGCTGGCTTGAGTGGTAAGTCAAAAGTTGATTTCTCAGACGGCAATGCTCGATACGTCAGCTACAAAAACATCTTCGCAAATCTAGCAGTCAATCAGACTGCCCCTGATTTTGTTAAGGTTAGTGCGAATGAGCGACAAAACAGACTGCATCTCGGTGACGTACTCTTTACAGGAAGTTCGGAAACCGCAGACGAAGTTGGAATGTCTTCAGTTGTTACATCTGAACCTACTGAGCCTCTTTATCTAAACAGCTTTTGTTTCGCGTTACGGTTCAGGGATTCGGGAATGATGGATCCCAGTTTCAGCAAATACCTCTTTAGATCAAAGGCGATTAGATCTCAGATTGAAAAAGCCGCAAGCGGAGTGACTAGGATCAATATTTCCAAAGAAAGATTCCTTAAGATCAGAATCCCAGTACCACCAATTGAAGTACAGCTAGAGATCGCTATGTTTCTTGATACTCTTACCGGGTTAGAGGCAGAGCTAGAGGCGGAGCTAGAGGCACGTCGTAAACAGTACACGTTTTATCTGGACCGACTACTATCATTTGACGAGGCAAAATGAGTGAACTGCGACGACCATACAACTATGATCCGATAGCAGTTTCGAACGAGAGTACAGTCGTTTCGGAGTACATTGCAGAAAATCAAGTTCGCGAATCCAGCTATCAGAGCGAAGATTCTTTAGAGCGAGAGTTTATCAAGCTACTAGAGAGGCAGGCCTACGAATACTTGCGGTTCACCTCGGAAGAGCAGCTTGTCAGCAACCTGAGGCAACAGCTGGAGGCTCTGAACGACATTAAGTTCACCGATAAAGAGTGGAGTAAGTTCTTCGAGACGAAGATTGCTGGTCAAAACGATGGCATCGTCGAGAAGACTGTTCGAATTCAGGATGACCCGGTCCAGCCTCTGACTAGGGATGATGGCACTACCAAAAACGTTAAACTGATCGACCGAAAGAACATCCACAACAACCACCTCCAAGTCATTAACCAATACGAGGTCGAAGGTGCTAGAGCTAACCGGTACGACGTGACCGTTTTGGTCAATGGTTTACCAATGGTTCACATAGAGCTCAAACGCCGTGGTGTAGACATCCGAGAGGCATTCAACCAAGTTGACCGATATCAACGCGACAGCTTCTGGGCAGGCTCTGGCCTCTTCGAGTACGTGCAACTCTTTGTGATCAGCAACGGGACTCTGACCAAATACTACAGCAACACCACGCGCAGGCAGCACATCGACGAAGCCTCGGGTGCAAAGAAGGTCAAAAAAACCTCAAATTCATTCGAGTTCACTTCGTGGTGGGCCGATGCAAAGAACAAGCCGATCCAGGAGCTTACAGCTTTCGCTAAAACTTTCTTTGCGAAGCACACCCTCCTCAACATCATCACCCGTTACTGCGTTCTCACCGCAGACCGCACACTCCTCGTGATGCGGCCGTATCAGATCGCAGCGACGGAGCGCATCCTTCAGCGGATCGAAATTTCGACGAACTATAAGACTCTAGGATCAATCCAAGCGGGTGGATATGTTTGGCACACCACAGGATCAGGCAAGACGCTCACTTCTTTCAAGACCGCTCAGCTCGCGAGTCAGATGCCGAGTGTAGATAAAGTTCTTTTTGTTGTTGACCGTAAAGACCTGGACTACCAGACGATGCGTGAGTATGACCGCTTCGAAAAGGGTGCAGCAAATTCAAACACTTCCACAGCTGTGCTTAAGCGTCAGCTTGAGAAGGCTGATGCGCGGATCATCATCACCACGATTCAAAAG
This sequence comes from uncultured Fimbriimonas sp., assembly GCA_964566635.1. Classification (GTDB taxonomy): domain Bacteria; phylum Armatimonadota; class Fimbriimonadia; order Fimbriimonadales; family Fimbriimonadaceae; genus Fimbriimonas. The sequence continues at coordinate 6,443 of CAZMJL010000008.1, read as the reverse complement.
CTCGCGACGTTTATCGCTGCCAACAAGGGACACGAAGTCTTCGGTGGGCATATCGTGATCATCTTCGACGAGTGTCACCGCTCTCAATTTGGCGATATGCACACCGCCATCACAAAGGCATTCAGACGTTACAATCTGTTCGGCTTTACTGGAACGCCCATCTTCACTGCAAACATGTCGAGTGGCGGGAATCCTAAGCTAAAGACCACAGAGCAGGCATTTGGTGACAAGCTCCATACATACACAATTGTCGATGCAATCACGGATAGGAACGTCCTGCCCTTTAGGATCGACTACGTCAACACCGTAAAAGTTGGCAATGTTCGAGATAAGCAAGTCTCGTCGATTGATACTGAACGCGCCCTTCTAGACAACGAGCGCATACAACTGGTCACCGGCTATATACTTGAGCACTTTGACCAGAAAACGAAGCGTGCGAGTAGCTATGTTCACTCTCGAATTGGAAACGTTGCTGAAGTTGCTGGCGGCAAGAACAAAGTTGAATCGGTCAAAGCAACAACCCGTGTCAAAGGCTTCAACGCAATCTTTGCGACAGCCTCGATCGAAGCGGCGAAACGATACTACGTTGAGTTTCTAAATCAGCAGAAGAATCTAGCTCCTGACCAGCGCCTCAAGATCGGATTGATTTATTCCTTTGCGGCAAACGAGCAAGTTGAGGATGGTGCGCTCGACGAAGAAGGCTTTGAAACTTCGGCCCTCGATGCTTCCTCAAGAGACTTTCTTGAGGAAGCGATCAAGGACTACAACGCCAATTTCGGAACCAGCTACGATACGTCCGACGACAAGTTTCAAAACTACTACAAGGATCTCTCGCTTCGAATGAAGAACCGTGAGATCGATCTAGTGATCGTCGTCAACATGTTCCTGACAGGTTTTGATGCGACGACCCTAAACACCTTGTTTGTAGACAAGAACCTTAGAGCACACGGACTCATCCAAGCGTATTCTCGGACGAATCGCATTTTGAACTCGATCAAGGCGTACGGGAATGTCGTCAGCTTCCGAAACCTTGAACAAGAAACTAACGACGCCCTCGCACTCTTTGGCAATAAGGATGCCAAGGGCATCGTAGTTCTCAAGCCCTATGGTGATTACTACAACGAATACGGAGACAAGGTCCAGGAACTGCTCAGTAAGTTCCCACTTGGAGAACCGATTATTGGTGAGCAGGCCAAGAAAGACTTCGTTGCCCTGTTTGGGTCGATCTTGCGACTGCAGAATATCTTGACTTCGTTTGATGATTTCAGTGGCAACGAGATTCTCTCAGCTAGAGAGGGGCAGGACTTCCGGAGTGTCTATCTTGATATCTACGCCGACTTCAAGCAGGGGCGAGATTCAGATAAAGAGCAAATTCTTGACGACATCGTATTCGAAATCGAGCTGATCAAGCAGGTGGAAATCAATGTTGATTACATCCTGATGCTCGTCATGAAGTTGCGCCAATCGAAGGGCGATGGCCGAGACAAGGAAATTCGCTCTCAGATCACCCGAGCAATCGACTCATCACCAACACTTCGCAACAAGCGAGATCTGATTGAGAACTTTGTAGATAGTGTTTCAGCATCTGGAGAGATTGATGTGGAATGGCAGACATACATTGCCCAGCGTCGAAAGTCTGAGCTTGACCAAATTATTGAAGAAGAGAAGCTAAAGCCTGAGGAGACAGTCGCTTTCGTCGAAGCTGCGTTTCGAGATGGAGCAATCAGGACATCGGGGACGGCGATCACGAAAGTTATGCCCGCAGTAAGCCGATTCTCATCAGGTGGAGGGCACACTGAGAAGAAGCAAAGAGTCTTGACGAAGCTAATGGCGTTTTTTGAGAGATTCCTAGGGCTCGTGTCTGGAGAGAAGGATGGCTCGTAAAAGTTCTCCCACAGCTACTGAGGGATTCGGTTTCACATATGCCGACAAGGTTGGCGCAATTGCACTACTACACCTTCTCTCACGGACTGCGTTTGGGGACAAAGATTTCGGTAATGTCGTCAAAGTTCAGTTCGGACAACGTCCAGCGGGATGGCACTTCGACGACTTGCTCTTGCACATGGAGCGGGATGACAAGCTCAATCATCTCGGTCTGAGCATCAAGTCTACTAGCCATGTATCCTCTACCGGAATCGACCTGGAGCTAGTTGATCTGGTTTGGGAGCAACTCCTTGATGGGGGCCCTTTCACCGAATCCACGGATCAGCTTGGACTGGTCCAGCCTTCAGCCCCGCCAGCACTGAGTGACGAACTCGCAGAGATTTATCGTTGGGCACATAGACAAGCAGACGGGCAATTGCCTGAATGGATTCAGCCTGGGGTTGCAAGCAGTATTAAAAGAAATATCGCTAATAACGTGAAGAGGGGGCAAGGAAGAGATGATGCCCAACGCTTTTTTCGGAACTTTGTGCTCTTGCCGTTAGATCTAGATCCGCCTTCAGACCGGGACGCAAGGGAGGCCGTACAGACATGTATGAGGGTACTTGCCAATCCAAATGAGGTCGATGCCGAATCACTCTGGATTCACCTGTGCCAGGCTGCGGCCGACGCTCGTGGCAGTGCTGGCAGCTACAATCTATCGACACTCATTGAGCGACTGGGGCCGCATTTTGTCTTCCGAGAGCACCTTCGTGTCGAACAGGACCTCAAGGCTCTTAGGGAGTTCTCGGTCAATAGGCATCTTTCTGATATCAGGGATGTGATCGGCAACGATCTCCAACTACCAACCGCTGAGGGAATTGAGTCCCTTGTCAATGAACTCTCCCTTGGTTCAACACTCTTCTTCATTGGTAAATCGGGAGCAGGTAAGTCGGTCGTTCTGAAGCACTTTGTCGAACAGTGTCCAGTGGGAGAGTTGAGGCTGTATTTTAGGGCCGACTTGGCTTCAATCAGTCCGACGGAGCTAGAGAGCCGCCTGAGACTGAGACATCGATTCGCGGATTGCTTATCGGAATCCATGGCGAAGCAGATCACGCTTGTGATAGACCAGGTTGATCGACTGATAACGGAAGATCAAATCGCGAACGTAGTCGAGATTATAAGTAGTACGAAACATCTCCGCCCCAGGTTAAAACTTGTATTCGGGTGTCAAACCGCGGAAGCAGAAAGAGTTTTGTCGCGTCTCTCCGCAGTGTTGGATCGCGGTGAAATCCGACGGTACGTTTTCTCACCCGTGCAAGACGATCTGCTAGCAACCGTTGCCGGACGATTTCCAACGCTACGGAACATTGTCTTTCGGCCAGAGCTACGCCATGTATTGTTAACTCCAAAAAACCTAGACCTGCTTGTTGGGAAGCTGGGTCAACTTGGTGAGCTCACAAGCAGAGGTATTACAACACAAAAGCAATTCATAGACTGGTTTTGGGCTAAGTATGTCATCGAGGGACGTGGCGGAATCGCTGCATCCACGGCAATGCGTGAAGTAGCAGAACTACAAGCGGATCTCATGAGTCCGCACGTGCCGCCGAGCGCAATTTCGGATCGAGGATCACTTGATTTGCTTGTTGATAGGGAGCTCATTGCTGGCGACGATCAAGGAATCACATTCAGGCACGACTCGTACGGAGATTGGGCTCGGCTTCGCTCAATCGACGGTGCTAGCTCTCTGCCTGAATTCTTTAAGGAGCGGGGGAGAAACCCACTGTGGTTACGCGCACTTCGACTTTGGAGTGCGATTCTTTTGGAAACTGGGGGATCAGACGAGTGGAGAAAGGTCTTCGACCAGTTCGCTGGAAACGGAGCTGTGCCATGGCTTGTACGCGATGCGCTTCTGGATGGATTAGCGCTAGCCGCGGGATCGTATGAGTACCTTACCGAATTGAGGGATGTCATGGTTGCTTCGAACGGAGCCCTCCTGAACCGATTCCTTGCCAGGTTTCTCTTCTCCACATCCTCACCTAATGATGCCCTAGCCCACGCATTTGCCGGCGAAGACCCTTCGAGCCTAACAACCTGGCGTGCGGAGTTTCGTGTTCCTCACTGGTATCTATGGGGGCCCGTCGTAAAGTTCATTGCTGAGAACGCCGAAGATTGTCGTACCCTGGCTCCTCGACTCACCGGTGAAGTAATTCAACCTTGGCTTGAAAGTATTCCTCCAGGAATACCCAACACAAAGCAAATCGCTGAGCTAGCAGTGAAAATTGCATCTGACCACTTGGATGCATTCAGGCGGTTTCGGGACGAAACAGACCACGACTTCCGTGTGTTTCGCTGCTTGTGTTTGGCCTTAGCCCATGTACCTGAAGCAGAATCACTAGTACGTCGTGCTATCGGCAGAGTTGGTGACGATCCTTTTCCGAATAGTCAGACCAAACACGGGAAGAGGTTCGTGAAAATGGACTCATCTTTCTACATTTTCGGCGATTCTGAGGTCAAAGGGCCGTGGCCAGATGGTCCTGTCGCACTTCCTGACGACCGATTTCGCGAATTCGTCTTGTTAGGTGGAGGCTTGCGCGAGTTTTACAGTCACTCCCCAAGCTTCGCCAGAGAGATCATTCTGGCAGCGTCAATTCGGGAGCCGTATCTCCACGAGCTCAGGCATATGAGGAGTCCTTTAGCTGATAGGGAGCTTTCCATTGCCGAAGACCGACGATTCTATCCTACATTTTATGACAAGGGCGTCTTTGCCTACATCTTCAACGTAGATCCAGACTGGGCACTTGAGTTGGTTTTGACTCTTGTTGACTTTGCCGTTGAGCGCCTAGTTGAGGAAGCAGCAGCGGAACATGGATACGATGCCGCATTCGAAATGATCGTTGACGGTGAGACTCTTCGGATCAAAGGTGACGCCAACTCGTTTGGATGGCACAGAGATGCCAACGGTTCGCCGAACCTGATCACCTGCGCTTTAATGGCGCTAGAAAAGTGGTTGTACGAGGTCATCGATAGGGGCGAGGGCGATGCGATCGTAGATCGACTCGTAAAGGGGCTCACTGCTGCCCCGATCGTCGGAATCCTCCTATCGATCGGCAAAAAGTACAACAGGCTCTTTCAGGACAAACTTCGGTTCTTGCACTTCAACGAAGTCGTTCACTGGATTGACATCGACCTTGTCGTCCGCAATGAGAACCACCAGATGTTCGCTTGGACGGGCAAAGGACAGAAGGAAATCGAGGAAGCACTCGCGTGGCACAATATGCCACATCGCAAGACATTGCTCAAAGCTCATGCATTTCTAGCTATCAACCTTCTTGAGGGGAGACGGGATGCTGTAGCAGCTTGCAAGAGGTGGCTTAAGCTTGCGAAAGAGGCTCATCCTGAAGAGAAGGGATCCTTTGATAATCTGATTGCCATATATACATTCGAGAACTACTCGTTCGAAGAGAGGGACGAGGGGATTCTCATTCAATGCAATCTTCCCAAGGAAACGCAAGAAGCAGCCCAGGCGCACAATGCGAGTGCTGAGCGCTCCATTGCACCACTTAGCCTGGCAATGCGTTCTCGAGAATTACTGAACGCTGGTGAAGCTACCGAGCAAGAGATCCTCGAGCTTTACGCGAGGGCTCGGCAGCTAGAATCAGAAGTGCCGGAGCGACCAAGCGTGATTTCAACCCAGGACGCGTTGGTTGGGGTTGCAGCAGTCGTTCACCGGTGGGGCATCCAGGACGAAGCTTTACATACTGTGGCCCGAGAGTGGGCAATCAAAACCATAGTTGGAGTGGCCCTCAATCCACCGCCAGCATGGGAATATGACTCGGATCATTCTGTATCTGATAACCAGTGGTGCCACTTCGCCGCTCAATCGTTGCCATCAATTTGCGCAAGCGACGATAAGAACCGAGACTACCGCGAGGCTCTTGCGAGGATCATTGAAGATGGTCACTACAAGACGACAGCTTTTCTGGCTTCTGCGATCTTCGCAATAAGATCCGGACATCAGACCCTTTACGACCAGGTGGTATCTCTTCTTCGATTTCGAGCCATGGAAACAATGCGTGTGCTCGAAGTTGAGCGGAAGCAACGATTCTCCGAATATCAGATGACTTCCGAAAGCTGGCCGGACTACCAATTGCTTAGGGGTAAGTTTATCGACGGCTCTCTTCCTTCGCAAAGACCCGAGCTTCCAAGTCCTGTTCCAATTCTCCGAGAAAGCCTGCGCGGCCGACATTTCGGCCATGACAGAGATAGAGCCAGACCAATTATCGACAACTATAGGCTCGGCTACTTCATCTCAAACCTTCCCTGGCAATCACTGCCGACTGAGGAGTCCGCAAGAAACGATGTATTGCAGCAATGGGACGATCAGTTCAATCAGGTCGCGTTGGAGCTGACTAATGGAAGCGAGCCAGAAACCGAGGGAAGGTCGGTTGATATTTACCGAAATGAGTACGAACTGTTTCGAAGTTTTGGTCAACTTGCAGCGGGATGTCCAACCAATGCTCAAATACTTAGTTGGGGTCGCTTTATATTCGGAGTGCTTCCCTACGCAGGGCATCACGCTG
>CAZMJL010000007.1:0-117111 GCA_964566635.1 uncultured Fimbriimonas sp. | reverse complement strand
GCTCAGCCGGATCGAGCGACAATTACATCACTACGGATCGGGTCTGAATGCGATCCCGCTCCTGGAAGAGTATCGCCAGCACCCGGATGATTTGTATCTGCTCCGGGTCGGTTATGGCGGCATCATGGGCGCGATGTCCAACATTCATGAGAATGGATTTGCCTCGGCGGCGTTTCACTCTTTCCCATCGACACTGAAGTGGGACGCTTACTCGGGTGACTACGGTCCAAACTTCTTTGGCCATGCTTGGAACACTGGCGCGTACCTGGTCAAAACGAAGGAGTTTGGGTGGCAGGCGTTCGGCGGAGATGTGACGACTACGGGAGACTGGGTAACGGTTCAGCCGAAGGACTCGTTCCGAAAGCGAGTCTATATGTCTTCGGTTGGCCTGTACTTGACACTCGATGCGGGGACGTTTGAGTCAGTCTCGGTGAATACAACGTCGGGCGCCGTGAGGGTCGCTTTGTCGCCAAGGTCTGAAGCTTGTGGTACTGCGAGGCTACGGATTGCGCAGCCTTCAAAGGTGCATAAGGTGGGCAAGTATGTCCCTGTTTCGAAGTTGAATCTGGATGCCGGAGCTTTCGACGTAAGACTCGCAAGCACACCGACGGAGATCGTTTTGCACGCGGGGATGTAGCAGTTGGTTTTCGGGACACCAGGCGGGAACCTGGGCTTCTTGGCGGGTTGGATTTCAGGCTCGCCTGGTAGAATTCGCTCACTTGAGCAGGCATGACCGGATCGATTTGGCTTTGGTTGTGGAGCGTTGCCGCAACAAAGATCAGGTTGCTTGGAAGCAGCTGGTCGACAACTTTGCCAACCTGGTCTACTCGATCACTGCTAAGTACTCGCTGAGTGACGACGACAAGGGCGATGTCTTCCAGGCAACATTTCAATCCTTGTTCACGAATCTGGACCGGATTGAATCCGCTCAGGCGCTGCCGAGGTGGATTGCGGTCACGGCGTCAAATCACTGCTTGGTGGTGATCCGAAATCGGCGCGATCATGTGCAGATGGTCAATGATGAGCGCGACCTTGGCGAAGTCCTTGCCGCCGAGGGGGCAAGCGCCGAGGAGGAATCTGTTCGCGCCAGCCAGGCATACGCCGTTCGCAAGGCACTCGTCGAACTGGGTGGGAAGTGCAAAGAGTTACTCCAGGCCATCTATTTGGACGAGAATGCCGGGTACGAGCATGCAGTGAAGAAGCTGGGTTTACCGATGGGATCCTTGGGGCCGACCCGTGCGCGTTGCCTTGAAAAGTTGAAGAAGATCCTCGTTGGCGGAGGATTTTTCGAATGAACTGTATTTTTGTGCGGGAGAGGCGCATCGTAAAGGAAAGACCATGACGCCGCACTTGAAATCATATTGGGAGTCCTTGTGGGACGTCGCGGAGGGGCGGGGAACGACTCAGGTCACTGAGCATGTTTCGGGCTGCAAAGAGTGCGCAGGTGCTTTGAACGAGATTCGGTCGATTCTCGCTGGTCTGACCTATCCCAATGCTCAGCCGGGGCAGGATCTGTTGAATGCGGCATATGCATTGATGCCTCAGGCGCAGCGAAGGCTTTCATTCTTGTCCAGCTCGCTGTCGCTTTTGGGTTCGCGATCGGCGGTGAAGGATGATTTTCAAGTTGCGTTCGGCGAAGGCGACCTGAAGATTCGCGTGATGTACTCGCCGAATGGGGCACGATGGGATGTGATGACATCGCTTCCGGAATCGGCGGATCGGGCGATGAAGCAAGGCGTCGAGCTAGAGCTTGAGGCTGGGCGACGCTTGCTGTTTACGGTTGACTCACTCGCGGACGCAGGCTTCACGGTCCAGTGTGGGGAAGAGCTTTTCGAGATTCCTAGCCCCAATGAGGTCATGCGTGAACGCGAATGAATTCGTGGACGAGCTAGAAAAGGGTCGAGTCGATTTCGCGAGGTCTAAGGCACCCAAAGGGACTGGACGGGCCTTTTTTGAACGAATCCTGAGCTACTACGGGACTTCGCCCGCAAAGCTGACTCGGCTGGGAAATCAGTGGCGTGCTCTTGTATTTGAAGTTGATGACCCGGCGTGGGTTTGGCGTGCCGGTGGGGTGGTTTGCCGCACCAATGGGCATTGGAAAGAGAGCGCGCAGTGCTTCATCACCGCCGGAGCGGTCGCAAGTTCGGCCTTTGAGCGCGCCTCATTCCAAGTAGGAGCCATTGATAGCCTGGCTCGGTCGGGAAAGGTTTCTGAAGCAGAGCAATTAGCCAAGAGTCTTTACCGGAAGCTGAGGGCCCTGAAGCAACCGGGCCTGGCGGTAAGGGCAATGTTCAACTTAGGGAACGCCTTGATCTATCAAGATCGGATGCCGGAGGCTCGAAAGGCGCTTGAGACGGCGTTGCCAGGGCTGATCGAACACGGCTTCGAGCTTGAGGCAGCGTCGGCTCAGATGGCATTGTCGTCGACTCTGCTTTACGATGGCGATCCTCGGAGAGCGGCCACGCTCGCCCGATTAGCTGTTGAGGGGGCGAAACGACTCTCGGCGGACTACCTGTACAGTCTGGCAGAGCTGAATATTGCGCTGGCGCACGTGGTCATGAACGAACTCGAGGATGCAAGGACTTTGCTTCTCGAGTTGGAATCGAAGCTGAACGACTCTCCGCTTGATCGCTCGCGAGTTGCGGAGTACCTTGGAGACACCTACTTCAAGCTGAATCTCCCGCGCGAGGCGTTGGAGTACTACCAAAGCGCATGCAAGACGGTAAAGATTCCGCTTCACCGGGCGCACCTGCAGATGGGAATTGCAGAGTGCTTGCAGAGCATTGGGGAGGTCGAGGGGGCAGCTGCCGCCTTCAAGCGAGCTGCGAATCTGTTTCGCAAGGCCGGGGCGATGGGGTGGTACGCACTCTGTACGACCAGATTCGTTCAGGTTTCGAAGTCGCATCGTGGACGAAAGACCCTATTCGCGACACTAGAAGACGCGACCAAAGGGTCAAGTTTTCATCGTCTGCATGTGTTGCTGTTTCAGTGCGAACACGGGGAAGACCGCTTCAACGAAGTATTCAAAATCATTCGCACCAACGGATATGGAGGCTTGCTGTGGCGTGCGCACTTGCTCAAGGCGAAGGCATCACGAACTCCTGGCCCGCACCTGCGAGCCGCCTTTCGAACGATTCAGATTGGAAGGATTGGGTTGACAAGTGTTGCGGCGAGGTCGAGCTACTTGGTCGACAAAATTCCCGCGATTCAAGCCTATTTCGACTGGCTCCTGGCGAGCCCGACAAAGTCAAGAATCGATGAGTTGCGCGACGCGATCATGCAGGTGCGAAGCGTAACCTTGATCGACGAGATACTTGCAACACGGGCTGTCTCACCCCAAGTGTCAAAACTCCTTGAAGAGGCCCGAAATGCGATTGAGTTCGACTCAGGCGGCGGCGCGTCAAACGGTAGTCGCAGAGGCATTTCAACGGCGTCATCCCGTAAGTTTGAGTTGCTCGCAACCAAGGCGTTGCTTGAACTTGAGGTCTTGTCTCGCGAGACCAGCTTCGACAAGAGCCAATCGTTGATGATTACCGAGACGGAATCCGCCGTTTATGCCGTCTCACCCGAAAAGGCAACGAAGATTCCTGTTGGGCAAGCTGAATTGGCCCGGCAGCTCAAGTGGCTTCAGTACGAGCTACTGGCACCGCTGACTGACCCTTGCGCTCCGGCGGGCTCAGCGCATATGGCACTCGGCAACCTTCGACAGACCCTCTCGCCTATGCTAGAGGGTGAGAGCGCGTTTATCTGTCCGGATCGATATACGTGGCAAGTGCCGTGGTCGCTACTTGCAGACGATGAAAGAGCCTTGTGCCTCCATCCATCAATGTTGGGTCGCACTCCGAACCTTAGCGGACTACCAAATATGGTTTGGCTGGGCGATGCCCCCGATCTGAAATTTGTTGAACAAGAAGCAGAGAAGGTTGCTGCGATTCTGGGAGGTTGCCGAATTATTCGTTCGGCAAAGGAAGCTCGCGAATCCTTGCGGGGTGAATACGGCGTGCTTCATGTCGTTGGTCACGCGCACCATCAACGAGAATGCCCTTCGCTGTCATCGATTGACTTCCCGGATGGGAGGGTCTATTCGTATGAAATTACTAGAAGTTCGGTAGAAATTGAACTCGCGACGCTGTCTGCGTGCGATACTGGTACTGTATCGTTGGCTCAGCAGACTGAGCCCGACGGACTTGCTCGGGCATTCATATCTCGAGGGGCCGCTTGGGTGGTTGCAAGCCAGTGGCCGCTGGATGACGAGGCCGGATTGAGACTGTTTGAGGCTTTTTATGACCACTTTGCCAAGAATTTGCACGTTGTTGAGGCAGTTTGTCACGCAAAGTGTATTACTCGGGAGTGGAAGGCGCATCCATATTATTGGGGAGGCTTGGCGGCCTACGCGGGATTAGTTCGATGAAGAAAGTGATTGCTGGATTGGTGATTGCATTTGCCGGAGCGCATGCGATGGCAGGCAACCTGATTTGCCGACTGGCTGACCCGAGCCTTGCCTCTTCCGTTGGAAGTACGTACGGCCTTCGGGTGCAGGACACAACTCAGGGCGCGCCGTTCGTCCTTTTCCAAGCTCCGAACGGAATGCCGACCTCGTTTTACCAAGCGATCATGGCGACTGACCTGCGGGTTGTGTGGGTCGAGGATGATGGAAAGCTAAGTGCTCCGGAGTCGGAAGGGCTCTCCAAATTGCCCGCCAAGGGATCGACATTACCGGCGGTTGGAGATAGGATTTTGCTCCAGGGTTATAACCAGAACTTTCTGAGGCAGATTAATTGGAATTCCACGTTGGCCAATGCGCCAGGACGCGCAGTAAAGGTCGCAATTCTTGATACGGGAATCTCGCAAGTCGCCTCTTATCTTAATGCGAAAGTCGACGCTTGGATCAATGCGATCGAGCCGGGTGAGGGACCTTGGGATGTGCCTCGCCAGATCGACTCGAACGGTGACGGCAGAATTGATTCTAAAGTTGGGCATGGCACGATGGTCGCGGGAATCATCGACCAAATTAGCCCACAGAGCCGATTTGTGATCTGCCGCGTAGCTGATAGTGACGGAAACGCTTCGGCGTGGACTTTGATCAAGGGTCTTGCATGCGCGGTCGTGAATGGCGCGGAAGTGGCGAACATTAGCCTCGGCAGCACTGGCCGAATCTTGGCGGTGAGCGATGTGCTCGATTGGTGCCGAGATAACAACTTGTTGATCGTGGCTGCGGCGGGTAACACCGGCACAGAGGTAGAGCTTTTCCCGGCGAATTACTCCTTGGTGGTTGGAATTGGCGGCCTGAATACTAATAATACGAAGGCCCCATTTAGCTCGTTCGAGCGAGGCGTTCTCGCGAGCGGACCGGCGGTTGGGATCGGAAGCATCGACTGGGATGGAAGCATCTCAACGTGGTCGGGCACGTCATTCTCGGCGCCGATGGCAACTGCGATGGTGGCGGATGGATTGCGCCGTACATCGGTGCGAATCCGCCCAAGCAGACTTCGGCAGGTGTTCGGTTCTACCGGGTACGACTTGGACCGTTTCAATCCTAACTACAAGCGAAAATTAGGTCTCGGTCTGGACTACACCAAGTTCGTGAGCGCGTTTAAGCCTTCTGGCCTTTAAGCGACAATTCGATTCCCCTCCTCGCGAACGCGAGGAAGGGAATTTTCTTTTCAGAGTTTGTATTATTCAGTCTTTTAACTGAATCATTGATCTCATCAGAACGCCGAAAGGCGTTTGGGACAGAACAATGAAGATTCAAATTCGCACTCTTTTCGCCGCCGGAATGGCCATGTTGGCGCACGCCGCGCTCGCTCAAAGCTACATCGCGGTCGAGCTCCAATCTTCTCCCGGATACGGATACGCAGGCTTCAACGGTCTTGCCGGCGGGACGGCGGCGGGAGTGTTTGGCTCTACGAGCCGAGCAAGCACTTGGGACTCGCTCGGGAATCGCTCGGATGTCCATCCGTCGTTTCTTGATTCGATCACGCGGCCGGGCACTTCCATTATCACGTCGATGAATGGAACGCTGATGGTCGGATCGGGACGCGGTGACATCACTTCAAATCGGGTGAATGCCTTGATCTGGCAAAGTGGGGTTGCCAGCCTGATTCCGATGCCTGCCGGATTCATGTCGAGCCAGGCTCTGAGTACGGATGGAACGATGGTGGTCGGCCAGTTCGTGATGCCCGCAAAGCGTGGGGATGTTGCGACGGCAGGCGACACGCATGCGTTCATTTACAACTCGGCAACGGGACAGTTCACGGATTTGTACAACGGAAACCCGACGATTGCTTACGGAGTCTCCGGTAACCAGCAAGTGGGAATTGAGCTAAAGGGGAACTATGAGGCACGGCTTTGGAACGGTAATCCGAAGGCTCCAATCGTGCTTCATCCTGCGGGTGCCGAGTCATCCTCGGCGAATGCGACGGACGGAGTTCACCAAGTCGGATCGGTGGGTTATCTCGTGCAGAAGGCGGGCGAGGCGAATAAGAAAGGGATCCGAATCCGGTACGACTACGCCGCCATCTGGAGCGGAAGTGCCGCCTCGCTGCAGTACTTGTCGTCAGGCTACCCCAACTCTTTTGCTATGGCGGTGAACGGCGATTATGTGGCTGGTCATGGCATCGTGACGGACTTTCGAGGCACTCGAGGTGCCCAGCACGCGTTGGGATGGACCAATCCGCTTGAGCCGGCGATTGACCTCCATAGTCTGTTGCCTGCAAACTACACCCAATCTTGGGCGCGCGCGGTCGATGCGAACGGAAACTTCATTGGTTACGCGGTCGACAATAGCTTCGCGGCCCATGCGATCATGTGGGTTCGAGTCGGCTAAGCTCCTAGCGCTTGAGTAACTATTGCTCCTCCCCGTGCAGGTTGCATGGGGAGGAGTTCTTGCATGAGTAGTTCCCGAAATCGGCGAGCCACTTGCGTGGGCAAGGTAACGAAGAGTAGCCGGGGTGGCACAATTATGCGATAGTCTACGAGTGTTTTGGGATACTGATGAACAGCTTAAGCGTGAACAGTCTGTCGAAAATGTATGAGCAACTACCGGTATGATGGACAAATGGGGATCGAGGACGTTGAAAAGAACGGTTCGGGAACCATTACGGGCCTCACCCGTTACGGGCTTGTCGCTCGGGGGATTGATGTGGTTTCTCGGACGACGGCTTCTGGTAACCAGGTGAGCTACCCGCTGTACGATGCTCATGGCAACAACGTGGGGGCATTGTCCAAGTCTGGTTCCTCGTTTGTGGTTTCGGATGAGAAGAGCTACGACGCCTGTGGCGGCCTTCGGTCGGGGACGAATGCCAACGGCAAAGCCGCTTACTGCGCCAACCTTGGGCATAAGCAGGATGATGAATCTGGCTTGATCTGCATGAGGGCGAGGTTCTACGAGCCGACAAGCGGGCGGTTTGTGAACCTGGACCGCAAGAAAAAGGGATCGAACTGGTTCATCTACTGTTCAAATCGCCCTGTTCAGAACATAGACTGAACCGGGTGCGAAGGTGAAGGCGGTGTTAGTAGTGATGTGGCCGGGTTCGGTGCGGAATGGTCTCTTGAGATATGTGGCGGTGTCATTGCGCTTATCTTGGATACATAGAGGGGACTAGCGAGGGAATACTAATATCTGAATTTGTCGGAACGGTGCGCTCTCTTGCTATGGAAAACCAGTTATCACAAGTTTTTCTAAAGTTTGATATGTATAATATGGACGGTTCAGTGCCAGTGATCGCAGACGTTTGGGAATTTAGGAAAGTCGCAGAACGAGTAATGAAAGCGATCAAGGACTTGGGAGATAAAGGAGAATTGAAATACGACAACACTGCGGGAGCCATTTACTGGATGATCGAATAAAATGCATTATCTGCTAAGACAATCGGAATCAGGTTCTGTCAAAGAAGAGGTGAGAGTGTGGGAATCCCTCGAAAGTGATGGTTTGATTCCGAGTCTAGTTATCATCAGGAATCAACAAGTTCACGCGAGAGATTTTGTGACGCAGCATTTTAGGGGCGGCCTAATAGCCAAAATCATTTTCCAGAAGTGCATGTTCGTTAACACAACTTTTGAGTCGGTTCATATAATGGATTGTCATTTCTCTTCTGACTGCGTATTCGGTCGAACTAACTTTAATTCTTGTAGCATTGCAAGAGTAACGGGTATCGCTAATAGCCGGTTTGAAAAATGTGTATTAGATTGTCTGACGGTATCAAGCAGCTTTAAATGCAACTTCATTGAGCTCAGAGAATCGGACGAGGATGTTTTTGATCGCCTCCGACGCACATAATCACAATGCGACATGGGATCACCAAAGGATGAGTAGCAAAGAACTCCTCCCCGTGCGGGTTGCATTGAGAGGAGCTTTTTGCAGACGGTACATTCAGACTCCGAAGTGCGGCGCTTCGAGCGATTCGTAGAGGTCTCGCTCTTCCCCGCGTTTTCTTGATTGCCACTTGGTCATCGCATCTCGAGGGACTTCGGTGAGCTTAAGTAGAAGCGCCGCAGTTGGTAGGGTTGGCCATTTGAGTCCATCGGTCCCGATTGCGGCAATAAGAAGGCAACTTGAGAGATGAAAGAACATCAGGCTCTCGAGATTTCTAAAACGATCTTTGACGAGTGAGGCAGTCACCGTAACGGCGTACGCCACTCCTCCAATGATCAGCACGTACCCTGGGTACCAAGACCAGTGCCGATGCAGGTAGCGAAGCGAAAGGAACTCGATGAGAAGCGCGTAGATCGCCAGGGCAATTGGTAGCCACATGCCGATCCAAATCAGCCAGAAGTCGGCCCTGAGCGGCGTTACGTACCGCCAGGTTGGTCGGATGAGCAAATGGACGAAGTCGGCGGGGAGTTGAGCTGGTTTCCCTTGGGCTTTGGCGACCGTAATCCAAATCGCGCCCGCCAGCGCGAGGCAAGCCGCGAGCTGCCACGCCATGATCGGTCGAAGGTTCAACCACTCGGCATATCCCACGACGCTAGATATGGCAAGGCAGTTGAGAACGCCGGACCACTTGTTGAGTCCAAATGAGTTTTGGACTCTCCAGCAGTTGACGGTCCCCGCCGCCAAGATGGCAGCAAGACAGAAAAGGGCTGCGAACTGCCAAGAGGGCCGAGACTCGCGGATGAGGTTGAGCAGGGGACGCACCACCACGCTCAGACTCGTGAAGGACCACATCGCGTTCCAGGCGTAATCCGGAACGCGATCGAGATGGCTAGGCGAGCTTCGAGTTTGGATCAAGCAATGTTCGTAGTGTCGACGTTTCGGAAGTCGCGGTAGGCGAGTCCGACAACCATGTACATGATCGGCATCGTGACCAAAAGCCCGACACAGCAAGCGAGAAAGCCGACAATATTGAGCAAACCAGTCACGATAATGAGTCCTGCCATTGACCATGCAAACGGCTTCAGCAGAGCGTAGCTGCGCTTCATTGCCGGAATTGCGGGAATGTGCTCCTTGATGACGATCAGCTGAGTGAATGCCAAAGCGCCGATGAGATAAAACATCGGGACGATGCAGCAAACGAACCCGACCATGAGCGCGATCGAATAGAGAATCGATGCAAGAAGGAGTTGGCCAAAGTTCTTGAACCCGGAAAAGAGGGTTTCGAACTTGGTGCTGCCGGTATCGGCATATTCGATGGTTGCCAATGAGATCCCTGTGTAAAGAGCCCACTGCAGACCGCCAAGAAGGATGCCCTCGATGGCCGAAATCGGAAGGAGAATAGCTAGCATTCCCATCGCTGCCTCGGGGTCCTTACTGGCTTGCGGCATCATCACCTGATTGATGACCTGGAACGGCGCTTGGACCAGCATGGTCAGGACAAAGATCGCAAGCGAGCCGAGAACGAAAACCGTTGGCTCGGCCTTCATCATGGTGAACGCCTGGTTGATGTAATCAAAGTACACACCAGGACCTCGGGTGGGAATCGCGTGATTTCCTTGCTCTCCGCGCGGGTAGTTCGAATAATTTGGCGGTACTTCCATTACTTCAGTAGGTTACATGGGCGGTCGAGCGTTGTCAAGGCTTGAGGAGCGGAGCGAGCGGACTTGGGGTCCGCAGGAATGGCTTGAGTTGCTTCCAGGTGAACTTGAAGGAGAACGGACCGGATGCATAGCTACCCAGTTGGTACGGGTTGAACTCCCAGGTGACGCCGTCTTTGCCGACCCAGAAGTTGTCGAGTTCGGGTTGTTCGAGGGTGGTTTTGCCGCCCTCGGGTTGTAACCAATCGGTGCCGGGGTCCTTTCTGGCTTCGTCGAGGATTAGCTTGATCAGAGCCGTTTTCTTTGATTTCGTGAAAATATCGTAGGTGGAGAGCTGCTTTGGCTTGCCGCCGACGAGGGCAAAGTGGTGATACCGAGTCCATGGGCGCCGCCGACGTACCGGTAGGTCGAGACGGTGTAGGACTGAACCCGAGTATCACCAAGTTGCCGCGCGCCGCTGCTTTCGAAGGAGTAAGGCTGACTTTCGATGGATTCCGCCCAGTCTCGCTTCGTCTCGGCGAGGAAGGTGTTAAAGCTGGTCGTCATCTTCTTCGTGACGACTTTTTCGGCAAACTTTGAGAGAGGGTCTTTGCCCAGAAATGCGGGAATTTCGGCCTTCATCTCCCACTTTTTGTCCACGTTGTTGGTGAGGATTGTGGGCTGTTGAAGCGCGAGTGCAAGGATCATCGGTGAATATACGTTTCGAAGGGCGAAAGGGATCGTAAAATTGTCGAGAGTTTATGAGGGGGATTGTTCAGCGGGTGTCGGGTGCGACGGTTCAGGTCGACGGGAGGGAAGTTGGCCGATGCGGGCGCGGCTTGATGTTACTGGTGGGTATTCACAAAGACGACACCGAGGCCGAGGCGACCAAACTCGCAGCAAAGGTTGCGAGCCTACGGATTTTTAGCGATCACGAAGGGAAAATGAACCTGGCGATCACAGATTTCAAGGATGAACCGTACGACATTTTGGCGGTGAGCAACTTCACGGTCTACGGCGACACCCGCAAGCAAAACCGGCCGAGCTTTATGAATTCGGCGGGTTTCGAGAAAGGTCAGAGCTTGTTTGACGCTTTCGTGGGTGAGCTGCGCAAGCTCGGAATTCCGACCCAGACGGGCATATTCGGGGCAGATATGCAGGTTTCGCTTATCAACGACGGACCGGTAACGGTTATTCTAGATGTAGACGCGCCAAAAGAATAGCGTAACGAGCCTCAGGCTGAACCGTCCGAAGAAGTACAAAACGGACGGAAACAGGAGATGGCACACATTCTCACAATGAGCTACCAAACCGCGGTGAAAACGCAAATTGACGCCGACTCGGACGAGTCGCTCGTCAAGCGTGCCCGGGAAGGAGATTACGCCGCATTCGAGCAGCTTTTTGAACGGCACCGGCTTATGGTGTACCGGTTCGCGTACCAGATGAGCCACCGCCGGGATGATGCCGAAGATTTGGTGCAAGAAGCGTTTGTTCGCGCGTACCAGAACCTGCATCGGTACCGTGACGAAGCCAAATTTACGACCTGGTTGCTGCGCATCGTGAGCAATCTGGGTACGGATCAGGCCCGAATGTCGACCCGGCGAACAAACCTGGAGCAAAAAGAAGCCAAAGGCGCCCTCGACTGGATGACGGTAGGAAACTTTGAGAATCCGGTTTCGAATTTGGAGCAAGAAGATCGCAGCACCGTTCTGCGGAAGGCGATCATGGCGCTCCCTGAGCATCACCGAATGATGATCGTGATGCGAGACCTGGAAGAAAGAGAGTATGAAGAGATCGCCGAAGTCTGCAACTGCAGCGTCGGCGGTGCCAAGTTAAGAGTTTTGCGCGCTCGCCGCGCCCTACGCGACCGAGTCGCCCCCTTGTTAGGAGACCAATGAAGAACTGGAAGAACGACGATGACCTGTTTAACCTCGCATTTGGCGAGTTAGACGATCATGCCGCGCAGAAGCTCGAGGCACAGCTCTTGGGCGATGTGGAGGCGATGAAAGAAGTCGATCTGTTGCGTCAGTTGCGCTCCGACATGAGCGGTCTTCGGGACATCCCCGAAATGCAGTTTAGTAAAGAGCGGCTTCGGGATGCGATTCTTTCCTCCGGCGCGAAGCCTGCGAAGCGGTCAACGCCTTGGCTGAATTGGATCCTGGCCCCGGTTGCGGCTCTGAGCATTGCGGCCATGACTTTTGTGGCGCTGAACGGTGCCGAGAAGCCAAAGACTCAGATCGTCGCTTCGAGCACCAAGCCGATCTCGATTGAGCTTCCGGAGACCAAGGTCAATAATCCGTTGGTGGCTACAGCCGATGCTCCTCGTGCGGCGGTGAATGTTCCGGCGGTGACGGTGGCATCGAAGCCGGTCAAAAAGTCGTTCCGAGCTAAGATTCGGCGCGGTTCGACGGGAATGGTTGCAACTCTCGTGAAGCGAGAGGCAAGTATTACTGTTCCTCCCACGAATTTTGGATCCGGTGAAACGAATGCGGATACTGCGATTCCGATGGCGGTTGCGGCCAAGACGGCCGATGTGAAGCCTGAGCCGCCCGCGATTGTTGTCATCGACACCACGACCGATTCGGGAGCGGGTGCCCCTGTCGCCATGGAGGTTACAAACCCAAGCAATGTTGTTATCGGCGGTTAACTTTGCCCTTGCGGTCTCGCTGCGCGCCCAGTTCACGGCGGCGGAGCAGGCGACGATCACCAAGATCAAACCTGCAATCGGGTTTGTTCGCCAGGGTGCGCGTCAGGTTGGGGTTGTGGCTTTCATTAGCCGCGACGGATACGCCATCACGCACCAGCTCAGCCTCCCGGCAGGGTCAACCGAGATCGTGACCGATTCGGGCGAAAAGCTCCCGTTTGAGTTTGTTTACAAGGACACGCCGTCCCAGCTTTGCCTCGTGAAGACTCGAACCGCACCAAAGAATGTCGGAATCGTGTCATACGCCGAAGCTCCGGATGGCGGAAAGGGAATGGTTTTGGCCTACCTGCCGAGTGGACCCGTGCGGGGCGAGATCACTTCGGTCGAGCGGATCGGGGTGGATGAGCGCACGCGAAGATCCGTACCCATGAACGAGGTTCGGGTCGAACAGCCAACGGTCGCGATTGGCGGTGCC
The DNA here is from genome assembly GCA_964566635.1 of uncultured Fimbriimonas sp. Classification (GTDB taxonomy): domain Bacteria; phylum Armatimonadota; class Fimbriimonadia; order Fimbriimonadales; family Fimbriimonadaceae; genus Fimbriimonas. Next base: position 104,041 of record CAZMJL010000007.1, on the reverse strand, counting down.
TTGCTGTTCAGCGGTCGAGGACGGCTGATCGGCGCGATTGCGGCAACACTTGCGGTTTCGATCTCCCAGAACAAAGAGAACGCGATCAACTCGCGGCAAAACGATCTATCTCAGAATCAGAACCAGATTCCGCGCGGATTCCCGCTTCAGGCCAACCCTGGGGGACCCCCGACGATCGCGAACCTTGGCCCTCAAGGCATGGTCATCGGCTATTCGCCGACTTGGGAGGTAACACGGCGGGCCCTGTCGGGATTCCTCACTCCTGAGCACAAGGCTCCCGTCGCCCTATTGGGCGTGCTGGTTGTCCCGGCGGTGGGCGGCGTTCAAGTGCAAGAAGTCGAAAAGGATTCTCCGGCCGCGAAGGCAGGGATCAAGGTTGGCGATGTCATCGTCGAGATTGATACGAAGGTGATTCGGGATCATATCGACTTTGCGCGATGCACCTATGACTTCAAACCCGAGCAGAAGGTGGAAGTGGTGATTGTGCGCGGATCGCAGAAGCTGACTCTGGAAGCGACGCTCGGAATCAATCCGGTTGCGAGTGCCTAACGTCGACGAGCTTCCACTGCACTGATTCTTGGCCCTGGTACGAGTTGATTTGGGGTTCAAACGCCACATCGACCCGGTCTCCGGGGCGCAACGATTGCAGCGCGCTGAACATGCCCCAGCCCACGCAGCGGACGGTTCCACCGTCGTGCTTCAGCACGATTTGAGCATGAGTTTGCTCGGCCCCCATTGAGCGGATGGAGGTGATTTCGAGGTGCTTTGCGCCAAAGATCGGCTTCGGGTTCATCATGCCGAACGGCTCCAATGCAGAGAATTCGTCGATGCTTTGCCTTGTCACATCGCGACCATCGACAATTGCCGCGATCTCGACGGTGGGATAAAGGTCTTCGGGAGTAAGGACGCTTCGCGCATGCGCATCGAATGCCGCGCGGATTTCGGAAAGGTGCTCAGCAGGGAAGCCGATGCCCGCCGCCATCGCGTGTCCGCCGCCCTGGACGAGGGCAGGGTGGGCGCCGATCATTTCGGCGAGACTGAGCCCGGGAATGGAGCGGCCACTGGCTTTGCCCTTTCCGGTTTCGGGGTCAATGGTTCCGGCGAATGCGGGTCGAGAGTAGTGCTCTTTGAGCTTGCCGGCGACGATGCCCACAACGCCGGGATGCCAGTTGGGATCGAATACGAGGATGACGTATTGCGTTCCTGCACCAAGGGCCTCGGCCTGGGCGAGCGCCTCGGTGAACATCTGATCTTGCATTTCACGCCGGTCGGTGTTGTGCTTGTCGAGCTCCCGGGCGAGGTCCATCGCCTTGCCGTAGTCGTCAGTGAGGAGCAACTGAAGAGAGAGTGCGGCGTCGTCGATGCGTCCGGCGGCGTTGAGGCGCGGCCCCAGTTTGAAGCCGACATCGTAGGACATCACCCGGCCCCGAATCTCGGCGACTTCCTTGAGCGCCATGAGCCCCTTTTTCTTCGTATCAGTCAGCTTTTCGAGCCCAAACTTGGCGATAATCCGATTGTCGTCGGTGAGTGGCATCACGTCGGCGATGGTGCCGAGCGCGGCGAGATCAGCAAAGTTTCGACGGTAGGAATCGACTTCGTTGGGGGCCAAATCGTTGATGATTCCTTCGCAGAGTCGGTACACGACGCCCGCGCCGGAGAGGTTGGAAAACGGATACTCGGAATCTCGGCGGTGAGGGTTCACCACGGCCTGGGCTTTGGGGAGAGTGTCTTTGAGCTCGTGGTGATCGGTGACGACAACGCGCATTCCGAGCTCGCGAGCGCGCAGAACCTGGGCGTGGGCGGTGATGCCGCAGTCGCAGGTGAGGAAGAGCTTCGCGCCCATCGCGTGGGCGGCCTCGACCGCGCTGAGATTGATTCCGTATCCTTCGTTGATCCGGTGGGGGACGTGGGTGTGGATTTTGAAATCCTTTTTGCGAAGGAAGCGGTCGAAGATTGCGGCCGAAGTGACTCCATCGACATCGTAGTCGCCGTGGATGTAGATCAGCTCGCCACGCTCGCGGGCACCTAGGATTTCGCTCTTTGCCGCCTCAAAATCGGGCAGAAGCTTCGGATCGCCAAGGTCGTCAAGCTTAGGGTTAAGGAAGCGATGAGCTTGCTCGGGCTCGACGTAGCCGCGCTGGGCAAGGACTTGCGCCGTCGACGGAGAGATTTTGAGTTCGTTGACGAGGGCGTCGCGGGCTTCAGGATCTGACTCGCGATGAATCCATCGCTTGCCGGTGAGTGAGAGCCTGAGTGAGGGTGTCATAAATTGAAAAGCCCTTGCCGCCGAATGGGCGACAAGGGCAATTGACGAAAACTAGAGCTTTTCGACTTGATTGAAATCGAGCTCGACGGGGGTATCGCGGCCGAACATGTTGATGAGAACCTTGAGCTTCTCTTTGTCCGGAATAACTTCTTCGATCTTTCCGCTGAAATCGGTGAATGGGCCCTCGACAACGCGAATTGCCTCGCCCTTGTTCCAAGCGACCTTCGGAGCTTCTTTGCTGGCTTCGAGGTTCTCGACGATGCGGCGGACTTCGTAATCCTCAAGCGGGATTGGCTTGTTGCCAGACTGCACGAAGCCGGTGACGCCCGAAGTTGACTTGACGAGTTTGAACGCCTCGTCGGAGAGCATCATCTGCACGAGGATGTAGCCAGGGAAGACCTTTTTGTCCTTCTCCATGCGCTTGCCGTTGCGGGTTTGCAGCTCTTTTTCGGTGGGGATCAGGATTTCGAAGATGTCGTAATCCCAAAGGCCTTCGACCTGGGCTCTTCGAGTAAGGACGTCACGAACTTTGTTTTCGTGACCAGAAATGGTGTGGACTGCGTACCAAGACTTCGGCATTTCTTAGGCTCCAGTTCCCGTCTTCGTGATGAGGTCGATGATGGTTTGGAATGCGAACCCAAGAACACCCATCACGACGATAAGCAGGATGCAAACTGCAACCACAACGCCGAAGAGGCGATTGGTTTCTTGGGTTGTGGGCCAAGACACTTTCTTCAGTTCGCGCTTGACGCCAGCGAAGAAGGCTTTGGGGCCACGCTTGACGTTTGGAAGCGGCAGAGACTTAGATTGATTTTCTGACATTGACAGTTTTGCCCGGCTCTTTAAAGGAGGGGAGCCTTAATCTTACCAATTTATGACGCCAAAAGTTAACGGTTGATCGCAATGATCTTGAACTTCTTGACACCATCGGGAGCTACGAATGAGACGGTTTCGCCCTTTGATTGGCCGTAGATGGCAGTGCCCATGGGCGATTCTGCCGAGATAAAGTCTTTGTCGGGATTTGCTTCGGCGGTGGAAACCACGCGAACATCGAACTGATCGCCAAACTCCAGATCCTCAAGGGTAACAAGGGTGCCGATCGCCACGGTATCCGTCGAGATGTTGTCCATATCGAGGATGTAGCAGTGGCTGAGAGTTGCTCGCAACTCCGCGATGCGGTTTTCGACGAAGGCTTGCTCGGTTTTCACTTGGTCAAGTTCGCTGTTATCCTCACTGAACTCGCCATGTTGTTGGCTTTCGCGGATGCGCTCCGCGATTTCGGCACGGGTTTCCAGCGTGAGCTTGTTGAGCTCCGCGGTGAGTGCTTCATGCCCCTCGGGAGTCAGGGGAGTAAGCGTTCCGTGTTCGACAATTTCTGGCTGATTCATTGGGTGTAACCCTTTATCGGAGAGGCATGATAGCATATCCCTCCGCAACATATACGTATCAATGATGTTAGACGTTCATCATTGGCGTCTTTTTCCAAAAAATGAGAGTTAATTGTGAAAGTTGAGGTTGGCAAATCGAGGAAACTGTTTTGGTAATGGGTGTTTGGAAAGCGTTAACGAGTTCGAGCTTGATTTTGGTTTCGATGGTGGCGCTCGCACAGACTTCTTTTTTTCAGTCGGTTCGCCCAGAGGCGACGATTGTGATCAAGCGGCACCCGATGGGATCGCAGATGGTCGAGGTTTCGGTGCTCGACGCCAAATACAAGATTGACGATCTACGAACTCATATAGAGATGTTGGGGACGGAGATCGGGACGGCGCCGCGAGGGGTGGCGTTCACTCCGGAGGGGGCAGCGATTCTCAAGAGCACATTTGCGATTCCGGGGTTAATCTCGGATTCAGAGCCGAGATTCAACTTGACGGCAATTGCGAAGGCGTTCGCGTTCGGGAATAAGCCCTTGCGGCAGTTCACGATTCTGTTCGACGGCGAGGTGCCGAATGATAAGACTCCGGCCCGGTGGTTCGCGCCCAAGGATGCGTGGATGCTGGAGGCGGTCGCTTTGAAGACGCCAATCGCCATCGAATACCGGGTTAAGGTGAACACGAAAGACCCCGCTGAGATCACACTTCCTGGTTCAAAAGTTGCAAAAGAGAACAAAGCGAAGGCGGAAAAAGCGAAGAAACCAGATTATCTTTTGATTGGAGGAATAATCATTGCCGCGATTTCGGTTGGGCTATTGGTATACTCCGCGCTAATTCGGGGTCAACGTCGCACACGGTGACCTGCCTCAATCAACGAACGGTTCAAAAAAGTTATGTTTGACGTGAATACTTTGACGATGGCACAGCTCTGCGAGATCGGCTTTGATAGCGGATCTTCGGACGTTTTCATGAAAGGCAGGAGCGCCCCGGCAATGAAGATTCACAGTTCTGTGGCTCCATTGCACCCTGATCTGCCCGTGATCGACTCGGCGAATGCCAAGAGAATGATCTACGAGCTGATGGACGACCGAATGATTCGGATCTTCGAAGAGACGTTCGAGATGGACCTTGCGTTCGAAGTTCCGGGGAAGTGCCGCGTCCGCGCCAATATCTATCGCTCAAAGGGTGAGTGCGCGATCGTCGCCCGAACGATTCCGTTTAAGATTCGCTCGCTCGAAGAGCTCGGAATGCCGACCGTTCTCGGCGAACTCACCAAGCACAAGCAGGGCCTTATTCTGGTCACGGGTCCTACCGGCTCCGGAAAGACCACGACCCTGGCCGCGATGCTTGACATCGTCAACCGCGAGCGAGCTTGTCACATGGTTACGGTTGAGGACCCGCTCGAGTACGTTCACCAGGACAAGAAGGCTTACGTCAGCCAGCGCGAAGTCGGAATCGATACCCTCGACTTCCAGCCCGCACTTCGGGCAGTTCTTCGTGAAGCTCCCGATGTTATCCTCGTTGGTGAGATGCGCGACGTCACCACCATGGGCGTCGCCCTCCAGGCCGGTGAAACCGGTCACTTGGTTTTCAGTACGGTCCACACGGCTTCGGCATACGAGACGATGGATCGTATCATGAACATGTTCCCGCCGCACGAGAAGACCCACCTTTGCCAGCGAATGGCAGGGTCGCTCCGGGCAATCATTGCCCAGAAGCTCGTTCCTCGAGCGGATGGTCAAGGGCGCGTTTGCGCGGCCGAAATCCTCATTTGTACGCCAACGGTTACGAAGGCGATTGAGGATGGCCACTTTAGCGACTTATATCAGCACATGAACGACGGCACGTACTGGGGCATGCAAACGATGAACCAAAGCTTGCTGAAATATGTTCGCGCGGGGCTCATCACCGAGCAAACCGCGATCCAGTACGCCGGCGTTGCTTCAGAGCTGAAGCAAATGCTACGTCGATAATCGTCCTTTCTGAGCGTAGAACCTGGAACAGTCTATGTATTGGAGTCGTCTCGTGATTGATGGAGAAGGTGCGTGTCGCTAGCGATCGATTCACTGCTTCGTGAGTTGGTCGAACGCGACGCGTCTGACCTGCACCTCAAAGCCGGGGCGCGTCCCGCGATGCGCATTCGGGGTGACCTGGTTAAGCTTGACGTCCCTGTGCTCTCGATGGAGGAGCACAACGAGCGGCTACTTGCCATTCTTAACGACGAGCGTCGGCACCGCCTAGAGACTTACAAAGAGTGCGATCTCAGCTACAACGTCCCGGGTCTGGCTCGATTCCGCGTGAATATGTTTTGGCAACGGGGGGCGTTGGGAGCTGTTTTCCGCGTGATTCCGTTCAACATCCGCACGATTGACGAACTGGGCCTGCCGCAGGTTTGTAAGCGGGTTGCAGGCTTAGCACGTGGCTTGGTTCTTGTGACCGGGCCGACGGGAAGCGGGAAATCCACTTCGCTCGCGGCGGTGATTAACCACATCAACCATGAGCGGCGGTGTCACATCATGACGGTCGAAGACCCGATTGAGTATGTGCACCAGGATCACACCTCGATCATCAACCAACGTGAACTCGCGACCGATACTCACTCGTTTGCCTCGGCGCTGAAGCACGTTCTGCGGCAGAATCCCGATGTGATTCTGGTTGGAGAGATGCGCGATTTGGAGACGATTCAGCTCGCGATCACCGCTGCAGAGACCGGCCACTTGGTGCTTTCGACGCTTCACACGGTGGATGCCGCGCAAACGATCGACCGAATTGTGGACGTGTTCGATCCCGAGCAACAGGCGCAGGTTCGTACCCAGCTTTCGGTTACTCTTCAAGCGGTCATATCGCAAACACTCATTCCGCGCAAAGGGCGCCCAGGGCGAGTCGCCGCATTTGAGGTCATGGTCGCAACTCCCGCGATCCGAAACCTGATTCGAGACGGAAAGACTCACCAGATACCGACGGACATCCAGACGGGTCAGCTTTTCGGGATGCAGTCGCTCGATGGGCACTTGCTCAAACTGGTTGAGGAGGGCGAAATCGAGTACGAAGACGCTTTGGCAAAGTCTTCGAACGTGAACGAATTCCAGCACCGTGCGGCTGCGCATGGCCTTATCGGAGGTCCTACGAATGCAGTCCGTTGAGTTTTATCTGCGGCGGTGCGTCGAGGTTGGGGGATCAGACGTCCACTTTAAAACTGATAGCGGGCACGTTTACATCCGGGTAAACGGCGATTTGCAATTGGTTGAGGCCGACCCTTTTCACAACCGAGAATTTAGGACCGAGCTGTTCAAGCTCCTTCGAGAGGATCAGGTTTCGCAATACGAGGAAGACCTTGAGCTCGATTTTGCGATCGAAGTCCAGGGCGTTTCCCGGTTTCGGGGCAATATCTACCAGCAACGGGGGTACACGCAAGCCGCATTTCGTGTGATTCCTTATGAGATCCAAACAATGGAGGATCTAAATCTTCCCGCAGCGTGCTACGACTTCATTCAGCGGCCTCGCGGCTTGGTTCTGGTCACTGGTCCAGCGGGATCCGGTAAATCGACGTCTCTGGCGGCGATGATTGATAAGATCAATCGCTCTCAACCGGTACATATCATGACGGTCGAGGACCCGATCGAGTTTGTTCACTCCGACCAAGAGGCGCTGATCAACCAGCGCGAGCTAGGTGTCGACACCGATTCATTTGCGAACGCGCTGAAATACGTTTTGCGACAAGACCCGGATGTGATTCTGGTCGGTGAGATGCGCGACCTTGAGACGATTCACCTCGCGATCACTGCGGCCGAAACTGGGCACTTGGTCTTTGGGACTTTGCACACCGTGGATGCCGTGCAGACGGTTGACCGAATTGTTGACGTTTTCCCGACTCACCAGCAGCAACAAGTGCGAATGCAGCTGTCGGTGAACTTGGTGGGGGTCATCTCTCAGACCCTGATTCGCCGCAAAGATGGTCGCGGCCGAGTTGCCGCTTACGAGACTCTGGTTGCGACAGGTGCCGTGCGGAACCTTATCCGCGAAAACAAAACCTTCCAGATCAGTTCGCTGATCCAAACCGGCGCAAAGGCAAAGATGCAGTCGCTGGATCAATCGATGGCGAAGCTGGTTGACATGGGCGTTGTTGCGATCGAAGATGCTCGGGCGAGGTCGAAGGATCCGGGTGAGTTCGAGCGATTGGTTAATCTCTCGAAATCTGCTGTGCCCGCGACACCCACTGCGGCAGCGCCGGAAACAACTTCCTCAACGCCTCCGCCGACACAACCGCCGGCTCCGCCACAAAATCCGGCCGTTCGTGGTGCACAATTTAGACCTGGATATCAGGCTAAATGATCGATCCGGCCCTATTTCAAGAGAACGAACGAACCGCCCCAGTATCCGATGAACGTCGGTACGTTGAGGTTGGCGCTTTGGCGTGTGAGTGTGGCAAAACCCTGGAGTCAGTGACGGTTGCGTACCAGACTTGGGGCGAGTTGAACGCGGATCGCTCGAATGCCATTTTTCTGTTTCACGCCTTGAGCGGTGACTCGAATGCGGCGGGGTGGTGGGATCGATTGGTTGGTTCCGGAAAGGCTTTCGATACCGATCGTTACTACATCATCTGCTCAAATGCCCTTGGAGGGTGCCAGGGGACAACGGGTCCGGCGTCGGTAGCTCCGGATGGAAAGCCCTACGGTTCTCGGTTCCCGATGATTACCGTCGGCGATATGGTCGAAGTTCAGGCGAGGTTGCTCGATCATCTTGGTATTGAATCGCTTTTGGCGGTGGCGGGCGGATCGATGGGCGGGATGCAGGCACTGGAGTGGACCGTTCGGTTTCCGAACAGGGTTCGTAAGTGCGTGCTGACGGCAACGAGCGGTGCGCACGGCGCGATGCAGATCGGCTTTAACGAAGTGGGGCGGCAGGCGATCTTGCGGGATCCGAACTATAATGGTGGTGATTTCTATTCAGGAGCTGCTCCGGCAGATGGTCTCAGCGTTGCTCGTATGCTCGGGCATCTTAGCTTCCTGAGTAATGAGGCATTTGAGGCCAAGTTTGGACGGAATCTGCAAGATCGGGAAACTTTGAGCATGTCGTTTGCGGTTGACTTTCAAGTGGAGAGTTACTTGAACTACCAAGGCGACAAGTTCACCGCGCGGTTCGATGCGAACTCTCTGCTTCATCTAACGAAGGCGATTGACTATTACGAGTTCACAGGATTAGAACGTTCGGAAGCCGAATATCTTGTGATCTCGTACACGAGCGACTGGATTTATCCAACGTCTCAGTCCGTCGCGCTAGAAGCGCAGCTTCGCATAGCCGGAAGGCCAGTTGAGAGGCATGAGATTGATCTACCTTACGGGCACGACGCCTTCCTTCTAGACGGCGAACACCAAGCGGAACTGATCAAGGAGTTCTTGTGCAGCTGAAGCTCAAAGTTCTGAAAGAGAGCTATTCAATTGAACTGACCGATCAGGTCTCTGATGGCGTCGATTGTTGGGCGGTCATGAGGGACCAGGACGGGTGCACGGTTATTCGCGAGCAAGAAGCTGGTTCATGGCGAGCGATTCGGATCGATCAGGAATTTGGCCTTGATGTGGTCGGGGTTCTGGTTCAGTTATTGAACCCACTCGCCGACGCCGGGATCCCGGTCATGGCGTACTCCACCTACAAAACGGATTACATATTTGTGGATGCTACTCATCTTGCTACAGCTCTTGTTGCGCTCACCGGTGCAGGGCACGAGGTGGTTAGCGGATGAGAGTCAGCTTCATGGTGATGTGCGAGTATGCGACTCGCCAGGCAAATGGATCACCGATCCTGGTGGGCATTTTTCGCGGAATTACCGCTCCCGAACTACCCGCAAGGCTCTCGCCGTTTTGGTTAGCAATCGAGATCGAAGCGGAGCCGCATGAGGCCGGGGAGCATCGCTTTGAGTTGCGATTCGTCGATGAGGACGGGCAGGTGCTGTTCGCCGATGCTCTGATTGGGCAATTTCAGCGCCGCCCGGACTTGCGACCGAGTTACCTGTACATCGCCGAAGTCATTGACGTCCCGGTTGAAATCCAACGGTCAGGGACGTACCGATTCGACCTGTCCGAGGGTGATGATATGCTTTATCAGCTTCGATTGGAGGTGTCGTGAATCTCAGCATCATCATTCCCGCCCTTAACGAGGAGCGAACGATCGAAGAGGTCGTGACCAAATGTCTTGCTTTGCCACTGTCGGTACAAGTCGTGGTAGTGAACGATGGTAGTACGGATTCGACGGCTTCGATCTTGGAAAAGTTCGAAAACCGAATTACTGTCGTCACTCACGAAAAACCGGGAGGGAAAGGGAATGCCATTCGCGCTGCGCTTCCTCATTTGATGGGTGAAGCAACAATCATTCAGGATGCCGATCTTGAATACTTTCCCGAAGAGATTCCTGACCTTGTCCAACCCATATTAGCGGGGACTACTGATGTTGTGTACGGAACTCGATTTGCGAACGGTCTTCCGCCCGCCATGGCGTTGCCGAACAAGGTGGTCAACGTCTTGTTGGCACTTTCGGTGAGGATTCTTTATGGGTTCAAACTGACGGATGAGGCCACTTGCTACAAGGCGTTTCGGACATCTCTGCTTCAGAGCTTTCGGCTCGAGTGCCATCGGTTCGAGTTTTGTCCTGAGGTGACCGCGAAGGCTCTCCGCAGTGGGAAAACAATCGTTGAGTTACCGATTCGGTACGAACCAAGAAGCCACGCTGCCGGCAAAAAGATCCGCTGGTACGACGCGCCAGAGGCATTTTGGACCCTTCTGAAGTATCGTTTTTGGAAGCCTTGATTCTTGCGATTGAGACTGCGATAATTTGCGTATGATTGCGGCGATCGCTTTTGCAGTATTGGCTCAAGGCCAGAAGTCGGAAGTTCCAGAAAGTGTCACAAAGGCGTTCGCCGACTATGCCCAACCGTCTTTGAAAGACGCAAAGGGAACAACGATCCACATTGCGAGCGTGGAGAAGTGGAGCGCCGAAGCGGTTGAAATCTCCGTCGGACACCGGTTCGAGGAACTAGTGGTTACCAAAACGACTCCGAAGGCAAATCCGAAGTCGAAGACGAAGCCAAAGCCGGTGGAAACCAAGAATCTGAAGAAGACCACACAGATTTGGAGTTACAAGTTTAAGCCAGCTGATCTGCGGATGGCGACGTGCTCTAAAGGAGATGGTCGAGCGACTTTGTTCTTTACGTTCAAGGTCGAAGGAGTCCCGATCAAGCACACGATCTGGTACGAGGACAGCTTCACCAAGAAGTATGTTTACAACGAGCGAAACGGGACTGACCAGCGCATCACGCTGCAGTTTGGCTCGGTCGAGAACTTCGATAAGTTTTTGGCGGTGTTCAAAGAGGAATTCGGCAAGTTGAACTCGAAAGTTACGTACGCGATAACAGATTGAAGCGATAATCGCTCATTTGTGTCGCATTACCTCTATACTATGATTTATCAGCCCGATCGATCGGGCTTGCAATGAGTCGTCATGATCTCCTCATTGATTGCCCTAGTCCCTATGATCGTAGCCCAAGACAAAGTTCTTGGGTTCGATCAGTTGGCATACAAGACCGTTGTTATCAACTTGGGTCCCGTTAACGAACCCAAGTCAGGGTTTCAACACGAAGTCAAAGTGACAAAGCTAGATGCCTCAGGGGTTCGGATGGTAACCACTACGAACACGGGACCTATCGTTCTCCGCAACGGAAGCTATCATTTCCGCGGCTTCCTGTTTGAAGTTGTTGACGAAATAGATCTACCGTGGTCTGAGCTGACGAGATACTATCTTGAATCCAACTTGATGCCGGGTCCGTACCTGCTGAGGCCACCAAGAACGATGGCGAAATCAATCCATCGGTGCATGTTTCGGTATCCGCAGAGGAGCAATCAAGTTTTGCACACGTTAACAAATCTTGAGGGCGGCACCAAAGTTGGACCTACAAAGTCGATTCCCACCGATATGTTTGCGGTTTGGTTTAACACCGTGGAGGAGCGGCAAGAGTGGATCATTCGCTTGAACAAAGAGCGGTCGAAGTTCGAGCTTGGGCCCTTGGTTTGGCGGTAGACTGATTGCCCGATGGCAGATACTGTTCTCGTCCTCGGCTCCGGGCCCATTCGAATTGGACAGGGAATAGAATTTGACTACTCGTGCGTCCACTGTGTGTGGACGCTGCGCGAGATGGGCTACAAAGCCATCCTCGTGAATAACAACCCCGAGACGGTTTCTACTGACTTCGACACGTCCAACGGACTCTATTTCGAACCAGTGACGCTTGAGGACGTCATGGACGTCATCGCCCACGAGAAGCCGGTGGGGGTGGTTTGCCAGTTCGGTGGCCAAACCGCGATCAACTTGGCCGAAGGGCTCGCGTCAAGGGGTCAAAAGGTTCTTGGCACTTCGCCGGAAGCAATTGCGGCGGCGGAGGACCGCGAGCAGTTCGATGCCTTGCTGGAGAAGCTGGGCGTCAAGCGGCCCCAAGGCCGAGCGGTGCGCTCGCTTGCCGAAGCGCGCGAGGTTGTGGCCGAAGTTGGATACCCCGTCTTGGTGCGTCCCTCGTTCGTATTGGGCGGTCGCGCAATGGAAATCGTTTTCTCGGAGGCGCAGCTTGAGGGCTTCTACTCGGAGGCCGAGGCAGCTAACCCCGGACAGCCGGTTCTGGTCGATAAATATCTGCTGGGTAAGGAGGCCGAAGTGGACCTTATCTCGGACGGAACCGACGTGCTGGTGCCGGGAATCATGGAGCACATCGAGCGCGCAGGCGTGCACAGCGGCGATTCGATGGCGATCTATCCGCCGGTCTCGCTCACCCAGTCCGAGATTGACCAGATGGTGAGTATCGGTATCGGCGTGGCGCGGGAACTCGGCGCGAAAGGGCTGGTCAATATCCAGTTCGTCATCGTGGATGGCGAGGCGTTTGTGCTCGAAGTGAATCCGCGGGGCTCGCGAACGGTTCCGTTTTTGAGCAAGGTGACGGGAATCCCGATGGTGGATGTGGCGACGCGCTGCATGATGGGTACTAGTTTGGCGTCGCTGGGCTACTCGACGGGCCTGTGGTCGCTCTCGGGCGGGAAGCCTTACACGGGAGCGAAGGGGTCCAAGTGGGCACCAATCTTTAAGGGCGGCATTTTGGAAGCAGCCCCCGAGGGTCCTTCTAGCGTTTACGCGGTCAAGGCACCGGTGTTCTCGTTCCAAAAGCTGCGAAAGGTCGAGCCAATGCTTGGCCCCGAAATGAAGTCAACGGGCGAGATTATGGGCATTGACTCAAGCTACGAAGCCGCTCTTTACAAGGCGTTTGTCGCGGCGGGGGTGAACTTCAAGGGTGACGGCGCGGTCTGTCTCACCGTCCGAGATCAAGATAAGGATCAGGCGGTAGAGATTGGGCGAAGGCTGCTCGCCAACGGACGCCGAGTGGTCGCCACGCCGGGGACCGCCTCGTACCTCGCCGAGCGCGGAGTCGAGTGCGAAGTCGTGCAAAAGATCCAGGCTGGTTCGCCAAACTTGCTCGAATTGATCCAATCGGGCGGCGTCTCGATGATGCTTAATACGGCATCGCTGACAGAGACGAGCGAAAGCGAAGCGGCGCGGATTCGGCGGGCATGTATCGAGACAGGCGTGCCTTGCGTGACGTCGATCGACACTGCTTCGGCGCTGGTGCGGGCCCTGGAAGTGTACGACGACCCGAGCCAGAGCACGTGCAAGCGCGTCGACGAGTACTTCACTCTGGCGTAGCCTGCGCTACTCGAGTAAGCGCAGAATCTGCTGCGGCATCGCGTTTGCTTGGGCGAGAATCGCAACGCCGGATTGTTGGATGACTTGGTTCTTCGTGAATTCCGTCATTTCGCTGGCAACGTCGGTATCCATGATGTCGCTCTGCGCCGCCGAATAATTCTCGTTGAGTACGGCCAGCTTTCGCTTGTGAGACTCTAGCGTTTGCCCCTGGAACGCCCCGATCTGAGCACGAAGCGAGTTCACTTGGGTTAGGGCCTCATCGAACAGTCTTAGTGCTTCGCCGGGACCACCCGCAGCGGAGAGATCGACATTGGCGAGCGTTTTACCGGCGACCGAAGAGGTGGCGAGTTTGTTGGCGCGCAAATCTTGGAGAAGCAGCCCGATGGTCTCGCTCGGTTCGGTGCCGAGTTGGAAGTTGGTCTGGTTTCCAGCGGAAATCTGGGCGACCGGGAGCCCGGTCGTGTTGAGCGGCGCGGTGCCGTTCGCGATGCCGAGTGAGAGAATGTTCCCTTCGGAATCGGTCAGCAATGTGCCAGCATCGCCCGCATTTCGGCCGCCGACAAAGCTGATTGTCTTGATGCCGCCTTCGGTCGGGATCAGAGCAGTCGCCAGCGCATCCACACCGACCGTGGTCGGAGTTGGAGCGGGGTTGGTGTTGAGAATTCCGTTTGGATCAAGAAGCTGAATGGGGAACTTTGACCCTGACTTGAGGCTGTCTAGCCGAATAGTTTGCGATCCCGGTGCGCCTTGAAGAGACGCGACGACCCCGGTTCGATGAGCTGAATCGTTGAGCTTAGTCAGCACTGATTGAAGGGTATCGGCGGTGCCGTCGAACGTGAATGTGATGCCGTTGAGGGTAAGGGTACCCGCGGGTACCAGGGCGGTCGCGCCGGAGTAGATGACGTTGTTATTTAGCTGAGCGGCGACGGCAGTCGCGGTTTGGGTAAGGGTCACTAGGCCGTTAACCAAAGTGTCTCCGCCGACTTTTCCGGCCAACGAAACGCTGGTGAGAGCTGCGGCATTGGTGATGGCGGTTGAGACTCCAGCGCTGCCATCGAGCACGCTCTTGGTGCCCCATTTGGTGCTGGTGGCGATGCGGTTGATGCTACTGAGGATCGCGTTGGCTTCGTCGCTGAGGGCCTGAACTTGGGTGGTGCTTAGGGTGGCGCTGTTGCCCGCCTGAACAGCGATGGCGCGGCCCTGGGTGAGGAGTCGTCCGATTTCGGCGAGGGCGGCGTCGGTGGTTTTCGCCATATTGATGGCGTCTTGGGTGTTTTGAGAAAAGGTTTGGATAGCCGAGATGCGCGATTGAAGCGCGTTCCCGGTGATGTAGCCGCTGGGGTCATCTGCGAATGCGTTGATCTTGAGACCCGAACTCAGCCGCGCGGTGTTCTGAAGCAATTTCGCCCCGACTCGGTCGAGTTGCGACTGAATTCCTTGTGCGGATTGGTTGTTATTGATGCGAAAACTCAAAGCCTGTTACCCCGCAAAAATACGGTTTCCAGGTGATTAGTCGGAGTTTTTCTCGTTTTCTTTAGCCCGGTTCCAGAGGGCATCCCACTCTTCCGGCGAGAGATCGCCAAGCGGGGACTGAGCGTGCTCTTCCATGTGTTGGAATCGCGATTGAAAGCGGTTGAGCATTGTCCTGAGCGCGTCCTCGGCGTCGATTTTTTGCCACCGGGCGATGTTCACCACCGTGAAGAGGAGGTCGCCGAGTTCGCCTTTGATCGCCTCAGAATCGCCGGTTGCGATTGCCTGCTGAAGCTCGTCGACTTCCTCGTGAGCTTTGTCGAGGACGCCCTGAAAATCGGGCCACTCAAACCCGGCTCGGGCGGCGCGCTTGCTCACCTCGTGCGCTCGGGCGAGGGCGGGAAGAGCCTGCGGCACTCCGGCGAGGATGCTTCGTGGCTTCTCGGTTTGTTTGATTTTGTCCCAGTTTTTGAGAACCTCGTTTGAATCAGCGACGAGGGTTTCGCCAAAGACGTGTGGGTGCCTCCGGATGAGTTTGTCGGTAATGCGCCTCAGCGGTTCATCGAAGCCAAACGTGCCCGCTCGCTCGGCGAGCCGCATATGGAACACAGGTTGGAGAATCAGGTCGCCAAGCTCTTCGGCGAGGGCTTCGGGATTGTTTTGGTCGATCGCATCAAGCGTCTCGTACGCTTCTTCAAGCAGATACTTCTTGAGGGTGGCGTGCGATTGCTCGCGGTCCCAAGGGCAGCCGTGCGGCCCGAGCAAGAGATCCATGATCACGCTGAGCTTGGTGAAGGGCTCGTTCTGGGGGACGTAGATGACGGCGTCTTTCGGCATTTTGTCGGCACCGTCGTACGCTGGCAGGGCGGGAATGTTTACTCCGACTGCCCCCGGCGCGGGGATCGTCTCGGGGGTCCAGTCGAGTACTTGCACGAATTCTATTCTGGCAGGCGTGCCTTTTGGTTGTAGAATGGATTTGGGAGTAACAGATCGAGCTTTGAAATACAAATCGTTATTCCTTCGTTTTTTGTTGGTGATTTTGGTGGGTCTGTTTGGCCTGCCGAGCGCAAATTGGGCTTGCGAGGAAAGAGTCTGCGGCTCCATAAGTTCTGGTTGCTGCTGCGATCTCGATTTAGAGTCCGATTGCGACCTTTACTTCACGTCGGCGGATTGTGGAGGAGCCTGCGGATGCTCCATTGTAGGATGGCAATCGCCAAAAATTCTCGGTGAGTGGAAATACGTCCTGCTCGGTGATCTTGTTTGGTTCGTGGAGGCATCTCTGCTACCGGTTCTCCATTCAAGAACCCTCTTGCTTGACGATCATGCGCATCCGAAATCGCTCGTTGCGATACCTCCAACGCTTTGCATCAGGGCTCGTGCCCCGCCTTTTTACTGCTGATTCGACATAACCATCGACTCTGTAGTAGAAAAAATGACATCAAGCAAATCTTCTTTATCAGGCTTTACACTCGTAGAGCTACTCGTCGTTATCACGATCATTGCCATTTTGGCGGCGATCCTGTTTCCCGTGTTCGCGGCATCGAAGGAAGCAGCGAAGCGCTCTTCTTGTTTATCCAATATGAAGCAGCTTGGTACGGGTTTCGTCCTCTACCTCTCGGACAATGAAAGCACGTACCCTACTTGCGACAACGATAAAGCCAAGATCGTTGGTCAGCCACCGGAGCCTGAAACGCCAGAGGCGGACGGTCCTCCCGAAAGAGACTGGACGATAACGGTTCTTCCGTACCTTAAGAACTTTGGGATAATGCGATGCCCATCTGATTCAAGCGTGGCTCCAAAAGATCCTTTGAACCCCGATTTGACTCGCGAGTACCGCACGAGTTACTCAGTCAATGGCTGGTCAGAATACGATCTCAAGGAGAGTCAAGTGAGTCAGCCCGCCGCTTGGGTTCTGCTTGCGGAACGGAATAACGTGACCCGAGGTCCCAAAACTTGGTGGATGTTTTACTGGTGGATTTGGCAGGGGACTTCACCGCGAGTTTGGCCGCCATCGAACACCCCGGACCCGCACCCCGAGGCTGACAAAGACTTGTCGCTTCACCGACACTCAAAGACTTCAAACTGGCTCTTTGGAGATACTCACGTGAAGAACGCCGCGATTACCTATGTGTGGCAACCGGGTGACAAGAACATGTTCTGGCCAAGCCGTTAGCGGAAAAAGCTCCCCGCAACATGCCTCTGCGGGGAGCTTTACTCCGGCAGGCTCAGAATGTCAGTCAAGCCGATTGCCTTCTGACTTCCGTACTCGAGCAGTTTGGCGCGCGTGTCTTGAATGTCCAAGTTTCGCATCGAAAGTTGGCCAATTCGGTCCTCGGGAGTGAATTCGGAAGCACCGGATTCCATGCTGAGTTTCTCGGGATGGTAGGCGAAGTTCTCGCCTTTGGTGTCGAGGATGCTGTAGTCATCGCCTCTACGCAACTGGAGGGTGACCGAGCCAGTGACCACGCTGGCGACCCATCGCTGCAAAGAATCGCGGATCATCAGTGATTGAGGGTCGAACCATCGACCTTCGTACATCAATCGCCCAAGTTTGCGGCCCATCGTGCGGTAGTTGTCGATGGTCCCTTCGTTGTGGATCGCGTTCACAAGTCGTTCATAGGCAGCAAAGAGGAGCGCCATTCCGGGCGCTTCATAGATGCCGCGCGACTTCGCTTCGATGATTCGGTTTTCGATCTGATCGCTACAGCCGAGGCCGTGGCGACCGCCGATTTCGTTGGCCTTTTCTACCAGCTCGACGTTGTTAGCGAATCGCTCGCCGTTAATCGCTACCGGCCAACCGCCCTCAAACTCGATGGTGACGTCTTCGGTCGCGATTTCAACCGACGGGTCCCAGAATTTGGCGCACATGATCGGCTCGACCAGGTGCAGTCCGTTCGAGAGGAACTCAAGGTCTTTGGCTTCGTGGGTCGCGCCCCAGATGTTTGCGTCGGTGCTGTAGGCCTTTTCTTTGCTGTCCCGGTAGGGAAGTTTGCGAGCTTCGAGCCACTCAGACATCTCTTTTCGGCCGCCGAGCTCATCGACGAATGCCCGGTCGAGCCAGGGCTTGTAAATGCGCAGATTCGGGTTTGCCAGCAATCCGTAGCGATAGAACCGCTCGATATCGTTGCCCTTGTAGGTGCTGCCGTCGCCCCAAATGCTCACGCCGTCTTCGGCCATGGCGCGGACGAGGAGGGTGCCGGTTACAGCCCTACCGATTGGGGTCGTGTTGAAGTACGTTTTGCCGCCGGTCGAGATGTGAAACGCTCCGCACTGAAGGGCGATCAGGCCTTCGTTGACCATCTCGGGTCGGCAGTCAATGAGGCGAGCCTTTTCGGCTCCGTAGCTTTCGGCCCGGCCCGGTACGGAGTCGATGTCGGATTCATCCGCTTGGCCAAGCTGCCCGGTGTAGCAGTATGGAATCGCTCCGTTCTCGCGCATCCAGGCGACGGCGACACTGGTATCGAGCCCGCCGCTAAACGCGATGCCGACTTTTTCGCCGACGGGGAGGGAGCCAAGGATTCTGCTGGACATGATTTTTCGCCGTCCCACGCCTTTGTGGTTCGGGCAGAAGAATACCGTTTAGGCGATATTTTACGTTTGGTGAGAAAGACCAGGACTCGTTGAGTGCCTACTGAAATCCTTAAATCAAGTGGAACTATTGGCACTCCGCTCAAAGTTGATAACAATGCACCCACGAGAGGAGCGGGCTTCTTTTGCCGTGTCGTGGATCGTCTTGGAGGGATTTCCCGTAAGATCCATAATGACGCAAAAGTTGACTAGCGACGAGAAAAGTACAGACACATGACGAATCTTTGTTGAAGACGCACATGACGCTGGCAATACACCACGCGCTGCTTTTTAAGAGCGCTTAGGTTCACAAAGCTTGCCTCCAGTTCACAATTACTGCGAGCTAAGCACACCTCTTCGGGGAGAACCTAGGGCGAAGGACGGCTGTGAGCCATCATTAACGAACTTGAGGCTTTCCAACCGTATCGCTCGGGCGTGCCCATCCAAAAATGCCGTGTTGACGAACCCAAGATGCCTTGTGACATCGGTATAGTCTGGTAGTTGTCGTTCGCGACTAGTCAAAGCATATTTCCCAAAGGATACATAAGCATTCTTGCGTGCGTCCACTAAAGCAATGCATCCAAGCGGTGCATCCAGAATCGTTATAGTTGTGGAAGGATAGTCTGCAGAATCCAGTTTTCTTGGCAGGAAACTCTTTTGTGAAGAGTCCAACGGCTGCATCCATTCCCCGTTGAGCGCGTAGCCCGTTCGCGTTCCAGGCGCAACATCATCGATACGTTGAAGTTCAGGGCACCCTTCCAAACTCCTAGAATATGGATATAAACTGTGAATCCAGCAAGGTGTTGAGGTAGGCAAAACAACCGGAACGATATCCTTCCATGTCGGGACACATGTATCATCATGATCGGCACCATACACAGCTAGCGCTTTGGAGTATTGAGCGAGCCGGCTAATGCACGATATTCGCTTAGACTGTGATTTGGAAGTTATCAACATCGGGTAAAGAAGCCCGCTGAGGATAGCCAAAACAACAAGCACCGCAAGCAACTCTACAACTGTGAATCCTACCCTGCAAATGCACCTTGGATACGGAATAGGTTTCCGCGAATGCTGAGCAGGGTAAGAGAAGCAAGGCACAATCAGTTGGGATTATCAGTTGACTCGGTCGTGAGTTTGTTCTTCCATTTACCCATGCACTCCAACCAGCCGTCAGAGCCGACTCCGCTGTGCTGCGTGGTACACCAATCGTAGTCGGTCTCACACTGAGTGTCGCCGCCACATAGAGTTCTAGGCAAGTCAGATGGCTTTGGCTTGTCGCAAGCGACAGCAATGGTAGCGATCACGGCAAAAGCTAAATAGAAGGGGCCTTCCTTTTCATGACACCCATACATTACTACTAGGCTGGTAATTCTGTCAATGTAAATCAGTATTAATCTGAAACTTTATTTGTTTCCTGGTTTGCACTGCATGTACGCTGGTAACGTCGGTCAAAGGACGTTGTGTTTCACAAAAAACTGTACTACGGACCTATCATGTCTGGCATCGTTGTCGCTAGGCGCGCGCCCATGTTGCGAGCGAGGTGCAAGAAGTGCTCGACAACGATTTCGTTGGGCGCGGTGTCTCGCAGGGTCTGCTCGAAGAGCTCAAGCCATTGCGGCACCATCCACGATCGCGCCTGCTCGACCCCGGCATGAACTTCCATGAGTTTGCCTTGGTAGCCCGTCGTTCGGAGCGCGACCCCCTCCCAGAACGCCTTCATTTTAGCCAGGTGAGTAGGCCAGTCGTGAACCTTGGCATCGAATACCGGGCCGAGGACCTCGTGCTTCTGGATGCGATCGTAGAAGGTATCGACCAAAAGGCTGATGTATTCCTCATTCACGCCGATTTCTCGGCTACCGCGCTGCAGTTCAGCGCGCTTCTTCAGCACCAGTTCGGAGGCAAGTTCGACGCGCATTCGTTTGGTTTTACGCCTTATCGATGCGGAATGTCACGGTCTGTCGGGCGAACCGACGACAAGGGCTCGATTATTCGTCGCCAGTCTGCTTCATCATCTGATTTTCTTTCTCGGAGCGTTTTTCGACGCTGGCGTCGGGCTTCGCGCCACATCCGATGAAGAAGAGCGCAGCTAGGACGAGCCAAAAGAAATGTTTCATCAATGATTTGGACGGGTTAGGATGGAGAAATCGTTCAAAAAAAGTCCCTTCCGTTTCGGTGGAAGGGGATTTAGGAATGTTGTCGCTTTGCGCGACTTGTTTCTCGGTTGCGAATATCGCAGTCTGATGGATCAGATCTACTGAAAGTATCTGCGATTACCTCCCCATCCACAATCCCCATTAATGGGTAGCTTCAACCTGCAGCGGATTGGTGGACCCGGACGGTATCCCCAGAAATAGGTAACTAATTGATGCTTACAGAACGGTAGAATCGAGAAGCCGTGTCCCTCGCCCCCGACAACAGCCTCACAAGCCGTCAAGCCGAGATCGTTAAACTGGCCGCAGAGGGCTACTCGGATCAAGAAATATCGGAAAAACTTGGACTGTCGCTCCACACGGTTTTGTCTCACTGGAAGAACATTCGGGAGCGGTTCGGCAACAAAAACCGGGCGGCGGTGATCTCGAATGTACTCTCTCGCGGGAGTCAGCTTTCCGAGGAAGATCAACTTCTGCTTTTCCAAAGCGCGCAGATCGACAAATTGAATGCCGAACTCACGCAAGCGAACGCAAAGCTGCTCGCCGCGCTGGCTGAGAATCAGCGATTGCTGTCGCAACAGATGTCAGCGACGGCGAAACTTGTGAACAACACAAGTGCCGAACTGGAGGGATTGCGACAACTTGATGCCTTGCTCACTAAGCAAACACTTGTCGTTCATGAAGGTGAGTACGGCGCTTCTTGGCGAAAGACTTACATGTCGGGAAGCGTTCGCGCGGTCGGTTACACGTCTGAGCAGTGGACCAACGCGGAGATCACGGTTTATGACATCATGCGTCCCGAGGACACCGCACGGGCACTCCAGAACCTGGAGAACATGGATGGCAGCCGCGAGCGGTGCGTGATCATCTACAAAGCCCTTACCGCGGATCGGAAAGATTTGCTCTTGATCGACTTTATTAAAATGGAGCCGTTCGATGAGGACGGCGTTGGGCGTTATCACGCGTTTACGTTCGACATCACCGAGTGGGAGCATCTTCTCCGCGAGGCGCTTGAGACCGGTTATCCCGACTGACTATCTTGTCAATGATCACGGGCGCATAGCTGAAGATCATGAGCTCGCCGTGCTTCTCCAGCTCGGTTAGATGTGTTTTCGTACTTTCTTCGCAGTTTATTGCAGAGAACGTCTCGGTGAACGCTAGACTGAGGGAGATGATCTTGATGATGGCATTGATGTCCGAGCTGATTTCGGACACGAGTTCTCCCTCGAAAACTTTCGGCATTCACCATGCTGAGGTTTCCGGAGCGGATGTGAACGATTTGGTGAACCTGAAAACGGGCAAAACGATTGTTCGGCTGAAGGGGTTCAGTGGGTTTGATGGCGAGAACCATGGCGGAGTTGTGGCGGCATACAACAAGGCGGAGACGATTGCGGCGGTGATGCACGCTGGCAAATGGGAGCCGAGAGCTCTGAGCCTCGTCAGCACGGCGACCGGGAAGCAACTCAGCATTCTGAAGCGGGTGCAGACCGATGCGCAGTCGTTCTATTCGACCCGACCAAAATCCAAAAAACTGAAGGGCGTCGTGTTCCAAGTTGGCGGAGGTCAGTTCGTTGGCGATTCCTTGGCGCTCTGGATCATCGGAGAGGTTCCGAAGGAAAGCGACGATATTCCGACAATCTATCAATCGATCACGTACCCGTGCAAATTTGCGAAAGGGGCATTTGTGCTGGGTAAGCCCAAGTTTCGGTCGTTGGGCGTGAAGGACAACTTTGCTTGGCCGAGGGAGACAGAGTAACCATGACAAAACGAGTTGTGCTATCGGCCGGTTTGGTCTTCGCCCTGGGAGTTTCGGGGTTTGCCATCCAAGGAGCCAAAAAGGCGGACGACCAAAAGGACATCATCAAATCGACCCGGTGGCTTCGCGGAAAGCCCGTCTCCTTCGAGGTGGGCGACTATGTTCACGCGATCGTGAAGGATAGCAAGGGACAAGAAAGGTCCTTCTTCATCGGCGCGCCTGGTGTGGAGTATTTCTTGGCCCTGCACAAAGGCAAGTCGCTCGTCATCACCTATCAGGTGGTGGATAGCTACATCCAGGAGGCGGGCGGTCGGCAAGAAATCGACCGAATCAAATCGGCGAAGTACGGCAAGCTGGACTCGGCGGCGTGGTGGAAAGCGCAGTTGAAGAAGCACACCTGGGAAGAGCTTGAGAAGAAATACAGTCCGCTGATCTACAAAGCTAATTAGGGCCTGCTGGGCTCCCGCATCGGTTGACAACGGCGTCTTTGATGCGTCACACTCTATGCTGTCTGGGATTGTGTCTGACGCAAGCTCGGGTCGCCATCGCTCAGGAGAGCGGCTTTGCCGCTCGAAAGTGGACGTTGTGGCGTGAGATCAAGGAAACAAGAATGCCTACAGTAAACCAATTAGTCCGTAAAGGACGAAAGGCGCCAAAGACTAAGTCGAAGAGTCCGGCGTTGAAGCAGAACCCGTTTAAGCGGGGCGTCTGCACCGTTGTTCGAACCATGACCCCGAAGAAGCCAAACTCGGCTCTTCGAAAGACGGCTCGTGTTCGACTTACCAACGGAATCGAAGTTACCGCCTACATCCCTGGCGAAGGCCACAACCTCCAAGAGCACTCGGTCGTTCTCGTCCGCGGTGGTCGTGTGAAGGACCTTCCCGGTGTGCGATATCACATCATTCGCGGTGCGCAACAAACCGCTGGTGTTGGTAAGCGAAACCAAGGTCGAAGTAAGTACGGTGCTAAGCGACCTAAGGCTGGCGCTGCTGCAGGAGGTAAGAAGTAATGCCACGAAAGAACGGTTCCACTCCGAAGCGCGTCATCGCTCCAGACCCAATCTACGGTTCTGAGCTCGCAGCTCGATTCATCAACCGACTCATGCTCGATGGAAAGCGCGGCAAGTCCGAATACATTTTCTATCAAGCTATGAAGATCGTGGAAGAGAAGACCGGTACTCCGGCTCTCGAAGCCTTCGAAAAGGCAATCCACAACATCACTCCTGCTGTTGAAGTCCGACCTCGCCGAGTTGGTGGTCAAACCTACCAAGTCCCGATGGAAGTTCGCCCTGAGCGACGCCGAATGCTTGCATTCCGCTGGCTCATCGGTGCAGCTCGAAAGCGAAGCGGTAAATCGATGGTTGAGAAGCTCTCGAACGAGCTGATCGATGCCTTCAACAATGCTGGTTCGGCAATCAAGAAGCGCGAAGACGCGCACAAGATGGCGGAATCGAACCGAGCGTTCGCGCACTACCGGTTCTAATCCGGCGTAGAAAAACTGTTGGCCCCGAGACCTCAATGGGAATCGGGGCTGTCACACGAAAGAAACTAGACAAAAAGAGAAAAAACCATGCCCCGTAGTCACCCTCTCGACCTCGTTCGGAATATCGGAATTGCTGCGCACATCGACGCCGGCAAAACCACGACCACCGAGCGAATCCTGTATTACACCGGACGAACCCACAAGATTGGTGAGGTTCACGACGGTGCCGCCACCATGGACTGGATGGAGCAGGAGCAAGAGCGGGGAATTACGATCACTTCCGCTGCGACGACCGCAGCTTGGAAGCGAACCCGATTTGAAGCCGACGGTGGAAAGAGCAACAGCGACCACGAGTTCAAGATCAACATTATCGATACTCCTGGCCACGTTGACTTCACGGTCGAAGTAGAGCGATCTCTACGCGTCCTCGACGGATGCGTCGCAGTCTTCTGCGCGGTTGGTGGCGTTCAGCCCCAGTCCGAAACCGTTTGGCGACAGGCCACCAAGTACAAGGTTCCCCGCGTTATCTACGTGAACAAGATGGACCGACTTGGTGCTGACTTCTTCTCGGTTTATAACCGAATCAAGGAGCGACTTGGCGCGAACGTGGCTCCAATCCAGATCCCGATCGGCGCTGAATCGAACTACCAAGGCTATGTTGACCTCATCACCATGGAGGCGACGCTTTACAAGAACGACGACGGAAAGGTCTTCGAGACTGGCCCGATCCCGGCTGATATGGTCGAGATGGCAAACGAGTGGCGCGAGAAGATGATCGAAGCGATTGGCGACTTCGATGACGACATCGCCATGAAGTTCCTTGAGGGCGAAGATATCTCGGTTGACGAAATTCGCGATGCAATCCGACGCGGAACGATTTCGCTGAAGATGTTCCCGATGATCTCGGGCTCCTCGTTCAAGAACAAGGGCGTCCAAGCGATGATCGACTCGGTTTGCGACTTCCTCCCTTCGCCGCTTGAGCGCGTTGAGGTCGATGGCGTCAACCCCGATACCGAAGAGCCGATGACTCGAAAGATCAGCGACAGCGAGCCGTTTAGCGCGCTGGCGTTTAAGATCATGAGCGACAAGTTCGTCGGACGACTTACGTTCCTCCGCGTCTATTCGGGATCGCTTAAGAAGGGTTCACCGGTTGCAATCGTATACCGAGATCCTTCGACGAACGAAATCCGAACTCGAAGTGAGCGCGTTGGCCGAATCCTCGAAATGCACGCAAACAACCGAAACGACATCGACGAGGTGTACGCCGGCGAAATCGTGGGCGTCATCGGTCTTGGCGACATCATCACCGGATACACGATCTGCGATCCTGCTCAGCCAGTCGCTCTCGAAGCGATCAAGTTCCCTGAGCCGGTTATCCAAATCGCGATCGAGCCGAAGTCGAAGGCTGACCAAGAAAAGCTTGGTTCGTCGCTTCAGCGGCTTGCTCAAGAGGACCCAACCTTCCGAGTTCAAACCGATGTTGAGTCGGGTCAAACGATCATCTCTGGAATGGGTGAGCTTCACCTTGAAATCATCGTTGACCGTTTGAACCGAGAGTTCGGCGTTCAGGCGAACCAAGGAAAGCCGCAGGTTGCTTACCGCGAAACGATCAGCGGAAAGTCGAAGGCCGAAGGTCGATTCGTTCGACAGTCGGGTGGTTCGGGTCAGTACGGTGTCTGTACGATCGAAATGGAGCCGCTTGAGATTGGTCAAGGCTTCGTGTTCGAGAACAAGGTTGTTGGTGGTGCGATTCCTAAGGAATACATCCCTGCGATCGAAAAGGGCGTTCGCGAAGCGATGCTCAGCGGTGTTCAGGCTGGTTACCCGGTTGTGGACGTGCTGGTGCGAGTCGTTGATGGTAGCTACCACGACGTCGACTCGAACGAAAACGCATTTAAGCAAGCTGGCGTTCTGGCATTCAAGGAAGCCATGAAGAAGGCGAATCCGATCATCAAGGAGCCGATCATGCACGTTGAAGTCACGACTCCAGACGGAAACGTTGGCGATGTTGTTGGTGACATCAACGGTCGACGTGGACGAATCGAGGGTATGAACCCTGCTCCTGGTGGAGTTACCATCGTGGAAGCCGTGGTACCGCTTTCGGAAATGTTTGGATACGTCACGACGCTGCGCTCTCTCACTCAGGGCCGAGCTCAGCCGAACGTCACCCCTTCGCACTACGAGCAAGTTCCGACCAACGTCGCGAACGAAATCATCGCGAAGTCTTCCGGCGGACGCGGCTAAGCCGTCTGCCATCAGGCTACGACAACGCTGGCGAGAGTTTTCTCTCTCGCCAGCGTTATTTTTTGTCCCAGGGCCCGGGTGGATGTGCGAACTTAGGTGCAAAAAACCGCCTGTCTTGAAGCAAGGCAGGCGGCAAATTCAACGCAATATGATCGAACTTACTTGAGTGCGGCGTCGGTTGTGGCCGCTTCCTCAATCATCTTTTCAGTCTGAATGAGGGTTGCATGGGTAGGAGCGCCCGTCGGGGGGATGACGTAGCCCTGCTCACCGTGGTAAGCGTGGTCAAGACCCTTAACTTCAGAGCTTTCTGAGCTTCGTAGGCGAGTGATCTTGTTGATAACGATGGCGAGGATGTAGGTCCCAAGACCTGCATAAGCCAGGGTTGCGCCGATTGCTTCGAGCTGGACGACGATCAGGTGTCCTCGGCCGTCCTTCAGTGAACCCTCAACCACCGAGTTGATGGCCGGATCAGCGAAGACGCCAGTGAGGATTGCACCAAGAGTGCCACCCACGCCGTGGACGCCAACCACGTCGAGCGCATCGTCATAACCCAGCTTATGCTTGAGTTCGATTGCGAGAGCACAGACGAGACCAGCGGCAACACCAATAATGATCGCGCTCGGAACCGAGACAAAGCCAGCCGCAGGAGTGATCGCGACCAAACCAGCGACCAAGCCGCTGGCCGCGCCAATTGCCGTGACCTTGCCCTTGGGCGATCGAACCATTTCGACGATCATCCAGGTCACCATTCCGGCTGCTGCGGCCAGGTGAGTGGTGAGGAACGCGCTGACAGCGACATCGTTCATGGCAAGCGCGGAGCCTGCATTGAAGCCGAACCAGCCGAACCAGAGGAGGCCAGCACCGAGAAGAACAAACGGAATATTGTTAGCCTTCGCTTCGACCGACTTTCGCTTGCCGAGGAAGATGGAGAGGGAGAGAGCGGAGATTCCGCTGGCAAGGTGAACAACCGTACCACCGGCGAAGTCGAGGGCACCGAGCTTTAAGAGCCAGCCATCGCCGTTCCAAACCCAGCAAGCGATTGGGGTGTAAACCAGCACCGACCAGAAAATCATGAACAGCGTGTACGCCTTGAATCGAACGCGCTCGGCGATCGCACCCGAAATGAGCGCGGGCGTGATGATCGCAAACTTCATCTGGAAGAGCATGAAGAGCGCCGCCGGAATCGTTTGCGTTCCGTACGGAGTCTTCAGCTCGATGTTCTTGCCGAGAAGGTATTCAGTTCCTCCAATGAGTCCGTTCGTGGACTTGCCAAACGCAAACGAGTAGCCAACCAGCACCCAGATGAGCGAAATGACGCCCATCATCATGAAACTCAGAAGCATGGTGTTGAGCACGTTTTTCTTCTGAACCATGCCGCCGTAGAAGAGGGCGAGGGCAGGGGTCATGAGCAAGACAAGAGCCGTCGCCGTGATCATAAATGCGCTATCGGCGGCATTGATGGTCGGCGGCGGGGTTGCGGCGGCGTCCTGCGCAAAAGTGGCGCTTGCGGCTAGACTTGTAGTAAGCAAGCCAATGAGACGGGTGAGGGATTTCGACATACTTTTCTCCATAACTGGATCGATGCGCGCCTTTGCAATCTCATTCGCTACGTTGCGAATGAAGCATATTAGAGGATTGATTAAGGTTATGTCAAGCAGTTTTAATTCTAAAATTGCCGGTTTTAATCAATGAGGTGGCTCGGGTTAGCGATGTCTATCCTCGGTGTGCTCCTATTTCTGGGCGCAGTTTCGTTTGATAAAACTCTGGAGGCGCAGTCAACTTTGTGCCAAGTGGTCGAAGGCGAGAAGCTGATTGGTGCCCCGATTCGGCTGTTGCTACCGGAGGGAGCGACGTTTGTGAAGGGAACCGGGCCAAAAGGTTCGCGCTTCATCGAGCGGGCCCAAGGCCCGTTCCGATCCTACGATTCGCTGGCTCAGTTCGCCGGTTTGGCAAAGATCAGTGCTCTGATCATCACCGCTCTGGGCGTCGTCGGCTATCAGTTCGAGAAATGGCGGCATCGAACCGGCTCGATTTTGACGGGTCGATCGCCTGACTAGGCGCGGTACGATCTCTGCATGGCGATTTACATGCTTCTGATGCAGGACGACGACGTTTGGCAGACCTTTTCGGCAGAGGAGCAAAAGGAGTGGATTGGCAAGATTCGCGGGTTCGCGCAAATGATCGAACCACGGATTGTTCAGGCGGATCCTCTGAAGCCGGTTGGTCGGTTGTTGAAGGGCGAATCGGTGGAGGTCGCGGATTACACCGGGGATGCCGTAGCGCCTTCGGGCTACTTCATTTTCGAAGCCGAAGGATGGGATGAGGCGGTGGGGGTCGCGCAGATGTGCCCGAGCCTTGCGTTCGGTGGGCGCATCCAATTGCGCGAGATCGGGCACTAAGAGTTGCTTTTTCGACGAGTGCCGGAGAGGCAGTGTAAGGGCTACTTAGGCGAGATGATGCGCATGATATCTTGGCGCGTGATGAGCAAGAACACGACGGCAAGGAATGCGAGTCCGGCGGTGAGATAAGTCGTCTGGGTTTTGAAGCTCAATCGCTTTCCTCGCCGAAACATCTCGATTGTGGCAAGCATGATCTGTCCGCCATCCAGCATTCCGATCGGGAGAAGGTTGGCGATTCCAAGGCCAATCGAGATTGCCGCTCCGGTGTAAAGCACGTCGCTCACTCCGCTCTGGACAGCCGCGTTGGTGACCGCGACCATTCCCACGACGCCGGTCGACTCTTCGATGATCTTTTGCGGCTGAGTGAGCCGGAAAAAGAGGCGCTCGAAATTGATGATCGGCTGCATGACGGCCGCTTTCAGCGCAGCCCCAATGGGAAGGCGCTTGTACTCAGAGCCGAACTCGATGCCGATGCGCGGGATGAAGTTTTCCTCGCCGGTCGGAATTCCGTTTTTGTCCACGATTGGGTGCTTCTCCTTTGACAAAACCGGTGTCATCGTGAACGAGAGGGTTTGTGAGCCCCGGGTCACGCCGATGGTGATCTCTTTGCCCAGATTTTCGCGAATCGCGGTGGTGACGTCGTACGCCTCGCTGACGGGCTTGCCCTGCACCATCGTGATGCGGTCGTTCAGCTGAATTCCGGCTTTTATGGCGGGCATCTCTTTGGAGAGGCCCGCGACCTTGGGGACCGCAACCGGAAGCCCAACCGCCGTGAACAGCCCGAAAAGCATAATGACGCCGAAGAGTACGCTAAACAGCGGTCCGGCAAAGAGAACAGCGATGCGGTGGTGAGGGGGCTTGCTATAGAACCCGTGCGGGACCGAAACCTCGCTGCCATCCTCCTTGGGCTCCATGCCGTTGATGCGCACAAAGCCGCCGAGGGGGATGGATCGAATGGAAAACTCGGTCGTTGTCAGGTCTTCATTCGGCATTCTCACCTCGCGCTTGCCTAGCTTTTTCAGCACGGGGCCGAAGCCGATCGCGAACTCCTCGATGCCCATTTTCAGCCAGCGGGCGGCGAGGTAATGCCCCCATTCATGCACGGCGACCAAGATGCCGAACATGACGATGAAGGTGATTGCGGTGAGAATGATGGTCATGAAGCAAGTCGCTGGGTGATGAAGGCTCGCGCCTCTCGATCCGTGTCTAGTATGTCTTCTAACGTCGCGGGGCGGGGTTTATGTTCCTGCATTGCGGCTTCAACATGATCGGCGATCTCAAGGAAACCGCATTTTCCGTTGAGGAATGCGGCAACAACCTCCTCGTTAGCGGCGTTCATCGCGGCAGGCATGGTGCCGCCGATGATTGCTGATTGCCGGGCAAGCGAGAGGCAACGGAAAGTCGCTTCATCCGGAGCCTCGAATGTCAAGTGAGGCGTTGAGGTCGGATCCCAGTTTTCGAGGTTGTTATCTAACCGTTCGGGATAAAGAAGTGCATACGCAATCGGCAAGCGCATATTGGGCCAGCCAAGTTGCCCAAGCACCGAGCCGTCCTTGAATTTGACCATCGAGTGGATGATCGACTGAGGGTGGACGCACACCTTGACCTGATCGATCTCGACCCCAAAGAGCCATTTTGCCTCGATCATTTCGAGCCCCTTGTTCATCAGGGTTGCGGAGTCGATGGTGATTTTTCCGCCCATGTTCCAGGTGGGGTGGTTGAGGGCCTGGGCTACGGTGATTTCCTTTAGGTCCTGCCGGGTTCGCCCCCGAAAAGGTCCGCCGCTGGCGGTAAGAATCAACTCTTTGACCTGACTCGATTGGTACCCCTGGAGGCACTGGAAAATGGCGCTGTGCTCGCTGTCAATCGGCGTCATCGTCACGCCATGTTTGGCGCAAAGTGGCATGACGATCTCGCCCGCGGCGACCAAGACTTCTTTGCTGGCCAGGGCGATCATCTTGCCCGCCTGAATCGCGGCGAAGGTCGGCTCGAGCCCGATGACTCCGGCCACACTGACCACCACAATGTCGGCTTCTTGCAGGGTAGCGAGCCGGACGAGCGCATCCATTCCGTCGCGCTCGAACAGTACGGTCTCGGCGACGCCAAACTCGGCGGCTTGCTGCTTCAGCAGGGTTTCGTTTCGGGCGGCGGCAAGGCCAATGACCTTCAGGCGATCCGGAAACTGGCGGATGATGTCGAGGGTCTGAGTTCCGATGCTTCCCGTGGAGCCGAGAACAACAACCTTTTTCATCCTTGCTTGTATTGTGACACCGATGTTACGGCGTTGCCCTATAATTGGGCTAGTGCTAGAGTTTCCAGAGTTCACCAGACGGGGCTGGATGAGGCTAGCATTGCTTGTCGGTCTGATCTTCGTTGAGGGACTCGCAGGGGTCTGGGCAGCGATCCAGTTTGCCCAACCAATCCAAAGCGGAGGGAGTAGGATTCAGTTTCTTTGGGCTCCAATGGTAACCGGAGTCTCAGTCCTCTTGGTTCTCGTTTGGAACGGAGAATTCTCCTTCTTTAACTGTCTCAAAGACCGGGGGCCAAGGAAATTGAGCAAGATTTTCCTTTTGGCGATGATTCCGGTAGTAACTGGCTTTGACGCTAACTTGATCCAGAGTCCAGACTACTTAAGTTTCTTTGCCGATCATTTCAAGTCGCTTAAAATGGACCTTTTCACTCTGAGCGTCATGGGGATGGGATTTCTCACGCAATTGTGTCTCCTGCCAACGCTATTCAAGACGTTGGGAGATCGACTCAACTGGCTTTGGTTTGTCGGCGCCGTGTGTTTCATCGAATTACTCCCTCACATGATCGGACAAGTCTTCGTTTCGTTGATGCAAGATAAATCCGGGTGGGAGAACAGCATCGCGTTTGCGATGGTTTCCAGGATGAGTATCCCGCTCGCGTTTCAAACACTCGTTTTTGCATTCACATGCTTGCTTATGCTGCTTTGGTCGAGGGGAGACATACGGAGCGTGATGTTCGTGACTGTTTTCGGGATGCTGCAACGTTTTTTTGCCCCGCCGTTTTTCAGCATCATCGGGGTGACGGGCCAATTGGCTGGACTTTTCCTCCTTTGGCTCGCCGTCGGAGGTCTCAAGCGGTTGCAGAGATCTCGCAGAATGGTTGCTCATGATTCAAGTCCTGGGGTATAGTTTCTATTCGCGTCGAAAGACGCCGAGGATTTAGCAATGGCGAAGATTTGTCAAGTAAGCGGAAAGAAGGGCAACACCACCGCAAAGTACATCCGCAACACGCACTCGCAAGGTTGGAAGTACAAGGCCCCGCATAAGCAGCGAACCCAGCACCCGAACCTCCAGGTCGTCCACCTCAAGAATGGCGGCACCATGGTCAAGCTCGTTGTTTCGACCGATGTTATCAAGTCGCAAACGTTCGCAGAAGTCGCTTGCGGTCTCAAGCCAATTCCAAAGGCTTGGCTCAAGAAGCCTTCGTACAACATCTGATCGTTTAACTTTCAAACAAAAGAAGAGCGAGTAGGGCGCCATTGCACTACTCGCTCTTCTTTTGTTTGTCCCGCCTGAGGAGGCGGGACGGTCATTCGCAAATCCTACTTGCCAAGCCCGAAGGGTTGGAGTAGGTTTATGCGCTTAGGTCTACGCTGAGGCCCTTACCTTCTTCAAGAGAAGCCGAGACTCGGCCAATCGGTTGTGAGCCAATTGGTTGGGTTCCACCGATGGGTTGGGTACCGCCTATTGGCTGGGTCCCCCCGATGGGTTGCGTAGCGCCCAGTGTTGTTACGGCTATGCTACTCGTTACCTTCACCCTTCAGATGTTCCTTACTGAACAGTCATGCGCCCTGGTAAGGGTGACAGAAAAAATCCTCTGACCATGGGGGCGTCCGGTAACATAAAGGCGAAATGAAGCCCACCTTCGAGACTCCTGAGTTTGACGGCGAATCGATCAAGGAGGAGTGTGGCGTCATTGGCGTCTATGTGCCGGGAGAGGACGTCGCAAACACCGCCTTTTTCGGACTTTTTGCCCTGCAACACCGAGGGCAAGAGTCGGCCGGACTCGCGGTCTCCGATGGCGAAAAGGTGCGGATGCACAAAGATATGGGCCTGGTGAACCAGGTCTTTGACAAAGACACCCTCGCGAGCCTGAAAGGCGAAATGGCGGTCGGTCACACACGCTACTCCACGACCGGAGCCTCGGTGCTGCGCAATGCCCAGCCGATTTTTTGTCAGAGCCTTGTCGGGGAGATCGCGGTTGCTCACAACGGAAACCTGATCAATGCCGCCCAACTTCGCGAGGAGATGATCGCGGAAGGCGAACATTTTGATTCCACGTCGGACAGCGAAGTTCTGGCCCGAATCATTGTGCGGAACCTCAAGAATGGCGCCGAGGAAGCGATCCGCGAGGTCATGCGCCGTTGCAAAGGCGCGTTTTCGGTAGTGGTCCTGACGCCGAAGATGATCTTTGGCTTCCGGGACCCGTACGGGATCCGCCCGCTCGTTGCAGGAAAACTCGGGAATCAAGGCTGGATGTTGGCGTCCGAGACGTGCGCGTTCGGTCCGGTTGGCGGCACGGCCGATATCGAGCTCAAGCCGGGCGAGATCGCAGTGATCGACAACGACGGCCTTCGGGTTGTTCCAGGCATCGAGTCGCCCCGCGAGGCGATGTGCCTCTTCGAATTCATTTACTTCGCCCGACCGGATTCGCGGATGTTTGGAACCGGACTGTATTCGGCCCGAGTACGCATGGGCGAGAATTTGGCAGGAGAGCATCCGGTCGAAGCCGACATCATCGTTCCGGTGCCCGACAGCGGCATCCCGGCCGCGCTTGGTTTCAGCAAAGCAAGCGGAATTCCGTTCCGAGAAGGAATGATGAAGAGCCGGTACATCCACCGCACATTTATTCAGCCGGACCAGCGGATGCGCGAGATCGGGGTTCGCATGAAACTGACCCCGCTCGAAGACCATTTGCGTGGAAAGCGAGTCGTGTTGGTCGACGACTCGATCGTACGCGGGACTACGACCAAACAGATTGTCAAAATGATGTTCGAATCTGGCGCGACCGAGGTGCACGTGCGGATCACCGCACCGCCGATCAAGTTCCCGTGCTTCTACGGCATCGATATGGCCAGCAAAGGCGAGCTCGCGGCGGCGGTGATGACGCTTGAAGAGCTGAACGCCCACATCGGCGCGACCTCGCTCGGCTTCCTGAGTGTGGAAGGCGCGCAAAAGTCTGTTCGAGGCGAAACCGAGGGCTTCTGCACCGCGTGCTTCACTGGCCAGTATCCGATCGAAATTCCGGCTGGAATGGCAAAAATGGCGTTTGAAGAGCCGCCAATGGTGGGTGAGTTTGCCACCGTTTCGAGCGGTCAAGGCGTGTTGATCGAATAGAAAATGCTAGTCGTATTGGAAGGCATTCTTGGCAGTGGCGAAGAAGAGTCATTTCTGCGCGGCAACTCTGAGTTTGCTCATTTAGGTTCGGTAACGGATGTCTGCCGGCTGAGCATTCCCTCCAGCGAAACCCCCGAAGCAATGCTCTTGGGGCTTGACCCAGAGGCAGTTCAACTTGCTCAGGGTCCGCTCACCGTTGCGGGATTAGGTTGGGATCCGCCCGAGCGGTCAATCCATTTTCACCTCTCGCTTCTGAATCTCGATTCACTCAAAACCCCTCAGCAGGCCCTCTCGCCGGATGAAGAACGCGTCGTGCGGGAGGCTTTGTCAAAGCTGAATTCGAAGAAGCTGACGGTCCTTTGGGGCGAGCAATTCGATCACGGTTTGGTCTGGGAGCAGTTTGCCTCGCTCATCTGTACCGCTCCTTCGGAGCTCACCGATTTCCGAGCGGGGCTTCCCCAAGGTGATTCCGACGAGGTGCTGCGGCGACTCATCGACGACTCGGTGAACATTCTCATGGAGCTCGAGTTCAACGCCCGAAGAATCGATCAGGGTTTGGACGCCGTAAACCTCGCGTGGCCGTGGGGAAACGGGATGCGGGTTTCGCTTCCCAACCTCGCGCTTCGATATGGCTATCCATACCAAATCGTGTCCCGTTCGCTACGGCTTGCGGGTTTGGCAAGGCTTGCCGGACTTCGCCACTCGCCCCGACACCAGGTTGGTCACGGGCTGCAAACGCGGTTTGCGCAGGTCGGCTACGATGCCGGTTCAGTAGTGGTTCTTGACCCGTGGCGCGAGTTCCGCGAGAAGGGGATGCTGGACGAGGCAGACTACGTTACTCGGGAGTGCGGAAAGAAACTCATTGCGCCATTGCTCGATCATGCAAAAGAGCAAGAAGTACCCCTTAAAGTTATTCTTATCGGGAAAGACTCGGGGCTCGCCGCGAGCTTCTCCGGCAAGCCCGTCGAAGGATTTTGGCCCCTCGATGAGCGAAGCCTGGATGAAACAAAAATCCCCCGGATGAACTTGCATGAGTTCACCCGAGGGCATTTTGTGGGTTAGATCGCGAACTTGTAGTCGCCGTTGTGAGCGTCTTCGATGTAACGCGCAAGGAGGTCAATGCACGCCTGAACATCGGACTTGCTCACGGTTTCATTCACGGTGTGAATGTAGCGAGTCGGGGTGCTGAGGGTGAACGCCGGAATTCCGCCGTGCAACCGCTGAACGCCACCGGCATCTGTTCCGCCCCGAGGAAGAACTTCGATCTGGTAAGGAATGTTGTTCTTGATCGCGAGTTGTCGGAAGTGCTCGACAACCTTCGGGTGGCAGATCAGCGACCCGTCCATGAGCTTGATCGCGGCTCCTCCGCCGAGCTTGGTGACGTGATCCTGCTCGGGAACGCCCGGAATGTCGTTCGCCAAAGTCACGTCCAGCGCGATGACCACATCGGGGGCAATTCCGGCTCCCGCTGCAGAAGCGCCGCGCAGACCGATTTCTTCTTGCACCGTCGCAACTGCATAAACATCGAAATCGTTCGACTTTGCCGCCTTCAGAGCCTCGATCATGATGAAAACGCAAACGCGATCATCCATCGCCTTGCAGCTGAGGTTCTCGCCGAGCGGAATCATCGTGCGCGACATCGAAACCATGTCGCCGATCTTCACCTTCTCTTTGGCGGTTTCGCCAAGACCGGTATCCACGAAGAACGAATCGAGGTTCTGAGCCGCGCCGGCTTCGGCGTCGGTGAGCATATGCTTTGGCTTGGTCCCGTACATCAAAACGCCATTAATGGGGCCGCTCTCGGTGTGAACAATCACGCGTTGACTGTTCAACTGGCGCGGATCGAAACCGCCAAGGGGATTGAGGCGGATAAAACCGTCTTTGTCGATGAACTTGACAATGAAGCCGATCTCATCCATGTGGGCGGCGATCATCAGCTTCTTACCGCTTCCCGAGCCCTTCTTGACGGCAATGAGGTTGCCCATGGCATCGGTGGAAAGATCGCAGATGCCCTTGAGTTCGCGGGCGACGATTTGACGAATTTGGTCTTCTTGACCAGGGACGCCGTGACCTTCAACGAGTTCACGGAGGAGTTCGAGATTCACAGTTTGGTTTTACCTGTTTCAGTTTGTAACAGGTTCCATCAGAGTTAAACTGGGAGGTGTGGGACGCACTTTGGTGATGGCGGAGGCAGGGAAGTCACCCAAAGAGTGGGTGAAGCTGCATCGCGGCGATGCCGATCTGCTCGTCCTCGATCCTTCCGATGCATCGCACGGTCCAGCGGCGAGAGTTCGGCTGATTCGGGGCGAAAAGCCAATTTTCGACCGTTTCATCGGCTCGCTGGATGCTCAAAAGGCGCCTCACCTGTTGGTCGCGGCACTGGTCGCCGGGATCGAAGTTGCCTCCCCGAACTTACTCATACAGATGTATCCGTACCGGGTGACGCCGGTCTTGCGTCAGGTGACCCAGGTCGTGCTCGAACTCGTTCGCCCCGACCGATTTGTGGTCAGCGAGGGGTTCTCGGGGCGGTTCGGTGTTCATTTTGAAGAGGCGGAGTTTGGCGACGCCCTGCCCGCCACGGTTTTAGCGGCCCAAAGGAAGGCCCAGTGGCTGGCAATGCTGGAGCGATGTGAGCCGCATACGGTCGATCTTTCGACGACGATCCTGAGCGGATCGCGCCTCGGTGCGGGTGATCCGGTGGGAGAGGCGCGAAAGACGAAGCTTGGCTTGACGAACTCTTATGTTGAGGTTTCGGGCTCAACGTTGTACATCGTGACGGATGAAGAAATTGACGACGCGGTGGTGTCGCGCGCGCTGGACTACACGCATTGCGTCCGCGCGCACTTTGTATCGCCGTCGATGTACGAAGGTGCACTTTGCGCGTTCTCGAAGCTCAGTGGCGAGGATTTTGGGTTTGGATTCGTGCAGTCCATCGACTTCGTAAACCTACGGGCGCACGTGATGTGCACGGCGATCCCGCCGGTGCCGGTGCCGATGCTCAAGCTCGGTTCGTTCCGCATTGATGCAAAAGGAACCGAGCTTGGCGAACTCAAACCGTGGGCAATCTAGATCGCTCAGGTATCCTCTTCTGCGGTTGCGGACGCCGATGTCCGATCTCGTTCCGTAGGAACGTTGGGGTTAATGACTCGTGGCAAAACAGGCCGAATATAAGATCACAGAAAGCGCAGCCGAGCTCGAAGAGCACTTGCGCGATATGCTTTTCATCAGGCTCTTCGAAGAGAAGTGCAATCGCATTTATCGAGAAGGCAAGGCAGGCGGATACATGCACGTGTATATCGGCATGGAAGCTTTGGCCGTGGGATGGATGAAGGCCATCCGCAAGGGCGAAGACTACGTTATCACTGCCTACCGCGACCACGCTCACGCGCTCCTGCTCGGGACCTCTCCCGAAGGCGTCATGGGCGAGATCATGGGCCGAAAGATCGGAACCGCCGGCGGAAAGGGCGGCTCCATGCACATCTACGATCCAAAAAACGGCTTCTATGGTGGCTGGGGAATCGTTGGTGGACACATTCCGCTCGGTGCAGGTCTGGCCTTCGCTTCGCGCTACCGAGGCGACGATAAGGTCTGTATCAACTTCATGGGTGATGGCGCGGCCAACCAGGGTGTCGTTTTCGAGACCCTGAACATGGCGTCGCTTTACGACCTCCCGTGTATCTTCGTCATTGAGAATAACGAGTTCGCGATGGGAACGAGGCTTGAGTACCACGCGGCGGACAAGGAGCTTTGGAAGCGCGGACTGCCGTTCGACATTCGCTCCGAGCGACTGGACGGAATGGACGTCATCCAAATGAAGCGCCAAGCCACCGAGATTGTCGAGTGGTGCCGCAAGGAGCAACGCCCAGCCTGGATCGAGATCATGACCTACCGCTATTCGGGTCACGGCGCGGCCGATAACGACCGCCAGCTGTACCGAACCAAGGAAGAGGAAGAACTGGCCTGGACACGCGACCCAATCGCTCGTTTGCGCAAGCAAATGACGAGCCTCGGCTACATGACCGACGAGAAGTACGAAGCAATCGAAGAGGAACTTTCGAACGAAGTCGAGCGCATCTATGAAATCTGCGACGCTTCGCCGTTCCCCGACCCCGAAGAGGTCTACGACAACATTTACAGCGACATGACGCCGGAGAAAGGACACTAATGCCCATCGAACTGACATACCGCGAGGCGCTTGCCAAGAGCATCGAGGAAGAGATGCAAAAGAACCCCGAGGTCTTCATCATGGGTGAGGACATCGGTCGCTACCAGGGAACCTTTAAGGTCACCCGTGGCTTCGTCGAAAAGTTCGGTTCGCGCGCTGCGAACTACAACTACCGCATCCTCGATACCCCGATCACCGAGGCCGGATTCACCGGAATCGGCATCGGAGCGGCAATGGCGGGTCTTCGGCCCATCGTCGAGTTCATGACGATGTCGTTCTCGATCCTTGCTCTCGACCAGATCATTAACCATGCCGCGAAGGTTCATTACATGACCAACGGCGAGGTCAAGTGCCCAATCGTTTTCCGAGGTCCTGGCGGCGCGGCCAAGCAGCTTTCTGCTCAGCACTCGCACAGCATGGACGGCTGGTACGCCCACGTTCCGGGTCTCAAGGTTCTCGCTCCGGCGACTCCGATTGACGCCTACGGAATGATGAAGGCGGCGATTGCCGACGACAACCCCGTCATTTTCTACGAGAACCCGGGCCTTTACACGGTCAAAGGCGAGATCCCCGACGACATCAACTACACGGTGCCGATTGGTAAGGCGCAAATCCTCCGCGAAGGAAAGGATGTGTCGCTCATTGGCTATTCGCGCATGACGCAGGTTCACCTTGCCGCCGCCGAGATGCTGGCCAAGGACGGAATCGACTGCGAAGTCGTCGACGTTCGCTCGTTGCTTCCGCTCGACACGGAGACCATCTACAACTCGGTTCGCAAGACGCACCGAGCCGTGGTGACCTACGAAGATTGGAAGAGTGGTGGCTTTGGTGCCGAAATCGTGGCGCGAATCCAAGAGGATTGCTTTGACGACCTCGACGCTCCAGTAGGGCGCGTTGGAGGCCTTAACGTCCCGATGCCCTACGCTCGAAACCTCGAGCTCCTCTGCATCCCGTCCGAAGAGGACGTCATCGCCGCTGTTCACAAGCTGCGATAAGCCAAATGATTCGAGGCTAGTGCGCTGACATGGACAAAATCGCACCAGCCTCGATAGAGTGGTCGATTCGTTACCACAAGAGGTACGGTGACACAGACCTTTTTCCTCCTCGCACAGAATTCGAGCTTCTTTATCAGAATCTGGATCATGTGCGAGACGTGCTCAGTCAGATTGATTTCTCAAAGTACGACACGCATGATCGTGCGAATATAGCAGTCCCAAAATCGGATGGCACTTTTAGGGTTGCATCGTTCTTGCACCCTTTGGACAGTATCCTTGCGCTGGCCGCGATCCACGAGCACAGTGAAGCGATTGAAAAATCGAGGATCGGAACCAACCACGGAAAGGTGTTTAGCTACCGGAGGGATTCTACAGGGTGGTTTTCTGCTTCCATGTGGAGTGAGTACACATCTTCCAGTTTAGAGCTGGCGCAATTTTCAGAGTACGTGCTCGTCGTGGATATATCTGATTTTTATAATCAGATTTACGTGCATAAGGTCCAGAATGCGCTGGAGCTTGCGGGTTTGCCAGCTGAACGAGCTGCAGCGATTCATGACTTTCTTATCGCACTCAATCACAAGAACAGCCAAGGATTGCCGATCGGACCGGAGTTCAGCAGGATTCTCGCGGAGCTAGTTTTAAACGATGTAGATCGGTGGATCGATTCATTTAAGGTGCCTTTCACCAGATATGTTGATGACTATAAGTTCTTCTTCGAAAGCTACGGAGATGCACTTAGTTTTTTCTCTGAGTTGACCAAGTTTCTGCATAATCAGCACCGATTGGCAATCAATTCAAGAAAGTCCAAAATTCTTAGGTCTGAGACATTTCAGAAAAATTTAGAGAGGGATCCTGAAAAACTAAAGATTGAGTCGAATGCAAGGCACGCCTCAATTGCTCTGAACAATCTAATTGAAGCGCTCTCTGACGAGGATCTTGAATGGATTGAAGATGAGGAGTCCGAGTACATTCCCTATGTAGGACGCTCTGCCGTGGGTGTAATTCCGGTTGAGTTGCTGGAACAACTCGAGTCAAAGGCTGAATTCCTCGGTATTGTCTCCGCGATCAAAGAAATGTTTGAGCTAGCCCTTTCAGGGTCAGAAGTTGACACCGGCTTGGCTAAGTATGCTCTTAGTCTGGCAACGAGCAAAAGAGTTGCAGCTGTGTTACCGACGCTTCTCAACAGATTTTCTCTTGTAGCACCTGTGTTTAGAGAGGTTTGTCTCTACATTGATGCTGTTTCCCCCCGGATCACTGAAGATCAATGGAAGCAATTTCAGTATGAGTTCACTTCCTCTCATTTGTCTCGTCTTGAACACTGTCAGAGATGGATTCTCTGGTTGGCAAGCAACAACTCCGTGATGCGAGTGAATGGTTTGAGTCGCAAAATATTCGACGGGACTTTCGCATACGTGGATGGGGGTACTAGTATTTGTGCATGGCATGCTGCTCAACACAACGGCTTCTTCTTCAACCAATATCGAGAAACAATACGCTCCCAGACGCCGGAGTTCCGTAGAGCTCTTATCTGTGGGAGCAAGATACTAAGTAAATCAGAACGGTGGGCTTATCTCGAGGGTAGCGTTCTATCTGGTGATACATTGGAAAATCTATTGGCAACCGCGATAAGAAGTAAATAGTAACTCATGATGCGTATCAACTATCGCGAACGAGTGCGGCGAATGCGCGCCCTGAACGAAGCGGCTTGGGACAGGTCTACGTCCGGCTCGATTCGAGAGGGCTACCATGATCGGCCCCGAATGCCGATTGAAATTATCGCTTGCCCGCTTGGGAAAGAGGTCAATCACGGCGGAATCCTTCGGGTTGCGGAGGCGTTTATGCTCTCGCATGTGTGGTTCGCGCATGAGTCGGATGGCGCCGAAGATTTCAGCGGGCATCGGGGCGCCACCCAGTGGCAGCCGCACGACTGGATGAATGAGTTTGAGGCGGTGGCCTTGGCGAAGTCCAAGGGTCATCAAGTTGTCGCCCTCACGTTGACCGACCGCGCGGTCTCGTTCGATGCATTCGAGTACCGCTGGCCTTGCTCGTTGGTGGTGGGCTCGGAGATGTTTGGCGTGCCCGACGAAATTTCAGATCAATGCGACGGAGTCGTCGCGATCCCCATGTTCGGCCTCATGGCGTCAATCAACGTCGCCACCGCGACTGCGATTGTAGTTCAGCACATGGCCAGGTGCTACGCCGATGAAGTCGGCTTCGCGCCACTCCGCGAAGAATCGGCGCGTTTGTTGGGTTAACAGAGATCATATTTCGGCGGACTATGGGAATCTTCTTTGCTTGCGGGCTAACGGTAGTGTTGGTAATTCTGTACCTGCGGAACATCGGCAGGTGCGAAGAGCTTATGAGAGTGTTACTCTCGATTGTCGGCAGGTGGCAAGGTGTACGCCCGGAATCGGTAGGTCTTTTGAGGACATTCATGCCGCCGGTTTACTGTTGTGCACCGATGATGATTTGGGGAGGGCTGAACATGCGATCAGGCGAAGTTCCCGGGGGTGCCCCGTTTTTCGTATTTTGTAGTTCGTTCCTGCTAGCTATGCTATTGATTCTCTGGCGTTGGCACAGAGAGTGAATTTGAATAACATCAAATGCTGGCAGAGCGAGAGGGATTCGAACCCTCGAGACGTTTCCGCCTACACGATTTCCAATCGTGCTCCTTCGACCACTCGGACACCGCTCTGCGCTTGGTCGCGACCCTGTTCGGGTCTAGTAACTATTATGGCTGATTTCTCGCAACTCTGGCGAGGGCACGGGTCGTACACTCAAACGATGTTCACGTCAATGGCAGTTTCGTTGTTGTTGCTCCAATCGTCGCCGGTTGATGCGATTGTTCAAAAGCATATGGATAAAGGGCTCCTTGGGGTGGGAGTGGCGGTGGTCAAGGACGGAAAGATCCTCCACCTCAAGACCTATGGCAAGGGCGCGACGGCGAATAACGATGGCCATTACCGGCTCGCTTCGATTACCAAGCAGTTCACCTCGGGAGTCATCATTCGGCTGATGCGCGAAGGGAAAATCGGCCTTAATGACACTCTCGGGAAGCTGATGCCGGATACTCCCCAGGCGTGGCACTCAGTTACGGTGCGGCATTTGCTTACGCACACCAGCGGAATCCCGAGCTATACAGATTCGGCGATGACCCCCGTCCTCGCCGTCAAGCCGACTGCGCCGGATGGAATTTGGAAACTGGTCAAAGACAAGAAAATGGATTTTGCCCCTGGCGCAAAGTTTCATTACAACAATACAGGCTACGTGCTTCTGGGCTGCATCATCGAGCGCATCACCAAAAAGGACTATTACGCCGCAGTCGAGGACTACCTGCTCAAGCCAGCGGGCATGAAGTCGACCGGCTCGGAGAAGAAGTTTAAGGTGGTCGAAAGCTTCAACGAGGAAGGGAAGCCGAGCTTTGCAATCAACATGGATTGGCCCTACTCGGCGGGCGCGCTGGTCTCCACCCTCGGAGATATGGCGAAGTGGGACATCGCGCTCCGAGGCACGAAGGTGTTTACGGCCGCCGAAAAGGAGCTCATGTTTAATCCCGATCCGTGGACCGTCAAGTCGAATGACAATTACGGCTACGGATGGGGAACCAACTATGCCGGGAACGACATCTACAGTTACTCTCACACGGGCGGCATTCCCGGCTTCTCAAACATCATCGAGCGCACCATCAAGGGGACTACGATCATTGTGTTGGCGAATCATGAGTACGAGGGGCGCGGAGTCCTCAGTAATCAACTCCGAGACTTCTTCGAGCCTGCGCCCAAAGCACCTGGCATCGCGGACACGATGCCAGAGCTGACCGAGAAGCACCAGAACATGTTTGTTGGGCTTCTGGCGGGTAAGTGCGACGAATCGCTCTTCAGTGCCGAGTTCCTCAAAAATGTCTCGCCAAAGATGCTCATCGACGGCGCTCAGAAGTTAGCCGACGGGGGAACGCTGTCAGAGTTCACACTGCTCAAATCAGAGGGTGACAAAGACGTGCGACGCGAATACCGAGTCGTCGCGGGGCAATCCAAGCTTCATCTCACGATCGCGGTACGCAACGGCGTAATCGCGGGAATGTTCATCAAGCCTTTGGTGTAAAACTCGTTCCGCAGCCGCAAGAACGAGCCGCATTTGGGTTCACGAACGTGAACCCACCTCCGATCAGGTTGCCAGTGTAATCAAACGTGCTTCCTGAGAGAAACATGGCGCTCTTTGAATCGCAAACGATGGTGACTCCATCGATGATAAGCTCAAGATCAATCGGTTTCCGAACCGTATCAAGCTTCATCACGTACTCGAGGCCGCTGCATCCGCCCCCCTTCACTCCGAGGCGAAGAAAAACATCTGGGCGACCATCTTTGGCAATCAGGCGCTTGACCTGACTAAGGGCGACAGGAGTGATTGTGACCGGGAACGTGGTTTCCATAACTACGGGGTAGCCGTCGCTACTAATGGCTTTTGGCGAGGTTCGCCAAAGGTGACGTTTGATGCTCGCTCGGACGATATCATGTCTTGCAGCGTCACCTTATCCAAGACGCTATCGACAGACTCCTGAATGATTTGCCAAAGTGACCGGACGGAGCAGTCAACCGCGTGGGTGCAGATATCCAGGGCCCCCGTGTGCTTTCGGCAAAACTCAGCGTC
The DNA here is from genome assembly GCA_964566635.1 of uncultured Fimbriimonas sp. Taxonomy (GTDB): domain Bacteria; phylum Armatimonadota; class Fimbriimonadia; order Fimbriimonadales; family Fimbriimonadaceae; genus Fimbriimonas. The sequence continues at coordinate 60,432 of CAZMJL010000007.1, read as the reverse complement.
ATAGAGTTTGCCGCCCAGAGCAGAAAGGACATCGCCAACCGAAATCTCGCTCGCGGGCTTTGCCAAGGTATATCCGCCCGATTGGCCCCGCGCCGAGGTGACGAAGCCCTCTTTGCGCAACACCATGAGGAGCTTAGCAGCGTGTGTCGTGGTGATGCCTTCCAGCTTCGATACTTCCGGAATCGTGATCGATCCGCCCCGCTTCGCCATCTGCACCAGGCAGCGTAGACCGTACTCTTCTTGCGCAGAAAACTTCATTAATCGAGCCCCAAAATGAGTTTGGCTTCTTCGCTCATCATTTCGATACCGAAGGGCGGATCCCAAGTCAGTTCGAGCGAGACTTTGCCGATACCAGACGTTTGCCGAGCCGCCGACTCGACTTCACCGGGCAGCGTTCCCGCCACTGGGCAAGAGGGCGAAGTGAGGGTCATCAAGATGTGAGTGTTCTTCTCGTCGTCGACTTGGATGTCGTAAATCAAACCAAGGTCGTACACATTGATCGGAATTTCGGGATCGTAGACCGTGCGAATCTGTTCGATTACTTCGGCTTCAAACAGGCTTCGTTCAATCGTGTTCATTCCTTTTCCGGTCTGCGTTTCGTCTTTACATTCGACGCGAGCTGGCATATAGTTTATTCTACGCGCCATCGGCGATACTTGACACGTTAGGGAAGATTGAAATGCCAACAAAGACTTGGGCAGAAAAGATGAATCCGGACATGAAGCCGGAAGTAAAGCCACTTGGCAAGTCATTTCAGGGATTTCCCGTGGGTGCGAAGCTGCTGATTCCGACTCCCACGATGGTGAAAGAGTACGTCGAAGCGATCCCTGCGGGGCAAAGTCGAACCACCCTCCAGATGCGAGCCGAGCTCGCCGCTCAAAACGACGCCGATACGACCTGCCCGATGTGCGGCGGAATATTTCTTAGGATCGTGGCCGAATATGCGCACGAGAAAGGCCTTGAAACGCCCGTATGGCGAATCATTGATTCCAAGTCGCCGACTAGGAAGAAACTGAGCTTCGATGCGTCCCACTTCGACGCCCTGCGCGCAAAAGAGGGTCTGCCAGCGTAAGCACGATTCGTGCCAGTTTGGCGAGAAATTCCCGGTAACTATTCTTGATTTCGGGGCGCAGAACGGCAAATCCCGGTAAGCCGCCGGGGGTGCTTTGTGTTGGCACACGGGCAAATGCCCTACATGCGAAGAACCCTCTCTTATGCGCTCATCGTAGCATGCGCCTCCGCAAACGCCCAGCCGGCCAGTCAATGGATGGCAAAGCGATTTGGCCTAAACTTGCAACTTCCGAGCCCGAACGCGGGTGCAACGATGAATGATTTTGCTAACCCAAGCTTTCGGGAGACCGGCAACGGTGACTGCCACACCAGCCCAGGCGTGATGACTAAAGCTGGAAACACAATCGTAACTACGAAGCGAAGTTTTAACGATCCCAAAATGGCTTTGTGGGCAGATGTACTTTCGCTCACGGATAAGTTGCCTGGCGGAACCTGGATCCGCACCGACGCCGCACTCGAACATCACTTCCCATCGGCCTATGTCGCCAACCCAAATAAGCTCAACCGGGTCACGGAGGGTGTGATCAGCCGAATGATGATGCGAAGTTCTGATCCGAAACAGAACTTGAACGTGCTGTTCGTTTTGTTGCCAACAAATTTTCCCACCTTGCTCCAAAAGGACTGGTGGTCAGAAGTTACCGTCGATCCGTTCGGTAAGCCGCTCGCAAAGCCTTTGCTCACTGGCGAACCTTGGAAACGAGATATCTGGCGCCCAGTTCCTGCGCTACACCCATACATTAAAGAGTCCATTCAAAAGTACGTGAGCGCAGTCAATGACAAGGCGGCGGAAGTTTCAAAAACCAAGTATGGTGCCAACTTTCAAACTTACAATTTCTTGGAAGGCATCGCATTCCAACTCGGAAATGAGCCCGGCGGTGGGCATCCGGGTGGCAGCCAAAGAGGCCTGATCGGTAGCTGGATCGGTCTTGGAGCAACGAACGAGGGCACGATGAGTAGTGTTAATTTTAGCGTGAGCCAGAGTGCCAGGACGGCACTTGGTGTGCCGGCGACATTCAAGTCAAATCCACTCCTCATGCCAGCTTTCTCGTATCTCGGCGAAGGTCGAAACGTAATCGTACCAAGCGGTGTTTCAGGGAAGCTGCGAAATTTCCAGCAGGCAGGATCGCTTTCCGCAGCGTTCAACGAGCTTTCAAGCTATTCAAAGGAGCTTGCGGACAAGAAGTGGGCGACTATGACATCTCGCCGGACGCTTCACTTCCGCTCACCAACCCTACGCTGGCGCTTCTTTACAAACGACTTCTTCAACGTCGAAAATCCAATGTACGACACGCTATTCCACGGACCAGGTGACACGCGATACGGTCGATGGGAAACCCCTCAAGAGTATGCAAAGCGCTGGGTGGATGAGCTTGAGCGAGCTGTCGATGGAGTTGCTGGCTTGCCAATGCCGATGCGACAAACGGTTGTTGATATCACCGAAACCTATTTCCCGATGGGTGATTTGGGCGTGGCTGATCACAACGCAAACATGCTCGATGCGAACGGAAAAAATCTGACATACACCGACAAAACACTTTCGCAAGTCCGGGAACTTGGTCGGACTTGCCGTATGGACGCCGGACGGTTTAAGCCACTCGACCCAAATCGTATCGCACCGACTCGTCAGCAGCTCTTGATTGCGATTCGTGATGAGCTTTATCAGCGAGATGCCGTGCAGAACAATCTTAGTCGAAATTTGGGTCGGATTTACCTCTGGACAGGTTCGAGCGCTGACCAGCGCTTCAACACAGGGTTGAATGCTGGTGCGACGGGTGACATCGTCGGCTACAACCCATGGGATGACATGCGCCTCTCGCCAACCGAGTTGAAGGCCTTCTGGAGCATCCAGTAGTCTGAAACATACAAAAAGACCCCGAGCGAGGCTCGGGGTCTTTTTGTATGTGATTTAGCGATTCTCGATGGAAACGTATTCGAGGTTCGCCGGACCTTCGTAGATCACCTTCGGGCGGATCAATCGGTTGTTATCCAACTGCTCGATGGCGTGGGCGGTGTAACCTGCCAGGCGAGCGACCACGAACAGCGGCGTGTAGAGGTCGATCGGTATTCCGAGCAGGTAGTAAGCATACGCGGAAGGGAAGTCGACGTTGGGGAAGATGTTCTTCCGCTCTGCCATCGTCTTCTCCAGGATGTTCGCGATCTCGGTGAAAGTGGTGTTGCCCTGCTCTTCGCCAAGCTCCTTGGCAACCTTGCTCATGTAGAAGGCGCGGCTGTCGCCCTTCTTATACTCGCGGTGACCAAAGCCCATGATCTTCTTCTTGTTCTCAATCGCGTCGTCGATCCAAGCCTGAGCCTTGTCGGGCGATCCGATTTCGAGGATCATGTGCATCGCCTCTTCGTTGGCTCCGCCATGGAGAGGACCGCGGAGGGTTCCGATTCCGGTAACGACTCCCGAATACAGGTCAGAGAGAGTTGCAACCGTCACACGGTTCGCAAATGTAGAAGCGTTGAAGCCGTGCTCAGCATAAAGGCAAAGTGAGGCGTCCATCACTTCGACCGTCTTCGCCTTCGGCTCTTCGCCACTAAAGAGGTAAAGGAAGTTTTGCGCGATGGAGTGCTCAGCCTTCGGCTTCAGTGGCTCTTGTCCGTTGCGAATCCGGTGTCCGTTTCCGACGATGGTTGACGCCTTAGCGACGATGCGGATCGCCTTGCGAACGTTCGCGTCGTGATCCGTCGGAGCCGACTTGTAATCTGGATCGGAAGCCGCGAGCGCCGAGTATGCCGTTCGGACGAGATCCATCGGGTGCGTATTCTTTGGCAGCGACTTGAGGATGTCGTAAACGTAGTCGGGAATCTCTCGCTCAGCAACCAGGATGTCGTTGAACTCCTTCAATTCGGCCTTGGTCGGCAACTTGCCCTTGATGAGCAGGTAAGCGCACTCCTCATAGGAGCCCTTTTCCGCGAGGTCGTGGACGTCGTATCCTCGGTACTGAAGCGAGCTACGGTCGCTGTCGATTTCAGAAATCCTGCTGATGCCAGCAATAACGCCTTCAAGGCCGGGACTGTAGTTGGGATATTTGTTAGCGACGTCGCTCATTCCTGTGTTTCCTACTGTCCCGCGAGTCTACCCGTCAGCAGGGAATCTCTTAAACGCATCAATGACGCTTCGCTGATTTACCGGATTGAAATTCAGCGCGAGACTTGTTATTGTGTCGGCATGGGTTACTCTCTCAGCGTCTATTCGGCTCCATCCGGAGCCGTACAAGCAGCACTCGGCTCCGAAGATCAAGCTCTCTTCGACGAGATTGCTCTCAAGTTCAAAGAGAAGCTGAATGACAATGACGAATTCTTTGCCGAGGATGAAGAGGACGACGAAGAGGGAGACGAGAACGAATCGGGCGGATGTCTTGGCTTTCTCATCAACATCCTCATGAAATCAAAGCGTCGACCGGCTTATGAAGGCCCGACTTCGACGGGTCCCCACGCCACCAGCGAACAGCTACTTCACCAACTGATCTTCGGCGAGCCACTCGACTCTCGATGTGGCGCCAAACTCGGATACGTATTCGAGATGCTCGTCGAGCACCTTGGAACTCTTGAGCCTTCAGGGCCGTTCGAGAGCATGCGAAGCGGCTCATTTTGGACGGCTGGCTTCGACAAAATCCTCCAGAAAGGCGGAGTACCCTCGGACAAGTTCTCCATCGAGCGCAATCTGAAGGAGCGATTTGCGCCCATAAGCGTTCCGTATCCCGACGACTTTCCGGCATATGGCTACTCGACCGCGGCGGAGCTAGCGGCCGTGGCAGATCTCGTGAAGAATCCCAAGCTTGATGAGCTTGCGGCGCAGCACGAGTACGGCGAAACCGCCGTGCAATCACTTGAGACGGTTCGCGGTTGGGTCGCCAAAGGCGCCACCGAAAATCGAGACTTGTTTGGCTTCTACTATTAGGTCGTGAAACTTGGTAGGCCCTCATTGCCGTAAAGTAAGGCATGCTCACGTTTGCTCTCTTGCTCGCCCAAAATCCCAAAGTTGAGGCGACACTCTGCAATGCCAAGGAAGTGGTGATCAACGCCGAGCGTGTGGCGAGCTTCTTCCGCCTCGACGCCATGGTTAATGGAAAGCCGGTGCGGCTGATTGTCGATTCGGGAGCGGGGTTGACTGTATTGACGCCATCCGCCGCCAAGCGGCTGGATCTCCCAGCCGGGACTCCGATCCAGGCCGCAGGCGTTGGTGGAGGAAGCCAGGCTGCGAGCATTGTGCGCCTCGACGAGTTCCGCATTGGGGACGCTACTGTAAGGAATGACTCGGCGGTGGTCATCGATTTGCCAGGCGAACTCCGGTGCGATGGCCTCGTTGGATACTCCTTCCTGCGGCACTTTGCCACGACGTTTGATTACGTGAACAACCGACTCACTGTGCGCCCCTCGGGTACGTACGATCCAGCGAGCGATGACCGCGTTGGCGAGATGCGAATTTGGCGAAATCACCCGCAGGTCAAGTTCAAGATCGCCGGAATCGAAGGTTGGGCGGTTCTAGATTCGGGCAACAACTCACTAGGAACGATTTTCAAATGGTTCGTCGACAAGAACGGACTCGCCGATCAGTGGAAGGCCGCGCCCGCCAAGATCACGGGCAAAGGCGTCGGCGGAGTGGTCTCTGGCCGCGAAGCAAAACACCCCGGGTTCACGATCAACGGATTGGATGTTCCGTCGGGGCCGATCACGCTGGATGTCTCCGGAACTGGGGCGTTTGCCGACAAGGAAACGATTGCCAACATCGGAGCCGAATACCTAAAGCGATTTGTTTTCACCCTCGATTACCCAGCCAAGAAGGCGTGGTTCCGCAAATCGGCTGACTTCGACTCGCTTTTTGTGATCGATCGCAGCGGGGTGCGAATTAATGATGTCCTCGGCAAGCAAATGGTGATCCACGTTGTCGAAGGGTCGCCAGGCGAAGAGGTTGGCGTGACGATCGAGGACGAGGTGGTAGAGATTGACGGAATTGCGATTGCTGACACCGAGTCTATGAAGTTCACCATGCCTCTGAGGCGAGGTCCCGGCACCAAAGTGAAGCTGAAACTTCGCAATAAGGGGGTCGAAAGAACTGTCGAGGTGACATTGAGGGACCTCGCATGACAAACTACTGGAAGGAAATGTTAACAGGGCTGGTTGTACCTAGCGTTTGCATGGTATGATTCACCCGCGACAGGCTTGACCTGGGAGTTTTTTAATGCCGAAGAAGATTCTCGTATGTGACGATGAACGACATATCGTTCGACTGATTCAAGTGAACCTTGAGCGAAATGGGTACACGGTTGTGACGGCATTTGATGGCAAGGAAGGTCTTGAAAAGGTCAAGGCAGAGAAGCCCGATATGGCAGTTCTTGACGTCATGATGCCCTACATGGACGGATTTGAAGTGTTGAAGTCGATCCGCCGAGAGCCAGAGACCGAGAGCCTGCCTGTCATCATGCTTACTGCAAAGGCTCAAGATAAGGACGTTTTCGAGGGTTATCACTACGGCGCGGACATGTACCTCACCAAGCCGTTCAACCCGATGGAGCTCGTCACCTTCGTGAAGCGAATTCTTGATGGCAATGACGGTGGCAGCGGAAGCAGCCGCCGAATCGACCTGTAAACTCATCCAGGTATCGGAAATCCCGGGAAATCTTCCCGGGATTTTTTTTCGCGTCTTGGAACAAAAATTGTTGTCAAGAATTCGTATTCTTGTGTTATGATTCTTGTGAATACGAATTCACGGGATGATCCGAGAGTCGTTAGGACACACCAATGAGGGTGACACAGCGCGATATTGCAAGGTTAGCAAAGGTCTCACAGGCGACCGTATCGCGCGTTTTGTCGGGTGATGTCCGCGTCGAGCAAGAGATCCGCGACCGCGTCGAGCGGATCATGGCGGAGAAGAACTACAAGCCCGACGTCCGCGCGCAAGCTCTCCGCAGTCGCCGCGCTGGCATGATTGGCCTCGTCATCAAGCGACCCCAAGGCGGACTCGCGAACGATCCGTTCTTCGCCAACCTGATTTCCTGCATCGTCGACGAACTTGCTGGCTCCGACTTCCACCTGTGCGTCGATTCTGCGATGAGCGAGTTCTCGCACGAAGCCATTTACGACGAACTCCTCCGCACTCGCCGAGTCGATGGTCTCATCCTCGTTGAATCCGAAGCTGCCGACGAGCGAATCCTCCGACTGCAGCGCGACAAATTCCCATTCGTTTTGATCGGCAATCCGCAGCACAGTAGCGAAGTCCACAGCGTCGATAACGACAACGTCCAAGCCAGCGAGCAACTCACCCGCCACCTCATGGAGCAAGGGTATCGCCGCATTGCATTCCTGGGCGCTAAGACCGGAATTACCGTTTCTGACGACCGAATCGTCGGCTATCAGCGCGCCATCCGCGGTCACCAACAAGATCACCTCGTTTTCCACTGCGGATTTGGTAGCGAGAATGCTCGCAAGGCTGCCGAAGAGTTCATGAGCACTCCCGACCGACCAGATGCGGTGGTCGTGCTCGATGACTTCATGGCCCTTGGCGTTTCGATCGCCGCCAGGGCGAAGGGGCTAAACATCCCCAACGATCTCGGTCTTGCTTCGTTCAACGATACGTCGCTCTGCGAGGCCGTCGCGGGTGGACTCACCAGCGTCAATCTGAACATCCCCGCGCTCGTCCATGAGACAGTGCAGCGACTGATCGACATCATTGACGGAAAATCTACGACTGATCGACGGCAAATCATTCCTTCAAGACTCAGCGTCCGAGGAAGCTCCGTGCGCGAAGAGGTGAGGCGATGATGGTCCTTACCGGAATCGTCACCGCTATTCTGGGTGGCGAAGAGCGACTTCACCAGTTCGTATTCGTCACCGATGAGTCGCTGAAGTCGGTGAGCCTTGCCGGGACCTTCAACGGCTGGAACAAAGATGCGACCCCCATGAAGTTAGGCGAAGACGGGCGCACCTGGACCGTCAGCCTCAAGCTCGCCGAAGGGAAGCACTACTACAAGTTCGTCAAGAACGGCTCGGATTGGATCACCGACCCGAAGGCCGCGAAGAATGAGGACGACGGTGGCGGAAACATCAACAGCGTCTTGATGATTCTGCCGAAGGATTTTGATCGCCCCGCAAGCCGTACCGATGGACACATTGCCGCGAGCGGCATCGATCACGACACGGCGATCCCTTACTTCAACTATTACAACGGCAAGGCCCAGCTCCGATTCCGCACCCGAGCAGGAGACGTGAGTCAAGTTCGCGTGGTCACCAAAGATAAAGCCGTCCTCGCCAAAGAGACCTCGCAAGACGACCTTTACTCCGTCTGGTCGGCCGAACTCCCTTGGAACGGCAAATCCAAGCTGTTCTATCGCTTCGAACTCACCGATGGCAGCCTCAAGCAAAACTACTCCTACTCCGTCGACCCGGCCAAGACGAAGCCATTCACCACCCCAGACTGGGTGAGCAAGACCGTCATCTACCAAATTTTCCCCGACCGATTCGAGAACGGAAGCAAGGCAAACGACCCCAAAGGCGTTCAGAAATGGGATGACAAGCCCACCTACTCAAACCGTTTCGGCGGCGATGTTGCGGGAGTCAAGAAGCGGCTAGGCTATCTCAAAGATCTGGGCGTCGGCACGGTCTATTTCAACCCCATTTTCGCCAGCCCAAGCAATCACCGCTACGAAGCCGACGATTACTACAACCCAGATCCCGAGTTCGGAACTCAGCAAGAGTTCATCGCCCTCACTAAGGAGATGAAGGCGAGCGGAATCCGCACGGTGATGGATTTCGTTTTCAACCACACTTCGCCGCGCTTCTTCGCCTTCAAAGACCTCGCCCAAAATCAGCAAGACAGTAAGTACGTTGGCTGGTACTTCCCCAAAGGCTTCCCGGTCATCAGCGGTGACAGCAAGACCTACGAAGCATGGTACGGGTTCCCGAGCATGCCGAAGGTCAACATCATGAACCCCGGCGCCAAGGCCTGGTTCCTCAAGATGGCAAATTTCTGGCTGACCAATGCGTCGCTCGATGGAATGCGCCTCGATGTCGCCAACGAGGTCGATCAGAACTTCTGGCGAGCGATGCGCCCCGAAGTAAAGAAGGCGAATCCCAACGCCTGGATTGTCGGCGAAATCTGGACTGATTCGCGCCAATGGCTCAAGGGCGATCAATTCGACGCGGTGATGAACTACCCATTCCGAAACGCCGCCATGGGCTTCATCGCCAAGGGAACTTCGACGGCGAAGCAGTTTGAGAACCAGTTGATGACAACCTACAACTGGTACGTACCGCAGGTGAACAACAACCTGATGAACTTGCTCTCCAGCCACGATACCGCCCGATTCCTTACCGATGCCGGCGGCGACCGCGATCTGCAGAAGATGGCTGCCGCGATCCAGTTCACCTGGGTGGGTGCGCCCAGCGTGTACTACGGCGAGGAGCTCGGCATGGAAGGCGGCGCCGACCCCGATAACCGTCGCGGTATGGAGTGGGCCAAGGTAAACGCCAGCAACGACATGCTGAGTTATTACAAGAAACTTGCAAAGGCGAAGCGAACCTGCTCGGCGTTCTGGACTCCCAACGTCGAATTTGCCGCCATCGAGGGCGCGACCAACGACCGCGTTGGCGCGTTCTACCGCTACAGCGATACCGAGTCCGCCGTGGTGGCGTACAACCGTTCCGATGTGGAACAAACGATTTCTCTCCGCCCTCCAACAAGTGTGCGAAGGCACATGAGTGGAGGAATCATTGACATCATCTCCGGCGACCGTCTTTCGGTTTCCGACCGACCCCTACGCATCTCTTTGAAGCCAAAAACTGCCCGCGTGTTAGTCTCGGCTAAGAAGAATTCATCCTCGCCTGCCCCTTCAACAAGCAATTTTGTTGCGCTGTTGGACGGGGATTCGGCTCAACGCCGAGCGAATCTCATTCAGGAGCAAAACAAACAACCATGAACAAAAATCGAGCGTTTACGCTCATCGAACTCCTCGTCGTGATTGCGATCATCGCAATCCTCGCCGCGATCCTCTTCCCGGTCTTCGCGCAGGCGAAAATGGCTGCAAAGAAGACTTCCGACCTGTCGAACATCAAGCAGATCGGAACCAGCGCCTTCATCTACGCTGCAGATGCCGACGACCGGATCGCTCACTTCAACGAGCAGCAGACCTACATCTGGGCCGCTCGAACGATGCCTTATGTCAAGAATCGAGACATCTTCAAGAGCCCTGCAAGCCCCTGGAAAATGGGTTCTGCTCAGCGAAAGCAGAGAGATAATGGCGTCGACTACATGCTCGACCCAGCTGGCGACGTTGTTGGTCTCGGCGTTTCGACGCGTGGTCAGGTCAATTATTACGACGACATCTACCCACCTGTGGATTACGCGCTGAACAACAACATCTTTGGCTACGATCAGCGACCAAACACCACTCAAAATGGCGGCTGGCACCAGACCGGACCAGACATGACGAGCGGTGCACAAGGCGGTCAAGGTGTGACTGGCGTCGGTCCTGGCAGCAACATCTGGATCAGCCCTGCGAAAGTGGTTATGATGACGGACTTCCCAACCAAGGGCACGGTCTGGCCTGGTAGCGTGTTCCCGGGATTCTGGGGTGGCGCTAGCATGCGCGGATTCTTCAATGAAGGCAATAACGCTCTTCATTGCGACAGCCATGCAAAGTACTACAAGACGGATCGAATGATCCCACGCAACCAAAACGAGGGTACCGACCCTTGCAACGTCACTTGGAGCACGGCTGCGGATTGTGGTCGTAGCTACAACTGGTGGGGCGGTCCTTACGCTGCCGTATCGGAGCAGAACTAAACTAACTCCTTCTCTCCTCTCGGCCCACGAGAGGAGAGTTTTACTCAAAACATGAAAAAACTTACGCTGTCATCACTCGTGGCTTCCGCACTCTTCGTTCTTACCGGTTGCAGTAGCATCGGAAACGTTCCGGAGGGCATGTCTCCCGAAGAGACGAAGAAGGCGTTTAACGAACTTCCTTTGGAGAAACAGATTGAGCACGTCAACGGAGCACCAATTCCCCAAGCCGAGAAGGACAAGAAAATCGCCGAGCTTAAGGCAAAAGCCGGAAAGTAGCGCACTTTTTATTCAACCAATGGGCCTCGTGTACATCGCGAGGCCGTTTTCGTTGTCCCTCGGCCATTCCGACTCGGGGCGATCCCAGTACAACTCCAACCCGTTGCCATCAGGATCCGAGAGGTAGTAGGCGATGCTGACACCATGGTCGGCTGAGCCCTCGATGGAGTGCCCCGCGGCCTCGACCCGGGCGACCGCCGCGTTCAGATCGTCGAGCGTCGGATACAGAATCGCGACGTGGAACAAGCCCGCTGACCGAACTGGAGCCGGCCCTGCGCCCTTCGAGTACCACTGATTGAGACCGATATGGTGGTGGTATCCACCCGCCGAGATGAACGCCGCATCCGGTCCGTACCGCTGAGTGATCTCAAACCCCAGAACCCCACAATAAAACTCAAGTGACCGCTCCAAATCGCTCACTTTGAGGTGGACGTGACCAATCCTGGTTCGCGGGGGAACGACATAGTCAGACATCTGCTCACAATACCCAACACAGCATAAAGCTCTCCCTCGCGGGCGAGGGAGTCAGTGAGGGCTAGCGAACTGGTGGGAGTGCGATCTAGGAACCACCGAGAACTACCAAACCAAAGCTCTCCCTCGCGGGCGAGGGAGTCAGTGAGCGATAGCGAACTGGTGGGAGTGCGATCCTGGAATCGCCAAAACTCCTCGAACAAAGCTCTCCCTCGCGGGCGAGGGAGCCAGTGAGCGCCAGCGAACTGGTGGGAGTGCGATCTACAGGCTGCTCCTAACCGCCCACTCTCCCGGTTCGCTATCGTTCACCGACCTCTCGCCAGCGAGAGGTATCTCCGCCTTGACACCAAGTTATTTGTCAAAATCTTCAAGGCGGGTCTTAATAGACAGGAATATATCGTAAGGATCATCCAATATCCTCTTCGCGGGGTACCGCCAAACCTGAATGCCTTTTGACTGAAGAAACTTACTTCGAACTAAATCTTCTTCAACTCTGTACGCGTGACCTTCTCCGTCTACCTCGATATCAATCATTAACTTCGGACAGTAGAAGTCAAGAACATAAGGTTCTATCGCAAATTGGCGGCGGATACGGTAACCGGTGGCATCTCTCCTTAGCTGTTGCCAAAGCAACACCTCTGGTAACGTCATCTTCCTCCGCAAAGAGCGGGCAAAACTCGGATCGTCCACGTCCGATCAACAATACCCAATATGTAGAGATATGCTAGTCGCAGATCATGCCCCAAAGCTCTCCCTCGCGGGCGAGGGAGCCAGTGAGCGTTAGCGAACTGGTGGGAGTGCGATCTAGGAACCACCGAAAACTACCAAACCAAAGCTCTCCCTCGCAAGCGAGGGAGCCAGTGAGCGTTAGCGAACTGGTGGGAGTGCGATCTAGGAACCACCGAAAACTACCAAACCAAAGCTCTCCCTCGCGGGCGAGGGAGTCAGTGAGCGATAGCGAACTGGTGGGAGTGCGATCTTTCAACCACCGAGAACTACCAAACCAAAGCTCTCCCTCGCGGGCGAGGGAGTCAGTGAGCACTAGCGAACTGGTGGGAGTGCGAAAGATTGATCAACAGCAGGTTGACAAAAGCCCAGCCATCAAGCCTAGTAACGAACATTCCAAAACATACCGCCCAAAAGCCGACCCAACCTGACCCCACTTGTCCCCCCAAAATCAGCCAATTACCCAACCCGTTGAACCTGATTTCCCCACAAAACTGCGTCGCAGTTCTCACAAAAAAGAGCCCCGTGCAACGAAGTCACGAGGCCCAATGGCTGGAGATGAGATAAGTTGTTATTCGCCGAGGCGCTGCCGTCGCAAGAACGACGGAATGTCCAGGTCGATGTCGTCGAGGTCCGGCTCGGCGAGCATCGGAGCCGCGCTGACCGGAGCTGACGCTTGAATCGATTCGCGAGTAATCGGCTCGACCGCTCGGGGCTGAACGAAAATCCGCTCGGGTTGGGTCGGAGAAACCGGAGCCACTTCGACCGCACGGGCCGGAGCGTCCTCAAGCTGAGGTTGAATGAAAACGGCCTTATCGAACGCCTTATTGACGGTCGGAATCGTAACATCCATTCCGGCGGCAAGGAGAGTGATTTGTACCTCGTTGTCCGGCGTCTCACGAAGCACGTGACCCATGATAATGTCGGCGTTCTCAAGATCAGTGAATCCGAGAATGTACTCCATTGCCTCGTGTGCCTCACCAATCGTGAAGTCGCTTCCGGCGGTGATGTTGACGAGCACTCGTCGAGCGCCTTGGATGTTCGTCTCAAGGAGTGGCGAGTTAGCGGCGGCTTCCGCGGCAAGTCGAGCTCGTTGCTCACCCACGCCGCGTCCGAGGCCCATTAGGGCGACGCCAGCGTTGCTCATGATCGAGCGAACGTCGGCGAAGTCAACGTTGATCATTCCCGGCAAGAGGATGATGTCCGAAATGCCTTGAACGCCTTGGCGAAGAACGTCGTCCGCTGCCGCAAACGCCGCCGACATCGAAGTTCGCTTCTCGACGACATCGAGAAGGCGATCGTTCGGAACAGTGATGAGCGTATCGACCTTTTCGCGAAGCCGCTCGGCTCCTTCAAGGGCGAGCTTTCGTCGGCGAGGGCCTTCAAATCCAAAAGGCTTGGTGACGACGCCGACCGTGAGGATGCCCATTCGCTTAGCGATATCGGCGATCATCGGCGCGGCACCGGTTCCGGTTCCGCCGCCCATGCCGGCAGTGATGAAAACCATGTCCACGTCGGCAAGCTCTTCTTCGATCAGAGCTTGTGACTCCTTCGCCGCCGCTTGACCCACTTCCGGGTCACCGCCGGCGCCGAGGCCGCGGGTCATGTCGATGCCAAGCTGAATCTTTTTGGGTGCCAAGGAACCCGCCAAGGCCTGAGCGTCGGTGTTCATCGCAATGAAATGAACCCCCATCACTCCTTCGCGGATCATGCGGTTCACCGCATTGCTTCCCGCACCACCAACGCCTATGACCTTAATGGTCGCGGTGTTCTCGAATAGATTCTCCGGTCGCATGATTTCATCCATCGTTGGCTTCCTTGCCGCTCATCGCGGACTTCCTTGTTCGCGTACAGACGGAGGGGAAATGCGAAACGATTCTTTGAAACAGAGTCAACCACGAAAATGTGGATAAATCGGTCGAATGGGGAAAAGTGGAGGGGGTTATCCACAGGGTTGGGGGGAACTTTTCTTGATATTCAATCCAAGTTCTCTGCTGACGTACGAGTCGATAACTTCAGGAGTCACATCGGTCAAAGCCTTGCGCTATGGACTGCGAGGGCGACCAAGAATGCGACCGATGGGAAAATTGCTGGAACAACAAGCACCGCTGCGAGCTTTGCCCGAGACTTAAAGTCTTGAAATCTCTGATCATAAATCCACCTCATTCCTACTCGGACCAGCAAGAAGAGGCTGCTGAGCAAACTAAAAACCATCAAAAGAAGATCGAAGCCCCGCACGCTTGACTCGAAGAATCCAGTTGATCTGAGAGTGCCGGTAGCCAGCGACCATCCCGAGGCAGCCGCAGACAGATAGGCCACTACTAAGACAGTCTTCTCCGCGGGACTTAAGTATACGAGTGCTCGCACTGACATTTCAGTTCAATCTCAGAACTGAATACTCGGCGACTGCGCGGAGGGTTGCTTCGTTCGGGAAGTTAGCTACTAGTTCGGATGCTTCGTGAGCTAAGTCCAATGCGCGGGTCTTGGATGCCTCAAGCCCGTACAGCGAGGGATAGGTGGCCTTCCCGCGCTCTTTGTCGCTGCCAACCGCTTTGCCGAGTTGCTCGGCGGTGGAAGTCTCGTTGAGGACATCGTCGGCGATCTGGAAGGCAAGCCCAATCGATTCACCGTAGCTCCGCAGAGCAGTATTGAGATGAGTGTTTAGGCTCGGCGCGGTTAGAGCCCCAACCTCACAACTGGCGGCGATCAAAGACGCAGTTTTGCGAACGTGAATCTGATCCAGAGTTTCCTTCGAGACAGACTTACCTTCCGACAGGACATCAATCGTCTCCCCGCCAACCAGCCCGTTAGAGCCGACACACTTAGAAACAACCTTCATGATCTCGACTACCGAGGCCGCCGGCAATGGCAGAGAAGCGAGCGTTTCGAAAGCGAGCGCGAAGAGCGCATCTCCTGCGAGAAGCGCGACGGCTTCACCGAACCTGATGTGGCAGGTCGGGAGTCCGCGGCGAAGATCGTCGTTATCTATCGCCGGCAGATCGTCGTGGATCAGCGAGAACGCATGGATCATCTCGATCGCGCATCCCGCGTCGAGAGCCGCCTCCTCGTTTCCGCCGACCGCCTGGCAGGCGAGCATGACGAGCGCAGGGCGTAGCCGCTTTCCGGGCGCGAGCGCCGAGTAGCGCATTGCTGCATGCAGTTCGCTGGGCGCCTCGAGTTCAGACGGTAAGAGCTGAGCAAGGCGATGATCGACGCGCTTCGCGATGGCGCCGAGCGTACTCATCAGTTCATTTGACTCGGGTGCCACGGTAACGATCATACCAAGAGATACGGGCTTATCACTGAACATATCAGCCGACTGGTAACCTGGAAAGGCATGTTGGAGCTGCGTCCATTTCGGGTTTTAGAGTTTTTGGGTGAGCCGGACGAGCTGGAAATGTTGGTCGCCCCTGAGCGAAAGCCGGACGACCGCTCGCAGTTTGTGCGCTTCGCTAGGATTGCCGCCCAGCTTGCCGAGTGGGATCGCACCCAAAAGACGCGGCGGTCGGTCAACCAGGAGTCGCCAGTAGTAGATGGTTTCCGGTACGGTGTGGCTCTGCTAGATGATCTCAAGGCGACCCAGAACGTGGTTTTGGCAAAGTACGCCGAGCCTCAAAGGCTACTCGAAGCAACCCAGATCTACTTCGCACCTATCATCGTACTTGAGGACGGATCCGTGGTCGGGAACCACGCGCAGTTTTCGGCGGCCAAGGCGTTTCAATCCGAGATGGCTCGGCCAGGGAAAGTGCGCTCTAGTGACTTTGCGCTCGTCGCCATCGCTCCATTTTCGGCGGAGGAAATCGGCGGATTTGAGGTCGAAAGGCTCAATTCTGGAGAACTGGCCGAGTTTGACTCGTTTACTCTGCCGAATGTTCCACAATTTGGAGTTAAGATGTGGAGTCTGAAAGACTTCTGAAGCGATGCAAATTCGGCTACTGGGGACGGGGGGAGCAGATGGGATTCCGGCATTCTACGGGAATGACCGAGTAAGTGCCTTTGCTCGTCAGCACCGAGGGAAAGAGATTCGGACGCGCTCGGCGGCCCTCGTGGACGAAACCCTGAAGATCGATTTAGGTCCCGACACCTTGCACCAGTTGAACGCCTACGGACTTGAGGCAAGAGATTGGTCGGCGCTTCTTTTCACCCACTCGGATGCGGATCACCTTTGCCTCAGCGAGTTGCAGTACTGCCTTTTCCCGTTCGTGGAGTGCGAGCATCTGGGTTTCACTATTTACGCCAGCGGAAAGGTCTGCGACATGATTCGGGCCGAGTATCCCGAGTGGCCGATGGACCTTGTCGAACTTGAAGCCGAACGGTCTTACAACGTGAACGGATACGCGGTGACACCCGTGCTTGCGAACCATCGCCCGGATGAGGAGTGTTTCAATTTCATCATTGAAAAAGAGGGTCGGAAGGCGCTTTACGCAACTGACACCGGCGTGTATTTGGAGCGGACCTTTAAGTTCCTCGAGGATCAGAATTTGGATGCCTTGGTGATCGAGTGTAGCGACGGGAAGTACAAGACTCCTTACATCGGCCACATGGATTTGGCGCAATGCGTCGAGGTCGTGGGACGACTGCGTGGCTCGGGCGCGATTGGATCGCAGGCGCAAGTTATCACGACTCATCACACTGCTGGGGGAGACCTCACGCACGGAGAATTGGAAGAGTTGCTCGACGCTCATAGCATTGTGCCGGGATATGACGGCATGTTGATCGAAATCTGAATCTTTTGAAAGAATCCTCCCGTCTGTTCTTTCAGCCAAAGGATTGGCGGGCGCAATATGGCCAGGATGGCCCTTTCTCTTTTCATTGCCGCAGTACACTAACGTTTGGTTTTTGATATGTTTCTGGCGGCGACGATAGCTTTTTCTCTCACCTGGTTGCAGCCGCAACGATCGCCGTCAGTCAAAAAGCCCTCCACGAAGGCAGCCAGTGCAAAAGGAAACCTGAACGGCAAAGTCTTCATCGTGATGTACCACCACATCAAAGAGGGGACAAACCCGATGTTTCGGTCGGCCAAGAAGTTTCGCGGAGACCTGGAGCGACTTTATAAGATGGGCTTTCGCCCCGTCACGGTGACGGACTACGTAAACAACACGATGAAGCTGCCGAGCGGTAAGTCTCCGGTCGTGATCACTTTTGATGACGCGCACGACAACCAGTTTCACATCCTGAAAGATGGTTCCATCGACCCAAACTGCGCGGTCGGAATCTGGAAGGACTTCGAACGGACGCATCCTGATTTTCCGGTTGTTGGCACCTGGTATGTACTGCCTCAGCTGTGGGGGCAAAAGGAGCTTCGCAAGAAGAAGATTGAGATGCTCCAGTCTTGGGGTTCCGAGATTGGGAATCACACGGTGCACCACGGTGATTTGGCGAAGATGAGCGACGCCAGGGTGATGGGCGAGATCGGAGAGATGAACATGTCTCTGCAAAAACTAGGGGTTCCTGCTGATATGCCCTTCTGCCCGCCCTACGGATCATTTCCCAAGAACAAAGCCTTGCTCAAGAGTTTTAAGTACCGGGGGCAAGTGATCAATCATTCCTCGGCTTGCCAAGCGGGATGGTGCCCGGCATGGTCACCGAATGACAAAAAGAACTTCAAGCCCTACTTCATGTTGCGATTGCACGGTAACGGGCGTATGTACGGCATCGACTGGTGGCTCAACGAAGTGGCCGCTGGAAGGTGTAAAGTATATGTGGCACCCTGATCGGATGCCCCATCTATGAGTGACCCTGCCCCTGGATCGCCGCTAACTAACACCCTCATTAGCATTGCCCTTGTCGTCGGGAGTGCGCTTTTCGTCGGCGGCGAATATGCGCTCGTTGCGATGCGTCGGGGCCGCATCGAGCCGATGGCTAAGCGTGGTAACCGCGCCGCAAAGCGGCTCCTGAAGATCATGGACGACATGTCCCCATTCATCGCGGGTACCCAGGTCGGAATCACGATGATCGGGATCGCAATGGGTTCAATCACCGAGCCCTTTGTCGCTCATTTACTGGCGGAACAGTTTAAGTTTATCGATCCAAAGTTTGTGAGCATCGCCTCGTTCATTCTGGTGCTGTTTGCGCTCGTCGTCCTTGGTGAGCTTGTTCCTAAATACATCGCCCTCAAGAAGCCCGAGCAGTTTATGTACCTCGCGTATCGGCCGCTGGATGTGTTTGTGGCGGTGTGCAAGCCAGTCATCTGGCTTGCGACGGTTACGTCGCAGTTGATGCTGAAGCCGCTTGGAATCAATATCAAAGAGACTGGAAAAGAGACGATTGAGCGAGAGGAACTGCTGATGATGGTGCAGAGCACCGGAAGCGACGGAACCCTGGAAAAGGAGCATGCTGATTTGGTGACTCGGGCTCTGAAGCTCGATATGCTGGCGTCGCGCGACATCATGGTGCATCGCCTTGATATTCAATGGCTCGATGTCGATTTAGATCACTCCGAGTTGATCGCGAGGGTGAACAAGATTCGCCACACCCGCATTCCTGTTTGCCGAGGGGACATTGACGACATTGTCGGCATCGCTTATCTGGTGGACATTTTGCGCTCGTTTCAGCAAAAGGATTTCAGCTTGGAAAAGATCGTAAGGCCGATTGTCGCGATCCCCGAGAACTTGCCGATCGAGCGGATCATTCAGACGATGCGCGATGAGAAGACACAGATTCTGATCGTGATGGATGAATACGGCGGAACGAGCGGATTGATTAGTCTTGAGGACGTTGTCGAAGAGGTGTTCGGGGAGCTTGAGGACGGTCCGGAGAGCGAGCGTCCGCCCGTTGAACAGCATCCCGGTGGGCGAATCTCGGCTCGTGCCGAGTTGCGGCTCGATGAGTTGGTTTCTCGCTTGGGGCTTGACCCTGAGCTTGCGGACACAACGGAAACGTTGGCGAACATCATCGTCCAAGAACTTGAACGGATCCCTCGTCCTGGTGACCTCGTGGAGACAAGCATTGGCACGCTTCGGGTCGAGAATATGGCACGCAGGCGAATTACCCGGGTTGGGGTTCAGCTCAAATCGGATGCAGGTATTTCTTCCGAAGGTACCTGAGGCGGCTCGTTGATCTGCTGAATCCGTTTTGCTATTGCGACTGCGTGGTCGGCAACATGCTCGAGTGCGTGAAAAATTTCGATCACGCGAACCATCGAGGCCGCTTGCGAGGCGTCTTGCTTCAATAGCTCAAGCACCTTATCTCGAGCCTTACCGTAACCAGAGTCAACGAGGTCGTCGTTCTGAACGATTTGGGCGGCAAGCTCGGGGCTGTACTCGGTGTAGAGTTTGAGCGCGTTTGTAAACTGCTGACGTGCCGTTTCGCTTAACTCTTGGAGGGTTACCTTGAACTCGCTAGGAAAGAGGCCGCCGAGCTTGATTCCTCGGCGAGATAGCTTGACCGCATGGTCGGCGACCTTTTCAATTTCTCCGACCACTCCGAGAGTTGACACCAAGAACTTCAGGTCGCTGGCAACGGGACCTTCCTGCATCAGAATCGTCGCCGCTTCTTGCATCAGCTCGCGCTCAAGACGATCTTGAAGATCATCGTCCTGCATGACCGCGCGTCCCATTGTCGGGTCATTCTGGATGACCGAGTCGGTTGCTCGTTTCACCATCTCGGCGGCAGACAACCCCATCGTGACCACTTGGGTCCGAAGAGATTGAAGCCGTTCTTGATAGTGTTGTCGCATCGGCGCCTTCCTTAATTTGATTAAGGATACTCGAACTACTTGGTTTGGGGCGAGAAGAGCGGAGTTCCGAAGTCGCCGTTGGTCCCAGTCAGGTTCCTCGCCGAGCTTCCGTCGGCGTCAGCCAGGAAGATAGCTCGATTCGCTCCCTCACGCTTAATGTAGACGATCTTTTTGCCGTCGGGGCTGAAAGATGGATTGGAAATGAGGCCACGCCCTAGCTGGGAAGCGGCTCGAAATCCTTGGGGTTGAATCGGGCAGGAAATGAGAGCGGCGGGAGTGAAGTTTCCGTTCCCAGAGTACTCCCCGCCAATTGCCATGAGCGAGGAACCGTCGGGGTTCAGAGCAATCTCACCAACACACTGCTTCGGATTTGGGCTGAGGAAGATCGGAGCGACGGCCTCTTGAGGAGCCTTGGTTGGATCGAGCATGAACAGCCCGTGAACGAAAGGAAGTTTGACCGGCTTGCCATCTTGTCCAAGTGGAGGAATCACTTCCATGACCAGGAAAACCAGGTTGCCAGTTTTCGCGTCGACTTGAATATCGATTTTTGCGGCATCAAAAATTTTACTGGCCGGTTTGGTGTTTCCCTTTTCGTCCGGCTTCAGATCTTGGATGATCAAGCATTCGCCATTCTCTTCGCGACGAACGACCGCTGCGATAAGCTCACGTTGTTTGAAATATTTGGCGATGCGGAAGCTGGTTCCAAATTGACCGTAGAGGAGTTCAAAGGTGTTTCCGGCTCCTCCTCCGTCTTCGGCAGCGATGCGCTGCTTGCTGGGAGGGAGAATTTGTGAGCTTCGGCCGTCGATGGGGAAGAATTCTTGAACGGTTCCGCGAACGGTCAGGAGGCCGGAGA
Organism: uncultured Fimbriimonas sp.; assembly: GCA_964566635.1. GTDB lineage: Bacteria > Armatimonadota > Fimbriimonadia > Fimbriimonadales > Fimbriimonadaceae > Fimbriimonas. The sequence continues at coordinate 39,567 of CAZMJL010000007.1, read as the reverse complement.
GTTGCTTCGCATTTGGATTCTCGACGTCAAACACCAAGTTGCTGCGGCCTGCTTTGTCAATTGATCGCTGCTCTGGCTCTGAATTGCGCTGCGGATCCCATCGATAGATGTGGAATGTGTCTTCTTTTCGATCACTGATGAAGAAAAGTCGGTTGCCATCGGGACCCCAAATCAGGTCGCGGTCGGCATTACCGGGCTTGTAGCCCGCGCTTTCGGTGATTTTGCCATCGGGAGTGATTACAACGGCCTGGCTACCGCTGTCGGTGTATTTGAGCGCGGCAATTAGGTTTGCAGTATCGCTGGGAAGTTGAATATCGCCGCGTTTGCTGATGAGCCACATGAATAGCCATCCGAACGCGCCAAGCGCGAGGACGAAGATGATGAGGCGACGCAAAGACCTTTGGCGCATATTTACCCTTCGATTATGTCACTTAGAACGAACAAAGAACCGGAAGGTGGAGTTCCACCTTCCGGTTCTTTGTTCGTATCCTCAACCTACTTGCGGCGACGACGAGCAAGTGCGGCGATGCCAGCAACAACGGCAACGACGGAGGCGGGCTCAGGAACAGCCAAAACTTCTACCGGAGTCGAGAGAATCGTAGCTAGCGGGGCATTGTAGGCACCAAGTTCTGTGGACGAGCCGAAGTAGGCTTTGCCCAGCAACGTCGTTTCGACAACCATAGTCTTTTGCGCGTAATAAATCTGCGATACATCGAAGCTGACGTTAGGAAGCGAAGTTGCCGAGACTGAGACCGAGCCGGAAGCTAGCGATCCGATCGTCGCCACTGGTCCTTCAATGAAGGTACTTGTCCCGTTTAGAACGACCGGAGTGCCGTTCAATAGGACTCTAATTCTGATACGCGCATCATCGCGGTGTCCCGAAGCAAGCCCAGACAAGGCACCGCTTGTGTAATTCGAGCGCGAAAATGTGCCCGTGGCATTGCTGAGAGAGAGGCTGAGATTTCCCGTACCAGTAGGGGCGGAGACCATCCAAGTCGGTGAGGTCAGGTCGAGGTCTGGGCTCAAAATGGTTGCATTAGAGCCTGCACTCAGGCTTCCCGTGCCTACTGGAGCCTGTCCGATGCTAAGCGTATTGGTCAGCTGCCCCTGGCCCAACTTGGTCGAAGACACGCTATTCTGGACTGTGAGAGTATTTCCACTTTGGAGACGGAACCTCGTTTGCTGTGGACCTGTCCCTGCGGTAAACGAACTGGACGATAGGCCAGATATAGGCGTTTGCCCGGAATGTGTTAGCGAAGCAGTCGCTACGCCAACCACGTTTGAAAAGGTGCTCGAAGAGAGAACATCATATCGATCGAATCCACTAGAGGCAGCAACAACCGTGTAGGTGCCACTTGCAGTAACCGAACTTGTTGAGCTGCTTTGCGAATTAGTTGATCCAGCCGCAGTAACAGACGTTCCGGGTGGGGAGATCACCGAAGATACGGACAAGGATTGAGGTAAAGCGCAAGGCGAACTTACCATCAAAACAAACGCGAGCAAAGCCAATTTTTTCAAAGCAAACCTCACAAACAGTATCCAGTTTACGGTGTTCATTCGAGAATGTCCAGTGAAGCAGTTTTTCTTCAACGGAAACTTAACTTTCCCTTATCGAATATTGGGCATTAAGACCCATCAATGATGCGAATTCGCGCCCAGACATTGGTTTCTTCCCCTCGGGAAGGAGGCGTTCCAAGATTAACGAACCGTTCGCGCACGCTACTGTAAGCGGACGGATAGCGAGGACCGTTTGTGGAGCCCCCGAAATCTCGGCGAGTAGGCACTCGATAAGCTTCACCCTGACTCCGTCTACGTAGCAGAAAACACCTGGACTTGGACTCAATGCCCGAAAACGATTCAAACACTCGGTTGCGCTGGTGGACCAGTCGATGAGCCTCTCATCGGGGCCAATTTTGGCGGCGTGAGTTGCAAGTTCGTTATTCTGGGCCTGCCGAGGATAGTCGCCCGCCACGATTCTCGGCAACCAGTCTTTGATCTGGTCAGCCGCTATCAAGGCGAGTTTGTGGGTGAGGTCAGCGTAGTTCTCGGTTGACTCAATGGGAGTGGTTCGAATGTCAATGATGTCGCCGGTATCCATTCCCTTGTCCATCTGCATCAGCGTGACGCCAGTTTCCGTCCGTCCGTCCATGATCGCGCGCTGGATCGGTGCCGCCCCCCGGTACTCGGGCAAGATGGAGCCGTGAAGGTTGATTCCTCCTCGCTTCGCCGACTCAAGTAACTTCGTCGACAGAATCTGACCGTAGGCCGCGACAACAAGCACGTCGGCATCTAGGGCGCGGATCTTCTCGACAAACTCGGGATCGCGGGCCTTCTCCGGCGATTCAACCGGAAGCCCAAGCTCGAGTGCCTTCAGCTTCACCGGAGACGCCTTAAGCTTCATCCCCCGTCCGCTTGGGCGGTCGGGTTGGGTGACCACCAGCATGACGTGCTCCGCGATCGCCTCAAGCGCAGGGACGGCGAAGTCCGCGGTTCCGAAGTAAACGACCTTCAGGGCTTAATCCTCGTCCAGTTCGGGCTTATCCGGGTCGCTCCAATGGAGCGTAGCGGGATCGACTTTATCGGTGAAGAGGATTCCATCAAGATGGTCAATTTCATGCTGAACGACGCGGGCGGGCATCCCCTCGAGTTCAAAAACTAGCTCTCGACCCTTGCGATCCATCGCCTCAACCTCAACGTAATCAAACCGCTTCACGTCGCCATAGAGCCCGGGAATCGAGAGGCACCCTTCTTGCCCGATCTGCTCGCCTTCGGCTTTGATGATCTTGGGGTTGATGAGAGCGGTGGGCTTGTAGTCGTGAGGAGCGATCACGATGACTCGCTGGCTGATGCCTAGCTGGGGCGCCGCGAGACCGATGCCGTTTGCTTTGCGCATCACCCGCATCATCTCGTCGATTAGAAAGCCGGTCTTCTTGGAAATGCCGTTTACCTCGGCCGCAACTTTGCGCAGAACTGGATCCGGGATTTTTACGACCGGGCGGGCTTCGTTTCGCACGAACAGGTGCTTGTACTCATCGGGCACAACAATTTCCATTCTTACTCCTCATTGTGACAGAGCTTCAGGCTCTCGTCCAGAAGCTCCAAAAATCGGTCGATATCAGCCTTCGTTACGCTCAAATTGGGTCGAGTTCGGATCGAGCGATTTCCTGCCCCAAGGAGAAGCAAATTGAACTTCTCACGCGCCGTCTTGACGAGCTGGGCTTTGCGTTCATCGGTGTCGAGAGAGAACCCTTGGTACAGCCCCATGCCGCGCACGTTTTCGGCGAACGAGTGTTTCGCTATCACTGACTTAAGACCTTGAGAGAGGTACTCGCCTTTCTCGGCGGCGGCTTCGATGAGGCCCTCGGTCTTGACGATTTTCATTTCCTGGCAGACCCGGACCATGTCGGCAAGATTTCCGCCCCAAGTCGAGTCGAGCACTCCAACATCGTCGAGGCTCTCCGCCATATAGAGCAGGCCGTTGCCCCACTTCTTTCCGCTCGCCACCGCCATGGGTGGGTGGGGAAGGTTGAAATGGTCAATTGCCCACATTTTGCCAGTGGGTCCGAGTCCGGTTTGAACTTCGTCGAACGCCAAGTAGACGCCGTACTTGTGGCATAGCTCGCTGAGTCCTCGGAAGAAGGACGGAAGCGCGACGCGGTTGCCACCGGCACCCTGAATCGGCTCCATGATGAGCCCAACAATGTCGTCGGCCATCGACTGCAAAATTGATTCAAGCTGGGTAAGGACCTTGGTGGCGTTGGCCATGTTTTCGGCCTCGCTCCACTCCGAGTTATAGCTGGGGAAGGGAAGCTTGATGTTTCCGCCCATCCCGAGTCCGACGAAGTCTTTAGTCGCAACCGGATCAACCGTTTCGGTAACGCCGAGCGCAAATACGGTTCGTCCGTGAAATGCGCGATCGAAGTAAATGAAGCGGCGATTCCCGGCAATGCGTCCCTTGGCGAGGCACTTTTGGTTGTACTTGGCCACTAAGAACTTCATCATGTTCTCGACCGCCTCCGCGCCCGAGTTGACGACGTAGACCTCGAGGTCGTTGCCGCGCATTGCCTCGGGGGCGTTCTCATAAACTAGGCGATAGTAGTCCAAGCACTCCTGAGTGACGAAGTCGGGGTTGGCGACCTTGTTGTTTGCCGCACGTGTGAGCCGCGCGAGATATTCCGGGTCGTACAGCCCGGGATGGTTGTGGGCAATGAGTTTGCTGCCGTAGTATCCCGCCCAATCAAAGAGTTCTTGCCCGTCAACGGTGACAAGAGTCAGGCCGTGGCACTTTTCCAGATCGATTGCGAACGGATAAGGCTCCGCAATCACATATTTGCCCATTTCGAGCAACATGGAGGCAGACTTTGGACCGGGAAACTTGGGGGGCACCTATCAATTATGGCTTACCTGACTGTGGTGACACGGGTAAATTGAATCTGCAAGGGCTTGATATACCGATGAATTTCACTGATGGAAACTGGATGATGCAACCGGGCGTGAGTGCCCATTACGGGGCTGAGGTGTATCAGGCAAAGAACCGCGGAAACGCTCTGGAACTTCTGGTGCCGACTCGGAAGATCAACCATCGAGGTGATACGCTGGGCGGTCCGACTCTCGATGTGGCGCTCTCCTCGCCACTTGATGACGTGATCTGCGTGAACATCAAACACTTCCGGGGCGGCGATCCGGACGCGGCGCGGTTTCGCGCCTTTGAAGCCTCGCGCGGAAGCGCAAATGTCACTGAACAACTCGTTTCACTGACAAGCGGCGAGTTGACTGTTTCAATCGATCGTGGCTCTTTCGCAGTCGAGTTCACGGCGGCGGGACAGAAGGTCACCTCGGTCCCGAACCGAGGCTGCGGTTTGATGCAAGTCGAAGGTGTGGGCAACCATATCATGGCGCAACTCACCTTGGGCGTGGGTGAACTGGTTTATGGCCTTGGCGAGCGATTTACGTCGTTTACCAAAAATGGTCAGAAGGTCGACATCTGGAACGAGGATGGCGGGACATGCTCATACCAGGCGTACAAAAGCATTCCGTTCTATCTGACTAACGAGGGGTACGGGGTGTTTGTTAACCACACCGGGCGGGTTTCGTTCGAAGTGGCGACGGAGCGAACCTCGAGGGTGCAATTCTCGGTTCAGGGCGAAGGGCTTGAGTTTTTGGTGATCTACGGACCAACGCCAAAGGAAATTCTTCGTAAGTACACCGACCTAATGGGCAAGCCAGCGCTTCCGCCCGCCTGGTCGTTCGGACTGTGGCTCTCGACGTCGTTCACCACGAACTACGACGAGAAGACTGTCAACGAATTCATCGACGGGATGGAGTCGCGCGGCATTCCGCTCAGCGTATTTCATTACGACTGCTTCTGGATGCGCGGATTCCATTGGTGCGACTTTAAGTGGGATCCCGACGTTTTTCCCGATCCTGAGGGGATGCTCGACCGGTTGCATCAACGGGGGCTTAAGGTTTGCGCTTGGATCAATCCTTACATCGCTCAGGCCTCCGAGCTATTCGAGGAAGGGAAGCAGCATGGGTACTTCCTAAAGCGTGCCAATGGGGATGTCTGGCAATGGGACATGTGGCAACCAGGTATGGCGCTGGTTGACTTTACGAATCCTGCCGCGACTGCTTGGTACCAGTCAAAGCTCGCAGCGGTGCTTGATCAAGGCGTTGACTCGCTGAAGACCGATTTCGGCGAGAGAATTCCCACCGACGTTGTTTATCACGATGGAAGCGATCCGGTGTTGATGCATAACCTCTACACGGAGTTGTACAATCGCGCCGTCTTCGAGCTGTTGGAGCAGAAGCGCGGAAAGGGTGAGGCAGTCCTGTTTGCACGATCCGCGACGGCAGGAGGTCAGCAGTACCCTTGCCACTGGGGCGGCGACTGTTGGTCCGATTTTGAGGCGATGGCCGAAAGCCTTCGGGGTGGATTATCCCTGTGCCTCTCTGGATTCGGCTTTTGGTCGCACGACATCGGCGGATTTGAAGGTTTGCCGCCAGAGGCTCTGTATCACCGCTGGGTGGCGTTTGGGTTGATGTCAACCCACTCGCGGTTGCACGGATCGACGAGCTACCGCGTTCCGTGGGCGTATGGCGAGGAGGCGGTGGCGGTGCTCCGCTTCTTCACGCGGTTGAAGCTGGCACTGATGCCGTACCTTTGGAGTCAGGCCAAGGAAACGCACGAGACTGGCGTGCCGATGCTCAGGGCAATGATCCTCGAGTTTCCAAACGATCCAACGTGCGCATACCTGGATCGGCAGTACATGCTCGGAGAGTCCTTGCTAGTCGCTCCTGTCTTCTCGACGGATGGGTCGGTGACCTACTACTTGCCGAGTGGCGGATGGCATTCGCTTCTGACCGGCGAACGCCGAGAGGGCGGCACTTGGGTGACCGAGACGCACGACGCCTTGTCGATGCCGCTTTGGGTTCGTGAGGGAGCCACTTTGGAGGTCGCGCCCGGTGCAGAATCACCAGAGAATGCATTGTCGGGCTCAAGCGTGAAGATCGGATACGGAGTCGCGGGTGACGTCGATCCCCTTGAGGGCGCCAAGCTGCTGAGGGGTTAGATCAGCAGCTTGCCCGCTCGGTAGATGCGGCTCTTTTCGAAACCGTGCTTGCCGTAAAACTCGCCAAGGGTGGTCCAGTCGATGATGCATGGTCCCACTCCGCGCGCTTTGAGCTCGAGTAATCCTGCCGAAAGGAGGGCGCCACCCCATCCCTCTCCGCGCACTTGTTGTGAGACCCCGATGGGGCCCAGAGCGCCCCAATTTTCGCCAAGTCCTTTTCGCCAAACCGCGCCTCCGATGGGGAACTTGGTGTTCTTGAAGTCCTGAATCGCAGCGAAGCCGTGAATTTCGTCGTTATGGAACAGCCCGACTAGACCTTCGTAGCTCTCCTCGTGTTCGATCTTCCAAAGGATGTCGTATCGCCATCGACCGGGGAATTCTCGGTTAAAAAACTTCACGAGGGCGGCGCGGTCGTCCTGGGTTAAAACGCGGAAATGAACCCGCTCAGTTGGCATGGATCGAGGGGGCTCGTAGTTAGCGAGGTCCCGTTCGACGTCAAAGTACTCGCCCGAAAGGGAGAAACCTTCCACGGTGAGAAACATGTTGATCGCCGGGACATCGGCCGGAACCCCGGGCCAGAAGTGCCGCGAGTCCATCCCAAAGAGGATCGTGGTGACGCCACGCTGGCGAAGAATCTTCTTCGCCTCGCTCATCAAGTCGACCGCATGAGTGGGATCGGTGAACGCCAGCGCACTCAGATGGACCGCATCCGGATCGCCGACTTTGTGATGCTTTGCGGGAGCCTTTTTGATGCTGATGAGGGCCCGAACGTCGCCGTCGAAATCAACATCGACCAACGATGTGCCCCAATCGAATGTATCGGCGTCCGTGGTGTTGATGCGGAAAACGTCGGCATCCACTTGGTATCGTTCGGGATGGAATTGATTCCAGAGATCGAGGAGTTTGCTTTGGTCGGCCTCGCGCCAGTCGATAATCATGCGCTCTTTGCGATTAAGTATCGCAGATGCTCCGAATAAATGCCGAGAGCATTCTGGGCTTCGTGCGACTTTTGACTCAGTTCGGGTTGCGCCCAGCTTTCGGTGAGACCGAAGACGAGGTGATCGATCGGGTTTGGTGCCAGACGTAAATACGGCTCGAGAAACGGCTGAACTGGTAAGTAGGCAAACTTCGCCGCCTGGCGAAGCTCATTTGTGCGGTTGCGATTCGTCCCGATGGGGCCGTATTGGACTAGGGTGGTGAGGGCATCGAGATATGTTTGGAAGACCTCACGAAAGGTTTCGAGCTGTTCGAGGCGAACGGACGGTTGGGCGATTTCGACCTCGACTACGGGTCGCTGTGACCATGGAAAAGTCACAGTTAACCGCCTCCTTTTTGTACAAAATTGATCTTCAGGTCGCGCACGAGGGATTGGATCGTACGCTGATCATCCGCATCTAGTTGCGGCTCGAGTTTCCCGGCGAGGAAGCTTACGATGTCGATTGCGACGCGGGCTTGGTCAAGATCAGGCTCGATTTTGCCGGTCACGATGTCGGGTTGAAGACCGAGTTTTTGCCAAGCGACCCCCGCCATTTGGTCGAGGACCACGGCGATATGATCGTAGACGGTTGGGGCTTCTCGGAGGGCGTCGGACATCTTCGTCTAGCATTTCAAGACGAGGATGTCCGGACGATTGATTCGCTCTTACCAGGTTTTTAACGCGGTCATCAGTTCTTTCCACGAAGCCGTGTCGGCGGCTTCGTTGTACTTTGCCCCGTCGACTTCAAATCCCATCGAGCGGACGGTGAAGGCGTGGACGGCACCTGGATAGGCGACGAAACGGAAAGACTTTGCCTTCTTGAACTCAAGTTTCGCCGCATCAACGTCGGCTGCCGGGACGAACGGATCGACGGCTCCATGAAGAACCATGACCCTCGAATTGATCTTGGCCGGTGAGGCAGAGAGAGCTTTGAGTCCGCCATGGAAGCTGACAACACCGGCCAGATTCTTTTCGTTATGTCTCGCAAGCTCGAGGACGCCAGTTCCGCCGAAGCAATAGCCAATCGCGATGTACTTGCCTTTGATCTTCGCGGCTTTGATTCCGCCTTCTAGGCGTTGAAGGAAGAGCGCGGGGTCAGCATAGTATTTGCCGCTTTCTGCGGAGCACGTCTGCACCGTTGAAGGGCGGACACCTTTGCCGTAAATGTCGATTGCGACGGCAGAGTAACCGAGTTTGCCAAGCTTTTCAACCACCCCGATCTCGTGATCGTTCACGCCATTCCAGTCTTGGACGACAACAACGGTCGGCTTGGACTTTGATCCGGCAACCGCATATCCCTCAAAGGTTTGGTCACCAATTTTGTAGTCGAAAGCTTTGCCTTGGTTGAAGAGATGGGTTGCCAGGAGCGTCGTAATCATGATTTCACCTTACCCAGGGCGGCAATTCCCGGAAGCTTTTTGCCTTCGAGGAATTCAAGCGATGCCCCGCCTCCGGTAGAGACGTGGCTCATATCGTCGGCGTAGCCGAACTTTTCGACCGCCGCGGCTGAGTCTCCTCCTCCAACGATGGTGAGGCCTTTGCAGTTCGCCATTGCGGCGGCGACTGCCTTGGTGCCTTCGGCGAAGGCATCCATCTCAAATACTCCGACCGGGCCATTCCAGAGGACGGTGCCGGCGGTTTCGATGATGGTTTTGAAGCTTTCTCGGCTGTCTGGCCCGACGTCGAGGCCCATTTGGTCAGCCGGAATCTGGCCTGCCGCGACCACTGTTGCGGGCGCGGTTGGAGAGAATTCGGGCGCGACGACAAGATCGGTCGGCAAAACTAGCTTCTCGCTATGCTCGGCGAGCAACTTGGCGCAGTAGTCGATGCTGGTTTCGTCGAGCAACGATTTTCCGATTTCGAGCCCTTGGGCTTTGAGGAAGGTGTAGGTCATTCCGCCACCGACAATCAGCTTGTCGACTTTGGGGAGAAGGTTATCGATGAGTGCGATCTTATCTTTGACCTTGCTGCCGCCCATGATCGCGACGAATGGTCGTTGCGGATTGCTGACAGCTTTGCCCAGGAATTCGATCTCTTTGGCGATGAGATGACCGGCCGCGCTCGGAAGGTAGTCCGCAACTCCGGCGGTGCTGGCGTGGGCGCGGTGGGCGGTGCCGAACGCGTCGTTGACATAGAAGTCGGCCAGATTTGCCAGTTGGCGGGCAAAGTCGGGGTCATTTTTCTCCTCCTCGGGGTGGAAACGGACGTTTTCGAGGAGCACAACCTCGCCCGGTTTGAGAGCTTTGCAAGTTGCTTCGACTTCCGGTCCGACGCAATCGGGCAGAAGTGGGACATCTTGCTGAAGTAGCTCGCTTAACCTCGTCGCTACAGGCTTCAGGGAGAACTCTGGAGTGACGCCCTTCGGGCGGCCAAGGTGGCTGCACAGGATGACCGACGCACCTTTGGCGAGGAGTTCACGGATCGTTGGGAGTGCTTCGGTAATTCGGCGGTCATCGGTGATCTCGCCGTTTTCGAGGGGAACGTTAAAATCGCACCGGACGAGGACACTTTTCGCGGACAGTGACCAAGATTCGAAGAGTGACATGTTCGTAGTCTACTTTGACGTACGAAAAACTGTCCCCGAATTCTCTGATGAATTCGGGGGCAGTTGCTCTGTGAAGATGTCGGAACTAGGTTCCGTCTTGTCCACCGCCGTCCTGGGTCGAAGCCCCACCGGCAGCGTTTTGCTTCTCTCGCTCCAACGCAATTTGATCTGGCGTCTTGGTTCCTGGGGGAGCCTCGACCGTGTTCGGCGGAGGTCCTTTTGGAGTCTCGACAGCTGCATCCCCACCATTAGAACACCCTAGAAGGAGCAGCGACAACAAAGAAATTGCGACAAATGCTTTCATGTTCATTTAGAGGGCGAGTGCAGTGTCGGTCGGTGCGCTATTATCCACATCGGGGCGGAACATGTACGCATGGCAAGCCGTGGTGCCGTTTGGCGTGGACCACCATCGTCGGTTGGAGGTAATTCTGCTCCCAGCCCAGTCAGTCATGGGATCCTGTCGCGGGTCTGTTGCGCCTGTCGAGCCTGGGCTCATCTTCTTGACCTTCGCATGAGAATCTACATACGAGACCGGCCAAATGCCGTTGCCGTACATTGTCCATCCTGCGCCTCCAGTTGACCGCGACCAGAAACTAGATCCACCTGCGATGGTTGTGCATCCCGCAACGGTCGCAACGTACTGGCATGGCCCACTTGGATTTGCGGAGCAGTCGAGCGCTGGGTTAGCAAATGCTGCACCGGGGGTCTTTCGATTTCCACCGAGGGAGAATGCGATTAAGGTTGATGGATTAGCCGCGGCCGTTCCGCTAAACGCGTTGAGCAGACCATTCATGGAGTATCCGAAGTTTTCTTTAATTCCTTGATAGGGCATTCCGCCGACAAAGCTCAACGTGTAAATGCTCGTTGTTGACGTTGCGTTTGGATCGTCCCAGATTCCAAAGTTCTTGATGTAGGGAATCATCGAGTTGGCGTAGAATGCGGAAGCGGCATTTGCGCCTTGCACAGCAGCCGGAGCGGTGCTCCAGGCCGTGACCTGAGATACGGGAACAGGAATGAATCGGTTTACCGATGTGAGGTTGTTTGCCGGGTTCCAGACGTTGGTAAGCGGTAGCACATCGTCGGTGTCGGAAGCGTAGATGTTCAGCGCGGTTCCGATGTTCTTAACATTGGAAATCGCCTGCGTCTTCTTAGCGGCGAGCTTCGCTTGAGCGAAAACGGGGAAGAGAATTGCCGCTAGAATGGCGATGATCGCAATCACAACAAGCAACTCGATAAGGGTGAATCCCTTTCGTGAGAATTTCATATTGAGGTCCATTTGGGCTCCTTCTTAGCTCCCGGTGGGGGGTTAAGAGCGGTCCTCAACGCTAATCTTAACACATGTTGTTAGATTTTCGGTGCATATTCAGCCCTCATTGACTGAGGGCTGTCAATCTACAGTCGGTCTTCGGGCAACGAGCCGTCCGCACCGGCACCTTCGGGGGCACCAGGGGGAACCGTTCCGGTTGGGGCCGTTGGCCCAGGGGTCGGGGTAGTTCCGCTTTGTCCGGTATTGGCTACGGGCGCAGGTGCTGCGGGGGCAGAGTCCGCAGAACCGCAACCTAGGAGCATTAGCAACCCGAAGGTTGCTAATGCTAGCTTGATCACTGAACCCACTCTCGCGACCAACCGTTGTTCATTGCAGGGCCGTCCGGAACCGTACCTCGGAAGGTGTTATCGGACGATCGGTAGCGATTGCTCCAGAGAGTTCCATTGGGAACGTTCTTGGCCGAACTGTCTGTCCGGAGGACGTTAGTCGTTCGACCGGTGTAAAGCCGCTGAAGCGTTGCTGAGGAAGTTTGCGCCGTATTGTTGAGCAAAATGCTTCCGGGTCCGGGGCTGTGGGCACCAAATACGGAGATTGCGGCGGCCGTCCCAACTGCGATTGCCGCTTGCGGCGGGCGAATCAACTGGGCACCATCGGTGAATGCAATCGTCGCCGAAGGATTCTCGATCTCCGTCATGTTTGCCGGAACGTTGTATCGGGTGTTGGAGAACACTCCCCATGTGGTGGCCGATCGGGTGGTGCATGGCGCGTAAGCTGGGTTTCCTAGGCACGAAGTGGAGTATCCACCGAGACCGTAGATGTTGTATCCGTAGTGTTACTGATCGCGCTGAGGAGGGGCTTGACCGAGTTGCATTGCCAGAGGCCATTGAGAGCGCCAGTAGTCAGGTTTGCGCCGTTCTTGATGTAAGGATTCAGTGTCCCCTGGTGCATGAAGCTCAGCACGAATGCGTTGGGGCTGGCGGCTGGAGGAAGTGGGTTTGCGCCGGTGGTCCAGGGCACGATCATGTCGTCGTTGTCCGAGTAATAAATGCTCAAACCAGTGCCAATTTGCTTGAGGTTGCTCAAACAGGTGGTCTTTTTAGCAGCTTCTTTTGCCTGGGCGAAGACAGGGAAGAGGATCGCGGCGAGAATTGCGATGATTGCAATCACGACGAGAAGTTCGATAAGGGTGAAACCCTTTCGGTTAGATGATTCCATTTCGAGGTCCTTTGGGCTCCTTCCTGCCTATACGTCGAGAGATGGACCAGTCCTCAACGATCAGTGTACGAGAGTGTTATCGCGAATATCACTGACAAGTTCAGTTTCTGATTCGGGATTGAATATTAGGCGGAATCCTAGTAGTTCCCTCCAATCGTTTTGCTGACCCAAATAACCGGGTTGTAGTGATCGTTGCCAAGCGCACAATTTCTGCATGTCTACTTCACAAAAGACCACTCCAGCATTCGAAACCCTTGCTCTCCATGCTGGGCAGGCCGTTGATCCAACCACCAAATCCCGTGCGGTACCCATCTATCAAACCACGTCGTACGTGTTCGACGACACTTCGCACGCGGCCCGGCTTTTCGGGCTTCAAGAGTTTGGAAACATTTACACCCGTTTGATGAACCCGACCACGGACGTGCTAGAGCAACGGGTTGCGGCGCTCGAGGGAGGGACGGCAGCCGTAGCGACCGCGAGCGGACAAGCGGCGATCACGCTTGCCTTGACGACTATCGCCGAGGCCGGAGACGAGATCATCAGTTCCAGCAGCCTTTACGGCGGAACCTACAACCTTTTTCACTACACGTTGCCAAAATGGGGAATCACGGTCAAGTTCGTCGATCTGAATGACTCTGCGGCGCTTGACGGGGCGATTACTCCGAAGACTAAGGCCATCTATGGCGAGACGATTGGGAATCCCAAACTCGACACCTTTCCATTCGAGACGGTTTCCCCAATCGCCAAAAAGCACGGAATTCCGCTCGTAATCGATAACACAACTCCGACACCGTTCCTGATTCAGCCTTTGAAGCATGGCGCGAATGTTGTTGTTCATTCGGCAACAAAGTTCTTGGGTGGGCACGGGACCTCCATTGCGGGCGTCCTCGTGGATGGTGGAAATTTTGACTGGGGAAGTGGGCGATTTGCCAACTTCACCGAGCCAGATCCGTCCTATCACGGGTTGAAGTTCTGGGAGGTTTTCGGCAATTTCCCCGGTCTTGGTAATGTGGCGCTGGGGATCAAAGCGAGAGTTCAAGGGCTGCGAGACACGGGTGCGGCAATTTCCCCTTTCAACGCATGGGCGATCCTTCAGGGAATCGAAACGCTGCCGCTTCGGCTTGAACGGCATTCGCAAAACGCCCATAAAGTCGCAACATTCTTGAGTGCGCACCCGAACGTGAGTTGGGTGAATTACCCCGGCTTGGCGACGCACAAAGATCACGCCGAGGCGGCCAAGTATCACCAGCGCGGACTGTTTGGCGCCTTGGTCGGGTTCGGCGTTAAAGGAGGCTACGATGCGGCGCTCAAGTTTATCGATCGGCTTCAAGTGTTCTCGCTTCTGGCCAATATCGGCGACGCGAAGTCGCTGGTTATCCACCCTGCATCGACCACGCACCAGCAATTGAATCCGGATGAGCAACTATCTACGGGAGTGACCCCCGACTTTATTCGATTGAGTGTTGGGCTTGAGAATGTGGATGATTTGATCGCTGACCTCGCGCAGGCTTTGGGTTCTTGACTTTTTCCGGAACATAGTTTCGGTTTGGTTTGTTACTTCGGGCAGATGAAACTATCTGCCCGATCTGTTAAGTCAGGTGCGTCGGTCGCGCTGCTCATCGCCGTTCTCGCTCAAGAGCTTCTTCTTGCCCCTTCGATGGGGTTGAACATGACTATCCTGTTACTGGGAACGTCGGTTAGCCTCTTGGTTTTGGAATGGAAGCAGATAAGCGAATACAAACTGAGCAAAGTGTGGTTTCATCTTTCCTTGTGGATCGCTGCATTTGGGTTTGGATTTGTGGACTCAGAAGGCTCAGATGTTGCCAATACCCTGCTCGTCTTGCTCACAGTCGGATGGTTGGGATTGCAATCAATCCGACAACGTGTCCTGAGCCTAGTCGAGGCTCTTGTCATTGCCCCTGCCACCGGGCTCATCGCCTTCCTTATTCCGTTACTCCTGCCTTCTCATATTGAGGCAAGCGGTAAAGACAAGCGACAGCTCGAACGATCAAAGCCAATCGTAATCGGTGCAGCATTGGCGTTTCCGGTTGTGCTGATCTTTGGGTCAATTCTTTCTTCGGCAGACCCGATGTTTGGCAAGGCAATTTCGTCACTTTCGGTGCTTGATCCTGACACATTTGGCTTGCGGGCGGCAACTCTTGTCACGACGTTTAGCCTGGTACTGGGTGCCATTGTGCTCGTCTCGCCAAAGATGGCACCGGCAGTTTGGGCTACCGTTTCAGGGGGCACACCTCCGCTCATGGTATTCGATACAGTCGCGCAACGAGTGGTGGAAGTAAATGGTCCAGTGCAGACATCAAAAGGGAAGATTGTTCGCGAAGAGTCGGCGTTAGTGTTTCAAACATTCTTTGTACTTCTGATCTCACTCTTTGGCCTCTTCTTGGCCTTTCAGTTCCGATACCTATTCGGCGGAAATGATATGGTGTTAAAGACCGAAGGTCTGACCTATGCCGATTACGCCAGACGGGGATTCTTTGAAGTGATGGGTGTCTCAATCACGACGATGCCGATCCTCCTGTTTTGGCAAGAGTATCTCCAGAATGCCCCCGATGAAGCAAAGCGAAAATGTCGGTGGGTAATTGCAACAATGGCGAGTCTGCTCATGTTGCTCCTTGTTTCGGCAGGCTATCGGATGGGGTTGTATATTCAAGCCTACGGACTGACGACCCTGCGATTCTATACGGGAGCAATTATGGTCTGGCTCCTCGGGGTGCTGGGTTATTACGGATTCAACGGTACTAAGTGGAAGCTGAGCAAGATTCCAAGTTTCTTTTATGCGTCTCTCATCGCCATGGTGAGCTCGATCAACTTGATTCGACCAGATTCGCTGATCGCACGAGTGAACCTGACCAGGCCCGAAGTGGACGTCCA
The DNA here is from genome assembly GCA_964566635.1 of uncultured Fimbriimonas sp. Taxonomy (GTDB): domain Bacteria; phylum Armatimonadota; class Fimbriimonadia; order Fimbriimonadales; family Fimbriimonadaceae; genus Fimbriimonas. The sequence goes on along the minus strand of CAZMJL010000007.1, from coordinate 24,103 downwards.
TACGGTCATGGCGTTGGGTCATGATGCCGATCGATCTGTGCAATTTTATGGCACAAAAGATATCCAGAGCCGCTGGGCGAATGTCGAATCCGCCCGAACGAAAAACTGGAAAGCTCTAACCGTGAGCCAGCTTCGCTGACTTAGCTCTCGTATTCGAGTTCATGGAGGATGCGCGGATTCTGCCGCCATCCTTCTTGAACCTTTACGTGAAGCTCCAAGAAGACTTTTTGTCCCAACATCTCCTCCAGATCGATCCGTGATTCGGTGCCAATTTGCTTGATGAACGCGCCTTGCTTACCGAGCATGATCGGGCGTTGGGATGTCTTATCTACGATGATCGTGGCGGCAATACGGGTGAGGCCGGGCTCTTCGTCCCAAGTGTCCACAACCACAGCGGTGGCGTGAGGAATCTCCTGCCGCGTTTTGAGCAAGATCTTCTCGCGCACGTACTCGGCGGCAAGGAAGCGCGCGCTTTGGTCGGTGAACTCATCCTCGGGATAGAATGGAGCTCGCTCGGGAAGGTGAGATAGCAGAATATCGAGCAGTTTCTCGACGTTTTCGCCGCGAGTTGCGATGGTGAGCATGTACTCCTCTGTGCCGAAGAGAGCACAGTAGTCTTCAACGTTTCGGACGACGTGCTCAGCCTTCAGATGGTCCATCTTGTTGAGACAAAGCACAACCGGGACGTCCTTGTTGGTACGCACGAGCTTTGCGATGGATTGCTCTATCTCATCCGGTCGTGAGGCCGAATCGACCACGACTAAAATCACATCGATTCCGTCGAGCGCTCCGCGGGCCTGCTCAACCATGGAACGCTGAAGCCGGTTGTGCGGCTCGTGGATTCCGGGGGTGTCGATGAACGCGATCTGATAGTCGGGCTTTGTAACGATCCCCATCACGCGCCGGCGAGTCGTTTGCGGCTTACTGCTGACGATGCTGACTTTGTGACCCGTGATCAGGTTGATCAGGGTGCTTTTGCCCGCGTTTGGCTTCCCGATGACGGCGACATGTCCAAATTTATGCGCCATGGCTTAGTCCCTCCGTCGGAACAGGATGTCCAGTTCCACGCCGTTTTGATCCTCGGTGAGCTTCTCTTCGCCCGTCGGATCGAAGTCAACCTGTTCTGCCAGCGAAAGCTTTCGCTCTCGGCGATTGCCGCGCCGCTGCCGGCGTCGGCCAGTTGAGGTTTGGATTGCGCCCGGAGCGAGCGATGCATCCTCTTGGTAGTCGTCGTCATGGCTTTGCAAGAACCACTCGTCAATGCCGACATCTTCGGTGGTTTCGCCTCCAGTCGACCATTCATCCAGCCTCATGATGGGGACATCGAACGAGCTGACATCGATTCGAACATTGCTTTCGCGAGCGGGCAGTTCAGCCATGTGCAGCAGAGTTCGTGGGTCGGCTTCCAGGATGCGCCGAATTTCGTCGGTCGGCCCGATCAAGAAGTTCATCGTGACGCCATCGGCGGCGGTAAAGCGAATTGAGGTGGAATCCACCACGGCCCACTCGTTGGTTTGGAGGTTGTAGGCGCTCCACTTTCCGGGGAGAGTAAGGGTACGTTGTCCGTCGCCGCAACAGTGAACGGTGAGGAACGGCGGGCGGACGTGAACCACATCATCCGCGAACGAGTAGACGTGTGCACCTGCCTTTTGGGCGATCGCTCGGATGAGAGCGGCATTGCAAACCGGTTCGCCGAGGAACACGCTGGACCACTTCGCACCGCTTTCGTCGCCCACGTTGTCACGGACGACCATACTCGGGAGTCCGGTTTGGGTGTACTCGGCCAGTACCGAGCCGTCTTCGGGAATCGCGAAGTACGTCGGCTCGACGATTGTCTCGGTCGAGATGCTTGATTGCGGGAATGCCTGAGCGATCGGATTTCGGCGATCCATGACCTGGCTTCCCGCCTTGCTGAAGATGGGTTGTGGTTTGATCGCGATACCGGTCACTTCGCGTGCGCGCTCAAGGCTCTCGCGGCCGGAATCGAACACTCCCGCCGTGTAGAACCAAGCGAGGAGCTTGCCCTCGCGGTGAAGTCGCTGCTTGATCGCCGATCGGAGATCAGAACGAATATCCCAAGCGTTGAGGAAGATATACGCCTTGCACTCGGGGAACTTCTCTCGGTAAGTGAGGTCGCTGAGAAGGTAGAAGCCGACGCTGACTCCCGCTCGCAGGACCGATTCGCGAACCATCTTGATTAGGTTGTTGAACGGCTTGGTTCCCATGAGGTAACCCATCGCTCGCTCGTCGATGAAGACGGCGACCTCGGGTGCCTTGGGCTCCGCGGCCATGGCTCGGGTGAAAACGGTTCGCAGAGTCTTGGCGCGCTGCCAAACCGAGCTTGTGGTGAGCCAACCATTGCCCCACTGGTCGCTCCAATTGACTCCGCCGCCGTGGGCAAGCGCCGCTCCGAGACCTCGCAAGTGAACACTTTCGAGGGCTTGAGGAGTGCGCATCACCGGATTGTGGCTATCGGGCTCGGGTCGCGTGGCGAGCGAGGTTTTGAAGTCTTCGACGGAGACGAATAGTTTGCCGTTGATGTGGATCGAGTCGATCACGGTGGCGGGGCTAGCTACTCCGCCCGGAGTTCGGTCTTTGTAGCTCGGGGGAGCGGCGATATAGTCAATCTCGGGGGTGCGTAGCACCTTGCCGAGTGCCAATTGTCCACTGGTCGGATGGGTGCTCTCGAGCATTTGTCCGTACCGGACACCAACCAGCAACCGACCGCCGGAGGCTTCCTTGGTCGCGTACGCCAGATCAGCGATGCGGTGGACGGTGAGGTCGCTGAGGAACAAGTTGTAATCGACGATTGCGCGCTCTCGGCGGTCGAGGCGGATAAGGCGAGGATCCTTTCGGCCGTCGCTGTCAAAGTCCGGAATGCGAATCGTCTCGAACGAGGCGCTGCCGTCGAACCATGAGGCGCGAAGGAGCACCTCGTCGCCTTGATAGCGCTCTCGCACCCATTCGCGGAACTTCTTCTTGCTGCTTGGCGAGATGTCAAAGCCTTGATTTTTGGGGATCAACCAGCCGTCGCGATCAATCTCGATGCCCATCAAGTTGCCATCGATTCCGGCGGATTGAAGCTTCTTAACCAGCTCTCGAAGCAGAGTGTCGACGTGCTTCCAGTACTTGTCGTCGCTGAGGCTCGGCTCGGCAAGCTCGGCTTGGCGGTCCCGATAAACACCCTCGGGGTAGTCCATTTCCCAGCCCTTGGCGGCCACGAGGTTGAGGTGAGCGATGACTTGCGCGTTGCGGTGGATCGCGGCGACCTTTTTGGTGATCTCAATGATTTGGTCGCCGATCTTGGTGAAGTGGTTAGCATCGCAGACCGCGTCAAAGCCCATTGCGAAGACTTCGAGCCCAGCTTCGGCGGCTTGTTTCACTTCGTCGAGAATCGTTGCCGTTCGCTCGGCATCTTGCGGCCTTGAGTAGAACCAGAAGTTTGGATAAACCTTGTGATCTCGCACCAACGAAGGCTGACCGTTTCGAACGACCACTTGCGGAGCCTCATCGGGGATATCGATGAGGGCTCGAGGAGGCAAAATTGTCTTTTCCGGCTTGGGTTGAGGCTCAGGCTTGGCCACAACCGGTCGCTCGGAGATCGTCGTCTTCGGCTTTGCAACCGGAGCAGGGGCATCCTCGGAGCGGGTTCGCATTTTGACGACGAGGTCGTCAAACTCGATGGTTTCGGTCGGAACGAAGTCGATAGCCTCGCGAGCCGAGTCTGGCTCGGAGAAGGATTGCTCTTGAGTGGGCTTTTCGGCTCGTTGAGTGCGCTCTGGCTTAGCTTGCCGCTCTTCGTGGGCAGGCCTTTCCTTGCGAGCCAGTCGCACAGGACGTGCTTCTTGGGCGGCCTTTGGCGCGGACTCTTCGGTTCGGGAGCGGAAAAGCGGGATCGGGAGTTCCTCGTCCCATTGATCGTTCGAAGGCTTCGCCGGCTTCGGCTTGGGTTCGCGGACGGGCTTCGTCTCGACTTTTGGAGTAGGTTTGGGTTCCACCACGGGAGCCGGGACCGCTCGTCGAGGGCGAAATGCGAGGGATACGTCCTCGCTTACCAATGCCCTCAACTCTTCGCCAATCTCGCCCGCGATTTCGGCTTGCTCTTCAACAAGTGCCGAGAGGGGCTTCGCGACGGCTGCCTTGCCAAGCTTTTTGCGCGGCGGGGCAACTTCAGCCTGCTGGGGGCGAAAGGTTGCGAATTCTTCGACGGGAGCTACGGGCTCGGCGGCTTTTGTGGCTCGGGGTTTTCGGGTCGTGGACTTTTTGGTTTCAGTCGGGGTGGTTTCAGAAATCTGTTCGACAGGGTTGGTTTTCTTCCGTGGCATGATGCTGCTCGTTGATGTTGCAGACCCATTCCAATAGGTCTGATGGGGTTGTAAAGACGAAATCGGGAGCTTCGGCGAGGAGGTCTTCCTTTTTGCCAGCTCCGTACAGGACGGCGCCGCATCGGACATTTGCCGAGCGGGCGCAACGAAGATCGAAAATCGAATCGCCGATCATCACGGCGTGTTCGGGATCGACACCGAGCTTGCTAAGGGCAAGATTGGCGCAATCCGGGGCGGGTTTTGGGTGTTCAACATCTGATGCGCAAACTGCGGCATCTGCTGATGACCACCCACGAAAATGAGTTTGAAGTTCTGCGAGTTCGACGCTGTTTCGGCTTGTGACGAGGGCGGTTTTGATTCCGCCATCATGGGCCGCAACCAGTGCGTCAATCGCTTCAGGAAATTCTTTCTCCAGGTGAGAATGAGCCTCGTATCTGCTGATCGTGTAATCAATCAGCTCGGACATTTGCGCATCGTCGGGGTTCAACCCGAATAAGCGCATCTGATCCTTGAGTGGGCGGCCGATAAGCGCCTTGATCTCGTCGTAACTCGGACGGCTTCCGGTGAATTTCTCGTACGTATCGCCTAATCCGGCGACGATCATCTCAATGGAATCGACGAGGGTGCCATCAACATCAAATAAGATTGCCTTGATAGGTGCATTCTCGGGAGTCGCAGGCACCCTCAGAGTATGGCTCATTTGAACCTGAAATTGCGCCCTAAAGAATGTTCGGAAGTGACCAATACTCCATGCATATGGACGCAGGACTGCTGTTTGCGGGCGTCTCTTCGGCGGGAAAACCGCCCGAGAGTCCACCCGGAATCAAGGAATCGATCCCGCCCGATGAGTTCCAGAAAATGATGGAACGAGTCGAAGGGAAGTCGAGTGGAGAAGTGGCGGAAGCCGAGCCGAATGCTCAACCGCAAAATCTGGACTCCACTGAAAAGCTCCCCGAAGAGACTTGGGTTGATGCTAATGTTTTGGCGTTACTGGTTTCGACGGCTCCCGTCGTAACGTTGCCAACTGCGGCAACAAGCGTTGTTGAAAACGCTGAAGCTGACGCTAAAGTTGAGCTTCCCGCCCTTGGTGACGAGCTTGGATCGCTTTCATTCTCGGTTGTAAGTGGCAAGGTGGCCCCCGCCGAGACTGAAGAGGTGCAATCCGCGCTAAATATCGTGAGCGTTGAATCGAAGCAATCGCCAATCACCCCGAATGCAGTTGTCGAGACTCAGACTGAGGAAACCGATCTGCTCGTCGGTGAATCTGCTCCTTCGGCTGACGAACCGACGGTTGGCGATTCGCTGGCGATTGAGCCTGTAGAGCGCCAAATGGATATGGCTCACGCTCTGATCGAAGCACCTAAGAAGGTTGAGGAGGCAGCTCCGACGCCAAAAACCGAGACCGAAGCAAGCGTAACAGCTACTCCCGTCTCTGCAGAGACGGCGTCGGGGCAATCCGGTCTTGATAAGCAGGACTCGGAATCTGGTTCGAATGAGTCAGAACCTTCAATGCCTGAGGTTGCTCCGGTCGCAAGCGCTCCGACGCCAAAGCCAGTGCATGCCGACGTGTCGAAGAAAGTCGAGAATTCTCTCGGTCTGACTTCAGCCGAGCGAAAGGCAGTTGTTCATCAGTTGACCCAGAAAATTGAGCAGCTTGCGGTGAACAGTGTTCGCAACGAAGTCACCGTTCGAATGGAACCGGCTGAACTCGGCACCGTGCTCGTTCAAGTCGCAAAGGACTTGAACGGAATGACGGCGTCCCTTTCAGCGAGTGACGATCGGGTGCAGAAGACATTGCACGAGTCGCGCAACGAGCTCGCGGCGACCCTTACCGCGAAGGCGCACGCGCCAGTGCGGGTCGAGGTGATCCACGCTGAATCAACGTCGATGGGATCGTCCGCCGATGCACAGCGACAGAGTCGCCAAGATCAGCCTAAGCCGCAAAGCCCAAAGAGTTTCGACCATGACACTATCCGAAAGGATCAACCAATAATTCGACGACAACGAATCAAAACAACCCAACTCGATTTGGAGATTTAATCATGAACTCTACACTAGTTAGTAGCACACAAGCTGTCACCACTCCTGGCACCACAAAGAAGGATGCAAAGAAGAGCCAGAGCGAACTCAATACTCAGGATTTTCTCAAGCTCCTTTCGGTGCAGCTTGCGAACCAAAACCCCCTTGAGCCGATGAAGGATTCGGAGTACTACGCTCAGATCGCTCAACTCGGAACGACTCAGGGAATTGACCGCCTCAACAAGCAGGCCGACGTTCAGCAAGCTCAGAGTTTGATGGGCAAGACCGTAATCGCAGTTCGACCTAATGCCGTGAATGACATTACTAAGTCACCGACCGTAACTGGCGTTGTAACACGCATGGTCTCGAAAGAAGGCGTCTACAAGGTTGCGATCACAGAGGCAAACGGGAACGTGGTAGAGGTTGGCTTGGATGCGATCCAGACAATTGAGCCGAGCCAAAATCTTTCGGATTTCGCCAACTTAATGGGCAAAAAGGTGACTGGATTGGTGTCGAACGGTTCTACGGTTAGCGGCGAAGTTATCGGGCTTGCCAAGCAGAGCGGTAAGATCGTTTTGCAGGTCAAGGGTGCAGACGGCAAGACTGTTGTTCTGGGACCAAGCGATTTGATCAAGGTTGAGTAGGTTTCTATGGACAGAATTCAGAATGCGAGAATATCGGAGCTGATTGCAAATCAGCCCTCGGCTCCGGTTTCCCCTGCTCAACAGGGGAGGGTTGGCGAGTTCGCCGATATCCTCAGCAATCGCCTCAAGCTATCCGGTCATGCACAAACACGGCTTCAAAGTCGGAACATCGAACTCGACTCCGCCGCGTGGGATCGGGTGATGAGCGGCGTGGAAAAGGCTGCTCAAAAAGGGGCGAAAGAATCCTTAGTGATGGTTGATGATGTAGCACTTGTAGTGAGCATCAAGAACAAGACTGTCATCACCGCTGTTGATAAGGCTTCACTGAAAGATAACGTTTTTACGAATATCGATAGTGCAATCGTCGTTTAAGGTCTAAGGAGATTTCGATTTAGACCAAAGATAACAACAAGTGATCTCGGCCGGACTCTGGTTCTAAACCCCAAAGAGGCCGATGCGATGCCAGAAGTGCAAAGCAAATCACAGACACAGGGAAATTAGAACGGATGCTACAAGCAATGCTCTCGGGCGTCGCCTCCATCAAGGCGCACCAATCTCGAATGAACGTCATTGGCAACAACCTTGCCAACACCTCTACCACCGCATACAAGGGCCAACGAGTCAACTTTGCCGACATGATGTCGCAAACCACCCAGGGTGCCAGCGGGCCAACCGGCAACCGAGGCGGCGTCAACCCTACTCAGTACGGTCTGGGCGTCTACGTCGGAGGGACTGATGTCAGCTTCGAACAAGGCGGACTCAGCCAGACTAACCGGCCAACTGACCTTGCAATTCAAGGCAATGGCTTCTTCTTAACATCTAACTCTGGGCGTATGGCTTACACGCGAGACGGAAGTTTTGATCTAGACAGTACTGGTGCACTAGTGCACCAGGCAACCGGAGAGCGTGTTCTTGGGTGGATGGCTGATGCGACGGGAAAGATTGACACCACAGTGCCAATTACGGCGACGAGTAACATCGCGATCCCAGTTGGGAAACTTAGTGCGGTCAAGGCAACTGATTCGACCTCATTTAGTGGCAATCTCGATTCTAAGGCACTCGCGACTGACAAAGTAGTTACGAAGATGCGTGTGTATGACTCTCTCGGTGGTGCCCATGACATAACCCTTGAACTTACCAATCGTCAAGCACCGGCGGCGGGAACGCCTCCATCTGGTGCCATATCTAGTTGGGATTGGAAAATGTACGAAGGCGATCCTGCAACTGGAACTCTTCTTGGGGGTAGTGGTTCCGCTGGAAATGAGCGCCTTTACTTCGACGCCAACGGTGCCCGTGTGACATCACTCCCAGGTGGAACTGAGAACAAAATAACGGTCGCTCCGAGTGTTGCCGGTCAATACCCTCCTTTCACCATGTCGGTGAAGTTCCCGAATGTCTCCCAACTTGTCGCGAAGAGCCAGATGAACGGAATTGATCAGAATGGATACCCGTCGGGATCATTGGAAAACTTCTCGATCTCGAAGGATGGCATCATCACCGGGATCTTCTCGAACGGATTGACCCGATCGCTGGGGCAGCTCGCCATGGCAAAGTTCTCGAACCCAGAGGGCTTGGATCGAGACGGTGGAAACCTGTTCTTGCAGTCCAACAACTCCGGAACTCCGGTTATTGGGACGGCAAACGAGGCGGGTATTGGAACTGTCAACGCGGGCTATCTTGAGCAATCAAACATTGACATGAGCGGCGAAATGACCGATCTCATCGTCACTCAGCGAGGGTTCCAAGCAAATACGAAGATCGTGACGACGGTCGACGAAATGCTCCAAGAGCTGATCAACATCAAGCGTTAATCTAGGTTGGTCCCTGTCTGATGAACCTCCCCCGGTAGTGTCCGGGGGAGGTTTTTCTAGTTAAAGCAGGCTCTTCGCGGCTGCTTCGAACTTTGCTTCGCTGCCCGGACCAAACCCGGTGAAGACTTCAGCGATCTTCCCGGTTTTGTCAACAAAGACGAAGGCAGGGATTCCAGAGACTTTGAGCTTGCCGCCCAGGGCATCGGCGTTGGAAACGAATGTGTAGGTGTACTTGTGCTCCTTGGGGTATCCCTTCGCCTTCTTGCCACCATCGCGTTCGCCCACGTTGGCGCCGATTACCACGAGGCCTCTTGCCTTGAACTTCTCGTGAAGCTTTTGCATGGTCGGCGACGCGGCCTTGCAGGGGCCACACCAGGTTGCCCAGAAGTCGAGGATGTAAGGCTTACCCTTGAGAGAGGCATTGCTGATCGGCTTGCCTTCGAAGGTCTTAAGGCTGAACGCCGGAACCTGCTTGCCCTTAAAGGCTGTGGGACCATCTTGGCCGTAGACGAGGCAGGCGCCGAGCACTCCGGCGAGGACGAACCATCGAGCGTTTTTCACATTCATAGTCTATTCATTTCTGACGCCCTTAGTTCCCGTTTGATTCATAATCGTGGGGATGAAGAACGGCAGGTGGGCGATTTTTGCTGCCGTTTTGCTGTGTTTGCCGCTGTGGTTGGGTCGAGCGACGAGTGAGGGACTCCTCAACGATTCGGACACTAAGTATCTGATGATGAAGCTTGGGGAGTACAAAGACCCTCTCCGATGGTTCACCCACGATTGGCCGCTCGAAAACCACTTCTACCGGCCGATTTCAACGCTTTTCTTTGAGCTTGATCTGCGTCTGCATGGATCCAGCGCGGCGGGGTACGGCGCAACGAACGCCCTGCTGTGCATTGCCTGTGCGCTCGCGGTCTTTTGGCTGGGTTGGGAGCTGTTTCGATCTTCGGCGAAGGCGTTGCTGATGCAAGGACTCTTTGTGTGGTGGGTTGCCGGCAGGGCGATTCCCCTACTTGAGATCGCACCCTACCTTTGTTTAATCGTGGTCTTTCTTTCTGCGATCAGGTTCAGAACGGTGCGGAAGGACCAGATTTTCGCGATCGGCGCAGCGTTCTTTTTGCCGACTTTGCTCTCGCCGATCTCCTCGAAGCTAAGTAACGACACTTTGCTTTGGCTACCGGGCCGCACAGCGACCTCGATGGGACTCTTTTGCCTGGTCGCGATGGCTAGTTACCTTCGCTTTGAGCGGCAATCGGGTGAAAAGCTCCCAGCTCCCGCTCCGAGCGCAACCGATGTTCCTACCACACGGACCACGAAAATCCAAGAGACGGTCAGAGGCGGGAGTGGGTGGTTCGTCATGAGCCTCATTGCGAACGCGCTTGCGATGGGCGCCTACGAGCAAGCGGTGATGATCCCATTCGTGATCTTTTTGCTAGGGTTTTGGTTGCGCACTGAGCGAATCCGGGCAAGATTTGCGCTCCAAATGGGATATTGGGTCGTTCTCTTTGGTTACATCGCGGTGCGGCTGAGTGTAATCCCGATCCAGCCCAGCCGGTATCAGTCTCAGCAGTTCCGATCCGGCATCGGGTGGATGTTCGACGTGATGAACTACCTACTCCCGGGAGCTAATGTTCTCCCCGCTCTATGGGGATCATTAACAGTCGGCGCACTGATTTTGCTTTCATCGCAATTCTGGTCGACGCTCAGTTTTCCTCTGTTAAACTTGTCGGCCTGGCTCACGATGAAAGCCTCACTGAAGAGGGCAATCATCCTCTTGCTCGGAGCAACGCTGGCGTTCTTGCCAATGGCATTCTTGAACCAGTTTGGGCATTACCACTTCTGGCCCGCGGCACTGATGGCGGCGTTTTGCGTGGTCGCGCTCGAGGCTTTCTGGAAGGCGCTCGTTACCGCAGTGTCGCCCCAAGCTCTGCAAGCCCCGCCACGATCGAGTCGCGCACCTGGTTCGCTTCCTCATCTGTAAAGTTCTCGCCGTGCTTTCGGAACTGGAGTCCGATGCCGAGTGAGTGCTTTCCGGCTGGGATGCCTTGACCCTCGAACACGTCGAACAGCCAATGCTTCTCGAGGAGGTCACCGCCCTTGGTAAGAATCACCCCTTCGAGCTGCTTGAACTCGATTGATTTGTCCACCAAGACTGCGATGTCTCGCCTCACCGCAGGGTTGCGGCTGATGCTCTTGATGTTGAGCCGTGGGTTCACGCCGTCGAGGAGCCAATCGAGCGCGATTTCTGCAAGGAACGTCGAAGGTTCTAGCCCGGTCTCTTTGGCCACTGTGGGGTGGATTTGGGCAACGGTGCCAATCTGGGCGTCTCCGGCGTAGATCGCGGCCGTGCGGGTCGGGTGGAATCGCAGATCCTCGCCGGGATCAAACGACTTGAAAACCACTTGATCGGCTATGCCGAGGCCGATGAGTGTCGATTCGACGGCGGATTTCAGACTGAAAAAGTCGGCTTGAGGCACCTTTTCGCCTTGGCGAGCGGGTGGAACTAGATTGCCCTGGCTGAGCATCGCGGCGTAGGTCGTCTCGCCGTATTCGCCTCCATAGCGGTAGAACACCTTGCCGATCTCGAATAGATGTAGGTCTCGTCCGCCGTTCCTTCGGGCGGCGTCGGCTAGAGAGGGAAGCAGCGAGGACCGCAGGACGCTATGCTCGGGCGAAGCTGGCTGTCGGGGCGAAACCCGTTCGCAAGGCTCGTCGAGCGGGTGCTCGGCGCGCAACGAGTGGGAGATGATTTGGGTGAAGCCGGCCCTGAGGAGGTTCTCACGGAACCGATCTTTGGCGAGTTCCTTCCCGCGCGAGCCGCCGATGGGGGTGCTTCCGAACGGGAGTGCCTCGGGAATGCGGTCGTACCCGTGAACGCGGCCGAGTTCTTCGATGAGGTCTTCCTCCCGAACGATGTCGGGGCGCCATGAGGGGGCGGAAACCACGAGTTTGTCCCCATCGCGTTTTGTGGTCATCCCAAGGCGGGAAAGGTAGTTTTCAGCCTGATCGGGCGTGATTTCCATGCCCAAGAGGCGGGATGCACGCTCGGCACGGAGCACGATTTCGGTTGAAACAGGGGGTTGCGGGTAGAGATCGAGAATGTTGCTGACCTGGATGCCTGGCTGAGCTTGGAGCAAAAGCTCTGTGAACCGGCGCGTCGCGGCGGTTACGCCCTCCGGGTCGACGGATCGCTCGAATCGGTAGGAGGCTTCGGTATTGAGGCCGAGTTGCTTGCGGGTTTTGCGGACGGTCGTGTTGACAAAATTTGCGCTTTCAAGCAGAAGCCGGGTGGTTGCATCGGTGACTTCGGTTTCGAGTCCGCCCATTACGCCGGGGACGCCGACGGGTTTTTCGCCGTCGCAGATCATCATTTGCCCGTTCAACTCGTGCTCGATCCCGTTTAGGGTGGTAAGTTTCTCGCCGGGTTTGGCGTGGCGCACAACGAGACGACCACCCGCCAGTTTGTCCCGGTCAAACGCGTGAAGCGGTTGCCCGAGCTCGAGCATGACGTAATTGGTGAGGTCCACCAAGAGAGAAATCGGGCGCATTCCGCATGCATCAAGTCGCGTTTGCATCCACGCCGGGCTTGTGGCGGCGGCGTTGACACCGTCGAATCCTTTGACTGCGAATCGACGGCATTCGGTCGACTCAATCGACGCCGCATCGCTTGGAAGCTGGTTGGTTTCGGTTGCGACTGCGCTTTCGAAGCGACTCGCCGCTCGGTTGTAGAGATCGGTTGGCTTGGAATCAAGATCCTTGGCCAAAACCTCTCTGCTGAGGCCGAAGACGGATAGCCCGTCGCCGCGGTTCGACATCACTTTGATGTCGAGCACCCACTCTTCACCAACTTGCTCGATTCCCTCAAGTTCAAACCCCGCCATCGTCAGCAAATTGCCGATCTGGTTTGCGTCGAGATTGGTCTCGACGAAGTCGCGGAGCATGGAGTAAGGGAACTTCATCCGAAGCGCACAGTTTACTCTTTGGAGGTGAACCTGCCACCTTGGCGTCATCCGGAACGTATGTTTAGGCGTGGTGGACGCGGCGCTCAAAACCGTTCAAATGGTGCGGACGGGGAAACAGTCCTCAGTCTTGAAAGTGGGTGGTCAGGTGATCGCTCACGGGCACGTAACTCGGATTAGGCACGCATGGGTTCCTCGCCAAAGACTTGAATGCAGGCACACCTGGGTACTTGGGGATGACCGGACTGAGCTCGCAATCCACTTCTCGGGTGGTCATTGCCTCTCGCGAGAGTGGTTCAATGTCAGGGCCGAGCAGGCTCGTATGCTACACAGAATGAACCCGGCGGGTTGGGAAGTGCCACTACTACAGCCGGACAAGATCGAAGACCTAGGGCTTCTCGTGCGCCAAAGCGGGCCTCGTGTTCAGTTTTTTGACGAGGCGGGAGTTCTGATCTTTGAACATCGACCTGCGTGGCAGGATAGCCAAGCTGAAAGCGGAATATTGGATGAATTCGGCTGGGATGCATCAAGGGACGTGGCGCTCTTACCCACTTTGGTTGAGCTCAGCCGTCTATGGAGCCGAGAAACTTTGCGCTCCTACTGCCTTCCGTAGTTGGAGGCACTAAAACTCGGAGATCAGTTGATTTGGCGGATAGGCAGTGAGTCGAAGATCCTCAATCACGGTCAGTTCGGTTAAGTCGTACCGACATTCGCCGGTTTCTGCCGGGGTCGCATCGAAGTCGAGATCCAGCTGCGCATGATCGGTGTGCTCAGCAAGGCAAAGGCACATTTCGAGCCCGAGGGGCTTCGTGATGTGGCATCGAATCTCGCCGCCAACCCGCTCCGCACCAAATTCGATTAGACCCTTTGGGGTGAAGGCTTTGGCGGCAAAGGCAGAAAGGTCACCCAGTTGAGGGCGGAGTCGCATGCGCCCGTTCCTCAGGAAGCCGAGCCCAAGGATAGCTTGCTGCATCATGATCGTCGGCGAAACTGCGCAGTGGCTACATAGCGAGTTGGAGTTCGGAGTCGAGGTCCAAAACTCCGAGAGGGTTCCGCATTCGTCGATGCTATTCATCGCTCGCCATCGGGTTCTTAGCTCATTAAGTATAAGATCAATCCGTCCAACTTGAGCATATGCCCAATGACGCCAGACCGAGTTTGCCGGATAGCTGTGGGTGCAATTCTTGTTGACCAGATCCTCAATCGCGGCTTCGAGTCCATGGTGAGTCGACCCCTCGTAATTCCAATCGGCGTTCGCATTCAGCCAAATAAAGTGGGCGAGGGCCCGATCATCAATCTCGACCGCGTCCCCTGCGGTCTGGGGGCTGTTGGTGAGCCTTCCTTTCCGGAAATACTTGCCAAGCGCGCCTTCGAATTTGGGATCGATGCGTGGCTCAAGACCATCGATCATCGCCAAAAGCGCGTGCATATACTGTTCGTACAGGTTGAGCGCGAGTTGCTTCTGATCTTGTGATCGGTACGCCTCATGATCCATCCAGACTGTCTCGGCTCCTAATCCGTGGACGCGCAAGAGTCCGTGGTCGTCTCGAATTGAGTCGAGAAAGCCGAGGAATTTACGAATCTTGGACTTATTCTTCTCATAGGGCTGTCGATCACAGGTTTGTTGCCAGTGGTGAACGTGATCGCAAACGAACCCGATACTATGATCAACGATTGAACCCCACTTGGTTGCGCCGATCTGCCTTTGGCCGAGCCGCGCGTACCGGTCATAGCCTGGCCAAGAGTCGAAGAACACTCCGTTGAGGTTTTGGCCTTGGGCAAATTGAGTGAGGAAGCGTCGCGAGATTTCGAACTGACCGTGCGCCTGACGCGCGGCATGGAGCTGATGGCTGCCATCGCCGGCATATTGCTGGCGCTCGCGCCCCATTCCGTCCACCACGATGTCTTGGCAAGAGTTCACCAATGTCGCGTGACTTGCGAGAAGCACTTTGTCGATCCGCTCGTCTCCGGTGGCGGCGGACGGCGTGAAATCCGAGATGAGGCGACGACGCAGGAAGCGGACATTAACGAGTTCGCACCATCCGCCTTTCGGAACTTCAAAGTGTAACTCGATGTACTTTCCTGTTTCGTAGTCATAGGGAGCAAACGAGTAATTGCCTTCGGCGGTGATATGACGGAACCATCCGTGGAACTTTGGATTAGAAATCTTATCGATATCCGGAACTGACTCTTGGACAACGACGGTGATTTGGACTGCCTCGCTGGTTCGAACTTCGATCAAGGGCCAACCAACCATCGCTTCTGGAAGTGCGTAACGAACGACCCTGGAGCCGAGCCGATTGGTGACGCTTGACTGACGTCTAACAGTGAATTGATGTGGAGTCCCGAACTCCCAATAGTTATCCGTATCTCCCGTGATAACCAACTCGCCCACGAAGCAGCTGTGGGCTTGAACGAAATTCTCGGTCATCATCGGAATTGACCGTGGACGGAGTTCGCTTCGCCACCGATCCTCGAGGTCCAGATCTTCCAAATAGTTGTTGTACGAACTTGTGATGCTTGCTTGGTCGGCCTGGGCATCGAGTTCGATCGCATTGAGCCAAGACTCATCGTGCTTATACCCAGGATGGGAGAATCCGCGAGGCCAAAGTCTGGCGTCGTCGATCTCCTGGAAGGCCCTCAGGAACCACCGTTTGTAGCCGCCGGGTCGGACAGCGCGATCGATTTTGGTCAGCCAAGTGTGATCGGTGGCGATGATCTCTTTGCCGATCTGCGCTCGAAAGATCACGCCGGGCTTGCCCGTTGGCCAAGTTCCGTCTCCGTGGCCATAAAACAAGGCATGGATTCCAATCGTGTTTGATCCTGGCTGAAGGAATGGAGCAAGGTCAACGGGGTCGGCCTCGGGGAAGCGGGGATCGAACGGTGCGGGGCCGAACTGAACTCGCCGTCCGTTGATGTACAGAGTGTAGCGGCTATCGGCGCAGATCCAACCTCGAGCTTCCTTAGGAACCTCTTTGAGGTCAAAGGACTTGGCGAAGTAAACCAGGGTGTTTGCGAGGGTGCGGGTGCTGGGGAACCATATCCACTTCGCTGGCTTCATGTCGAAGCGACCCTCGGCAAGAGCGGGATCGTAGCCGCCCAATTGGGGATTCGTCGCCAGCGAACTCGGCTCGAACGTGGTGAAGGTCGGCCGAGGCATCATGATCGGATTTTATTCCGGAAAGATTCGATCGATGCCGACCTGGGCTAAGTTTCGAAATTCTTTGCGGAGATCTTCTAGGAGTGACTGCGATGGGTACGCGGATGCAGATCGGTGGAAAGCCTCGACCCGTGCGGTGAGATCGACAGGATCAACCCCTACTTTGGCGTGAAGAATTCCGGTTTGCCGGAACCAGTAGTTGGCGTTGTAGAAGTCGCCCTCGCGGCGATGCATCATGCCGTGCCAATACGCGGCTTCTTCATCTTTTGCCATGTCGTATACCTTGTTGTGTGCGGCGGAAAGGTCGTCGGCGTAGAGATAAGCGGCGGCGGCAAGGCAAGGGTCGCCATTTACCGCCCCAATTGCGGACATCACGGCGTGGTGCATGCCCGGAGCGACGGCTTTGGGCATCACCGGCGTTTTGAAGCTGCTATGAAGCGGTTGAACCGCGAAAAGGGCGGCAAAGACTTCTTCAACGGTTCGCATGGCACATTATGCGCTGAATGCGGGCGAAGTTGCGAGAACTTCGCTGGCATTTGACCGCGGCATCCGTGGTTGGAGGCGAACGCTTAGCTCTTCGAAGACTCGCCAAACCGGCTTGCTTTCGCCAACGGCTGGAATCGCGGGCTTGAGTCGCTGAACGACGCCCTCGCAGTTGGTGTAGGTACCGTCTTGCTCGGCGGGAAGGGTCATCGGCAGGGCGACGCTGGCGTAGTAGAAGGTCTCGTTTCGGGCGGATCCTTGGTAGACCAAGAAATCTACGTTTTCAAGGGCTTGCTCAACGAATTCGCGCGGAAGGCCCACCTCGAAGAGATCAACTCCGACCACCCACAGGGCGGTGATGTCGCCTCGCGCGGCGGCGATCAACTGGTCTCGGGCACTGAGTCCGGCGGCGCTGAGGGCGATTTGAGCGCCGTGCTCATTTCCACCAGTCGCGAACTGGTTGAATTTGCTTTCCAGGCTTGCGAGTGCCTTCGCTGCGCTTGGATCGAGGCTAGTGGTGGTGATGACGGTTGCACCCTTGGCGGCGTCGATTGCGGCGGTAAGTTCGCTCTCGGTGAGGTCACACTTCGCTGCCGCTTCAGCAACGGGAACTTGACCAGCAATGGCGGCGGCAAGAGTGGCTTCGGTCCCTGGCTTATGGATTAGGCTGTGAGCGGCGAAATCGGTGACTTCGGTGACGCGATCCGTGGCGACGATCACTTGATTTCCGCGCTGGAACCAGCCCTTTCGGACGCGAAGGAAAACCATTGGGAGGTCGTCGGCAAGAGAAGTTCCGAAAACGAGAATGTTCTTGTCGTGCTCGAGCGACTCAATCGAGCTAGTGACGGTTGAGACTCCGGCTTGTTGGTTGGGGCTGAAGCGGTAATCAACATTCTTCGAGCCGATGTGCTTGGAGAAGAACTCTTCGGCGGCGATGAACGATTCGTTGCTGAGCTTGTCGCTGAGAATCAGGCCAGCTTCGTCTCCTTTGCCCGCGAATTGCTCGAGGATTGAGCGGTACGCGGAGGCGTAATCGCCTTTGACGAGCTCGTCGTTGACCCGGACAAATGGAGTGTCGAGCCGCTTAGAATCGTTATAGAAATCGTGGCCAAACTTGCCTTTATCGCACGTCCACTCTTCATTGATGGCTTCGTTCGTTCGGCCATTGATTCGGGCGAGCTTGCCCGCGCGGTGGTCGAACCAGATGGCGCACCCGTTGCTGCACTCGGTGCAGATCGCTTCTGAGGTTTGGAGATCCCATGGCCTTGCGCGGAATCGGGACTTGCGGTTGGTAAGCGCGCCGACAGGGCAGATCTCGATGACGTTTCCGCTGAACTTTGAAGTGAATTTTGTTTCGCCGAAGGTGATGGGTTGGGTCTTGGCACCTCGGAAACGGAACGCGAGCTGCCCATCACCCGAGATTTCCTCCGTGAAGCGCACGCAGCGGGCGCATTGGATGCATCTCTCGAGGTCGAGCGTTACGTAGTCGCTGAGAGGGAACGCCTTGACGGCGTGGCGCTTCATTTCGATGAAGCGGCTGGTTGAGGGGCCGTAGAAGAGGGTGTTGTTTTGCAGCGGGCACTCGCCGCCTCGGTCGCAGATGGGGCAGTCGAGCGGGTGGTTGACGAGGAGGAACTCAAGAACGCCTTTGCGGTCCTTCGTCAGGGCTTCGCTTTCGGTGTTGATTACCAAGCCTTCGCTTACCGGAAGAGTGCAGGCTGCCGCAGGCTTTGGCATCATCCGGATGGTGCCGTCTTGCGGATTTTTCATTCCCGTTTCGACGAGGCACATTCGGCACATGCCGACTGGCTTCATGCGCGGGTGGTAGCAAAAAATCGGGATTTCGAGTCCAACTCGTTTGACGGCTTCGACGACCAACTCGCCTTTGGGGACCGCAAGTTCGATCCCATTGACAATGATGTTGACGGTTTGGATGTCGGTTGCCGCAGCCATGATGGATTCTACGAGACGCGTCCGCCTCGGGTAGCTAGGATTGTACCTACGGGCTGGGATTCGTCACGAGCTTTTAGTCGGGCAACTGAATGGGCTGGTCAAAATTCAGCCGGACGACGCTTCCCAGATTGTCGTGTTTCGCCTCGATGACGGTAGCGGACCGGATCTCGCCATCGGGGAGATCGACACGAACGGTCTGTCCTTCGCGCTGGAAGCCGCTTAGCTTTACCCTTGCGCCGTTGGTCGATACATCGATTACCTCGCCGCCGTGGTTGCCAACAAGCATCTTCATTGGTATGTCGATCCGGCGCGGATCATCTCGCCGATTCTTGAGCTTGGGGTTGACGGGGGTTTCGACGACAATGCGACCTTCTTCGCTTTGCCGGGCGATGACTTTGGAGGTGAAGAGCAGAACTCCACCGCGCGCGACGACCTCGCAGACGCACTCTTTGCCGATGGGCACCGGCACGTAGCTATCGCGCTGCATCGGGGCGGCAAAGACCCATCCATCGGGGCCATGGGAGATCAGGCGAGATCGATAGACCGCATCGGCGGTCTTAAAGCGAACTTTTGCGTTTTCGAGCGGCTCGCGGTTGCGCTTTGCCTCGGAGATCGACTTACGAGAGAAGGCCTTGGCCAAGAGAAAGCCAATCAGAAAAACTAAGGTCAAAGATCCGATCAGCGCCAAGATATCCTGCATCCTTGCTCTCCTTCGTGAACTCCACTTGCGCCGCACTAAGAGCTTTTAGCATCTCGCCGAAGTCGATTCTCGCTTCGTTGAGGCTGTCTTCATCGCCCTTTTGCGTGTAAACGCGGAGTTCACCCATTGTCTGGATGAGCAAGTTCATTGCCAATAATCGGTTGGCATGGGATTTCTCATACCGTGCATTTGCGGGGTTTTCGCCCCAGAATGCGATGCTCGCCTTTGCCAGTCGCTCTTGATCTTCGATCAGGTCGATTACTTCGTCGGCTTTGCGGTTGAGGACGGCCTTTTGGAAGAGACTTCGCAGGTCGGGACCCTCCACGACCATCGCTTGATCCCAGATTTTTGCCCATCGGCCGTAAAGGGTTTCGAAGATTGACGGAGACGCTTTTGCGGCTTCGCCGAGGTCAATTTTTACGCCATCTTCGCCACCGAGGAGCGCCCGCACGAGGGCGCGAGTCCCGAGGGCTTCCGCGGTTGATTCGGCTTTGATAGCAATTTCGATGTGGCGCAACGCTTGGTCGGGTTGAGACTCGAGCAGGCGCAGTTCGGCAAGCAGGATGCGGATGGGCGCGTTATTGGGATTTGTCGCGACGGCATCGTTAAGGAGGGTTTGCGCCTCTTTGTTCTTGCCGCTTTCCATTAGGATGCGCGCGGCGAGCGGAGTAAGAGTTGGATCGCCAAGTGCGGCGCCGCTCGCCAATGTGACGGCGACAGCTTCTTGGGTGCGCCCGTAGGTCTGTAGGAACTGAATCAGCTCGCGGCGGCGGTTGGCATCCTTGGGCGCGGCGTCAACCGAGTCGCGCAAGAGCATTTCAGCCGCGTTCAATCGGTTGAGGCGGATCAGTTCGTTGACGCGCTGCATGATCGCGGCGAAGTCGGAGAGTTCGGGATCATCGTCGCGGTTTTCGGGCACGATCGGCGCTTGGCCCTTACCAGCGTCGGGAGTCGTGTTTTTGGGGCGCGCGATGAGGGTTTTGAATGGCCCCGTGCTGAGCTTTTCGGCAAAGGCGCTTGCGAGGGCATCGGCGGTCGTCAGGGTCGAATCTGTTTTACCAACCGAAACTTCGAGGCCAAACTCGTCGGTCCAAATCTTCTTCTTGTCACGGTACAGCGTGATCGTCGTCCTGAAGCCTTTCTTTGACCCCTTGAGCCGAGGGTCAGCCTCGCCGACCGTTGGCTCGAGCCAGATCACGTATGGGAGCCGAAGGCTCTTGGCGACCTGAAAATGCTGTTCCAGGTTCGCATCCTTTGCGACCTCGCCGATCTTTCCGTCATTCACCGCTTCGCGGATGAACGGATCGGTCATCGAATAGGTCACCGGCATGACTTGCCCGATCTTGTCGAGTTCATTCGCCAAAGGGTTGATGACGTCAATCAGCTTGGAGTTCGATTGCCCGAGCATGCAACCGGGTGCCTGCGCCTGGGCAGCACCAACGGACAGCAGTATCGCGACCGAGAGGGCAAATCGCATTAGCTTCCGATTGCCCGAAGTGCTTGCCGGCAAGAGTTGAGTCCAGCTTGGTTCGAATCCGCGTTTCCTCGTCCGGCCTTGATGTCGGCTTCGTAAGCGTCAATCGCTTTTCGGTAGGCGTCGGCGGCTTCGGCTTTTTTGCCTTGGGCGGCGTATGCCTGAGCGCGGCGCTGATGCCCTTTACCTCCGCCAGATTGAGCGGCCTTTTCGTAGGCACTGGCAGCGCCCTCGGCGTCGCCACTTCGCATTCTTTCGTTTCCGGTTCGGCGGACGGCTTCGCTGTTGTTGGAGTTGCCATTCTTACCGGGCGAGATGCGAATATCGATTTGACCCGGGTCTTCAGCCTTGGTGATTGGGGGTGTCGGGGATGGCCTTTCGTCGTTGCCTTGTGTCGGGGGATCCTTTGGAGTCGGGACTCCTCCGCCTTGCTGACCGTTGGTCGGCGGGAGAGTCTTGCCAGTTTTTCCGATCGGTCCCTCCGGTGGATCAATCACCGGGAAAGTTGTCAGTTCACCTTCCATGGAGTTGGATCGATTGCCGTTTCCAATTGGCCTAGGCAGACCGGAGCCGGATGAGCGTTGATCGGAGTCGTTGTCTTCGCCGCTGCGAAGAGGCTTCACCGAACCGTCCGTCACAACCTGGTTTCCTTGGGTATTCGAAGGCGCCGGGTTACTGATTGTGCCCGGATTTTGCGGAGTGTTCGCGGCAACCTGGGTTCCTGGGTTCTTTGCGACGACTGCTCCCGGACCTGGTGTGACGACTTCGTTTGAAGTTGTCGCGACTCGGTAGGTGATCGCGCCTACCGACGCAACCAGGAGGGTCGCAGCGAGTGCCATGATTGCAGCACCTTTACGGTCAACTTTTGGCTCGGCGGTGCGTTGCGCAAATGCATTTCGAAGCTGGTTGAGCTTGATCTTATCGATGGTCGAATCCGGGTTGAGCGCGACCACGGTCTCAAAGCTGTCGAGAGCCTGGGCGTACTCGCCTCGGCGCTCGTGCACCATGCCCTTCAACGCGTGCCCATCGGCCAGTGCAGGATTCGCCATCACTGCGTGCTCGGCGATTCCCATTGCTTCCTCGGTATTGCCGTCCGAGAAGGCGTGCATCCCTTTCGAGACAAGATCTTTGAGCTTGATCTGCTCCTCTTCCATGAGGTCGTGGGGCATCGCGTATCCGCACTTTCGGCAGAACATGCTATCGAGCGTATTCTTGATGGCGCATTTCGGACAAGCAATCATAGTTCACCTTGAAGGGGCTTCAGGTTCATTGTACAACAGGTCTCAGTGCATTGCGCCCCGGTGAATTTCCTGTCTATACACTTCGTTTAAGCCGACGAATGGATAGACGCGCGAGGCTCGGCGCAGTTTTCGTAACGCCTGACTGCAGATGCGATGGGCTGCTTGCTTGGTGGTGCGAAGCAGCCGACCGATTTCATCAAACGTGAATCCCTTGGCCCTTAGACCGACGACCTGGAGCTGACGTCGGGTGAGCTTAGCCACTCGGATGAGCGCCCGAAGCTCCTTGGCCCGAAATGGATGGGGCTCGTTTCCGTAAGATTTTGGTCCGTTCTCGGTGGCGCGGCGATTGTTGTAGGCGATTCGCCGTTCGAGGGCTTCCTCGGAGTAAAACGGGCGCGATTGAGGGTCGGCGGAGGGGGGCGAGTAGTTAGATTTTTTGTCGTTGGCGCAATCCATGAATGAGTTCCTCCCGTCTGGGTAGAAATTACAAGTTAATGTAGACGTATTTCTACTATAATCGCAATTTCACGAGGGAGTTGTCAACCATCTCGGGCTCAAATACCAGCAAGATTACTGGGCGGCTTGGGAGTCGATTCGAGTCCGAAAGGTAACCTAGTGAGGTTCATGTTTGACCGGTATTCCCCTTCGGAGTTTGAGGCTAAATGGCGCGAGCGCTGGCTAAAGGCTGACCTCTTCCGAACGCGCGAAGAAGCGGGGCGCGAGAAGTTTTACGCGCTCGACTTTTTTCCGTACCCGAGCGGCGCAGGGCTAAGCGTTGGGCACTGCCGTAACTACGTTCCGACGGACGTGATCAGCCGCATGAAGTACATGCAGGGCTACAACGTGCTGCATCCGATGGGTTTTGATGCGTTCGGGCTTCCGGCCGAGAATGAGGCGATCAAGCGCAAAACCCACCCTGCGCCCATGATCGAAAAGTACGCCGCTAACTACAAGCGGCAAATGGACTTGATCGGTTGCGGATTCGATTGGCACCGGTCTTTCAAGTCTTCGGACCCAAGCTATTACAAGTGGACGCAGTGGATCTTTGGGTTGCTGTACGAGCGCGGGCTTGCTGTTCGGAAGCTCGCCGCTGTCAACTGGGATCCGATCGACAAGACGGTTCTCGCGGATGAAGAAGTCATCGGTGGCCGAGCGGAGCGCTCGGGGGCGATTGTCGAAAAGAAGTGGATTCCGCAGTGGTATTTCCGCATCACCGAATACGCCCAGCAGCTAATTGATGACCTCGACACCATCGATTGGCCCGAGGGGATCAAAGCGATGCAGCGCAACTGGATCGGTCGCTCCGAGGGGTGCCAGTTTACGTTTCGAGTTGCAGGAACCGGTGAGGAAGAAGAGCGATTTGATCTGGATTCGAGCGAAGACAAGCGGGTTCCTGGTCTGCAGTTTGATGTCTTCACCACCCGAATTGATACGATCTATGGTGTGACCTTCTGCGTGCTCGCACCTGAACACGGGATCGTAGAAAGGCTCCCAATTACCGAAGAAGATCGCACGCGAATCAAGGAGTATCAGGAGGCCGCGAAGCGCCTTAGCGACACTGACCGCACCGCCGAGAACCGCGAGAAAACCGGCGTCTTCACCGGCGCATACGCAGTACACCCCTTCACCGGAGAGCACATCCCCATCTGGCTCGCCGACTACGTTCTCGCCACCTACGGAACTGGCGCAATCATGGCGGTCCCGGGGCACGACGAACGTGACCATGAGTTCGCCAAAAAATATGAGCTTCCGGTTATTCAGGTTATTAATCCTGATCGCGGAATTGCGCTCAAATTCCTTGACCAATCAGTACGTGAAGCGATCGAACGTGAATACAGGTTTGTTAAGACGCAGCATAACGAGTCAGCCAATCCGGACTCGCCCTTGAACCGCATGATGAGAAGTGTTGGAATTAAGTGGATACAACCCTCGGAATCAACAGAACTAAAAACTATCGCGGCAGTTCAAAGGAGCAAGATCGAATCGGAAATTGTTGACAAGCTTGCGGAAAAGAGGACGCTTCGTATTGAGTCTGAGACTCTGCGCATCGAAGAAATAAAGGCGCAGGTGAGATCGGTTATTGAGGATGAACTCCAAGAAGAACTTCAGAGATTGCGCAAACCTGTGCTGGGTCTACACGATGACGACAGCGATATTTCAAACGCCCTTGCCGAAATCGCCGAGTCTCTCCAAACACTAACCCACGACATCGCAGTCTCCATCAACGAGGCGACAAAGCAATTCCGACCCTACTCAGGGACTGAAGGAACTCTGAACGAAAACTGTTCACATTACGACGGCCTCTCCGTTCTCGAAGCACAGGAGAAACTTGGA
>CAZMJL010000006.1:0-149984 GCA_964566635.1 uncultured Fimbriimonas sp. | reverse complement strand
TCACAACCTCCTGTTGAGCCGCATCTGCGGCGGGTGACCAACTCATTCGATCACATAGTGCAATCGCAAGCCAAAGCGCGATGATGCTCGACCCTCCCGCGCTGATGAAAGGAAACGGAATTCCGATCGCCGGAATCGAGGCGTTCGCCATCATCATATTCGTGCAGGCCTGGATGCCGATCCACCACGCAACTCCGCTCAAGAAAAGCGCACGAAATCGGTCCGAGGCTCGCTGGGCCAGCAAAAGTAGCCTCAGACAAAGCCCACCAATCATCGCTAAGATCGCAAGCGGACCCCAAAGCCCAAACTCCTCGGCGACCGTCGCCATGATAAAGTCGCTCGTCGTCGCCGGAATGATGTGCTTGGCCCGTCCCGTACCGACACCCGTTCCCAGCACTCCGCCACTCGCCATCGCGAGCTCGCTATGAATCGTCTGGAAGCTTTCGTCGTTGATGTACTCGCGGTCCCACCGGTGCGGATGCACCAAGAATCTCGACACCCGGTACGGCTCCTTGAGAACAAAAGCGCCGACCGCGATCGCCAAACACGCCGGAATCACGATCAATGACTTCTTCGTGACTGGAGCCGTGATAAACATCGCCACCGCCGTAGCAAGAATGACCGAGGCCGTTCCGATATCCTTTTCGTGCTCGATCATCGCCCAAATGATGAGAATAATGAGGCCAGGAAAGAGGCGTTTGAGCTTGGGCACCAGCACCTGCCGCTCCCATACTTTCGCTTTCTTTCGCTCCGCCCACGTGTCATCCCAAGGCTTCTTTTCGGCAAGAACGCTGGCGAGAAAAAGCACCGCCGCCAGCTTCATGAACTCTGCAGGCTGAAGCTGAATCGGGCCGATGCGAATCCATCTCTGTGCCTCGTTCGCCGAAACTCCTTTGAGTTCCACCCAAATCAAACCCAAAAACGCCAACCCGAGGAAGCCCCAAGACCACTTTTTTAGCACTTCTGGCCGCGCTCGGCGAACGGCAAAAAACAGTCCGATTCCCATCGCCAGAGTGAAGCATTGGGAGACGAACGGCTTCGGAATAATGCCCTGTCCGATGCGCATGCTCTGTGCGTAGCCGGCGTCAAGAATGAACACAAGTCCGAGCACGCTCACAAGTAATGTGAGCCAGAAAAGTGTCGTATCGCCCTGCTTCGCCGTCCGTTGCCTCATTTCGTCAAATCCATGACGTGTTCGGTGAAGACGTCGCCTCGGTGACGAAAATCGCGGAATTGGTCCATGCTCGCGCATCCTGGTGCGAGCATCACGGTATCACCTTCCTTGGCTTCGTGAACGGCGGCGTCTAACGCCTGCTTCATTGTATCGTAAACCGTTCCGCGTTGCGAGATTTCCTTTTGGATTTGCTGAGCATCGCGCCCAAACAGATAAACCTTCACTGGGTTCGAACCCAAGTACTCGTCAAGCTGCGCAAACGGCAGCTCCTTGTTCACGCCCCCGATTAGCACATGAAGCGCGGAAGAATCACCCAAACTCTGAATCGATGCCACCACCGCCGCCGGGTTAGTACACATCGAATTGTTGATGAACCTGAAGCCTCCTACAACACCCAGATTCTGCATGCGATGCGACAGCCCGCCGAACTCCTTCAGAGCCTCAAGGCAGGCACTAGGAACCTCATCTGAATCCCGAAAACCATTCGCAAACTGCCATTCAATCGCCGCCCTCGTTAGCATCATCGCCGTCCGCACATTCTCCATGTTGTGCGCACCGATGACTTTGAACTCAGCGGGATCAAGCTTTAAAGATCCCGGAGAAGGCACCACCGACTCAACCGTGAACGCCAGCGCGCCGGGGCCATCCGTCACATAAGACCACCCCTCCTCCCGAGACGAAAATTCTCGCGCGTCGACCTTCACTCCAGCCCGCTCAAAGATCCTTTCCTTGGTCGCGGCGTACTGTTCAAACGAGTCATACCGATCGAGGTGATCCGGGGTGATCGTCGTGATCGCCGCCGCAATCGGCGCGAATTCCCGCACCCATTCAAGTTGAAACGATGACACCTCCGCCACCAAAACTTGATTCGGCGTTGACTCATCGGCGGCATCCGTCAGCGGCATTTCGCTCAGCCCCGACCCGAAGATGTTCCCGCACAAAACCGCATCCACCCCCGCCGCGCGAAGTGCGACCACCGTCATCGCCGTGGTTGTGCTCTTTCCGTTGGTGCCAGTAATAGCGATAATTGGCGCCTTTGAAATCCGATAAGCGAACTCAATCTCGCCGATCACTTTCTCCTGTTGCGCCTGAAGAGCCGGATGCCGGTGATCAATTGCCGGATTCACGACCACGAATTCTTCGTCCGCCGGAATCGGGAATGGTAGGCCAAGCACGACGCTGGCGCCAACTGACTCCGCTTCGGCGACAAGTTCCGGCTTGCTCAGGCGGTCCCTCGGAGTCTCGTCATAAACCGTCACCCTCGCCCCCCGTGCAATCGCCGCCTTTGCAACCGCAAGGCCGCTTCGACCGAGCCCAAAAACCGCAATGGACTGACCTTCGAACATCACGATGGTCTCGACATCAACGCAACGGTGATCGCGAGGAGCGAACAGAGCAGTTGAAAGATCGCAAAGGTGAAAACGATCCGTGTCTCCGGCCAATGCGCCCACCGCGGGCTGTTCTTCTTCCGCTCGACATAGCTCTCCGACTCCTCCGTTTCACCCGGCTTCAGCTTTATCTCCTCGAAAGCGTGGTGAATTGGGGTGAACGGAAAGAGCTTCTTCTTGAAGACCTTAACCGAGAACACCTGCAACGGAACCGGAACTAACTCGCAGATCATTGGAATCGACCAAATGATTACTGGAATAACCAAAGATTGAATCACTGCCTCGGTCGGAGGACCTGCCATCTTGTCAGACCCGACAGACATGTGAAGAACCCAAAAGCCGCCCAAGGTCGCTCCAATAGGTAAGGACCCGACGTCACCCATAAAGACCTTGGCCCTAGGGGCGTTCCAATACAGAAAAACAGTGAGGGACCCTAGAAGCGGCCACACAACCCACACCGGAAATTCGACCCGGCCACCCGTGGTGCCGAGATATGCGAGCCCGAAAAGTTGCCCAAGTAGAATCGTCCCCGCCAACCCGTCCAATCCATCTGCAAAGTTGTAAGCATTCGCGAAGAAAAGAATCAGGAACACCCCAACCGCAACCATAGCTGGAGACGCTTGAGCCCAAATCAACGGGATGGCGGCGGCGGCCACTTGCATCAGAATTTTTTGCTTCCAGCCAAGCCCCCTCTTTCCCGGCATCAGCCTCGGAACCAAGTAGTCATCAACAAATCCAATCGCCGCGAACAGGGCAACGAGCAACAACATTGGTCCGCCGTTCACGCCTGTATATCCGAGTATCCAGCTTGCAAACATCCCAACGAGGATGATGAACCCGCCCATCGTCGGTGTTCCCTGCTTCACGGCATGCCCCTCAAGGTGCGAAGAAACCGTCTGGCGCGACTTCGCCCGGATCAACAAGTTCAAAATCGGCTTGCTCAGAACCGCGCTCACCAAAAACGAAATCCAAAACGCCTGAAGGTCTCGGAGCGAGATCGGGAGATTCATAAAGACCCTCCGCACTTTGATCGCAGGCGTCTCGCCTGCCGGAGGCAATTCGGTGAGGATTCAACCTCAGTTATGCAAGAGCTACTCGAAGACCCGCTCAAGCTCCAGCGCCCGACTCCCCTTAACCAATATCGTGTCCCCTTCACCAAACTCACTCAGCTCTCCCGCAATCGCATCGCGCGAATCAACCTTTACAAGACGATCCGCCGAGCCTCCGCGCCGCAAGAATTCCGCCTGAATCAGCTCCGTTTCGTCGCCAAACAGCACCACTCGGTCAATCGCAGCCTTCGAGAGCCGCCTGCCAATCGATCGATGCGCCTCGGCGCTCTCGTCGCCCAGCTCGCGCATCGTCCCCAAAACCGCCACCCGCCGCCCCACACAAGGCACCTCTTCGAGGGTTTGCAGCGCACCGAGAACCGCAGGCGGGTTCGAATTGTAGTTATCCATCACCAGCGTCGCCCCGTTCCAGGTACGAATCTCCATCCGCATCGGGGGCAACTCCGCATTCGCGAGACCCGCACATGCTGCGGTCAACGGAACACCAACCTCCGTCGCCGCCAAAATCGCGGCGGCGGCATTGTTGGCCAGGTGCCGACCGACCGTCGGCATCGTCGCCTCCCACTTCACGCCGTCCAAAACGCCCCCGATTCGCGCGGAAGTCCAGCTCAAGGGCGCATACTCGGTCACCTGGCAGTCCGCATTTCCGCCTTGCCCAAAAAGCCGAATTCGCCTTTCACCCGCCGTGGCGATCAGGTTGCCCAGATACTCGTCCTCCGAGTAAAGCACTGCCGTTCCGTCGTCTGGCAGAGCCTCGATCAACTCCCCCTTCGCCTTCGCAATTCCCTCACGCGAGCCCACCATCTCCAGGTGCGCGTAGCCAATATTTGTCACCACCGCAACGTTCGGCAAGTTGAACGAGGCCAAGTGGGCGATTTGCCCAAAGCCCCGCATCCCCATTTCGGTGATTGCGACTCTGGTCACTGAGGTCATCTCGGGCCACAGAAGCGGTCCCGTAAACTCGCTATTTCGGTTCCCTTGCGTCTTCAGTACGGAGCCGAGCGACGCGCACGACGCCGCGCAAAACTCCTTCGTCGTCGTCTTCCCGGCGCTCCCAGTAATTCCGATCACCGGACCGGCGAACTCTTGCCGGAACGTGCGTGCCATCTTCGCCAGTGCCTCCACAACATTCGGAACAACGATGGCGGGCCCGCCCTCGACCGCCCGCTCGACCAGCACCGCCGCCGCGCCCCGCGCAAACGCGTCCCCCACAAACGAGTGCCCATCAACCCGCTCTCCGCGAATCGCGATGAACAAATCGCCCGGCTTCACCTCGCGGTTATCGGTCGCAAATCCCGTCACGGTTCCCGTGCCGTGAGCTACACCTTCGAACCGTCTGCCAAGCTCCTCAACGCTGTATTGCATCCAAAATCTCCTTCGCCACAACCCGGTCATCAAACGGCGTCTTTTCCCGCCCGATGATCTGATAATCCTCGTGCCCTTTGCCAGCGATCACCACTGTATCGCCCGGATTGGCTTGGCGGATCGCCGCCGAAATCGCCTCGCGGCGATCCGCGATTCGCAAGTACTCCCCGCTCAGTCCGGCGCAAACTTGATCAAGAATCGCCTCCGGGTCTTCTGTTCTCGGATTGTCGCTCGTTGCGATCACGAAATCCGAACCCCGCTCCGCCGCCACCGCCATCAGAGGGCGTTTTGTGGCGTCGCGATCGCCCCCGCATCCAAACACCGTGATCACGCGGCCTGTGGTCACCTCGCGGCAAGCCCCTAGCAGTTTCTCAATCGCGTCCGGAGTGTGGGCGTAATCCACAATCACACCGATACCGTGCGCATTGGGAATCCCTTCGAATCGCCCCGGCACCGGCCGGACACCCCCAAACGCCGCGCATACCTGATCAAGCCCGTATCCCAACCCAAGCATCGCCGAGGTCGCCGAGAGAATGTTCTCAACGTTATACGAGCCTCCCAGCCGGCTCGATAACTGCCCCGTCTGCCCCTCAAATCGCATTTCCATTTCGATGCCGTCCACCCGCACCGACTCTGGAACCCCGACCAGGTCCTTTTCAAGCCCGAAATGGGTCCGAAAACCGATCTTGCGACCCGAAAGCTTTCGCGCCCAATCCGAGCCCACCGAATCGTCCAAATTGAGGCACTTCACCAATGGTTTGGTTGAAGGCAATCCACTGAACAGCCGAAATTTCGCCGCCTCATACGCCTCCATCGTCTCGTGAAAGTCGAGATGATCTTGAGTCAGATTCGTGAAGACGGCAACGTCAAACTCAACCCCTTCCGCCCGCTTCTGAGCCAGCGCATGGCTACTCACTTCCATCGCCAAGCAACCGCACCCAGATGCCTTTGCTTCAACAATTAAGTTGTAAAGATCGACCACAAAGGGTGTCGTGTTCGCAAGCGGACGTAGCACCTCCCCTTGCCTGAACCCGAGCGTCCCGATGTACGCACCCCTCTCACCCAAAGCCTCCAAAAGCTGCTGAATGATCCACGCCGTCGTGGTCTTCCCGTTCGTGCCCGTCACTCCGACGACCTTCATATCGCGGGTCGGGTGTTCGTACAGCGCATCGCAAAGCTGCCAAATCTGATTCTCAAAATCGTCGAGAAGCAAAGCGTCCGGGAATCGCTCCTTCCCCGACTGTGAGTGAACAACCGCCCCGACCGCGCCGTTGGCCATAGCCTCGGCGACGAAGTCGTGCGTGTCGACCCTGGCAGAAGGAACCGCTACGAAAACGTCGCCAGGTCCAGCCTGCTTGGAGTTCGCCGTCAAACGCTCAACGACCGCTGAACCATCGCCGACGGTTTGACCCACGACGGCGGCAATTTCAGCGAAAGTCATAGTCAGAAAATGCTAAGACCAGCTTTGTTCCAGTCACCCAAGAAGCGCTCAAGACCGGAATCCGTCATCGGATGCTTAAACAGCATTTCCATAATCTTGTAAGGCATCGTGGAGACATGCGCGCCGCATCGAATGCTCTCGAGCACGTGGACTGGGTGCCGCACCGAAGCCACCAGCACCTGGGACTCGAAACCGTAGGTATCGATCATATTGACGGTGTCGCGCACCGCTTCCATTCCGTCCGCACCGAGGTCATCAACTCGCCCCACGAAGTTCGAGATGTAGGTCGCCCCCGCCTTCGCCGCCATGAGTGCTTGCGAAACCGAGAACACCAAGGTCACGTTCGTGCGAATTCCCTTGTCGGCCAGCGTCGAAACTAATCGGATTCCCGGCTCGATCAACGGCACCTTAACTACGATCTGCTCGTGCCAGCTCGAAATCTCAAGCGCCTCTTTAAGCATCGTGTCGTAGTCGGTTGCGACCACCTCGGCCGAAATTGCGCCCCCCGGAACGAGGTCGCAGATCTTCAAAACGACTTCTTTGAAACCCTTTCCAGTCTTCGCGATCAACGTCGGATTCGTCGTGACACCGTCCAGAATGCCCCACTCCGCCGCTTTTCGCACTTCTTCTAGGTCACCGGTATCCACAAACAGCTTCATCACCCGCAAGTTTACCGCCCATTTCGGTGCATACTTAACGCACACAATCATGGCCAAAGATATCCGGCGAATTGTAGCGACCGACTGCGGATCAACGACGACCAAAGCGATTCTGATCGAGCGGAATGACCAAGGCGAATACCGACTTGTCGCCCGAGGCGAGGCTCCCACCACCGTTGAGCGCCCCTTCGAAGACGTCACGATCGGCGTTGTCAATGCCCTCACCGAACTCGAAGAGATCACCGAACAAACCGTTCCCGCCGGTTACGAAAAGGGTCGACGCACGCTCCTAAAGGGTGGCACCGTTCACCGGCTCACCAAGAACGACGCCAAAACCGCTGACTCTTCCGGCACCCTCGACGGCTCCGATTACTACGTTTCCACCTCATCCGCGGGTGGCGGCCTCCAAATGATGGTCGCTGGCGTTGTAAAAGCGATGAGCGCCGAATCCGCCGAGCGCGCGGCACTTGGCGCAGGTGCGATCCTGATGGATACCCTCGCGGTCGACGACGGCCGAAAGGACTTCCAGAAAGTCGAACGGCTTCGACAGCTTCGCCCCGATATCATCCTGATGTCCGGCGGAACCGACGGCGGCAATGTCGATCGCCTTATCGATATGGCGGAAGTCATCCGCCGCGCTGACCCCAAGCCGAGATTTGGCGACATGAAGCTTCCGGTCATCTTTGCCGGAAACGTGCAAGCCCAAGACAAGGTCTCTGGCGTCCTCGGCGAAGGCATCGCCACCAAGATCGTCGATAATCTCCGCCCAGCCATGGACCGCGAGAACCTCGGACCCGCTCGAGAGGAGATTCACGAAATGTTCCTCGAGCACGTTATGCAACAGGCTCCTGGATACTCGAAACTCCTCGATTGGGCAAGCTTCGAGGTCATGGCGACCCCCAACGCGGTTGGCAAACTCCTGAACGAGTACGCTCGCCAAGAGGGCATTAATGTCCTCGGCGTCGACATTGGCGGCGCAACCACCGACGTCTTCTCCGTTTTTGAGGCAACTCCAGGCGGCGAGCGTATCTACAACCGAACAGTTTCGGCAAACCTCGGGATGTCCTACTCGATATGTAACGTGCTCAAAGAGGCCGGAGTCGAGAACATCGCCCGATGGCTCCCGTTCGAGATCGATCCCGCCGAAGTCCGAAACCGACTTCGCAACAAGATGATCCGGCCGACCACGATCCCTCAAACCTATGAGGATCTGCTGATCGAGCACGCCGTCTCACGCGAAGCGCTTCGACTTGCGTTTGAACACCACAAATCGCTGGCAAGGAACCTCACGGGTTCGGCCCAGCAGCGCGACGTTGGACAGATTTTTGACCAAGAAGCAAGCGGCTCAACCCTCGTCAACATGATGAAGCTCGATATGGTCATCGGCTCCGGCGGAGTGCTCTCGCACGCCCCGAACCGAGCGCAAGCCGCCCTCATGATGATGGATGCCTACCAACCGGAAGGCATCACGATGCTGACCGTCGACTCAATCTTCATGATGCCGCACCTCGGTGTACTCTCCGAGCACCTCTATGATGCCGCGAAAGAAGTCTTCGAGCGCGACTGCATCGTCCGAGTCGGAACCTGCGTTGCGCCAGTCGGCATCGGCAAGGCGGGAGAGCACTGCGTTCGAGTTCATGGAAGCGGCATCGACGAATCCGTAGCCTACGGCGAAATCAAAGTCGTCCCGTTCACCGACGACATGGGCGATTCGATCACAGTCGAGCCAGGTCGAAACTTCGATGTCGGCGCCGGAAAAGGCAAGCCGGTGACGGTCACGAAGTTTGACAAGTCACGCGGTAGCCGAAATCAGACGACTAACCTCATCGAAGGAACCGTTGGATTGATCATCGATGCACGCGGACGCCCGTTCAACCTCGAACTCGGAACCCCGGGCCGAATCGAAGCCCTAAGATCCTTCCTCAGCGCGTTCAACCTGCCTCTTCCGAAGTGACACCGAGCGGGATATCGTTCAAGCCAATTTCGCAGCTTGAATGAAATCCCGCATTTTTGCGTGGTCTTTGCGCCCAACCGACTCCTCAATCCCCGAGGAGACATCAACCATAAACGGTCTTACTCGTCTTACGGCATCGGCCACATTCTCCGGGTTGAGCCCCCCCGCGAGAATCACCGGTCGATCAGCGAGGGCGACGAACTCAGCCGCAAAGCCCCAATCAATCGTATGTCCGGTGCCGCCATACACCCCATCCTTGTAGGCATCAAGCAAGATCGCCGAGGCATTCACCGTTTGCTGAACAAAATCCTGCGGCCTTTGGCCTTGGCGGACTCGCAATGTATGAATTCGCTTGGTCGATGGCTCCGGGTAATCCTCCCATTCCGCCCCCTGCACGAGATCAAAAATCCCCCGAAACGCAACACCTGTTACCCGGCCAAACACCGCCACTTTGATCGGAATCGGAGGCATGGCCTGCAACCAAGAAACATCCGTTTCGCTGATGCACCTCGGCGAAGAAGGCTCATGCACAAATCCTATGGCATCCGCCCCAAGCTCAATCGCGAGCCGGGCGTCGCGTTCGTTTGTCAGCCCGCAAATCTTCACCCGCGTCAACGCCCCATCACCTCGCAAACTTTCGCCTCAATGTCGGGCGAAGCGCAAAAGGCAGTCCCAATCAAAACCGCATCCGCGCCCATCTTGTGAACTGACCGAACGTCATCCGCAGTCTCCAGAGCCGATTCCGAAACCTTCAGAACCCCGTCCGGAATCAGTTGAATCAGCCTCGCAGTCGTGCTCAAATCGGTCTTAAAAGTGCGCAAGTCCCGGTTGTTAATGCCGATCATATCCGATCCCATCTCGACCGCGAACTCAGTTTCCTCTTCGTCGTGGACCTCGACCAGGACGTCCAATTGACGGTGCTTCGCCTCGTGATAAAGATCGACAAGCCGACCCCGCTCGAGCCCCGCGACAATCAGCAAAACGCAATCCGCCCCCCACGCACGAGCTTCATCAAGCTGATAAGGGTCGAACACAAAGTCCTTCCGAAGGATCGGCAAAGCCACTTCCCTGCGCACCTCACGCAGGTAGCTCGGCGATCCGCCGAAATACTGAACATCGGTCAGCACCGACAAACATGTCGCGCCCGCCCGCTCATAGCTCTGCGCGATATCCACTGGCCGAAAGTCCG
This sequence comes from uncultured Fimbriimonas sp., assembly GCA_964566635.1. GTDB lineage: Bacteria > Armatimonadota > Fimbriimonadia > Fimbriimonadales > Fimbriimonadaceae > Fimbriimonas. Next base: position 139,747 of record CAZMJL010000006.1, on the reverse strand, counting down.
CTCGAATCTCTCCCATCGACGGCGACCCTTTCTTGACCTCCGCAATCAAACCCGGCTTTTCCGCCGCAATAAGTGCCGCCCGGAAGCCCTTCGGGGTGTAGGACTCACCCCGCTGTTGCAATTCTTCAACCGAAATCGCTTGTTTGGCGAACGCGACTTCCTCGCGCTTGGTCGCGAATATCTTCTCGAGAATGGTCAAGCGTCTGCCTTCAACCTTGCCAGTTTCTCGGCGCCCTTCCCGTTGCGCACGCTCTCGCGCGCAAGCTCGTATGCTCCCGACCACGAATCTGCGAGCCCTGCAAGCCGAACAGCAACCGCCGCACTTGGCAAAACGGCCAAACACTGCGGCGAATCATGCTCCGTCACCGCCTTTTCCAGGAGTTGCCCGTTGTCAAGCGGAGTCTCGCCCGCAAGCAAAGCCGAAAGATCTACCGGCTTCGCGCCAAACGTCGCCGGGGTCCACTCTTCACGGCGAACTTCCCCATTCTCAATGACGCGCACTTGCGTCACCGAAATCGGCGAAATCTCGTCCATTCCTGGCTCGCCGTGCACCACAATCGCAAACTCAGTTTCGAGCCGCACAAGCGCCTCCGCAACCAAAGACAGGAGCCCCGGCTCCCAAACACCCACGATCTGCCGCTTCGCACCCGCCGGGTTCAGCAGGGGTCCCAAGACATTGAAAACAGTCCGGAAAGGAAGCTCCTTTCGCAGCGGCGCAATCTTCGCCCCGCTGGGATGAAATTTGGGCGCGAACAAAAACGCAAATCCCAGATCACTCAATCGACGTGTCGCATCCGCCGGATTCTCGCACAAAGGAACGCCAATCGCTTCTAGCACGTCTGCCGAGCCGCACCGTCCGGTGATTGCTCGATTACCGTGTTTGGCTACCGTTGCTCCCGCCGCCGCCGCAATGATCGCGGCCGCCGTCGAGACGTTGAATGAGGCGACCCCGCCGCCCGTTCCACAAGTGTCAATATGGTTTGAAACCGGAGATGCCACCGGAACGCACTCGGATCGAAGTTGCCGCGCAAACCCAGCGAGTTCGTCGTTCGTCACACCCTTCATCTGCAGGGCGGTTAGAGTAGCCCCCACCTGAGCGGGGGTCGCTTCGCTCGTTAGGCCGTGCATCAACATCTGCGCGTCGGTCATGGTGAGGTGCTCTCTAGACGCAACCTTTCCGAGCAACGTAGCAAAGTTCATGCTTGGATTATCCACGATTCGCGCGGTCAATCGACAACTTCAACGTCGACAGCGGGAACCATTCCTATCCGTGCCCCCTCGGCAAGCAGCAGTCGAATCGCCTTCACACCCTCTTCACCCATGTTTCGGGTCCGCTCGTTTACGTACATTCCCACAAACTTATCCGAAGTGGATTCGTCCATTCCCCGGGCGTACTGCAGTGCGTGCCCAAGGGCATTCTTTCGGTTGCTCAGCCCTGCGTCAATAGATTCGCGCATGCATCGCGAAACCTCAACCACAACCTCGGGCCCCAGATCCTTTCGCACGACGTTCACACCCAGAGGGAGCGGCAGACCGGTCTTCTTCTTCCACCAGATGCCCATATTCGCGATCTCATAAAGGCCTTCCTCGCCGTATGTCAGCTGGCTCTCGTGGATGATCAACCCAGCCTTGTATTCGCCCCGTTGAACCGCGGGCACGATCTCATCAAACGGAACGACCGCATACTTCAGGTTGGCGTTTGAACCAAATGTGTCCTCGAAGAACAAGTTGAGTTCCAAAAATGCCGAGGTGAGCTTCCCTGGCACCGCAATCGTGATCTCCTCGAGCGAGCTAACGGAGATCGGCTCTGCCGCGACAACCATCGGGCCGTAACCTTCGCCAAACGAGCCGCCGTGGCGAAGCAGTGCGTACTTATCCGCCACATACGCAAACGCATGAACCGAAATCGCGGTGGACTCCAGCTTGCCCTCCATCGCCCAGTCGTTCAGAGTCTGAATATCGCGCAAAATGTGCTCAAACTCCAGGTCGCTCTTCACCTCGCCCGAAGCCAGACCCCAAAACATAAAGGCGTCGTCTGAATCTGGGGAGTGTCCGAGTCGAATGTGCTTGGTTGCGGTGCTCACATCAATAGTCTACGTTCTCGGAACAGTTAAAATAACCGAGTGGCAAGAAAACCAACCCTCAGCCCAAGTCGGATCACGACTTTTCTTGCCTGCCCATCCAAGTACCTCTTCACCTACGTCGACCCGCGCGGCAAGTGGTATCTCAAGGCCAAAAGCTACTACTCATTCGGCACCACGCTTCATAAAGTTCTGGAGAGGTTCTATGACGAGAGTGATCACAGCGTTGCCACTGTTGGCGACGCGCTAAGAATCTACGAAGAAGGCTGGATCGACGCTGGGTACGCCAGCGCCGAAGAGATGCAAGAAGCCTACGGCGAAGGCAAAGAGATCATCCTGAAAATGCTTCCCGATGAGCTCGAACGGCGACAAAAAGAAGGTGTGCGAACGCTTGCGGTCGAAAAGCTCCTGAAAGCCGATCTAGGACCATTTGAACTCATCGGCAGGGTCGACCGGCTCGACGAGCATCCCGACGGAACCATCGAGATCATCGACTACAAATCCGGTCGCAGCCGGGTCACCCCTGAGCAAGTCAAGGACGACCTCGCGATGGCGTGCTACCAACTCCTCATCAAAAAACAGTTTCCCGAGCAATACGCGATCTCCACAATCTTCGCCCTTCGCCCCGGAGAATCAGCTTCCGCTTCGCTCACAACCGAAGAACTGACCGAGTTCGAGCGCGACATCGTCCGGATCGGCGAGACGATTTTGAGTTCATCTATTGACGACTACGCCCCCAGCCCCAAGCCGCTGTGCGAAGGGTGCGACTTCCTCCCCCTGTGCAAAAAGGATCCGAGGTACGAATGACGCCGTTACCGAAAAACTTCGGCGCCAAGCTAGGAGCCTGGGACCCCGTCCAGGGCTGGTCCCCGGTCGAGCATCAAAACACCTACTGCAAGGAGTCGATTTCCGGCGTCTCTCGCCTACTCGTAGCGTCAAAATCTCCCACCGACCTTCTTCGTCAAAGCCTGCCGCTCTATGGCGAAAAGTTCAAGGTCGTTTACCTTCTCGTCACGCCGCCCGAGGGGTACGAGCCTTCGCGGTACGAGGTCTCTCTCGGGCTGGACCAAATCCACGAACTGCTGAACTCATTCGAGGCTTTTCTCGGTTCCGATGCTCGCCACCACGTCTGGTTTCACTCGCTCGAGCCCGGCGGAGGAACGATCATCTGGGACGAGCACAACTGGCTGTACTACTACGGCCGGCTCGATCAGCTCGAGCAAAGCCTCACGGCCTCTGGCTACCATGAGCAAAAGCCCGAGATCCCTTTTCCGCATCTGCACAACGAGTCGGCAGAAAATAACCCTATCATGGAGCAACTACTTTCTGCCTACCCGTGGGTCCAAGTACCGGTAAGCAACCTGTAGATTGCAACCCAAATTCAATCTGAAACGAAGTATAATCAGCGTCAAAATCGCGGAATTTTTACAAATGAAACGCTTTATCAACTGGCTCAAAGGACTCTTCAACCGAACGATGGACAAGTTGGAGGATCCGGAGATCATGCTGGATCAGGCCAAAAAGGATATGCAAGCGGCTCTATTGAGCAACCGCGAAAAGGCTGTTCAGGCGATTACGCAAAAGAACATGCTCGAGAACGAGCTCAAGGCTCAGCAAAACAAAGCCGCATCGCTTGAATCCAAAGCCGCGATGGCCCTGAAGCAAGGCGACCGCGACCTCGCCACCCAGTTCATGCGCGAAAAGATGAACGTGGACGCCGTTGTTGCATCGCTCCAAACGTCTTACGACTCCGCAGTTGCCACCGTCGAGCAGGTCAAAGTCGGCATCAAGCGACAAGAAGAGGAAGTCCGAAAGAAGACCGCCGAGGCTCTCGCGCTCAAGGCTCAGTGGAAGTCGGCCCAGATTCAATCTTCGATCAGCAAAGCTCTCGACGGCCTATCCTTCGAGAACGAGTTTGAAGGCTTCGGTGCCGTCGAGAACCGAATCAAAGAGAAGCAAAGTGAGGCCGCCGCTCGAGCCGAAATGGCAAACGAGTCACTCTTTGGCAAGATTCAAACCATGGAGTCGCACTCGCGCGACCTCGAAGCCGAATCTGAGCTTGAAAAGCTTGAGCAAAAGCTCGGCATGAAGCCTGCAACCGTCACCGAAACTGTTCAACAAACCGTTTCCGTCTCGGAAGCTCCTGCCGGTGGCGGTGCGACGGTGAGCGAAGCCGAGCAAGCCCTCGCCGATCTCGAAAAGCGTCTCAACGGCTAGAAGATCAAGTAACCTAGTTACATGGCTTCTGCCGAGTTGATGCGCCTGTACAAGCTTCACGAAATTGATCTTGCCCTGCACCGCATCAAGAAGCAAGCGGGCGATGTCGAGGAAGGCAAAAAGTTCCAAGCGATCGCGCTCAAGGCAAAGTCCGAGTTCGAAGCCGCCAGCAAAGCATTCCACGACAAGCACGCCGAGCAGCGCGATCTTGAGCTCGCAAACGAGCAAATCTCGGACAAGATCAAGTCCATCGAAAAGCAACTCTTCTCGGGTTCCGTAACGAACCCGAAGGAGATCGAGGCCCTCGAAACCCAGAAAAAGGGCCTCATCGCCAATCGTTCCGCAACCGACGACAAGATACTTCCCCTCCTCGACGAGGTTCCCGCGCTGCAAAAGCGGGCCGCTGAAACAAAATCTGCCGCCGAAAAGGCCGTGAAGACCTTCCAAGACTGGAAAGCCAACGCCGAAGCCAACCGAACTAAGCTCGAGCAGCAATACAAAACGGTCGCCGCTCAACGACCCGAAATCGTCAAGACCATTTCGGCAACCCTCCTCGCCAAGTACGAGGCGATCCGCGCCAAGTACACCATCGGAATCGCTACCATCTCCGGTCGCAACTGCACCGAGTGCGGCTCGCCCGTCCCCGAAATGGTGATGACCCAGCTCAACGACGACAAAATCGTCACCTGCGAAGGGTGCCAGCGCATCCTTTATCACACCGGAGGAGTCGTCTGAGGTTCGTTCTCGTTCTGCTTGCGGTTCTCCTTGCTGGCTGCGCGAAATCCCCCGCCATCGGCTCGACTGACTCCACCCGCCTCATCTTTCGCATGACTGTCGACGGCGAAGTCCGGAGCGACTACGTCTACATCATCGCTATCCGGACCAGCACCCTGCTTAACCCGACCGACGATGGTCCCCTCCCGGCGATCAGCTTCCCCACCAATAACGGATTCGTCACCGGAAACGCCAACTACTTCGTTCGCTGGACTCCCGAGACGCGCCAATACACCCTCTACAAGTTCACCGACGCCTCTCTCTCCTTCTTCACCCCGATCGGAGTTCCCATCAACTCCGTCGACGTCCTTCCCGGAAGCAAGACCCTCGGATTTGAGCTCTCAGTCAATCAGCTCGCCGATACCCCTGCCGACGCCCTTCTCCTCCAGTCCGTCCAGGTTAACTTCCTCACGATGAACCGCATCCTCGACGCCTCCAGCGGCTCCTCGCGCATCATCGACTGCCTGGGAAATAACGCCAACATCGGCGAACTCAATTCGCCAGTCCGGATCCCGCTTGCCACCTCGGCCCTATACGACAACGCTCGATTCTCGTTCCTCGAACCGACCACCGCCGACGCCATTGACCCCGATCTAGACATTCGTGATTGGAGCATCGAGGTGCGCCGCCAATGAAGGTCACCGTCCTTGGCGCCAACGGAATGTTAGGGCGTGATCTCGTCAAAGTTCTCGAGGCTCTCGGCCACGAGGTCAAAGCCCTCACTCGAAAGGATGTCGATCTGACCGATGAGCGCACCATCAACGACTGCCGCTGGCTGGCCAAGAAGAACGCTGATTGGGTCGTCAACTGCAGCGCCTACACCGCCGTTGATAAAGCTGAGGACGAGCCGGAAATCGCGTACGATGTCAACGAAGACGGTGTCCTCTCCCTCTGCGGCAAGCTCCAAAACGGCCCCCGGCTCATACATATTTCGACCGACTTCGTATTCGATGGAACGGCAACTCGCCCCTACACCGAAGACGATGAGCCCAACCCGCTCGGCATCTATGGCAAATCAAAACTCGGCGGTGAAAGGTATGTCGAGGCAATGCTCGACGACCCGATCATCTTCCGCACGAGCTGGCTCTTCGGCCCTTTCGGCAAGAGTTTCCCGCTGACAATGATCAATGCCCACAACGCCGGAAAGACCCTTCGTGTGGTGGGCGATCAAGTCGGCTGCCCGACCTACACCGTTGATCTTGCCACCGCCATCGCCGATGCAATCGAACAAAATCTCGATACCGGCACGTATCACGCCTGCGGCTCCGAAGCCATGAGTTGGCACACCTTTGCCGAGACCGTCCTCTCAACCTACAAAGGCGCAAAAATCGAACTTGAGAAGATCACTTCCGCCGACTATCCGACTCCAACCGAGCGACCAAAGTATTCAGTCATGAGCAACGCCAAGCTCGCAAGAGCCGGGATCAATCCTTGGCGCACCACGACTGAATCCGTCGAAGAATTCATTGAGCGGGCCCGTCGCATGGGCACGATCCCCTAACTCCTTGTCTTACCCTTATCCGTTTCCGAAGGCGAGTAGAGGAACTTGACGAGGTGATACACCCCGAGGCCCAAACAAGCCAGGATCACGAACTGTTGTAACGAGCGAACCCATCCGCCACCTTCCCAAGTCGCAAGCTGAAACAGAAAGTCATGTTCGATGTAGAAAACATGATAGACCGCTGAGAAGGCAGCCGAGAAGTAAAGATAAATCTTCAAACCAACAGGTATCTCGACTTTCTTCATATTGCCTCCCTATTTTAGCAACGGAGCCAGCTTCTTCGTCCAGATCGCGTAGCCCTTCTCGTTCATATGCAACATGTCCGAGACGAAAATCGACGGATCCGGACGTTCATCTGCCCCCAACATCTCGTTCCAACAAGACACGAAATCGCATTTCGGTTGACTTGAAAGGAAGTCCTTAATCAGCTGATTGCCAAAGATGTACTTCGAGCGCAAATGCCACCGTGACGGACTCGGCTTCATCGCGCAGTAAAGGATCGGCGTCGCCGGCAGCTCTTTTCGCACCAGCCCAAAGAACTTCTTAAAGTCCTCAAAGACCTTGTAGGCCGGCGTCTTTCCTCCCGCCAAATCGTTCTCGCCGCAGTAGATCACAATCTGCCGGGGCTTGTAAGCCGCGAAAACCTTGTAATCCCGAATCAGATTCCCAAGGCCCGATCCGCCGTACGCCCGGTTCAAGACATTCTTGTCTGGGAATGCCCTGTCAACCGTCTTCCAATTCGTAAACGTCGACGACCCGATAAACAATATCATCTCCTGCTTGGGAGGATTCTGAGCATCCGCCGCTCGCCAAGCGTCCAACTCCTTCTGATAAGTGTAAGGACTCTGAGCCGCGACAGAGGGTGCTAGGAGCAAGGATTGCATATTCGTAAGTGTTACCTGAGTGCTGGGCCAATTGCGCCACCAATCCGCAACGCGTAGTAAGCACACCGGACGATCGTAAAGAGCATTCCGATTCCGGCATAAGCCGCAAACCTCGAAGTGTCACCCGATTTAGGCGTTGCCACTGAAATCAAAGTCAACACGAGCTCAAGGATGAACGCCCACTTTTTGCCTTCATAGATACCCTTCAACACAAGTCCCCAGGCGAAGAACACCGGCGCGACGCATGCCAGAGGAGCGAGGAAATTGAGTGCGGATCCCTGATTTCTCGCCGCTTCATTCAGTCCAGAGAGAACCAACAAAATCGCGAACAGCATAATTACCGCGACGACAATACTGAAAAAGACACATACCTGATCGCCCCAAAAAGGAACAAAGTTCGACCGCCTTTCGTTCACAAACTGACTTTACCAGGAAGCGACCAGCGCGTTGGTTCACTCGTCTTTCTCTACGAAACTAATTCAGCCCATCCTTCTTCACTAAGTTGATTCGGAACGTCGGATCGGGGACAGAGTAAGACGCACCCGCGTCCTTGAGATACTTCCGAGTGAAATCGTCCGGCGTCAGCCGAAGAATCAGCTTCTCAGGTTTGCGCCCATTCCCTTCGTCATCATAAAAAACGAGGTCGACATTGATCGACGCCGATTGGTTGATTCCCGGATCGCGGATGTCAGAAATGTTCGCTGGCGACAACTTGTTCGCGTCCGCCATCACCAGGTCAAGCGATTCGAAGCCGCTCCCCGCCAGCGAGAGTCCATTCGTTTTCGTCGCGTTCCTTAGCTCTGCTTTGACCTTCCAACCCGGCCGTTCGCCCTCCAAGGGCACCACCGAATCGACTCGAAACCGCCAAATACCATTAAGCAGCCACTCGCCAACGCCACCCTCGACCGCCGCCGCTTGCATCGAACCACCGCTCGGCCACACCAATGAGAGCTTGCCTCCAGTGACGCTGGCGACCGCCCCGCTTGCCTTCAGAGCCGAAACCGGCACGTAGGCTTGGCCATCCTTCAACAGCACCTTCCCGTCGACCGCTTTGCCGTTGATGGCGATCCCCATCCCGTTCGAGATCGACTGAGCCAGAACCACGACCGTAAGCGCGCCGACGATCGGAAGCACGATTCGTTTCATGCGCCAAGGGTACAACAATCCTTCAAGAAAAAGACCTACTGAGGCAATCGGCTGATTTGCACGCCTGACTCCGAAAAGTCCAGAATCCAGTAGCGCGAACTCAATCCCGCCTCCGAAAACGCGGACTTCATCGCCTTCCCGATCGCGTCATACGAGTCATTTGCAAACGCAATGATCCCCGGCCCCGCCCCCGAGAGCGCCACACTAATCGCCCCCGCCGATTTTGCCGCTTCTTTTGCCTCATTCGCGCCAGGAATATCTTTCAGCCGGTACTGCTCATGAATCCGGTCATTCATCGACTTCGCCAGCAAATCATAATCCCCACTCGCCAGCGCCTGCATCACCAGCATCGCCCGGCCAATGTTAAAGATCGCGTCCGTCTTCGAATAACTGTCCGGCAACGCCTTGCGCGCATTCGTGGTCAAGTACAAAAAATCCGGAACGCAAACTACGCACCGCAGCGGCGGATGGCTGAACTTGTGGCTCAACACGCCATGATCCTGATCCGGCACGACCACCACCAATCCGCCCAGTAGTGCCGGTGCAACGTTGTCCCCGTGCCCCTCGACATGCACAGCCCGGTTCAAAATCAGCTCTTGATCAAGCTCGTCGGGCTCCTTCCCTTCCAAATGATTGATGTAAGCCTGAGCTGCGATCACTCCCGCCAGGGTCGCAGTCGAGCTGGAACCGAGCCCGCTCGCGCAAGGCACCGTATTACTCGCGATGAATTGCACACCTTTCGGAGCCTCTTTTCCAAAATGGCGAAGCTCATCCAAGAAAGTGGTCACCACCAGATTCGATGAGTCTGTGGCAATCTTCCCTTCGCCCTCGCCGATTACCTTAACCCCGTAACCTTCACCCTCAAACCGAACCTCAAATGTGTTCCAAAGGTCGAGAGCCAATCCCAAACAGTCAAACCCCGGCCCAAGGTTCGCCGTCGTCGCGGGAATCCGAATGCGGATCATTCCATCACCTTCAAAAGCTCTTCCAAGGAGGGGCGGATTGTCTTAATCTCCAAAATCTGCTCAATTGCCGAATCGGGGTCCTTCAGTCCATTCCCCGTAAGCACACACACAATCCGCTTCCCGACGGGGTCGAGCTGTCCGCTCTGCACAGCCTTGCGAAGTCCGGCGACCCCAGTCGCCGAGGAGGGCTCGCAAAACACCCCTTCGAGTCTAGCAATCTGCCGATAAGTTTCGAAAATCTCGTCATCCGAAACCGCCAACAGTAGCCCTCCCGACTCCTTTATCGCGCGAAGCGCCTGATCGCCGCGTGCCGGATTCCCGATGCGTATCGCGGTCGCCCTCGTCTCCGGATTCTCTACCGGATGCCCCTTCAAAAGTGGCGCCGCTCCTTCGGCTTGAACACCCAAAAGGTGAGGTTTCCTGGCACACTTGCAATTCGCACATTGCCCAAACCCCAACCAGTACGCCGAGATGTTTCCCGCATTTCCAACCGGAAGCGCGAGCCAATCGGGACTCCCACCAAGATCCGAACATACTTCCCACGCCGCAGTCTTTTGCCCTTCCAACCTAGCTGGGTTGACGCTATTCACAACTGCAACTTTTCCCGTTTCACCGAGTTGCTGAACAAGGCGTAATCCATCATCAAAGTTCCCGTCGATTTGGATCACTTCCGCGCCAAACGCAATCGCGCCCGCCAGCTTGCCGACTGCAACCTTTCCTTGTGGAATGATTACGAAACACCTCACCCCCGCACGGGCCGCATATGCTGCCGCCGAAGCCGCCGTGTTTCCGGTCGATGCACACACAACGGCAGTTGCTCCCTGATGAACTGCCTCGGTGATCGCTGTTGTCATACCACGATCCTTAAATGACCCAGTCGGATTCAGGCCCTCGTACTTAAGAAACAAACGCGCGCCCGGTACAACCCATTGAGCCAACCGCGGCGCTTCAATAAGAGGAGTATTACCCTCGTGCAACGAGATCGGAACAGCGTCTTGATTAATATCAAGACGCCCACCATACGTAGAAATCAGACCCTTTGGCGACATAATCACTCAACCAAAGCCCCGTTGCAGTGGAGGAATAAGGATACCTAAAACAAGAAAAGCTCCCTCAAGGGGAGCTTTCTTACAGTTTAACCGGGCGACAAGCCTTTCTCGCGGCACCCTGCGGTGCAACTACCTCAGCCGAGGCGGAGCTTAACTGCTGTGTTCGGTATGGGAACAGGTGTATCCTCCGCTCTATGGCCACCCGGAAAGTGGCTGGGTTATTCGGTTTTTAGTCCGAAGCCCTTTGAGAGCCGCACATGAAGAAGAATCGCATCGAACAACTTTATAAGAGCTGCGTAATCAAGCCCTCGGACAATTAGTATCGCTCACCTTAATCCATTACTGGACTCACAGCTGCGACCTATCAACCTTGTAGTCTTCAAGGGTCCTTACAAATTTGAGAAATCTAATCTTGGGGTGTGCTTGGCGCTTAGATGCTTTCAGCGCTTATCACGACCAGACGTGGCTACCCAGCGTATGCTCCTGGCGGAACAACTGGTACACCAGAGGTCTGTTCATCCCGGTCCTCTCGTACTAAGGACGACTCCCCTCAAATTTCTTACGTGCGCAGTGGATAGGGACCGAACTGGCTCACGCCGTTCTGAACCCAGCTCGCGTGCCGCTTTAATCCGTGAACTCCGGAACCCTTGGGACCTTGTACAGCCCCAGGATGCGACGAGCCGACATCGAGGTGCCAAACCATGCCGTCGCTGTGAGCGCTCGGGCAAGATCAGCCTGTTATCCCCGGGGTAGCTTATATCCGTTGAACCCTGACGCGCCCACGCGCAATCAGAGGGTCACTTAGCTCGACTTTCGTCCCTGCTCGACTTGTCTGTCTCACAGTCAAACCCACTATATACCTATACGCTCAACGGCTGATTTCCAACCAGCCTGAGTGGATCTTTAGGCGCCTCCGTTACTTTTTCGGAGGCGACCGCCCCAGTCAAACTACCCGCCTGACAATGTCTTCGAACCGGATAACGGTCCAAGTTAGTGAATCAGATGCAGAAGTGTGGTGTTCCATTGGTGCCGAAGCTCCCACATACGCTCTGCATCTACACCCAATTCACAATGTCAAGGTGTAGTAAAGCTCCACGGGGTCTTTCCGTCCTACTGCGCATAACCCGCATCTTCACGGGTACTACAGTTTCATCGAGCTTCTCGTTGAGACAGTGCCATAGTCGTTACACCTTTCATGCGGGTCGGTATTTAGCCGACAAGGAATTTCGCTACCTTAGGACCGTTAGAGTTACGGCCGCCATTCACTCGGGCTTCGATTCAATGCTTCGGTTTCCCTAACATCTCCTGTTAACCTACGAGCATTGGGCAGGTGTCAGCCCCTATACTTCGGTTTTCACCTTAGCAGAGACCTGTGTTTTTGGTAAACAGTCGCCATGGCTGCTTCGCTGCGACCCCTTTCGGGGCGCCCCTTATTGCTAACTTACGGGGCTCATTTGCCTAGTTCCTTAACGAGAGTTCTCTCGAACGCCTGAGTCTCCTCGACTCATCTACCTGTGTCGGTTTGCAGTACGGTCAGATATACAATTAATGCTACGGGACTTTTCTAGGCCCCACGCAATCTCAGTTCGTTCACCCCGAAGGGATCCCTTCCCCGGCCCCGCTCTTCTGAAAAACCCCCTTAACAGGAGTTAGAGTTTCGGCCTAGCCCGCAACAACCAACGGTGCGGGATGAGATATTGTGAAGCGTCCTCCCCTGGCTCATATACCTGGGTCTGGAATGTCTACCAGATGTCCATCGGCTACGCCTTCTGGCCTCACCTTAGGAACCGCCTAACCTCCGTATGACGAACATAGCCGGAGAAACCTTAGATTTTCGGCGGAAAGGATTCTCACCTTTCTTATCACTACTCATGTCTGCATTCTCACTTGTGCACGCTCCACTCATGCTTCCGCTTGGGCTTCACTGCATGCACAACGCTCCCCTACCGATCATCTTACGATGATCCCAAAGCTTCGGAAGATAACTTTAGCCCCCTTACATTTTCCGCGCAAGATCACATTCGGCCAGTAAGCTATTACGCACTTTTTAAAGGGTGGCTGCTTCCAAGCCAACCTCCTGGCTGTTTACGCGATCTCACATCGTTTCACACTTAGTTATCGTTTAGGGCCCTTAGCTGTTGATCTGGGTTGTTTCCCTTTTGACGATGGATCTTATCACTCACCGTCTCACTGCCTGGCTCAATTTAATGGTATTCGGAGTTTGGTTGGGTTCGGTAATCGGGTAAGACCCCTAGCCCATTCAGTGCTCTACCCCCATTAAACAATTCCAGACGCTGCACCTCAATGCATTTCGGGGAGAACCAGCTATCTCTGCGTTCGATTGGCATTTCACCGGACTTACCACACCTCATCCCGAGACTTTTCAACGTCAATGAGTTCGGTCCTCCATGGTGTGTTACCACCACTTCAACCTGGGCATGGCAAGATCACGCAGTTTCGGGTCTACTAATACTGACTTGACGCCCTATTCGGACTCGGTTTCCCTCCGCCTCCGTGTCTGAAACACTTAGGCTTGCCAATACTAGTAACTCGCAGACTCATTCTGCAAAAGGTACGCCGTCGCACCTGAACGGATTGCTCCGAACATTGTGCTTCGACTGTTTGTGGACACGACGATTTCAGGTTCTATTTCACTCCCCTACCCGGGGTTCTTTTCACCTTTCCCTCACGGTACTGGATGCACTATCGGTGACAAGATATATTTAGCCTTACCGAGTGGTCTCGGCGGGTTCACACGGGGTTCCTCGTGCTCCGTGCTACTCAGGTGCCACCTGCAAATCGTTTACTTGTTTTTATATACGGGGCTATCACCCTCTTTGGCCGGACTTTCCAATCCTGTTCTATTAACTGTAAAGAATGCTTTTCCAACTGCTCCTAATCAAACCCACCCGAAAGTGTTCTTGATTAGAAGAGGTTGGTGGTGGTCCTACAACCCCAACAGGCAAGCCTGTTGGTTTGGGCTCTTCCGCTTTCGCTCGCCGCTACTTACAGAATCTCTTCGATTTCTTTTCCACTGGTTACTTAGATGTTTCAGTTCACCAGGTTCCCTCTACATATCCTATGTGTTCAGATATGAGTGACCAAACATTACTCTGGCCGGATTTCTCCATTCGGAAATTCTTGGATCAACGCTTTTGTGCAGCTCCCCAAGACGTTTCGTCGCTTACACGTCCTTCTTCGGTATCTTGTCCCTAGGCATTCATCGTCGGCCCTCTTTAGCTTGCTTTACGCAGCGCTTATAGAGTTGCTCGATGCGCTTCTTCTTCACTATGCGGCTTTCAAAGAACTTCTTCTTCGGTTCGATCCTGTGCTAAAATTGCTTTCAGCTCGTTTCTCTCCGGCTCGCTTTTTTCGCTTTCGCGGTTCAGCGGCAAGAGAAAATGATACCAGCGAGCACTCCCAATGTCAACACCCTTTTAAGATTTCTTTGAAAAAAGGTGCAAAGAACATGGCTCAACCGTCTTTTACTCTTTGGCTGTCAACGGTTTGATCACAACCCTGCAGGTTCAAAACAGGTACAAGAGCGGTAAGAACTACGTCCCCGGTGATCAACGCGAAGTTTTTTGCCACAGATTGGTAAATGAAATCCGCGTCACCGAGAGCCGCAGCCTTTGGGTGCCCTCCCGCTCCACGAATCACCGGTCTAGTACCGCACTCTGTTCACTGTTCACTGCGACCAGAAGAACGCATCTCCAAAACCCCGCAAACATACAGGGCAGAAACTCTGCCAGGTAGGGAAATTGCTAGGTGAGCCGGAAAGGTCGCCCATAGCCAAGGCAAGGGGAGCCAAGGAAAGCCGAGGTGATAGGGATGTCACGACGAAACATGAAGGTTGTAAAACTCCTCGAACCCGAGATGTGTCTGCAATGCAGATTCGCACAGATCGCAGACGTGGAAACCGCAACCGCCGGAAAGCAGCGGATGATCTACTGCCGAAGGCTGGATTGCGACAACTGGGATATGAGTAGTGCCGAACCCGCAACCGACGTGCATGTACAGGACGACGCGGCTTAGAAATCGATGGCACCGCTGGTTGCTACCCAGCGGCAAAGCAACTTAACAACAAACGGGGTTAGTGTTTTGGGGGTGTGGATGGAGGGTCCGCGCCCCGCCTTTTTTTATCCAGGTCGATAACGGCAGATGAGCGAAACCCGACCACCCGGTCAAACGTAAGTTCTTACCGATGCTTGCGACAGCAATCCTGACCATTTCACTCGCCAACCAAGCGCAGCTCAGCACAACCGTGTTCAAGCCGGCCGACACCAAGGTGCTGCTCTTGCCCTCCGTCAACATCAGCGGAGACAAGCACATCGCCCTGCGCGAAGAGCAAATCAAAGAGTCCGACTCAACCCTCCTCCGAAACTTCTCCACCCGAGGGTTCCAGGTCATCGCCGGAGACGCGGCGGCCCAAATCACCAAATCGTCCGAAGTGGACTTCACCGACGAAGAGAACTACCGCAAAGAGGTGTTCTACAAGATCGGCGAACAAGCCGGAGTCGACATCATCGTCTTCAATGTCATCACCCGCACCATGCAGAAGAAGCGAAACGACATATTCGAAAACCTTGAGGGCTTCGCCACCATGCGAACCTGGGTGCTCGATGTCAAAGCCAAAAAGCCGTTCCTGCGCGGAGATAGCTACGACGGAACGTCGGCCAAAAACATGAGTGTGGGCTTCGGGCGCCAAGTCCGAGCCGTAAGACTCGGACTTGATCAGTCCCTCCGGGAGTTCTTCAAGCCCTACCCGGTCATCAGTAAGTAACTTACTTATTCGGGAGAATCTTCAGTTTCGGAGCTTCTCCCTTCTTTCCGCCCACGGTCACCTGATTCTTCACCGAAAATTCATCGTTGATCTTGTGCTCCTTCTCAAACTTCCCTTCAATCTCGACCTTGTCGCCGTCCTTCGGCTCCTTATCGAGCTTGCCTCGGCCATAGACCGCAATCTTCTCCTTGCCGTCCTTCAGGTCAAAAACGTAGTAGTCGTTTCCGGCCTTACTCGTCTTGGCCTTGAACTTGTCCACGGTTCCCGTCACCTTCACGGTCTTCTTATCGAAGTCCTCCGGTTTCTTCACAAGGTCGGCAATCGTGGCCGATTCCGCGGCAAATGCCACCACGACCAATCCCATAACGACGAAACTCAATGCGCGATTTTTCATTTAGAACTCCAAAAGGGCATGAACGGGGGCCTCACCAAGGGTCTTGCGACCATCCAAGAATCCCAACTCGATCATAAAACCGTAACCACAGACAGAACCACCCAGGCGTTCGACCAAGCGAGTCGCCGCCGCCGCCGTTCCTCCGGTCGCCAACAGGTCATCAATGATGTAAGCCTTCTGGCCCGGCTTAATTGCGTCGATGTGCATCTCGACCGTGTTCGTTCCGTACTCCAGCGAGTACTCCTCGGTGATCCGCTCATAAGGCAGCTTTCCAAGCTTCCGGGTCATCGCAAATGGCAACTTAGCCTGAAGCGCGATCGGCGTCCCGAATACAAATCCGCGACTCTCGATCCCAACGATCACGTCGGCACCACTCTTCACAGCGGCCTCCGTCATCAGGTCAATCACTTGCTGAAAAGCGGCGGGGTCTTCGAGAACCGGGGTGATGTCCTTGAACATAATTCCCGGCTTGGGAAAATCTGGCACATCGCGTATCAGCGATGCGGCGAGTAGCTCTGCCATTACCCGACCAGATTACCTGGCAGCCTCACCCGGCTGTGCCTCGCGCAGAAACACCCGAAAGTCTTTCGCCTTCTTCCCGCCCGACATCCGGAAGAAAATCATCAACTTATCCCCCGCGCCAAGCTCAGTGATCACGCCTTGCTGATCGCCAAACTGAATCCTTTCGGTGATCGCCCCGCCCGGAGCAACATCCCTGAAGAACTGCTTGAACGTCCCTTGCGAAAAACTCACGACCTTCCCCGCCGAGTCGATCACTTGCAACTTATCCATTCCGCTCGCAAACGGCGAGATCGGCTTCTTGCCAAGATTTCTGAACTCGATTTCGGCCACAAGGCCGGGTCCCTTGGTGAACGGATTCGGGGCCGCCTCGATCGAGTTCACCTTCACCCGCCAAAGGTTATTCTCGAGCCAGTATCCGAGCTTCCCTTCCACAGCATCAACCTGATTTCGACCCGCCGGAGGCGAGAAATCCACACTGACCGTGCTCGACGTCGCCGAAACTTCTGCTCCGGCCGCCTTCAGTGCCGAGAGCGAAACATAAGTCTTGCCCCCACTCACCACCACGCCGTTAGCCACCGGCTGACCATTCACCACCAGTTTTGGAGCAAATGCCAACCCTGCTCCGAATGCAAAAAGTCCAATCCCTACGCCAACAAGTGCCGCTTTCATAGCCAAAATATATCACTTACCCGCCCGCGATGTGCTCCGCTTACTACCTAAACTGCATGGTTGAGAAGCTCCAACAAGAGCTTCCCTTCAATGTGCTTCCCGGGTACGAGCCTCGCTTTGATCGGGGGATCCTACGCCCCACCGATTGGGTCGATGCAATCTGCCAAGAAGGCGTTCTGCAACCCATGCGCTGGGGATTCTCCCCTGCCTGGAGCCAGGAAGACTGGAAGGCCAAGCTCATCAACATCCGCGCCGAATCCATCGGGGAAAAGCCGATGTTCAAAGCCGCCTTTCGCGGCCGCCGAGCGGTTTTACCGGTCAGTGGCTACTTCGAATGGACCGATGAAGAAGTCGAGATTGCATCTCTCCAAGACAACCTATTCGACGAAAAACGACCCACCAAAGTCGAGCAGCGCAAGCACGCCCTCGTCATGCGCGGGCACAACCCCTTCTTCTTCCCCGCGCTTTTCGAGGACTACCTCGACCCGAACGGCTCCGAAATCCGCACCGTCGGCCTCATCACCTGCGAACCAAACGGCTTCACCCGCAAGTTCCACACCCGGATGCCCGTCGTCCTCACCGGCGACCAAGCCAGAGATTGGCTCTCAGGCGGCGACGCAAGCCTCCTTGGCCCACCGCCTTACGCCGCCATGGATGCCTTCCGGGTTTAGCTCACTGGCTGAAAGTCGGGCGTCTCAACCTGAACCAAATCTTGCCGCGTCATCGCCTTGATCGCCGCCTGCTGAGCCAGCCTCCCAGCAATCGCCTTGAACGCCTCGGCCTGAGTGGTCTGGGGGAAAGCCACCACCGACGGCACGCCCTGATCTCCCGCCGACGAGACTTGCGGATCGAACGGAATCGAGCCCAGATACGGCACCTTCAGTTGCTCCGAAAGCTCCGCACCGGAGAGGCCCGAGAACATCCTCGTCTCGACGCCCGTCTCGGGGTCAACCATCACGCCCATATTCTCAATCACACCCAAAATCGGAGAATTGAGCCGCCTAAACAGCTGAACCGCCTTCCCAGCAATGTTCGCCGCCACGTTATGCGGCGTCGAAACAATGACCACCCCTGTCAAGGGCACCAACTGCGCCAGAGACATCGGCGCATCTCCTGTTCCGGGAGGTAAATCGACCAAAAGGTAGTCCAACTCGCCCCAGTTCACATCGGCCAGCAACTGCCGAACCGTCCCCGCCACCATCGGCCCGCGCCATAAAACCGCCTGATCGTCATCCAGCAGATACCCTAGCGACATCGTGTGCACTCCGAACCGGAAGATCGGAATGATCTTTTGCCCCTCGGTAAACGGTTTCTCGTTTTGCGCCCCCAGCATCAACGGAATCGAAGGGCCGTAAACATCTGCATCCACGATGCCGACCCGCGCACCGGTTTGAGCCAGCGCCACTGCCAGATTCGCCGTGACTGTGCTCTTTCCAACTCCTCCCTTTCCAGATGCGATCGCAATCACGTTCGCAACCCCTGGGAGCAAATCCTCCGCTTTGGTGTTGCGGGTTCGGACCGTCGCCGTCATCTCGACTGCAACCGTCTCGACACCCTCAAGGGCCAAAACAGCCGCTTCGGATTGCGCCCTCAACTCTTCTTTCACCGGGCAAGCTGGAGTGGTCAAATTGACCGTAAAAGCAACGTGGGATCCCTCAATCACGACATCCCGAACGAACCCAAGGGTAACAATGTCTCGATGTAAATCGGGGTCATTGACGACCTTAAGTGCTTCGAGAACGGCGGATTCGGTCAGTGGCATTGGCATAAAGCGTACCTATCCACTACGACGATCAACCCGACATCGTCGCCTGGTTACACCCGAACGTGAGCGACCGATGAAAAGTCACTCGGCAGAAAGCCCGTATGCTTCCGAATTGCATCGCGCATCGCACTCGAAGACGAGAACCCAACATGACGAGCAACGAATTCGATCGTTCCCGCTCCATCCATGAGCAAATTGATTGCTGGTGTAGTCCGAGCTTGCTCCACGAAATCATGGAACCCAACCCCCACCTGCGCCTTGAACATTCGCGAAAAATGATGTTGGGAGTAGCCACTGACAGATGCCCCCGTGAGCGTCGTCCACTCGAATTCAGGATTCATCTTCACCTTCATTGCGACATCAAGCATAGGGCCAGTTACCGAAGAAGGGATTTTCGCAAGGCACATCTTGGCGTCAGGCGAAGCCACCAATCGCATCGTATGTGAATAAAACTGCGCGAAGCGATACGATATTGCGTCGGCTCCCGCCTTGATAGTATCCGCTAACGTCCACAACTCATCAAATTCTGGATGCTCATTCAGTGCTGTATCGCGAACCAGCGAGGACTCACGCCGAAAGAGGTTTAAGAACGGGCTCGTCGTCCCAAAACAAATGAGTTTCACCTCAGCCGGGCGCGGCGAAAACTGGAACCTTCTCCATCCACCTCCCATCGCTACTAGAGATTTTGAAGACGCAAAGACTCGATCATCGTTGGAAAACGAAACAAAGTCCCCGCGATTCATAAAGACAAACATCGTTCCGTGATCGCGCAAATCGATCAACCTCTGATACCGCGTGCCCGCCTTGATCGCCAGCCCACAAACGATCGCCTCGATGCCCTCGGAACAAACCAAGGACTCCGTTAACTCAACACCACCACCACACGCTGCATCGATCTCCCTGAACAAGAAACCGCAGTCCATGCCAAACTATAATCCATTCATCCAATTTTGTGACCCAAAAAGTACTACCATCATTCTAAAATGATACAATTCGAACCAAAAATTGGGACATGAATCGCAACCGGGTAAAACCTATCCGTGCAAAAGAACGTGGCAATCGTCGGTGCGACCGGCGCAGTCGGAGCCGAATTCCTTTCCCTATTTGAGCAGCGAAACTTCCCCGTCGGAGACCTTCGCCTCCTCGCTTCCGCCCGCTCCGTTGGCAAACAAATCCCGTTTGCTGACAAAACCTATGAAGTCCAAGAAGCCACTAAAGAAGCTTTCGAAGGCATTGATGTCGCCTTTTTCAGCGCGGGAGCGACCCGATCTAAAGAACTCGCCCAAGCCGCCCTCGACGCTGGAGCCCTCGTTGTCGACAACTCAAGCGCCTTCCGAATGAACGCCGATGTGCCTCTCCTCGTCCCCGAAGTAAATCCGGAGTCGATGGGAAACAGCCGCCTGATCAGCGTGCCAAACTGCACCGCGATCCTCCTCTGCGTTGCCATCAATCCGCTTCGCAAGCTCGGAAACCTACAGCGGATTATTGTCAGCACGTATCAAAGCGCATCCGGTGGCGGAGCCGCGATGATGCACCAACTTGAAGAAGAAACCCGCGCGCTCCTCTCAGATCAACCGCTTCCCGAGTCCAAGCTAAATCACCGCTACGCGTTCAACCTCTTCAGCCACAACACCGCCATCGGCGACGAAGGCTACAACGAAGAGGAAATGAAGGTCATGGAAGAGACCCGAAAGATCCTCTCTATGCCGGCACTCAAAATCAACGTCACCTGCGTCCGAGTGCCCGTCCTCCGCGCTCACACTGAAACCGTGACCCTAGAGTTCGATGGACTTGCCCCGAGCGTCGACGAAGCCCGGGAAGTACTTCAGGCCGCCCCCGGAGTCAAGCTCGTCGACGACCGAGCCAGCAATCGCTTCCCAACCCCACTGGACGCCAGCGGCCAAGGCGATGTCCTCGTCGGTCGGATCCGGCAAGACCTCTCGAATCCCAACGCGCTGAGCTTGATGCTCAGTGGCGATCAGCTTCTCAAAGGCGCCGCCCTCAACGCGGTCCAGATCGCCGAACTCGCCCTCGGGCTTTAAGCACAAAAAAGAGAGGAGCCGCTTGGCTCCTCTCTTTTTTGTGTCTCCGCCTCTTATCGCTTTCGCTTTGGCTGGCCCACTCGGAAGTGAATCGGGAATCCACCGAGCGAACGACCCGCCGCATTCGTCCAGAACGTCGTGAGTCCCAGGCTTTGGCTAGGAACGATCAGCAATGGCGAAGTACCATCGATATCAGCGGCGTATAGGCCCGAGTTGGCGCCCGAAGTGTCGAAGCCGATGTACGCGATCTTTGTTTCGCCTTCATTGACGCTCGGACCACCTTCGTCAAGAGCCAAGGTGTTCGTCACTCGGGTCAGCAATCCGTTCGAGCGAGTGACCGACCAAACATCAAACTGAGAGTTAGCGGCATCCTTGTTCTGGAAGTAAACCTTCGTCGAAGCCCGGTTCCACGAAGGCGTGAACGACTCCGTATCAACAGTGGTCAACCTAGTCGCCGTACCGCCCGTTGTGTAGTTGATGGTGTAGATATCGCTCGACAAGCCAGATGGGTTGTCTTTGGAGTAGGCAACCAACTTCGTCGCGCTATCCGGACAAACCGCGAAGTCGCCGCCGTTATCCAAAATCGTTTCCGTGCCGCCCGCGATCGGAATCACAAAGAGCTTGTAAACCGCATCGCCCGGGCGAATTGCCGAGAACACGACTCGCGAACCATCCGGAACGACTTGCATATCAAGCACGTCCTCAAAAATTGTCGCCGTGAGCTGGGTCGAGGTCGTCGGATTGAGCGCCCCCGTACCCTTGTAAATCTTCATTTCAGTGGTCGAAGTACCAACCGTAATGCTCGCAAAAACGAACTGATTCGTCACGTTCGGGTTTGCGGCAACTGCCTTCACTGCGGTCGGATCGAAGGTCGCCAACGTCTGCTCATTCGTTCCGTCTGCCTTGATCGACTTCAGCGAGGTATTGGTTCCGTCGTTCGAGGTGAACAAGATCGAATCCGGCGGAAGCGTTCCGGCGGTAGTGCCTGAGGTCGCGGTTGTTGCAGTGGTTGCAGTCGTAGCGGTCGTTGCCGTGGTAGCGGTCGTTGCTGTAGTTGCCGTGGTAGCCGTAGTCGCAGTTGTGGCAGTGGTCGCCGTAGTTGCCGTCGTCGCGGTTGTCGCTGTCGTCGCAGTGGTCGCGGTGGTTGCGGTAGTGGACGTCGTTGCAGTCGTCGACGTCGTGCCGGTTCCCGTCGTTGCCGAACCCCCACCTCCGCCGCCGCAACCAATTACGATCGCGCCGCCGATGACCGCAGAAATCCCCAGGATGTTCAACTTACTCTTCATAAAATCGCCCACACGCAAAATTGCGCTCAAGCTACTTTACAATAATTCGCCCGGGAATGGCACGACGGGGGCGATAATTTCCCCGTAGAGTTCCGGGCGCCGCGAGAGAAACACAGTTGTCTCGTGTTTTCCCGCCACCGTCACATTTCGCTTATTTCGCGCCTCGGCAAGATCGAACTCCGCAACCAGAACTTCTTCTCCATTACCCGCCGTCGCCAGCAATTTGCCGCTTGGGGCAATCAGCTTGCTTTTGCCGATGAACGCGTACCCATTCTCGGTTCCAACTCGGTTGGCCGTCGCCACAAAGACCTTGTTCTCCACCGCCCGAGCAACGCACAAAACATCCGCCGAAATGTCCGCGCCCGTCGGCCAATTGGTCGGCAAAAGAATCATGTCCGCTCCCTTCAGCGCCAGCACCCGTGATGCCTCCGGAAATCGCACATCAAAGCAGATCTGAATCCCGATCTTCCCAAACCGAGTCTCGAACACCGGAAGCTCGTCGCCGGTCTTCGTAAACCGGTCATAACCCAGCTCGGGCAGATGCGTCTTGCGGTAGTACCGAACCGGCATCTCTGGCTCAAAAAGCGCCGCCGTATTGAACAGCCCCGTCTCGGCAAATCCCACCACCGCAACCACTCCCGTCTCTTCAATCGCCGTTTGAATCTCCGCCAGAACTTCGACCGGACGAGTGATCGAAGAAGCATCCTCGGAAGAGCCAACGCAATACCCAGTCAACGCGCACTCCGGAAAAACCGCGACCTGCACTCCCTCAGCCGCCAAAGACCGCAAATGAGAAACGACCTTGCCCATGTTAGCGGCAAGGTCGTTAAAAGCCACGTCCATTTGGACGCTCGCGACGCGAACAATCATCAGACTGCTGCGACCGAAATCACGTTCGGAAGGCCGATAAATAGCGTCTCGCTATCCTTCTTCAGCTTAAAGAAATGACCGTCAGCCGCCTCCAGTACGCCGCGATGCTGAGCTGCCGCTCCGCCCGAATTGACGTGCACAACGACCTTCTTCCCAACCAATTCATTCGCAATTGTTGCCATCTCGCTCAATTATTCCTTACTTGCCGTACAAAGTGACGCCCAAACTCTTGAGTTCGGTCGCCGCCTGAATCACGCGAGCCTTCATTCCGGCTTCAGCCTTCTTCATGTAGCTTCGCGGATCGTAAGCCTTCTTGTCGCCCATCTCCCCGTCGATTCGCAGCACGCCGTCGTAATTCTTCATGATGTGCTCCACCACCGGGCGCGTGTAGTGGTACTGGCAGTCCGTATCCACGTTCATCTTCACCACGCCGTACTCCAGAGTCTCATGGATATCGGCCAAATCCGATCCGCTTCCACCGTGGAAGACCAAATCCGCAATCGCGCCGTACTTTGCCTTAATCGCGGCATTTCCGTCGCGCAAAATCTTTGGCTCCAGCTTCACGTTTCCAGGCTTGTAAACGCCGTGAACGTTTCCAAAAGTCGCCGCCAAAGTGAACTTACCAAGCGCATGAAGTTGCTCGTAAACCATCACCATCTCTTCTGGGGTGGTGTATAGCCTGTCATGGTGCGCTCCCGAGTTATCAATTCCGTCCTCTTCGCCGCCGACCAGCCCGGCCTCGACCTCAAGCACTATCCCGAGCGGCCCCATCTCTTTGAGAAGCTCGACCGAGATTCGAAGGTTCTCCGCCATCGGAAGCTCCGATCCGTCGAACATGTGCCCGTTGAACAGCGGATTCAGCCCCGCATCCACCCGTCGCTTGCTCTCTGCGATCAAAGGACGTACAAACTTATCCACCTTATCCGGCACGCAGTGATCGGTCGTCAGCGCCACATAGCAAGGCAAATCCGCCGCCACTCGGTGGGTGTACTCAGCCAGAGCGATTGCGCCCGTCGACATCGACTTGATCGGCCCCGAAGCAAACTCCGAGCCTCCGGTGCTGAACTGGATGATTCCATCCGTCTTCGTCTCCGCAAATGCCGCCAAAGCCGCATTCAAGGTCGTGCTGGAGGTCACGTTAATCGAAGCGAGAGCGTAGTTGCCCTTCTGAGCTTCGTCAATCATACGGCGGAATGTCGCTGGATCCGGTACCGGCATAATACATATGTTAGCCGATGAAGAGAGTCCTGCCGCTGATCGCCCTGATTCCGTTCATCGGTAGCTACTCGGTTTCCGGGCACTTCGGCTTCCCCTACGCCTTGCTCGTGATTCTGCTCACCGTCGTGATTTCGGTGGGGAGCAACGACTCAAAGAGGTTCATTCTCGGAGCATTTTGGACTTCCGCAATCCCCGTCGTATGGACCCTCAGCGAAGTCCGCGAGGGCCGAACCGTGTGGGATTTTTCACTTCCAGCCTCCCTCGCCCTCGCCGCCCTCGCCACCAGCCTTGCTCTTGCCAAGGGGCTCGACAAGCCACACGTTCCTTGGGTCGTCGCCGCAATCCTTACCTGGTGCGTCTGCTACTTCGGCGGCTCAAGCGGCAGTGCAGATGAAATGAAGCCGTACTTCAGCTTCTGGAGACTTTCGCCCGAGACGCTCAAGGCCCTCATCATCGGCCTCCGTAAGCTGATTCACGTGGTCTTTTACGCCACTCTCGCGCACCAAATCTTCCGGGCGTTCGGCAAGTTCCCAATCACAATCGCGACCGCCGCCGCCATCGCCTTATGCGACGAGTGGCGTCAAGGTCTCATGCCAAACCGCTACGGTTCGTTTTGGGACGTGCTCCTCGACCTCAGCGGGGCGAGCCTCTGGCTCTGGCTGCGCTTCTTCAGAGGCCGTTCAGCCAGCGCGTCAGCTCGTGCTGAGAATGCTCCTCAATGAACGGAAGCGGCCAATCCTCGCGGTTGATCCACCGCAACGCCTGAAACTTCGCCACATCTTCTTTGACCCCAACTTCCGCCAAAGATCGCACCCGAAATTGCGGCACAATCGGACTCAGATTCACTGGAATTTCTGCCTCGTTACACACAATCACCGCGCTCGGCTCATGAAACGCCTCATCGGCATCCAAAGAGAACACCCGATACCGAAGTTGCCGAGTCCGCAAAAACTCGCGCATCACCCGGCACATCACATCGCACATTTCGCGATTACTGCCCCAGCACCGAATTTCGAGCGGGCGATCCGCAAAGTAATTTGCCACCGAAGCCGCCACCACCGGACTCACGTCCAGGTCGCCGAACCCAATGATTGACAGCCGCTCCAGCACAGCACAAATTGTACAGTAAGCTACTAGCGTGGATGAATTCGATTTCGGGTTTGAACCTGCCGAGCTTCAAACCTCCGCAATCACCATCAACTTCGGCCCAACCTGCCGCATCACCAACCTCTGGGTGAGCGACGGCGGCAGCGCCTATTCGGCCGAGCTTCAGTTCACCACCGGCGCCATCGTGATGGGCGACGAAACCACCGACGAGTACCTGCCCGGCACCATTCTCCTCGGCGCACGCACCGATCCCGATGAGCCATGGATCGTCAGCCGCAATAGCTCGGCAACCGTCAATGCAGGCGAAAACCGCGTCGACACCACCTACGATTTCCCCCTCCTCCCCGATTTCGACGTCAAAGGCGCCTGGTACGAAAACCCCGACCTCCCCGGCGTCATCAACTGGGACATCACCATCAAAAACCGAAGCCGAAAGAGCGTCGAAATCGGTGAACTCGGTTTCCCGATGGCCCTCCTCAACACCCTCGACGGCTTCCCTCTCAACGACGATGGAATGAACTCGCTCCTCACCGAGCGCATGGTTTTGCAAACCCACATCGGCGGAGCCGGTAGCTATCTTGCCGCGCGCCGCGTCTGCGGCGATGCCCCCGGTCTCCTCGTCTTCCCGGGTAAAGATTCGCCCTGGGAGTTCACCCACTCCGCGCCTCTCTCGCTCCGCGTGAGCCCTGGCTGGCCCGGAGTGCCGATCGTCTACGTTCACAGCCGCGCCACCATCGACCGCGAAGATTGGGGCGACTGGCTTTACGGTCACAGCAGCATCGTCCTCGAGCCCAAAGAGGAAAAGACCTACCAAGTCTGCTTTGCCCCCGTTCAGGGCCGCCACGGCTTTGAACTCGCCCTTGCCCTCAACGAGTACAAGGTGCCCGCCTTCCGGCTCACCCAAGGTGCGGTTGTGCCCGTCAACACCAACACCTACGTCGAAGTTTGCGGCACCCGCCCCACCTCCATTTCCTCCGATGCCGAAGACGCCGACGTCGAATCCGAAAGTGACGAGCACGGTGGAATCTTTGCCCTCTCGAAGCGCTCTCCCGGCGAAGCCCGCATCTCAGTCGAAGATATGGAGGGCCGAGAATCCTGGGCCCATTTCCTTTTCACGCCCCCAATCTCCGACCTCATCCAAGCCCGCGCCAGCTATATCTGCGCGCACCAAGTCGGAACCGAAGGCCAGTACCAACACGGCATCCTCCCTGGCGACAACTCCCTGAACGCGCCCGTCGAACAGCCCTTCGACCAACCCTGGGGCATCGCTAGTTCTCTTGCCGACGCGACCTTCCTCGCCGAAAAGAACATCATCTTCCTCGATCCCGAGCAAGTCCAGGTCCTTGACCTGTACGTCGAGCAATTCTTGCTCAAATACTTCCACAAGCCCGGACAGAACACCTTCTCCGCGATCCTCCCCAGCCACACCCGCTCCGTGGCGTTTGATGCCTCCCGCGCCCAGCTTTACGTTTACGCCGCAAGGTTCTACCAAACTCTTTCTCGGCTAGCAAACCACACAAAGCTCACCCGAACCAGTGAGGAGTACACCACCCTATCCGATGGACTCGTCGACGGGATGCTTCGCTATGCCGACCGAGAGGGATTCTTCTCGACCCCGCTCCTCGGCGCATCGACTCTCGCCGACCACCCCGCTTGGAAGGCCCTCCGCAAAGACTTTCTCAACCAGTACCGACTTCCGTTCTGGGTCGGCCGGCACTTCAGCCTCAACACCCTCGAAGAGGTCGCCGCCCTCGCCGAAGAGTCAAACGCCATTTCGGCAATCGGCTCTGTCGATCAGCTATTGCTGACGAATAAATCTACTGCTCCCGTCTGGTGGTCATTTGGCTCCGAGACCCGATCCTCTGTCGACTACGAATCCCACCCCGTCCTCGCCGACTACGGGCAAATCTTCCCGTCCAGCGCGTCGATCACCACCTGTCACACGCTGCTCTCCTGGCTCGACCGCGATTACACTCGCCTCGATGAACCCGCGCTTCGCATCGCATTCGGCGGCCTCATGGCTCCTTGGGCGATGGTCCGGGCCGATGGTGCCGCCAGCATGGGCTTCTGCCCCGATCATGGGTCGTCTCAGCGCGGACTAAGCGCCTACTCTGGTGAGCTTGGCTGGGCTCTTGCCGAATACATCCGCCTTGCCACCGTCTGGGTCCTCCCCTCCGCGGATCGCGGTTTCATCACCTTCGGCGGCAACGTCGAGACCTACAACCGAAATGAAGTCCCGACCCTGCGAATCACCCCGTGGGACGGCGTCGGACGAAAGATTGTAGTTCGGCACATGAACATCGTCGTCGAAGTCGAAGGTGCCAAAATCGACACCCTCGAGTTCTCCGCCGACCTCAAATGGCTCTCCCTCTCGCTCGACAACACCAACGAAATTCTCCGGCGCACCGCCACCATCAAAATTGAAGGAATGTGGGGCACCGAATTCACTGCGTCCGAGGGCGAACTTACCTCCAACGCTGGCGCAATCCTCCTGAAGCTCCCGCTCGAAGGCGCACGCCTACGAGAGATCGAAATCACTGCCAACTAAAACAATTCAGCCCGGCACTACGAAGTAGAACCGGGCTGATGCGAGGCGAAAAGCTTCTTACTTCTCGCGGATCGGAAGACCCATGGCCTTGAGGAACACGTGAGCCTCTTCGTCGGTCTTCGCCGTCGTGCAGAACACGATGTCCATACCGCGAATTCGGTCGAACGTATCGTAAGGGATTTCAGGGAAAACCAGCTGCTCTTTGAGACCGATCGCGTAGTTTCCACGTCCGTCGAACGACTTCGCCGAAAGACCTTGGAAGTCGCGGATTCGGGGGAGAACCACGGTAGCAAGTCGGTCAAAGAAGTGGTACATCTGGTCGCCCCGAAGGGTGACTTTGCATCCGACCTTCATGCCTTCTCGAAGCTTAAAGTTCGAGATTGCCTTCTTTGCGGTCGTGGTGATCGGCTTCTGACCAGAGATGAGGGTCAAGTCGCGGATCGAGTTCTCAAGGTGCTTGCTGTCCTTATCGGTCGAACCCGTACCCATGTTGATCACGATCTTCTCAAGCTTGGGCAACTGCATTGCCGACTTATACTTGAACTGCTCTTGCAGCTTCGGAACAACTTCCTTTTTGTACTTTTCCTTCAGGCGAGGAGCAGGGAGCGCTCCAGTTGCCACAACTTCTTCTTTCTTCTTAGCCATTTCTTTTCCTTCTTTGCCTGATTTCTGACCAGGCGGACATTTGGTTGGAGGTCACAAACCTCCAACCGTTCAATTAGTCAGCGTTCTTGATCGTCGTGCCGCTCTTCTTTGCGTACCGAACGAGCTTATCGCCCTCTTTTCGGCGACCAACTCGAGTTGGCTCGCCGGTCTTTGGGTCGAGCACCATCACGTTCGAGACGTGCAGAGGAGCCGGAAGTGCGATTCGAGCGCTTCGCTCGCCTTGCTGCTTTGCCTTGCGGTGCTTGATCACCGTGTTCAACGGCAACGGCTGCTCAGCATTCTCTGGGTTCTCAGCCAGAACGATCACCTTGTTCTCCTTCGGAGATACAGCGGCGATGAAGCCCTTCTTACCCTTGTCCTTACCGGCGATGATCATAACCTTGTCACCGCGGCGAACCTTGAGCTTAACGGGGTTTGCGAGTCGTTTCAAATCAGCTTTCGTTGGCATTACAGCACCTCCGGAGCAAGGGAGACAATCTTCATGTAGTTGGAGTCGCGAAGTTCGCGAGCAACCGGTCCAAAGATACGAGTTCCGCGGGGCTCGCCGTTGTTCGGGTTGATGACAACGCAAGCATTCTCATCGAATCGAAGGGTCGAACCGTCCACGCGTCGAACTGCCTTCTTGGTGCGAACGATGACGGCGCGAACGACGTCACCCTTCTTCACGGGCATGTTCGGAGTTGCCGATTTTACGGCCGCAACAATCACGTCACCCACTCCGCCGTAGCGAGGCTGCGATCCCTTCAGAACGCGGATGCACATGACTTCGCGAGCGCCGCTGTTGTCGGCTACTTTCAGTCTTGTAAATTGTTGAATCATTTCGTTTTTCCTTTCTCAGAGGCCATCCCCAAAATGCATTTGGGGGTAGGCGTGATTCAAAGTCGTAGCCCCCGAAGGGGCAAAGATTATTTGACCTTTTCGAGAATCTGGGTGACTCGCCATCGCTTGTCTTTCGACAGCGGACGGGTTTCCATGATCTCGACGCGGTCTCCCTCGTCGCAATTCAGAAGATCGTGAGCCTTAAACTTTTCAGTTCGGATCACAACCTTTCCGTACAGCGGGTGCTGCACGCGTCGCTCGACCTTAACAACCACCGTCTTCTCCATCTTGTTGGAGACAACGATGCCTTGTCGGACCTTGCGGCGATTGCGCGATACAGATGCGTCTGCCATTAAGCGTTTCCTCTTTGCTTTTCGCTGATCACGGTGAGGATTCGAGCGATGTTGTGTCGTCGAACCTTCACGCTTGCCGTATCGGTGAGCTGCCGGAAAACCAGGTCTCGTCGCGACTTGTAAAGAGCCGCTCGCTCCTCGTTCACCAACGCTTCCAAATCGGCGATGGACTTATCTCGCAGTTCCTTTGCTTTCAAGCTTTTCATTGTGCTGCAGCCTCCCTCTTTGCGGCGGCTTTCTCTTGGTAACCAGCCTCAAGTGCGGCTTGCTCTGCCTCAAGTTCAGCCTTGGTGTAGAACTTACAGCGCATTGGCATCTTGTAGATTGCAAGTCGCATAGCTTCTCGAGCCAGCTCCACCGGAACGCCGTTCATTTCGAACAAAACGCTTCCCGGCTTCACGACGGCTACCCAGCCTTCGACGCCCGCCTTACCCTTACCCATACGGGTTTCAAGTGGCTTCTTGGTGTACGACTTCTGCGGGAAGATTCGGATCCAGACCTTACCACCTCGTTTGACGTGTCGGGTCATGGCAATTCGCGAAGCTTCGATCTGTCGGCTCGTCACCCATGCTGGTTCTTGAGCGATGATCGCATACTCACCAAAAGCAATCGTGTTGCCTTGGGTGGCTTTGCCCTTCATTCGACCACGGAACATCTTCCGTCGTCCTTCTTTAACTCGCTTTGGCATCAACATTAGGCTTGTTCTCCTTGTTCTGCTGCCGGAGCTTCGTCAGCTTTGGTCGAACCGAATGCTCGCTTCGACTGTCGCTCATCTCGCTCCTTGCGGCGTTGCTCTTGTTGGTTCTGCATAATCGCATCCAGCTCTCGAAGGCGCTTCTCAGGAAGAACTTCGCCCTTGTAGATCCAGACCTTACAGCCAACGATTCCGTAGATCGTGTGCGCTTCGGCAAATCCGTAGTCGATGTCAGCTCGAAGAGTGTGGAGCGGGACCTTACCGGTCTTGTCCTTTTCGGTTCGAGCGATTTCAGCACCGTTCAATCGGCCCGAAACCTCGATCTTGATACCGCGACCGTTCAAGCGGGTGACGCGCATCATAGCTTGTCGCATCGCTCGTCGGTGGCTAATTCGCTTTTCGAGCTGAGCACAGATGTTCTCAGCGACGATTTGCGCATCAAGCTCGGGTTGTCGAACTTCGGTAACGTTGACCTGAACGCCAAGGGTGTTGTCAAAGCCGCGAACCATTCGGTTAAGAATATCGGTCAGCTCGTCAATTCCCTTTCCGCCGCGACCAATGATTGCGCCCGGTCGTGCCGTGTAGATGTTGACCTTGAGGCGGTTTGCCGCTCGCTCAATCTCAACTCGGCTCACGTTTCCAAGACCCACGCGCTTCTTAACGACCTGACGGATATCGTGATCCATCTTGACCGCTTCGGCGTAGCCTTGCTTCTTGTAAAACCAGTGGCTATCGTGGCCTCGGATGACGCCAATACGGAAGCCTACTGGGTGAATTTTCTGTCCCATTAGTTTTCTTGTGTCTCCTCAGAGGCCTGCACCTCTTCCTGAACTGGCGTCTCCACCACTTCTTCAACAACCTTCTCAGCCTTCGCCTTCTTTGCCGGAGCAGGAGCGGCGAACTTCGGTCGAGGCTTTGCCTTGGTACCGTGCGGCTTTACTGCAGCCTTCGGCTCGACATCCTCAACAACGACCGTGATATGGCTGGTCTTCTTGACAATTCGATTTGCTCGACCCATGGCGCGAGCTTGGATTCGCTTGATGCGAGGTCCCTCGTTCACTTCAATGGTTGCAATTCGCAAGTTCTCAGGCGAGAGCTGATTGTTCTCGACTGCGTTTGCCATTGCGTTGATGAGCACCTTTCGCAGAAGCTTTGCACCCTTGCTGGTGTGATATCGCAGCTTGTGAGCGGCCATCCCGGCGTTCATGCCGCGGATTTCGTCAGCGACGATTCGAACCTTTCGAGGTTGCACGCGGAGATATTTAGCGGTTGCGCGTACTTCCATTATCGAATCTTCACTCCTCGCTCTGGCAGTCCGCCCTGGTGACCCTTATAAGTTCGGGTCGGTGCAAACTCACCCAGCTTGTGACCAATCATGTTCTCCGTTACGAAAACGGGAACGTGCTTGCGTCCGTCGTGAACCGCGAATGTGTGACCGATCATGTCTGGGATGATCGTCGATCGTCGGCTCCATGTTTTGATTAGTTTCTTTTCATCCGCAGCGTTCATCTTCTCGACCTTCTCGATCAGATGCTCATCCACGAAATATCCTTTCTTTAAGCTTCTTGCCATCTAGATTTTCCTGTGTTGACCTTCGCCCTTAGCCCAAGCCAAAGGCGGGCAGTGCACGAGGAGCTTTCTCCCCAAGCCGGAGCCTGAGGAGAGAACTCAAATTGACGATTACTTGCCGTAGCGGCGTCGAACAATAAGCTTGTCCGTCTTCTTGTTGCTACGGGTGCGCTCACCAAGAGCCTTGTTGCCCCATCGGTCGACTGGACCTTTCTTACGTCCAACCGGCGACTTGGCTTCACCACCACCGTGTGGGTGGTCGCGAGGACTCTTAACGACACCACGAACGTGAGGCTTGCGGCCAAGGTTTCGGCTCTTTCCAGCCTTACCCAGCGACTCGTTCTCATGCTCGGCATTTCCAACTTCACCCACGGTTGCGCGGCAGGTGTTGTGCACCATCCGCATTTCGCCCGAAGGAAGTCGGAGAGTAACGTAGGATCCTTCCTTCGCCATGACCTGAGCCGAAGCTCCTGCCGAGCGAACCATCTGACCGCCCTTTCCGGGGTGGAACTCGATGTTGTGGACCAAGGTACCGAGCGGGATATTCTTCAGCGGCAACGCGTTGCCAGGAAGAATGTCAGCATCGGGACCCGAAATGACTTTTGCGCCCACTGCGAGGTTTCGAGCGGCAAGAATGTATGCCTTCGTTCCGTCGTTGTAGTGCAGAAGAGCGATGCGGCAGGTTCGGTTCGGATCGTATTCGATCGCGGCAACCGTAGCCTCAACGCCATCCTTGATGCGCTTGAAGTCGATGATTCGGTAGCGTCGCTTGTTACCACCACCAACGTTCACGCTGGTGACTCGGCCATAGCTGTTGCGACCGCCAGACTTTCGCAGACCAACGGTCAGCGACTTTTCTGGTCGACCCTTTGTAATTTCCGCGTAGGTCGAAACTGCCTGATGGCGTCGACCTGGCGATGTCGGTTTAAGCTTTCGTACTGGCATGGTTAGACTCCGTAATCCTCCAGCATCTGACCCTTAGCCAGGGTGATGACTGCCTTCTTGCGATCCGGCTCATAGCCACTTCGCTGACCGCGTCGTCGCTTCTTACCAAGGACCTTGATGGTGCGAACCGAAGTCACTTCGATCCCCTCACCCTTCTTCTTGCCTTCGTTGTAAAGCGCCTCGATAGCAGCCTTGATTTCGATCTTGTTTGCATCCTTAGCGACGATGAACGTGTACTTGCGAACCAGTTCAGCGTCATCCTTGACCCGAAGATCACCCATGCTGAGGGCGACCGACTTTTCGGTTAAGTGCGGAGCAACGATTACTTCATATGGACTTCTCACTTGGCCCAAACCTCCTCAATCTTTGCCAAAGCATCCTTTGCCACGACCAGCTTGTGAGCCACAAGCACGTCTCGTGCGCTGAACGCCTGCGTCTTTGGACCCTCTTCGCCCTTCTTCACCGAAGCCGGAGCGGTTCGCACCACTACGTTCGGAAGGTTAGCAAAGGACTTGAGAGCAACTTCGTCATACTCGGGCAGAACCACGAGGATTCGCTTCGCATCCGCAACTCCAAGAGCCGCGAGGAGAGCAACTGCATCCTTCGTCTTCGGCGCCGCAAACGCGATCTTGTCGACCACGCTTACATTTCCAGCCTCAAAGTGCATTGCAAGCGAGCTCACAATTGCTGCGCGTCGCTCTTGCTTGTTGATCTTCTTCGAATAGTCGCGAGGCTTAACTGCCAGCGCCATTCCACCGTGCGCGTAGTGCGGGCCTCGGATCGAACCTTGGCGAGCATTACCGGTCTTCTTCTGCTTGTAAGGCTTGCGACCACCACCGCGGACTTCTGCACGAGTCTTCGCGCTTTGCGTACCTTGGCGAGAATTCGACTCCTCAGCAACAACTGTTCGGTGAATCGTGGTGTGGCTTGCCGAAATGGTGGTGATGAAACCACTCAGATCGTGGCTTCCGACCTTCTTTCCTGCTTTGTCTTTGATCTCGATCGATGCCATTAGTTGTTCACCTTCTTAATCGTCACAAGCGCACCGTTAGGACCAGGAACGGAACCATCGATGAGCAACAGGTTTCGCTCAACATCGATCTTCACGATCTTGAGACCCTTCTGCGTCACCGTATCGGTTCCCATTCGGCCCGGACCGCGCTTACCTTTGAAAACCCTTTGGGGACCGGTTGCACCGTTCGAGAGCGGGCGCCGGTGAGTCATGTAACCGTGAGTCATGTGCTGACCCTTGAAGTGGTACCGCTTGACACCACCAGCAAAACCTCGACCCTTGCTGACTCCAGTTGCCGCGACGTCTTCGCCTTCGGTGAAGAGCGAAACATTGAACTCTTGACCGAGCTCAACGCCGTCCGTCTTTGCAACTCGAAACTCACGCAGAGTTCGGAGGTTCTTGGTGAGACCAGCCTTCTTCAGGTGACCAAACTTGGGATAAGTGAGCTTTCGCTCGGGTGCGTCTCCATAACCAACCTGGATTGCGGTGTAACCATCTTTCTCTTCGCTCTTCACTTGCGTCACGAAGACAGGCCCCGCTTCCACGACGGTTACAGGCACCATCTTGCCCGCATCGTTAAAGATGTGGGTCATGCCTATTTTTCGTCCTAATATGCCTGGAAGCATTCGATTTTTCCTTGCTTCAATGCGTCGTTCGGCCTGTTGGATTCGTCATGAATCACTGACGTTGCCCATCGTCTTTGGTGTGAAACCAACCGGGGTCGCCCAGCCAAGCGAGCTCAGAAGCTCCTTGTGTCGCCAGACACAGTCCGGCGCAAAGAGAAGTTATACCTAAGTTGAACGTGGGTTTGCAACTCAGGTGACGAACCATGACCTACTGGACCCTTCACCTCATTTCGGAATACCTAGACCAATGTAAGGTCGATTACGACTACTCCATGGAAGAAGTCTTCTTCATCTCTTGGTTTGGTCATTACTGCTGGATAGCGTGGCGGGACGAGAAGTCCAACCGGATCGGGTGCCGACCATTTGACAGCGAACTCGCCAGAGGAGTGCAGAATCCCGATGTCGCGCGATACCTCGACGTAGCCGAACTCAGTGCCGAGACTTTTCGAAACCTCCTTATCAGCGTGATGGACTCCGATTGGCCGACATCCGAGAATCCATATCGAGAAGAAATCGCGAAGGATCTCACTCCTGCTCCAGAAAGTTAATATTCATTTATGAAGTCTATCGCCCGGTGGATTGGCATCGTGCTCGGAGTTGGAATCCTCTCTGTCGGGGTCTACCGATGGCTCACCAAGCCAACAAAATCGCTTCAAGGGGGCCAAAAGCAGTCAGTCGGATCTGTCCGCTATCGTCTCAACCACCACGAGACAACCGGATTGACGGACCACCTCGTTCTGAATGGCAAAGAGGTTGCGATCCAGTTCACACCCGATTCGAATCCTACGGCTGTGAGGCTCGTCCACGGCTGGACGGTTCCCGACGAGATATATCCCAGATGGCCTCAAGTATGGATTACCGGCAAGTTGCTTCCAGCTACTCACATGACTCCGGTTTGCGAGGGCTGCTCTGAACCCGAGCCGTACCGGGAGTTCCGATTGGAATACGCGGAGGTCAAGCCTTAAAACGGTCAACTCGCAACGCGGCCCTCGCCCGATGCACCCTGCTCTCCCCCGCGCCGAGGCGCGGGACCCGGAACGACGTCCAGAGCCGAGCGACAGCGACGCTCCGGGCGGCATTCCGGGAGGGGCGTGGCCTCGGGCCGGCGCGAAATCACGGTAACTTCGTCGCCGGTACAACTCCACGTTCCGCCAAGTCCACAAACGGCTGAAACGAGCCCTGACTAAACAAATACCGATTCGCATCCATCAGCGAGTACGCCCGGGCGCCTCGCTCTCCAAAAACCGTCCGCATCGCCGCCAACTGCCCCTCAACAAACTCAACTCGGCGGCAATGAACCCCCAAAATCAACTCCGGTTGATGAACGCACCGGCTCACAACCCCATTCTCCTTACTTTCCGAGAGAACAAACTCCCGTCCTGACCAGTAACGCATCGCGAAATAACCCAAAAACTCCCGATCATCCCACCGGATAACGCGATCCTCAATAAACTCAAAAGCCGAATCCAACACTCCCTTTAGG
Source organism: uncultured Fimbriimonas sp. (assembly GCA_964566635.1). Classification (GTDB taxonomy): domain Bacteria; phylum Armatimonadota; class Fimbriimonadia; order Fimbriimonadales; family Fimbriimonadaceae; genus Fimbriimonas. The sequence continues at coordinate 103,759 of CAZMJL010000006.1, read as the reverse complement.
TTGTGTTTCAGCCGCCATAGGTCCCCCATTGGTGTGTCCACCCAAGCGCAGACCGCAACCGGCTCGACAAACCGAAGCGTCACCGGAAAGGGAGTCACCTGCGGATCCAGTCGGCCGCCATTTAATGCCGTGCTCAGCCGCCACGCCTCGTAATCCGTCAGCCCTATCTCGACACCGTCCGAGTCCCACCTAATTCCATGGACCGGCGCATCGTGCATCTGCGAACTTCCAATGTATTGGTGCCCTGGCTTTGACCAATCCAGAACAAAATCCGACTCTGGCTCAGCATAGTTGGTCGGCCAAACCGGCAGCTCACTCAACCACCATTCATCCCATTCAGGATGGTAAGGCCAAATCTGGAACCGACTCTTCAGCTTCCGAAACGGGTGCCTCGCGGGCAGAACATTCCTCATTTTGAAGTAGTATCCCCCTCGAGCCTCGCTCAAGGGGGATATCTCATCAGCCGACGAACTCGGCGATGACGCCCGGAACCGACGCGTCGAATCCGACAACGTTCAAAGTCCCTGCATCCCTCGAGTCGCCAATTGACAACCGGTTGGTTGCCATCGCGACCACGACCAGCTTTGCCGGAATTCCCATCTTTCGACGGTACTCCGCAATAGCCTGGGCCGGATGCTGCGAACCGTACCAAGTCTCAGAGTCCGTGAAGATCACGAAGACATCGGCCTCAATCCGGTTCTCAATCGCGTACCGGATCGGCGCCGCACAGTCAGTTCCGCCGCCTCCGGTCCTCTCCAAGGTCTCAACAACCTTATCGAGCCGCATCGACTTATCCAACTTCAACGGGTACACGTTGGTGTCGAACGCCAAGTGAGTCACTTGAGATTCGACGAACTCGGTAACGAGTGCCATCGCTCCACACGCCTTACGGCAGTCGAGCCCAGCAACTCCGCTCACCAAAGTCCCCGCCATCGAACCCGACACGTCGAGTCCAAGGACGAACCGCTTTCCGGTCGATCGAACGTTCTGAAACGTCGCGTAAAACGCATCGTTCAAAGCGTCAACAATCGACTGAACTGGCTTCCAAGTGTTCTCTCCCCGGATACCCTTTCCACCTGCGTAGGTGTTGAGTGCAGCCAGGATCGCAACCGGGTGGATGCGTGCCTTTCGCAGCTTTTCAGCGTCTCGCAAGGTCGCAACAACCTTCCCGACTGCAACCGAGTCACCCCGGAAGAGCCCGCTCTTCAGCAAGCCAACCTTGGTCATGGTCGCCAAGTTTCGGATCATCGCCGTAAGCGGCATGTCCTCCAAAAGTGCTTCCCAGACCTCAGTCTCGGTCAACATCTCCGTTGGCACTGCCTCTCGCGGAATCTTGTTCTCCACGATCAACGCCTTAGCCTTGTCGAGGTCCTTGACCTCCTTCAAAGCCTGCACCGCCTGAATAAGAGGTGCCTCTCCGGTCAACTCGCCGTCCACTGCCCACTTAAAGAGCACGTTGTGCTCCGCAGTAGCAGCGACCGGGTGAGCAAGCCGTAAAAGGTCTCGGTTCGACCAGCCTTCACGCGCCTGGTACTTCACCAAAGCGTACGCAAGCGCCTCTGCCGACTGAGCGTTGTACCACTTACCAACTGCTTTCCGGAGTCCTCGACCCCATCCACGCATTCCGTCGCAAGCGGCGGCGAAGGCGAAGAGGTGAGTTCCGGTTCGGCAGACCTTCGGCAATGCCGCAAGGGCCGCGCTTCGAGTCTTGTCACATCCGAACGAAGCCGCCAAGGCCAGGGCAAAAACCGCAGAATCGTTCTTCGGGGCAAGACCTTTGGTGCTTACCTCGACGATCCGATCCACGACCCGAACTCCGTCTTCCTTGATCGCTTCGATCACGTTCGTCGCGCTCTCAATGGTCAACTTCCGCGCCCCGACGTAAAAGGTCCCGCTTTCGCTTCCGAGGATCAAGAACCGATCCAGCATCGTCCAACGGTCGACCTCAAAGCTATAGCCTCCGGCATGGTTGAGGACTTGGCTTGCGCCAGGAATTGCTTGGCGCTGGTTGGTCTTTTTGGTGTTGAATAGTTTGCTGTAGTTCATGTTCTTCTTTTCCTCCTTTGCAGGATTTGCTTTGCCCAGCGGACAATTTGCGGCATGGATATTCCCTGATGGAAGCAGCTTTCGCTGTCCACGACGGTTTCCCTTTTCAAGGATCAATAACCCACAACCTCCGGCCCGCCAGAAATCGTTATTTGCTCGTCATGCAGGCAAGTGTTGTCTTGGTCACAAATCCTCGGGAATCACTTCCTTCGGACTCTGGATTCGAACCAGTGGACTTTCGCCTTTAACCGATAAACCAACGACTTCGGCCCGCACGACGAACGTATTTGACTCCGGGCAAGTGCGAAACTGGGTTCGACTGCCGCACCGCGTTCCACACGCCTCAAGCCTTTCGACTTGGTCGGCCTTTCCGCCGAAGTGCCCCAAAATGCAGCCGACGGGTTGAGGAAAACCCAATATCATCGGCCCGGAGAATCTGTTTTTTCGCTGCTTCAGAGTGCGGACAAGTTGTCCTCGTAGACGTGATGCTCTACCAACTGAGCTACGTCCCGCCTGTAATTCCTTACAGTCGGGACGGCTGGACTCGAACCAGCGACCCTCCGCGTGACAGGCGATAATCCACAAGTATCGGCCCGCACTCTTAATACATATGAAGCACGGACTAGTGAGTTAGTTTTGCCGCTGATCTTCCCTAAAGATAAGGCAAACTATCCGGCCCGTGCAAATTGTTGTTGCGACAATCTAGCCGCCTTCCAGACGGAATTGTCAGATGAATTCGAGTCGCAGGCAAGTAGCCGACTTGAGAGAATTCACTATACAGGCGATAACTCAAGCCAATCGGCCCACGAAATTGAGTCTGGGAGAGGGAGCAAAGCGGCTCATCTCACTACGTCGAACAGTGTCTATGTTTCTGTGCCTCGGTCGAACCGAGGTTCGACGTTAGCACCCTTGATTGGGGTGATCCATTTACAGTCAAAGATTAAACCGTAAGGGTAAACGCAAAGTCAACCATGAATTGAATATTTTTTAAAGAAAGTTTCCGATCGAGCTGGAACGATAGAGCGGGCACATCAAAGATACTCTTATGCGATAACGGAGTCAGCGGTCCGAGGTTAAGCAGCTCTTTGTGAATCGAGAGAATTCGATTCAAAGAACATCTCGACAGCTCGATCGCGTGAAACAGGTTTCGAGTAAAGATAACCTTGACCAACGGTGAAATGGAAGTCGCGAACAATCTGCTCTTGCGCCTCGGTTTCAACCCCTTCAACCAGTGAGAATTTCCCAAGTTGGCGTACGAGCTTTCCAAAAGCTTCCAGGAGCAGCGTTGATGATTGGCATTCTGGAAGGCTCATGCAGAAGTTTCGATCCATCTTGATGGTGTCAAATGGGACGCGGGCAAGATTTGCGAGGCACGAGTGTCCTGTACCGAAGTCGTCTAAAAGGACGTGATAGCCCACTGACTGAATATCTTCGATAATCCCGACGCATTCCTCCTCGGCGGAGAGATCTCCGCTCTCGGTGATCTCAATCCCGAGAGCTTCGACCGGCAGATGAGCTCGCTGCGCCACGGAATCAAGGAACGCAACGAAAGAGTGACTCAGCTGCTTGGGAGAAACATTAACTGTAACCAGCGGGAAAGCTTTGTCCGCCCAGCCCTCGATGAGACTGGAGGCCATTGCCACTGCTTCGAGAACGGCATATTCGCCTACAGCTTCGATCAGATTGTATCGTTCAGCAATGTCGATGAACTGATCCGGATAAGCGACGGTCTTGCCTTCCACCTCCCAGCGACAAAGCGTTTCGAAGCCAATGATCTTGCCCGTAGATAGTCGAACTAAAGGTTGAAAAACGGTAGAGAGCTGATTCTTGTCGAGGGCTGTCTTTAAATCTGCAGCCATTTTTCTCTCCGCTCGCTTCACCCCAGACTCTTTAGAGGCGACGGAGTGAACGATCTGCAAAATCTCTTCCGTTGAAAATGGCTTGTTGAGAATAAGGAAGTTCGGCTTGTTCCCGAGAGCTTGACGTAAGCTGGCGAAGCTGTAGTCAGAATATGCAGAACAGAGAACTACGAACTGGTCGGGCTGAAGATTCCAAATCTCTCGAATCGTTCGCATGCCATCCCAACCCGGCGGCATTCGCATGTCCACGAACACGACATCTAGAGGGCTGACTAACCGTTGCTCCTTGAACAGAGCCACCCCTTCCTCTCCCTGCGTGGCGGTGAGTAACTCACATTCCAAGTGGCTCGACTCACTCTTAGTCGCCCCAAACAAGACTGACTCAAGTTCGTCCATTGCTGCGGTATCGTCGGCTGGCGCCAGGATCTTCCGATAGTCATTGAGGATTGCGGCGTTGTCATCGATGACGAGAATTCTTGGTTTCAAACTATGCTGCCTCCTTGGCAAGACCATTTTCGGCTTCGCTCAGCGTGAACGTAGCTCCTTGGCCTTGACCCTCGCTCAGGACTGCGAGATTCCATTGCATCTCGGTTAAAGTATTGGCACAGTAGTGCAGACCGTATCCCGATCCATGAGCTTTGGTTGTAAATCCGTTTGAGAAGATTCTGGCGGCATCCTCTGGAGCAATTCCCTCGCCATTGTCCTTGATTTTAATTTCAATACGCCCCGCCGTATTTCGGAGGGCCTTGACTTCGATTCTCCTTTGACCGACTGGATTGCACTCCACGGCATCTTTTGCATTGGTCAGGAGGTTCACCAGCACTCTGATAAGAAGGGGCGAGTTACATCGTCCTTTCAGATCAGAATCGACATCGACTTTTAGTGAGACTCCGTGATGTGACAGTGACTTGGACACGATCCGGGCTGCTTCTTCAATAATTGGAGCGATGAACTCCTCTCGAACTTCTTGATCTTGATGAGCCAACGTGTGCTGTGCTTGAATCAATTCTCCCATATGAGCTACGGAAGTGTTTAGGAGGGTCAACTCCCCAAGCGTCTTTTCATGCTCAGCAGTCAATCGCTCATTCAGGGCGACTAGATACGGAATGAGCCGTTTACCCTTTTCGTCTTCAGTTATAAATCGATTCAAATCATGTGACTGCGAAGTCAACATTTCCAATGATTCGCTGAGTCTGGGTAGCTTCGAGTTTTTCGCATTATCCGCGAGTTGGCCGATCGCGACTCGAATGGAGTTGAAGGCATTGCCGGCATTGTGCAGGACCTCACGAGCGACAGAAGCCATCCCAGCAGCATGAGACGCCTTTATCAGTGAGACTTGAGCCTGCTCAATCTGCACAAACGTTTCTTGCAAGTACCTTGCAAGATAACCAATTTCGTCTTGTCTTGCCATTAGCTCGGTCGAGACCGTGCGACGGCTACCTTCCCCAATACTCTCGACCTCGCTCGAAAGCCTGGCGAGGGGCTTCGTTACAAGAAGCTGAATCAACAACCAGCCCAACAAGGAGGTCATCGCAGTGAAGATCAGCATGAACAGCAGAGACTTATCAACTGCAGTTTCGCCATCATGCAGAATCTGCGGTTGAGTACGCGTTCTGATGGCAAATCGTGCGACTCCGTCATTTCCCTGCAAGACTCGATTCCCAATAATCTCCGTATGGGCGTCTAGCTTTGGCTTTTTGTCGCTAGCATCTCCCATGATTTGATTGGGATTCAATCGACCAACACTGATAATCTCGAAATCGACGCCGATTGCCTCTGACAGGGCCTTTACCGTAGATTTGGCAAGAAACCTACCCATCACCAGAATTCCAGCCGGTTGCCTCTTTTCAGAACTATCGACGATTGAGCGCCCGTACAGAATCATTGGGACGCCGTTGACGGACTCTATCGCCCAAGATCCAAGGAGCTTCGAAGATTGACTTCGCGTCTTTGCAACCTTTGCAAACTCGACTGGATCAAATCCAGGGTTAGATTTGTGTTCTACTAGGTCCGTTCCGCGCCATGCTTTGTGCTTTACTCTTCCCGAATTCTCAACAATCCAAATCAAATCGACATGGGTCGTATCGAACATATTGACAGAGAGGTTGACTTTTTCGTACCCTGGATTTCGGTGCAAAACGTAGTTATACGTGTCGTCCCAACTCCCCCAATCCTGGGTTTGCCTACCTAGTGAATTGATCTCCGTCTGAATTGATTCGTAGGCGCGACGAAGGTTTTGGTCAGCCGCCGCTGATTGCAACTGCTCGAAACTTCTGAGCATAATCGGACGCTGAATGAACGCGAAAAAGGCGAGAACCACCGAGGTGATGATCAGGATTCCTAGCCCAACTTTGACTCCGAGTTTCATCTTGCCTCAATAAAACATCGGCTTTTAAAAGGCCAAACTTGAAATGAATTGATTTTGAGACGGAATTGAAAGGCTTCGAGCGCCAACAGTCGCTCCCAGAAAAAGATGTAGCCCACCTAGCGAATACTAAGTGGGCTACTCTCTAAATGACCAGGCTTACTGGCGCTTTCGGAACTTCGGCTCGTCGCCGCCCGAGCTGCGCTCAGATCGCTCCGGTCGAGGACCATCTCGTCGAGGTCCGCGATCCCGATCCCGGCCGCCTCGATCGCCACCACGTCCGCCGCCAAAGCCGCGTCCGCCGCCCGATCGACCACCGCCGCCACCACCACCAGTGGATACCGGAGGAGTGCCGTCCTCATTGCCCTCAAGAGTGGCAAGATCCTGCTTCACGCCGATTGCGGTCAGGTTCAATCGGCCCTGATCGTCGAGTTCGTGGGTCTTCACATTAAGCGTATCGCCCATGTTCACCACGTCTTCAATTCGGCCGATCTCCTTCAGCGTAATCTGCTCCTTAGGAACAAAACCTTGCTTTCCGTTGCTTAGCTCAACCAAAACGCCGCGACCCATGATCCGGGTGACAACGCCCTTCAACTCGACACCCATTTCGATGTCGCCCACGGCGTCCTTCACCATCTGCATGGCCTTGTTTGCCGCTTCTGCTCCGGTCGATCCGATGAGAACTCGGCCATCCTGCTGAACGTCCACCGTCGCTCCCGATTCCGCGCAGATCTTCTTGATCGTCGCGCCACCAGGTCCGATCAGAGCACCAATCTTCTCCGGATTGATGTTCATCGTCACAACCTGAGGAGCCGTCTCCGCAACTCGCGAGCGAGGTGCATCAATTTCGGCTTCCATGATGTCAAGAATCTGCAATCGAGCCGTCAAAGCCTGGTTCAGAGCGCGCGCCAGAACCTCGTCCGGAATTCCGTCCAGCTTGGTATCCAACTGCAAAGCCGTGATACCCGCTCGGGTACCCGCAACCTTGAAGTCCATATCGCCGCAGAAGTCTTCCATGCCGATGATGTCGGTCAGAACCTTGTAGGTCTTTCCGTCGCTCATAAGGCCCATTGCGATACCCGCAACCGGAGCCTTAATCTGGATGCCTGCATCCATCAGCGCAAGCGTCGATCCGCAAACCGAAGCCATCGAGGTCGAACCGTTCGATTCCAAGACTTCGGAGGTCAGCAACAGCGTGTATGGGAACTGAGGGTCGTCAAGCGGAATCACTGGAAGCAGAGCTCGCTCGGCAAGTGCGCCGTGACCGACTTCACGTCGACCGCGACCTCGGTTCGGGCGAACCTCTCCCACCGAGTAGGATGGGAAGTTATAGAAGTGCATATAGCGCTTCGCATCAACATCTTCGAGGCCGTCCATGGTCTGCGCATCGCCCGGCAAGCCAAGCGTCGCAACCGTCATGACCTGCGTCTGACCGCGAGTAAAGAGTCCCGATCCGTGGACGCGAGGCAGAAGACCCGCCGTCGCTTCGATGTGCCGCAATTGATCCAGAGATCGACCATCCGGTCGCTTATCCTTCGTCAAGATCAGGTCGCGAACGACGCCCTTCACGACGGTATCCGCCGCTTCGGCCAACTGACCAAGAATCGCTGGTTGCTCGGCATATTCCGGCTTCAGCTTCTCAACGATCTCCTTAATCAGGTCGTTCAGAGCCGACTCTCGAACCGCCTTATCGGCCGATCCCAGAAGAGCCTTCTCGATGTCCTTGCCATACTTCTTGCTGATCGCCTTCTTCAGGTCCTCGTCAATGGTGAACAGTTCGACTTCGCGAACCTTGGTGCCGACCATCTTCTTAAACTCTTCAAATTTAAGTGCAATCTCTCGAATAGCGTTGTGAGCAAACTTGAGAGCGGCAGCCATATCGGCCTCGCTCACTTCATTCGCGCCCGATTCCACCATCGAGATCGCATCCTTGTGTCCGGCCACGATCAGGTCTAGATCAGAAGCCTTAATCTGGTCGTTGGTTGGGAACAGGATGAACTCGCCACCGATTCGGCCAACGCGAACGCAAGCGATCGGTGCCTTGAACGGGATGTTCGAAACGGCAAGAGCTGCACCAGCGGCGCAAACTGCCAAAACGTCCGGCGGGCAATCTTGCTCAACTGCAAACGGCATCGCCATGACCTGAACGTCGTTGCGAAGACCCTTCGGGAAAAGCGGTCGGATCGGTCGGTCCATCAGTCGCGAAACCAGGATCGCCTTCTCCGAAGGTCGTCCGCCAGACTTGATGAATCCGCCGGGGATCTTGCCCACAGCGTACTTGCGCTCTTCATAGTCGCAAGTGAGAGGCAGAAAGTCAATTCCCGCTTTGGGATTTTCGGACATCGTTGCGACGCCGAGGACGATCGTCTCGCCCATCCCCAAAAGAACAGCGCCGCCAGCTTGTTTGGCGACGCGACCAGTCTCGAGGTAGAACTCCTTTCCGCCTACCTCGAATTCGAGTGTGTGTATCATTTATGCTCCGTTAGATTAACGGGGCTTAACTTCGCGAATACCGAGCTTCTTAATAAGGGCGCGATAACCAACAACATCCTTGTTGCGGAGATACGCCTCCAGGCGTCGTCGCTTTCCAACGAGAACGAGCAAACCGCGGCGACCGTGGTTGTCTTTCTTGTGGGTGCGAAGGTGATCGGTGATCTGCTGGATTCGAGCCTGCATGATGGCGATCTGAACTTCTGCCGATCCGGTATCACCCGGCTTTGTGGCGTTTTCAGCGATGACTTGTGCTTTCTTATCTGGACTCAGGGGCATTCTGTTTAAGCTCCGTGGTTAAATCGAGATCGACAGAATCCGTACACCGCTCAGTTCAGGCTCCGTTCTTCAAAGCGAAAATCCGGGGGCTGAAGTCAACGGTTTACGCGCAACCATCGAATCGACACAACATGATACCACACCGGGATCGGGCTCCGCTCCGAGGAGCACGGACGCCCCAGGGAAGGTGTCCCTCTTGGACAAGAGGGACGAGGGCGATAGCCCGGAGGGAGTTCGATGCCACCCCTGTACTCAAAAGCCACTCTGGTCCGCGGACGCCTTCGTCCGCAACTTCCACGAACTAAAGATGTCCCTCTTGGACAAGAGGGACGAGGGCGATAGCCCGGAGGGAGTTCGATCCCCCAAACAAACGAAAACGTGATTTAATCAACCTATGCGTTTTGTTTCCATGCTTGCCCTCACAACCGTCGCGTCCGTCGCCACCGCCGCGCCCATCGCCAAAGTCCTCTCGGCCAACCAGCAAATCCGAAACGTCAACGCCACCACCCAAACCGAGCCGCTGCTTTACACAACCGGAATGCCCTCCGAGAGCCTCGCCATGGCCCCGACCGGCACCCTCTACTTCGCCGACCCCAGCGGAAATCTCTTTCAACCCACCACCAGCGGCCCAATTCCCGTCGGACCCATCGGCCTGTCCCAAATCGCCGATCTCGATTGGGACAGCAATGGCCTCTGGGGCTTCAGCAACCAGAATCAATCGCTCTTCTTTTACGACCTGGGCTCAAACGCCGTCACTGCGAGCTACTCCCTCCCCTCGCTCGCACCATTCATAATGACCGGCGTCGCCTTCCAACCCAGCAACGGATCGATCTTCCTGAGCGGTCGCCAAGGCCTGAACAACGATTTCCTCTTCGAAGTCCCGTTCGGATACACCACCGCAAACACAATCGGCTCGATGTCCATCAGCGACGCCTTCTCGTATGTCGCCGACATCGACTTCGACGCGAGCGGAACCCTCTACGCTGTCTCGTTCTACCACCGCGATTTCTACACCGTGAACACGACCACCGCCGCGACAAGTTTCATCAGCGCTGGCCCCCACCGAGACGTGTACGCCATGGCCCTCAACCCCGTCCCAGAACCCATCTCGCTCCTCGCCCTCGGCGTCGGAAGTGGTCTCCTTCTGCGAAAACGGAAGCCTAACCCTTGATTGAAAGGTTCCGCTCGCCACCGCTTTGCGTCGTCACCACAACGTTAATCGAGTCGCTCCCAATCACCGCGCGAAGCTCAGCAACCGAAAAACTCGCCCGACGGCCCGAAATTGGCTTGCACCAATTCTTCTTCCCGTCCTGCCAAACCGAGATCAGTCGAAGCTCATCATCCGATTCCACCGAAATCGTGTCTCCAACTCGGCTCACCTTCGGATCGATCACCCGATCTGTAACTGGTCGCCGAGGCTGAAACCAAGGGCTGAGCGAGAGCCTCGCCGAATGAACTGGGTCCCAATACGACCCGTTAACGGCCCGCAACCCTCCGTCCCGACTCGGCTCAAATCCGATCAGCGCCGCACTGAACTGGTCAAAACCGCGCGACATCACGCACCTGCCATCGATCGTATGCGGCAGCCCAAAGGTGTGCCCAAGCTCGTGCATCATGGCCCCAATCGTCGTCGACGCATTCGCCCACGCCCGGTATCGCAGTCCGGAATCATCAAGCTCCACTTTCGGGTCAATCACGCGATTATCAGTAAACGCGCGAACCGAATCCGATACCGTCGTCGGCCAAAATCGTACACAACCGCCCCCAAAAAGCGCCAGCGAGCCGCCCCCAAGCGCGGTCGCTCCGGTTGTCGTCTGAGTCGCCGCGTCGTACCGCGTGAACCCCATCACAACCAAAAGCTTCTCCCGGGTCATATCAAACTTCGCCCCAAGCTCCCCGTAAACCTTCGACCACGTCTCATTCCCCGTTTGCGCCCGCAATTGCGCCCCGGTCTGGTTCGACTTCAGGAACGAAATCGGGATGTTTCCACCCCTCTCAAAATCGACCGTAAACGTGCGCGAGACCCGCTCTGTCAGCCGAAAATGATCCTCACAAAACGCCTGCATCAGCTTCACCGCCGACGAAAAGCGAACCTGTACATCCCGTTGCTTGGAACCCTGCAATCCAAAAACTGCCGAATTTGGCTCATCAGATGCATCCAGATAAACGAGTCGCACCTTAAACCCCGAAGTCGCTGGTTTACAAGCGACCTTTGTTTGTGTCTTTGACTTCAAATCCTGAACCGAAATCTCGACATCTCCATCGCGCAGCTCAATCGGCGCCGCAAAACTCCCCGCCACCGTCGGAACTCGTACTGGACTACTTCCCCGAGCCGAGATCACAACGGAAGGCTCCGAGGAACGCCCCCTCACAATCACCGCCCGTGACCGGATCACATCTCCCGTCATCGGACTCGTAATCGAAACCGGCGGCTCAGGCAAAAAGAAAGGGATCACTCGCCGAGTTTACGCGGGAAGCACCCTTAACGAACTTCAACAAGCGACTCTCCAGCCTCAATCTGCAACAATGCCAACGGCAGAATCCTTTTAAGAATCGCAATCATCTCAACATTGGACCGATTCCCCGTGCGAATCCACACCACCCTTGGCGGCGGCCCAAACCGCTGCACCAGCTGACCGAAATCAGAATCTTTCGTCAAGATCACGGCATTGTTCAGCTTCGCCGAGGCAAAAATCTCCGCATCCGTCGCCTCGCGCAACCCAAGATCGCGAATCGGAACGACTTGACACTCGACAATCTCCTCGATCCGCCTCGCCAACGCAGGAGATAGGTGAGCATCGAGCCATAGCGTCATGAGACCAAGATGGGGTGATCGAGCTGTTGAGTCGCGTACGTCAGTGCCGCAACGATGTCCTCGCGCTCCAGGTCGTCGTGCTCAGCCAAAATCTCCTCCGTACTCATCCCCGAGGCGAGTAATTCAAGAACGTCCGTCACACGGATTCTCATCCCCCGAATGCATGGCCGACCACCGCACTGCTCAGGATTAATCGTGATCCGAGAGATTCCCATACCAAAAAGTATACGACCGATTCAGCTCAGAGCACCCAATCCGGCACGTTCTGGTAAGCAATCGGCCGAAGCCATCGCTCAGGAGCATGGTTGCCCACACTTGTAAAGCGCGAATCCGATGACGCCGGGTACGGACCGCCATGCTGCATCGCCTCGCAAACCTCCACCCCGGTCGGAAATCCATTGAACACGATTCGGCCCGCAATCTGCTCCACTGCGGGAAGCAAAATCTCCACCAAATGCTGATCTTCGGGACCAAAGTGGATCGATGAAGTCAGGTTGCCCTGAGTCCCCACGCAAGCAAGCATCTCGTCAAATGACGCACATGAAACGACGAGCCCAAACGGACCAAAAACCTCTTCCTGCAGGTGCGGATTCGCCAAAAATGCCGCGCCCGACACCTCCGCCAATCCCGCTTGGCCCGGAGCGTTCACCTCAACCAAAGTCGAGACGCCCTCTTGGCGGCAAGTCGTCTGCGCCAGCCGAACGTAGCTCTCGGCGATTCCGTCCGTGAGCATTTTTCCGGCTGGAACCGCCGCCGCTAGCTCCTGCATCTTGGCCTTCGCCGTGGTCCATTCCGGCGAGTCAATCCCAAGCACGATCCCCGGATTGGTGCAGAACTGCCCCACGCCCAAAGTCAACGAAGGCACGTACCCTTCGGCAAATCCCGCCATTCCGCCCGGCAGCACAAACACCGGATTCACCGAGCCCATCTCTGCAAACACAGGAATCGGCACCGGACGTTTCGCAGCCGCATCCATAAATAGCCGACCAACTTTCAGCGATCCCGTAAAGCCGACTCCCTTGATCAGCGGATGCTCCACCAAGCCGATCGAGACTTCATTGTCGCCGTGAACGCACTGGAATGTGCCCTCGGGAAATCCGTGCTCCTTCACCTGCGCCGAAACGATATCTGAAACCAACCGCGAAGTCTCCGGATGCGCCGGATGCGCCTTCACCACTACCGGGCAACCCGCCGCCAAAGCCGACGCCGTATCTCCCCCCGCCACGCTGTAAGCAAGCGGAAAATTCGACGCGCCAAACACCGCAATCGGCCCGATCGGCACCAGAGCGCGCTTCAAAAGCGGTCGCGGAGGCACTCGGTCCGGAATCGGCGTGACCACATCAACTTGCTTAAATCGACCCGCCCGAACATCCACCGCATGGTTCCGAAACTGCCCCGCCGTCCTGTCGCACTCGCCATTCAGCCGCGCCTCCGGCAAGTTCGTCTCGCGCATCGCGATCGGCACGATCTCACCTTTCGCCGCCGCCAACGCATCGGCAATTCCGTCCAAAAGCCCCGCCAGCGCGGCTCCATCTACCGACCTCAAAAACGGTGCCGCATCAGCAGCACGACGGCACACAGAATCAAGTTGAGAAGCAGTAATTTCAAGCATAACGGTTCGGGTCGAGTTGTTGAAGCGGGAGCGACGTTGGTTGCCCGGAAATCAGCTCAGCGACGAGTTTACCGGTAATCGGACCCAGGCTCAAACCCATCATCCCGTGGCCGGTCGCCACCGTCACATTCTCACTGATCCGGCCGATGTAAGGCAGTCCATCCGGCGAGCAAGGCCGGTTCCCTTGCCAGATCGTCAAACCTTCAAGGCCCGCCGCCTGGAACTCCGGAAGAAACCGTCGAATGCCCTCCCGAATCCCCGCCAATCGGTTCTGGTTGATCGCATCGCTTGGCGGTCCCAGCTCCATCGTGCCCGTGAATCGAAGCCCATCCGCCATCGGAGTCATCGCAACCCGCGCCTCGGTCAATATCGCGCAAACCTTGGGCATCGAGGGCGGATTGGGCACCGTAAATCCGTAACCACGCCCCGCCAGCATCGGCAGCTTTTTCCCAAACAACTTCGCCACGTATCCACTCCAGGCCCCCGTCGCCACCACCAGCTCATCACAGTCAAACTCCCCGGAGCCCGTCGTCACTTTCGACACTTTTGAGCCTCGATACTGCACCGAAGTCAACTGCTCCCCGAACACCAACTTCGCACCGTTCGCCGCCAGCGTCTCGCGAAGTTTCGCCAAAAGATTTGTCGGCGTCAAGCTCGCGTCATCCAGAAAATGAACCGCTCCCGCCACATCGTAACGGGTACCCGGGTCGAGTGCTCCCAGCTGCTCCCGGTTCAAAACCTCCGCTTTCAGGCCAATCTCGTTGGCTCGCTTTGCCATCTCGCCTTCGTGCGCCAACGTCTCGCTGGTCTGGCACAGCATCAGAAGTCCATCCTTTCTCAGCTCAATGCCAACCCCGATTTCCTCCGTCAGCGACTCATACTCCTTGCGCGATCCGTAGTTGAGATCACGAAGAATCGTCTCCGTATTCGCCACGTGCTGCTTCGTCGCCGCTTTGGCAAAACTAAGCGTCCAAAGCAGCTGATCCAGCGTCGGCGGAAACTTAAACCCAAACGGCGATTTCGGATTCAGAAGCATTTTCAGCCCCATCTGAATCATCCCCGGCGCCGCCAACGGCACGAAGTGCGAAGGCACGATCATTCCCGCATTCCCCGTTGAAGTGCTCGGCGCCCCCTCCGGCTGGTTATCAATCACCGTCACTTCATGACCTGATTTCTGAGCATAGTAAGCCGAACAAAGCCCGATAATGCCCCCGCCAACAACGACGACTTTCAACCAATCCCCCAGCAGAAAGGATCACTCTCGTCAAAGATCAAGGTCGCTTCGCCGCAAACATGCGCCCGCCCCTGAATGTGCGGAATCACCCGACCTTCCTCATCCAGCGTCACCCAGCCCGTAAACTTCGACCCCGTAATCGACTCCTGGACCCACTTCTGCCCGACCTCCAGCTTGCCATCCGTGTACAAGCAAGCCAGTTTCGCCGAAGTCCCAGTCCCGCACGGCGACCGGTCATACGCCGATCCCGGACAAAGCACAAAATTCCGCGAATCCGCCGTCGGCGTGTCGTCGAAAAGCTCAACGTGATCCACAAAATAGCCGTCCTCTGCCCCCACGTTGACGGCATCTCGAAACTCCTCCGTGAGCCGAATCAAATTAGGAGCATTCGCGACCTCAAGCGCGGGCATCGCCTCGGTCCGATGAACCAGATAGAACCAATTCCCACCCCACGCGACTTCCCCCGAAACCTCTCCGATGGAGGTTTGAATCACCTTCTTAGACTCTCGCCGCATCGAAGGCACGTTCTGAATCTCAACTTCCCCACTCTCGTGCAAGGTTGCCTCAACCACCCCCACCGGAGTCTCAATCCGATGCGTCCCGACCCCGATCCGCCCTAAATGCAGCAGAGTCTCGATCACCCCAATTGTGCCGTGCCCGCACATGCCCAAGTAACCCACATTGTTGAAGAAAACAACCCCGGTCACACAGCTTGAATCCGCAGGCTCCGTCAGGAGCGCGCCCACAATCACATCGTTACCACGCGGCTCGCAAACCACTCCTTTCCGTAAATGGTCCTGATGCTGATGCATCCAATCGCGCTTCTCGGCCGCAGTTTCGCCAAGCGGCTCCGGCCACCCACCGACCACGACCCGCGTCGGCTCACCACCCGTATGAGAATCAATGACGCGAATGTTCATCAATTACAGTTTAGGGCGATTCGCAACGGCCTCGTCAATCACGGCCTGAACCCGTGCCCGCTCGGCTCCCGCCAAAGGCAACCTTGGCAACCGAACATGCTCGTCACAGTAGCCAGTGGTCTGAGTCGCAAGCTTGATGTTCTGAACAAACTTGATTCCGACGTCAAGGTGCGCAATTGGGCTGAACCACTTGTAAAGCTCGCGCGCCTCATCCCACTTGCCCGCCATCGCGAGGTCCCAAAGCCGCTGATTCTCATAGGGAAACGCCAGTCCGATTCCCATCACCCATCCGACGGCACCAAGGAATGCGCACTCCAGCGCCAAGTCGTCCACTCCCGCGAAAAGCGCCAAACGATCGCCGATCTGCTTCTGAATATCGAGGAACCGACGTGTATCGCCCGACGACTCCTTGAGAGCGACAAAGCGGTCACTTGCATCGCACAGCGTCTCCAAAATCTCCGGCGTCAAATCGCCCGGATACGCCAGCGGGTTGTTGTAAAGCAAAATCGGCAAATCCGACGCCTTAGCAACCGTCGTAAAGTGCGCAATCAGCTCCTCTCGATCCGCCTTGTAAACCATCGCCGGCATCAACATGATTCCGTCAATCCCGAGGGCTGCACACTTCGCGGTGTAATCAGCCGCCTGAGCCGTCGACGTATCCGCGACTCCACTCAGAACCTGGACGCGCCCATTGGCAACCTGCTTGGTCACCCGAAGAATCTCGAATTTCTCTTCCCAAGTCAAAGCAAGGTTCTCGCCCAGCGACCCCATCATCACAAACCCCTTCACCCCCGAATCAATCAGGACCTCGAGGTGAGCCCGAAGCTGATCATAGTTGATCGAAAGGTCGGCGTTGAAAGGAGTCGTCAGAGCTGGGAACGAACCTGACCAATAGGGTTGTGAACTCACGCGAACAGAATACTTCAATATTAAAGTATTGTTCAACCCACCCAACAGACAACGAGCTCGCTACTTGTCAGTGCTGCAATATTGCCCATCGTAGCGCCACTGGTTTCTCCCAAAAACCCGATCTATTACCGCGAACAACTTCGCATCATATTCTTTGAGCCTCTTGCGATTGCAAACGTCGTTGTGAATTCCGTTCGCTGGCGTTGCCGAGCGATTGCAGTCGAAATAAGACTGAACCCCTTCCGCAAAATATTCAGACTCGTTGGTCAACGCGTAAGTCTTCTCCCAAAGCTTTTTCGCCTTTGCATACTCAAACGCCTCCTTGATCTCCGTCGCAAAGCTCTTGTCGGTCAGCCGAAAACCGTAGTCGTCGAGCGTATGGCTAAATTCGTGAATAATGATCGACTCGCCCTTGTATCGATCTGTCGGAAACTCCAAAATGTTCTCCTCCCCAGCGCTACATTCTCGTCCGCCCAACCCCCTCGCCCTGGCGTTCCAGTCAGTCCTGGGATCATTTTTCAGCTCGGCGTATTCAGGCAAATCAGTCTGCCCCTCCTCCTCCGCAATGATCGAAAACGTGCAGCGCTCTGCAGTGAGCGACTTCATCACCGCCGGATTCATGCACTCAGTCATCTTCTTCAAGAGGTGTTGCGCCCGCACAACCGCACGATCCTCCACCCTCGGCGATCCTAAGACTGGCACGCCTGACAGATCCATATACTTTGTATAGAACCCACCTTTACTGAGTGCAATCGAAGGCACCAACACGTCCTGAACAAAGACCGCAGCAATATACGTTATCATTTTTTGCAAACAATACCTTGGGAACCAACGGGCTCCCTCCAAAGCAACTCTGTCTAATTAATCTACAGAGCCTTCCCTGCATTATATTGCAGGCTCAAGAACTTTGGACAATATTGTTACCCAACAGCTGATCGGGAAGACTGACTCCAAGTCTGCACAATACCCAATCAAGGATTCTCACTCCAGGCAAGCTAGAAGTTTCCGGACCGGTTAGGGCTGAGTTGCCATTCCCATACAATACTTTAGCGCTAAAGTAAAACGCAAGCAATCAGTTCGGAACTGCGCAAGGATTCATATCGTGCAACATCGCTTTCCTTAGCAATCCCGCCAAAATCTCCACCTCTTCGGTCGAAAAAGCCCCCATCACCGATTCAATGCGCGCCAAATGATCTGGATATTCGCAGTCAAACACCTCCGCGCCGAGTTCCGTCAACGAAACCAAAGATTGCCGTCGATCTTTCGTGCCACGCGTCCGCCGGATGTAACCCAGCGACTCCAACCGATCGAGGACCTGCGTCAAATTCCCTTCAGTCTTCAAAATTCGCTTCGCCACTTCGCGCTGGGTTAGTTCCCCATTCATCCGCAGAACCTTTAGCGTGCTGAACTGCGTCGCGGTGAGACCACAAAGCAAAAGCCCACTGCTCACCTCCGCATGCATCCGATCCGCCACCCGAACCAGCGCAACATAAGCGTCAACGTGTTTCCGAGAAGATTCAACCATGCGTCCTCACAGTGTAGCTGAATCCCGTGATCATGGGTTCTCAATCCAAGGAACCTCGAAGTATCTCGCGCAGCGACTCCTTCATAAGGTCGCCTTTTACGCCCGAGTTTTCCAGAACGTTCAGTTGAGTCCGAAGCAAGTCGGAGTTGGTAGGTGCGCTGCAGTCTAACGGAGGCCGTCACCGCCAAAAAATCAAACCAGCAGCGCATGCTTGGCATTAAAACGTGTTCTCAATCGCCAGAGCACAGGCGAAACCCTCTGACAGATTGAAAAGATTTATAGTGGTCTCAATTGACCTTTTTGATCAACATATGATCGGATCCCGTACTTGTTGAGTGACTCGCGCACTAAAATCGAACATTTCGACCAGTTTGCTTTGATCTCCTCGTCTTTAAGACCTAAATCTCCGCCGCAGTAGAGCTTAGAGAACAAGAAAAGCCACGATTCCGGACTTACAACGAGTTGCGGCTGCCCTGTTTCGTCGCCGTTAATGACAGATTCGTATTTTCTGCCGTTGAGCGTATACTCGCCATAGTGCGCGGCGAGGGTGTTGCCGTTCACTTGGAGTACTCGTTTAGTTCTGAAACTTCCAGTTTGGCTGATCCTTGGAACCAACTCCATTTCCACGAAACGCTTCCATTCCTCTTTCGACACGTTCATCAATTTGAGGTCCGATTCAGGAGTTGATTTCAGTATTACTCCTGCCTCCGCTGAGAATGCAGAGGCTACCAGTGCATCTAGTCGGTCACCCAATGAGGCGGGCGGCCGAAAAACCCAGAAGCACAGGACGGCAGCCACCATCGTGACGATGACTGCCTGTACTTTCCGATTGAGACTCGTCCTAAAATTAAATGCACTCATTAAGAGTCGAACTGCAGCTCCAGCTTGCGAACAGGTTGTTATGCCAATCGTAATGAGTTATCGTCAAAACGGTTCCACCTGCCGTACACGTATAGTTGTAAGTCTTCTCATCACAGCAACCGTCAGGTGTCGTCATGAAGCATCCCTTATATGTCAGGGTTGACCAGTTCGCTTTACACGCTGCCTTCTGATCCAGACAAATTGCTGGAGTGGGCTCCCCACCGCCAGGAGTCGGCCCAGCAAACAGATTTGCAGGTAGGAGCGCAGCGACGAGTAGTCCTGCGCAAGTTGCGGATAGTATCGAGTTTCTTGCTCTCATTGTTGATCCTTTTCCAACCAAAAGGAACGTTCGTCCCAATTCTTCGTGGTCCATAGCGTCCTGACACCACCGTTCCAGTCGATCGAAAAAATTTTCCTCCTGATGTGCCTACCCCCGATCAGAGGGAGGCTACTTGAATTGTTAAATGGATCTATATACATCGGGGTTGCGGCTTGTAGAGTTGAAGCAAGCCGTTCCCAGGTTGGTAATAGCTGATCTCTCTCTGGTGGTAGCCACAAAAAAATGTACTTAGTCCCCAGGAACTCAGAGTACGGGTTGGGGGCATGTGGGGGAGTAAATCTACCAAAATCGACTAAGTTGACGATCTCGGGAAGACAAGGTAGTCCCATCTGATAAGCGTTACCAAAGACGCCATCTCCATTGTGATCGGCTTGGTAAATTTGTGTCGTCATGGCCAACTGTCGCATGTTCGATTTACTAACAGCTTCCTCGGAACTATACTTCACTCTGCCAAGCACCGGGTATGCGATGGCTGCAACAATGCAGACGACACTCAGAGAGGTTAATAATTCCACAACCGTGAACGCCTTATTTGTAAGACTCATCGAGATACCTCACCACCTCGTTACTGTCTGGTCCAATTTGCTTGTAGAGAACTTGACGTTGTGCCGACACGAACAAAAACCTGGGCAAAGAGGTGCTTGCGCAACGATAAAAATCCGATTCTGACACCATAAGTGTTTCCCAACTTTCGAATTTTCCGCGCTTTGGTGTTATAAAAATCTTTGGGGAGCACTCTAAGAGTATTGTTCGGAAACCAGGTTTTTCTGCTTTGCTCAGCACTGATCGATCAATCCTTTTCATAGTGCATCCACGACATGAGCCGACCAAAACCAGCACTGTTTTGACACCAGGCTGTAGAAAATCTAGTTGGTCACCTACCGCGACAGCATCTACTCTGAATCGGGGCTCCGTAAGTTCGCAAGAGCGACAGCCCCCCCCTTGAAAACAGATAACCCAGCTGCGGCTAGGCCTAGAGTCACTCCGCCGGTGAGTGCTAGTTTCCAGGTGTCAGAGGAACTAACCATTCCTCCAAGTATAACAAGAAATAGTAACAATTGATAAAAAATCTCAACTCTTCAAAAATTTTGCATTCGCCCTACTGCGTAAACGCTCTCCACAACTCACTTCCACCGAGGCACAACACCCAAGAGATTCTTCACCAAGAAATCCCGCTGCTTCCGCCGCCCATACGGATGCCCAACCGCGCCGTGACCCACATTCGGAATCACCACAAAATCAAAGTCCTTATCCGCCTTGATCAGCGCATCCACCACCTGATACGTCGAAGCCGGATCAACATTGGTATCCACCTCGCCTAAAAGTAGCAGCAACTTCCCACGAAGATTCTTCGCCAAAGTCCGGCCCGATTGCGCCTCATAGTGCGGGCCGACCAAGCCCATCCACTGCTCATTCCACCAAATCTTGTCCATCCGGTTGTCGTAGCACCCACAATCCGCAACTCCGACCTTGTAGAAATCCCCCTGAGTCAAAAGCGCATGAAGCGTGTTCTGCCCACCTGCCGATGTCCCGTAGATCCCGACCCGGCTCAAATCCATCTGCGGAATCTGCGCCGCCACCGACTTCATCCAAAGAATCCGGTCCGGGAACCCCGCATCCACCAAGTTTTGATAGCAAACGTCATGAAACGCCTTACTCCGATTGCTCGTCCCCATGCCATCAATGCGAACCACGATGAACCCCAGCTCCGCCATCTGCATTCCACCCGCGTTGGTATGGAAGTTCTTGGGAACGTGGCTACTGTGCGGCCCCGCATAGATGTCCTCGACCACCGGATAACTCTTCGCCGGATCGAAGTTCGTCGGCAAATACACATGACCCCAAATGTCCGTCTTCCCGTCCCGACCTTTCGCGCTAAAAACGCGCGGCATCTGGAATCCAGCCTTCAATAACTCAGAAGGGTCGGAAACCTCAAGTCCCGTAATCTTCTTCCCTGTCACCGCCGACCGCACTTCATGAACCGGAGCCATGTCCGGCCGTGAATAGGTATCGAGCAAGTACAAACCATCGGGCGAATACGAGACTCGGTGATTCCCATTCCCCTCCGTCAACCGAGTAAAGCCTGTCCCGTCAAAGTTAATCCGGCAGAAGTGAACGTTGTAAGGGTCCTGCGACGCATCCAGCCCCGAAGCCTGAAACCAAATCTGCTTCTTCTCTCCGTCAACTCGGTCCACCGCCCGCACCACCCAGTTCCCCTGCGTGATCGGCTTCGAAACCCCACTCACCAAGTCATAAAGGTACAAGTGACTCCAACTCGACCGCTCGCTCTGCCAGATCGCCTGCTTGCCTCCCTCAAGGATCTGATAGAACGACTTCGCCGTCCAATCGATAAACGTCTTCGCCGTCTCCGAAATCAAGGCCCGCGCCTCACCAGCCGGCGAAACCTGGACCAGCGTCATCGCCTGATGCCCACGCTGGTTGTAGCGAAACACAAACCGATCGTTATCCAGCCACTGCTCGCCATCCAGATCAAATGGATTCTGATACAGCGCGGTGTCCACCCGCTTTGGCGCCGCCTCGCCGACCCGGTACATAAACAGAACTGGCTTCGCCACCTTATCCCCCGGCTTCAAGTACTGCCGAGTCGTCAGCTTCGGCTGAAACTGATCCATCGGGGTGGTGAAAACGATGTTCAGCGGGTGCGACTCTTCCGGCTCCACCTGATAAAAAGCCACGGTTTTGGAGTCCGGCGACCAAACAACCGGCCCCCGAAATGCATTCGCCGCCGAACCTGAAGTTGTCAACTGCTTCCGTTCCCTCGTCGATACGTCCATCAAGTTCGCCTGATAATCAGAGAAAGATATTCGCCACTTCCCATCCGGCGATTCGTTCTGCGGGCGCTGACGGGGCGGATTGTAAGGAACCCGCTTGCCATCCAAAAACGCCGTCGATCCGTTCCGATCGGGTTTATAAGTCGCCAGCCGAGTTCCGTCCATTCGGGTCACCGCCCAAAAGTGCGTCACCCAAGTCTGAATCGACCACTCCTTTCCCGGTTGCAAGGTCTGGTACTCGCGAAGCACCCCATCGTCCTGAATCCAGTGAATCTTCAGCGGCTCCGTCGAATCATTACGAAAAGTAATCGAGGTCTGCTCACCACCGCCCCCGCTCTCCGGAACCTCCTCCGGCGCATACGCCTTCAACCCGCCCGCATTCGGCGTTCGCCCCTTCTTCACCTCAAACGTCTTGAGGTCAACCTGGTAAGCATCATCAAGCGTGAACGTGACCGCCGACGCATCATCGTTGAACGAGGCCTTCGTCGGCAACTGAGTCGGATCAATCGGCTTTCCGCTCGCCTTGCTCAGCGCTAACGCCACCGCCCGGTGGTCAAACGCCAAATCCCGCTTTCCGCGCGCGGCATCCACCAGCACAAACTCGCTCTTGCCTTGAGGCAGTTGGCGCACGTACCACGCCTTCCCACCTTTCAACCAGGTCAGGTTCAATCTCTCGTTCAGAACCTTGCCCGAGAACCGCGCCGCAAACCCATCCGCTCGAGCATAATCCGCCGCCGATCCTTGAGCAAGAACTCCGATGGGCACAAGCAAGCAAAGAGCGGCGGCAAGAGAACGCATTTCGGTATTACACCCGAAATGCGATCTCTTACTTCGGCCAAAACCCGTGCCCTGGCAGAACCCGGTTCTTTACCAGAGGACTGATCCAAATAAACTCAGGAGAAAATCGAGTGATCCCCTCGCGATATCGGGAAATGTCGATTTCTCGCGTGACGAAGATTGCAGAAAAAAGAGTTGGCCGAATTACCTTCTGACCGAGCAAGCCACTCTCGAAAATCAACTCTCCTACAGGCGAGTACTTAACCTGAACCGGTTCGATTTCTTTGTAAGTTTCAGCCTCAAAAAGACTCGCCCGATCCGACAACAGTTCTCCTCCCTGGAACCGGAACGTACAGTTTTCCGAGAAAATCAGAACCGTGTCCAACAGTCCCGGCCTCGCGGGGTCATCCAGATAAATCCTGTACTGACCCTTCACGCCATCTAACACGCTTGGCGAAACGAACCGGAGCCTAAATCGATCATTCCCTGAGCCGCGATCGTCCAACTCCGTACAAAAAACCGCATCGGGAACCATTGCCACCGGTCCGTCGCGGTCGACCGTGCTGATCGCGCGAGTTCTCGACTGAAGTTGCGACATCAACGCGGTAATCATCAAACTCGCGAGAACCACAACACCGAATACGAAATCGGTTCACCGTTCAGTTCCGGTAACCCACTTCTCATTTCGTCCGTTTCCCAAAGAACCCAGACGCCCCCGGAACCTTCGCCAGCACCGCGTTCCGAGCGTCCATGTCCCCTTTCGCATCCGCCAAAAACGCAACGATCACAACAAACCGCCCCGAGGCGTCCCGAGCAACCCCCACATCATTCGTCGCGACCGCCATCCCGTTCCAAGTCCCCGAAGACCCCGTCTTGTGCCCGAACTTCCACGGCGCCGGAATGCTGTTCGCCAACCGCTCGGGATACGTTTCCGTCCCCTCCATGATCTTCAAAAGCTCCTCCGTCGAGTGACGGCTCAACAACTTCCCGCGCACCAACTTGAGCAACAAATCCCCAAACCCCCGCGGTGTCGCCGTATCCCGCACATCCGCCATGTACCGCCGTTGCGCCTTATCCCGCGCCGCTTTCGAGAGCCCCTTTACCGCCTTCTCATAAGCGTTGTTGTCCTGATAAGCCGGCTTCCACCGAAGCCCCACCGACTCACATTGCAGGTCTCTCTCAAGCCGATCCACCCGAACGCCCGTAATCTGGTGTTTTTTTAGAAACGACCTCACCACCGACATCCCGCCCAGACGCTCGATCATCACATCCACCGCCATCGAGTCGCTTTGCTGAACCATCAGCTCGATCAACTCTCGAACCGTAGCTGTCGTCGGCTTACTCGGCGTGGTTCTTTCCGCCAAAGCCTGAACCCCGATTGACCGATCCTCGTACCGAATCGTCCACTTTGTATCGAGCGAGAGCTTGCCCTTGTCGATCGAGTCGAAAGCGACCATCGCCCCCACCAGCTTCATCACGCTCTGCAGCGAGAACCGCTCATCCGCCCGGTTCGTCACCGTCCGACTCCCGTCCGAAACAAACACCCCAAGCCGCCCTGGAGTAGTCGCATCAAGATTCGCAACGGCAGCTGACTGGAGGTGGACAGCCACAAACGAAACGAGAGAACCGGCAAGCATCTTGGGTGCCAGCTTACTAGCATTTTTTTGCCGCGCCGCTTCCCAAAACCGAAAACATGCTGTACAATGCCTTACCCGGCATAGCGATGTTGCCTTCCGGTCCCGCAATGGAAGCGGACGGTAAGGCACGTTTATGTACCCAGTTGAGCGCAATGGTCGGTTGATTCTCGAAGCAGATGCTTGCGGAATCGGTTTTCTCGCATCCCGAAAGGGCGTCGCCCAGAGGCGAGTCGTCGAGCAAGCAGTCGAACTCACAAAAAACTTCGACCACCGGGGCGCCCCCGGACACGGATCCGGATTCCAAATTGACATCCCTTGGGGCCTCCTTCTTGATCGCTTCAAGGACCACACCAAGCTCATCGCCCAGCACGACGTTGCCCTCGGCATGTTCTTCCTCCCCTTCGACAGCAAAGTCCGCCAAAAGTGCGTCGAAGAAGTCGAGCGAATCTCAGCCCTCGCCGGAGTGCGCGTCCTCGACTGGAAAGATGTCCCCGTCAACCCCTCCGCCCTCCCCGAAGGCTCGTCCGCCCTCCGCACCCTTCCCCGGGTCCGCCAAGCCCTCTTCAAGCGCCCAGACAACATGAGCGAGGAAGGCTGGTTCGCCTGCCGCTACCTCCTACGACTCGCCCTCGACGAAGCCATCACCGCCTTCGCGGGAGACGAATTCTCGATCTGCTCGCTCTCCAACCGCACTGTCGTTTACAAAGGCCTCTGCGACCTCTCCAAGATCGCCGATTTCTACACCGACCTCCAAAGCCCCGACTTCAAGAGCCGATACGTCCTCTTCCACAGCCGATACTGCACCAACACCACCACCGCCTGGCGGCGGGCCCAACCGTTCTGGTCCATCGCTCACAACGGCGAAATCTCGACCATCAACGGCAACGTAGCCTGGATGCAAGCCATCGGCCAAGACCTTGTCCGCAACCTGGTCGAGCGCTTCCCCTCCCTCAGCGCGATCGCCCAACTTGTTACTTCGATCGTTTGCCCCCGAGGCTCGGACACCGCTAACCTCGACGACATGATGATCGCTCTCCTGGCCGGGGGAATGAGCTTCGAGCAGGCCATGCTCGGTCTCCTGCCGTCCGCCGAGTCCGTCCTCGCGGCCAACGATCCCCTTCGC
Source organism: uncultured Fimbriimonas sp. (assembly GCA_964566635.1). Lineage (GTDB taxonomy): Bacteria > Armatimonadota > Fimbriimonadia > Fimbriimonadales > Fimbriimonadaceae > Fimbriimonas. The sequence continues at coordinate 78,175 of CAZMJL010000006.1, read as the reverse complement.
GATTTCTACAAAGCCGCCCGGGTCTACCTTGGTGCCTGCGATGGTCCTGCCGCCCTCGTCGGTTGCGATGGCGATGTCGCTGTCGCTCACCTCGACCGAAACGGCCTTCGCCCCCTCTGGGCCCAGGTCAGCAAAAACTTCGTGCTCGCCGTCTCCGAGCTCACCGGCACCATCGACATCGGCGAAATCGAGGAGCAACGCGTCCTTGGTCCCGGCGAAACCATCCTTATCAACCTCAATTCCGGCCGAGTCTCGCTGGACGACAAAGTCCGCGAAGAAGTCGCTCGGGAGCCCTTCCCCTCTCCGATGAGCCGAATGGTTCCCGGCGAATCGATCGCCGTCACCGAGGACCTTGCGCCCAGTACTCTGCTCGCCTCCCAGCTCGCCTTCGGGATGACCAAAGAGGACATCGAGGTCATCCTCGAACCCATGTCCTCCACCGGAAAACCGCCCCTTGGTGCCATGGGCGATGACACCCCCCTCGCCGCGATGCTCGACCTCCTCCCAAGGCGCATCGAAGACCACTTCAAGCTCCGGTTTGCTCAAGAAACCAGCCCCCCAATCGACCCCATCCGCGACGCCTGGGTATTCGACACCACCGTCAACATCGGCGACCGCTCCGGCCTCTGGCGACAAGCCGAAGGCCGCCTCTTCGCCTTCGATTCCCCCATCCTCAGCTCCGGCGAACTCCACTGGCTCAGCGGGCAAGACTCGGTTAAAACCGCATCCATTCTCATCTCCGCCGACGCGGACATCGAAGCCGAGATGGATCGTGTGATCGATCACCTCACCGCAGAATCCCAAACCGCCTGCGTCCTCATCCTCAGCGACAAACACCCAACCCTAGGCAAAATTGCTCTCCCATCGCTTCGCGTCATTTCTCGCCTGCACTCCCGCCTCGTCGATGAAGGTCTCCGCCATCGAGTTGGCCTCGTCGTTGAGGCCGGAATCTGGGACGTGCACCACAGTGCCCTCCACCTATCGCTCGGAGCTGATGCCGTATGCCCATGGCTCGGCATCGCATCCGTTTCCGACGAAGAAAAGTATCTCAAGGCCATCCGTAGCGGCGTCACCGAAGCAATGTCCATGATGGGCGTCACCCCCGCAGCAGCCTACTCCGGAGCCCGACTCGTCGAAGCCATCGGGCTCTCTTTCGAGTTCCTCGCCAAAGAGTTTCCCGGCGTCCCCGGACACATCTCCGGCATCCCCGCCGAGACGCTCAACCAAGAGTGGCAAACCTTCCATAAAGCCGCATTCGCCGAAGAAGCAAGCCTCGCTGATGCCGGCGAATATCGCCACACTCGCGACGGCCGAAAGCACGCAAACAACGCCGAACTCGTCCGCTCACTGCAATCCGCGAGTGGCTACTCCAAGAAGATTCACGAGCACAAACCCGGCACCTACGAGGCCTACAAATCCTACTCCAGCCTCGTCTCAAACCGCCCCGCGATCAATCTTCTCGACCTCCTCAGTGTCAAGCGAGGCGATGCCGTCCCCATCGAAGAAGTTGACTCCGTTGAATCAATCGTCTGGCGATTCATGGCCCCTGGCATGAGCGAAGGAGCCCTCAGCGAACCCGCCCATCGCGCCGTGGCGAGAGCCTTCAACATCCTCCACCGCTACGCCCGGCTGAAAGGCTCCTATGCCGGCATCGGCCCCATCGCCAACTCCGGCGAAGGCGGTTTCGAAAAGTCGCGCATGAGCGGCTCTGACCGCAACCGCTCTGTCCAATACGCGGGCGGAAGGTTCACCATCACCCCCTTCACCGCCGCCAGCGCCGATGAAGCCGAGGTCAAATTCGCCCAAGGCGCCAAGCCCGGCAAAGGTGGACAACTCCCCGGCAAAAAAGTCGCCCCGATGGTCGCCCTTCGCCGAGGATGCGAGCCCGGCTACGAGCTGGTCAGCCCGCCCATTAACCACAACCTCTATTCGATCGAAGACGTCAAGCTGATGGTCGAGAGCTGGCGACACCTGAACCCGAGCGTCAACTGCGCCCTCAAATTCGTCGCCACAACCGGAATCGAAATGGTCGTCGTAGGCGGCGTCAACACTGGCGCGAACCGCATTCACATCAGCGATGGATGCGGCGGAACCGGTGCCGCAAAGCGCGTCGACCAAAAGCACGCTGGACTCCCCGCCACTGCCGTCCTCCCGACTGTCCAAGAGATGCTCGTCGAAGAAGGCACCCGCCACCTCGTCGAAATCTCCGTCGATGGCGGCGTCCAAAACGGTGAACAAGTCCTCAAACTGTTCCTCCTCGGAGCCGATAAAGTCGGCTTTGGCACTTCTCTCCTGGTCGCCATCGGCTGTTCCATGCTGCGAAAGTGTCACCTCAGCGGTATCGACCCCACCGACCCCAACGGCAAGCGCCGCCTCGGATGCACCCCCGGCGTCGCCACCCAAGATCCCGAGTTCATCGCCCGCTTCAGCGGAAAAGCAACCCACATCGCCCGTTTCCTCACCTTCGTTGCCCAAGAAGTGCGAGAACTCATGGCCGCCGCCGGAATCCGATCCCTCAACGAGGTCATCGGCAACCGAAACTTCCTCGAAGTCAAACCTGGAATCACCGGCAAAGCCGCCATGCTCGACCTCAGCGGCCTCGTCGGAGCCCCCGGCGAGCACTGCGAGCACCGCGACTACCAAACTCAATCGCGCATCAATATGCCCACCCTCCGGGTGCAAGAGCGCGAAGCAGCAAAGTACGTTATGACTTCCGGAAAAGGCATGGAGGTCGATGAACATCTCACCAATGCCGACCGCTGCGTCGGAGTCGGTGCCGCCGGAAAGATCGCCCGGCAATTCGGCGACGATGGTCTCGCTACAGGCAAGCTCTCCTTCATCCACCGAGGCTCCGCCGGTCACTTTTACGCCGCCTACTCTCTGCCCGGCATGGAGTTCCACCTGCGAGGCAACATCGCCGACTCGGCCTTCACCGCCGCCTACGGTGGACTCGTCGTTGTCTCCGCCCCCCACAACCGTTCTGGCCTCGCGTTAGTCGGCTCATGCTTTGGCTACGGAGCCCGTGGTGGTCGCGCCTTTCTCGCTGGTCGCGCTGGAAACCGATTCGGAATATGCCTTCGCAAAAACCACGAAGGCGGCTCGCCCACCGTCGTGGTCGAAGGCGTCGGCGCCAACGCATTCCAGTACATGACCGGCGGCACCGCGCTCGTCCTAGGCACCACTGGCCCCAACCTCGGCTCCGGGATGAGCGGAGGCGTCGTTTACGTGCTCGACCTAAACTCAGAGTCCCTCAACGCCGAATATGTTGCTGCAATGGATCTCTCATCAGAGGACGTCGAAGCCGTGAAATCTCTCTTAAAGCAACATCTGGAACATACCGAGAGCCAGGTCGCTGCCGAGCTACTCAAAAGTTTCGACCCGACCCGATTCCGGGCAATTCGCACGAAACTTGTCCCCGAATTCCTCCCCGAATGGGCAGAGATGGGGGCGATTACGGTTCAATAATTCTGCTTTCAATTGATATTTCATGCCCGATTAGCTATGCTTATGGACGACATGATTGCAACCGGAATAGCTTTGATGATGGGACTACAAACGAAATTTGGCGAATACGAGGGCGAGGTCGTCTCGCTCTACACGCTCCGCAACAAGCGCGGCATGACCGCAAAGATCATGGATTACGGCGCAACCGTCGTCTCCCTCACCGCGCCAGACCGTAATGGGAAGTACGGCGAGATCACCCTCGGCTACGACGAGTTCTCGCAATATCCCGAGAAGAGCCCCTATTTCGGATGCACCGTCGGAAGGTTCGGAAACCGAATCGCTAAGGGCAAATTCACCCTCGACGGCAAAGAGTATTCGCTCCCCATTAACAATGGCGAAAACTCCCTCCACGGCGGCACCAAGGGCTTCGACAAACTGATCTGGAAAGTTGTGAAAAAGCCAACCGCAAAGTCAGCCTCAATCACCTTCGCACTCACCTCACCCGATGGCGACCAAGGCTATCCCGGCAAGTTAGATGTCCAGGTGACTTACACGCTCACCGCCGCCAACGAGCTCAAGATTGACTACGTTGCAAAAACCGACAAGGCAACCGTCGTCAACCTCACCAACCACACTTACTTCAACCTCTCCGGTGGAAAAGACATTTTGGGCCACAAAATGCAAATCCTCGCGGACGCAATTACTCCGGTTTCCGAAGCATTAATCCCCACAGGAAAACTCATGCCCGTCAAAGGAACTCCGTTTGATTTCAACAAGATGACGGTCATCGGTAAAGGCATCGACGCCGACCACGAGCAGATCAAATTCGGCGGCGGATACGACCACAACTGGGTCGTTCGAGGCAAGGGACTCCGCAAAATCGCCGCCGTCCACGACCCTGCAACGGGCCGCTACATGGAAGTCAAAACCACCGAGCCCGGCGTGCAGTTCTACTCCGGAAACTTCATGGATGGAACCCACTCCGGCCATGGCGGGTTCGTCCACAACAAGCGCTCGGGATTCTGCCTCGAAACCCAGCACTTCCCCGACTCGCCCAACCACAAGAACTTCCCCTCCACCGTCCTCCGCCCCGGCAAAACCTACCGAACGACGACGATCTACAAGTTCTCGGCTCGGTAAAGCAAATTCCCTTCCCTCAAGCATGAGGGAAGGGTTCCAATTTTGAAGCCATGAAACCTTTAGTCGGCATCTTGGGTGAAATCTCATCCGAGGACTTACACCGACTGCAAACATCTGTTCCATACCAATTCAAGACAATTGCCTCAACAGAAGAACTGGTTGCCCAGCTCGACAAGTTATCAGTCCTACTCCTAACGGATAGTGATCTTCAGCTCAGTTTGTTGGGTCTTGACATCTCCTTCCCGGTGGTCACATGGAACTTCCAACTCTCTGAGACCAGCATTCTTTCAAAGCTATTCGTGCACGAGTTGCCAGGTTTCCCAACCAGCGATTCCCACCTATGCAGATTCTTCGAGCAACTTATCGGAAAACCGTAGGACTCGTACGGCTCCGCAACTTGGAGAACTTTAAGCCGTTCACCACCAGCCGAGGCGGCGCGCTGGCACCCGAGCGAGACGCGAGGGCGCGCCGCCTCAAACCGAACCACTCTGATCTCTGAGGTGTGCCCGAGGAGATCAGCCGCGCGACCAATCGCCCGTGGTTGACAACCCCCCTCCTATCTCCCTGACAAGCGATGCTCAGGCAAATCACCAAAACCGAGCCGCCCAACCCTGCCCGACTTCCCGCCAGATTCAACCAAATTTGAACCTACACTGCCTTACTTGCCCAACCCGCACCGTCCGCCACAACAACCCGGTAGTTCCCGCTCAAATCCCTCAGCACCTCGCCCCCAAACATCGCCGAAACCGCCGCCCCCTGGGTCTGCCCGATCTCCAAAATCACCCGGCCTCCCGGCGCCAAATGGTCACCCACCGACTCCCGGATCCGCTCATAAATCGCCAAACCCGATCGGTCCGCAAACAAAGCCGAACGCGGCTCAAACGACCGAACCTCCACTGGCAACTCCTCCTCCACCCCGATGTACGGCGGATTCGAAACGATCAAATCAAACTTCTCGCCGGCAAAGCCGGCGAACAAATCCGAATGCCGAAATGTCACCTCCGCCCCCAGCGTCTCCGCGTTTTCGCGAGCAATTTGTAGCGCCGCCCCGCTCAAATCCGACGCCCAAACATCCCACTCCGGCCGCTCCAACTTCAGCGTGATCGCGATGCAGCCCGACCCCGTCCCCAAGTCCAAAACCCGCAGTCTCGAGCGACCAAACGCCAGCGCGGTCTCCACCACCAACTCCGTCTCGTGACGAGGAATCAGAACCGACGGTGTCACATGAAATCGGCGCCCAAAAAACTCCCGATATCCCAAAATGTACGCCAGCGGCTCCTGCCCCTCGCGCCGTTGCAACAAGGTCTCAGCCGCAAGTTCGTTGATCTCAGCCTCCGGATGAGTCAGAACAAACGTCCGATCCACTAGCATCGTATGGGCGGCCAGCACCTGCGCCTCCAACCGAGGCGAAGCGATTCCCGCCCGAGCCAAACGCTCGGTCGCGGACACCAGCCACTCCGCCAAAACCATACCGCGCAGTCTACACGCTCGGAACCGGAACCTCTTCCTCTGGCACCGACTCAACCGGAGGATTCAGTTTCAAATCGACGTACTTATAGATCTCGCCCAGAACCGCCATCGCCACCGGACCCAGAATCAAACCGACGCTCCCCATCACCGCAACTCCACCCAGCACGGAGATAAAAATCACCAACGGATGCTGATTCCCAATCAAGAACGACTTGAGAATATTATCGATCTGGCTGATAACGAGCACGCCCACCAGCAGCACAATTGCCGCCTTCCCAATCTCGCCCTGAACCAGGAATAAGAGCCCTACCGGAACGTAAAGCACCGGCGCGCCCAAAATTGGAATCAGGCACATCATCACCGCCACCACCCCCAGCAAAATCGAGTTCGGCACTCCAAGCAGCGCGAAAACGATCCCCATCAGCGTTCCCTGAATCAACGCTACCAAAACCGAGCCCCGAAACACCGCATGGGTCGTCGTCTCTACCGTCTCAAGGAGCCGCTCACCCCACTCCCGCTCAAGGCCGCAGTACCGCAAAAAAGGCTCCCGAAGCTGCTTGCCATCTCGCAAAAAGAAGAACATCGACAGCACAAGCACAACCGCCATAAAGAGGCTGTTTCCAATGCTCTTTGCGAACTTGGTCGCGGGTGCGCGAAGGTTTTGGACCAACTCCGTGCCGTTTTGCTCCCACCACTCCTTCAGATGAAAATCGTGGACTCCGACTCGCTCCAAAACTGGCCGCAAGCTCTGGTCGATCTTCGCCGCCGTTTCCCAGCCGCTCGTGCCCTCCATCGCTTGAGCCGCTGGCGACACCTGCCCAATTGCAAGCGTCACGATCAGCAGTAAAGGCAAACAAACCAACAGCGCCGCAGTGATCGTCGCCAACCCCGCCGCAATCCCCGCCGACCAGCGCTTCTCCCAAACCCGATACATCGGCAACATCAAGATCGCCAGAACCATCGCCCACAGCATCGGGGTAAGAAATGGCGTCGCCATTGCTATCGCCAAAAGAATCAGGCCGCCGCTAGCGACCACCAGCGCGATGCGAGGGAGGTTTTGAGCCTTCATTGCTTTAGGGTTACTCTACTCTGCTTCACCTACCCAGGTTGCGCCCAAAAGGGTATCCTCAACCTCAGAATGAGTTTCAAAGAGGGCGATCGAATCCGCATCAAAAGCCGAGCGGTGACCGAGGACGACCGAAAGACCAATCGCTATTTCGAGCACATGGGCGGCCTGACCGGAACCGTGCAAAACGTCTACGCCAACAACGAGCATGCCGTCCGAATCGACGACAGCTCGCTCTCCAAGAAGACGCAATCCGTCCACAAAGAAGCCACCCAGCGAATGCGCGCCAAGCTCCTCGACGGCCTCAGCGAGGTTCAAAAGAAAGAACTCACCAAGGAAGAGCTCGAATTCGATGTCCACTTCATGCTCCTCGTCCATGGCGAAGATATGGAGAAAGCCTAATGGCCGCCGCCGAGTTTTCCTTCGATATCGTCTCTCGCGTCAACGAGATGGAAGTGAAGAACGCCATCGACCAGGCCGACCGTGAGCTCGCCAACCGATACGACTTTAAAGGCTCAAAAGCCGAAATCATCCACAACAAAGAAGGCATTAAGCTCATCGCCGATGATGAATTCCGAATGGATCAGCTCAAAGACATCGTCTTTAGCAAAATGCTGAAGCGCGGCATCGACGCACGATCACTCGAATGGGGCAAGCTTGAGCAAACCGGCGCCCTCAGCGTCTTCTGCAAGCTCGAACTCAAGTCTGGCATTCCGCAAGAGAAAGCGAAACCGCTGATCAAGCAGATCAAAGACAAGGGTCTCAAGGTCAACGCGCAAATCCAAGGCGACGAAGTCCGGGTATCCAGCAAGTCCAAAGACGATCTGCAAAAGACCATGGCGTTCGTTAAAGGCCTCGACCTCGACTACCCCGTCGATTTCGTGAACTTCCGCTGATGGAATACAAAGTCGTTGCCGTCGACGGTCTCACCGAGATCGATTACGCCGAAGCCGCAATCAAGCTGACGGAGGAGATCAATCGCTGGTCCACCCAAGGCTGGGAGCTTCACCTCCAGTCCCCGGCCCCTTACGAGGGCACCTTCGACGCGGTTTTCCTCACCTTCCGGCGCGAGCGGTTCTAAAGAATCAGCATCGAATCCCCAAAGCTGAGGAACCGGTACCGCTCCGCAACCGCTCGGGCGTAGGCCGCCAGCACATTCTCGCGCCCCGCCATCGCCGAGATCATGAGCAGCATTGTCGTCTTGGGCAAATGGAAGTTCGTGAACATGCCCTCCACCACCTTAAAGTCATAACCCGGACGGATGAACAGCTTTGATTCAAGCTGTCCGCTCCCCACTTTTCCCTCCCCTGTCGCAAAGGTCTCCAAGGTGCGAACCGCCGTCGTCCCGACTGCAATCAGCCTTCCCTTTCGAGCATTGATCCTCTCCGCGACGTCGGACCGAATCTCGCAGACTTCACCATGCATCTTGTGGTCCGTCACGTCATCAACCTGCACCGGGCGGAAGGTATCGATGCCCACATGAAGCGTGATCTCGGCAATCTCAACCCCTTTTTCTCGAAGTCCCGCGAGCACTTCGGGCGTAAAGTGAAGACCGGCCGTGGGAGCCGCTGCTGATCCGGGTTGCGAAGCCACCACCGTCTGGTACCGCTCCTTGTCCTCAAGCGCAGTGGTGATATAAGGCGGCAATGGAACATGACCCACTTCCGCCATGTGGCGGTGCAAATCCGCCGTTTCGGATTCGAACCGCACCAATCGAATCGCTTCTTCACCCGCTCCGACCAGCGTCGCCGTCAGACCTTCTGCAACCGCGACCGCCTCGCCCACCTTCAGCCGCTTAGCCGGCTTGGCAAGGCACTCAAAGACGCCTGCCTCCACCTCACGAAGTGCCAAAATCTCGATTTCAGCGCCCGTCGAGCGATGCGCAATAAACCGCCACGCATTTACTCTGGTGTTATTCAGCACCAACACATCTCCCGCCCGTAGAAACTGCCCTGCATCTCGAAAGGCGCAATGCGTAACTTCACCGGTCGAGCGATCAAGGTGCAACAATCGAGACCCCGCCCGATCCGCCAGCGGAGTCTGGGCGATCAGCTCCACCGGCAACTCATAGTCAAAATCGCTCAGTCGTACCATTCAAACGCCTCCTCAAGCTGACTCAAAGACGAGATAACGGGTTTCTCCGCCGCGGTCCTGCTCCGGTCTAACAAAGCAACCGGTATCCCTGCCCCGGTAGCCCCTTTGCAGTCATCCGTCGGGTCATCGCCAACATGAAAACATTCCGAAGCCGAAACCCCAAAATGGTCCAAGGCAATCTGGAAGAACCTCGCATCCGGCTTCTCAACCCCGTGCTCTAATGAAGCAAAAACCGCATCAAATTCGCCCCCTAGCCCATGTCCCTCCAGACACTGGTGCAGCGAGTGATCCCAGTTACTTAAAACCGCAACCTTGATGCCCCGAGCTTGCAATGACCGCACCGCCGGAAGCGCATCGTCAAACAGCTTAAACGTCTGCGAGGGCGGCAGAAAAATCTCCTTCTCGCCAATCAGATGCAACTCCAAAGCGTCATAACCCGTGAGTCCCAAAGCCCGAAGCCAATCATCCACCTGCTGAACCCAAAATTCCCGCCACGCCAAGAAGTCGCGCTTCTGGTTGACCTGCCAAAACTCTGGAACCTTGGGCAAAAACAGCTCCAGATACTTCTCCGCCGCCCCCTCGGGAAGCTCGATCTCCGCGATGCCCGCGCACCGAATCGCAAACGTATGCGGCTGCCAATCCGTCCAAATCAGCGTATTGGCACAATCAAACGTGACAAGTTTGGGGATCAAAGAACCAATCTCCCGCCCCAGGCGTCTGAATAAATACGAATCATTACCAAGCCTTTTGACCTACCTCAAAAGTATGGGCGCAACCAGCGGTTTTAACCAACGTATAACCTCTCGGAAACGCGGATTCACGCTAAACTAGGAAGAAGATGAAAGCAATTCGTATCGCTGGTATCGCACTCATGCTCACGGCCGCCTTGGCAAATGCAGCTCAAGATGGTTTTGTGCTCAAGTACACGCCCAAGAAGGGTGATGTCACCAAACTCCGTATCAAAGGCAACCTCAGCATCCAAGGCATGGACATCACGGCTAACATCCTCAGCCAGTCCACGGTCAAGGAAGTCAACGCCGACGGCTCCTACGAGCTCGAAGACAAGCAACTCGGTGGAACCGCAAGCTTTGGCGGCCAAGAGATGGAGATTCCCGAAACTCCTGCTCGAACAACCCTCCACAACGCCGACGGCACCGTCAAAGAGATTCGCGGAGATGAAGTCGGAGGTGCCGAATACCGAATGGCTAACCTCAACGCATGGGTCGCTCCCAAGGAAGCCGTCAAGATCGGCTCCAAGTGGGTCCAAGAAGTCAAGGGCGATTCCGACAAGGGAACCGTTGACGTAACCCGTGAGTACGAAGTGATCGCAGAAGAGACCGTCGACGGCGAAGACACCCTCGTCATCAAAGCCAAGGTCACCGAAAAGTCTGGATCCGAGCCTGCTGCTATCAGCGGAAAGATTTGGGTCAGCAAGAAGACCGGCGACCTTGTGAAGGCCGAGCAAACCTGGACCAACGTCCCTATGCCTGGCGCACCCGGTGCCATCTCTGGAACCTTCACCATCAACCGCGAAAAGTAAGTTATTTCGCAAAACAAAGGATCGGCGACCACACGGTCGCCGATCCTTTGTTTTGTTATCTTAGTTGCATGATTCTGAGCCTGACGTTGGCGCTCGCCCAAAGCACATTCCACCTCGGCGCGCCAATGAAGGAAGATGAGCAGTGGTTCTACACCGAAGTGGAAACAATCAAGCTCGGTCCCATCTTCATCAAGCACGAAAAGCAGTGCCAACAATCCGTGCTCGGCATCGACGATAAAGGCGTCCAGCGCATCGAAGTCGAATGCATCGGCGGCAAAACTACCCGCCAGGTCGGAACCGATGCTCTCGACATCGACGACCCCAAAGGCGACACTTGGAACTTCTACCTCACCGGCACCGGAACCAAGTTGCAATACGAAGAGAGCAAATACACCTTCGAAGAATCGCCCCTCAACTACATCGACGACGTCCTCCATTTCCCGCTCGACCGCCAGGACGTCACCATCGGCGAAAAGTGGACCTACAAGTCGAAATCGCGTGAGTACAAGGTCGAGATTCTTCCCGCCCAAACCGTCGAAAAGGTCAAATGCTTCGGGCTCAAAATGACCGGCGAGATGCTCCTCCCCGTGCCGGGTAAGTTCAAAGTCGAGCAATGGTACCGCGTCGACTCCGGCCGCCTCTTGTACGAGATGACCACCTTCGATTCACCGGGTAGCTCCGAATATTCTTCGCTCAATTTCACTCAAAAGCACATCGGCCATAGCGAAAAGCCAAAAAACTAGAAACTTTTCCCCTCAGTTCGACGAAACTATATCCATGTTCACATCCAAAGCCGTTCTCGCCCTCGCCGCAATCTCGTTCCTCGCCCCGGCTCAGGATGCGACCTACAACCTCCGCCAGAAGCATGTCGAAGGACATACGTCCGTGTACGAGATGGAAACGTTGCTCGACAGTGAAGGCTTCAACATGAACCTTCTAATGAAGTTGAAGTACAAAGTCACCAAAGTCGAGGCCGACGGCGCATACGAAGAAGAAGAGACCGTCCTCGAGGGCAAGGCGGTCTACAACGGCCAGGAGGAAGCGATTCCCGCCGAAGAGCCCACGATCCGCAAGTACGACAAAGACGGCAACGAGATCAAAGAGAATAAAGAAGAGGAAGAAGGCGGTAGCCCCCTCGAAGTCTTTTTCGATCTGCTTGATGGCTCCGATCCCAAGGATCCTGTCAAGGTCGGCCAAAAATGGGACGTCGAAGATGACGACCGCAAGTCCAGCTTCGAGTTCGTCGGCGCCGAAAAACTCGAAGAGGTCAACACTCTCAAAACCCTCTTCACTGGCAAGCTTAAGCAAACTGGGGTAAGTGGCGACGTCAGCGGCACCATCTGGCTCCGAGCCGCCGATGCCTCACTCGAAAAGCTCGAACTCAAAACCGAAAACTACGTCCCCGGCGAAGGCGCAAGCGTTGGGAAAGTCGTGCTCAAGATCAAGCGAGTTGAATGATAGACTCTCATTCAACTCAGCTTGGGTATCTCACCAGAGAGCACTGGATAGGAATTGAGGGCGTTCCCAGCGCGACGCTGAGTTACGTCCTCAAGACGTCAGTATCCAAGTCGATCCGTAAAGTTTCGGTCCCAAGTCGGTCGATTTCATTCATTACCGCGTATCCATATTTTGAACAACGTCAAAATCGCAAGTCGTTCTATCAAGTGTCTCCTGCTGGCCCTTTTCTGACTCTTTCAAAAAGACTGAAGTTCGGATTCACAAACATAGTTGATAAGATTAATTGGATGTACCCATCGGCTCCCGAATCGGGTTACACAACGGGCACATCGTACACTCTCGGACGGTTCATCTTTCCGCTCCAAGGCAATCGGCGACAATTCGTCACTGGACAACAATACGAGTTCGATGGTTGTCAATGGATACTTCTCGGAGAGGATTACGCGAACGAGAAGCCATGTTGGAAAATAACTTCGCGTCCAACGATCATGATTCCGGGCGATAACCCTCTGAACTTTCGCGATAAAGTGGCGCCTCTGAGTAGAACGACATTCTGGATTGATAAATCCGAAGGAGTTGTCGAGCGAGTTCAATCCATCGCCATAGGCGGAGACGAATCTCTTTACGAGCTGACGTTGGATCGGATCCCAAATCCAAAAGTCTAGGCAAAGATCGATTCGGTCATCGATTCTTCGCGAGTGCGCGACTCTGATAGAAACCGGCAGCGGGAAATTCGAAAATAGCCGACAGAGCCATTGGAGAGGCCTACTTCTTCTTCCCTTTCCGAATCTCGAAGCAGTTCCGGCAGCGAGCCTCGTAGCTCTCGGTCGCCCCGATCAAAACAATCGGGTCATCCCAGTGAGCCGGCTTCCCGTCCACCATGCGGTACGTGTGCGAAGCCGGATTCCCGCACTTCATACAAATCGCCCGAAGCTTGATCACCTCATCTGCGGCCGCCAGCAACGCCGGCATCGGCCCGAAAGGCATCCGCCGAAAATCCTGATCCAGCCCCGCCACGATCACGTCCACCCCCCGATCTGCCTGCTGAACCAAAAACTCCACGATCGCAGGGTCAAAAAACTGAACTTCCTCAATCAGCAGAACCTGCGTCTCTTTTTTCAGCTTCGACTTCAACTCGGCCACATTCACCGCCGTATCCGCCTCGTGCTGCACGCCCATATGGCTCACCACCATCGTCTGGTGATACCGATCATCAATCGAGGGCTTAAACACTTGCACCTTCTTTTTGGCGTACAGCGACCGCCGCGCAAGCCGGATCAACTCCTCGCTTTTTCCGGCATACATCGAGCCGCAAACGACGGTTAGCTTTCCGAGTGGTTTCATGGGTGATCTGTCGCACCCGAAGGCGTTGCCTTGGATGCGGGAAGAGTTTACATTGCTACCGCTTCTCTTGGCTTTTCACAATCGCGTCGCAAATCACCACAACGCAACCCGCGATCATCCCGGCAAACAACCCGTTCTGGATCGCGGCCGATGCCAGCGCACGAAATGGCAAGTTCCCGGCAATCGCTCCTGCGAGCCCAGCATCTCCCAGCGCACCGTTACCCGTCGAGAACGAACTCACTCCGAAGAAGTTGTGCACGAACCAGCCGATCCCACCACCAATAAACGCGCAGGTCAATATCACCCCGATCCATCTCGCCATCATCTTCGGGATATTCTACCACTCCTTCCGCTTGTCAACAAGCGCGTCTCAAAGGCTCGCCATCAAACGCGGCTCGGTGGATTGAAGAGAGCTACTTGGCGATCGCAACCATCGCTTTTCTGAGCAAAATCAACGCCAGTGAGATTACTTTTATGTCGCAGGTTTACGCGATTTCAGAATCGATTCCGCAATGACGATACTGACACCACCAATCAATCCAAGGATTGGACCGTTCGCAATCCCTAGTCCGAGGCATAGCTCCACCGCGGGAACGTCCCTAACTCGATCCCCGATAAGAGCAACCGCAAACCCAGGAGCCACGACAGACATCAGGAACCCAACGAGCAAACCCACAACTAACCCAAGCATTGTGCACCCGAATACAATCCCGATCCATCTGCCAATCATCTTCGGGATATTCTATCACCCATGCCACTCGTCGACAAGCCGCTACCCGAGCTCCTAACCTACCAAGGAACCAACCCCAAACCCGCCGATCACGAAGCATTTTGGAACGCCTCAATCGCCGAGATGAAGGCGCTCGACCCCCAAGTCACCCTCACCCCGAAATCCATAAGCGGCGACTTCTTCGAGGCATTCGAGCTCCGATTCAAAGGCACTCGCGGCGGCGACGTTTTCGCCAAATACATCCGCCCCAAAGGCGCAAAAGATGTCCCCTGCATCCTCCAATTCCACGGCTACTCCATGCACTCCGGCGACTGGATGCACAAGCTCAACTGGGTGGCAAACGGCTTCGCCGTCGCCGCTATGGACTGCCGAGGACAAGGCGGCGAATCTCGCGACGGAGGCAACTACGAGGGCATGACCCTGCGGGGGCATATCGTCCGCGGCCTCGATGGCTCGCCCGATGAAATGTACTTCCGAAATGTCTATCTCGACACGGCACTTCTGGCAAGAGTCGTCTCGTCTTTCGACGAAATCGACGGAACGAGGCTCGGTGCGATGGGGGGCTCCCAAGGCGGCGCGCTGACCCTCGCCTGCGCCTCCCTCGCCCCCATCAAAAAGGCCGCCCCCGTCTACCCCTTCCTTTGCGACTACCAAAGAGTCTGGGAGATGGACCTCGCGAAAGACGCCTACGACGAGCTCAAATACTACTTCCGAATGCGCGACCCCCGGCACGAACGGGAAAATGAGATTTTCACCAAGCTCGGCTACATCGATCTCCAGCACCTCGCGCACCGAATCCAAGGCGAGATCAAACTCTTCGGTGGCCTCATGGACACCATCACGCCCCCCAGCACCTACTTCGCCGCCTACAATAAAATCACGTGCAAAAAGAGCCACGTGATCTACCCCGATTACGGTCACGAGGGCCTGCCCGGAGCCGACGATTTGATTTGGGAGTTCTTCAGCGACCTATAATTTAGATTCTGTTACTCGCAAATCTACTAGTAGGGACGCAGGTCTTCGTGCGTCCGGCCGCACTTTTCACGGACCACATGGTGTTGCCACGCAACATCTCAGTGCCCGTTTTCGGCCTTGGCGTACCCGGCTCAACCGTCGAAGTTGAATTCGGCGTCTTCCGCGCCCAAACCCTAGTCAAGCCCGAAGGCGTTTGGCGTCTCAAGATGCCCCCCGCCGTCGCTGGCGGCCCCTACAAGCTCAAAATCCGGTCCGGTGGACAAGAAGTCGTCGTCAATGACGTGCTTGTCGGCGACGTTTGGCTCGCCGCCGGACAATCCAATATGGAGTGGCCCGTCGCTCGCTGCCGCGAAGCCGACGAACTCAAGAAAGAGATTACGAGCCAGATTCGGCTATTCAAAGTCACCCAAAACTCGACCGACGCCCCCGCCCGCGAGGTGCGCGGCGCCTGGACGGTTGGCTCCCGCGCCGAAGTCACCAAGTGGAGCGCAATCGCAACTTCCTTCGCCCTCGAAATTCGAAAGTCCGTGAAGGTCCCCATCGGCATCATCCAGGCCACCTGGGGCGGCACCCGAATCGAGTCCTGGATGTCCCAAAGTTCCCTCGAAAAAGACACTCGTCTCAAGCCAATCGTAGACGAGTACATCAGCGGACTTTCGGGTTTCCGCCAGCGCCTCTCCGAATGGCAAGAGGCCGTGAACCAATGGGACGCCGCCAATGAAAAGCGCGACCCCGGCAACGAGAACTACGACAAAGGCTGGGCCAAACGCGACTTCGATGACTCCGCCTGGAGCAACATCGCCCTCCCTGCCACCCTCGAGCAAATCGAGGGCCGAGAGGTCGACGGTGGCATCTGGTACCGCCACCACTTCAACCTTCCGCCGGAATGGAAAGGTAAAGGTTTAAGGCTTGAACTTGGCTATATCGGCACCGACGACGCCGCCTATGTAAACGGCCTCAAGGTCGGCGGGAGTACCGGGCGTTACAAGTCCCGGGCCTACTTCGTCGGCCCGGGCGTCCTGCGCGACGGCGACAACGTCATCGCCGTTCGCGTCTGGAATCGATCCGGCGAAGGCGGCCTCCTAGGTCCCGACCTCAAGGTCACGTCCGTCGATGGCGGAACATCCATTGACCTCAACACCACCTGGCTCTACCGCCCCGAGCGCCTCATCGAACCGCCCGTCGACGAAGCTGAACGCAGACCAGTTCGCCCCATGGGTCCCGGCGACCGAAACGCCCCCAGCGGAGCCTTCCACGGCATGATCGCCCCCCTCATCCCCTACGGAATCAAGGGCATTCTCTGGTACCAAGGCGAGGCCAACGTTGGAGCCGCTGAAACGTACCGCGCCGCCTTCCCCGCAATGCTCAATGACTGGCGAGAACGGTGGAAGGAGCCGCTTCTTCCCTTCTTTTATGTACAACTTCCCGGCTATGGACGTACACAAAATCCAGAACTTGCCACCTGGGCCGAGCTCCGAGAGGCGCAAGAATCTCTTCTGAACTTGAAGTTCACCGGAATGGCGCCCACCATTGATCTTGGCGACCCCGAAACCATCCACCCTTTGCGCAAGCGTGAAGTTGGTCGCCGCCTCGCTGGGTTCGCCTTGTCGCGGGTCTACAAGCGCGGAACCCCTTCCTTTTGCCCGACTGTTTCGAACACTAAGAAGAACGCCACGAGGCACGAAATTGTCTTCCAAGATGTCTACGCGGGCCTCAAAACCCGCGACGAGGGCCCAATCAAAGGCGTCGAAACCCTCGATTCAAACGGAACTTGGAGGCCATTCGTCCCCACCCTCGAGCGCAACCGCCTCGTCTTCCCAAGCGACGTCGTCGCCGCCAGGTACCTCTGGGCTGACAACCCCACCGGCAACCTCGTCAACTCGGCTGGTCTCCCCGTCGCCCCGTTCCGGGTCTGGTTTGACAAACCTCGCGACTAGCTAACGCGGGTTAAAAACTCCAGCAAAATCCCGTCGGGATCGCGGATGAAGCAGTACCGGACACCCAATTCGTCGTTCGTCTTGGGCGAGGAAACCTGATCCAACCCCTTATCAACCAAGGTCTGCCAATACGCGTCAACATCGTCCACTTCAAACGCAAAGTGCTTGTATCCCTGCACCGAGAAACTCGAACCGACCTCGGTGTCAATCGCTGGAATGGCTGCCGATCCTGGCTGCTCAAACACCTCAATCTCAAACGTTCCGTTCGAGATATAGACAATTTTAAGCCCGGAATCTAGAACAGTTCGACTCCGCTCATAAAACCCAAAATGCTCGGCGTACCAAGCCAACGAGCGATCCAGATCCGAAACCGAGATTCCAATGTGGTGGGGCCTCAAGGACATACCGAGATGATACCGATACCCGAGTGATGAGAACCCGAGTGTTAAGATAGCGTATGCTCACTGCGCTCATGGTGACCGCCCTCGCCGCCCAGATTCCCACCCAAGCCGAGATGCGGCGGCACCTCAAGACGGAAATCATCGGCAAATGGCTCCCCCGAGAAATCGATCCCACCGGAGGATTTCACCAGAACTTTGACCCCACGTGGAAGCCCCTCGAGGACGACTCCAAAAGCGTGGTCTACCAAGCAAGGCTCACCTGGCTGGCGTCCATCGGCGGTTTGAACAGCGAAGCCGAGGCGGGGGCCGAATTCATCATGGACAATCTCTGGGACCGCGAGCTCGGCGGATGCTACTGGAGCTTCCCCGCGAAATCTGAGAAGCACGTCTACGGCAACGCGTTCGCCCTGTACGCCCTCGCAAGGCACGCGAATGCTCTCAAATGGACGAAATCCCCCAAGGCCGAAGCCGCCATGTACAACGCCACGAAGATTTTCAAGTGGCTCGAAAAGCACGCCCACGACTCCAAACTCGGCGGCTGGCACGAGACTCTCAGCCCCGAAAACGAGCCAATCCTGACAGAAAAAGGCACTGACGCAATCGGCACCCCCTACGGAGTCCGCTCGATGAACACCACCATCCACATCCTCGAAGCTTTGGTGGAGTATTACGTCCTCACCCACGATAAGACTGCCAAAACCCGCCTCAAAGAAGCCTTCGACATCGTGAGCAACCGCTATGTCTCCAAATCCGGCGAGCTGTACTACTACCTCTCGCCCGACTACCAGGAGCCGATGTCCCTGCTCGACTCATATGGCCATGAACTCGAAACCTCCTACCTCCTCCTCGAAGCCGCCGAAATCCTCGGTAAGCCAAACGACAAAACCACTTGGCGCAAAGCCAAATCTCTCGTCGATCACTGCCTCAAAGTCGCCTGGGACGATAAGAACGGCGGTTTCTTCTACGAGGGCCACCTCGGCCACCCTCCAAGCGACCGCAACAAAGTCTGGTGGACCACCGCCGAGGGCCTCAACGCCCTCCGGATCTTTGCCGAAAGATTTGGCGGAATCTACCAAACCCACTACTCACAACTTTGGAATTTCGTGCTCAACCATCAGCTCGACAAGCAACACGGCGGTTGGCACCCCACACTCGACGAAAACAGCCAACCCATCGTCAAAAACAAGAGCGACGCCTGGACAGAAGCTTATCACCAGGCCCGAGCCGTCTACCTCTGCTCCGGACAGTCCCTTTATCCTAAGCATTGAGTCACGATTTATTCGTAGACACGTGTCAATAGCACGGTTTTTGACAGATAATAGGGGTAGGGGAAGATGAATCGCTCTCAACTCGGATTTTGCGTTAGTCTAGGTGTCCTCGGCGCGGTTCTTTTTGCGCCCGGCGGAGTCGTCGCTCAGAAAAAGCCTGCGCAAAAGCCAGTCCCCGCAAGTCAAGCTCCCACTTTCGAAAAAGACGTCGCCCCGGTCGTTACCAAGTACTGCGCATCCTGCCATAGCGGCGCGATGCCAAGCGGGGGCGTGCTGCTCGCCGCCGGAATGACTGCCGCAAGCGTTCAAAAGAACGCGGCTGTCTGGGCAAGGGTCGCCAAAAACGTTGCCAACAAGCACATGCCGCCCGAGGGACTCCCCCAGCCCACCCCGGCGCAGCGTCAAAAGTTTGTTCAATGGGTCGATAACGCGCTCACCGGCGACTGCAAGCTCGCCGATCCTGGCCGAGTCACCCTCCGCCGCCTCAATCGCGAGGAGTACAACAACACCGTCCGCGACCTCATGGGCGTCTCCATCCGTCCCGCCGACGACTTCCCGTCCGATGATGTCGGCTACGGCTTCGATAACATCGGCGACGTTCTTTCGATGTCGCCCCTCCTCATGGAGAAGTATCTGACCGCCTCTGAGAAGGTCGTCAAAGCCGCCATCCGCATCCCCAAAGCCAAAGTCCAAACCGTCGATGGCGCATCGCTTAGCGTCAACGCGGGTGGCGGCGCGAGGGACGGCGTTATGTTCCTTGGCTCCGTCGGAACCGCATCCGCCCGCTTCAAGGTCACCCAACCTGGCTGGTACCGCATCCGCCTCCGCGCTGGTGAGCAATACGCCGGAAACGAACACGCAAGGGTCGAACTAAAACTCGGTCGCGAGCTCCTCACCACCTTCGAGCTCCGCGACCCGATCACCGCTCCCGGCAACTACGACTTCCCCATCAAGCTCGGCGAAGGCGAGTACAACGTCAACGCGACCTTCATCAACGAC
This sequence comes from uncultured Fimbriimonas sp., assembly GCA_964566635.1. Classification (GTDB taxonomy): domain Bacteria; phylum Armatimonadota; class Fimbriimonadia; order Fimbriimonadales; family Fimbriimonadaceae; genus Fimbriimonas. The sequence continues at coordinate 58,309 of CAZMJL010000006.1, read as the reverse complement.
TTCTACATCGCCGCTTCCGGCGGAAACAAAGGCCAAGATCGCAACATCGCGATCGCCGCGATGGAACTCATCGGCCCCGTCGAAGACAACTTCATCAGCACTCAATTCCAGAAGAAGCTCATCCCCTTCACCCCTCCCCGCGAAGGGTGGGATCTAGCCGCCCAAAAGGCACTTGGCGAGTTCGCCACCAAGGCATACCGCCGCCCCGTCACCACCGAGGAGCTTGACCGCCTCGTCAAAGTCTTCCAATACGGCGCAAAAGCAACCGGCGTCTACGAGTCCGGCATGCAACTCGCCTGCCAGGCCGTGCTCTGCAACCCGAACTTCCTCTTCCGGGTCGAACTCGACGGCTCCAACAAAGGCACCCGCAACCTGAACCCTTATGAAGTCGCCTCCCGACTCAGCTACTTCATGTGGTCCTCGATGCCGGACGACACCCTATTCGCCTACGCCAAGAACGGTGAAATCCTCAAGCCCGAAGTCATGGCCGAGCAAGTCAAGCGGATGATCCAGGACCCCAAAGCCGATGCATTCGTCAGCAACTTCGCCACCCAATGGCTCCAGCTGCGCAAGATCAATAACTTCGAGCCGGACACCAAGATGTTTCCGCAGTTCAACGCAGATCTCCGACAAGCCATGGTCGAAGAGTCAACGCTCTACTTCGCAAACGTGCTCCGACAAGATCGGCCCATCACCGAGTTCCTTGACAGCAACTACACGTTCGTCAACGGCGATCTCGCCAAGCTCTACGGCATCAATGGCGTCCAAGGCGACACCTTCCAAAAGGTCTCAACCGCCGGAACCGGGCGCGGTGGACTCCTTACCCAAGCCTCCGTGCTCGCAGTGACCTCCAACCCGACACGCACCAGCCCGACGAAGCGCGGGCGATGGATCCTCGAGCAAATCCTCGGCACCCCTCCGCCCCCGCCCCCACCGGGCGTCCCCGATCTTGCCGAGAAGCACATCACCGCCACCATGTCCGTCCGCCAGCGGCTCGAAGAGCACCGCAAGAACCCCACCTGCGCGGCCTGTCACCGCCAGATGGATGCCCTTGGATTCGGCTTCGAGAACTACGACGTGATTGGTCGATGGCGAACCAAAGACGACAACCTCCCCATCGACGCCTCCGCCGACCTCCCCGGCGGCCGAAAGTTCAACGGCCCCACCCAACTCAAAGCGATCCTCATGACCAACAAAGAGGAGTTCGCTAAGAGCTTCGTGGAAAAAGTGATGACGTACGCCATCGGGCGCGGAGTCGACGTCCAAGACAAGTGCTTCGTCGATTCCATCGTCAAAAAGACCGCCGCCAATAACTACAAAATGTCCGACATCATCGTAGGAATCGTCAACAGCGAACCATTTAGAAAACGAAAAGCAGAAGGAGCGCAATGATCCAAGAAATCAATCGACGTACGCTACTCAAGGGTCTCGGAACCCTGATGGCCCTGCCCACCCTCGAAGCCATGGCTCCGATCGCGCGGGCAGCTACCGCGGCCGGCACCGATCCGGTCCGAATGGCGTTCCTGTTCGTTCCAAACGGAATCGACATGAAGAACTGGACCCCCGGAGGTCCCGGCCCTCTCCAGATCAGCCCGCTGCTTGAGCCGCTTCAAGGTCTCAAAAACGACTTCTCGATCCTAACTGGTCTTGCGCAAAACAACGCCAACGCCCTCGGCGATGGCCCCGGCGACCACGCGCGCTCCACTGCCGCGTGGCTCACCGGCGTCCACCCCAAAAAGACCGCCGGCTCCGACATCAAACTCGGTATCTCGGTTGACCAAGTCGCGGCTCAAGAAATCGGCAAAAAGACCCGCTTCTCCTCACTCGAACTCGGTTGCGAGCGCGGCGGAAACGCTGGCGACTGCGACAGCGGCTATTCCTGCGCTTACTCGTCAAACATCTCGTGGCGAAGCGAGAACACGCCCGTCGCGAAAGAGGTGAACCCCCGCCTCGTCTTCGAAAGGCTCTTCGGGAACGGTCAAAAGTCCGAGCAAGATGAAAGCCTTGCCCGCCGCGACCTCTTCAACAAATCCATTCTCGACTTCGTGATGGAAGACGCCGCCTCGCTTAAAGGCCGCCTCGGAAAGCGCGACCAGATGAAGATGGAGGAGTACTTCCAAGCCGTCCGAGAAATCGAAAAGCGCGTCGTCGCCTTCGAAAACACCGCTAAGCTCGAAGCCGCCGCCGGAATCGGAAAGCCAAAAGGAATTCCCAGCGACTTCGGCGAGCACATTCGTCTGATGGGCGACATGATGATCCTCGCCTTCCAAGCCGATCTCACTCGCGTCTGCACCTTCATGTTCGCCAACGACGGCTCCAACCGCTCGTACGCCCAAATCGGCGTCTCCGATGGACACCACGACATCTCCCACCACGGACGTCTGGCAGATAAGCTCGAAAAGAAGCGCAAAATCGACCGCTACCACGTCGAGCAACTTGCCTACATCCTTGGCCGCATGAAGTCAATCAAAGAAGGCAACGGCACCATGCTCGACAACACCCTCCTGGTCTACGGAGCCGGAATCAGCGACGGAGACGCCCACAACCACAACAACCTTCCCATCCTCCTCGCGGGTCGAGGTGGCGGACTCAAGACCGGTCAACACTACGTCTTCCCTGATTACACGCCGATGAATAACCTCTTCATCACCATGCTCGATCGAGTCGGAGTAAGGGTAGAAACATTAGGCGATAGCAACGGAAAGCTTCAAGGTCTTTTCTGATTCTTAGGCAAATGCCTTCGGACATTATCGCCCTGTAGGTTCAACGTGAACTTGCAGGGCATAATTATCTTAGGCATGAAAGCACAATTAGACGAAACCGACGCCCAGATTTTAAAGATTCTTCAGTCCGACGGACGAATAACGAATGCTGATTTGGCAAAGGCCGTCGGATTATCTGCCCCGTCAGTTCTTCAGCGCGTACGCGCATTAGAGCAAGCCGGAATCATCAAGCGCTACGTCGCCCTTCTCGACCACGAAAAGCTCTCGCGCAAGCTCACCGCAATCGTCCACGTCTCGCTCAGCCTCCACGAGCAACAACCCATCGAGCGATTCCGCAAGGCCGTCACCGAAATTCCTGAAGTCACCGAGGTCTACAACATCACCGGCGAGCACGATTTCATCCTCAAGGTTCTCGCGCGCGACATGAGGCACTACGAGTCGATCATTCGAGACAAAATCACGAAGATCCGAGGAATCCACCGGCTCAACACCAGCTTCGTCCTCGGAACGACGAAGTACACCACCGAAGTGCCGTTTTAGCGGTTCGCGGCCGTAATCAGCGGAAATGAATCCGTTCGGAACGGCATCGCGGGCAACCCATCCGCGTTCACCAGGTTCACGGGCGGGTTGTCTTGCCATGCGTAGCGAACTGCAACCTCGCTTCCGTTCCGCTTTAGGATCACCTTGTTCCCCTCAATCCGAGCCTCAGCCCACTTCCACTTTCCACTCGAATCGCTGATCGCGAAGCACCTCGGAGCCTTGCCATCCGTCGTTCTCAATCCCGAAGCATGGGTGAACTCTATCATGATCTCATCTCCCTTCGTGCTCAGGGATTTGAACCGGGGCCCCTGCCATTCGATCCGCTTCCCGTAATCCTTCTTCAGCGCAATCCGAGCCAGCCGCTCACCAACATCTTTCTTATTGCGAGGATGAATGTCGGCCGCTTCGCCGATGTCAATGATCGTCGCGGTACCGCAATTCTTCATCTGACCAACGATGTCCTGCGAGTCGCGCAACTCCGCCCATGCCGAATCAAATTGCGTTTCGCTGGGCGCCATATAGTTCGCCAACTGAGCGATGTAGAACGGGAACTCGCCCTGCCCAAAATCGCGTCGCCAATTCGCGATCATCGTGCTCAAGAGTGACGTGTACTGAACTGCCCGCCATGCGTTCGACTCACCTTGATACCAAATCGCCCCTCGAACCGAGTAAGGCGCAAGCGGCTTAAGCATTCCGTTGTAAAGCGTGCTCGGGTAGTTCGGGCTATTTCGTCCTTCCGGCATCTGTGGCTGAGTTCCCGTGATCGTCGGGCTGATCGTCACGTGAGTCGCCCCCTTCAAATGCCGCCAGTTCCCACTCAAAACTCGGTCACCAAGCTTCATATCCGCCGCCGCACCCATAAAGCCGCCCGCGCCCATCCAGTCGTAAGACCGAACCGCGATCACGTTCGGCCCTTCCTTGAGAATGCCCTCCGGAACCTTGTAAACCCGCGAAGCCGACCAGAAATTCGGCGTGCTCATATCGGTCTGCCCGACTCGCCAACTGTTCACATAAGTCTGATCAAAGTCATCAATCGGTCCCAACGAAAGCGTTGTCGCCTTCGCTTCAGCCGCCGTCAAATTCACCACAACCCGGTGCCGATACTCTCCATCAAAGTCTGCCGGATAGACAAAAGGCATTGGCGCCGACTCCCACGCCGAGTCATCGAATCCCGCCTTCGTCCACGCCGTATCGCTTCGGTCAAAAAAGATCGGCAACGCCTTCTCCTGGTAGCTCGCCACCGCCTTCTGGTACTTCGCAATCGTTTCCTTCTCCGTCGCGGCGCTTAGAGCCATCCGATCCGCAATCGGCTTCAGAAGCGGGCTCGAAGCAAACAGCGATGAGTCCGTCCACGCCTCCGCCGGAGTTCCGCCCCACGAGGTGTGGATCATTCCAATCGGCACCTTTAGCTCGGCATACAGCTTCCGCGCAAACGCATATCCCACCGCGCTAAACGTATCCAAAGTCTCCGGCGAAGCCACCAACCAGTTCCCCGCCACATCCGTCTGAGGCTCCTGAGCGATCCTTTTGGTGACGTTAAACATCCGAATCTGCGGCACCGTCAACGTCTTCGCCTCGGCGCGATCATTCGCCAGCGACATCGGCCACTCCATATTCGATTGCCCCGAGCAGATCCAAACCTCGCCGACGTAAACATCGGAGACCGTCTTCGAAGCAGAACCATCGACCTTCAGGGCATACGGTCCGCCCTCTTTCAGCTTCGGCAAACTCACCTGAAACCGGCCATCCGCCCCCGTCACTGTCGTCGCCGACTTGCCATTCAGCGACACCGAAATTTTTTGGCCCGGACGATCCCAACCCCAAACCGCGATCGGCTTGCCTCGCTGAAAAACCGCATGCTCGGCAAACAAAGCTGGAAGCTGGAGCGACGACTGACCAAGCACGACCCCGACGAGCGAACTGAACATTCGCTGATTCTATCTGGTCAATGTTCACACTTCAAGCCGAGGAAACCAAAAACACAAGATAAACTCAAATGCAATGCCGCTGCCAATCATTCGGGCTCCCAAACTGGCCGAGATCGAGGCCGATCCGCTCGCCATCAATGCCGAGCAGGTCGCCGAATGGCTCACCCAATTCCTCGTTGCCGAGGTGGCCAAACGGCGAAACATGGGCAAAGTCGTGCTCGGACTCAGCGGCGGCGTCGATTCGGCGGTCGTCGCCTATCTTTGCGCCCGCGCATTCGGCCCCGAAAACGTTTACGCCTTCCGAATGCCCTATAAGATCAGCAGCCAAGAAAGCCTCGATCACGCCCAGCTCGTCGTCGACGACCTCGGCATCAACGTGCGCACCATCGAAATCACCAACATGGTCGATGGCTACGTAGGGCAATATGAAGAAGGCATCAGCAGCCAGCGCCTTGGCAACGTCTGCGCCCGAAGCCGCATGATCGTTCTTTTCGACCAATCCGCCGAAGTCGGCGGAATCCCCATCGGCACCGGCAATAAATCCGAGCGACTTTTCGGCTACTACACCTGGCACGCCGATGACGCCCCGCCCATCAACCCCCTAGGCGACCTCTTCAAGACGCAAGTCTGGGACGTCGCGCGCGCCCTTGGCGTCCCCGAAGTCATCATCGAAAAGCCCGCCACCGCCGACCTCGTCAAGGGCCAAACCGACGAAGGCGACTTTGGAATCAGCTACCCCAAGGCCGACCGAATCCTTCACTACGTGGTGCAAGGCTACAACCGCGACGGCCTCATCGGCCTCGGCTTCCCCCAATCCGAAGTCGATATCGTCTGGAAACGAGTCAGCGGTACCCACTGGAAGCGCAAACTCCCCACCACCGCAATGCTCAGCAACACCGCGATCAACGAGTACTACCTCCGCCCCGTCGACTTCTGAGTTGGCAGATTCCAACGACGGACTTAGGCAACTCTACGTACTGTAGGTGGGTGTGGTTATCGAGGCCACTCTCCCAATCCGCTTAAGAGTGAGTGGCCCAAACTGCCCCCTCCGTCGCTTACTTCCGACGGCGTCTCAGTAATCCGGCAACCCCTGCACAAAGCACAACTACCGTCCCTGGTTCAGGAACTGGCTGACTACTCCACTTGAGAGCGTAGCGGTTTGAGTTAACGTCAAACCCGAACCCCACAATATCCCCGTTGTCACTGATACCAGTCGCCACACTCCCCGTGAACGCAATTGGGAGCGACGACAAGGTTGAGTGTAAATCCACATAGCTGGTCGCGCTTCCATTCCAAAGGAGGGCATGAATTTCCTGACCAGTTGCAGAACCGTATCCCTGCCCAACTTGAATCCCGCCCCAGACGCCCCATGCAACTGAACTTGTGAAACCTGCTGGGTTAAGGTTCACGTAACCGCTTGCACTCCCGTTCCAGAGAAGCGCATGATATTGATACCCTGTGGGTGATCCAAACCCGTATCCAACCTGACTACCGCCCGAGATCGCGGTGGCTGCAGATGAGTCCAAATCTACCGGATTAAGATCCACATAGCTACTCGCACTCCCATTCCAGAGAAGCGCATGAGATTGATACCCTGTGGGTGATCCAGACCCGTATCCAACCTGGTTACCGCCTGAAATGCCAGTTGCTACAGACTCATCAAACCCTGTCGGGTGCAAGTTGACGTAGCTAGTCGCACTCCCACTCCACAGAAGGGCGTTAGTCAGACCACCGGTTGCTGCTCCGTACCCATGCCCCACTTGGCTCGATCCCGAAACGCCAGTCGCAACCGATGAGTCAAAGTCTGTAGGGTTAAGGTCCACGTAGCTACTCGCACTTCCGCTCCAGAGAAGGGCGTGATTCAGACCACCAGTTGCAGATCCAGAACCATTTCCAACCTGGCTTCCGCCCGACACCGCCAATGCTGACGAGTTCAAAAATCCTGTCGGGTTCAAATCCACATAGGTGCCGGTACTTCCGTTCCAAAGCATGGCATGAAAGGTCCCTCCGGTGGCCGCCCCGAATCCGGTGCCAACCATCCCGCCACCGGATGCCCCATTAATCTCTGTATAGGAGAATCCTGCAGGTTGTAGCAGACTCGCCGTGTACTGAGCGCGAGCGCTACTTGCTGCACCGAAGATTATCACTGCCCCCAAAATGCCTGACTGAAAATGATGTTGCCTTTTCATTACCAATACACCAAAGCTCACAAACACCGTGAGCATTCAGCACACATTACCACCATGCAATGGACAATGACCATAAGTTTCATTCGCTTCCTCAGATATCCTGTACCGAATACCAGGTGGATTAACCAATTGCAGACTGATTGCTGTGTTACAAATTGGAACTCCACCGCGTCGCCAAACCGTATCCAATCAACATGGAACCAATCCATGTAGTTCTCGCTCTGCCCGCCGTTGCCCTCGTTGTTTGGGTGGTTTACAAGAAAACCAAAGCCTAAACCGGTCAGCCCGAAAGGTATTCTGGAAAGCTAAATGGGACCGTATCTCGGGATTCTTGCCGCGATGGGATTAGCCGCCGTGCTCTGCGCGGTCTTTGCCACCATCAGTTGGTTACTTGGACCAAAGCGAAACACCTCGTACAAGAACGCTCCCTACGAATGCGGTGTCGCCCCCGTCGGAGACGCCCGCGAGCGATTCCCGATCAAGTTCTATCTGGTCGCCATTATTTTTATCCTTTTTGACATCGAAGTCGTTTTTCTCTGGGCATGGATGACGGTCTACAAGAATGCCAACGTAGATTTCATCAAGTTCTCGTTCTTCGAGTTCTTGGCATTTATGGCAACTTGGGTCCTCGCTTACATCTACATCATCAAGGTCAAAGCTATCGAATGGGACGAAGCTCAATCCCTCCCCGCTGACCACGATGACCTCCAGGAGGCCGCATGAACCTCGAAGAAACCCTGCGGTCAGCCATTGGCGACGGCCTCATCCAGATCGCCGAAAAGCAAGCGGGGACTTACTACTGTGTCACTCCGGATGCTCTGCTGAGAACTCTCGAAACCCTCCGCGACCAAGCTGATTTCAAGTTCTTCAGCGAATGCGTGGGCGCCGATTACAGCACTTGGAAGCACGAGCGCGACCTCCCCGGCCGATTCGAAGTCGTCTACAACCTCCTTTCTCTCAGCTCCAAGGAGCGCGTCTTCGTCAAGACCTCCGTCAACGATGGCGAAACCCTCCCCACTGCGAAGCACGTGTACCAAGGCGCCGAGTACCCCGAAAAAGAAATCGGTGACCTCTACGGCATCGTCTTCGTGGGCAATGAGCTCACCGAGGGAACCCGCTTCATGCTTCCCGACGACTGGGTAGGCTTCCCCCTCCGCAAGGAGTACCCCCTCGGCGGCGAGGATGTCCTCTTCGATCAAGGCACCCGTGGCCCCGCAATCGAAGACAAGATGCGACCCCACGCGGGCGAAAGTTTTGAGGGCCGAACCGGCTCCACCGAGGTATCCGGACGATGAACCAACAAGCATTCATGCCCTCCACCGAGACGATCTTCGAGCGTGTTGGCGAAAACACGATGATTGTCAACATGGGCCCTCAGCACCCGTCAACCCACGGCGTTCTCCGGGTCATCACCGAGCTCGAGGGCGAAACCATCATCCAGTGCAAATGCGTCATCGGCTACTTGCACACGGGCATGGAGAAGGAAGCCGAGTACCAGCAGTATCACAAGTGCGTCCCCATGACGGACCGCATGGACTACCTCAACGCAAACGGCAACAACCTCGCTCACGCCCTCGCCGTTGAGCAACTTCTTGGTTGCGAAATCCCGAAGCGAGCCCAATACGTCCGCGTCATCCTTGCCGAACTCAGCCGGATCGCCTCCCACCTCGTCTGGCTCGGCACCCACGCGCTCGACATGGGCGCGATGACCCCTTTCTTCTACACCTTCCAGCAACGCGAACTCATTCTCGACATGTTCGAGATGTTCAGCGGCGTCCGCATGATGCCGTCTTGGATCGTGCCTGGCGGACTCCGGGGCGATGTCCCTGCTGATTTCGAGCCCCGCCTGCGCGCCTTCCTTAAAGGCTTTGGTGACGAGATGGATACCCTCGAAGGTCTCCTGGTCGAAAACCCGATCTGGAAAGAGCGCACCTACGACGTGGGAATCCTCAGCGCCGCCGACGCCCTCAGCCTCGGCTGCTCCGGCCCGATCCTCCGCGCCAGCGGCGTGAATTGGGATCTGCGCAAGGACAAGCCGTACAGCAGCTACGAAGATTTCAGCTTCAGCATCCCTCTTGGCCGAACCGGCGACGTCTACGACCGCTTCCTCGTCCGCATGGTCGAGATGCGCGAGTCGGCAAAAATCATTCAGCAAGCCATCGACGGCCTCCCCGAAGGCGATTTCCGCACCGCAGATCGCAAAATCGCCCCTCCAACCCGCGAAGAGCTCGATAACTCGATGGAGTCGCTCATCCACCACTTCAAGCTCTACACCGAGGGCTTCCGCCCGCCCGTCGGCGAGGCATACGCCGCCGTCGAAGGTTCAAAAGGCGAACTCGGATTCTACATCGTCAGCGACGGCTCGAATCGCCCCTACCGATGGCACGAAAGACCTAGCAGCTTCATGAATCTCAAGTCGCTCGAAGTGCTCGCTCAAGGCATGATGATCGCCGATTTGATCGCTTTGATTGGTTCAATCGACATCGTTCTGGGCGAGATTGACAGGTAAGACCCGTATCGAACGACGGAACGACCTCAGAAGTTCACTGATTTTTCATTTTTTTTCCTAAATCACGCTCAAATGAAGGGAAATTGGTGTTAATCTATTCTTCAACTTTGAGGAACACTGATGTTTCGAAGAAGGTCTAGAGTTCTGAAGGCAAAAGCCTTCAGGTAGGAATCATAAGCATGAAACGTGCATTTACACTGATCGAACTCCTCGTGGTTATCGCAATCATCGCGATCCTCGCGGCAATCCTCTTCCCTGTATTCGCGCAAGCTAAGGAAGCTGCAAAGAAGACTCAATCTCTCTCAAACATCAAACAGTCGGCAACTTCGTTCGCTATCTACGGCGCTGATGCTGACGACAACCTCCCAAGCGCATACCCGATCGCAGCTGGAAACGCTTGCGACGGTCTCGCTAACGGAACCACCCTCACCATGCAATGGCAATGGGCAGCAACGACTCCTGCTGGTGCAGACGGCGCAGCTTGTGGAGCAACCGATGAAACCGCTTGGGTTAACAGCATCCAACCTTACATGAAGAACTACGATCTCATGACGCTTCCTGGAAAGCAGACTAGAGACACGTACACCGCTGCTTACATGGCAACCTTTATCAAGGCTCCAACCCTCTCAAGCATTTCGATGAACGGACTGCTTAACCAATGGTCGCAAACCGCAATCAATAACCCTTCCGTTGCAGTTCTGCTTTGGCCGGGTAGCTTTGGTCACAACTTCCGTGGAGGTCTCCAATTCCACGGATCTCCTTCGCTCTTCTGCCCAGTCGCAGGTAGCGCACCTTGCCGATTCAACCCGAACGGCGAGCCTCAGGCAGGTGGCGGTCTGACCAGTGGTCGCGGTGACCAATTCTTCTCGTGGGTTACGCTCTCGAACTCGCTTTGGCTCTACGGTCGAGGATTCAACGTTGCTCGAACTGACAGCTCTGCAAAATTCGTTTCGCAAGGCGTTGGCCGAAGTACGAGAACTCCTGTCTCGGTTGATGCTAATGGCGTGTTCAACGGTACGGTTCGATGCCAAACCACAACCACTGCACCGTTGTACAATGCTTGGTTCCGACCTGACACCGACCAGCAAAGCTACCCAGCTGTTTTAGCCGGTCTCTGCGGATTCTAACCATGAAGACATTCAGCATGATTGGCATCGTTGCACTTTTTGTGATGTTGGCTGGATGCGGCGAGTCCGCACCGGTAACTTCGCAATCAGCTGAGGCTAAGCCGACTGTTACCGCTCCTGCGGACGGACAGGCGACTCAATCCTCCCAGCAGACTACGGAGAAAAATTCCAAGACTGTTGGCGCAATGCAACCAGACTGAGAACGAACATTACAAGGGCTCTTTGCGATCTGCAAAGAGCCCTTTTCCTATTATGAGAAAGCACCTTTTACTTTGTTCCGCACTCATGATCTGCATCACTGGATTGATGCTTGCAGGTTGCAAACCCTCCAAGGAGGACAGCGAAGGAATCGTCAAGAATATTGGCCTCAAAGCAAAGCCGGGCATGACCCCAGCCCAGATCAAGGAAATCTTTGGCGAACCAACCGAGATTGCCAAAGAAGACTTCAAAACCGGAACGAACGCCGAAATCTGGCGTTACAAAGGGTTGAACGAGTTCTATGAACTTTGGGTCCGATTCGCAAATGGCAAAGTCACTTGGACGCTCGCCTATGACAAGGAATCAAAACTCAACACAGGCTAGGTCTCAAACCTAATAATAGCCCTTGCTCGATTCGTTCGCGGAGTCAACCCAGTTGCCCGCGAACGTTTTCATTTTCTCGACGTCAACTACGCCCGTCGGAATGATTCGGATAAATGCGCCCTCATCCTTCTTCCCAAAGTTCTTCAGCGTGTAAACGAGCATATCGCGCTTAACCTTCGCCATATCGCCGTAGTAGCCCTGGTTCAAGCGGAAGAAATACATCGCAACCCGCTTGTCGCCATGTTGCTCCATGTCGACCAGAGTTACCGGAATCCGGCCGTGAGATTTCGATTCGATGTACTCCAGCCGCTGATTCGATAACTGCCATCCCTGCGCACTAAAGCAGATGTTTGGATCATGGAAGCTCTCCTTATTGTTGCTCGCAATCGCAACCACATCATACGACTCACTTCCGTTCACAAAAACGCGCGCACAGATGCCCCAGGGCTTCAGCAGGCCGTAGGTGCCCTCATCCATCCGGTACGAAACCTTTTCGCCGTCCTTCAGAACTGGCGTAAAGCGGCCGACCTTCACGGGCAGCATGTCCAATACATTGTCCTCGGTCAGCTTGCGCTCATGATCCCGAGGGACCACGTTAAACGCAAGACCCGTCGCCACAAACGACACGCCCAAAATCCAAACCGCTTTCTTTAATCCCGCCATCCGAGCAACCTCGCAAATTTGAAAATGATGAAGAAGCAGATCAGCAGCATGATGTACCCACTGTAGTCATGGAACGCCGCGCCCGCCGGAGCGCCAAAGTTCTCGCCGACCAGCCCGATCATCGCAATCCGCAATCCGTTCATCAAAAGGCAAAGCGGCACAACCAGAATCAGCATCGAGAAGTTGAAGTTCATCTTCATCCGAGCATAGAGAATGAAGTGACACGTAAAGCACGTCACTGCCACGAGCAGCTTCAGTCCCGAGCAAGGAATTGCAATATCGAGCGCATACGAGTTCAGCTGGATCGTCACCGGACTCAGCCTCATCGGATTCTGACCTGCCAGTCCCAATAGCTTCTCAGCGACCGTTGTAGAGGCAATCTGCAACTCGTTGGTGTTTTGCTCCAACATGCTTCCCATCGCCGGAAGCATGAAGAACAAAAATAAAATCGGAAACTTCGCCGCCCACGCCCACTTAAACCCAAAGAAGAGCCATGTCGCGCCAAAGATCGCACAAACGATGCTCACCGAATGGACGGCCCAAAAGTCGCCCATGAAGGCGACAAACTGCATGGCCAAGAGCGGAGCCAGCAGAACCAATGCCCGAAGATCTACACGCCGATCCTCCGGCCTGAACGTATCTTTTCGCCGAACCAACTGCCAAATGATGAGGAACGGAACCAAGATGATGTGAGAGTAGTTATCATCTTCATTCCAGGTCTTATAAACCTGCTTGAATAGCGGCCAGTACAGCAACGTCGTACCGATCAGCAGCACGAGCGAAGGAATGAACAATTCATGCCGGGAAACTCGCACGAGTCCACCGCCACGCACCCACTCAAGAGCCTTACCGAGCAACGCCTGCGCGTCGTCGATCACCGAACCCTTCTTTTCTTTTGGATCAGCCTCAACGGCGATGGCCTGACTCAATCGTTACTCCCTTGTTTACAACGCCCAGCCAGCAAAAAGAATTCCCAGCCTGTATTGATTATGGCGTCGAACAATCCAAAACCAACGTTACATTAACTGGCGAAAATACTCGACTGTGTGCAAAAGCCCCTCATCGAGGCTCGTCGAAGGCTCCCAACCCAGCAACGTTCGCGCCCTCGTAATGTCCGGTCGGCGTTGCTTCGGATCATCTACCGCCGCATCTAGGTGGATGATCTCCGAGGATGATCCCGTTGCTTTGATCACCGCCTCGGCAAACTGCAAAATCGTTCGTTCCTGCTCAGTTCCAATATTCACAGGGTCGTGAATGTCCGACATCATCAACCGATAAACACAATCCAAAATATCCGCGCAGTATCCGAATGAGCGCGTCTGCGAGCCGTCACCATAAATCGTAATCGGCTGGTTCCTTAGCGCCTGGTTCACAAAGTTCGGCACAACTCGACCATCATCCAGCCGCATCCGCGGTCCATAAGTGTTAAAGAAACGAATAATCCGCGTATCAACACCCTTAAATCGATGATAAGCCATCGTTGTCGCCTCGGCAAACCGCTTTGCCTCGTCGTACACTGACCGAGGCCCGTTCGGGTTCACATTCCCCCAATAACTCTCGGGCTGAGGCGATATCTGAGGATCTCCATAAACTTCTGATGTCGAAGCAAGAATGAATTTCGCGCGTTTCTTCAGAGCCAGTTCTAAGCAGTTATCTGTCGCGTACGATCCCGCCCGCAATACATCAAACGGAATCTTCTTGAAGTCATCGGGCGAAGCCGGAGAGGCAAAATGAGCCACGAAATCAACTTCCCCGTCGATCTCCAAAGACTCCGAACAGTCTTGCTCCAGAAAAGAAAACTTGGGGTTCGAAAGGTTGTGCTGAATGTTCTGCTTCGAGCCGGTGATCAAGTTATCTACGGCAACAACCTCATGCCCCTTTGACAACAAAAGATCGCCCAAATGCGATCCCAAAAATCCCGCTCCCCCTGTCAGAACAACTCTCATCGTTAACCCCACCTAATTTTGGCGAATCCAAAGCACTTTCGCAGGTAAATTACGCGATATGTCTCAAGCATTCCCACCGGGAGTGATCATAAAACCCCTCGGAAGCCACCGAGATTCACGGGGCCACCTCATCGAACTGTTCCGCTCCGACGAGATTCCCGCCGAAGCAATGCCCACGATGGCCTACATCTCCGTCACCCATCCCGGCGTTGCTCGAGGCCCCCACGAGCACCGAGAGCAGTCCGACCTCTTCTGCTTCGTCGACGGCACGTACGAGCTATATTTGTGGGAAAACCGACCCGACCAAACCCCAGGACATTGGAAGCTAACCGTTGGCCGAGACAACCCAACCTACGTGATCGTCCCCCCTGGCGTGGTTCACGGCTACAAAAACGTCGGTGACTCTGAAGCCTACGTCCTCAACTTCCCTAACCGTCTCTACGCAGGCGAGGGTAAACGAGAACCCGTCGATGAAATTCGCCACGAAGAGTCAGATTCACCGTTCAGCATAGAGTAATCGATCTCGATTCGCCAACAATAAAGAGGTTATTTATGAAAGTTGCAGTTGTAGGAACAGGATACGTTGGTCTCGTCACCGGACTCGTGCTCGCCGATCTCGGCAACACCGTCACCTGCGTTGACAAAGATCCCCAAAAGGTCAAATCCATCTCCGAAGGGATCGCTCCCATCTTCGAACCTGGCATCGAAGAGATTCTTAAGCGAACCCTCAAAAATGGCAACTTCGTCATCACCGAGTCCATCGCCGACGCTGTCAAGAAGTCAGATATTGTTTTCATCGCCGTAGGAACTCCGCCTGCCGCCGATGGCACGCCAGACCTCACCGCCGTTCGCGCCGTCGCCACTGAGATCGGAAAGTCGATCGACAAACCCACAATCGTTATCAACAAATCGACCGTCCCCGTTGGCTCGGGCGACATGGTCGAGCAAATCATTCGCGACCAAGGCGTCCCTGCCGATATGTTCGACGTCGTCTCGAATCCCGAATTCCTTCGCGAAGGAAGCGCAATCAGCGATACTCTGAACCCGGACCGCATTGTCCTCGGCACCCGAAGGCCCGAAGCCGCCGAAAAGCTCAAGCAACTCTACGAGCCGCTCAAAGCTGAGGTCATCGTCACCGACCTCAACAGTGCTGAGCTCATCAAGTACGGCGGAAACAGCTTCCTCGCGATGAAGATCAGCTTCATCAACGCCCTCAGCCGCATCTGCGAGCTCTGCGGAGCAAATATCGGCGATGTCGCCCGAGGAATCGGCACCGATCAGCGCATCGGCCCTCAATTCCTTTACGCAGGCCTCGGATGGGGCGGTAGCTGCTTCCCCAAAGACGTCCAAGGCATGGTCGCAACCGCCGCCGGACTCGATTACGATTTCGGCCTTCTCCGCGAAGTCATCCGAATCAACGACGAGCAAACTCACCATTTCCTCGATAGGATCGTGAACCGGATCGGCGGATTCGAAGGCAAAACTGTCGGACTCCTAGGACTCGCGTTCAAGCCAAATACCGATGATATTCGCGACGCCAAATCGTTGGTCATCATCGAGCGCATCCTCAAGAGCGGCGGCCGAGTACAAGCCTACGATCCCGTCGCCTCCCACCTCGTCGAGCAACACTTCCCTGCGGCGATCTACGTCAACTCCGCCTACGACGTAAGTAAAGGCGCCGACGTCACGATCCTCGTAACCGAGTGGAACGAGTTCCGGCAAATCGACCTCCAGCGCCTTGCCAGCACCGCAAAGCAAACTATCATGTTCGACGGTCGCCGTGTGTACACGCCCGACGTCGTTCGCGCCGCTGGCTGGGAGTACCACACCATCGGCGTCGCATCGTGAAAAACGTTGTCATCGTGTGCGATGGTGCCGGTCTTACCGGCGGCACCGAGCGCGTAGCGATCACCAGTGCCCTTGCTCTCCAGGCGCGAGGGCTAAACGTCGCCTACTTCGCCGGAGAACCGATTGACACCGACGAATTAGACAACATCGAGACCCACTCGCTGGGCCTCACCGATGCCTACAACTCTTCAAAAAAGGAAATTCTCAAGCGATTCGTCTGGAACGGAGCCGCCGGAACCGCCTTCGGCACGTTCCTCCAAAAGTTCGACCCGAAGGACACAATTGTTCACTTCCACGCCTTCCGGCGCACCCTCAGCGGCGCGGTCGTACTCGAAGCCAAGCGACGCGGATTCAAAACCGTCTTCACCGTCCATGACTTCGGAGTCGCTTGCCCAAACACCACCTTCTTCGTCGCGCCAAAGACCGAGATTTGCACCCGTAAACCCCTCTCTCCATCGTGCTACGCATGCCAATGCACCCACAAAGGGTGGCCGATGAAGCTGATGCAAATGGCGCGCGGACGACGCCTCGCCAACGAGCGAATCACCGAGGCGTTTGATCATTTTGTCTACGTCAGCGAGTTCAGCCGCAACATCATGGCGCCCCACTTGCCCCCGCAGACCCCCGCGACCACGCTCTACAACCCCGTCTCTGCCAATCAATCTCCGCTCAACAACCAACGAGAACCTGTTTTCCTTTATGTGGGCAGGCTCTCTCAAGAGAAAGGCGTCGTCGGGTTCGCCCGCGCCGCCAAAGCCGCCGGCGTAAGGTGCCGATTCATCGGCGATGGCCCCGAACGAGCCGCAATACTCGAAGCAAATTCCAACGCCGAATGCGTCGGATGGCTTCCCCACGCCGAGGTTCAGAAAGAGATTCAAAAAGCCAGAGCCGTCGTCATGCCGTCGCTCTGGTACGAGACCGCCGGGCTCGCCGTCATTGAGGCCATCTCCCAAGGCACTCCCGCGATCGTCAGCCGCCAATGCGCCTCCACCGAGTACGTCAGCGATAAAGAAACGGGAATCCTCTACAGCGGCGAACGAGAACTCGCCGCCGTCCTCGCCGCAATGACCGACGAAGCCGCAAGCGCGCTCGGCGAAGCCGCCTACACGAGATACTGGCAAGACCCCCTCACCATCGAGCGTCACATCGACAGCTTACTAAACGTCTACGAGCAAACGCTCAGTTCATAATCGCGCCCGAGGACGCACGGCGCAAATCGGCTTCCATCATCGCGACCACCAAGCTCTCAAAGCTCATTTCCCGCTTCCAGCCCAGCGCCTGCTCCGCCTTCGCCGGATTGCCGATGAGCAAATCCACCTCAGCCGGTCGATAGAACTTCGGATTGATCCGCACGACGATCTTTCCAGTCTTCGTATCCGTTCCGATCTCCTGCTCCGCCTCACCGCTCCAAGCGATATCAAAGCCAGAGATCTTCGAGGCCAAGTTCACAAAATGCCGAACCGTGTTCGTCTCGTTCGTCGCCAACACATAGTCGCCACCAACGGGCTGCTGCACCATGCGCCACATCCCTTCGACGTAGTCGCCTGCAAAGCCCCAATCGCGCTTTGCATCCATGTTTCCAAGCTCCAAAACGTCCGCGTGACCATTCACGATGTTCGCAAACGTCGACGTGATCTTTCGCGAAACAAACTCCAGCCCCCGCATCGGCGATTCGTGGTTAAACAGAATTCCGCTTGATGCATGCAGATCGTACGACTCGCGATAGTTCACCGTCATCCAGTGACCAAACAGCTTCGCAACGCCATATGGCGACCTAGGATAAAACGGTGTTGCCTCCGTCTGCGGCACCTGTTGCACCTTCCCAAACATCTCCGAGGTCGAAGCCTGATAAAACCGGGTCGCGGGCGAAAACTCCCGGATCGCCTCTAGAATTCTCAAAACTCCCGTTCCATCGGCATCCGCCGTATAGATCGGCATCTCAAACGACGTCGCCACAAAGCTCTGCGCCGCGAGGTTATAAAACTCATCCGGCTGATGCTTCTGCAAGACCCGAATCACGTTCGTATACTCGCAAAGGTCCATCGAAACATACTCAAGCTCCTTATCAATCCCAAGCTCTCGGAGGCGCCAAAGATTCGTCGAGGCACTCCGCCGAACTGCGCCAAGAACCCGGTACCCCTTCTCAAGGAGGAGCTTGGAAAGGTACGCGCCATCCTGACCCGTAACCCCAGTGACGATTGCTGTTTTTGCCATGACTAAACCGCTTTGCGAAACATCTCGACTAATTTGTCAACCGACGCTTCCCAACTGAACATTGTGGCGCGTTCGCGCCCTTTTTTCGCCAATGCCTCGAGCTCTTCGGGATGCTCAAGCCCGTAATTGATCACGCGGGCCATATCCGTCGGGTCGCTCGGATCAAAGTAATGCGCGCACTCACCCGCCACCTCGGGGAGCGAGCTCGTCCGGCTGCACGCCACCGCCGCGCCCGCCATCATCGCCTCAAGAACTGGAATCCCGAACCCTTCCACGTGCGACGCCAATACGAAGAGCGCGCACTCATTAAGTAAAAGATTAAGCTGAAAATCTGATACATATCCCAGGAAAAGAATCCGATTCTTAGCCGGTGATTGATTGACAACCTCTGCCAAATCTGACTCCAACCATCCCTTTGCGCCCGCGATCAGCAACGGCACGTCCGGCACACTTTCCATCGCCTGAATCAATCCTTTAAGGTTCTTCCGAGGCTCCAAAGTGCAAACTGTGAACAAAAATGGTCCGTCCAGCTCCGGCAACCCAGTCCGATCCGATTTCGCCCGTTCCTCATCGGAAAGCACAAACGAATCATTCCCCGGACCGTTAAAGACCACATCAAATTTCTCGCGGGAAACCGAATAAGCACGCGAAAGCTCATTCGCCGAGAACTCGCTCACCGTCGCCACGTTCTTTGCCACTCGGCAACCAGTGGCGGTCATTTTGTCTAGGATTAAGCGATTTCGCCCGGTGTACCACTCGGGATGAGTCCGAGGGAACGCATCATGAATCAAAGTCGTCACCGGAATCCGGCATCCAAAAGGCACCGTCGCGAACAGCGAATGCACCAAGTCGCACCCGAGCCGCTGTGCCTCGCGACCAATCTTGAAATGCTCCCAATACAGCCGCTGCGCAACTCCTTTGATCGGAACCTTGTGCCATGTCACCCACTCAGTCTGCCACTCGGTCGGAATCTCGACGGAGTCCTTCACGAAGATCTCAAGCTGAATCCCGCGATCTCTGGTGCAAAGCTCGGCCAGGTTAGCGTACATATTGCGCCCCACCCCCGCGAACTTCTTCCCCTGCTCGGTGGTGAAGAGAAACGCCGAGATGCAGACCTTCATGCTAAACCGCGACCTTACTCTGGCCACGCCCGGAGAAGGATGAAACAAACCTTTCAAATACGTAGTTAAAAGCTAACGAAAAGCATATACAAAAGGCAAGGTAGACAGCGAAGTATGGGATGGAATCTCTTAACGAGATGCCGGCTTTCGCGGCTAAAAATTTGTCGAACACAGTCCCGATCGGCCAGTGGAATAAGAAGAGTACGTACGATGCTCGTGACAGAACAGACAGTCCTCTAATGAGTCCAGATCGAGCGTCTCGGACAAATAAGCTCATCAACAACACTCCACTCACACACCTCAACGTCAACCAAGAGCTCGCGACCCCAGTCGGACCTTGAGTCATCAGAAACGGGTCATAGAAACTCAAAAGGAAAATTGGCAAACACGCCAACGCCAGGAGGCGCCTTCTGTGGATAAATTTCTGCCGGAACCGAGCGGCCAAACAACCGGCAACCAGAGATGGAGAATACCAAAGGCCAAAATGATGCGGATCGACCTGTACTGACCTCGAAAGCGCATCAAGCCCAGATTGGATGCCAAGCAGAGCCAAAAGGACAATTCCAAGGTGTCTACCCCTTAAACTTGAGAAGGCTCCAGCCGCGATCGGGAACAGAAGGTAGAAATAAACTTCCAGCGAAAGGCTCCAAGTCTGATCCATCCAGGCCAAGGAGTCTTTAGTGGTGGTGAACACACCTTGAAGAAAAAAAAGTCGCACGAGCAGTGCTAGAAACATTTCGATCCAAGAAGCATCATGAGGATGCCTCAGGACAAATCCGACTCCAGTCACCAAGAGGAGCACAAAGTAGGGTGGAAGAATTCGAACAAAACGCTTCCGATACCAATTCCTCCGCACTGCCTTGTCCGCAAAGACTACTTTTGATCCAAGCGTGAATATCAAAAAAGCCGAGAGCACATAGAAAAAATGCTGCCGACCAACTGTGTCAAAAAACGATCTACGAACGATGCTAGGTACGCCTGATGAGACCGAATGCCCCCAATGAAACACGACCACTCCTACGGAAAGTAGTATCCGCAGAACATCAAGCAATGGCATGTGCTTCTGTTCAGGAGGCGTGAGATCGCTACTCATTGCAAGTGATATAATTCCACTCCACTTCCGTCGAAAAGATGACAAAAATGCAATGTCTGTACCAACATCAAGCCCCGTCGCCGATTCGCCCAGAATAGGGATATGATACCTTCGCATTGCTAGCACTGATTCCCAGAAAACCATGAACGTCATCCTTGTCTGCGAATCAGCCCGAATCATTGGCGGCGCAGAGCGTGTGGCCGTCCTCGAAGCTCTTGAACTGCGACGGCGCGGCATCCGGGTGGGCTTCATCGCCGCCGATCTCCAAGCTGACCCCCGACTCGCCGAGGCCGGAGTCGAGCTTTGCCTTCTCGACGCAAAGAGCACTTTCGAGCAATCTGGCGCCAAAAATCGTCTCAAGAACCTCTTCTCAAACCCCTTCATTCGGGACGAGGTCCGCGCCTTCTACCAAAAATTCGATCCGACCCAAACCGTCGTCCACGTCCACTCATTCCGGTTGAAACTCTCCGGCTCCGTCATCGACGAAGCCCAAAAACTTGGCTTCAAAACCGTCATTCACTGCAACGAATACGGCTCCATCTGTCCCACCGCCCTCTACTACAACCACCGAGAGCAACGAAATTGCGATCTCAAGCCCCTCTCTCTCAGTTGCATCCGCTGTGAATGCCAGGGGGAATCCTGGAAATACAAGGTCCCGAAAATCGCCACCGCCTTCGCCAATCGGTCGCAAATGCACCTTTACGACCGCGCGAACCTCTTCATCGGCGTCTCGCCGATGAGTGCCGACGTCATCCGTCCCCACCTCCCCGCATCGGCAAAAATCGAAGTCATCCCCTACCCGCACGATCCCCCAAAATCAGTCCCTGAAATAGTTGGTAGCAACTTCGCCTTCATCGGACGCCTCGTGCCCGAAAAAGCCCCTGAAGTATTTCTGGAAGCGGCCCGCAAAGCCTGCGTCTCCGCCGTGGTCATCGGGGCCGGACCGATGGAAACCAAGCTCCGCGCCGACTTTCCCGAAGCACGCTTCACGGGCTGGGTCGGTGACGCCGAAATCGAGCAGGAGATGCAAAACATCCGCTGCCTCGTCGTTCCCTCGCGTTGGCGCGAAACCTACGGACTCAGCGTCGTCGACGCCATGTATCGCGGAATACCGTGCATCACAACTTCCACCGTAGGCACCTCTGCCGATGTCCTCGCCGCCCAAGCCGGAATCGTCGTGGAAGGCGTCAACTCCGATTCGCTCGCGGATGCATTCCGCAATCTCTCCGACGCCGCATTTGCTGAGCAATGCCGCGCGAACGCTCTCAAGTGGTCGGCCGAGAACCTGCGCACCCCCGCCCTCTTCGTCGACCGCATCCTTGCCGCCTTCGAGAAGCTTTTCCAATGAGCTGGTTCAAGACCGTAATCATCGCCGTCGAAGGCAGTGGCCCCACCGGAGGCGCCGAGCGCGTGGCATTCGACACCGTCGCTCTCCTCTCCCAGGCTGGCTATCAAGTCCACATTCTCTCCTCTGCCGCCAGCATCGATCCCAGCTACTTGCAACTGCCAAACGTCACCGGCGAGGCCCTCAACCTCCCCACGGTTTGGGAGAAATACTTTAGCAAAAACCGGATCCTCAGCTACCCGCTTCGCAAGAAGGATCGCACGCTCGAAGCCCTCTACGAGCCAATCTTCAAGCGCTTTGATCCTGCCACCACCCTGGTCCACGTCCACGGCTTCCACACTCACTTCTCCCACTCGCTCATGGAAGTCAGCATCCGCCAAGGTTTCGCCACCCACCTCCACGCCCACGACTACGGCTTCATCTGCCCTAACGCCACGCTTTTCGACTACCCCATAAACTCTATTTGCCACCGCCCACCCCTCAGCGCCGAGTGCAAAAGCGGCCCGTGCATGGGCGCCGAAGGGCAAAATCTCAAACTCTTTCGCTTCGAGCGGGCCAAAACCGCAGTCGCCCTCGCCCCAAAACTCGCATCCATAATCTCGCCCTCCCCCTACGCATCCAACCTCATGCGGCAATCTCTCGATGATGGTCCCAACTATCAAGTCGTCCGATGTCCGGTTACCCCCGCCGCCGACCACCAATGCGATCCCAAGGCGTCGCAGACCTACCTCTGGATCGGGCGAATGACAGCGGAAAAGAACGCCGAGATCGCCATCAAAGCCGCTGACCTCGCCGGAATCCGACTCACGTTAGTCGGAGACGGCCCTCTCCGCGCCGACCTCGAAAAGCGATATCCAAATCACCACTTCCTCGGCTGGAAAAGCACCGACGAAGTCCAGCAACTCCAACGCCAAGCCCGGGCGCTGATCATGAGTTCCGCATGGTACGAAACCGCGTCTCTTGTCGTGCTTGAATGCCTCGCCGCCGGGATCCCCGTGATCATTGGCAAGGACTCCGCCGCGACCTCCTGGGTCGCTCACGGTCAAAACGGACTCTACTTCGATAACGGCAGTGCCGATTCGCTCGCCGATGCGATTCGGCAACTGAGCCAAGACGACCTCGTCACCGCCATGGGTCTCGCCGCCTACAATCATTATCATGCTGATCCTTGCACCGAGGGAGCCTATGTACATCGTCTTCTCGAGGTTTTCGAATCGAAATGAAGCTAGGCCTGCAAGCAACCAATATCTTCTTTGAGGGACCCAAACACGCCGGCGTATCGCGTAGTAGTCTCCAGTTACTCGAAGCCATTCTTCGCCGCACCGAGAACGAATACCTGGTCTTCGTCCGACCCGAGGCGAACTACCCCAAAGCCTGGGACTCGATGCCCAACGTCAAAGTCATCAAAATCACCCACCGAACCAGACTTTGGAAATGGTTCCTGCGCGACTTAGAGCCTTACCTCCACGGTTGCCGAAACTGGTTCTCTGTCAGTGGTCAGGTCTCGCGCCTGCCCGGAATCAAAAAGGCGAGCCTCATCCACGACATCTTCTTCCACACCTATCGCGATACCTATACCGAAGAAGACTACATCATCCACCGCGATATGTATCAAAATATCGCGCGTCACACCTCGTTCGTCTTTTCGAATAGTCAAAGTACCGCCGATCAATTCTCTAAGCACTTCGGCTACCCTCTCGAAAGGGTCCATCCGTTGCCGTTCGGGATCGGTCAGGCCGTTAACCACGAGCAACTTGAAGCACTTGCCGAAGGCGAACTCGCCGCCCTCGGCCTACCTCCCAGGTTCATCCTCTCGGTCAGCACTGTCGAACCCCGCAAAAACTTCCCTCGTCTCATCGAAGCCTTTCGGAAGGTGGCAAACCACGCATCAATCGCCGATGTCCCGCTCGTCCTCGTCGGCGCCTCCGGTTGGAAATCGCAACCGATCTTCGAAGAAATCGCCGCTTCTGATATTGCTAAACGGGTTTTATTCCTCGGCTACGTCGATGACGACACTCTCGTAAGACTCTATAAAAGTGCGATGTTCGCTGTAACGCCCAGCCTCGAAGAGGGCTTCGGAATGCCCCTCCTCGAAGCAATGACTTACGGCTGTCTTTGTTGTAGTAGTAACACCGGAGCCTTGGTCGAAGTAGGTGGCGAAGTTCCCATCTACTTTGATCCCTTTAATGCCGAGTCAATCGCCGAGGCGCTCGTAAAGACCATTACAATCCCGGAACCAAGTAAACGTATTTCCCTTGGAACAGAACGGGCAACATACTTTTCTTGGGATCGCAGTGCGGAAATCGTCCTGGCTCAGTTCAAAGAAGTTACCTAACAAGCCATGCGAGTTTATTGTATCCACCGATCTTCTCGGATAGCTTCGATGGCAAAGGCATCCACTTGAGTTTAATGAATACGATAGGAAAAGCCACCCAGCAAAGCGGAATCAATACAAGCAACGGCAACGGATTCACCCAAACCATCAACCAGCGGAGCAAGAAAACGACCGCAACTGACAAAGAAGCAGAAAGCAACATCGGGAACGCAAGATATCTAATAAACAGTGTTGTGCTCTCTTTTGGAAGCACTTTTCGCGTAAGCAGCAGACATATCGGCACGATCTGCGCAAGATCAATCAATGCGTTCATTAACCCGACGCCCAATAGTCCAAGTGATTTAGCAAATAGAGTCGTACAGAAAGTTGTGACTAGTGCATTCCAAAGCGCAAACGGTAAAAGTAGATGAGCTCGCTTATAAGCAAAAAAGGTCACCGTGATCAGACCG
The DNA here is from genome assembly GCA_964566635.1 of uncultured Fimbriimonas sp. Classification (GTDB taxonomy): domain Bacteria; phylum Armatimonadota; class Fimbriimonadia; order Fimbriimonadales; family Fimbriimonadaceae; genus Fimbriimonas. The sequence goes on along the minus strand of CAZMJL010000006.1, from coordinate 33,697 downwards.
AAATTCATCTCGAGATACCAATAAATACCCATCAACACTGAAATCCAGGCGAAACCAGCGTAAGCTTTGTGGAGCCAAGCCCCCAAAATCACCTCACCAAATGAGCAAGCGATGATGATCGTAAAGCTATATAGCCAAGTCGTGAATCTCAAGTTCCTTTTGAGGATCTCAGAGAAAGATGATGGATCGTTTGATGCTGTGTTCAGCATTTCTGGCACCGCGAGCCCGTTCGCCGCGCCAAATATCTGAGCAATCGACGAAGATATGCGTGAGGCCACATTATAATAAGTAAGGGCCTCAGTGCTAAGCACACCGACCAGTACCTTATCGATGGAACCAGCAATCCGGCTAGATAGGTTTCCCGGGTAGCTCCTCAAACTCAACGAGAGAATTTCCTTTGCATGTATTTTGCTAAATGCAGGAAAACACACCGACCACGAGTGAAACTTCACCAACGAAACTAACTTGTAGCTGCCCGACACTAGCGATTCAATGACCATCGCGATACATACGGCAGTGGGACTCTTCAGAATCAGTACAAGCGGAATTGTGATTATCACGCCAAACGTCGGAATCAATGCGTTTGAGGTAGTGAATTGCTTCAATACTCCTTTCGCGTACATCGGTGCCATGAAAGTAGAACCAACTGTATCAAGGAGCATCTGAATAGCCATAATGGGAAAAAGCACACTAGCAGTCTGCCGATTCGACTCACTCATCCCAAACGATAGATGCGAGGCCCCGAATCCCAAAAGGATCGCGCCAATCACTCCAATCAATGTTTGCAAAAAGAGACCAGTCCTAAAGCTAACCCAAAATGCTTTGTCGTCGTTTACAACCGAAGAGAGCCTGAGTTGGATGCCTTGTGGAAGGTCCAAGTCGATCAGTTGAGCCATACTACGAATCGAGATGACAAGCAACGCGACGCCGTATTGCTCCTGACCAAGGACTTGCCAATTGACCTTTACAGATATGATGGTAGCTGCCAGCCAGGCAACCTTTCCCAGCAAAAGAACTGCGCCTTGTCGAGATCGATTCTCTATAATTCCACTACCCCAAGTTCAGTCCAAGCTTGCGAGAGATCGAGTTGATCCAAGACCTCACTTTAGTGCCTTGTTCAAATTGAAATCTCAAATCAAGCTCCTCGCGCGAGGTGTTTCCGCAAACACCAGCCAAGATAGCCATGTTACAACCGATCGTCGTATAAACCAACGAGTTCCCGGTCAAACTAAAAAACAGAATCGAAATCGATGCCACAATCAACGAGATGACAATCTCTTGAACTGGTGGCGATCCCAATATCAACCGATTCAAAAGACCAACTCCGTACACGGCCACAAAGATAGTCGCCAGGCCCACTCCAATCCAGCCGTAGCAAGTTCGGATCATGATGTACAAGTTGTCAATCGAGTTTGTGGACCACTTGTCATAACCCGGCCCCCTAACCGATGCCAACTGCAGTGAGTAATCAGCCCCAATTCCCGTGAGCTGATTTGCAATTTGCGCCTCTTCCGTTTGTTTCCATGCCATTTCTCTGGCGCGAAGAGCAGGATCATTCTGAGCGCCCCGCAATCCGTAGTTAAAGTTCCCTGGGGCGGCAATAAGGATGAATGCCACTAAACATGTTGAAATGGCCACAATCAGCGCACTAACTGTTTTATCTCGCTTAAGGCTGAGGATCGCGTATGTTAAAACGCAAAGTCCTAACCCAGAATAGTACATTGACCGATATTGGGCACAGAGGATCGACAATCCAAATATCCCGATTAGCGACCATTCCCACGCCTTCAATGGACGTCGAAAGATCGGAGTGCCGATCAAAGCCATTCCAAGCATCCCCTGGAAACCAAGCTGAGAGGGGTAGTTCGTCAATCCAGTTGCCCGCAAAACCCCTTCCTCCGACAAGATCTTGATCGGAAAAAGTTGCGAGATCACTGGAATCTTGAAGTTCTGACAAATGCCGATAAAACACGAAGCTAGGCAAAGTGCAATCACAGTCCACTTTGCCCATGCTCGAAACTTCTCGCTGCAAAAGGTAGCTTGCATGCAGGACAGGGCGGACGCGGAGTACCAGACGAGACACTGAGTGTGCCAACCGAATGTCGCTTCCATACTTCTACCCAAGTCCCGATTCGCTAGCATCGTGCTTAGAATCGTGTAGAAGAAATAGACGAGGAGTAAAAATATAGTCCACGGGATCTTAGTGGGCAGCTTAAATAGCGCACTCCCGATAATCACCTGCCCAAAGCAACTCATGATCATGAACGGAAGCAATGCCCAACCAATACCTTGGAAATATTCGTTGTAAAGCTCAAGAGTCATCAACAAGCCAAATAGCAAGTTGAAATAGGCCCAACCGGCGAACCACTTTGCGAAACCATAAGTCCTACCTTCGACGCCGTTGCGGCGAAGGTAGGCCTCTCGGTCTAGTCCATCGAGACCACGTAGAATCTGAGTCGTTCGGAAATTGCTCAATACTTGGCTCGATAAGTTAAGGAGTTGCCAAACGGCTCTTCAGATTGAGCAGCCTGGGTAAGCACGATCCCCACAAATTTAGCACCCGACTTCTCCAAAATCTCTTGGGCAATCGGGATCGACCGGTAGCTAGTAGTTTTCGCACTCACGACCATGTAGCAATGGTCTACATACTGTGCAAGCCGCGAACAATCAGCAAAGACATCAACCGGTGCGCACTGTACAACGACGGTGTCGGCCCGATCTCGCAGGTCGCCGACCAAAGCCTCAAGGTGAGAAGTCAATACATCCGAGAGTCCAGCCGATGTTGTTGTTCCTGCAGGCAGAATGGTCAAGTTCTCGTGCTCAGTCGCGACAAACATATCGCTCGACTCGCCGGGCAAAATCGTTCTGCTCAAGATATCTGCCACGCCGCTACGGCCGTCCAAGTTGAACAACTTACTAAGGCGTCCGCTTCGGAGGTCTGCGTCAACCAAGATCGTTCGAGATCCCGTCTTACTCATCGCCACCGCAAACTCTGCTGCTCCAGGGGCCGAATCCACTTGGTCTCCAACTCCGGCGAATAGAATCACGTTAGGTCGATCCTTATGCGAGAGCAGGGAGAACGCCATGAACCGGAAGCTCTCGATCGGTCTGAAAGTCGGATTCTTGATCTCAAGGGCATGCCGCCGGGCAAGTGCCGTCGGCAAGGCCGGAATTGATGCCGCGACCGGAAGAGCGGTGAGTTCGGAAAGCTGCCAGCTCGTGTGAATCGGCAGCCGGAACGACTCTCGAGCGAAAGAATACGCAATACCAAGAAGTGCACCTGCAATCACACCGAGAATGACGTACTTCTTTACATCCGGAGCAACTGGTCCTTTTGCCTCAACGAAATCGGCCTCAGCAAGGGTCACAATCTCGTTGGTGCGCGCATCCTTAGCGACCTGAAGTTCGTTTGCCCATTTCTGGTTCTTTTGGTACTCCTCCTCACTCACCAGACGGTTTCGAACTAAATCCAAGTACGCCGATTCGACACCGGGCAAGTTGGACATTTTTGACTCATATTCGAGAATCGATCTGTTGATAGGAGCAAGCTGAGACTGCAGGGACCTAACCATGGCACGCGCTGCAACAGCCTTCGCCTGTAAGTCAAGATAAGCAGGGTTCAAGGCCTCGGTCACGCCTTGAGTAATCGTTCGCTTGGCGTTCAGCGCAACTTGAAGCTGCTTCTTCGCAGCATCAAGCTTCTCTTTTGCCCGGACAACTTGGGGCGCACTGTCCTCGTAGACTTGCCTCAACGAAGCAAGCTCCGCCTCTGCTTGTACCACCAGATTTCGCAACCCATCATTTGCCGGATCAGCAATGTTGTTCGATTGGCTTTTCACCAATTTTGTCGTTGAGCTCAGCTGGGCTTCCAAAAGGCTCGCAGTGCTGATCTGCCCTTGAAGCTCAGCCTCCACCGCCGCCCTCTTTTGCCGGAGAGCTTCCACGCTCGTAGTCATCGCCTGAGCACTCGTCGAGAGGTCAACGATCCCACCGCTACTTTTCAGAGTGCGAACTTTCGAATCGATCTCCTCAAGACGAGCCTTGGCTCGCTTTGCCTGGCCGTTTACAATGTCAAAAGCGCTTCGCACTGCGTTCGAAGCCGTGGTTCGGCGGTAATCGCTAAACGAGTAAGCCACGTTGTTAGCAAGCGCAGCGGCTTCCTTCGGGCTAAATGCACGCGCCTTGACCGTTACAACGCGAACCGAGTCCGGCTGGTAGTTGTTGCTGGCCGGAGGCACCTCAAGCTCAAACATCGGAAAGAGCTGCTGAAGACTGTTGACGGTTGCCAACGAATCAGATCCAGTTTCTTTAGCTGCCTTCTCCAATCCTTCTTTGAAGATTCGCTGGGATCGCAAAATGCCTGCGTCTGAGTCGAGGTCATTGATGACGCCAGCCATCGCCTTGCGCACCTCGATTGGCATTGCGTTGTCGATCGTCATCTGCGGGCTACCCGCTTTAACCTCAACCCGGGCCTCGTACACCTTCGGAGTGCGGAACGCGATTAACCACATCAAGCCCCCAAGAGCGGCGGACCAGAAGAGCATTCTACGAAGGTGGACCTTTAACATAAACTCAGACCTATTCAGGCGAATATCGTGCCAACCGAGGCCCTGCGACCCAAGTTCAGCACGTCAACACCAACAATTATCGTCGCAACCCGCGTTCCAAACGACCTGGTAATTCATCTGTTTGTCCCTAAGAACAAGCAGATTTACGAGCCGCTTCCCGGTAATTGTGCCAGGTTCATTATAGCCTAACTAGAAGGCACCCTCTCCGCGCAAAACCGCGGCCGGAGTCTTCAACAAAATCTTAAAGTCAGTGAGCAACGAAGCATCCTCGATGTACTTCAGATCCAAATCCATCCACTCCTGAAACGTCAAGTTCGAACGTCCGCCTACTTGCCAGTAGCAAGTGATCCCTGGCTTCACCGTCAGCCTAGCCAAGCAGCGCTCGTCGTACTGCTCAACCTCCCGCCGGATCGGCGGCCGAGGGCCCACCAAGGCCATCTCACCCTTAAAAACACTGATCAACTGGGGCAATTCGTCCAAGCTGTACTTCCGCAGAAACTTACCAACCTTGGTGATCCGAGGGTCATCCTTCATCTTGAAGATCGGCCCATCCTTCTCGTTCTCACCAAGCAAGTGCAGCAACCTCTGATCCGCATCGACATACATCGACCTGAACTTCAAGAAGTTGAAAGGCTTGCCGCGCAACCCAATCCGCTCGCTTCGATAAATAATTGGCCCTGGCGAACTCAGCTTGACCGCCAAAGCAATCACGGCAAACAATGGTAACAGAAGAAGAAGCAGCAACCCCGTGAACACGGTATCGAACGCTCGCTTCGCGAGTCGATATCCGAGCCCCTGAGGGTGCCGATCCAATTCAACCGGTGCCACAGGTTTCCCAAACTCCTTCAGCTCTACCGTTGCCATTCCCAAACATTCTCTGCCCGCAAATTGCAGGCACAAATCAAAGTTTCGGCGAGCACCGTTGGCGCCGTTACTCTACTGTAACACTTTTGGCAAGATTACGAGGCTGGTCAATCTCGCAGCCATTCAACCTCGCGATGTGATACGACAGTAATTGTAGCGGCACGATCGCCAAAAGCGCGTTAAGAAACTCGAACTTTGTCCTCGGAATTCTGATAATGTGATCCGCCGCCTGCTCGGTAACCGTATCGTCATCCGTCACAATCGCAATTACCTTGCCGCTTCGAGCCTGAACTTCCTTCATGTTCGAAACAACCTTCTCCCGAATCCTCGGATCCGTCGCTCCAAAAATCGAAACGACATCTTTCGTGATTAGGGCCAAAGGCCCATGCTTCATTTCGCCCGCCGGATACTCCTGAGTCGGAATGTAAGCGATCTCCTTCAGCTTCAACGCACCTTCCGCCGCCACGAACGCATCCGCACCCCGTCCCAAGAAGAAGCAAAGCGGCATATCCTTGATCGCCTTCGCCATCTCAATCACCTCATCCTCAAGCTTCAAGCACTGCTCAGCAAACGAATCCATCTGCAAAAGCTCATCGGCCCACTCTTCCACCTTCACGCCCGGCACCTCTTGCACCTGCGCGATGTAAAGGCCAAGGAGAGCAAACACCATCACCTGCGCCGTATACGCCTTTGTCGAAGCCACCGAAATCTCCGGACCCGCCTGTGTGAAGATCGTTCGATCGCACTCTCGCGCGATGCTCGAGCCAATCACGTTGACTATGCCCAGAGTCCGAATCCGCCGATCTTTACACAGCTTCAAAGCCGCCAAGGTATCCGCCGTTTCACCCGATTGCGAGACAAAAATCGCCAGCGATTTCGGCGACAAAACTGGATCGCCGTATCGGAATTCTGAAGAGTAATAAACGTCCGTCGGCAACCGAAGCACCGACTCAAAGAAGTGCTTACCCATCAGGCCCGCGTGGTAAGCCGTTCCGCAGGCAATGATGTTGACCCTGTCAATCTCATTCCAAACGTTCTCGCCAAAGATCCCCTCTAGCCGAATTGTCGATTTTTCATCGATCCGACCCGCAACCACCTGGCGCATCACCTGCGGCTGCTCGTGAACCTCCTTCAGCATGAAATGCTCAAATCCGCCCCGCTCCGCGCTCGCGATATCCCACTCAATGTGCGTCGTCTTAACCGGCAACGAACGGCCATCTGCATCGATCAAGTAGATGTCCTCACGAGTCAACACCGCAATGACATGCTCTTCAACAATCACCACCTCTCGAGTGTAAGGCAACAGCGCCGGAATGTCAGATGCAAGTAAGTTTTCGCCCTCACCCTTACCCAAAACGAGCGGCGAGGCATTGCGAGTACAGACGATCTTATCCTTCTCGGTGTTGGACATCACCACCAGCGCAAACGCGCCTCGAAGCCGTTTTGCCGCCTTCCGAACCGCCTCCTCAAGCGACACCCCATGCGCGTACTCTTCGCCAATCACGTGCGCCGCAACCTCGGTATCCGTTTGCGATTTGAACTTATGCCCCTTGGAAATAAGGTCCTGCTTCAGCTCAAGGTAGTTCTCAATAATCCCGTTGTGGATGATCGCGATCCGCTCAAATTGGTCGTAATGCGGGTGCGCGTTCTCATCCGTCGGGCCGCCGTGCGTCGCCCACCTGCTGTGGGCAATCGCCAATTCCGCCTGCTTCGGTGACTCGAAAAGCACCTTTCCAAGCTCATTAAGCTTCCCTGCCCGCTTTGTGACGGCAATCTTGTCGTCCTGCAGGTAGGCAACCCCTGCACTGTCGTAGCCCCGGTATTCCAGGCGCTTAAGTTGGTCAAATACAACGTCAACTGCGTTTTTCGGTCCGACGTATCCGGCTATTCCGCACACCTGAACAGTTTACTAGGTAGAAGTCAAACGTTGGATTGCACGCATCACGCATCAAAAAAAATTGATGCGTGATGCGAAATCCGACCTATAATTGATTCGTGAGAACAACTGTCAACTTCGCCCCCGACATCGACAAAGCGATACGAAAGATTTCGAAGCAACAAAAGAAATCGATCACCGAAGTCGTTGATGAAATCATGAGGCGTGGACTGAATGCGAAGGCAGAGCTATCCAAAAAAGAAGTGAAGATCACCACGTTCTCCCTCAAAGTCGCACCCGAGTATGAAGGCTTAACCACGAAACAACGACTGGACATCATGGATGAAGAATACGACCGCAAGAAAATGGGCCTATGATTGTTCCAGACCTAAATATCCTGCTGTTTGCGTACAACGTCGATTCGCCACTCCATGACCGCGCGAAAAACTGGTGGACATCGGTAATTGAAACTGAGGAACCGGTCGGCATCCCTTGGGTCGTGGTTTTAGGATTCATACGTCTGACTACATCCGGCCAACTCTTCAGACCGCCCCTGTCTGTCCACGAAGCAACAAACGTGGTAAGTGAGTGGCTTGGAAACTCAAATGTGTTCATTGTCGAGCCAAATCCAGAAACTCATCTCACCACCGTTCTCCAGCTTTTGGCTCTCGCCGGCAAAGCCGGAAACCTCGTCACCGACGCCCACATCGCCGCCATCGCCCTCGAAAACCGAGCCACCGTCTACACCCACGATAACGACTTCGCCGACTTCCCTGGGCTCAAGGTCCACTTCCCCCTCAAGAACGTCTAAGGCACCCGACCCGTCTTCGTAGAGGGCTTCAGCGCTTCTTCGATCCGCTTGAATTCGCTCGCCCTGCCCGAGGCAACGGAAGCGTAAGGCGTGTCCAATTCCACCGGATACGTCGCCCGAAACACTTTGTTGGTGCCCTCAACTCCTTGAAGCACCACCTTCTCACCCTCGGTCGAAACCAAAAACTTCAGCCCATCTGCCGACGTCAGCACACCCAGATCAATATTGGCCAACACCTTCTCGCCAGATTCCCTCCGCTCCACCACCCGGATCAGAAAATCCAAAATCTCCGGCTCAAGCCGCAAAAGCTCCATTGACGCCCCTGCACTTGGCTCCCCGCTGGATGGCCCCACGCTAAACCCACTAAATGCCGGAATCGTCGACCACAATTCCTCGTTCGCCTCCATTGCCTTCGAAACGTGCCCAGGTTTTGCACGTCCGCCAACCGCCGAATCCATCGCGAGATACCCATCCAAAGCTTCCAGTAGCTTCGCTCGCGCCGCCCCAACTTTCGGAACATAGACTCCAGTCTTGACCGATGCTCCTTCCTCAATGTCACTATGCCGCCCCTTCCATAAGCTCCACGGCAGGCTCTGATACCGCCAAAAATTCGGCGTGTCCAAGTACCGAATCGTCGCCAACGTCGACATCATCTCGACTCCCACCAATGGTTCCAAATCTGCCGAATAGCCTCTCCAGGCTGTCCGCGCCTCCTTCAAAAGCGGCATCACGGGCGCGCCCTGCTCCAAAAGTCTCATCAAGCACTTTCGCTCCGAAATCATCATCGAGCGTCCTACCAACCTCCCAATCACGATCGGCTCCGCCGCCAACGCCGACTGAACCCGGTGGATCCACCCCAGCCGCTCCCGAGCCTCGTCCATTCTCCCAGCCCGAACCGCCAGCACCACCTCGCCCAACAAAACCTTCTGCAACGACTTCAAGCCCGCGTACTCCGGCAGCAAAAGCATCATCCCGGAATCCCATTTATGCGGAATGAAAAACTCCTTTCGCTCCCGAAACGCTCGCGCCGTGATCTCCAACAACTCCCGATCCAGCTCGACGCCCTTCCGCAAGTACCCCTCGTCGGCGGGTTCCAGCAGAACCGAGGCGTCAACACCCCGAATGATCGGATTCTTAGGCGCGTAGGTCTCCTTGTTCCGCGCAATGTGCGGTGCCAACACTAAAAAGGCATTGGATGCCTCGGGCGGCGCCTTGGGCATATCATCGCCGCAGGTCGGCCACCCGTGCGACTTCAAGAGGGCGATCTTCGCCTTGATCTCCGAGGCCTGCCGCTGGGCGCGAAACTCATTCGCCCCAATCAACCCCGCTCCAATCACGACCACCCCCAGTCCGAGGTGCAAAGCAACCTTCATTGCCAAACGAGACGGAATGAGCGCTACAAAACGTTCGGAGGAAAAGCGCGGGGGAAAAATCTCAACAAGAGACTGGAGCCGACGATGGGAATCGAACCCGCGACCTAATCTTTACGAAAGACTTGCTCTGCCACTGAGCTACGTCGGCTCGCCGCAAGAAAATATACCTCGAATCTGCACTCTGTGCCAACCATCCTGAGGTGCGCACCTAACTCGAACAGTGAGTCTCAAAGCCCAACCGCCTACTTTTCGGCCAATGAAACATCCTCAAGCGAAACTTGGACATGGCTCAAAAGCATTGCAAGCACCCCTCGTGGCTCCTCGGCCGACGGAGAGTCGTTAATGTCGTAAGAAATCTTCATTTCCTTGAGCCTCCCACCGCTCTTTTGCAAGATGAATGTCCCGCTCAAATATTTAGGGAAGAAAGTCGCCGTCTCCTTTCGAGCAACGACATAGCTGAATTTTTTGAAGTTCTCCCGAAGGTATTTGCTGTTCCCAATAAAATCTGCCTCTTTCACCTCAGCCTGAAAACTCATACCATTCACTTCCGTCAATATGAACTTCTTCTCGGAAGGATGCGTCCTCTGATGATCGACTAACCCGAGCGCCGATGCCAACACCCACTGCATTCCCGGATCTTCGTTCTGGTCAGCCCTCCATATTGATTTGGAGTTCCCCCGAAACCCTACGCCGAACTGGTAGCTCGTTTCGAACAGTATCTCGTCACCTTTGCGTCCGATTCCTCCGCTCGCACTCGGTGCCCCTTCAGGAATGATTGCCTGCAGAAATGTTTTCAGATGACTCCGCCCCGCGATTCTAAGTCGCGTTTCAAGCAGATCGCTCTCTCCCTTCGGCGTGATCTTTAGGCTGCCCGAAAGCGCAAGGTCCCGGTCTTCGGCTTTAGCCTCAGTGCCGGCAACGGGAACCATGACTGGCCCTTTCGTCACAATGATGACCTTGAACTCCTGCTCGGGCAGATGATGCCCCGCGAATCCCAAACAGATAGCTCCAAGCAATCCAAACGACATACCTGTTGGACGAATACCGATTCGCTGAGTTTCATGGCACAAAATCGCCCCCGGCATCGTCATAACTGTGTCAATCGACGCCGGGGGAAGTTCGTATGGAACAAGAGCAAAATCCGCAACAAGATCAGCGCACTCTTGCCTCCATCATGTTCACCGACGTCGTCGGGTTCAGCAAGCTCACCGCCATTAACGAAGAGCGCACCATGCGCGCCCTCCATCGCGATTTCGACCTCATGTTCCGCTCCGTCGCCAGCCACAACGGCGAAGTCCTCAACACCATGGGCGACGGCATGATGGTCTACTTCCCCAGCGCCGTCCAGTGCATGCAGTGCGCGCTCGAAATCCAGCAAACAATGCACGCCCTCAAGCAGTCCAATCCGCCCGATGGCATCCTTAGCCACCGAATCGGACTCAATATCGGCGACATCCACCTCAACGGCCGAAACACCATGGGCGACGGCGTCAACCAGGCCGCACGCATTCAGTCGATGGCAAAGCCCGACTCCATCAAAATGTCCGCCGAGTTCCACAAACTCGTCAAGGACAAAGTCAAGATGGACGCCCGCTATGTCCCCGGACAAATGGCGAAAAACATTCCCGCGCCCATCCCAACCTACGAAGTCCCTGCGATCGACGAGCAACTCAAAATCCAGGCCGCCGAAGCCCTCTTCACCCCGCCCACCCAAGCCGATGGCGGAGCAACTGCCACCGGACGCCGCGCCATCCTCCTTCTCCTCCTCACCATCGCCCTCATCGCAATAGCGATGATCCCGGTCTACATCCTCACCAGTGCCAAAGCGAGCGCAAAGGACGGCGGCATCCAAGTCCCCAAAGGCTCCGGATTCAAAGAAGCTCAGCAGAACCTGCGAGACCGAATGAGGAAAAACGAGACGAACAACGCGAATGCTCCCTCCGAAGCCAACACCCCGGCACCTTCCGAAACCGCCAAGTTTGCCCTCACCATGGATGAGCTCGCCCAAATCGAGAAAGACCGAGACGCCTACAACTTCGCCGCCGTCGTCTCCATGCTCAAAGCCCACCAAGGCATCGAGAGCCCCGAAGGTCAAGCTCTTCTCAAAAAATATGAAGACCTTGTCAACCTAAAAATCTGGCTCGATACCGAAGTCGCCGCCACCACCGCCCAAGAGCCCCTCACCTTCACCTCCGAGGGTCAACAAGCGTCGATCTACACTTCCGCCGGCTCCATCATCATTGCCACCAACGGCCAAGAATCGCCCCCCAAAGGCCTCTGGGAACTCAAGCCCGCCTCCATCAAAGGCATCGCCGAATCCGCCGTGGCGCTCCCGCCCACCGGCACCGCCGCCCCCGCAACTGCGATAACATGGATCGCAACTTTCGTAGAAATCTTCCGCTTGACCTAGTAAACTCTTCGCAACTGGTAACTGCGACGATGCAAGATACATTTCCGATCCGAAAGGTTGACCACATTCGCCACTACGTTGGCAATGCGCGCCAATCCGCCTTCTTCTATCACAACATCTTTGGCTTCGACATCACCGGCAAGCACGGCCTCGAAACCGGACTTCGCCACGAGGTCGACTACCTCCTCGAGCAAAACGACGTCAAGCTCCTCTTCTCAGCCCCCGTCAAGCCCGGACACCACATCGCCGAAGCCCTCGCCATCCACGGCGACTTCGTCCGAGACATCGCCTTCGAAGTCGATGACGTCGATTGGGCATTCAATGAAGCCGTTCGCCGAGGCGCCAAACCCGCGATCGAGCCCTATTCGCTCGAAAACCACGAAGGCTCCGTCCGCATCGCCTCGGTTCACACTTACGGCGACACCCTCCACACCTTCATCAACCGCGACAAGTTCACCGGCCACTTCCTCCCCGGATTCCAAAAACTCGACGTCAAAGGTGACGGTATCGGAATCGTGGAGATCGACCACTGCGTCGGCAACGTCGAACTCGGACAAATGAACGTCTGGGTGAAGTGGTACGAAGACGTCCTCGGGTTCAAAAACCTCATCTCCTTCGACGACAAAGACATCTCCACCGAGTACACCGCCCTGATGTCCAAGGTCATGGCCTCCGGAAACGGCCGCGTCAAGTTCCCCATTAACGAACCTGCCGCCGGCAAAAAGAAAAGCCAAATCGACGAATATCTTGAGTACTTCGGCGGCGCCGGCGTCCAGCACGTCGCACTCCGCACCGACGACATCGTCCAAACCGTCTCCAGCCTCAAAGCGCGGGGTATGGAGTTCCTCCGCGTCCCGCGCACTTACTACGAAGTGCTCTCCGACCGCGTCGGAGCCATCGATGAGGACATCGACACTCTCGCTGAGCTCGGCATTCTGGTCGACCGTGATGACGAGGGCTATCTGCTCCAAATCTTCACTAAGCCGATCACCGACCGACCGACCCTCTTCTACGAAATCATTCACCGAAAGGGCGCGACCAGCTTCGGAAAAGGCAACTTCAAAGCCCTCTTCGAGTCCATCGAACGCGAGCAAGAACTCCGCGGCACTCTATAACAATGGTCCGCGGACGCCCCCGTCCGCAGCCGCATTGGAGCGCGGGTGCCCTCACCCGCTCTGCCTTTGGAGTGCGCGAGCTTCGTCGCGCTTTTGCTTTCGATTGCCAATAGATTCTTGTTGGTCCGCGGACGCCCCCGTCCGCAAATGAATTGGAGCGCGGGTGCCCTCACCCGCACTCCAAAAATCCTCATCCATAATCAAACAGTGGAACTCAAGGAAATCCAGCACGGAACCCCCGAATACGACCGAGCCGTCCAGCTCCGACGCGAGGTTCTGCGCTGGCCCCTTGGCCTCGAATACACCGCCGAGCAACTCGCAGAAGAGTCCACCCAACGCCACTTCGTCGGCGAATGCGGCATGACCGGCCAACTCGAATACCTCTGCTCCGCCACCATGCACGAAGAAGAACCCGGTGTAGCCAGAATCCGCCAAGTCGCCGTCCGCGCCGACTCGCAAGGCAAAGGGCTAGGTGCTGAACTCATGCTTTTCGTCGAGCAAAAAGCCCGCGAAGCCGGCTTCACCCAGTCGCTCTTATGCTCGCGCCACTACGCGATCCCCTTTTACGAGAAGCTCGGATATGTGTGCGTCAGCGATTGGTTCGAAGAGGTCGGAATGCCCCACCGAACGATGGTCAAATCACTTTGAGCATTAGTCCTTGTTTCATGATTTATTGATAATGTTTTTCAAAACTATATCCTCAATGTACAATTCCGATTGTGCGAAACTTCACACGACGTGATGCCCTCAAATTGGCATCTTCAGGAGCGATCTTAGCACTACCTTTTGTCAGCCAAGCAAAGTCTTCTTCGGGTTCATTTTCCGGACTTGAGTCTTCATTGGATCAATTCCTAGTCAACACTTCTTCCCTCGTTGCTTTTGAGGGAACTGCGACAGAGAGACTTACGATAACCCAGCAGTTGATAGCATTTGAATCACAGTTCAACATACTGCGACTTGCAAACACTCCACCGAACGCGTCTGCCTCCGATTGGGCGAATGCCGGATTCGACATCTCATGGTACGGCGATCCGACGACGTGGGATCAGCAAATCGCTGAACTGGACTTACTCGTCCCATTTGAGCCGCTCCCAGATCCAGTCATCGATCCAAGCCAAGTCTACGCATCAGTATCCCCTGCGGGAGGTTCAGGGCTAGGCTTGATCATTGCCATATTAGAAATCCTTCTTTCGCGCCTGTTGGGAGTGGACAAAGAATTCATCTCTGCGATCATTTCCGTGTTCGTGAATGTCTTAAGCGGAGATATCGACGACTTGATCAAAGCCATCCGACGAGGCGATAACCTGAAGAGCATTGTTTCTAGGCTTTGGGATTTGCTCAAAAAGGCTTTCACCGATCCGAGAATACGACAAGGCATCATAAGTCGGCTGGGGCGTCATCGAGGACGTAGACTTCTGCTCTCAATCGGAAAACGTCTCGGTGCACTTGCTAGCGGAATCATAGGGCTTGCGATTGTGATCGGTACTATTATTGCAATCGTGAAGGACTTGATTGAGTCATGGAAGTCGATAAAGGATCGATTTGTGAATGAGGCTTCCGTTCGCCCTGGCTTGTCAGCCTCGGTAACTGGGGTGCTTAATGAATCTGGATTACAACCCTCCTAACATCGGACGAATTTCGGTCTCTAAAATTGGAAAGTACCTTTCGGTACTTTCCGTGATCGGATTGATGCTCCCTTGGAGCGATTCAACAAATCTAGACAAAGTACTATTCTTGTCCATTGGATTAGGTTGGACTTACTTAAACAGAAAAGTTTGCAAGGAGCCATATTTGTTCCACGGTTCGGTTTTCGGCGAGGCTGGCATCAGGGGAAAGGCGCTCGTAATCGGCTTCTGGTTCGTCGTCAGCTCTTTCTTAGCCTTTGGCTCAGTATTATTGCTCAATAGTGGAGCCTTCCAGGCGACAGCTCTCGGGCTAGCCGTTCTCGCAGTAGCAATCTCGAACGCTCACTATAAAGCGGTGTATCTCCGTGCAGAGCGTGGCGAAGGCTACTTGGACGACTGACGTCTTGGCCGCTTCGAGGTCGGCATCTTAATCCCAAGCTGTCGCAGCATCTGAACGCTCTTGACCGCTGTTCCCAACGCCGCCAAAAGCGGCGCATACTTGCCAAAATTCGCCGTTCCGAGCTGAGCGATCATCGCTAACGAATCTGCCCCGGTCGCCGTCTTCTCGCCCACATTCTTGACCGTGGATTGAACGTTCGTGGCAATGTCATCGACCTTCGCTGAAATCGAATCCAACCGATCCGAGATCCGGTCGACCTTCGGCTTCAACTCCTTACTCGCTTCCATCAGCCGCAACAGCACCACGATCAACACCACAAAAAACACCGCGTTGATCACGAAGAACAGTCCGGAAAGAATCAGCCACCAGCTCGGAATTTGCACAACCTTATAATAGTCGGTTCCTCGCCAAACTTTCTCACCCGCCCCATTTTGGGAGTGCGCGAACTCGTTCGCGCTTTCATACCCGCGACTCGTCGCGGCTACCACCAAGTAAACTCTCCTTATGACCAAAGCCATCAACGCCGCAATCGTCCTCTATGCCCTGCTCTGCATCGGACTCGGAGTCGAGGCTTACTCGGTCAAGCACTCCCTCCCCTCCCTCATGGGTGGAGCCAGCATCGGCATCCTCGAGCTCGCCTCCCTCTTCACCTGGACGAAGAACCCCCGCGCCGGACGAATCATGTCCCTCGTTGTCGCCCTCATTGGCATGGGCCGGTTCATCAAACCCTTTTTTACCGAAGGCAAGATCTACCCCGCCGGAGTGATGGTCATCGCTTCGCTCGTCCTCGTCGGACTCCTCATTGCCGGTCATCTTCAAGCAATGGCGGCGAAGAAAGAGTCGTCCGGCGCTTAGCCGCAAAGCAAGCCACCGCGACATAAGTCGCTCCCGCCGCCCGCAAAGCCCGGGCGCACTCACCGGCGGTCGCCCCGGTTGTAAAGACGTCATCCACCAGCAACACCCGAGAACCCGCTGGCAAAGGGCGGCATTCAAACGCACCCTCCAGGTTCGTCGCCCGCTGCACCGGATCAAGCCGCACTTGCGGTGCGGTTCGCCGTGTCCTCACCAAGCCTGATTGCACCAGCTCACGTGGCAGCCGCTCACAAAGCGCCAACGCCTGGTTGAACCCCCTCCATGCCAGCCTAGAATGGTGAATCGGCACCGGAACAATCACATCCACATCTGCAAAAAATCCATTGTAAAGGTCAAATACGTCCCCTCCCATCCGCCGGATCAGCGCCGTCTCCCGACGGTACTTCAGCGACTTCACCATCTCCGCCGCCGTTTGCTCGTAGGCGTGCATCGCCCGAACCTCATCCACAAACTCGACCGGGTTCAAAACATGAATCTCCTCCCGCACCAAGCTCTGCTCGCACTGCGGACACAATGGCTCAGACAAAATCAGACCACAAACCGCACACCGGGGCGGATAAAGTGCCTCAAAGAAGCTGTTCAATAAGGATTTGGCTGCGCTCATCAAGCTCGTCGAGGTTCAAAATCTCGTACCGTCCGCCATCCACGCTCGTGATCTGCCAGCGCCCCGGCGTCAACTCATGCGCATTATCGCGCCAGTTTCGCACATAAAAATCCGACGGCCCCCGCGATGTCTCCACGTCGAACCACCACATCGACGCGTCGTTCTTAAGAGCCTTGATCCGCGTAATTGCGGGCGTGAAGTAGCGCCGATCTAGCTCCTCTTCAGCCAGCTTGCGAGAGGCCTCCGGCACCAAGGCTAAGTCCTCAATAATCCCAAACTCCATGTTCTCTTCGTCCCGAATCGAAATGAACTTCGTAGTGTGCGAAAGCGGAAACGCGCGCACCAATCGCACATTCTCAACCCACTCGCCGCCCATCCTCACATCCAAAAACAAAGAGTCTTCTCGCCGCCGAATCTCCACGGATTCCGGCTGAAGATAAAGCAATCGGGACATACCATAAGTATGCCCCAAAGCAAAAAGTGCCCTTCTCCTTCATCAGGAAAAGGGCACTGTAGCGATTGTTTGAATCAGTCGTGGATCAAGCGTCGCCGCGAGCGTAGCCGAAGCTCGGCTCGAACGGAATCAGACCCAACCGTGTCGCGGCGCGAAACGCCTGAACTCGGTTGTTCACCTGAAGCTTGTCGTAAATGTTGGCAAGATGAAAATCGACCGTTCGCTTGGAAACATAAAGAACATCCGCCGCTTCCTTGCTGCTGTGCCCCTGTGCAATCAAACTAAGAACTTCGATTTCGCGTTTTGTTAAACGAACTGAACGGCTTGCGCTTTCAGATCGTACACTTGTTGTTATTGGCATAACCCACCCCTCACTTTTCTATCAACCGCCTTACACATAGCTCTTTCCACACGGCGATCTCGTTTTTGAGATGGAATTTGACAAATTTCACAGCTAGGCTTACTGCCAGGTAAGAACCTGGCAGGATTGCTGGGGTGCCTATTCAGAAGTATTGGAGCCCGCGCGAACTTCCTTAGGGTCCAAAACCAACTAAACTTCTCTCATGCAAACCTGGAATCCCGAGCAGTACCGAAAAAACGCCGGATTTGTCGCATTCTATGGCGCTCCCGTCGTCGATCTCCTCGGCGACATCCAAGGCAAGAAAATCCTCGATTTAGGCTGCGGTGATGGAGTCCTGACCCAATCCCTCGTCAACAAAGGTGGCATCGTCACCGGAGTCGACTCCTCACCCGAAATGATCCAAGACGCAAAGCAGCGCGGCCTCGATGCTCACGTCATGGACGCAACCAAACTCACTTTCAACTTGGAATTTGATGCCGTTTTTACCAACGCCGTTCTTCACTGGATCAGCGATCACCCCGCCGTCCTCACTGGCGTTCACCGCGCTCTCAAACCAAACGGCCAGTTTGTCGGCGAGTTTGGCGGACACGGAAACATCGCTGCTGTACGAACCGCCCTTCTCGCCGGAGTCGCGTCCGTCGGCCACCCAATCGAAAATCGCTACCCCCACAACTACCCGACCGAGTCCAAGTTCCGCCAAGTCCTCGAGAGCGCCGGGTTCGAAGTGCTCTCCACCGAAATCATTCATCGACCCACCGCCCTCCCCGAAGGCATCCGCGGTTGGTACGACACATTTGGCAAAATCGCCCTCGAGGGCCTCACACCCGACGAACGAGAAGACGCCCTATCCTACGCCGAGAGCCTTCTCCGACCATCGCTCTGCGACAACCAAGGAATCTGGACCGCCGACTACGTCCGGCTCCGCTTCGTCGCAATGAAAAAGTAAAGCCGAGCAACTCGGCTCCGCCGTGCAGGGCACGGGTCCCGAAGTGAGAATGGGGTCGGAGCGAATGCGAAGACCTCACTCTCACTTTGGGAGGAGATTGGCCTTGGGCAAACGGCGAGCCTAGCCGTCAAACCGAGCCCGAGCCCGAGCCATATCCACCCGCCCGGATTCCAGAAACGGCACGCCCTCTTCCTCCAGTCGCTGCCGTTGCTCATTCTCAAACATCGGATTCCGCTTGCTAATCGGAAACTCCCCCCGCGCATTGCAAACCCGCCACCAAGGGACTCCATCCCCGTCCATCTGCGCCATCATCCGACCCACCTGCCGCCCACTGGTCCCGATCACCGCACCAACATCTCCGTACGACATCACCGACCCAACCGGAATCCGGCACACCACATCCACAAGCAATCGCCGAACTTCAGACACCTCAAAAGTATATGCCCTCACCGTTCACCATCTCCCCTCCCCACAATCCCCGCGGCTCCGCCGCGCGGGGCACGGGTCCCAAAGTGAGATGGGGGTCGGAGCATCAGCGCAGATCTCCATCTCACTTTGGGAGGGGATTGGCCCTGGGCAAGCGGCGAGCAAGCAAAAACGCCCCCAGCGAACTCGCTGAGGGCGCTCGGTGAACAATTCACCGCGAGCCGATCACTGACCGACCAGTTCTTTCTTCTTCTTCTTTCCGCCCGGATCGGACTTCACGAAGACGATCTTGCCGTCTTCCTCGATGTCCGCCAGAATATGATCGCCCTCGGCGAATCGTCCCAGCAGCATCTCTTCCGAAAGCGGATCCTCGATGAAGCGCTGAACCGCGCGTCGCAGAGGCCGCGCGCCCATGTTCGGGTCGTATCCCTGCTCGACCAAGAGGTTCTTGACCGCCTCGCTCAGTTCCAGCGTGACGCCCATCGCCGCCGCCTGCTCGTTCACCCGCTTCATGTAGAGGTCTGCAATCTGCAGAATCTCTTCCTTCTTAAGGTGATGGAACACGATGATCTCGTCCACACGGTTGAGGAACTCCGGCCGGAAGGTCTTCTTCATCTCATCCAGCATCTTGTTCTTCATCGCTTCGTACGTCTTCGGATCGTTCGGATCCTGGCGCGTATCGCGGAAGCCCAAGCCCTTATCAAGCTCGATCGGCTTCACGCCCACGTTCGAAGTCATCACGATCAAGGTGTTTCGGAAGTCAACGGTTCGTCCTTGGCTATCCGTCAGCTGTCCATCCTCAAGCACCTGCAGCAGCAAGTTAAACACTTCAGGGTGCGCCTTCTCGATTTCATCAAGAAGCACCACGCAGTACGGATTGCGCCGAACGGCCTCAGTCAGCTGACCGCCCTCATCGTAACCCACATATCCCGGAGGGGCACCGACCAATCGCGAGATACTGAATCGCTCCATGTACTCGCTCATGTCGATCCGAACCATGTTCGACTCCTTATCGTAAAGATAAGCCGCCAAAGCCTTCGCCAGCTCGGTCTTACCGATACCAGTGGGACCCATGAAGATAAAGCTTCCCATCGGCCGCTTCGGATCCTTAAGTCCGCTTCGCGACCGCCGAATCGCTCGGCTCACCGCCACAACCGCGTCATGCTGACCAATAATCCGCTTATGGAGGTCATCCTCCATCGCGAGCAGCTTCTGACTCTCAGTCGCCACAATCTTGGTCACCGGAATTCCGGTCCACGAAGTCACGATCCCCGCGATTTCCGCCTCATTCACAATCGGCTCGATCTTCTCTTCAGCTTCCCAAGCCTCCTCGCGCTCCTTCACGGAAGCCTCCAAGGCCTCCTTCTCGGCGACGAGCTTATCAAGCTTCTCCGTCTCCGTCGAGCGCTTCTCGAGGTGCTCAATCTCGGTAATGATCTTGTTCAACTTAACCCGATCATCGCGAACATCCTTCGGCGGCAAACTCTGGTGCAACCGAACCCGCGAAGCCGCCTCATCAACGAGGTCAATCGCCTTATCCGGCAATGTCCGATCCGAAATGTAGCGCTGCGAAAGCTGAACCGAAGCCACAATCGCGTCGTCCGTGATCTCCACCTGGTGGTGAGCCTCGTATCGCTCGCGCAGCCCCTTCAAAATCTCAATCGCCTCTTCCTCAGAAGGCTCTTTGACCTTAACCGCCTGGAACCGTCGCTCCAAAGCCGCATCCTTCTCGATGTACTTCCGGAACTCGTCCTGAGTCGTCGCGCCAATGCACTGCAGCTCACCCCGAGCCAAAGCTGGCTTCATGATATTGCTAGCATCGATCGCGCCTTCTGCGGCACCCGCGCCAACCAGAGTATGAAGCTCGTCAATGAACAGGATCACCGCGCCATCCGCGCGCCGAACCTCTTCCATCACCTTCTTCATTCGCTCTTCAAACTCACCGCGATACTTCGTACCGGCCACCAACGCCGCCAGATCCAAAGAAACAATCCGCTTGTCCTTCAAAATGTCCGGAATATCGCCGTTCACAATCCGCGCCGCAAGCCCCTCAGCAATGGCCGTCTTACCAACGCCCGGCTCGCCAATAAGGCAAGGATTGTTCTTCGTGCGCCGACACAAAATCTGCATCACGCGCTCGATCTCGTTCTGACGCCCCACCACCGGGTCCAGCCGACCTTCACGAGCCAGCTCAGTCAGATCACGACCAAATTCGTCCAAAGTCGCCGTCTTCGCACCCGAAGCCGACCCCGCAGAGGCCGACCGCGACGACGAAGAGGAAGACCCCGAACCCGCCGTCGGCTTCGTCGAGCCATCGTTGTCTTGCAGGCCCATCACCTCGCGCCGAGCCTTCTCCAGCTCTACGCCCAGCTTCGCCAACACCCGGCCCGCCAGCCCGTCGCCTTCGCGAATCAAGCCCAGCAACAGGTGCTCAGTCCCAATATAGTTGTTATTCAGGTTCCGCGCTTCGTCATAAGCCAGGTCAATCACCCGCTTCGCCCGCGGAGTCAGCGTCATATCCTGGTTCGGCCGAGCATCGCCCCGAGGCAACTGCTTCTCGACCTCCGCCCGAACTCGATTGAGGGAAACCCCAAGCTTGTCCAGGACCCGCGCGGCAACGCTGTCAGATTCCCGCACCAATCCAAGCAACAGATGCTCGGTCGAGACATAACCCTCGCCAAACTTCTGCGCCTCTTCTTGGGCGTAGAAAACGACCTTTCGCGCTCGTTCTGTAAATCTTTGCCACATATGCTTGTTGTTTCCTATCGGCCCGCGTTCCCGCGCACCGTCTCTATTCATACGTCAGACGACTGACCAATGATGCCAGTTCCTTCCGGGTTCGCTCAGCGGCTCTCCGCTCACCGTTCACCGTTCGCTGCCCTCAGATTACCTGTCATTATTGGCAGGTTCAACCAGGTTGGTTAGATGGACTCCGCGAAGTGGTCACAACCCGCTCAATGCAACGTTGGAGCTTGGCCAAGAACATGTACTCATTGAAAGCTCGAGCAGGATTCCGCCACCTAAACTATTCAAGCAACTTTAACCAGCTCGAGGGGTATATTTCGAGAATCATGCCGAGAAGTGTCATGGTGAGCCTCAAGCACGCTGCGAAATGGTTTGCCATTTCAAGCATTCTTGTGATGACTGCGTCCTGCAGAAAACCTATGCCGTCGCAACTGGCTGTGGATACGGTACGCATCAAAGCTCTTCTCAACAAGCGTAAGGCTATCGAGCTAAGCACCAAGAAGCCCATTTACCGAGATTTCATCCTCAACGAAATGACTGCGATACTCAGTGAGCCAATCTATGCGTACCGCGTATCAACAAAAGACCATTTCAGACCAACGAAAGACCTCGGTTGGTCAGTCGCAATGCAACGACGGGCGATCGAACTGGACGAGGCCTTGCGTCCGGAAGGAGCCAGAATGCCAGTCTTTAGCTACCCCGGCGGTAACTCGTCGGTGGGACCGATGTCCGATGGTCAAACTGGAGCGTATTATTTTGCGGAGTCGATTGTCCATTGCATCCAAGACCCGCATTCAAAGAAGTGGGTCGCCATCGGGTTCCGCCGTGACCACACGCTGCTAGGGAGTTCGGCGGATTACGCCAAAGATCAAGTTCAAAAGTTTCCAACGATAAGGATCAATAGAACCCCTCGTTCAACATTTTTGAACCCGGAGGACATCGATTGGGCATTCGGTGTCGACGATTACACAAAGGTGATGCCCTACACAAGGCAACCTTCGAAGCGTAACAAAGCATGAAACTCTTCGGCGGCTAGCTTGGTCGACAAAGTTTCGCGCGGCTCCGCCGCGCAGGGCACGGGTCCCGAAGTCGGTTGGAGGGCGAAGCGAATGCGGAGACCTTCAGCCGACTTTGGGAGGGGATTGGCCTTGGGCAAGCGGCGAGCTGCCTCAGCGAAGCCGAGAGTTGACCCGAAGCACGGCAATCACATCGCTAAACGCAGCAATCTTAGCCATCACAGTCGAAAGATGGTTCGTGTCGGTCACATCAATCGTCGCTTCAATCTCCGCCGTATTGTTCTGGGCCGTGCGAATATTCGCCGCCGAAACGTTCGTCTTCGACTCACCGAAAATCGTCGAGACCTCCATCAAAAGCCCCTGCCGGTTAATCGCCGTCACCTTAATCGTCACGCTATAAACAGAACCATCCGCCGGCCAATGGAACCGCAACAACCGCTCTGGCTCAGTCTCTTCCAACCGAATCGCGTGCGGACAAAGCCGCCGGTGAATCATGATTCCTCGCCCGCGAGAAACATAACCTACGATCTCATCGCCAGGAATCGGCGCGCAGCACTTCGCCCGCCCCAGCAAAACATCCTTCATCCCCTGGGCATGAAGCTGAAGCCGACCTTCGCGAGTCTTGCTGACCTCAATCCGATCACCCACCGGAGCAGCCGGAAGCTCACCCTTGATCTTAGTAACGACCTTTTGAACCGTCAGCAAGCCGCTACCAATCTTGGCCAGCAGATCCTGACCATTCTCAACCGAATCAAACTCCTTAGCAAGCTTTTCAAGCTTGTCATCGCCAACAAACTGCTTTGGTTCAAGCCCTTGGCTCTTAAGCTCAGCCGTCAATGCCTCGCGACCTCGAGCCGCATCCTGCTCCCGACTGACTTTCCGGAAGTAACCCTTCAGCTTGCTCCGAGCGTGAGCCGACCGAACAAACTCGAGCCAGTCGAGAGAGGGCGTCGCGTTATTTCGATTCAAAATCTCAACCACATCGCCGTTCTGCAACTTGGTCGAAAGCGGAACAATCGCACCGTTCACTTTCGCGCCGACCAAAGTCATACCGAGCTGCGAGTGGACCCGAAAAGCAAAATCAACCGGCGTCGAGCCG
Source organism: uncultured Fimbriimonas sp. (assembly GCA_964566635.1). Taxonomy (GTDB): domain Bacteria; phylum Armatimonadota; class Fimbriimonadia; order Fimbriimonadales; family Fimbriimonadaceae; genus Fimbriimonas. The sequence continues at coordinate 10,131 of CAZMJL010000006.1, read as the reverse complement.
ATTGGCATGTCAAGAACGTCGCCTCCGGGCGTGAACACGAAGACTTGCTCGGCAAATAGGTCAGTCGAGACTGACCGCAAAAAGTCGGACGATGTCCGCGCATCACTCGACCAGTCAAACAGCTGCTGACGAAGATTCGAGAATGTAGCAACTTCCTTCGACGCATCCGCACCTTCTTTATAGGTCCAGTGCGCCGCAACTCCAAACTCGGCAATCTCGTGCATGCGGCGGGTACGGATCTGAATCTCGAGCGGCGTTCCGCTCGGACCCAACACCTTGGTGTGAAGGCTCTGGTAACCGTTGGGCTTGGGGTTGCCGATGTAATCGTAAAACAGCGACATCAACGGCACAAACATCTCGTGCACGATTCCGAGCACGATGTAACAGTCCGTGACGGTGTCGACAATGATCCGAAGAGCGAGTAGGTCATAAATCTCCTCGAACGGGACCCCGCCTTTGACGATTTTGTTGTAGATCGAATAGAGGTGCTTCGGTCGACCGCGAATCTCATCGACCCGAACTCCGCGCTCTTGCATTCGCTCTTTGATCATCACCACGGCCTTTTCAATATCCGTCTGGCGATCCGTCCGAGTGCGTGCCACTCGGTTGGTGATGTCCTCGTACTCGGATGGGTGCAAGTACTTGAAGCTGAGGTCTTCGAGTTGCCACTTCATCTGCCAGATACCCAATCGGGCGGCCAGCGGCGCGTAAACGTCTAGGGTCTCGGCGGCGATGCGAAGCTGCTTGTCGGTCGGCATCGCGTCGAGGGTCTGCATGTTGTGCAATCGATCCGCGAGTTTGATGACCATGACCCGAAAGTCCTTCGCCATAGCGAGGAGCATTTTGCGAAGGGTCTCGGCAGTTCTTGCTGTCTCCGCCGCCTTTCTTTGGCGGGTGGTGGCGTTCTCAAGAGTCCGCAAGGCGAGCTTGGTGACCCCATCGATAAGGGTTGCGACCTCATCTCCGAAGAGTTCGCGCATCTGCTCGAGCGACATCTCCGAGTCCTCGACAACATCGTGCAGTAGAGCTGCGCAAATCGTCTCATCGTCCATTCCGAGGTCAACAAGAATTCGGGCGACCGCCAGCGGGTGGAGTATGTACGGCAAACCCGACTTGCGCACCTGTCCAGCGTGAGCTTGCTCGGCAACAAAATAGGCGAATCTGATTTTGCGAATGTCCGCGCTTGGGCGAGATTCTCGGATATGCGCTAGGAGCTGATGGAGGTCCTCGGTGTCCTCCCAATCATGCGGTAGCTCGAACAGTTTTGGCATCGAATTGCGGAGGAGGAAGGGGGCGTGGCAACATCGCCACGCCGGAGCTCGCTAAAGCTCAACACCATGCGAGTGGCGTGATTATAAATGATTTCTTAAAGATTCCGCTAGTTTTTGGCTAACTTCGTTAGCCTGTTCCGGCAGATCAACCCCTACTCCCGAGGGTTCAACCTGCACCATTCGGATTCTGACTCCGTTCTCCATGAACCTGAGTTGCTCTAGGCTTTCGGCCAGCTCAAGCGGACTTTGGCTCCAGCTGGGATACTCCATCAAAACATCTCGTCGGTAACCGTAGATGCCGAGGTGCCCTTTCACCGGCTCGGTTCGCGAGTTTCGCGGAAACGGAATCGCGTGACGGCTGAAGTACAGAGCGTTGCCTTTCAAATCCGTCACCACTTTGACGACGGCGGGATTCTCTTCGGCGCCTGCCTCGATGGGCGCCCAAGCCGAAACCATCTGGACTGCTTCATCTTCAAACGGCTCCGCTACCCTGAGGATCGTCTTGGGATCGATCAAAGGCTCATCTCCCTGAACGTTGATGTAAACATCTGCCACGACCTTAAGGGCCACCTCGGCCAAGCGATCGGTTCCGGTGGGATGATCAATCTTCGTCAGAACCGTTTCCGCCCCAAACTTCGATGCGGCATCAATGATCTCTTGATCTGGAGTCGCAATCAGTACTCTGTCGGTGACTTTTGCCGCGAGTGCTTTCTCGTAGACCCACTGCACCATCGGTTTTCCGGCAAGATCGACGAGCGGCTTTCCCGGAAATCGAGTCGACGCCATCCTCGCAGGGATCACGATGACCTTGCTAGGCATTTGCGGTCTCTCCGGGGATCGGAACGAGGCTAAGAGCGGACATCAGATGGATTTCACCGAGGGTGATTGTCACTTGATATGTCTTCTTCTTGCCCGCAATCCGCGAAATCACAAACGACGTGTTACCTTCTGTCGCGAGCCAGTAGTCGACGCCGTTCTTCGTTAAGAAAGTCCATTGGAGGGACGGATTTGACCCCTGGACGAGTTGCAAAGTCTGGGCAAACTGCTCGGTATCGAGAGCCTCGTATTGGCGCATCGCCAGCATGATTTTCTCGTCATAGATGACAGCCCCGAAACCATCGGTGTTCGATTCCCACCCCACCGACTTAAACCCCTCGGGCAATCCAGGAATTGCCTCTTCGAGCGGAAATCCGCGTGAGGGCCTGGGAAAAACCGCGAGCGCACGCGAGGAATCCTCACCAATCGAAAGGCGTTTGCGACCGTTTGGCAATCCCGAGATGCTCGGGGTAACGAAATCCGCCATCTGGGACGCAACTTGCCGATTGATCGGCTTCTCTGCCACCGCCGCGACGTCCGAAGTGCTACATCCCGTGATGCAAAGTGCTAATCCAGCGATGACGAGAATCCGCTTCATCAACTGTGCTCGACTTTGACGATTTTGTAAATGCTGACGCCAGCGGGTGCGGCGACCTCAACGCGATCTCCCGCGCTTTTACCGAGCAACGATTCGCCCAACGGTGACCCGATCGAAACCATATCTTTGGATGGATCGGCCTCGAATGAACCGACGAGCAAAATTTCGATTTCGTCGCCAAATTCTTCATCAACAACGGTGACTTTTGAACCTAAGTGAGCCATCTCGCCTGCATCGGCAGGTCGCTCGACAATCTTCGCTCTGGTGAGTGCCTTTTCAAGGTCATTGATTCGGCTCTCAAGCCGGGTTTGGTTGAGTTTCGCCTCGTGGTAAGCCGCGTTTTCGCGTAAATCCCCGTGGGATTTCGCCTCTCGGATCGCCTCAGCCACCGCCATCCTCACTGGACCCTGAAGATCTTGCAGCTCCTTCTGAAGCTTTTCAAACCCCTCCTTCGTGAGCTGAATTTCGTTTGCCATGAACTTTCTATTGTAACAGCTTGCGAGTTCTGGTGTACGATGCTTCTGCCGTGACGGGAAATGACGCCTCAGAGCCTTTCAAACCCACGGTGTCGGTCATTATCGTCAGCTACAACACCATTGCGCAGCTGAAAAAGTGCCTCGAAGCAGTTCGCGGGCAAGCGAGCCAAGTCATCGTCGTGGATAATGCCTCGACCGACGGGAGCCAGGAGTTCTTACGATCCTCGCCTGGCATTACGGCGCTCTTATCAAACCGAAACTTGGGCTTCGGGGCCGCGAACAACCTAGGCTTGTGCCAGGCGACTGGCGACTTGGTCCTATTCCTCAACTCCGATGCCTACGCCCACTCCGGCGCAGTCGAAGGGCTGGCGACCAACTTTACGGATGCGGACGTTGTTGCCGCCGGCGGAAAGTTGCTGAATCCGGATGGCTCTTTGCAAGATTCGGTTGCCGGTCCGCTTACCCTCTTTGCGGTGTTCCTTGAACAGTTCTTGCTCGACGGTATCGCGGCGCTGATTGGTAGATCGTACTGGCGCACAAGGTTCCTATCTCCTAACTCTCCATCCGAAGTTCATCAGGTGATGGGTGCGTGCCTCATGGTCAAGCGAGACGCTAATCCGAAGTTCGATGAGCGGTTTTTCCTTTATTGCGAGGACACCGAGTTGTGCCATCGCCTGCGCCAAAAAGGCAAGATCATCTACGACCCAAGAGCCGAATTCACCCACGAGCTGGGCTCCAGCAGCAGCAATGACCGTTGGCGATCGGTTGCTCGCTACAACCTTGGGAAAGAGACCTTCTTCAGGATTACCCAAGGGCAATGGGCGGCGAGTGTCTGCTGGCTCCTCAATTCGATTGGCGCGATTCTTAGAATGATTGCGGGCGCCCTTCTCTCAGTTGTCACTCTTCTTACCGGGAAAGGATTGCATCCTAAGCTCACGACTTTCTGGCGCGTGTTCCTCGCCCGTCGAAGCGACCTCGTTCCGCCTACTCAATAGCGCTTCGAGTGGCGAATTCGCGCCCCAAGAAGTCCTCGGGCGGCGCGACAAATGCCTCAATCGGCTCGCCCGAAATCGGGTGGGTCAATGCAAGGTACGCGGCATGAAGCTGCATCGCCCCCTCGCGAAACTCTTTGGGAGCGTATAGCAAGTCGCCGAGAACAGGATGCCCCATCGCCCTCAAATGAACGCGAATCTGATGGGTTCGACCCGTTTCGAGTCGGCAAGCGACCAAGGTGCCGTTCGCCAATCTCGCGACTCGTTTTACGTGAGTCCGAGCCGGCTTTCCGTGCATGTCCACCGTCATTTGCTGGCGGTTCGCCGGGTTACGCGCCATCGGCGCATCGATGGTGAACTGCTCCCGATCAATCTCTCCCGCAACCACCGCAAAGTATCGCCGTTGAGCGGTCTTCTTCTCGATCTGAGCCGCAAGCGCGACGTGCGCGGCATCGGTTTTCGCGACCACCATCAGCCCGGTGGTCTCCTTATCGAGTCGATGAACAATCCCAGGCCGGAACTCTCCGCCGACCGTTGAAAGCTCGCCTCCCCTTCCTAGCAAAGCGTTTACCAATGACGGCTCCCGTAAAGATGCGGCCGGGTGAGAAGCCAAGCCCCGGGGTTTGTTCACGATCATCATAGTCTCGTCTTCGAACACCACCTCGATCGGGATGTCAGCCGGAGTTAGGTCATGGGCCTCTTGCTCTTCGGGTTCGTCCAGCTCAACAACATCTCCGGCCCGAAGCTTGTGGGATGACTTCTCTGCCGATCCGTTCACCAACACCAACCCTTCGTCGACAATCTTTGCAAGCTTGGAGCGTGAATGACCTTCGAGTTGCTCCGAGAGAAACTTGTCGAGGCGCATCGGGGTTTCGCAAATCAGTTTCATTTTTTCAAGACCTTTGATCCGCGGGTGCATCCACCACGTGCGAACATCGTATAACAGTGTGATATGTTTGCCGCCGCTCTCGCCGTCGTTTTGGGAACCCAAACCCAAACGATCACCTTCCGATCCAATTTTGAAACCGTGGAGAAGGTGGTTGAACGCCTCTCTGCGCAGACCCAAATTCCAATGCTAGCCCGGGGCGATATCCGGACTTATCCGGTGTATCTTAACGTGAAGGACGCCCCCGTCAAGGAAACTCTTGAGCGCCTCGCCGCCGTCGTTGGTGCGCAATGGGTTCAAAAAGACGGAAGCTGGTACCTATCGCAAGATCAAGATCTCAGGGCGACTCAAGAGAAGGCTGGCGACCCCGAGGTAGTACGCGCCCTGGAAGCAACCGTAAACGCACCCGCTCCGACCCCCGAAACGTTCGACTTTAAAGAACTAGAAAAAATGGGCGACGGCAAGCAAAGCGAGGCGCAGCAACAAAAGGCGATGGGCAAAATGTTCGCCAACATGTTGGCCGCCGATGAGGCCACCATGAAGTTGCTCCGCACCATCGGCGCCAAAGACCTCAGCACGATCATCGAGGGCCGCCGGGTAGTTCTCTCCAGCAATCCCAACCAGATGCAAGGGCGGATGCAACCGAACGTGACCAACGCAATTGTCGCCAATATCCAATCCCTTGCCAAAGCCGAACTCGAAAAGCGAGCCAAAGCTGGCCCGAAGAAGACAAAGCCGGGAGAGGAAGATTTTGATATCAGTGAAATGATGGCGGGAATGTTTGGCGGCGGCGGACTGACGTCGCCCGAAAATGCCAACAAGATTTCGCTTGTCCAAGCGTCCTTCCAGATTCAAAAGCGGTCGAATCTCGACGTCTCGATCTCGGCGTACACCGCCGACGGCTCTACGGTTTATTCAAAGCAAGTGAGCCTGCCCATCGTCAATCCAGACGCAAATCGCCCACCGGTCAACGGCGGCACCGCCGTCCAACTTTCGGCAAACTCTAAGGAATTCATCAGGGCGATGACCGACTATCGCGACCTCGATCCGTTCACCTCGATGATTGTCCACGCTGGAAGCAATTCTATGGGAATGATGACTTCGGTATTCCCTGGGCAGATGGGGGCGCAATCGGCCCCGCCCAAACCGATACCAATCTCGAACGCACTTCGAGAAAAGCTAACCGACCCCGTCAATCACGAGCCGTTCGCCGAGGCGCTGGGTGACGTATTGGACGCTCACGCCGCACAGGGCAAAAACATCATCGCTTGCCCATCCGACGACGTTTTGACCTCCCTTCTTTCCGCAGTCAAGTCCGACTCAGCGACGGTCGAAGGCATTCTCGACACAATCGATCGCGCTCCCTCGCAAGTAGTTTCCACCGATGGCACCTGGACCATCATTCGGGCCTCTTCACCGCTCGAACTTCGGTCGGCACATTGTAACCGTACTGCCCTTCGAAGCTTGCTGGTCAACGCCTCGAAGCGCGGATATGTCAACCTCGACGATTGTGTTCAGTTCGCCGCCCAGCAAGGGCGGGCCAGAGGTTCCGAGGCACTCGCCATGCCATTCGTCCAAGCGGTCTTCCGCACATCGGATATGGGAACTGCGTCGGCCTTGACTGGACTCGGTTTCGACGCACTTAAACTTTACGCTAGCTTTGATCCTGGCCAACGTTTTGCTCTAGCCGCAGGTCGACCAATTGCACTCGCGTCTCTCACTATCGCGCAACGCGATCTCATTGCCCGTATGGTTTTCGATGGTCCGATTCCACCATTCAAAGCCGGAGAAGGTCTCGTAGAGATTATGGAGACTCCCGATGATTCGGGGGGAATAGCCGCAATGGGAAGCGCGACGGGAGCAGCAACGCTCTTTGGTGCGGATGGCTTTTCTCATGAGCGCACCAACCTCCTTCCAGAAGGGATTCCTGTTGTTGGAAACGTGCGTATGAAGAGCTACAATACACCATCCCTGATGGCAATCGACTCCAGCACAGGGCAATCAACTATCTCGATGCCCGAAATGATCGGGATGTTCAACTCGGCAGATGAGAATGTGCCTCCAATGTTTAAACAGATGCGACGAGACTACGACTTGTACAAGATGGCTACCCAAACTTCGCTCATTTTCAACTTTGATTTCGCAAAGAAAGCCTCGTACTTCACTATCCTTTACGACGTCTCGGTGGATCCAAAGACCTACAACCAGGCATCACTACCACTCAAGATGCTCGAGCGGCTCAAGGGGTTCAATTTTAGCATGGCACCCGCGAAAGAAGTTCCGCCGCTACTTTAACAGCCCGGCGAGAAGCTTGACCTTGAAGTGATCAGGGGCAAGCTTCTCTGCCGCCGCCAAATCAGCCTTCGCCTTCTCTTTGTCGCCAATTGCGATGAACGCTTGACCTCTCGCGGCGAGGTATCGCGGGGCTGTCGGAACCTGGGTCACTGCCTCATTCGCGAGTCCAAAAGCCCGGGAATAGTAGATTCCGGCACGCTTGCGTATCTCCTCCGCTTCCGCTTTGTTCCCCTGAGCCTCGGCTGAATTTGCGAGCCCAAGTTCTTCGGCCGCGAGTTCGAAGTAACACTCGCTCGAGAGGCCGGCCGCCTCGATTGCGGTGAGCCGCACCGCATCGTTCATCTTGTCGGTGTCAGTGTTCCGATTTTCATAAGCCTGAGCAAGCCGAATCGCTGCCTCTTCGGATCGACCAAGGAGCATGAGGCACTTCCCTTCGCCGAACGTGGCCGAAACCTGGGTCGCGTCATAGGCGCGCATGGCTTCGAACTTGGGAAGTGCTTGAGCGATTTTGTCTTTGTCTTCAGCGGTTAACTCGAGACCTTGGTCGGCCTTGGCGAACACCTCAAGCGCCAAGTCGGAGGACTCTCGCATCAGCTTGGTGTACTCCGCTCCCGACCTCGGCAAGATCGCACCGCCACGCGTTTGCACGGGTCGGTCCGAAAGCACGAGAACGGCCCCCAATCCCACGACTGCGGCAGCTGCGATGATGGCGTTCTTTGAGATTTTCATCCTGCGACCACGATATTAACAAGTTTGCCGGGGACGTAAATCACTTTTTTGATCTCTTTGCCGTCTGTGTACATCTTAACCTTGACACTTCCTTGTGCGGCGGCTTCGATCTCCTCCTTGCTCGACGCCGCCGGAACTTGCAGCGTGTCACGGAGTTTTCCGTTCACTTGAACCGCGATCGTCAGGCTATCCTCGGCGGCGAGGTCATCATTGTGAACAGGCCACTCGGCGTGATAGGTGAAGCCGGAGTGCCCAAGCGACTCCCAAATTTCGTCGGCGGTATGTGGGGCGGCTGGAGCAACCAGGAGCGTCAGAGTCTCAACCGCCTCGCTGAAAACCAACTGCAAGGATCGTTCGGTTCCCAAACGAGATTTTGCAAGCTCCAAGCACTCGCCTAGCTCGTTCATGTACTTCATCAGCCACGATACATAGGTATTGAATCCAAAAGACTCGATGTCCTTGGTGCAATTCCGAATCGTCTGGTGAGTAGCCCTACGGACTCGCTTGCCAAGTTCATCAAGCTCTTCAAACGGAATGATATCGCGCCAGTTGCTCGCGTAAATTGATTCGGTTTCCGAAGCGAACTTAAAGATTCTGCCGAGGAATCGCACCATTCCTTGCATCCCTTCGTTGCTCCACTGGACATCGGCATGGAACGGCGCAACGAACAGCAAATACATTCGCAGCGCATCCGCTCCGTACTGGTCGACGGCCTCATCGGGCGTCACCACGTTGCCCTTGGACTTCGACATTCGCGCCCACTTCCAAGTGATCTCCGCGCCGGCGGCTTCGAGTTGCCGCGCTTCCTCAAATCCGATCAGAATTCCGTCTTCACCGACCCCGAGCAGTTCGCCCTCCCTCGGTTGACGGTACGGCGTCATCGCAAGCACTTGACCTTGATTGCGCAACGTCGCAAACGGCTCCTTCACCGGGACAACGCCCGCATCATAAAGCACCTTGGTCCAAAACCGCGCATACAGCAAGTGCATCACGGCGTGCTCTGCTCCGCCCACATAGCAGTCTACGGGCATCCAGCGTTTCACCGCTTCGGGGTCGAACGCCTTCTCATAATTCTCAGGATCGCAGAAGCGCAGGAAGTACCACGACGAGCATGCAAAGCCGCCCATCGTATCCGTCTCTCGCCGGGCAAGCGATCCTTGCAGATCAGTGCAGTTGACAAACTCATCGATGTGCGCAAGCGGCGAGGAGCCATCCCCTGCCGGTTCGTAAGAATCGACAACCGGAAGCTCCACCGGAAGCTGGCTCAAGGGAACAAGTTGTTCCTCGCCATCCTTGGTATGGATCACCGGGATCGGGCAGCCCCAATACCGCTGACGCGAAATCAACCAATCTCGAAGCTTATACTGAACTTTCCGAGTTCCAATTCCTTCGGCTTCCAAACGAAGTCCAAGTTTCTCTTGGGCCTCCGCGACGGTCAAACCGTCGTAATGCGATGAGTTAATAAGCGTTCCGTCTTTCGGCTCGAACGCCTTCCCTTCCGCCCGAAGTTTTTGGACTTCCTCCAGTCCTCCGGCGCCCACGATGACGGGCTCGATCGGAATCCGAAACTTGGTCGCAAAATCAAAATCACGCTGATCGTGACCAGGAACCGCCATGATCGCGCCTGTTCCGTAGGTGGCCAAAACGTAGTCGGCAATCCAAATCGGGATGCGCTCTCCGGTGAACGGATGATGCGCGTAAGCGCCCGTGAACACGCCTGTCTTCTCGCGGTTTTCAGCGGTACGATCGGTATCGCTCAGCCGCTTCGCAGCCTCTTGATACTCAGAGATCCGTGCACGATCCTCGGCGGTGATGGGCAAGAGTTCCACCACCGGATGCTCAGGAGCCAGAACGCAGAAGGTCACGCCATAGATCGTATCGATCCGGGTTGTGAAGACCTCAAAGTGAACGCCCTCCGTTCTCGGCCGGGCTTCACCGCTCTCGATCGAGGCGTCCAAATCAATCCGATCCAAATGCTCGGTGCCAACAACTTGGAACCTGAACTGGCAACCTTCGGAGCGACCGATCCAGTTGCGCTGCATCGCTTTGATCCCCTCGGGCCAATCGA
>CAZMJL010000005.1:54943-318688 GCA_964566635.1 uncultured Fimbriimonas sp. | reverse complement strand
AACGAACTTGTCGTTTCGTTTGAGAACGTCGGAGGTGGATTGGTGGCCAAGCGACCGCTGGAAAAATGCTTTGCGGTGATGGGTTCAAGCGGAAAGTGGGTTTGGGCAGACGCGCGGATTGAGGGAGCAGCCGTTGTGGTGAGCGCGGCCGGAGTGGTCGCTCCGATGTACCTACGCTATGCCTGGGACGAAGACCCCAATGCGCCGTTGTACAACAAAGAAGGCCTTCCGGCGGTACCTTTCCGAACCGATCCCCGCCGATAATCGGGACAAAATCGAACCGCTTGGGATAGCATGAACTTATGCGGTCCCAGGCGAGTTTGGTTTTACTTTCGATGTGCGCGCTCAGCGCTGCAAGGGATGTAACGACGCCCAAACAGTTCTTGGGATTCGACGTGTGCGCCGACTATCAGTTGGCCGACTACGGTCAGCTTTCTGCTTACTGGAAGCAACTCGAAAAGGAGTCAAAAAGATTCCGCGTTCAATCCATCGGCAAGACCGAAGAGGGGCGGGATCAGTTCATGGCGATCGTGACGGATCCAGCCAATCATCGCAACCTTAAGAAATACCAAGAGATCAATCGCCGCATCGCTTTGGCAAAGTCGATTGGGAATGACGCCGAAGCTCGCCGCCTCGCCAAAGACTCAAAGGCAATTGTCTGGATCGACGGCGGCCTTCATGCCACCGAAACAATTTCGACGCAATCGCTACTCGAGACGGCGTATCGACTCACTAGCCAAAACGACGAAGAAACAAAGCGCATCCTTAAGGACTGCATCATTCTTTTGGTCCACGCCAACCCGGACGGAATGGACCTGGTGAGCCAGTGGTACATGCGCCGGACAAAGCCAGAGGAGCGGTCTCTTGCGGGAGTCCCGAGGCTGTACGAGAAGTACGCCGGACACGACAATAACCGCGACTTCTACGCTTCAAATCTCGCCGAAACGCGGAATATGAACCGCGTTCTGTATCACGAATGGTTCCCGCAGATTGTTTACAACCATCACCAATCGGCTCCGTCGGGGACGATCATGTTTGTCCCGCCGTTCCGGTCTCCTTTTAACCACAATGTCGATCCTTTAGTACAGATCAGCACTGATCTCGCTGGAACTCTGATCCACCAGCGACTTATCGCCGAGGGGAAGAAGGGTTCGGTAATGCGCAATGGCACGAACTACTCCGCTTGGTGGAACGGTGGGCTTCGCACAACGACCTACTTCCACAACATGGTCGGAATTTTGACCGAGCTTTGGGGTTCGCCGAATCCGGGTCCAATTCCGTTTGTGGCCTCTCGCCAGGTTCCGACGGGGGATCTTCCCTTCCCAGCTGACCCCAGAATGTGGCACGCTCGGGACTCACTGGAGTACGAGATCACCGCGAACTGGGCGTTGTTGGACTACGCGTCGCGGCAGCGCGAAACCCTGGTTTACAACATGTACAGGGCTGCTCAAAACTCGATCGATCGGGGTTCGAAGGATAGCTGGACGAAGTATCCGTCGCGGATTGCGAAGTATGGAGAAAAAGCACTTTCTGATCCGGAGTTGAGGGATGCAAGGGCGTACCTGATTCCTTTTGATCAGCCGGATTTGCCGGCAGCGCAGAAGTTTGTCGAGCGATTGATGATCTGCGGTGTTGAAGTGGAGTACGCCGGTGAGGGTTACATTGTGAGGCTAAACCAAGCGTTCCGACCCCACATTATCGACATGTTTGAGCCTCAGGATCACCCCAACGATTTGCAGTATCCAGGGGGTCCGCCTAACCGGCCGTACGACTCGGCAGGTTGGACGTTGGCAATGCAAATGGGCGTCAAATTTGAGCGGATACTGAATCGATTAGATTGGAAGACAGCCCCAATGACGAACCCATTTATATCGGTGGCGCCAGGAGCTTGGTCCCCCGGCGAGAGACTGGGGTCACCTACAGAAAATGCACTCCTTCCAGTTACAGCGGGAATGTCGGTTGCGTGGGCGAATGCTGGTTCAGAACGAGGCTGGAAAGTCTCTCGAGCAGATAACGGTGACTTTGTCATTGATTTTGGTAAGGACCGAGATGAAGTTGAAAAACTACTTAAATTCGGGCTTCCGCAACGCGGTCAGGGGGTTCATGGCAAACCCTACAAGCGCCTTCGAATCGGCCTTTGGGATACCTATGGCGGGTCGATGGACTCCGGCTGGCTCCGCTACACGCTTGAGAAGTATCACTTCGACTTTAAGGTGATCTATCCGCCACAATTCGGCGAAGACTTGAGCGAAAAGTTCGACGTAATCCTATTCCCCGATGGGGCGATTCCGACGAATGACCGACGCCCGAACACCGATTTGCTAAATGACCCGACCATCCCCGATTCACTTAAAGCGATCATGGGGGACTTGAACTCGGAGCGAATCAAGAATCTTGAGAAATTCGTTCGGGACGGAGGGAGAGTGGTTGCGATTGGCTCCTCGGGCAAGAATCTCGCGACCCGATTCTCGCTGCCGGTCGAAGATGCTCTGGAAGGCGTGAAAGGCACGGACTATTACGTTCCCTCCTCGGTTCTCCGGATGCGCGTCGAGCCGAGCTGGCTGACGCGCGGGAACGAAGAGTACGTGGACGTGATGTTCGACAACTCACCTGTGTACCGGCTCAAAGATGGGGCAACAAGGGTTGCCTGGTTTGATACGGCGACTCCGCTCCGATCGGGTTGGGCACTTGGCCAAGACAAGTTGAAGGACACTACGGCGGTCGCGCTTTGCCCCTTCGGAAAGGGCGAGGTGGTGCTGATCGGCCCCGAAGTGAACTTCCGAGCGCAGAGCGACGCCGGCTTCAAGCTGCTGTTCAACGCCCTCTCGGAGAAGCCTTAGGCTCAAAAGCCCGAATGAGCTAGAATCTTGGCTTAGTGCAGAGCGCAGAGTACGCCCGAATGTATGAGCTGGAGGACACCTACTGGTGGTTCGTGGCTCGGCGGGAACTGGCGTTGATGGTTCTGCGGAAGGCAGGATTATCTGGCGCGACTCTGCTCGATGTGGGTTGCGGAACCGGAGCGGGGCAGCGCGCATTCGCTGAATTCGGAACCGTTAATGGCGTGGACTTCAGCCAAGAGGCACTCGAGTTTTCGCACTCGCGCGGACTCACTTTGCTCGCGAGGGCCAATGCCGAAGTTCTCCCAATTCGTACAAGCTCAGTCGATGCTGTCGTCACGTTGGATACCATTGAGCATGTTGCGGACGATGTTTCTGCGGTGAATGAGATCTTTCGGGCACTGAAGCCAGACGGGATGCTTTTGATGAACGTGCCCGCCTACATGTTCTTGTGGGGACCCCACGATGTGGCGCTGATGCATCAGCGGCGGTACACGGTGACTTCGGCTCGGCGACTTGTGGAAAGCGCGGGATTTGTTGTCGAGAGGGCATCCTATAGCGTCTTTTTGCTTTTCCCAATGGTCCTCGCACTGCGGATTGTCGGAAAGATTCGCGGAGGAGAGCCCTCGGCAAAGCTCCCAAGCCTGCCAGCGTGGGTGCAACGCATCCTCAAGGGAATCATGTCGGTCGAGCGGGCGATTTTCGGCGCGATAAACCTCCCCTGGGGAAGCTCAGTGGTGATTGTGGCCAGGAAGCCAAAATGAGCGCGGTCGGATACTCAGGAAAGCCCGTTTGGGAGAAGTTGGGACTCAAGCCCGGCATTCGCTTGTGCGTTTTGGGAGAAATCGAGCAGTACCTTGATTTGGTGGGTTTGGAGTTTGAAGTCGACCATGTTGAGCCGGAATTCGCCCAAATCGTCCATGTGTTCTGCACTTCTCGCGATGACCTCGCTACCAAACTGGCACAGCTCTGGGATGTTTGCGCACGAGATGTTTCGGTCTGGGTGAGCTGGCCGAAGAAAGCTTCGAAAGTGTCCACCGAGATTGACGAAAACGTGATCCGCGAGATTTGCCTCCCCATGGGGTGTGTTGACGTGAAGGTGTGCGCGGTGAGCGATGTCTGGAGCGGCCTAAAGCTCGTTGTCCGCAAAGAATTACGGTAGTTCTTCGAACTTCAAGCCGCTGTAAACAATCCTCGTGAGCTGTCCGTTGTCATGACTGAGAGCAATCGGACCAACATGAAGCGATTCCGCCGGTGCGGGCGATTCACCGACGAGCTTCCAAGTTGAGCAATCTTTCGAAATCTCGGTAATGAGAATTTCGCCCATTCGCGTGAGTCGGAACCAGATTGGGGCCTCTCCGGTTGCTTCTGCCTTGCCGCTCGCCTCACCTCCGGACATACTCCTCACAGCGAGTTGAACGCCACCATCCGGGAAAACGCTCAGCAAGGTCATCGCGGAATTGGGTTCGAGCGAGGCCCGCACCATGAGACCGGCTTTGGCGTACTGCTCGCCCTTCGGATGGTCTTCGACTTTAATGGTGATTCTGAAGTTTCCGCTCACGCGCCGCTGAAGGAATCGCGCTTGGTCGGATTGACCCCAGATATCGGATCCGCCGCCGTAGAGTGCGAATGTGGATTCATTGATTTTCTCCAGCCCGCCCTTGCGAGCGTTGCCCAAATCAGTGGCCGTCCATCCCAGAAGTTCATCTTGGAACGGAGTTGACTCCAGCACGATTGGGGCCGGAGGGAGGGGAGGATACTTGGGATTCTTGGCGTTGAGCCAGGTTTTCAAGTCAGTGTTGATTTCAAGTTCGTCGGTGGCGAATCCGCGCATCCATGATTCGATTTGGGCGCGACTGGCGGTTTTGAAATCGATCTTTCGCGCTGGCTTTTTGTTCGTGACCATGCCCCAAGAAGCGTTACCATGCCCACCATTTTCGCTCCCTGCTCGGTACGACCACATGGTGGTGAGCCACCCATTTTGACCATAGGTGTCAAAGTGGCGGCGCATCATTGCTCCACCACCCGCAGCTTGAAACACCACGTTCATTTCGCCGATCAGCAGCGGAACATTGACCTTCTCGACTTCGCCTTTCCAGTAGGGTGCGGTCTTGAGGTGTTTCATCTGCGTTTGAACGGTCGGCGATCCGTTGCCAAAAAGTCCGGGATACCAGTGAAGTTGAAAGCCGACATTCTTCCAGCCGTTTGCCTTCGGGTTCCCGTAGTGAAAGAAGTTGTCCCAGTGGCCGTGGGCCAGAACAAGCTTATTGGGATCGACTTTTCGGATTTCGGGGAGAACTCGGTTGAACACTTCGACCTGTTGCGGTTTGGTGCCGCCATACGGCTCATTAAAGACGTCGTATGCTAGGACAGCGGAGCGATTCTTGTATCTTTTGGCAATTTCTGACCAGAGCCAGGCGAGGCGCTTCTTGTTCGCCTCCTCGGTCCAAAGTTTGTTCTGTCCGGATCGCCCCGTGTGATCGTAAACGCTCTGTCCTCCTTGGGCACCGTGCATGTCCAAAATGGTGTACATTCCGTTCTTTTCTGCCTGATCAATGGCGAAATCGACCCATTTCCATGCATCTTTCTTCAGCTTGAAGGGTGCCCGGTCGTCCTCGAATTGGCGGTAGTTCATCGGGAGGCGAACGAGGTTAAAGCCAAACGATTTGATGATTGGAAAATCGCGCTTGGTAATCCAGCTCGCGTGGTAGATATCCATCAGCCGGTCCTTCTCAGCTTCTCCGAATCGCTCAGTGAGGATCTTTTCAATCTCGTATTGATCGCTGATGCCGCTGAGGTTGAGCATCCACGGCTCAATCACAAACCAGTTTCCGAGGTTAGTGCCTTTTAGGATCACGCGCTTACCCTTGGCGTCGACGATGTACTGCCCCTGCACCCGCAGCTGCGGAAGCGTTTGAGGGGCCAAAGCTACGGAAGCGGCAATGACTGAGATCATGTCGGCAGTCTATCAGTTGATTGATCGATTAATCAATGTCCTGGCTACGTAGACTATATGTATGAAAGCGCGGTTTCGGGTTGGATGCGTTCCGTATGTGAATGCGAGGCCGTTGGTGGCGTGCTTTGATCAACCGAATGAGTTCGTGGAGGTGGTTTACGATGTGCCCTCGCGGCTTCCCAGATTGCTGGATTCGGGGGAGGTCGACGCGATTTTGGTGTCTTCCATCGAGTACCTGCGGCGCGACGACTTGGTGATCGCCGCCGACGTCGGGATCATGAGTAACGGACCGGTGGCGTCGGTTCGGTTGCTCTCTAAGGTTCCGTTGGAAGAGGTAAAGACACTTGCGCTTGATCAAAGCTCGATGACCAGCAACATGCTCGCTCAGATCATCCTGGCGGAAAAGGGCGTGCGTCCTGATCTCGTAACTATGGAGCCGAACCAGACGGCGATGCTTGCCGAATGCGATGCCTGCGTCTTGATCGGTGACATGGGCCTTGAGGCGGACGGAACCGGGCTCGTGGATGTTGACCTCGGGGCGGCTTGGACCGAGATGACCGGGTTGCCGTTCGTATGGGCGTTATGGCTGGCGAAGCAAGATCGTTTCCCTGAGCCCCGATGGGATGAGTGTCATTACGGGCAATTGCTATGGATGGTCCTATATCATGGTTTTGAAGCGAGTGGCTTTGGTGCCGTGCACCAATATGTGGACTATCCAACTTGGTCGGAGAAGAAGATGGAGGCGCTCACCAGCGACAGACTGGAGATTAGGCGCACGGCCGTTCAGAAAAATATTGAAAAGATGGGTTCATACCTCGCTGCAAACCGCCCAAGGATTGAGTATGTGATCAACGATGCGGTTCGTAAGTCCGGCTGGTCGCCTGAAAAAGTGGAAGAATATCTCACCAGCAACGTAAGATACCGGCTCAATGGAACCGAGAGTTTGGACAGATTTGCTGAGTTACTTCGCAAGAATCGATTTCTTCATGGGACTCGACAGAGACCGAGATTTAACGGCCGCTATGAACTCCGAGATGGAATCTTTGAGCTTATCCCGGCTCCGAATCCGTTCAATGGAGCCTTGAGTTAAACCATAAAGACGGTCAATTTTCTCAATGAGCCGACGATGAATCGAAGCGACGCTGGGGCGATTGTGATACGAAGGGTTTAGAATAAAGGATGTGGACAGGCTCGATGCTCCAATAAGCCCCAAGATCGCATGGCGGCGAGCCCTCATCGCGCTCGGATTGATCGGCGGTGCGTGCGCGCTTGTTGGACTGATCACAGGACGGGCGGTCAATTCGTTCTTCGTTGCCTTCCCAATTGGATTTGCAATGTTGCAGATCGGGGTTCTAAGGCTGATTCGCAAACGGAACTTCATCGACGCCCACCAACTCGCGCAAATCGGAGCAGATGGCGCGCCCAGCGAGCGAACTTTGGCTGGAATGATCGCAGCGCTTCCCGATGGGGTTGGCGTCACCCACCGACCGATGACCGAGTTGCATATCCGGTTTGAGGAGATCCAAGGAATCACCATGGAGCGGTCAATGGAGCACCTCTACATCACGGGATTTACGCCTGATTTCGTTCCTCGCAGGGCTGGCCCTTGGAACTGCGCCACCCTGGTGATCAGCACATCACGAGCAGACTATCCGCACGTGCCTATTCCCTTCGCATCAAAGCGGGCGGCTCTGCAGTGGTTCAAGTACATCGAAGCCCGAGGCGATCACATGATTCGAGTTCCCACGATTCGAGTCAATTGGCGCAACTCACTGCTGACCGTGCAATGGATCGTCGTCACAGGATTGTTCCTTCTGCCGATAGCCGGATTGACCAGAGGCGTAGAGGGATTTAGCAAATCGCTGCCCGGAATACTGATATATGTCTTCCTGTGTATCGAGGCGATCACGGGAATTATTCTTCCCTGGCTAAGTTCCAGCTCGGAAGTCGTGACCTCGGTGATCATGAATTTGGTTCCCGGAGAAACACCGAACTCAATCGACCGCGATCACCTGTTACTTCCCACCGACGACTCCGTCGATCGAATCGCGATCAAAGACATCAGATCCGTAGATGTCGTTCTAAGAAAACCCAGTTGGTCCTCTCGACCACTTTTCCAAGAGGCGAAGCTCACAGAAGCCAACCTCACCGTTAAGATTGATCGCAATCACGACGCGATTCGAACGTTGCAGTTGGAGATCACCCGAGCGAAGGAGATAATCCGGGAAATCTCGCAATCAAATCCTGATGTCGAAATAACTGGAACCGATTTGAGAGAGATGCAGTTAGACAATGTATACGCTCCCAACCATACGAGGAGCGAAGCATAGCAAGAACCTCCCAAATCCCTCGGCGGCTGCAGAACTAAGCCAAACTGCAAGCCGCCTTTTTTCGTCTCAATATGTATATGAATCGTGCGTTCTTTCCACTGCTCCTGATCGCGAGTGCGGCGTGTTCGCCTGCCAAGGAGCCTCGTGCCCCAGGGAGATACGTCGACAAGCTAGAGGTCGCGGGCAAAGCACGGGATTACATTTTGCGAGTGCCGAAGGGGTACGACCATACCAAGCCGACTCCGGTAGTGGTCGCGCTCCACGGCCTGACCAGCAGCGCCACTCAGTTTGACAATATTCTCCATCTCGGCGAAAAGGCGGATGCCGAAGGGTTCATCGCCGTCATCCCCAACGGCATCCCGGAGAGCTTCCGCGGCTGGAATGCGGGATTCTTCAAGATGGCGGGGGATAAATCGGATGCGGAGTTCATCGCGAAGGCACTTGATCAAGTCGAATCGGAGTTCAATGTCGATAAGAAGCGGGAGTACGTCTTTGGCCACTCGAACGGCGCGATGATGAGCTACTACTTGGGATCGGTTTTGGGCGACCGGCTGGCGGCAGTCGCCGGAATTGCGGGAACCGTCGGTATCCCAACAAGTACAAAGTTGGACACAATCCCCGATCCAAAGTCTCCCATTTCAGTACTGCTGATCCATGGGCAACAAGACAATATGGTTGCCTTCAAGCGCGGTGATCGGGCGATGCTGCAAAGCATCGGCGCGAACGAATCTGCCGAATGGTGGGCATCGAAATTTGGGTTACCGGTCAAGGTCGAGACCGTTCGACGGGAAGACGGAATCACGTCCGTACGAGACTTCGGGACGAACGAGAAAGGCGCGCAAGTGAAGCTACTGATCAGCCGCGATGGAACCCACGATGTTTTCGGCGGTTTTTACGGTTCGGGACGCGAGTCGAAGAGCGGAATTCTGGCCTTGGACGAAATCTGGAGCTTCTTCAAGGACCACCCTAAGCCGTGATCGAGTTCAAGGCGGAAGTTTGGATATGGCGATCGGACAACGGTGTTGGCTGGCACTTTGTCACTCTTCCTCCGGCAGCAAGGGACGGCGTGAGGGCGGAAATCGAAGGAATGCCTCGGCGTGGATTTGGCTCGGTGAAGGTGAGGGCGATGATCGGGAGATCGACCATCGAAACATCTCTCTTCCCCGTCAAAGAGTACGACAGCTACCTGCTGCCGCTGAAAGCGAAGCTGCGGAAGGACAACGTCATTTCGGCCGGCGATGAGATCACGGTCAGGCTTGAGATTTTATAGCCCGCTTGCCTAGCCAGAGGCCGATGACGACAAAGAACATCGCGGCGACGAACGCGCCCAGGCGGATGTTTGAGAGAAGAAAGTCGACCGTTTTCAGTTGGCGAGGATAGATGTTGTTCGCCTTCAGGTAACCCTCATCCACTTGGTAGACGCCGTCTTTCGGTTCACCAATGAAGGCTTTCGGGTCTTCGATAATCAGCTCTTGTGGCTCGCCGATGGGGGTGCCGGTTTCGCCGAACAGCGAATCCGATTGTGATTTTTCGACGCGCTGAATCAACTTTGCCTTTGACTTGAACGACCCATAGGCCGGGAAGGTCGCGATCCCAACTACAAGGGAAGCAACGGCAAGCACAAGGCAAAGTTTCTTCAGCATTGGGGTGCCTTACTTAGTGGTTCCGATGACACTGATGGCGAGCGTCAGGTTATTGGAAACCTTATCTGCCGCCATTGCCGGAATCTGGATTCCGTAATCGCTGAGCTTGATGTTGAACTTGGTCTTGATTTGCAGAACGTCGCCGTTGAATCGGTTCGCCTTGGTCTTTTCGCTCTCGGCAACGTAGTTGGCGGTCGCTTTCACGCTGAAAGTCTTGGTGACGCCGTGAAGGGTGAACTTTCCGTTCACGAGGAAGTTCTTGCCGCCCGTGTTCTTGATCGAGGTCGCTTCGAAGGTGGCGGTGGGGAACTTTGCCACGTTCAGCCATCCTTCGCTGCGCATGTGCTCGTCGCGGAGGTCGAGGCCAGTGCTCAGCGATGCGAGGTCGACGATGATTTTTCCGGAACCGGTCTTTTTAGCCAGATCGACGGTGACGGAACCGCTGACCTTGTTGGTTCGGCCGACGAAATCTTCGAAGGCGGTGTTGCTCTCAACGGTAACGACTTGTTGAGGAGCGAGGTTCGGCCCGAAGGTGAAGGTTTTGGATTGGGCGAATGCACCAGCGACGAGAAATGCTCCAAGAGTAAACGATGCCATTGCTTTCATGACTGAAATCAATTTACGCCCCAGAAAGCATCAGAGTTGTACGCAACGATACAATTTCAAAAATCAGGCCGCGAGGAGTACCTGAAGAGTTTGCTCGTTTCGAATGACGATGTAACCCTTGACCACATCGGCTGGTCCGCCGCTCGATTTCCACTTTGCGATTGTCGCACTGACGGCCTCTCGATTGGACCCGATGAGGTCGGCCAGCTCGGCGTGAGTCAGCTTGATGTTGATAAAGCGTCGACCGCTTTTGGTTTCGCCCGGGAATTCTTCGGCGAGGCGATTGATGAGGCGGGCCAACCGCTGAGGGACGGTGAGGAAGAGAACGTCCTTCATCTGATTGACGATCTGCGCGCGGCGGTCGCCGACCAGCTTGGTAAGTGCGAAAACGAGCTCCGGCTTGCTCATGATGACCTTTTTGAGCAAGTCAATCGGCACGGCATAAAGCGTAACCTTTCCGATTGCTTCCGCACTTTCACCCACCGGCATTTCGTTACCGAAAAGGTTGATATCGCCAATCAATTCGCCCGGTTTAAGAATGCCGATGGTGAGGCGCTTCCCGCTCTCGTGATTCGAAATGATTCTCACGTTGCCCTCCTTGATCAGGTAGGCGTGCGTATGCTTCACCCCGCTCATGCAGATGTGCGAGTTGCGCTCGAATTCGAGCAAGCGGCTCTCATGAGCCACCATTGTCAACTCTTCGTCGGAGAGGTTCCGGAAAAGATCGAAGTTCCGAAGAACCCATAGGCGGCGATCAATGGCGGGTTCAACGGTTGCGGACATCACTACGTTTTACGACATTCTTGGCCTAGCTATCGCGCATTCGCGGACTATTCCGATTTCGCAATAGCCATTTCGGCGAGGCTCTCAACCCGAAGACGCTGGATACGCTTGCCGTCGGTTTCAACGACGGTGAACTGATAGTCGCCATCTTCGATCCATTCGCCCGCCTTGGGTTGACGCCCGAAAAGGCCGAAAACGTAGCCCCCGATGGTGTCGAAATCTTCACTGACAAAGTTCGAGCCGATCTGCTCGTTGACGTCGTCCACGTTGGTTTTGCCCTCCACAAGGAAACCATTTTCGGTGGCGGCGACGTCGGGTTCCTCGTTGTCGTACTCGTCTTGGATTTCGCCAACAAGCTCTTCGATGATGTCCTCGATGGTGACAATCCCCGAAGTACCGCCGAATTCATCTTTGATTACGGCAAGTTGGGTTCGATAATGCCGCATATCCGCGAGCAGGTCGTGAATGCTCTTATTCTCCGTCACGTACAGCGCGGGGCGCATGAGCGAGCGGAGATTGACTGGCTTGCCGCGAAGCATCGTGACCAAAAGATCCTTCGCGTGGATAATGCCCACGATTTCGTCGTCGGTGCCTTCAAAGATCGGAATTCGCGAGTGTCCGGACGTTTGGATGAGTTCGACGAGGTCGTAAGGATTGATGTCAATACTCGCCGAATCCAGATCGCTTCGCGGGGTCATCACCTCGCGGGCAACGGTTTCTTTGAACTCGAAAACGCTATGAATCAGGTCGGTTTCTTCTTCTTCAAACTCGCCGGAGACTCCACCTGATTCGACGAGCGATCGAATTTCGGTTTCGATAGTGCTCGAGCGGCGAAGCGATGCGCTTCCTCCGCCCAGCTTGGCGAATGCGTTGGCAATGGCGACAAATGGGGTCGCAATTCCGAAAGCGATGGGTTTGAGTGCGCGCCGAAACGGGGAGTTCACGTTCGGCTCGCCAGTAGAGCTTGGTTCAATCATTGACTAAGTTCTCGATTCACTTTATCACGTTTATTTGGGGAGCGTTGCGTAGAGCAAGAGACCGATCATGATTCCGACCGCCGCCCCGAGGCTGAGTTCGCCAATCGTGTGGTACTTGGCCTCGTATCGGCTCTGGGCAATGATTGCCGCCAGACCAATTGCGATCGCGGCGACGAGTGCATTGGAGGTGAGCAGCACGGCCCAAGTGGCAAAAAAGAAACCAAATGCTGCGTGACCGGAGACGAGTCCGCCCTGAAGCACTTGTCCCCGTTTGCCCATGCCTTTTCCAATCACCACCGCGACAAAGCAGATAAGGATTCCAACCACGATGCGGGGCAGAACCCCCAGCTCGGGGGCCTCGGAGCCGAGCGAAATCTTTAATGCCTCCCAACGACTTTCGCCTAGGACAAGAAGCGCACCAACGACCAATGCGATCAAGGTTGTGATAAGCACTGCACCCGCCGCGATGTCCTTCGCGAACTTCGCCATCGGGTTGTAGTCGGGACTCACAAGATCAACGACGGCCTCGATTGCCGAGTTGAACATCTCGGCAACCACGACCAGAGAGATCGTGAAAAGAAGAACCAGAGTTTCGCGGAGCGGCAGATTGACGAAGATGCCGAGGAGCATTACGACAAAGACCACATAGAGGTGGAACCTCATGTGTCGTTGCGTCTTGAACGTGAAGATGATGCCGTTGAGGGCCACTCGGAATGGCTCAATCGGATTACGGTGCGCGCTCATGCTTCGTCCTGATGAAGTACAGACGTCCACTCGGCATCAATCGGCGTACCAATCAGATTGCCAATTTCATTCATTCGACGTTGCATCGCTCGTTTATCATTATCGGTTTCGTCGTCGTACCCGCTTAGGTGAAGCACGCCGTGGACCAGCAGGGCGATCAGTTCGTCTTGTAACGGTACGTTGCGCTCCTGCGCCTGGGCACTCGCGTAATCGACGGAGATCACAATATCCCCGGCTGGAAACGGAAGAGGCATGCCCGACGGAAACGTCAGCACATCGGTTGGCTTATCAAGGTCGCGCCAACGGTGGTTCAGCGATTGAATTTCAGAATTCCCAACCAACCGGACATGGATGGCCTGATCGATCCCCTCGATGGCTGCAACATCCTTCAAAACCTTTTCGAGACCGTCAACCTCGACGGAAGTCTCGTTTGAAATGGAGTGGGACATGGATCAATGAAAAAGGAGCTCGGTGATGCCGAACTCCTAAGCTTTTGATTGAGAGATTATCGGATTGAAACGCGTCGGCGAGCCTTGCGTCGTCGCTTCTCACTTGGCTTTTCATAAGAGCTGTGCTCTTTGAGCTCGCGGAGAACTCCAGCCTGCTGGAGCTTCATATTGAACTTCTTAAGAGCAGCGTCGACGGATTCGTTGGGTTGGACAGTAATGTAAACCATTTGGATTTAGTGCATTGTACCTCGAAAAACAAATCGCCGAACTCAGATGAGTTCGGCGATGATCATAGAGGCTTCTCCTGGATTACCAGGTGGTGTAGCCAGTGACGGCAGAGTTGACATTTCCGAGAGTTGTTCCAGCAGTGGTCACGTAAGTGAAGTTGCCGCCGTTAATATCCTTAGGAACCTCTTGGAGGTAAGGACCTCGCCAATCGGCCGGAGTTATGGCCGTGGATGCTGCCGAAGAGTTAAGGCCGCTTGCAGGTGCCGTGCCCGCAGCAAGGTCAGCTAAGGCCGATGGGAGCAATCCAGTGTCCGCTCGGAAAAGCTCGACTGCGTTTCGAACCAACTTAAGGTTGCTTCGAAGTGCAGATTCCTTACTTCGCGTGCTCGAGTTCGAGAACTTCGGAATTGCGATCGCCGCCAATACAGCGATGATGATAATGACGATCAGAAGCTCGACGAGCGTGAATGCTTTTCGGCTATTGCGTGTGTGTCGGTATCCCATTGAATGCCTCTCTTGTTATGGTTTCGGTATATCAGTTTCGATTACTTAGTGTTTTCAGCGAATATTTTCAACTGCTGAATAAATTGGTCCGATGATGGACATCGTGATGGAACCTACGATGAGGCCCATGGTGACGATCATGAGGGGTTCGATGACGCTGACGAGCGCTTTGAGACGCCCATCGACTTCGTGTTCCATCGAGTGACAAACTGTGTTGAGGAGCTGGCTGAGGCGTCCTGTGCGTTCGCCCACTGAGATCATCTGAATGATGTTTTTGGGGATGACCTTGTGCGAACCAAGTGCTTCCGAGAGTGACGAGCCTCTTTCGACTTCATCTCGAGCCTGCTGGAGAGCGTGGCGCAGTGCTCCGTGCCCCGCGACTCTTCCACCAGCCTCGATCGCGGCGAGCAACGGCACGTTTGAAGATACAAGCGTCGAAATTGACTGAAGTGACCTTGCAAGGGCAAGACGGCGGAGCAACTCTCCCAATACCGGGACCCGTTCGGCTACTTTCATGAGGGCTTGCTGAACGGCGGGTTGTCGACCAAGCCAGACGAGCGCAAAAATGGTCCCCGCGAAGACGCCCAGAGAAACCAAAGGCTGCTTTCGGATGATGTCGCCACCTTTGAGCATGATCTCCGTTGTGAGCGGGAGCTTGGCTTTCATCGATGTGAAGACTTGGGCGAATCGCGGCATGACGAAGATGACAAGAATCATGATCGTTGAGCACGAGACCCCCAACATGATCATCGGGTACATCATCGCGTTGATGATCTTTCGCCGAAGATCGCTGGCGCGTTCCATATATGCGGCACCGTTTGCCAAGGCCTGATCCAAACGGCCTCCCGCCTCTGCGACGCGGATCATGTCAACGATAATCGGCGGAAACATGTTTGGGGCGAGCTTGAGCGCGCCAGAAATTCCTTGACCACCGACCACGCCGTCCTTGACCAATCGAAGCGTGGCCTCAATGTGGCGAGTTCGGGCACTCAGGATCACGGCGTCGATTGCTTCGATGAACGGGACTCCCGTTTCAGCCATGACGGCAAGATTGCGAAGAGTCGTCGCCGCATCGTTCGGGTTAATCCGACGCCTCGCTGCCTCTGGCACCGCGCTTTTGCTCTCGCCGGTGGTGACTTTCGCATTCGTGGGTCGCAACGCGGTGATTGCGATGTCTTGTTTTGAAAGTCTGATTTCGGCGTCTTCGAGCGACGTCGCGGCGATGACACCATCAACCTTTGATCCCTTGCCGTCGATACCCTTGTAAGCGTAAGAGACCATTATCCGTGTTCGGCGGTAACCCGAATGACCTCCTCGACCGTTGTTTTCCCTTCCGCGACTTTATCGCTGGCGTCCTGGCGCAGAGTGACCATTCCTGCTTGAACTGCAGCGTGCTGAATCTCGTTGGCATGCTTTCCGTTTAAGATCATGCGACGGATGTCGGAATTCATATCGAGTACTTCGTAGACACCCATTCGGCCGCGATAACCGGTTTTGGAGCAGTGCTCGCACCCTTTTCCACGGAGGTACGTCGCCTGAGGATCGAGTCCGAGTCGGCGAATGTTCTCGGGGTCGGGCTTGTACTCTTCGAGGCACTTCGGACAGTTCACACGCACAAGTCGTTGGGCAACCGAGCAAGAAACCGAACCGCCCAAAAGGAACGGCTCGATACCCATATCGACCAATCGCGTAAGTGCACTTGAGGCGTCGTTGGCGTGCAAAGAGCTGAGGACAAGGTGACCAGTAAGGGCCGCTTCGGTCGCGATCGAAGCGGTTTCTTGGTCGCGAATTTCACCCACTAGAATCACGTCAGGGTCTTGACGGAGCATCGACCGCAGACCGGTCGCGAAAGTGATTCCGGCACGCGGATTCACGTTG
Source organism: uncultured Fimbriimonas sp. (assembly GCA_964566635.1). GTDB lineage: Bacteria > Armatimonadota > Fimbriimonadia > Fimbriimonadales > Fimbriimonadaceae > Fimbriimonas. Next base: position 302,753 of record CAZMJL010000005.1, on the reverse strand, counting down.
GCTTGCGTGATTCCGTCCAGCTGGTATTCGACTGGATCTTCTATCGTGATGATGTTGCGATAGATCGCGTTTAGGTAGTGCAATCCGGCGTAAAGAGTTGTAGTTTTTCCCGAACCCGTCGGTCCGGTAACCAGGATCATCCCTTGGGGCTCTTGAAGACGTTTATGGAGGGTCCGGAAACCAGTGACGTGGATCCCGAGCTTGTTTAGATCGATCATCGCCGCATTCTTGTCCAGAATTCGGATAACGATGGTCTCACCAAAGACGCTGGGGTAGGTCGAGACACGAAAATCGAATTCACCCTGGGGGGCAACGAGCGTACAGCGACCATCCTGAGGGGCTCGTCGCTCTGCAATGTCCAGTCCTGCCATCAACTTGATTCGCGAAGTTAGCGGGAGTTGAAGATCCTTCGGAACCACCATGACTTCTTGAAGAAGCCCGTCGATACGAACTCGAACGCGTACCCTCCGCTGGTGCGGCTCGATGTGGATGTCGGAGGCGCGCATCCCGATCGCTCGGATGAGAATCGCGTTAACCAACTTGACAACCGGTGCGCCTTCGCCAACTTCCTTAAGTTCGACGACGTTGACATTGGCAGACTCCTCTTCCTCGGTGGATTGAAGCCGGACGGACTCGGTATCGACACCGCGAACCGCCTCGCCTACAATTTCGCCGAGGTCGTCATAAGCGCCATAGGTGCGGAAAATCGCATCGCGAATATCGGTTTCGGTCGCTACCAGCGGATCGATGTCTCGCCCGGTGATATTAGAGAGTTCATCCAGGGCAGTGAGGTCGAGCGGATCGACCATCGCCACCGTTGCAGAGATTTCGGTGACCTCGATCGGAACCGCCAGCAAGCGCACCGCGACCGAGTGGGGAATGATCTTGGTCTGATCGAAATCCAGTTCCGTCCTCGCCAAGTCGATGAACGGGACGCCCATCTGTTGCCCAAGTGCCCCGAGTTTTTGCTTTTCGGTGATCTTCTTGAGGCGTACAAGGAGGTCGCCGACGGACTCACGTGTATCCTCGCGCTTGGCGAGGATACTCATAAGTTCTTCGCGAGAGATTAAGCCTTCGTCGACAAATATCTCGCTTAGTGGGCGATCGATGTTCATTGCTTGATGAGGTTCGGCGTGATGCTGATGATGAGTTGCGACTTACGCTTCTCGGTACGGCGATTCTTGAAGAGTTCTCCGAGAATCGGAATATTGCTCAGAAGGGGCATTCGCTCGAAGTTCTTGATGTCCTCCTCGCGCAACAGTCCGCCCAGGATCGCGGTTTCGCCGTCCTTAAGGGTGATCGTGTTATTGCTGCTCCGAGTTGCAACTTGTGGGTAGTTACCACCGTTGATGCTGAGGAAGCCGATGATCGAAGACACTTCTGGGCGCACCGCGAGGGTGATCGATCCATCGGAGGCAATCGAAGCGCTAACATCGAGCGTGATCCCGACCCGGATTTCTTGGGTGGAGAAGATGAATTGCCCGTTTGGAGTTGTTCCGTTAACGATGGGGAACTGCCTCCGCTCACCGATGAGGATCGACGAAGTTTCGCCATCCATCACGTTTACGTTTGGCTTAGAGAGCAATCGTGCTTTATCTTGGGTCTGCAGAGCCTTCATCGAAGCGGCAAAGTTGATTCCCGTCCGTTGGAATGTGCTGTCGGTGAAACTGTTGCTCGTGTTCTCGGTGATCGAGAATTGCCCGGGAGTCCAGGTGATTCCCTGCTCCTTGATCGCTTCATCTGATACATCAAAGAGCGACACCGTGATCGCAACCTGCCGGCGTTGGACGTCAATATCGGCGATGATCGCCTCCAGTTGAGCAATTGCTTTGGCGGGTCCGGTTACGAAGAGCTTGCGTGAGTTGGGATCAAACGTTCCCTGCTGAGCTCCTTGCGCCCCGACATTTCCACCGCCACCACCGCCCGCCACTTGGAGTCCCGCCTGACCATTCTGACCGCCGCCTTGTTGGGACAAACCGCCGGGTCCCAGCGTGGGAACTACAGAACCAGGGAGTGCAACGGCGGTGACGCCCTGCTTGGTTAGGAAGTCTTGGAGCGCGCCAACGATGAGACCCGCGTTAAGGAACTTGAGTGTAATGACTTTGGAAGCCTCCGCGACTTTTTCGGGAGCTTTCTCCGGCGCAGTTACCGGAGGCTTGCCCGAGTCAGTTTCCTTGGGATCTTTCGTGTACGCCGCATCGTATTCCAATGGATATGCTGCCTTAAGTGCACTCTCCTCCGCCAAAACGATGGTGTTTTTGACCTTGAGGGACTTCACACCTGCCAAGGCGGCGAGGTGACGAACCGCCTCACTCAAAGGCATTTCTTTGACGTTGAGGCTGACCTTCTGATCTGGCTTCGATGCCAGAACAATATTGATCCCAGCCTGCTTACTGAGGATTCCGACGACAGTTTCTAACGGAGTCGAGTTTAGGCTAACCGTCACCAGCTTCTCCATCGGGGCGATGGGAGCAGGCTCGGCGAACATGTTGGCAGCCGTTGCCGTCGTCTTGGAGTCAGAAGTTGCCGAAGGGATCTGCGGAGGCAGCGAAATCGGGTCGAGGTTGGCATTCCCAATGAGCGAATCCGGCCCCGTCCGGGTCATGCTCGAAGCGGCGACGGTATCCGCATGCTTGAGCATGATCGCTCGCATGATGGGAACTCGAATCGCAATTGCAAGCTCATTGATCGCCGAACTCGGACCAAGTGGTATCAACTTGGGCTGATTGGGTCCGTCCTGACCCAATTTCTTGGGGCCGATTCCACGATAGATGACTTTGCGCGAAAGAGCAGCGCTCTTTGCAGATGGCTGATACACCTTGCAGATTGCCCCCGAAGAGCCTGAGTTGAGAGCGATGGATAGAGCAAGTGTTGTAATCATAAGTTGATCTCCTTACCGAGCCAAAGGGTTCGGTTTCGACCTTTGATAGAAAGCGTGAGTTTTTCGGAAGTGATGGCGAGAACGCGGACACCGCTGGGAAGTCGGTCGCCCTGATCGACGGTAAATCGGTTCTCACCAATGGCCAAAATCGCCACCGGATTTCCGGCATCGACGAATCCTTCGTACTTCAAAGTAACAACCTCGGGTTTTGGCGTTGCCTTGGTGGCTTCAGCCGAGTCGCCCGAAGTTGGGGGCTTTTCACCTGAGCTGGCATCCGGCAGAGATGGTCCCGATGGGTTGAACGTTCCCAGGTTTTCGAATTCGCTCTTTCCATCGTTCTGATTGGATGGCTCTGGTTTACGAGTAGCAGCTTTGGGCTTCACCGGAGCCTTGGTCGTGACCTTAGTTCGCTCCGCTCCGAAGTAGTTGCGCTCGAAGACTGCAGGGGCGATCTGAACGTCGTTTGAGTTCGCTGGAGCCTCGGCCGCGGCACCTCCGTTGGGCTCATTCTCTGGCAACGCAGTTGGCTTGGGCTTCTCCTCTTTCACTTCCTCAACTGACGGAGCTGGTGAACCCCCTCCAAAAGATGAGAAAATGCTGTTCCCGAGGAACCCAAGACTCCCTACGGCGACTACGCCGAGGGCAATCGCTTGCTTTTGGTTACCAATCTTCACTTCTTCACTTCCATCGATAAAATTCGGAATGTCAGCTTTGCCGTGACTTCGCCTGCCTTAGCACCGGCTGCATTGAGTTCCAGCGCGTCAAATTCAATTGGGGCAGGACCGCGATAGATCGCGTCGAGAACCCGAAAGATCGCGTTGTTTGAGCCCTCCAAAGTCGCCTGAACCGTGTTCTGTGACCAACCTTTACTCTCAGTTTTGAGCTCGAACTTGGAAAGATACGGTTGCGAATCGTTCGCAACCTGAAACTCCTTCAATCGGCATCCGTAGGCAGCCCCGGTTTCCTCGATGATCGCTTGGAACTTTGCTTGGGCTTTGGCCGTTGGCGTTCGCAGAGCAAGCTTCTTAGAGCGCTCCAGAGTGGCATTCAACTCCTTGATCTCGCGACTGATTGACTCGGTTTCGCCCTTTGCCTTGTTTCCGGCAAACACGTACCCGACCGAACTTGCTGCGATAAGAAGTAACGTGATCGAGAACGCGATCGTGGCAATCAACGTGAGTTGCTGAATGGCCTTTGGAGATCGAGTGATGTTCATTTCGTCACCTTCACTCGTTTCGAGTAATCGAAATCGACGCCTTCGATGCCATCGAGACCTTTTTCCCGGAGGGATGTTTGGTTCGACGACAGCACGTTCTTGCCGAGACCTGCACGCTCCACAAAGTCGCGTCCAAGACCTGAATTCTTAGCATAGGCGGCGACCTTGATTTGCAGTTCGCCATTCATCACTTCGACCTTGAATGACTCAAACTTCACTTCGATTGGAGCCGCCGAGAACACTCGTGCTGTCTCATGGAACAAAATCTGGCGCCCTTGTTTCGATTTTGAAAACATCTCGGCGAAGTCGATGGAAGGAGTGAGGCGGGTGACCTTCTTCGCGAGTGCCTTTTGCTCGGAACCAAGGCGTGCTGCCTCCTTTTGAGCAGTGCCTGCGGACACCCGGGCGACGCTACGCCAACGCGAGAACACCGGAATCATCAAGACTCCCACCGTGCAGACGGCGAACAGCACGATCAACTTGCGTTGATACTCAGCTTGGCTCGCAACCCGCTCCAACGCCCAATCTTGCAGAAGATTGACTTCGACGTTGATAGAACGGTTTTTAGCTTGCCCGAACCCAGTTGAACTCGCGTCCACCATCGATTGAACTCCTTTCTTGAGATGTTTGGCTGAGACCGGCCAGGGCGAGACCCATCACGATTGTGTAGGCCTCTTGACGATTTGAAACTGACGAGAATGTCTCGCGGTTAAACCGCGTCATCATTCCGGAGATCGGTCGCGCAAACTCGATTCGCAGCCCGATGTTTTTGGAGAAGTATTCGGCCAGACCCGGCAAGCCGACCAAGCCTCCGCAGAGGATCGCTTGATCCAAAATTCCTGCGTAACTACGCTCTGGGTGCAAGGACCGGAAGTAGCGCATCAACCGAGTGACTTCTCGGGTGAGCTTCTCGAGCTCGGCGGAAAGGTCGACAATCCCGAAATCCTCGCCTAGGGGCAGCGACAACATACCCGTAGGCTGCAGGTAGGTTCGAGGATCGTGAAGAACCGTCTCTGTAATTTCGGGAGTCAAGTTGAGCGCTTCGGCGACGGCCCGGTGGAACATCATCGAACCGAACTTAACGCCGCGAATGAATTGTAGTTGCTGATTCTGGACAACGTACATGTGGGTGTTGCTTGAACCGAGGTCGATGATCGTGAGCGAGGCGTCTCGCCAAAGCGCGGAGCTTCGGTTGAGGCGTCGCTCGACAACGCGAAGAATGGCCTGAGCCTCAAGTTCGGCGCGAATCGGCTCAAGTCCCCCGTAAAGAACCGCTTCTGCTCGACTATCCACCAACTTTCGAGGCACGGCAACCACGAGCACGCTCATTTCCCCGCTTTCGGTGGGGTTCACATGCGCAGTTTCCACGTAAGCAGAATCGAGAGCGAACGGTAAGTGCTTACGGACTCGGAACCGGGCGGCATCCTTGATCTCGCTCGGGTCCATGTTCGGTAACGTCACCCAGCGAAGAACCGCAAGGTTGGATGGGATATCGAAAACGGCGTCGGTCGCGGTCACGGTGTTATCGCGGAGAAAGGTCGCCAACGCGCGTCCAAACTCTTTGGGCTCCTCGACCATCCCGTTTCGAATCGCCCCCAGGGGGCTTGCAAACGACCCCGCAGCGCTAATGTCGGTTCGGGTTCCCGCTTGGGCCAACGAGAGAACCTTGGTTGCCCGGGTACCAAAATCGACCCCTACCGAAGTAGCGGCGGTACTAGTGACCGGGGCGACGAGGGCGAAGTTCACGCGGCTTCCCGATCCTCCGACTGCTCAAGGGCTGGGGTGTGTTTCGGCCCCCAATATGCGGCGTAAAGGTCGTCGAGTTCGCCAGCAGCAAGGATCTCTTTGAGGGCCTCGACGACAACTGAATCGAACTGGATACCGGCTCCTTTGGAGAGTTCGCCCATGACGTGCCCCATATCCATGACGCCACGATAAGGTCGGCGGCTAGACATGGCGTCGAATGCGTCGGCAACGCAGACGATTCGGAGCGAGAGCGGGAGCTCGCCGCCTTTTAGGCCGTCTGGGTAACCGCTTCCATCGAGTTTCTCGTGGTGGTTACGGATGATCATCAGAACGCCTTCGCTAAGCATCAGCGGGCGACAAATTTCGTATCCGATGACCGGGTGCGTTCGCATCGTTTGGAACTCCTCTTCGGTTAGGCGCCCAGGCTTATTCAAAATTGCATCGGGAACTCCAATCTTGCCGATGTCGTGCAAAATCGTTCCGATTCGGAGTTCTTCAAGCGCATCGGCGTTGAGTCCGAGCTTCGATCCGATCATGACCGAGAGATCGCAAACCCGCTGCGAGTGACCTCGGGTGTAGTCGTCGCGGGCTTCAAGTGCGGTCGCCAGCGATTCGAGAGTTCGCAGGAAGGTGGCGCGGTTGCGTTCTTCCATGCGGGCGTTATGGATTGCATTTGCGAGAAGCGATGCAAGCGATTGGAGAAGATCGAGTTCTTCAGCCTCAAGGACTTCAGATTCTTCGGTATTGACGATGGTCATCGCCCCAATAATCTGCTCGCTAATCGCCATGCCCACACCACGAAATTCGCGGTTGAGTAGCGGTACAGAGACTGCAGATTTGATGGCGAGGCCGATGCCATCGCAGTCGATCGTTTCCCCTTCTTTGGCGGTCAGTGTGATGGGCTGACCTTCACGGCTTACATATCCACTCACTCCGTCGCCCATTGCCACAACCATAGGGAAGAAGAAATCACCCGTTTGTGAGTAGGCCGCTTCGGTAATGAGCAATCCCGGATCTTCGTCAGACGTGAGGACGACCATTCCGGCGGTTGCGCCGATGTCCTGAACGGCGGACTTGAGCGTTGTTTGAATCAGGTTGCGGAGGTCTCCTGATTCGGCGACGCTCGACGAAGCGTTCATGAGCGTCGATAGTCGTCGGTCTCGATCCCGAAGAATTCGATCTTTGGCTTGGAAGCGGGCGAGGACGATGCCTCCAAAGCCAGCGAAGATGATTCCAAAGACGGGTCCGATGAGTGCTTTGAAGCTCTCATTTAGGATGCCGCCGTAGATAATGATTCCGCCTGCGATGGTACAGATGATCGCAACGCGGCGACTGTTACGCGAGCTAAGTGCCTCAAAAATGATGATCGGAATCGCGATCATCCAAACATTTCCGAGCTCTTGAGGGCCGTAAATGGATGCGACTGCCGGAATCAAAATGTCGATAAAGCGACTGTTCGAGACGAGTTTCTGGCCAATACGTCGGTAAATATCTGGCTTCTTGCAAACTATATGCAGACCAATGCCTGTGACGCTGAATATGCCCAATGCGGCAAGCAGGCCCGTCTCGTCAGTACTTCCCCAGGCGACAAGCGCCCAAATGAACATGAGGAACCAACGCGCGGTGAGCCAGAGCTTATCGGCCCCGTATGAGATCTGAAGTTCCCGCTTCAAACCGTCACCCCACTTTCTAGCTGGTAAAAATACATGCTCGTACCGTTAGGTAAATCGGCAACTTGGGACAGTTCTTTAGGTTTTTTGGCAGAAAATCCTACCACATGCCGGGAACTCGCAAAAGCTTGTCCCACTTCGGATCGCCCCAAAACAGCGAGTTATGTGTGATCGTCCAGTTTGTCGATCCGGTGAGGATTTGGGACGCCCAGACCCCCCCATTAAGCTGTAGGTTTCCTAGACCTGAATAAGTGACATTTCCCGAACATATAATAAAGGCATCAACGTTGTTGGCCCTTATCTCTACATTTCCGTTCACGATAACTAAAGCAACGTTGTCAGCCGTTGTTTTATCCAACTTGTCGATCGTCACGTTTCCGTTGACAAAGACAGTTCCTTTTCCTAAGTATTGACAATCAAACGTTACGTCTCCATCGTTGTACAATAGTGTCTGAAAAGTGCCGATTGAAAGGAACGCTAAAATCTTTATCAGTTGGTTTCCGGACGTGACACTGGTCGCAACTGATTTATATGCAGCGGAGTCGAGAGATACTCCCAGCAAACTATTAGTTTGGATGCGATTACCTGAGCATGTGGGCGTGCTACCAAATGAAGTCCGCTGAGCATAGATGTCTCCAACGATTCCAAGACTGTTTGCAGCAAGACTAATATCAGCAGCAAAATAGACATCTCCTGTGACATTCATGCTTGACGTTGGAATGAAATCGGTTGTGGTTCCAAGCGCAAACCAAGTTGGAGAGACTTTGCCTCGGTTTCCAAGTGCGTACGTGCGCTTCCTTGAGTATCCCGGAATGTCCAATGAGACGGCCAAATCTACAAATCGACTTCGAGCACCTGTCCCATTTGCCAGATCTACTTGGAAGTTGAGTCCCCCAACATCGAAGGCCTCGGTTGTTGGAACAATCACATCTCCATACTCGAGCCGTCGGCCGTAAACCGCGACGAGTCCGTCGAGCGCGTAATCGAACTTTGCGTCTCTCTCAATCAGGGCTTGGCGGCGATAAACGGTGCGCCCAAGGTCGGCGGTGGTGAGCACGATGGTGCCAACAGCCGCCATGAGGATGACGCAAAAAATCAGAACACTTGCTCGATCTTTGCGCTTCATCGGGAACCTCGCCAGTAATAGTCACAGCTCATGAAAACCGTTGGCACCTGGCTCACACGAGCAAGCCCAGCGTCCTCTTTACGGAGCGGACTTGAAGATGTGGTTTGGATGGTCACCCGGTGGGAGAACGTGGCTGGATAGATAGAAAAGGTGACAGTGCCTGGGATCTGCGTTTTTGGATTTCCGCCGCTCCAAAATGACCACTGACGGTCAATATCACTCGCCGTAATGTCTGCATCGTCCGTACGCTCGGCCTTGAACCAAAACACGCCCGTCCCATCGATTGAGCCGGTGCCATTTGATTGGTAGAACCAGATCCTTTTCCCGGGCGAGAATGTCTCTCGCAAAAGCTTGTTGACTTTATTGGGGGAATAAATCTCGAATTTTCCATCCCCGTCGCGATCTATGCCGGAATCAGGAACGGTGATCACAAGAAACGATTTTCCATTGATCGTCCTTGTCTCAGCCTTCGTCGCGTATCGAGAGGCGTCCTCGATAGCTTTTGAGAGCCGGGTGCAGTTTTGAAGAACCGTGTAGCGGGTAACTGCGTCCGCAGTTCGGATCGCGATGAACGAGTAGAGGGTCGTCGCGGCCGCAACGATGATCGCCGTCAAAACCAATGTCAGCGTCATCTCGATGATCGTGACGCCACGAACTCGCTTAGATTTCGGGGTTGAGCACATAGGTTTCGAGTGAAAGCTCATCGGTGTACCCCCGATCACCTGAAAACTCGCGCCAGCGAGCGTAGCCCGTAAGCTTCGCCGTATTCGGGTACGCGCCAGTGACGATCTCGATTCGAATCTGAACAGTTCGATTGCCCGGAAGGGTCACGTTTGTCGTCTGGACTTGGTCCGTCAGCGCCGTAGTTCGAGCTGTCGTACGTTGCCGCTCAAGCGCGGACTTGAGAGCCTGGAGCGCAACGATTCGGCGCTCGACTTTCGCCATCATGACATCGCTTTGAGTCGCGGAATTGACGAGTGAGGCAGCGCAAACCCCCAGAAACGAAGTTGCCACGAGCACTTCGGCAAGGGTGACTCCTCTTTGGCGACGCAAACGCTTCACCTGGTAATTGTTGGAGGGAATACGGGAGATCTTCACCCAAACAAAACTGAAGTGGTACCGGGGATGGGACTCGAACCCACACGACTTGCATCAGCGGTGTTTGAGACCGCCGCGTCTACCATTCCGCCACCCCGGCAAGATTGGATGAGAATAAGAATGTACCCCGTTCATAATGGAAGGGTGATCGTCTCGGCGCGAGGACTAGGGAAAAGATTTGGTCCGCGCTGGATTTTCCGAGACATCGACATCGACCTCTCGGCCGGCATGTGCTTGCTGGTCACCGGCAATAACGGAAGCGGAAAATCGACTCTTCTTCGGTTGCTTGCCGGATTAGAGAACCCAACCGAAGGAACCATCACGCCTACGGCGACGAACGAGAAGGGCGAGCGCGCCTACATCGCGCTAGACCAATCGGTTTTCCCTGCTCTCACGGTACAGGAACATCTCGCCCTCACTCGAGAGCTGCGAGAATTGGGCCCCGGCGTCGACGCGGAGATCATCGACCAATGCGGCCTGAGCGCGCATGCGGATCATCAATCGCAACACCTCTCCAGCGGACTCCGGAGCCGGCTCAAAATTGCGCTTGCCATCCAATCAAATCCAAAGTTGCTGATTTGGGACGAGCCAAGCGTCGCGCTGGATGAAGCGGGGAGAAAGCTGGTTTCCGACGTCGTGAAGGCACAACTCCAGCGCGGTGCTCTCGTTCTGGCGACCAACGACCCCGAAGAGCGGAGGTTTGGCACTCATGCCCTCGAACTCTAAGGCGATACGGGCGGTATTTCGGAAGGAGTGGCTCAGCGAGAGCCGCTCGATGAGTGGGATCACCACCACCGCGCTCATTTGTTTCGTGAGCATCGTCATTCTGAATTCGATCACTTACACCACGACGATCAAACCAGTTGTCGCAGCAGGTCTGTACTGGATGATTCTCACTTTCAGTGCCGCGATCGCGTTGCCACGGACGTTTCTCAACGAGGAAGAGCAGAAGACGGCGGATTTCTGGCGAATCTTCGCCACTCCTGAGGCGGTTTTCTGGGGGAAAGCCCTTTTCAATATTGCTCAAATGTTGATCGCCACGACGTTTATGAGCGCGATGTTTTTGATCATGCTACCGGTGAAGCTTGATCAGCCTGTGATGTTCGTTCTGAATGCGATCTCGGGCGCGGTGGCGATCGCGAGCACCGTGACGCTGGCAGGCGCAATCGCGGCTCCAGCAAACAACCGTGCCGCTCTCAGTACGGCGATCTCGGTGCCGCTACTGGTGTTCCTGATCAACCTGGGCGTAACGGGCACCGCGACTGCCCTAGGGGAAGGATTATCGGGCGGTGAACGCGGAGTGATCGGGATGATCGCCTATTCGGTGGCGGCAACGCTTCTCGGCCCTGTGGTTTACTCTAAGATATGGAGAAGCTGACGAGGTTTGTTCTGTTGGTCGGGATGCCGCTGGCCATCTGGCACAGCTACCTCGTCGGCGACGCGGTGGGCTTCCTTTCCCCCGAGTTTGCGCGCATCTTCTTCTGGCACTTTCCTTTCCCGATCATGATGACGGGGCTCCTGATTGCCGGGCTTTGGTTCAGCATTCAAACTCTTCGAACGCGCTTACGCGAGTGGGATCTGAGGGCGCAATCTGCCCACGAGCTTGCACTGATGTTCATCCTGCTCACGATGATGAGCGGAATCTTTTTCAGCCGTGTGCAGTGGAATGCTTGGTGGCAAAATGACCCGCGTCAGGTCTCGTTCCTCTTGGTCGTCACGATCTTTATCGCCTACTTCGTTTTGCGAAGTGCGTTCACCGATCCCGACAAGCGGGCCATCAATTCGAGTGGCTATGCGGTCGCGGCGTTTCTCCCCACGATTTATCTCACTTATGTGTATCCGAGGCTCCCTCAGGTCATGAGCAGCCACCCAAATGAGTCAATCATGAAGGGCAATATAAAGGGCGGATACGCAGTGGTCATCATCGAACTTTTGATTCTCGTTTGCATCCTCACTTGGTGGATCTACAAGTTGCGCTCCCGCGCATTGTTGCTCGAATACAACACGGAAAACCTCTATGCCGATCTGGAAAGTCCTCGCCGCTCTGACGTCAATGCTCCTGTGGTTCGGAGTCTGCATGATGCTGATCCGAACGGATCGGGCAATTAAACGCGCAGAAGATAAGCTCGATCAACTCAAAAAGTGAATTGAGCGGGGTAAAACGCCCCCATCATGAAATCCATCGTCGGATTTTTGCTGGCGGCAGCGTTGCTCGCTGGCTGCGGTTCGTCTTCCTCTCCCTCCTCGGAATCGAGTGGAGCGGCAGCTCCCTCGTCAGACAAAAAGCTGAGTATCGCGGTCATTCCCAAGGGAACAACGCACGTTTTCTGGAAAGCCGTTGAGGCTGGTGCCCAAGAAGCCGGCAAGGAGCTCGGCGTTGAAGTGATCTGGAAGGGTCCGCTCCGTGAGGACAACAAGGACGAGCAGATTAAAGTGGTCCAGGACTTCATCACGAAGGGCGTAAGTGGAATCGCGCTTGCCCCGCTTGATGAAAATGCCCTCCGTACGCCCGTAACCGAGGCACAAGCCGCCTCGATCCCAGTGGTCATCTTTGACTCGGGACTTGCCGAGGTTCAAACAACCAGCTACATCGCCACCGACAACACCGCCGCGGGAGGGATGGGTGGCAAACGGCTTGGCGAACTGCTTGGCGGCAAAGGCAAAGTTTTGATGCTCCGCTACCAAGAAGGATCAGCAAGTACCGATCAGCGCGAAAAGGGCTTCCTCGACGAGATGGCAAAACTCAAAGGGATCGAGGTTGTGAGCAGCAACCAGTACGCGGGACCGACTGCTGAAACGGCGCAGAAGGCCGCCGAGTCGCTTGTGAATCGATTTAAGAAGGGCGAGGCGTTTGGAGTGGACGGTATCTTCTGCCCCAACGAGTCAACCGCCTTTGGAATGCTTCGTGCGTTGCAAAATGCCGGACTGGCGGGCAAGGTCAAGCTCGTTGGCTTTGATTCCTCGCCTCCTCTGATCGATGGGTTGAAGGCGGGAGAAATCGATGCTCTGGTTGTGCAAGACCCACGCAAGATGGGCTACCTCTCGGTGCAGACCCTCGTGAAGCACATACGCGGCGAAAAGGTCGAATCGAAGATCGATACCGGCGCGGTCTTGGTTGACAAGGCCAACCTCGCGACCCCAGAAATCGAGAAGCTTCTGAAGTGAAAGCCTGGCGGAAGAGCATCGGATTAATCATCACCTGGCTGGTGGTGTTCGGGATCTTTTCGATCCTCCAACCCGATACTTTTCCGACCTCTCGGAACCTAGAAACGATCTTTCGTCAGACCGTCATCACCGGCTTTGCTGTCATCGGGATGACGTTTATCATCATCACCGGCGCGATTGATTTGTCACTCGGCTCGTTAATCGCCCTCGTCACTGTTGTGGTCGCGATTCTGCTCCGCCAGGGGCAATCCCCGGCCGTCGCTGCCTTGGCCGGAGTGGCCGTAGGTGGACTCGCAGGTTTGACGAATGGGCTAGTCATGACAAACCTGAAGGTTGGCTCGTTCATCGTCACTCTGGTCACGCAATTGGCGTTCCGTGGGGTGGCGAAGGGGCTTGCGGATGAGAAGTCGGTGCCAACATCCATCAACTGGCTGACCCAATTCACGGCTGCTCTACCTCCGGATCGAAAGTGGATGATTCTGCCGATTGGTGGGTGGTGCGTCGTTCTTTTCTCGGTGCTTGGAGCGACCCTGCTCAACCGCATGGTTTTTGGCAGGCACGTTTTCGCGATCGGTGCCAACGCAGAATCAGCGCGATTTGCAGGAATAAACGTTTCGAGAACCCAAGTTTTGGTCTTTTTGTTCGCGGGACTCTGCTTTGGACTTGCGGGGGTGATGCAGTACTCGCGCCTCTCCGTGGGCGATCCAACAGGCGCTCAGGGCCTAGAACTGAGCGTCATTGCGGCGGTCGTCATCGGCGGTGCGAGCCTAAATGGCGGAGAAGGGTCGATTTCAGGGTCGCTTCTTGGTGCGCTCATCATGACGACGATTGCGACGGGTGCTTCGCAACTGGGGTGGTCTAACTGGGTGCAGGAGATCGTCACCGGCGGAATCATCCTAAGCGCGGTCGGACTGGATCGCTGGCGAATGCGGCGACAAGCGACTTAATTTTCTTGGCTTGCCCGACCTGAAAATGGTTGGGTAATATATATGTCCACGAGCGGGTGTAGCTTAGTGGTAAAGCTCCAGCCTTCCAAGCTGGCTATGCGGGTTCGATTCCCGCCACCCGCTCCAACTCCTTCCAATTACGCCGAAACGAGCTTTGAGGCCGACTTCGGATACCGATCCAACACGCCTTCGATGATGCTGCGGAGTGGCGCTTCATGCTCGTGGTGAGCCTTTGCGGTTTCCTTTTTGAGCACTTCGAGAACTGATTCTTGAGCTGGCTCTTCGCCAAGCTTTTTGAGTGCTTGCTGATCGCTGAGGAGAAAATCGTAGCCGTTTGCCTCGAGGAAAGAAATCAGACCAATCAGGGCAGTCGCTTCGTTTCCAGCCTCAAGCGGCTTGAGGCGGCTAAAGCCGCAATAAAATCGCGCGGCCTGATTCAATACATCGGTGCTGGTGCCGTACGAGTATTGATAAAACGTAGCCTCTTCGAGCTTTGCGAAGTTGTAGTGATGAACCTTGCCGGTCAGCTGCAAATTGATCCAGAGAACATCCTGAACCGTAAGATAATTTAACTTTGCTGTTTTGCTTGACATGGCTCACCAAAAAGTATCAATGATGTTTTACCACCATTGATACTTCATCGGGGAACGAATTCCCCTAGCTTCAAATTTTACCGGGGTCAGAGGACGCCAAGCGGATTAAATTTCTGGCCAAGCACTAATTGGCTATCGCCGCCCATCCAGTTATCGAGCGCCGCAGCGTAAACCTCTCGGAAGTCGATCTTGAACTTGATGTCTCCGTCTTGGAGGTCCGTAAGGTTCGGAAGTCCGCCATACAGTCCGCCTTTGACCTTCTTACCGATCACAAACATCGAAGATGCCGCGCCGTGGTCGGTTCCTTGCGAAGCGTTTTCAGTGACGCGTCGACCGAACTCGGAGAAGACGAGAACGATGACTTTGTCGGCCTTTCCGATGGCTTCCATTTCGGTTTGGAACGCCGAAACTGCGTTGCTGAAGTTTTCGAGCAACTTCGCATGAGTATCGGACTGACGCGCGTGGGTGTCGAAACCACCTGCCGAGAAGTACACGACGCGAGTCGCCGGAGATGCACCGATCAGTTGCGAAATCTGCTTGAATCCTTTGCCAAATGGGTCGTCGCCGTATTGCTGCTTCGGAGTGAATGTAGAAAGCTGCTTAGAGAGGACCGACATCGCATCCAGAGCCGACTTATTGGCCTGTTGCACGACGCGGGTCGGCGAATCCATCATCGCGTCTTGGCCTTGAATTTCGCGAAGCATTCGCTCGGAATCGCTGTCGCCAAGCATGTTTTGGACGTCAGCAAGCGAGGCAAAGCACGGGATTGAGGCCTTTTCACCGGCAAGAGCCAACGGCTTTTCGGTTGAGAGTCCCAGGGTCATGACTGGATTCACCGCGCCGACCTTCAGCTTCTGGTCGACGTGTCGTCCGATCCAGCCGTACCTCATCTTGTCATCGGGCGATGCAGACTGCCAGATGTCCATTGACTTAAAGTGCGAGCGGTTTGGCTTTGGATAGCCGACGTTTTGGATCACGGCGACTTTTCCTTGCTGATACAAGCCGTGGAGTCCCTTCATGGATGGGTGGAAACCAAGTTGCTCGTTGATCTTAAGAACCGCATCATCCTTAACCGCCAGCGTCGGACGAAGGGTTTGGTAGAGCTTGTCAGCATAAGGAATGACGGTGTTGAGTCCGTCGTTTCCGCCCGAAAGCTGGCAAACGACGAGCACTGTGTCTCCCGAGACTTTGCCGCCCTGAGCGGTGCGGATCACGTCAGCTTCGGCGATCGTGGAAAGCCATCGGGGGGCTACAAGCCCGACGGCGATCATGCCGCCATGCTTCATTAAGTCTCTTCGGCTTAGGAAATCACTCATTGTTTTCTCTACCTTGTCCTATTCTAGGATGTTTTGGGAATCCTGTAGGCGACAAACGACGTTGATCTGAAAAAGTTCAAGGATTGGTAACCTGTTTCTGTCGTGAATCGATTTGTTGTGCCGAAAGCCTCATTACTGCCCGCATTTGTACTAGCGGTGATCGTTGGCGTCACCTTCGCGACGCTTCGAAACTACGGCCCCGAGAGCACGGTTCGCAAAGCACATTCCCTCGTCAAAGCCATTTACGACACCCAGCAGGCAACGGGCAAGGTACCGATGAAGACTTGGAACGAGGTGCGCGAACTCATGATCCAAGATCCCGGTGATCCGCTGATCGCGGATACTGGCGATCCGGCGGCGCGCAGGGTCATACAGGGTCTTTATGAGGAGTTTCGGCAGGGTGCGAGGTACTCACTCGCGAAAATGGACCGATACAACCGGGAGGTTCGACTGGCCGTTCTGTACTCCCATGCCGATGGGCGGGCATATCCGGTCGTGTACGTGGTTGAGAAGGTGCCGGGTAGCCGCGAGTGGAAACTGAATGCCAACAAGACAATTCAAGCCAATTTTTCTTTTTAGGAGTTCAGGTTTAATGAAACATATGCGCACTGCTGGTCGAGTCAATCTTTTAGCTCTCGGAGTGATCACGATGGTCGCACTCATGATCGCTGCTTTTGTCTTTGCCCGCGAAGAGCCGGGTTCGGTGGGAGCCCAGTTCATGTCGGCACTTGCCAAACACGACGTCGAGAAGCTCGTTGACCTCAGCTACACCGGCGGTTCGACTCCAGAAGAAGTCAGTAAGACCAAGGAGAAGCTAAAAAAGGAGTGGGACTTTGCCGTAAATACCGCCGGCAAATACTACACGTTTGCGTGGCGCATCACGGCATCCACGAAGGCTTCTGATACGCACGCTTCGGTAACGTGTCAGGTGCAACGGAACGTCATCACAGGTTCTTCTTATGACGAGAAATACGAACTTCCGCTTGAGATGGAAGGCGGCAAGTGGAAAGTAGACGTCAAAGGTATCAACGCTGAGATGTTCCCCGGTCTCCCTCGCTAAAGCTGGGACTGTACCGATCTAATTGCCGAACGCGAATTCGGTGATGCATCGTTCATAATCTGCTGATATGTACGGGTTCGGCACCGACCTCGCTCACTTTGGCGAAGACGAAAAACACCTTGGCGCGGTCATTCCGCCGATCTACCAAAACTCGCTTTTCGTTTTCCCAACGATGGAGGAGTTGTTGGACAACATGTACAACAACCCGAGCGGGCCGCCGCACCACTACAGCCGCGTCAGCAATCCTACACTCCAGCTGCTCGAAGAAAAGCTCGCGCATTTTGAGGGCGGAGAGCGGTGCAAAGTCTTTGCCGCAGGAATGACGGCCGTCTCCGTCGCGATCTTCAGCGCAGTTCACCAAGGAGCACACGTGGTCGCGGTGGACGGGATCTATGGCCCCGCGAAGGCTCTGTTAACCGACTATCTGGCCAAGTTTGGCGTCGAATGCACCTTGGTCGACGGCCGAGATACCCAAGCGATCATCGATGCGTGCCGGGAAAATACGTCTCTGATCTACCTAGAGAGCCCAACTTCAATTACGTTCCGCATCCAGGATGTTTCGGAGATTGCGGCGTTTGCTAAGTCGCGCGGCATCACCACGATGATCGACAGCACCTACAACACTCCCATCCACATGAAGCCCTTGGAAATGGGAATCGATGTGGTGATTCACTCACTCACAAAGTATTACAGCGGGCATTCGAACGCAACTGGGGGCGCGGTGATTGGATCTGCCGAATACATCGAAAAGCTGACCCGCCGAGAGGTTATGATGATGGGCTCTTTGCTCGGTCCCTTCCAGAGTTGGCTGATGACCCAAGGTTCGCGAACCCTTAAGCTCCGGTTAAAAGAGCACGAGAAGACGGCCAACTACATCGCATCCTGGCTCGAGCAAGAACCAGAAATCAAAGTCGTCCACCACCTCGGGCTTGAGAGCTACCCGCAACGCGATTTGTTCTTGAAGACGATGACAGGTAGCTCGGGCCTCTTCTCGTTTGAAGTGAAAAACGATGACCGAGCAAAGGTCATGGACTTCTGCAATCGACTTCAGCTATTCGGGCGCGGAATCAGCTGGGGCGGGTTCGAAAGTTTGGTCGTCGCTCAGCACGCCAAACCGATCGATTACGATGCGCCTAGATGGTTTATTCGGCTCTTCTGCGGATTGGAAGATGCGGAAGACCTTCAACGAGACATCGCGAGCGCGCTACCTGCCTTGCGCTAGGATTGCGCGAAGATCTCGATCTCGGCACCATCCGGAAGCCGAACAATATCACCGGGGTAGAGCTTTCTGCCCCGGCGATTATCTTCAGCTCCATTGATAAGCGGCATGTTCTCGCTGAGGTAGCCCTTAGCCTCGGCTCCGTTTGAGATCACGTTTGCCAGCTTGAGGAGCTGACCGAGCGTGATGTACTCGCTCCAAATTTCGATGCGCTTCATAGCGGCTTCGCCCAAGCCTCGTCGTACGCGCCCCGTGAGAGGGACTTCGCATGAAAGTCCGCAAACACCACCGAGTACCGATATCCTCGGATCAAATTAAAGAATGTTGATCCGTCGTCGGTCTCGTCAAGAGCTCGTCCTGAACCGTGCCAATGTCCGGCGGCATCGAACATCATATTGATCTCGGCCGGGGTCTGAATCGAGGTCTGGGAGTGGTGCCGGAAAGCAAGTTCCGTGCGGAACAAGTAGCTGTTCTTGTAGGTGCTAAACAAAGAAGGCTGGCTCCGGAAAACATCGGGGAAGTGGTTATCCAACACCTTTGTGCCCTGATCCGACGGACAACGGAAAATCTCTTTGCTCTTGGCGTACGGCTGGAGTGCCTCGTGCATTTCCGCCATCGAGTTGATCATCGCTTGGAATTCAGGCTGACCATCCCAGATGTTCGGTCGGTACTTGTCACTGGCGTCCACCGCAAATGGGAATAGATCGTCGCTATCGGCCATGTATAGCCCGGTCGCGGTACCGATTTGCCGCAAGTTGCTAATGCAGACGCTCTGCTTGGCGGCGGCTTTCGCACGGGCAAAAACGGGGAATAAAATCGCCGCCAAAATCGCGATGATTGTGATCACCACCAGAAGCTCAATCAAAGTAAACGCGCGACGCACCACAACCATATTACGACGAAACAAAGGCGGAAAGATTCCGGTTCCACACAAAGTGCCAGCGTGACGAATGAATGTGGCAAAAAGTCGCCTGAATATGCCAAGATTAAGGTTCGCGCCCGTATGCCCGGGTGCATTGGAGCGTCCATTGGCAAAGCCGACCGTCTTGAAACCTGAAGAAGCATCCGCACGACTTTATGCTGACCGCCTGATCCTCGAAAAGCTGACCGAAATGGAGGCTGCGGTGAAGCTCGGCGAACTCGCCGATAAACTCTCGGACACCGGCATTGGACTCGCCGCAGTCCGATCCCTGATGTCCTCGAACCCCGACGTTTTTGCTTATCACGAACGACGATGGATCCCCGCTACGCGACTATTCGCCGAAGGACGACCGATCTCGGAAGTCATGCGCGCCATCCTGGATTCATTCGGAGCACCTCTCGCGCTCTCGACCTTGACCGAGGAGGTTGCCCGAGTGCGACACTCGACCGTCGAAGCTGAAGGAGCAACTGCCCGACGACTCTCTGAGCGCGACCCCATGTTCGCTTTGCTCGACGACGAAACCGTCGCACTCATCAAGTGGGGTTTTGTTGCAACCGACGAGCCTCTCGCCCGAGCGCTTGCCCTCAATGGCATCACCGACGAGCAATTCGCAGCGATCGAATCGACTCTCAAGGATGTCGATTTCAGCTCGGAGAACTGGGCAGCGACTGCGCTCAAGCATGCTCCGATCAAGCTCCAAGAGATTCTTGCTTACGCCTACAGCCGCCTGAATAGCGATGACCCCCGCTCGGTTCTCCGCTACGATGCCGGAAAGCTATTCCAAGCTCTCTTCTCGGTGCCGGGTTACGTTTACAACAGCGATGGCACATTCATGAGCGATGCCGACGCGAAGGGATTGCTCTCCACGGCGATCAAGTTCGCCGCTAAGCTGACTCCGACGATTGACGTCGATGACGCTGCGCCAATCGAGCTTAAGCCAGAGGACATCGCCAAGTTGGTCAACAAGGTCAAGGGAAGCGAGGCTTCGGTCACCGCCACCAAGATGCTCGAAGAGTTCTTCGAAATCACTCCCGGCACCAAGACATTCCCAGACGACCTGGCGAACGTCATGGACGCCCTTCGCGCTGACGCTTCGGTTGCTTGGGTTGGTGGAGACCGGTTCCAGAAGGCTGGCCAGCATCCTGATTACATCAACGAAGTCCCCGAGCCGTTCCAATTCGTGGCTTCGGGCGTTGTGGATGCCGAAGGCGAAGAGGTCGATGTCGAACTTACCGACGAGGGTCTCAATACCTCGCTCCGAAAGCTTCTCCAGCACCCGCTGGCACTCGACGTTCTCGACGAGGATCCTCAGCCAGCTCTCAAGACCCAGCCGGAAAGCATCCGACTGGTTCTCAAGTCGATTCACCGCGAACTTGGAACCTTCCCGCTCGCTCAGTTCCCGACGAACTGGATCGACGAGAACCCGAAGATTCAAGAAGCAATCTTCATCGACGGCTCGGGCCGCGAGCTCCAAGTTTGGATCAACCAAGAGGCACGCCTCATGTACGGCCTTATCGACTGGTGGCTTGACCAATCCGTCGAGAGCGGCGCGGTCTTCACGCTGACCAAGACCCCTCAGCCGAATGTGTTCGAGTTTGCGTACCTGGATCAGCCAGACCCAGTCGTCTACATCTCGACCCAGCGAATGGAAGAGCTGCGAACCCTTGGCGCTGAGTACGAAGGCAAGTCAACTCTTGACCTGCTCATCCAGATCATGAGCCACTGGCCAAAGGGTGCGGACTACCTCACCGTTCTCGCCGAGATCAACGTTGCTCGACGAACCTCACGACGACTCGTGGCTTCGCTCCTCAGCAGCTACCAGTGCTTCTACCAGCGATCTGGTTCGCCGGTCTGGCACTTCGACAGCAAGAAGGTCGAGCAAGGCTTCGACAAGAGCAAGAAGAAGTTCATCAAGAAGTAACTCGTTTACCGATACAAAAAAGGACCTCGCACGCACCGTGCGGGGTCTTTTCTTTTCAGCGAATCCAAAACAAGCTAAAATCTATCCCGTCATGCCCACCCACGAGGCGACAAGCTTCACCGAAATAGCCGAGTTCTACGACGAACTGATGAAGCCGGTCCCCTATCGGATGTGGACGTCCTACTATCTCCTCTTGCTCTCGGTCATGGGTGCCAAACCGAAGGACGCTCTCGACGTTTGCTGCGGAACAGGAACGATGGCGTTCATGCTCACCCACGAAGGGATGAACGTCGAAGGGTTCGACCTCAGCGAAGGCATGATCAAGCAGGCTCGACTCAAGGCTCAACGAAGAAAACTCCCGATCCGGTTCGAAGTTGCCGATGCACGAACGGTTGAAATGGGCCGGCAATACGACGGAGCACTTTGCTTCTTTGACTCGTTCAACAATATCCTGACGCCTGAGGATTTGGGACTCGCCTTTGGCCGGGTTGCCGCTCACTTGCCGTCCGGTGCGTCGTTCATCTTCGACCTTAACCTTGCCTATGCGTTTGAGCAGAAGATGTTCAACCAGCAGGATATGAGCAAGAAGTCGGCCGTGCGGTACCGCTGGCGAGGCGACTACGATCCCAACACCGCGATCATCGAAGTTAACATGAAGTTCTGGGTGGGTGAGCAGACGTTCTCGGAGGTGCACTATCAGCGCGCTTATGAGATCGAAACGGTGGTTGAACTCCTAGACGCCGCCGGATTCGAGGGTATCCGAGTTTTTGAGTCCTACACACTCAATCCGCCGAGGGAGAAGTCCGACCGGGTTCACTTCGCGTGCTTGCGGAAGTGAGACTCAAACATCAGGTCTTTGGTTGACAAAGCCGCCTGAATGCCGCCTCATAATGAGCCATGCCTATTCCCTACATTGGTCGACGGTTTCGCCCCAAAGAGTTTGAGGCCTACCTAAAAGCAGTCACTTTCACTTCGTTTCGACCCGAGTTTGTCACTTTGCACCACACCGCTGCGCCCTCCCTGGCGCAACGCCCCGATGGATTCACTGAACAGCACCTTCGAAATCTGTTGAGCTATTACCAAGACCAGCTCGGTTGGAGCGGCGGGCCGCACATCTTTGTTGATGACCGGGAAGACGGAATCATCGTTTTCCAACGCCTGGATATGCGCGGCGTACACGCAGTGAGCTTCAACCGCAACAGCTGGGGAATCGAAATGCTGGGCGACTACGATTCGGAGGAGTTCACCAGCGGGAGAGGCGCCAAGGTGCGCGACCTCAGTGTTCAAACAATCGCGCTAATGAATCAGCGGATCGGGGCGAAACCTGAGTCTCTAAGATTCCACCGGGACGACCCCCAGACCAACAAAACGTGTCCAGGGATGAAAGTGCAAAAGGTCGATATGGTCGCCCGCGTTGCGAGCGCGATGCGAACCTCACCGCCACCCGAAATGGTTTCCAACAGTTCAGGATTCAAAGTCTTTTTGAGTACCGGACTCGAGATTCGCCTCGTGCATACCGTCAGCGGCAGACCGACGTGCCGGATCAAGGAGCTTCTGAACCTACTTCGACCCGACGGGACATTCACACTCAATGCAAGCAAGACGAAAATGACCTGGAGAACGAGCACCGGAAACGTGAAAACGATTAACGTCGCGCAGATCGATGAGAAAGGAAGCGCGTGGGGATTCCTCAGCGAGATCGCCGAAGTTGCCCGGTACAAGCACGAGGTTAACGGGGATCGCATTACGTTGACGAAGATTTGACCGTTAAGTTGGAACTGAACCGAACGCTCGTGAATAGTGAATGCTAATGATCTCGCTCGCTTTAGAAGCCCCGCGAACGTCCTCGCCGCCGCGGCGCGAAGACTTCGAGCGGTTTGTGATTCCGCTCCTGCCTCGGCTCAACGCCTTTGCGCGGCAACTTGCAGGAAACAACGAGCTAGCTAGAGACGTCGCTCAAGAAGCGGTCGTGAAGGCTTACCAGAGCTTCATGTCGGGCAAGCTAGAGCTTGGCGACCGCACGATGTCGTGGCTTGCGACGGTAGCGCGGAATGAGTTCTTGATGCACCTACGTAAGGACCGCCGAATTGTCGATATCGACGAGGAGGACGGCGGTGTCGATTCGAAACTGACGCCTCACGATGGTGAGCGCGAAGCCTCAAACAGCACTGTCCGCCAGATCATTCTTGAAGCGCTAGACGAACTCCCCGCCGAGCAGCGCGAAGTCGTCGAGCTGGTTGACCTTCAGCAGTTCGATTACGAAGAAGCCGCACAGATTCTCAACGTCCCAATCGGTACCGTGCGATCTCGCCTCTCGCGGGCTCGTCTCAAACTCGCCGCAAAACTACACTTTTTGGAGCACACATCATGAATGTCACCGAACAAAAACTTCGCCCCTGCCCGCACATCCTTTCGAGCATCGAAAAGATTGCCGAGGGCAAAGATTCGAATGGCATCTTTATGAAGTACGTGAAACTGCACGTCGAGAAGTGCTCTCACTGCGCCGAAGCCCTGGATGCCCTCAAGTGCTATCAGGATGCCGTTCGCACGGCGTATCAGGAGAGCCTGGCGGAAGGAGAAAATGGGATCAGCGCAACGGACCTGACTTCGATCCTGGATGGTATCGAAAAGTAAGGTTTCTTCCCTTTCGACGGATGTGTTAACATAGCCAAGCGGCTTTGGAAAACGCTCTTCAGACCTATCTTGCCGAAAACATCCCCATCACCACCGCGATGGGGATGCGGGTCGTTGTTGCCTCCCCCGAGCGTGTGCTTTTGGAGTGCCCCCTTGAGCCGAACCGTAACCACCGAGGGACCGGCTTTGGCGGTAGCATTGCAAGTATCGCGACTTTGGCGGGCTGGGCCTGGATCTGGGTGATGATGCGCGAGCGGGCGATTCCTCCCAACATCGTCATTTCGAAGAGCTCGATAGAATACGTCACTCCAATCAACGATACGTTTTCGGCCGAACTTCGACCGCCGGAAGAGTCAGTCATCAAGTCGTTTATTGACTCCTTTGACCGCCGAGGAAGCGCGCGGATCGATCTGAAAGTGGAAGTGCTTTGCAAGGGCGAGGCCGCTGCGCGGTTCGTCGGCACCTTTGTAGCAGTTAAGTCATAATATTGGGTAACGATGAGCAACCACGGTCACATTAAGGAACACCTCGATGAGGTCGCAAAGCTCATCGGTGAGTACAAACTTTCGGAGGCGAGTCTTGAAACTGAAGATTTCAAGATCGTGCTTCGCCGGCAAAAGCCCCAAATAGTTGCTGCCGCCGCGGCGGCCCCGATGGTCATCGAACAAGCGGTAAGTGAGGCCGAAGATGATGCCACTCCGGCGCCGATTGCCGTGCCGGTGCAATCCGGAACCCCGATCAGCAGCCCCATGATGGGCATTTTCTATTCGTCTTCGGGTCCATCTTCGCCGGCTTACGTCAAGGAAGGCGACACCGTCTCCGCGGGTCAAGTCATCGGCCTGATCGAGGCGATGAAAGTGTTTAACGAAATCCATGCGACCATGAGCGGCACAGTGAAGCGGATTGCAGTGGAGAATGCTCAACTGGTGAATCCGGGCGATCCGTTAATGTACATCGGATGATACTTTTCTCGAGTCTGTCCGCCAAGGTAGGAGCATTGATGCTCGTTGGCGGCGGCTCGACCACCACCGAAATGGCCAAGAAGTTCGCCGAGCTCTGCGGTGGATTTGACTCCAAAGTTGTAGTTCTCTCCCAAACCCGAGAGGATCCGAAACGCGGGGATGCGTCCGTCAAATTCCTCAAAGAGCAAGGCTTTGCAGATGTGGAGTTCTTTTCGGACATCGAATTCAATCAAGAGAGGCGCGAAGCGCTTACAAAGTCAATCTTGGTCGCCAAAGGTATCTGGGTTCCGGGTAGAGATCAGCGGTTGATCGTCGAGCGGATCGGAGCGGATTTCGGGCGGGAGCTGTTCACCAAAGCTATCAAGAACGGCACCAACTGGTTCGGCACCAGCGCTGGCGCGATGTGCGTAAGCGATCCAATGATTAGTGAGGAATCCACCGAGCGAGGCTTTGGGCTCGTCGATGCGTTGATTGACACCCACTACGTCAAGCGCAATCGAGAGATGCGCCTAAAGCGAGCTTTTTTCGCCGGGAATGCGAGCCACGGAATCGGTCTCGACGAAGGTGAATGGGTGATCATCCGCGACAATGCGATTGAAGAAAAAAAGGGCACCCCAAAGTTCTTCCTTCGCGAGATGCCCTAACGGCTATATCGCTCGAGCAAGTGTCGCATCTCGGCGACTAATTCCGCCTCGATATAAATCCCTTCGGCTTGATACTCTTCTTTATGCACACGCCCGAAGTTGTAACACTCCTGCAACAGGTTTGACTTGTCGTAGGGGATCAGCGCCTTAATGTATCCAAGCAGATCTTGAACCTGCTTTCGGATTGCATTCATCAAGTCGTTCATGCCTTCGCCAGTCGTTGCCGAAATCGCGACTGAGTTGGGAAACTCGGCGATGAGATCGCGCCGCACGGCAGGATCGGTGATCGTATCGATCTTGTTAAACACCGTGATCGTCGGTTTATCGCTTGCCTTTAACCTCTCGAGGGTCTCCTGAACCGCGTCGCATTGGGCTTCCCAGTTCGGATGGCTGACGTCAACGAGGTGGAGAATGAAGTCACTATGAGTAACCTCTTCGAGCGTCGATTGAAACGCCGCGACCAGGTGGGTTGGCAGGTTGCGGATGAACCCGACAGTGTCGGTAAGGAAGAGCGCATATCCGTCGGGTAGGTCAATCTTGCGGGTAGTGGGATCGAGCGTCGCAAATGGCATTGCGTCCGCGAGAAGTTCTGTCCCGGCCATCCGGTTCATCAGGGTCGATTTCCCGGCAGATGTATAACCAACGATCGAAGCGAACGGGAACGGGTGTTTGCGTCGGCTGCTTCGTTGTTGATCGCGAACGCGCTTGACGTCCTCAATATCCTCCTTTAGCTTTGCGACCCGGTCGCGCACCATGCGACGGTCGGTTTCGAGCTTCGTTTCACCCGGACCCCGCATACCGATACCGCCCTTTTGCCGTTCAAACTTGGTGTAAACGGACATCAGCTTCGGCATCATGTAGGTCAGCTGTGCGAGCTCAACCTGGAGCATGCCTTCCTTCGTCCGAGCGCGCCTTGCGAAGATGTCGAGGATCAACTGCGTTCGGTCAACCACTCTCCGTTGAAGCGCTTCCTCGAGGTTTCTCTGTTGAATTCCGGTGACTTCGCCGTCGATGAGGACGACGTCAGCCTCAAGATCCTTTGCCAAGACGGCAATTTCTTCGACCTTTCCGCTTCCGACGTAGGTCGCCTTGTAGGGCCTATCGAGCCGCTGACGAATGACTGAGAGCGGCTCAACTCCGGCCGCTTCGCAAAGACCAACTAACTCGTCTTCAACGAGTTGATCATCCGCCTCGTCCTCGTTCACGCAAACGAGAAGCGCGGTTTCTAAAATGACTTCAAGCTTCTTGGCCAACGTTTAAAAGATTCCTCGATACACGACTCCCGAGTGTATGTTTTCAATTTCGGTCACGATGCCTTCGATGCAAGCATCAAAGATTCGCTTCCCTTTCTCGGCCGTTCCCACGGTGGCGAAGCCAAATGAGCCCTCCTCGCTGATCTCATCCCACGCCTTGACGAGGCTTTGCACGGGGCGAGTCGGGCGGAGCCCGTCGTCGCGAATCAGGTCTTTTCGGACCTTTTCCGGATGCAAATGCAGCATGAGCGAGACTTCGGCTTCACAGGCATGCTGAATCGTCTTGATGGACCCCTCAAGGGTTTCGGCGATCACGGACTCAGCGAACTGATAATAGCCGCGATGCCCCAGAGTCAAGTTAGGGTTCTGCTCCTTTAGAATTCGCAATGCGACTCCGTTAGGCTCATTATTCCCACCGTGACCGTTGATGATGAGGAAGCGATGAAATCGGTGCCGCTCCAACGAAAGAATGACCGAATGGATCGCCTCTTGGTAGCCCGACATGCTCGCCGTGACTGTACCGGCAAAGGCAACATGATGCCCGCTTGCGCCCAACCAGATGGTGGGAGTAAGCAGCACTTTATCCGAGAGCCTCTTCTCGACTTCAGTGGTGACGGCCGTCGCAATCAGGCTATCCGTCAACACGGGAAGATGGGGCCCATGCTGCTCGAGTGACCCGGTGGGGATCACGACGATGGTATCGCGGGAGAGAGCGTCGACCTCCTTCCAGGTCATTTCGCCGAGAATCATGTATTGAGTGTGGCAGGTTAGCCTCTTTAGTTGCCGCTAGATCGCGTAGCCATGCATCTGCAGGATCCTCTTTCCGTTGCGATAGAAGCTAAAATCGGTCATCTTCACGTCTTTGTAATCCTTGTCCTCGCGCATTCGAATTTCTTCGCCGTCCAGCTGACTGTACCCGCCACGCATGATCGTGTTTTGGCGGTTCAACTCCACCTCAAACGACATTCCTTGGTACGTGGCGGGGTTGTTTCCGCGCTCGATGACCTCGAGGAGGAACGCCTCGGGAACAAAGTTCCCATCGAGAACCGCTTGAATGATCGTGTACTGGGCGAGAGCGAGTTGCTCCCGATTCAGCTCCGAGAATCCAATCCCGCCATTCACCGCCCGCTGCGCTTGGGCATCATCGAGAGAGCCAAACATCTTGAGTCCCCAGAGCGCCCCTTCAAAAGGCGTGGAATCAAATGTTGCCAAGAAGCCACGACTGCTGTTGAGTAGCTTAGCCTGAGCATTTGTGAGCGGATTTGCCGCCTTGGCGTAATCGCGATAGTTCAGGTTCTTCTTTCCCTCCAAGCGGGCGTACCATGCCTCAGGCAATTCATATTGCCGCTTGCGCCAGAACTGCCCGTTGCGAGCCAGCAAAAAATCGCCGGACTTCCGAACACTCGCGCCATTTGCGCCCGAGAGACCTTGCAAGTAATCGCCGGTGGTGGCGAAAGGTCTCTCAAGCTTGAGCCAAGGATGCATCATGCGGTCTGAAAGCGCAATCACAGATTGCTTCGTTGTTTTGTGCAGCCACTTGAGGTGATCTCCGAATCGGAACGCTTTCGTAAAGTGAGGTGACGGCCACGCTGTTTTCTCGATACTCCCGAATTTTTGCGCCCACAGGGTTCGCGCCTCCTTGCTCTGATCCCACTGTCGCACCAGCTTGATGAACGGATGCGATTCTAGTTGCTCCGGGATTCCCGAGACCGGGCTCGTCCTCTCTGGCCCACCGCTGATCCCCGCTGTATTTTCGCCGAATGCATATTCAACATAAACTAGCTCATAGGTCTCGGGAGTGATTTGAGTGATACCAAAGGTTTTGGTCGGCACCGGCTCGCCATTTTTGAAACTGACGAATCCGCCGACGTTATCTCCGGGATGGATGCGGAAACGTCCCTCAAATGATGTGGAGCAAGCAAATGGCAATCCGCCCTTGTACGCCTCTAGTTCCTTGTTGGAGAGCTGCGAGATTAATCGACTCTTAACTAGAGGTGGATTCCCTTTGGCGATTCGCTCAAGAGCAAGGTACTCAATTTCTAGTTCCTCAATCTGATCGGCCGCGAGACTCCTTGCTTTTGCACTTTCAAATCTCGCTTTGGCGTTATCCCTCGTCGGCTTAAAGTCTTCGAAATAGTTTTTGTCACCCCGATTTCCGATCCCGGAGATCTTTTGGTCTTTGTAATAAGCAAGGACCTCCGGATCGATCCTAGGCACTTCGGTTGGGGGAATAAGCTGGGCGATTCGACGGCAAATTGCGATCTCTTTTGCGGCATTCTTCCGCGCGAAGTCATCCTCCGCCTTGAGATAGCTTGCTTCCAGCTCACGGCGCTTCGTTGATTGCTTTAGGACGAATCCGAGCGAAGTCGGTTCCCACGTGCCGTCGACTAGCTCCGCCACGGCGTCGAGGGTCTGCCCGATTGGCTGTCCGGTCATATAAAGATCCAGCTTTAGATCCCATAGGTCGTTTGCTGCGCGGATGTCCAGCCCCGTTTGCAGAGAGATCTCCTTGAGCAAATCTGGAACGTGCACCAAGGCGCAATCATACGAGGTCTGCGCCTGTAATTTCGGATGATTCGCAATCGTGGATTGCATGACGATCATCGCGACAACAGAACCAAGCATGTAAGTCGGTACGAGCCGAATGCCCGTAGAATTCCCGAGGCACGAAACAAGCCCGCAAGCTGGCAGCTTGCGGGCTTGTTGTCACAACACTTTCTTACGCCTTGTGAATCGCGTGACCCATTGCGTCTTCGAACGCCTCGATCACGGCTTCCGCCATGGTTGGGTGAGCATGGATCACCGTCTCCATCGACTCCAGAGTCGCTTCATGAACCAGAGCGACAACCGCTTCGTGGATGAGGTCGGTGACGTGTCCGCCGATCATGTGAACACCCAGAATCTCGCCGTACTTCTTGTCAGCGACAACCTTCACGAAGCCTTCGGTCTCGTTGTTTGCCATTGCCTTCGCAAAGATTTGGAACTTCGATCGACCGACGACGACATCGTAACCCGCCGCCTGGGCTTGGCTTTCCGTAAGTCCGCAAGAGGCAACCTCCGGCGAGGTGTAAACGGCGTTCGGAACAAATCGGTAGTCAAGCTTCTTGGGGCTTTCGGGGTGAAGAATGTTGTGAACCGCAACCAGACCCTCTTGCTGCGCGACGTGTGCAAGCTGAATTCGGCCAGTAACGTCCCCAATCGCCCAGATATTTGGCACGTGGGTCTTCAGGGTGTCGTCGACAATCTCGACTCCGCGTCGGTGCATTTTGACACCGATCTTGTCGAGGTTCATGCCTTCCGTGTTTGCCTTTCGGCCGACACCGAGGAGCACCACATCGGCCTCGACGACTTCTTCGACCGTGCCTTGCTTGATCGTAACCTTCCAGCCCGACTTTGTCTTCTCGGCCTTCTCGATCGTCGCTCCGGTCTTGACCTTGACACCTTGCTTGGT
Organism: uncultured Fimbriimonas sp.; assembly: GCA_964566635.1. Lineage (GTDB taxonomy): Bacteria > Armatimonadota > Fimbriimonadia > Fimbriimonadales > Fimbriimonadaceae > Fimbriimonas. The sequence goes on along the minus strand of CAZMJL010000005.1, from coordinate 272,929 downwards.
AAGGTTCTTTGCAAGTTCCTTGCCCAGTTCCTCGTCCATGACGTTGAGGAGCGTCGGCATCATTTCAACGAGAGTGACTTCGGCTCCCAGACCATTGAATACGAAGCTGAATTCGCATCCGACTGCGCCTCCGCCGAGGATCACCATCTTCTTAGGCACGAACGGCGCGTGGACGGCCTCATCGGACGTCCAAACTCCCGCATCCTTGCCGCCCTCGAGGCCAGGAACCGGGATGTGAATGACCGAGGAGCCCATTGCGAGGATGAAGTTCTTTCCGCGATACTTGGTTTCCTTTCCGTCCTTATCGGTCACCGAAATCGTGTTCGCGTCAACGAACTTGGCGAAGCCAGCGACGTGGTTGATGTTCTTTTTCTTAAACAGGAAGCCGATTCCGTTTCGCTCGGTGAGGACGATCTTGTCCTTTCGGGCCATCATGGCCGGGAAGTCCATCTCGGCGTTGTCGATCTTTTTGAGTCCAAAGCTGTCTGCGTGCTTGGTTTTGTGGAGCATCTCAACGCTGGCGATCATCGCCTTGGAGGGCACACAACCCCAGTTGAGACATGTTCCGCCGAGGTTGTCTTTCTCGACACAGATCACTTTGAGCCCCTCTTGGGCGGCTCGAATCGCTGCGTAGTAGCCGCCAGGGCCAGCGCCAATAACGATCAAATCTGCGTCGAACTGTTCATTTGCCATTGCTTGGGTTTGCTCCAGAATCTCGGGGGCTCCGGTGGAGGGAATGCTCGAAATCGCCTCAATGATTGAGGGTGCGGGGGTCGGCGTTTGGATCGCCGGACCGCCGGTCGGCACGTTTGCCGAGTTTTGCTGTGATTCGCTGTTTCGATCACTCATCGAGCACCGAGAGGTGAACCTAGATTCTACCTGTTCCTACGTTTCTGAGCGGTTTCTTGTCCTATGCCTAGCGAAATCCAAGATTTACCGATAAAATGACTTTCGCCAGCGTGGGCATTTACCAATGAAGTCCGTTCTTAAGAAGCTCGTCTCCGGTTTTGCGCTGCTGTTTGCGTCCGCCGCTGCCTTCGCGGAAGACACCGTGATTCGGTTCAGCGTTTGGGACGGTGATAAAGCGCTCGAAACGATTCGCGAACTTTGTAAGGACTTTGAAAAAGAGAACCCGGGCATAAAAGTCAAGCTTGAGAACTACCCGGACTACAACCTCTATCACCAGAAAATGCTGGTCACCTACGCCGCCGGCGTCGCGCCGGACGTGGTGATGATGGACCCGGCTCACTTTCAGGCCCTCGCCGTTCGCAAAGCCCTCTTACCACTCAACGAATTCTTCGAAAAGACGCCCGGCTTCGACATCAAGGAATACTACAAGCCGATCGTCGACGCGCATTCGTATAAAGGCACTTGCTACGTTTTGCCGCGCGACATCGCCCCGATCGGATTGATTTACTACAACAAAGCGATGTTCAAGAAAGCGGGAATTCCGTACCCCGATGGCTCTTGGACTTGGGACTTCAAGATTCGGCCGGAACTCAAGGAGAAGGACTTCCTCTGGGTTTGCCAGCAGTTCTACAAAGAGAATTCGGCGGGCAAGGCGGTTCAATGGGGTTACACCAACGGCTGGACGGCGATCATGTACGACCAGTTTGCCTTCTCTACTGGAAATTTGCCTTACGACGATATGGAGTCGCCGACCAAGGTTAAAGTCGGTGAAGAGGGGTTCGTGAAGGCCGCCCAGTTCACGGCGGACTTCATGAACAAGCTCAAGTTGGGTCCTACGGTAACTGAGCAAAGTTCAGCATTCGCCGGAGCGACCGCACAAGCCCTCTTCGTTCAGCAGCGCGTCGCGATGTACCAAAACGGAATTTGGGAAGTCCCGAACATCCGCAAGATGCTGAAGCCAGGCTCCAAGGAGTTCTTTGAATGGGACATCTGCCTTGCTCCTGCCTACGCCGGGGTCGATGGCAAGCCAGTTCGGCGATACTCGACGGGTGGATCCGGTTACGGGATCATGTCGACCACCAAAAATCGAGATGCAGCTTGGAAGCTTTGCCGATTTATGGGTGGCGCACCCGGCATGATCGCGATGGCAAAGGCGGGAATCGCTCAACCAGCGATCGCTGAGCTAGCCACGAGACCCGGACTTTGGGTGCCGGGACCAAACACTCCAATAGAGGAGCAATATCCTGCGAACCGCATGGCAACTCACGAGGCGGTGCCGTACGTTCAGTTTGCAACGACGTCGCAGTACTCGCAAGCCGTTACCGACCGGGTGAACAAGGGCGTCGAGTTGATCTGGAACGGCCAGAAGACCGCCAAAGAGATTCTTTCTCAGAACCAAATCGACGCGCAGAACAAGCTCGACTTCTTGCGGAAGCAAGAGGATTTGCCGCCTTTCAACTGGGGAATCGGAATCGCATTTGCATCGGTACTCGTGGTTGGTGTGATCGCGTGGGTGTACAAGCCGCACTTCGGCAAGAAGCTCACGCAACTTGAGCGCGGAGAGACGCGGTCAGCCTACTGGTTCTTGTCGCCTTGGATTCTCGGATTCTTCATCTTTACGCTCGGGCCCATGCTTCTGTCGCTCCTGATGGCGTTTGCGGATTGGGACATGATTCTTCCCGCCCGAAGCCGCGGTTTAGGCAACTTCCAAGAGATGGTCTCGACCGATCCGTCCTTCTTCAAGTCGCTTACGGTCACGACCATTTATGTTGTGTTCAGCGTTCCGCTTGGCATCATCGGCTCGCTCGCGCTCGCGCTGCTCTTGAACCAAAAGGTTCGCGGAGTCCAGCTTTTCCGAACGCTATACTACGTCCCATCGATCACGTCGGCGGTCGCCGCCTCGCTCATCTGGATGCGCGTTTTCAACGCAGAGACCGGGCTCCTCAACTTCTTGCTTTACGGTCCAGATGGCAAGTGGCCGCTTGGAGTCGCTCTGAGCCACTGGCTGATGACCGATCCGAGCAAGCCAGTCGACTGGTTGGCGACCGAAGGCACCGCGCTGTCGGCCCTGGTCATCATGTCGCTGTGGGGCATCGGCGGCGGAACGGTTGTGTTCCTTGCCGGACTTCAGGGCATCCCTCAGTACTACTATGAGGCGGCGACCCTCGATGGAGCCGGAATTATGCAACGGTTTAAGGCTGTCACCCTGCCGCTCCTGACTCCGACAATCTTCTTCACGTTGGTGACTGGGATGGTCGGCGCGTTCCAAGCGTTCACCCAGGCGTTCATCATGACCAACGGCGGTCCAAACGATGCCACGAGGTTCTACGTGTTCCACTTATTTGGAAACGCCTTCCAGCAGCTTCGAATGGGGTACGCCAGTGCGCTCGGATGGATCCTCTTTGTGATCATCATGCTGATCACACTGGTGCAGTTTAGGGCGCAAAACAAGTGGGTTTACTACGAGGCGGAGACGAAGTAATGGATCAGAGTCAGATTTGGCAAACATCGGCCCGCAAGGCAGAGCGCACCGCAAACTTCTTGCGCGTCTTGCTCTGGATCGTGCTCGTCGCAGGCGTCGTCCTCTCCCTACTGCCGTTCTACATCATGCTCGCGATGTCGTTTAAGACGGCGGGCGAACTCGCTGGGTCGTCCGTTTGGGCTCTGCCCAAAGAGTGGGCCTGGGAGAACTATCAGAAGGTTTTGACGAACCCGAATGCTCCGTTCTTCATGTTCTTCCGGAACACGATCATCATCGCGACCGTGTCCACTTTTGGCGTGATGATTAGTTCGTCGATCGTCGCCTATGCTTTTGCGCGATTGAAGTTTCCGGGCCGAGATCGACTCTTCATGCTGCTGCTCTCGACCATGATGTTGCCCGGCATTGTAACCACGATTCCGCAGTACGTTCTTTGGAAATACCTGGGCTGGATCGACACTTTTTATCCCCTCACCATTCCTGCTTTCCTTGGCGGCGGCGCCTACAACATCTTTCTTCTCCGACAATTCCTCATGGGCATTCCGAGAGACATTGACGAGGCAGCATTGCTCGACGGAGCATCCCACGCAACGATCTTTTGGCGGCTACTCTTGCCAAACATGGGTCCAGCGATGGCGACGGTTGGCATATTTGCCTTCATCTATAACTGGAAGGACTTCATGGGCCCTCTCATCATCCTGAACTCACCCGAGAATCAGACCCTTGAGCTTGGACTTGCCACGTACCGAACGCTCAACCAAAACCAATGGGAGCTTCTCATGGCGGGATCGGTTTTGGTCATGGTGCCGATCATCATTCTCTTCTTGGCGGGTCAACGATACTTCGTCAAGGGAATCGTGATGTCCGGCATCAAGTAGACGTTTAAGCGGCTTTGCGTGTGTGGAGAACGGGCTTTTCGCCCATTCTCATGACGTTGAAGTCGCTTCCCAGCCATTCGGCCGAGTTAGAACTCAGCTCGATGTTGCCGTCTTTGGCTTGATCGGCGAGCGAAAGTGCTTCACTCCAGAGCTGGCTGAGTGCGACGGTCGAGCCAATACCCACGGTAGGAACAATGTCGGCGTGGATGCCGCATCCGAAGCTCAAGGGAACTTCGCGCATCGCGGCGAAAAGCTGCACGCAATCGCGGAGGTCAAGCGCAGTCTGCGCTAGACCTGTGAGCGAGGTACTCGCAACCTTCTGATCGGTGCCCACAACCATATAGGTTCCGTGGAACGCACCGACCCGCTTCAGTCCGTGCTTTTCAACTAGCTCATCCAGCGCAGGAATGAGGTCAGCGAACCAACCCGCAGGACCAGAGCCGACCGGGCGAAGCTCGATTGCGAGGGCAGAAACGATGTACCCGTCCCGTGAGCCAGGGATCGCCCGGGAGAGCGCCTCAGCCTCGGATTCGGCACGCAGGCGGTTGCGCCATGACCAGAAAAAAGAGGAGGCTATCGTTGCAATTGCCATTCCCCCTAAACCAGTCCAGATTGCCCAAGCGTTTTCCATCGCGATGGGCTTGTTCCATAATGGTCTGACGGCATGACGGGCGAATTACCAGTTCTATACACCGCGGGGTATGGCAACCGAGGGTTTGGCGCGTTTATTGCTTTGATGCAGCGGTTTTCCGTCACCCACCTGGTCGACATCCGCTCGGTGCCTCAATCGTCGTACTGGGAAGACTTCCGGCGCGAGCGGCTGCAGTTGATTGTTCCGCCCACCGGACTCAAATACGTTTATATGGGTGACACTTTGGGCGGCGTTCAAGATTCCCCCGTGCTCTGTAAGGACCCCGGTGCGGTCGATCATGCCCCGTTACTGGAGTCTGAGACGTTGAAGAAAGGTATCTATGCAGTTCTGAAAGCCGCAACTCATCCCGATCGAGTGATCTGCATGATGTGCGGATGCATGCGCCCGCATCAATGTCATCGCAACCGGCTCCTTGGAGAGGCATTCCTCAGGCGAGGGATCGAGCTGCAACACATCGACGCGGACGAAACGGTCAAGCCTCAATCACTCGTTGCCGCCGAATACGCCGGATTCCAGCAAAGCCTTTTCTGAACCCAGCCGGGCAAAATGGCGTAAAGTTTTAGGTTCATGGATATTCGACACCTTATTGCAAAGCGGCGCGATGGCGGTATTCATGATCGTGCAGAGCTGGACGAGCTTGTTCGAGCGGCTTCGGATGGCGAAACTCCGGATTACCAGCTTTCGGCATGGCTCATGGCGGCCTACCTAAAGCCACTCACGGACGCCGAAACTGCAGACCTGACATTGGCAATGGCCGAGAGCGGCGAGCGACTCGATTTAACCGGTGTGCCGAAGCCTTGGGTGGATAAACACAGCACTGGCGGCGTGGGCGACAAGGTGACGTTGGTGCTTGCCCCCGCGCTTGCCGCATGTGGCCTCTCGGTCATCAAGATGTCGGGACGCGGCTTGGGAATCACCGGCGGAACCCTCGATAAACTGCTCGCAATTCCGGGAATGACGACCGACCTCTCGCCCGAAGAGATGATTGCCCAGGCCAAGCGAATCGGAATTGTCGTCGCCGGGCAGAACGCAGATCTTGCCCCGGCGGATAAGACTTTCTACGCGCTTCGAGACGTCACAGAGACCGTGAGCTCTTTACCGCTCATCGTAAGCTCAATTCTCTCGAAAAAGATCGCCGGGGGTGCCGAGACCGTGGTTTTGGATGTCAAATGCGGTTCGGGCTCGTTTAATCCGACTCAGGCTCACGCCGAAAAGCTTGCCGAAGCGCTCGTGGCGGTCGGCAAGCGGGCTGGTCTGAATGTCTACGCAGCGATTACGGATATGGATCAGCCGCTTGGACGGTGCGTGGGAAATGCCCTCGAGGTCCAAGAAGCGATTGAGGTCCTCAGCAAGCCAGAATCTGAGCTCGCCCCGAACACGAAGCGTTTCCGCGAACTCATTCGTTACTTGGGGGCGCTTACATTGCGGGTCAGTGGTCTCGCCACCAGCGCAGCAGATGCGTTGGAACGGATGGAAAGCACGCTTTCCTCAGGGCGCGCGCTCACCAAGGCACAAGAGTGGGTTGCGGCTCAAGGAGCCTCGGTCCAACTATCGGAGGAGGGATGGCTTCAAAAGGCAGAAGTCATTCACCCGATTGAGGCCACAGTTGCCGGGTGCATAGGCAGGGTCGACGCTCGCATGATCGGTGAAATTGCCCTTTCCCTCGGAGCCGGAAGACGGACGAAAGCAGATGAGATCAACCTATCGGTCGGCCTTGAAATTCACGTTAAGGTCGGCGATTTCGTGACGGCGGGAAGCCCAATCGCGACGATCCATGCCGCCACCCAGGAACAATCCGAGGTTGCGGAGAAGCAGGTGCGAGACGCGATTTCAATAGGATCAACACCCGTTCCCCCACGGCCGATTTTGATCCGCCCCGCCTAAATCTGGTGCATTTTACGATATTGGAGCGGCGTGATACCGGTGACACGCTTAAAAGTCGCGTAGTACTGGCTCGCGCATTGAAAGCCTGCACGCTCACCGATTTCCTCAACACTTCCGGAGGTCCGCAGGAGCAGTCTCTGGGCCTCGGCCATGCGGCATTGCACCACGTACTCTTGGATAGTCATCCCGGTCAGACGCTTGAACAAGCGCATCGCGTAGTTGGGGTGGAGACCAGCGACATCGGCGATGTCGGTGGACCCGAGTGGCGCGCCAAGATTTGCCGTCACGTGGCGACACATAAGCAGCACCGGCTCGAGTTCCGTCGTCGCCGAAGCGCTGGCTCGCCGGGCGGGAACCGTCACTTGTGAGCGCATGAGGGCTGCCAAAATTTCGAGCTTGGCGGCTTGCTGAAAGTTCGTCTCGTTTGAGTTCGCCTCCAGAAGCCATCGCTCCATGCGTTGCGGAGAGGTGAGTTCGACGGGTTCGGCGAGGATCGCTCCATCGAGAAGAGCATCGCTCATTCCTTTTGCTTGTTTGAGTCGGAGCACATCGAGGAGCGAGACAGTGATTGAGAGAAGCTGGACATCTGGTGAGGTCGCAACGATTCGGTGAGGTACCCCACCCCAAAAAGCAACGAGCTTTCGCTCGGGCAACACCCACTCACTACGACCGAGGAAGTATCTGGCTGCTCCCTTGACTAAGTAATTAACTTCGATATCAAAGTGGACTGATAACTTTGCCTTCTTTGTATCTTGATGGTCAATAACTTTAAGACCGCTTCCGGATGATGTAAGTCGCATGATGTAGAGGCCAGTCGAAGGATTGCGTCGTCGCTATTCTTGTACCTTAACCCCGATGTCAGACAACCCCTCGTGTACTTAATGTTCCAGAAAATTTTGAGTTTTTCCGGGAATCATTTCTCAGCTTGCTCCGCACCGAGACGACACTCTCGGCATCCAGATCGAGCAACTGCAACCAGTCTTCTAGTTGGTCGCTCTTAGGCAAAATGTCGTTCTCCGTGAACTCAGAATTGACGGCTTCGATCAAATCTTCCACCTTGAGACCACCCCGATTTCCGGGGGTTTCGAGAGTTCTTCGGATCGCGATGTCCTTGGCACGATCGACGATATTTTCGAGCATTGCGCCGCTGATGAGATCAGATCGGTGGAGCGTCTCGTGTGTCCCATTTCGCAAGTAAATCGTAAGAATCTCTTGAGAACTCTGCCTTGTAAAAAGTTGGTCAATCGTTTGATTGATCAGCTCTTCTTTTGCGTTTTCGGCATCATCGGAGTAACGAGATAGTAGCTCGCAATCAAGCGGCAAAGAGCTTTGCAAATAGATGCTTAAGATTTGTCTACATGCTTCTTCGCCAGGTCGCTCAATTTTGACCTTTCGGTCAATACGTCCCGGTCTAAGAATTGCAGGATCAATGTAATCCGGTCGATTGGAAGTGAGCATAAGGATCACGTTATCAAGCTCTGCCATTCCGTCTAACTCGGCGCAGAACTGCGGCACAACCGTGTTGCTCATCGAGAAGTATCGCCCAGAAGACCGCGTCCGCAAAAGCGATTCGGCTTCATCAAGAAAAATGAAGACCAACTGACCTTCTTTGGCGCGCTCGCGAGCAATCGAAAAAATCTCGCGCACCATGCGCTCGGTCTCGCCGACCCACATGTTGAGAATCTTGGGACCCGAGACGCTGAGGAAGCACTCCTTTACCTCGCGCCCGAGTCGCTTGCTGTACTCCTTAGCCAGATTGTGCGCAGTGGCCTTCCCTATCAGGGTCTTTCCGCAGCCTGGAGGGCCGTACAGAAGCACCCCTTTGATCGGCTTTTTGCCGTACGCTTTGAACACCTCTGGGTGCAGCAGCGGGTACTCGATGGTCTCCCGGATGAGCTGGATTGCCTTTTCCTGACCTCCAATCTGATCCCATGAGATCTCGGGAATCGATTCAACGAAGTAATCGTTGCGCTCGGGCCGATCAAGAACTTCGAGGGCAAATCTTCCGGTCGCATCAAGACGCACCAGATCTCCGACCTTCACTTCGGCGAGCTCCGAGCCGCGAAAGATCAGACGCTGACCTTCACCAGGCTGATCTCCGCCAACCTGTAGCCTATCTTCTCCCACCAGCGAGGCAACCTTCGCCATACCGCCAAGCTCATAATTTGGAGCCAATCCAACGATCGAATACCCCTCGTTGAGGCGCACACGCACCCCGAGAACGAGCGCGGATTGATCCAGATTTGGATCGACATTCACTACGTACTCCGAGTCGCCCAACAAAATGAACCCCAAACGACCGGCATCTTCAGTCTCGATCCACTTGAGGAACACTCCGATGCGGTTTGCAGGTTGCGTCAGCTTTTCGTAAGCAGCCCTGTACTGGGCAAGCTCCTCGGCGCTCGCCAGCGCCTCTCGCTCTGCTTCTTCTAGGCTTTGGCGCAACGCTCCCACGTAAGCACGTAACTTGGGCTGATCGGCAGGAACCTCACGCTCAATGAGGTCGAGCATCTCGATGGATTCGCGGGGCATGAAAGATACTACGCCGCTTTGGGATTGACTTATTCAGCGTAAAACGAGGAAATGACCGCGCTCGCTACACTTTGCAGAAGGTCGCCGTTCGCTTCCACCTCGGCCGTGATGGATCGCTGAACATCATCGCGGGTGACTCGGGATTCTAGGGTAACAAGTTCGGTAGACCCGGCGCGAACTATGTTGACCGAAACGACCTCGACCGAGGTGCCCGGATGCGCTCGTTCCATCGCCTTGGCGGTCGCATTCGCCACTGACTCGGGAACGGATCTCCCCATTTTCAGGGCCGTGCCAACCGCATGACCGTTCGGAGTTTTCAGTACGACATAAGTAAGGCTGCTTGGCTCGTCATCCGCCTGGATTGTCTCGACGACGGGAAACGGCAAGGTCTCGACTGGCTCATTAGGCGCAGCAGTGGGCACTCCAACCAGCTTATTGGCAAGGCAGTCTCGACTCGCAAGGTTGACCAGGTTATCGAGGTTCGCCTCAACGTGAACGTCATTCCGGGTCTTGGATCGTCGACCGCCGTAGATGCCGACCGAGTAGCTAATCTGGCTAGGAACATCGGGCAATCGCAGGCTTTGGCTCGCCGCACGGAGCGAGGCCACGAGTTCGTCGGCCTCCTCTCGGTCGCGCAAAGTTCCGATGGCAAACTCGTCGCCGCCATATCGAACCAACAAGTCGGTTTTCGGATTTACGAACGATTTGAGATGAGCGACGACTTCCTTCAGAACTCGGTCTCCCACGACGTGTCCAAACTCCTTGTTGAACTGGCCAAACCTGTTAAGGTCGATGAAAATGACAGCAATCTCGTTGTTTTGCCGAAGTTGAGCCGCTCCCCAGTGCCGAAGCGCGTCGCTCCAGGGCAGTTCGGTCATCGGATCATAGGATTCGGTTAGCCGAACAAGGAGATCTCGAGGCGATACGACCCCCACGAATCGATCAGCATCAAAGACAGCAAGAAATGGTTCATCCGAGTCCGACAGGATCAAAGCGGCTTCGCGAATCGGAGTGTGGAGGTCGATCTTTCCCTGTGCCGATTGGATGTGCCCTTCGAGGGGATGCGTTTCCTCGGTTCCTGCGAGCCCCGCCAAAGTGACGAAGCCAACCAACTGATGCTGGGAATCGACGACCCCAATCGCGCTCACTTTATGGCCATTCAAAAGCAGGCGAGCGGTCGCGACCGAATGCTCCGGCTGAAGCCAGACTTTGGTGATCGGTAACGCACTCGGGGAATTCATGAAGGGATCGACCGGATGTATTGTATCGACAAGACTGGAAAATTGCCTTCCGCAGGAATACCAGAATGCTACGCCAAGAGGCTCTGGACGATCGCCTCGAGGAATCGATGCTCCGCGCTGGCTGCTTCCGGCTCTTGGCGCTTCACTCGCTCGAAACAGACAGAGTGTGCGTAACACTGACCTGGCTGAAGATTGAGGACGGCCGCCGCAGAAGCCTCACAGACTCCAGCCACCCTGAGGATGACGTGGCAGATCATCGACTCGGAAACATCCATGCGTTTACCGATCTTGGCGATCCTTAGCGAGAGATCCCAGTTTGGTTGATCCGAGAAATAGGGATCGAGAATTGCGCACGCTCGAAGGATCGAGGCTTGATCAAGCCACGAGTCGCTTTCGAGTTTGAGCCGCGCAATCGCCCCCGAGAACTCTCTGCCGGAAAGGGGAAGCCAGCGGCTAAGAATCTTCACGAGGTTCGCGTTGAGAGTGATGCGCTCCATCCGGGCCAAATGCGAGATGATCTGCGCTCGCTCTTGCTCATCGGGCGTTTGAATCTCGTACATTGCCCATCGCTTCGCGCGAGGAATGACCGACATCACTCGACGATCAATGGAGTTACAGGTGAAAGCCAGCAGCGTCGGGAGCCCACTTCGGATTCGCCGATCTAAAGCCGAGCGGAAGGCGACCATTCGCCTTGGCTTGCCAATCACGGCCTGACAGTCGTCGATGACGAGCGACTCGCCCGAGAGGCTCGCAAACTTCCCGCTCACGAAGCGATCCGCCGACATCAGCTTGGATGATCTGGAATGGTAGTGGGCAGCAGAGAGTATCTCGGACTTACCTTGTCCGCTGGGGCCGGCGATCACGACAAAACTCTGAAGAGATCGGCTGAAGAGCAGTCCCGCCTCAACCGCCTCGACGTTGCCCGGCAGAGGGGCAAGATTGGCAAAAGAAGGCAGGCGCTCGCCATCAATCGCCGAGCTAAGACGGCTCGGAGATTCGCTGCTGATCAGTTTTTCGGATGAGAGAATTGCCACGGAGAAAGATTAAAAAATGCTTCTCCATTCTCCCAGGAAAATCACTGTGGATCAATGTGGGGAAAAGGAGCCAAGTACGCTCACTGATGCAAAATATCATTCACTATCGCGCAAACACTGCGATTTTCATGATTTTTCACAAAATTGAATCAGCGGAGTTATCCACACTTTCCCCACGCGTCAGTGCTTGATCTTGCTCCAAAATGTTAAGAAATTGAATCCAGGGCTGGTCTTTGATGTGTGGCATTTGAGGCAAGTCTGCTGGGGGACCTTTCCGAGCGGATGATCCTTGGGTGCCGCACTATGAGCACCGCCTTCGCCATGGCACGATTCACAGCCGACTTCGCCGAACTGCAAGCGGTCTTTGACGAAATATCCGCCTTCCTCGCCAAACCCGACGGTGTGGCAACTGAGGCAATCGGGATCGGCCTGGTGCCCCTCTTTTTCGAGCGTGGGAATTGCTTTCGCATGCATCGAAGCGAAATGGACTTTCGCTGCCTCCTGATGGCAGCTCGCGCACTTCTCCGAGCCAACATAGTCGCCGCCGGGTGCCTTTGGACCTCGATCCGCGAGTTGCTCATTAGTAACCCGGCGCAAATAGCTTGCATAGACCTTCGCCGTCTTGGCGTCATCCACCACACCTGGCTCAAGCTCAATCGCCCGGCTCGATTCGAGTTTGCCGTTGACGAACTTAAGCAAAATCAGTCCCCGTAATCCTTCTCCTACGGTCACTCGCCGCCCTTGGGCGCTGGCCGCTCCGCCGGACTTGAAAACCTCGACCTTTGCGAGTCGATTCGGCACCATCGAGATTTCGGCGGCAGCTTCACGGTCAGTGGTGAAACGGACTCCGCGCACCAGCGAAGTCGCGGAGTTACCCTCCAGAGCCACTCCCTTGGCAAGTGACTGATATGACAGAATTGACCCTTCACCCAACCTGGCATCCTGGTCGGAGATCACAAACGCGTCGACCTTCAACTGCCCCAGAAACTGCCCGTACGCCTCGAGCTTCAGCTCTGACTGCCGCCCAGGCTCCTTTGTCACATCGCCGAGGTCGATCCAGGTTGCCCCATAACGCGCCTTGAGTTCGCGCACCATGGTTCCGAGCCGCTTGAGCCCGCCCGTCATCGGCTTGGTGCAACCGCAAGGCGAGAGATTCCCCCTTGCGCCGCCCGTCAGAATCACGTAGCTGACCTTCGGCTTTTGACCCGCAAGCCCGACTCCCAAGATTCCCAGGCTCAGAGCAATCAAAGGGAGCTTATTGAGCATGACTTAGAGCGCCGTCTGGACCTTGACGATGATTTCGGGCTGCTTCGGATCATCGGTGAGCACTTTGAGTTCCGCATCAACCTTGTGTTCGGGAGCGGTGCCGTCGTACTTCACCTCAACAACGTGATTGTCTGACGACTCCTTGGAGTCAAACTTGGTCGTCAACCTCTTGGAATTGGAGACGATGTCAGTTATCTTGAACGGCTTGTTCGGACGAAGGACGACGAACTTAGTCTCAACCGGTCCTGACGGCTCGCCCAAATAGACGCCTTCGGGCTGGGCGACAATACCGCGCTGAATGAACACCGGAACCTTGGCGATGCTCTGGTTCGGATTCGTGGTTTGAACCGCGATGGAGTGGACAGCCCGACCGAAGATCTGCCTTTCATTCAACTTTGAAAGATCAGCTAAGAGTCGGAACCCAGAGACCTTGCGCGGCTTGTTTCCTCCTAGGGAGTCGTTGACGGTTCCCTCGAACGGCTCGGCAGACACAACCAGATCGCCCGGGAACATTCCGGCTCTAAGGATCTTCCAGGGGAGCTTCTCATTGGAGAGCAAATAGAGCTCAAGCTTCTTGTCCGAGTCATCGATGAGCACTGTATCGCCCCGAGGGAAAACAAACTCGAATCGCGGATCAACATGGATCTTCGCCGGAATTCTGTAAAACGGGTGCTCGGGGTCGTTGGTCGTCAAAATGACGTGATGAACAATATCGCCCTTGAGGTCGTCGGTGTCATAACGTGCGATCAGGCTCGTCGTCTCCCCCGGATTGAGCTTGGGCGTCACGGAACCCCTGATGCATGAGCAATCGCCTTCGGCTTGCATATAGAGCGGAGCGTCGCCATTGTTTGCAATAAGAATGCGGCGCTCTTGAAGGTCGCCCTCTAATGCTGGCTTGAAGTCCGCCACTGCCTCCGAGAGAAAAACTTTCGCCGCCGTGGGCTTCACCACGACCTTGTTCTTTGCGGCCAGGCGCAGCGCATTGCCCAGGCGCATCGTCGCCTCCGCCAGTTTGACATCGGGGACCTTGATGGAATTCAAGTTTGGCATTCGACCGTTTGTTCGACTCGTCGCCGCCGAAAACATCGCGGTTGGCCCCAGGCCGAAATAGGCTCCGAAGGCGTTGAGGACCTCATTGTGAACCTCGGTTCCGGTGGTCGGCAGCTTCTCAGCCGTACGCTTAAGCCCGATCACCGCCTCGACTCGAGGCTCCGATGGAGACTTCCCGAAAAACAGCACCGCGCCAGGAAGCTCTTTGGTCGCAGGATCGGGAGCGAGCAACGGCTCGAAAGAAATGACGACATCCGCCCTGCCGGTCTTCTTTTCAACGATTACCGATTTCGAACTCAGAACCGCACCCCAACTCTCAATCGCAAACTTCGCCGAATCGCGATAGAGATCGACTTGAGATTTGGGCACCTTGGTGAGGTCGAGTCGATAACTGACCGATCGCATTGGCAACATGCTCGCAACCTTGGCGGCACCGGCGAAATCCTTCGCGGTGAGCTTCAGCTTCGTCTCCCGTACCAATTCATGGAATTGGATTGAGGCACCGATGGGCACGTTGTAATCGACCGCCGGCGCCTTTTGGGCAGCTCCGGCGATCATCAATGCGAGCGCGGTCGTAATCATTTCGTTATTCGACGTAAGAGTCTTCAGACGGGGCTTTCTTGAGGAAGGCCTCGATGAAACCGTCAATGTCACCGTCCATTACTCCAGAGACGTTTCCGGTCTCGTGACCAGTTCGGTGATCTTTGACCATGGTGTACGGCTGCATCACGTAGCTTCGAATCTGTCGACCCCAAGCCGCTGGCCCGCCATCACCTTTCAATTCACTGAGTTTATCGGCCGTGTTTGCCTTTTCGAGCTCCATCAGCTTGCCGAGGAGGACGGACATCGCCGCCGCTCGGTTCTTGTGCTGACTCCGTTCGTTCTGGCAACTCACCACAATTCCGGTCGGGAGGTGCGTGATACGCACTGCAGACTCGGTTTTGTTGACGTGTTGGCCGCCCGCACCTCCGGCCCGAAGGGTTTCGACCTTCAGATCATCCGGATTGATGTTCACCTCGCCCTCTTCGATCTCGGGCAGAACTTCGATCTTACAGAACGAAGTATGGCGTCGAGACGCGGAGTCAAAGGGCGAAATCCGAACCAAACGATGGACGCCGGCTTCGCACTTGAGATAGCCGAAGGCGTTCATTCCGGAAACCAGAATTTGAACGGATCGGTAGCCCGTGACATCGCCCGGAGTCTCGGAGATAAGTTCGCATTTGAACCCATGACGCTCAGCCCAGCGCAGGTACTGACGGTAAAGCATCGACGCCCAGTCGCAGGCTTCGGAGCCACCGGCGCCCGCGTTCACTTCGAGCAAGGCGTTACGACCATCGTACTCACCGCTCAGAAGCGTTTGGAGTTCATAGTTATCAAGATCTTTGATGAACTTGAGCGCCATGGTGTCCGCCTCTTTTTCAAGCGAAGCGTCGGGTTCGAGTTTGAGCATATCGTAGAGCTCGGCGATGTCCCTTTCCGTTTTATCTAATTCCGCAAACGGGGTGAGGATCCCCTTCAGGCGACTCAGTCTTTGGAGGACTTTGTTGGCCGCTTCGGGATCGTTCCAGAAATCTTGGTGTGCCGACTGCTCTTCGAGCTGTGTTATTTGGGATTTGAGTGAAGGCAGGTCAAAGATGACCCCCAATAGCGTCTAGGCGCGGACGTGCCTTAGACAGCGCTTCATGCTGTTCAATCGATAGCATAGGGAAATGGTACCTACGCGCGTGCCATTTGAGCTATGATGGAGACGAGGAATCAACGTATGATTATCATGCGATCGCTAATTGCGTTATCCGGGGTCGTGTCGTTGGCGGGGAGTGCATACTCCCAGGTCGCGGTCAAGGGTGAATCGGTCAAAGCAAAAGTCATCAATACGGCAAACTTTGCCCAGCAGATCAACCCCAGCGTGGGGAAGCAAGGAAAGACTCCAGAACACTTTAAGAAGTGGGAGTTTCCGGCGGGGCCTACTGTCAATCTTTCGACCGGCGGGACGTTCTCCGAGACCAGAATTATTAAGCAAGGATCGCTTTTCCCAGGTATTGGAGCAACTGGCTCCGAGCCACCTGATCCAGATATCGCGGTCAGCGCGACCCACATCGTCGAGGCCGTCAATTCCGATATAGCCTTCTTTGATAAATCGGGAACTAAGCTTCTGCAGCAATCTGGACAAGAGTTTTTCAAATCGATTGCCCCCGAAGCGTTCGACTTTGACCCCAAAGTCATCTTCGACCACATTTCGAAGAAATTCATCGTTCTTGACCTCGGGCTCAATGAGCAGGCGACCGGCGGCACCAGTAGCCTGCTGGTTGGCGTTTCGGATGATGCCGACCCTCGCGGAACGTGGCAGCTCTTCAAGATCGACGTGAAGCAAGTCGTCTCCAGCACGCAGTTCTGGCTTGACTATCCGGGATTCGGCTTCAGTAAGGACATGATCGCTTTCAGCGGCAACATGTTCCAGATGGCTGGCAATGGTGAAAATGGCACGCAAATCATTGTCCTCGACAAAGCGACGCTGTACGGCGGAACCGCCACCCCCTTTAAGTTCAGCCTGCCGAACGACTTTACAGTTCAGCTTGCAAAGACCTACGATACGACGACATCCTCTATTTACGGAGTGTCGACGCTCTCTGGTACGCAGTTGAATCTCACCGCGATTAAGCGAAATTCGGCGACTTCGTTCGAGGTCAAGCAAACTCCGGTGAGCATCCCGCAGCGATTCGCTTACAACTCGCTGATTACGGGTCCCGGTGGAAAGGATGTTCAAGCAAACGACCCCCGGATTCTTGTCTCAGCGCAACGAAACGGCCGATTGGTCGCAAGTCACTCGAACGGTGTGAGCGCATCTGACCGACGGGTTGCGGCTCGTTGGTACGAATTCAAGACCAATAACTGGCCTGAAGCGACGACTCCTCCGACCCTTGTTCAATCTGGACAGCTCAATCCTCCAACCGGGCACGGATACAGCTTCCCAGCGGTAACCATGGACGCTCGGGGCAGCATCGGCATCACATTCTCACAGATTGGAACTTCGACTCCGGGTCAGGTGATGGGCGCAGGCCGAAAGGCAACCGATCCAGCCGGATTCATGAGTTCTCCGACGATTCTTGAGAATTCGACCGCTACCGTTTACAACGGGTTCACTACTCGATGGGGCGACTATTTCGATCTCGAACTCGACACGACCGACGGTGTGAAGCTGTGGGCAGTTGGAATGGGCGCGGGTGCAAACGGTCGATGGCAGACGTTCATCAAATCGTTCCAAATCGCGGTCGATGAAACCGAACTCAACAATGTTGCTCCAGATTCAGTTGCCGTACTCTACGGCCGCCGAATCTCGGGCGATCCAAGCTCGGTCGCCTCGAATGATGGCCGAAGCTACGTGATCCAAAGTGCAGAGTATCGAGGCCTTGGCCAAGTTGCAACCGTTCGCGCAAACTTCAGTGGGCCTGCGCTTCCGGTGAGCACCTATCGCTTCACCTACACGATCACGGCACCGACCAATTCGTCGACCATTTTGCTGTTGCTCAACCACAGCACCGGTCAGTACGAGCAGGTGAACACCACTTCGCAAGCGGGTGGAAAGGTGACCAAGAACTTCGATCTTTCGCCAGCTCAGTTGGCGAAGTATCTGGACAGCTCGAACCGAGTTGCGGCGATCATCCGCACCGTTCTGCCTCTCCGGGGTGGCGCGATGCCACAAGCATTCCGACAAGAAATCGATCGACTCGGAATCCTCTGGGCACCGCCCTTCTAGTGAAAGCTCAAAGCATCCTGACCGCGGTCAGGATGCTTTATAAGCAGCCACCGCAGCGGATCGCAACCTGTGCCCTGAAGCTTCGGCTCCCAGGGCATTTTTCAATTCGAGCATCGCGATAGTGAGCCTGTGTTCAGCGCGCTCGATCTCCTCTTGTTGCTTCGCGGTGAAGCGCAATACTTCCTTATCCCATTCCGCCAAGATTTCTTCGCGGCGATTTAGCAGCACGTCCAAGTGATCAAAATCCTGGTCACGAGCGGCTTGCTCAGCCGACAGGGTGAGCACAAACCATTTTGTCAAATCCTCAGGCGGCAACTGGAGCCCCCTGCTTTTGAATCACGACCCAAGCCTCTCGGAGTTCGCGAAGAGTTGATTGCGCGTTCGCGATTCGCTCAGGGCTATCGGTGATGTTTCCCTCGATGAGTTCGTTGAGAGTGAACTCATACAGCCCAAGAAGATTCTTTGCAATCTCGCCGCCTTTTTCGAAGTCAAGTGACCCCATCAGCTCCATCACGATCTTCTGCGCACGCTGAAGCTTGTCGTTTTGAACCTCATAGTTCTTCTCGATCATTGCTCGTTTGCCTTCTTCGGCAAATCGCAGAGCGCCGTCGTACAGCATCACGACCAATTGGACGGGACTTGCGCCCATCGCCGCATTTTTCCGATATGCATTTGCTCCGTTTGCGTAGCTCACTTCTTACCTAGCAGAAGTATCGGCAAGGCTTAAGGGCTTTCATTACGGTTGAGGCGCGGATTCTTAATCATTGGGACAAAACTTACAATCGCTCCAATCGCGACCCAGCCGATGGGAACAAGCCACATCGTGCTGTCGGGGTACTCGGTGGGGACGCCCGTCTGCGCAGGTGCCCGTGCGATCATCTGCTGGATGTGCATGAACCAGTAGGTTGCACCGCAGAGAAAGCCGCCGAAAGAGCCAAATGAACCGGCTAACCCGCCCAACCTCGCAAGAACCGCGCCGCAAATCGAGGAGATCACCGTGGACCAAAGAAAAAGAAACCTGAGACCGTCGTTCGAGTAAACGCGCAGGGGAGGGCGCGACTGGTCCAGCAAGCAGATCACGATTGGAGGCATCGTGACGGCAATCGAGGCGACGGCCACGAAGAGGCAACCGCCTAAAAACTCCTTATCTGCCGAATTCCTTGACATAAAAACGCCCCGCGCACAGTGTACGCGAGGCCAAAGTAAATCAGCTATCAAGCCTTAGTCTTTTGTCAGAGCGTCGATTTCCTTCTTGCCGTCCCACTTCAGGATTCCGCCTACGTGATCGGCTTTTTGAACATCTGCGTAGTTCCCACCGACGATATAGGCGCCTCCAAAAGGAACGATCGCGATGTGGTGCGAGTACAGGATTTCGGGGATCGTGGTGATGTTGGAGCCATCCACGATTGCCAGGTTGTGGGTCTGCTTGCCGTTGACCTCGCTGAAATCGCCACCAAGGTAGAGCTTGCCGCCTTCTGGGTGGAGGCCCTTCACCGGACCTGAAGTCTTGACCACTTGAACCCACTTGTTACCATCGAGTTTGTAAACTCCGCCACCATCTGGAGCGCAGAACAGGTCCTTTCCGTCGGTCCGCACTTGGTACACACTGCTGCTCACGCCAGGTACTTCGCTCCAAGATTTTCCGTCCCAGACGGCGGTCTTTTTGCACTCGTCGTCGCCATTCTCGTTGAAGATTCCGCCGACGTAAAGCTTGCCGTTGAACCAAGCCATGTTCATGATGCCACGATCAAACTGACCGCCCATGGCCGTGATCGTCTTTCCGTCGTACTTCGCGATCGATCGCGTCTCGGTCGTATCGTTGATCTTTTGGAAGTTGCCGCCTAGGTAGAGGTTCTTCCCATCGGTTGCAAGGGCGAAAATTTCGCGGTCTACGGGTCGAGCCGCAATCGCCGACCACTTGGTTCCGTCCCACTTGGCAATCCGAGTAGCGGGGATACCCTCGTCGGTCTTGCCCTTGTTCACATAACTAAAGTCGCCGCAGACGTAGACGTCCTTCCCAACCGCGCAGATGTCATGAACGACGCCATCGACTCCTTTGCCGAGCGTCGACCAAGCGGTGCCGTCCCAAACGGCGACGTTGTTTGCGAGCTTTCGATTTGCGCGCTCGAATCGACCACCAACGTAAATTTTCCCGTCGATAATGCGCATCACGCGCACTTCAGCACCATGCTCAAGATCGGAGAGAGCAACTGGTCTCGGTTGCATGGCGATCATCGTCGTCGCCGCGATAAGTGAAGTAATCATTTTGGTATCCTTACCACCTCACAAGGCGGTTTGCACTGAGACATTGTCCTGAGCAAAATGGGACAAATCAAGAGCAAAAATTGGGACAGTCCAAACTCCCGTACCAATTGAACCTGGGATTGAGCCTGTCCCAATCTACGCACCCCCCGATGTCCCAAAGTTTGCGGATATTCTCTCGAAGTGGTCAGTTGGGGTGGAAAGTGAAGTCAAAGAGACTCATAATCTCTCGACGGATGAGCGAACGTCGGAGCAAGAAGCCAAGCCTGCAAGAATTAGTTGAACGGGTTGGGCTTGATGTTATCGGCCAGCGAGTTCGTCGCCTTCGGGGGCGACAGAACTACTCCATTCGCGACCTGGCTGAAGTCGCTCAAGTGAGCAAGAACACGCTTCTGCGGCTAGAACAAGGGCAACCGACCCACCTCAGCACAATCACTGCCATCTGCAAGGCACTGAAAGTCAAGCCGAGCGAACTTCTGAGCCCGGAGTTTGGTCATGTCTCCGTCAGAGCGATTCATCGAAAGCCTGACTACGTCTGGCTCGACATGAACAACTTTAAGGGAAGCGGGCAGGACAAACCGTTGGATTCCACGAGTGTTCGAGAGGGAAAGCTCGGACCCGAAATCACACCGTTTTCGATCGTCCAAGCGAGATTGGGCGGAGGCATCTTCAACCCGAATATCATCCTTCTAACCCAGGCCACACCTCGCCGCTCACACCGAGGTGATGAGTTCGTTTGGGTTCTCGAAGGAAAGCTTAGGATCGTCTTTGAGGACGGCCCGATTGACCTCGACGTCGACGAAGGCTGTATGTTCTGGGCTGCAGAGATGCACCACTACGAGCCTCTCTCCGAGGACATTCCCACCAAAGTGCTCAGCATCGTCCTTGACCCATTCCCGAACCAAACCGTCCGGCTTCATATGGGCAAGAAGAGCGAGACGAAAGACTGAGTCAATTCGATTCAAGATTTAGGGTATCCTCTCGTGTTGGCTGCCTAGGCAGTCGTACAACCTAACCCCGAGTACCGCAGAGACGGTTCGCCGCTGCGCTCTGTACCTACTCGACAACGGTGGTCACAAAAATGGCGAAAGAATCACTCATTCAAAAGCATCGAGTGCAACAAGCCAAGTGGGCAAAGCTCATTGCGGAGGAGAAGGCAATTCTCGAACTCCCCAAGGACAAGCGCACTGAGGCTCTGGAAGCACTCAAAGCAAAGCGGGTCAAAGCACGTATGTTCAAGACCCGTCGTTACAACCGATGCGCCCTTACGGGTCGAGCCCATGGCTACATTGGTTTCTTCGGTCTATGCCGTCAGTCCTTCCGTGAGAAGGCTCACCGCGGCGAACTCCCGGGCGTGAAAAAGTCCAGCTGGTAATCAACGAGGTTCAAAATGCACAGCGATCCTATTGCAGATCTACTCACGCGAATTCGAAACGGATGCCAGGCTCGGATGATTAGCGTTGACGTTCCACACTCAAAAATCAAAGTTGAGATTGTGAAGCTCCTCCAACAAGAGGGCTACGTCGAGAGCTATGAAGTCACGACTGAGTCGAAGTTCCCGAACATTCGCATCGTTCTCAAGTACGACAACCGACGACGACCGCTCATTCATGAGCTGAAGCGGGTTTCTAAGCCCGGTCTTCGCGTCTACTCGGATGTCACCGAACTCAAGCCCATTCGAAACGGTCTTGCCACGCGCATCCTGACCACGAACCAAGGCTTGATGACTGACCGCGAGGCGCGCCGACGCAAGATCGGTGGCGAAGTCCTCTGTGAGGTGTACTAACCATGTCACGAATCGGAATTAAGCCTATCGAAGTTCCTGGCAACGTCACGGTCACGGTTGAAGAAGCGACCAACACTGTCGTCGTCAAGGGTCCTAAGGGCGAACTCAAGCAGCCGATTTCTCGACTTCTCAGCGTTAAGCAAGAGGAAGGAAAGTTGGTTCTGGAGCGCCCGAACAACCTTCGCGAAGCTCGAAGCCAGCATGGTCTCGCTCGAACGCTTATCGCAAACATGGTTGATGGTGTCACCAAAGGTCACACCAAGCAACTCGACATCATCGGTGTCGGTTACCGTGCAACCATGGAAGGTCGAGGCCTCAACCTCGCGATGGGTTATTCTCACCCGGTCAAGATCGCCGCTCCCGAAGGAATCACTTTGGAAGTCAAGGCCGACGACAAGGCGCGAACTCAAAGCATCATCGTTTCCGGTATCGATAAGGCCCTCGTGGGTCAGGTCGCTGCCGACATCCGAAAGGTCCGAAAGCCTGAGCCTTATAAGGGCAAGGGTATTCGATACCAGGGTGAAGTGGTCAAGCTGAAGGCCGGTAAGCGCGCCTCGGCTAAGAAGTAAGGAGGAATCCGGTAAGCAATGGCTAAGAAAACAAGACAGGAACTTCGCCTCGCACGGCACGCTCGCCTTCGCAAGCGTATCTCCGGTACTCCGGAAAAGCCGCGCCTGAGCGTCTACCGCAGTCTGAAGCATATCTCTGCTCAGATCATCGACGACACAACAGGAAAGACCCTCGTTGCTGCTAGCTCCTTGGAAAAGGATCTGAAGGCAACTGGGAACGTAGAGGGAGCCAAGTTGGTTGGTAAGGCACTTGCCGAGCGAGCCAAGACGGCAGGTCTTTCTGCAGTTATTTTTGACCGTGGAGGCTTCAAATACCACGGCCGAGTTGCATCCCTTGCGGAAGGCGCTCGTGAAGCCGGGTTGGAGTTCTAAACCATGAGAATGATGAACCGACTCAGCGGAAAGCGAGAGAGCCGAAACACGGAAGGTCCTCAGCTCGACGTTCGAGTTATCCGAACGAACAAAGTCTTCAAGACCCACAAGGGTGGAAAGACCGCTAGCTGGTCGATCCTCGTTGTGGTCGGCGACAACAAAGGAAGCGTTGGCGTTGGCCTCGGTAAAGCCCGCGGAATCCCGGACGCAATTCGAAAGGCTGAAGAAGCCGCTCGAAAGGCAATGTTCAAGGTTCCGATGATCGGCGACACGATTCCTCACGAGATCGTCGCTGTGAGCGGTACTGCTCAAGTGATGCTTCGCCCAGCTGCACCCGGTACGGGTGTTAAGGCAGGCGGCGCAGTCCGAGCTTGCCTCGAAGCTTGCGGAGTCCACAACGTGCTTGCGAAGTCGCTGGGTAGCCGAAACGCTATCAACATGGCTTACGCAACCATCGAAGCATTCAAGTCGCTGGCAAACCCAGAAGACGTGGCTGCTCGACGTGGCATCGAAACCAAACAACTCGTCCCGTGGCTTGAAAAGGCCCGAAAGGAGGAAGAATTCAATGCTACGCATTAAGCTCATTCGATCGACCGTTGCTCACCAGTGGCGAACTCGCCGCGTGGTCGAGTCGTTGGGTCTTCGCAAGATCAACCAGGTGGTTGAGCACGATGACACCCCAGCGATCCGCGGTATGGTCCACCGCGTGAAGGAACTCCTTCACGTCGAAGTGGTAGAAGGAACTCCTGCGAAGAAGAAAGCGGCTGCTCCAGCTGCCGAGAAGCCAGTAAAGAATGCTCCGGCAAAGAAGGAAGCAACGGCAGAGGTCGCAGTGGCGTCGGAAGAGAAGCCTAAGAAAAAGGCAACCAAGAAGACGGAGGATAAATAATCATGGGTCTGCATAACTTTTCGCCAAGCCCCGGTAGCACTCGTCCAAAGCGACGTGTTGCTCGAGGTATCGGCTCGGGAATGGGTAAAACCGCAACTCGAGGAACCAAGGGTCAGAAGGCTCGTCGACAAATTCACCCAAACTTTGAGGGTGGACAGACTCCGATCTTCCGACGACTTCCGGTAAAGAAGGGCTTCCGAAACGTCAACCACCTCGAATTCGCGGTGGTCAACCTTGACGATCTTGAGAAGCATTTCGACAAGGGAGCCGAAGTTACCGTTGAAGCACTGGTTGAGAAGGGTATAGTCTCGCTCAGCAAGGTCGACGGAGTCAAGGTTCTCGCATTCGGAACTCTCTCGAAGAAACTCACCGTATCCGCACATCGCTTCTCGGCTAAGGCCAAGGAAGCGATTGAAGCCAACGGAGGACAGGCGATCTCCCTGTGAGCTTCGGCGGCTTCGGCGGCGGCTATTCAGGCGGCGGAGGGGATAAATCCCTTTCGCTGCCTTTAACGCAAATTTTTAAACTGGCGTGGGAGGATGATGACCTCCGCGCACGACTCAAGTTCGTGCTTGCCATGTTTGCCGTGTTCGCCATTGGCGTACACATCCCTGTTCCTGTTCCGGGTTTCACCGAAGAGCGAATGCTCGAAACCTTGGAAAAATCACAAGTTTTCCAGCTGATCGACAGCTTTGGCGGAGGTGCACTTCGAAAGCTCTCCATCTTCGCATTGGGAATGAACCCCTACATCACGGCTTCGATCATCATTCAGATCCTCACCACCGCCTTCCCGCAAATGAAGAAGGAGATGGAAGAGGGCGGCGAGTATGCTCGAAAGAAGCAGAATCAGCGCACGCGACTACTGACGATCCTGATGTGTATCGTCCAAGGCTCCAGCTACGTCACGCTTATTTCCAGCGGAATCGGGCAGCAACTCTCGCTGTTCACCCGAATGGAGATTCTGATCTTCTGGACGGCGGGCTCGATGTTCACCCTCTGGCTTGGCGAGCAGATCTCCGAGCGAGGTATCGGCAACGGTGTCTCCCTGATGATCTTCGCGGGAATTATGATCGCGTTGCCGCACCAAATCGGCAAGCTCAAGCAAGGCCTTCTGGACGGAGCCGTCAACCCGATGAGTGTTGTCACCCTGATTGTGCTCTTCTTGGCTTCAACCTGGCTGATCGTACACTTCACCGCCGCCCAGCGCCGAATTCCCGTGCAGCACATGCGCCGCATGATCGGAACGAAAGCAGTTGGCGGAAAGACGAGCTACCTCCCCTTCTCGCTCCTGATGGCCGGTGTTATTCCGATCATCTTTGCTTCGGCGATCATCTACCTCCCTTCGCAGTTCGGCACGATGCTCGGTGGCGAGGGTGCGAACCCAACTTCTATTGGTAAGGCATTTATCACCATTGGTGAGTGGCTGAACCCTTCGAAGCCATGGTTCCTCGGAAGCCTGCGAATCCCGATCAACCCCTTAGGCTGCTTGGTTTACGTCGGAATGATCTTCTTCTTTAGCTACTTCTGGACGGCGATCCAGTACAACGTGGAAGATATCAGCAACAACCTCAAGCGAGGCGGTTCGATCATTCCTGGCGTTCGCCCAGGAAAGCAAACGAAGGACTTCCTTGACGATGTGATCTCTAAGATCACAATCGTTGGAGCTGGATTCATTTCAATCGTTGCGCTCCTCCAGTTCATCACCCCAGCGGTGACGAACCTCGACTACAAGTACGGAGTCGGCATGGTCGGCGGTACGTCGCTACTCATCTTGGTCAGTGTTGCCCTCGAAACGATGCGACAAATCGAAGCCAATCTGTTGATGAAGCAGTACGATTAAACACACCCTGGTCCGATACGCTCGTTAGCGTATCGGACCATTTTGCTCAACGATGAGACTAATTCTGATTGGCCCCCCGGGAGTTGGAAAAGGAACGCAAAGCGCGCTCCTTGCGAGCCGCAAAGGACTGATTCCGCTTTCCTCGGGCGAAATCTTCCGCAAGGAGATTGAAGCGCAAACCGACCTGGGCCGCCTGGCGCAGCGATACATCCAGCACGGAGAACTCGTTCCAAATGGCGTCACCATCGAAATGATGGCCAAGCGCCTCCGGGAGCCCGAGATGCGCAAGAAGGGCTTTATCCTCGATGGTTTCCCGAGAACCGTACGCCAAGCCGATGCCCTCGAAGAGATCACCGCAGAACTCGATTTGCCAATCCAAGTTGTCATCTCGCTTGAAGCCGACGAGAACTTAATCGTTAATCGCCTCAGTGGTCGATTGGGTTGCACCAAGTGCGGTGAGCAGTACAACAGCCAGAGCAAGCCGCCAAAGCGCGACGGATTCTGCGATGTGTGCAACAGCCCGCTGGTGGTCCGCGCCGACGACCAACCAGAAACCATTCGCGAGCGACTGCGAATCTTCAAAGAGACCACCGCCGACGTTGTGGGCTACTACGAGAAGACTGGACTCCTCAAGCGGGTGGACAGCAGCCGCGACCCCGAAGTCGTGCATCAAGAAATCATTTCATACCTATCCTAATGGCCATCATCAAGAAAGCATCGGAAATCGCGAAAATGAAGGAATCGGGTCGCATTGTCGCCCGAACGCTTCGATTGGTCTCGGATACAATCGTTCCGGGAAAGACAACTCCGCTTCAACTTGATGCCTTGGCAGATCGGCTTATTCGAGAAGAGGGCGGCGTTCCCTCCTTCCTTGGTTACCGAGGGTATCCGAACGCAACTTGTATCGCTGTGAACGAGGTCGTTGTGCACGGCATCCCAACCGATCAGGTGCTCCAAGAAGGCGACATCATCACGTTGGACTTTGGCGTTGTGAAGGACGGATGGCACGCCGACAGCGCCTGGACATTCCCAGTTGGCAATATTTCCGCAGCCGCGCAAAAGCTCCTCAACGTTACCCGCGAGTCGCTCTACCAGGGGATCGCAAAAGCAAAGCCGGGAAACACCACCGGCGACATCGGACACGCAGTTCAAAAGTATGTCGAGAGCCACGGTTTTGGCGTCGTGCGCGAGCTCGTGGGCCATGGCATCGGCGAGCGACTGCATGACGAGCCATCAAATGTTCCGAACTTTGGCAAGCCCGGCAAAGGCGAGAAGCTCCGCGAAGGCATGTGCATCTGCATCGAGCCGATGATTAACCAAGGCACGCACAAAGTCGTGACCTTGGATGACGGATGGACGGTGGTCACGGCCGATGACAAACTTTCGGCCCACTTTGAGCATACGATCGCGATCTTGAAGTCAGGGCCCGAGATCCTGACTACCGAAGATTAACCAGCTTACTTGTAGAGCATTCCCGCGCAGTTGAGGCTCACCTCAACTTTGTTGCTCAGCAACGTTTCCTTGACTGCTTTGCCGATCTCGAAATCGAAGCGATTGAAGCTGAACTTGGTGCTGAACATCAGCAAATCGCCACCTCGATCTCCAAATCGCTCCTTGACGCCATCCTTCACGATTCGCGCCGATACCGGAACCGAGATCGACTTGGTGATTCCTTTGATCGTCAAGTTGCCGGTGGCAGTGCCTTCAAACACCCCATCTTT
The DNA here is from genome assembly GCA_964566635.1 of uncultured Fimbriimonas sp. GTDB lineage: Bacteria > Armatimonadota > Fimbriimonadia > Fimbriimonadales > Fimbriimonadaceae > Fimbriimonas. Next base: position 245,811 of record CAZMJL010000005.1, on the reverse strand, counting down.
GGCCTTCTTCACCTTTCCGCTCGTCACCTCAAAGGTTGCCGTTGGGTGCTTTTCGGCGTCGAGGCACCACTCGCCCATCATGTTCCCGGTCATGACTTCGCTCGTGAGTTTGAGGGCCTTGATCCCGATGGTCACCTTCCCTTTCGAGTTGGCTGGGTTCTGAGGGTCGAGCACCACGGTGCCCGAGACGTCGTTTCCTTGTCCATGAATCGGCTCAAGCCCATCGACCATCGCAAATGTAAAACCGTTGGCCCCTTTCGGGTCTTGGATTTCGTATTGCTGGAGCGCAGCGCGCCGTGAAGCGAAGCCGACCAATGCGAGGGCAGGAATAAGGAAGAGAGCCGCACGTTTCTTCATGGCGATGCATCAATGATACGAAGCAGAGCGAAGAATCGGCGGCATTTTGCTTACAAAGGTAAAATAATCGTTCATGGCGCGCAGAAGGCACTATAAACCCAAAACCAACGATCAATCCGATAAGGAAAAGGGGATTGAGCTTGACGGCACGATCATCGAAAACTTGCCGAACGCTCGCTTTCGCGTAAAGCTCGACGAGGGCGATATGGAAGTTCTCGCGCACGTTAGCGGAAAGATGCGGATGCACTACATTCGAATCATGCCGGGTGACCGCGTGAAGGTCGAACTGAGCCCGTACGACCTCACGATGGGTCGAATCACGTTCCGACACCGAAATTAATCGCGGTTGCAATACAAAAGAAGGGTGCGTCGTAACGACGCACCCTTCTTTATGTGTTAGCTCTGATACGCGTCTTGAGTGAAGATGCGGTGACTTGGCTTGCCGTTCTCATGGACGAAGCCATGAACTCTGTAGTTGCCTGAATCCAGGCCAGAAACGACGCCTGAATCGGCGATCACTTCCTTTGTTCCAGGCTTGCAGAGCCGGAGTTGGTATTCGTGGTGAACCAGAACCTTCTCGAGGCTGATCTGGAGCGCATCGCCGATTGCCGAGTACTTCGCATCGGCGGTAGCGGTCGCCAAATTGGCACCCGGAGCGGTGATGTAAACGTCGAACGACGATGCTCCTTCGATCGCGCCGTCCACTGCCAAAATGAGCTGGGGTTCGTTGCGGGTTGGCATCGGGATCGCATGAACCTTGTCGACCTGCTTTCCGTTGATATCGGCCTTGAGCGCGATCACCAAGTTATCGTGATCCAGCTTCGTCTCTTGGCTAATCGCCGCGAAGGATGAGCCGGAGCCTTTGACCTCAAACTTGGCCGAGTTTGGATTGCCGTTCAGAGCGGCACGGTTAACGATAGCCGCGCTAGGTGGCACCGAAATGCCAACTTCGGTCGTGCCGCCACCGCCGGTCGAGGTGACGTTCATACCTTCATTGCCGCCCGAAAGGTTCACCATGTGGAACTTGCGAGAGTGGTCTTTGTAGAGCGTACGGTCGGTGGCTTGGCTGCGACCGATGGTCATAGTTACGGCGCCTGAGATGATGATGAGGGCGAGTGCGATTCCGCGAAAGTCCATGCCTTAACTATCTGCCAAATCGTGAGCGGCAGGAATGACTTCGGGCGGGAAACCCGCCCGAAGTCAATGGAAACGATGTCAGCCAAAAGCGGTACAGAGTTACAGCTTTAGGCCGAGTGCTCTGGCGACAGTCTCGTCCAGCTTGGGTTTGCCGTTGACGTATTGGCGGTTGAGGCCGAAGCCTTCGTCCCAGCCCCAGACGGCGTAGCCGATGCTATTTTCGGCGAGGACGGTGCCGAAGTCACGGAACCAGTTTGCGCGGTGCTCGGCCGTACTGGTCAGCGGGTAGACGCCGAATTCACCGCAGTAGAGCGGGACGCCGTACTTCTTGCCCCAATCCACCGCTTGCTTAAAGTTCGAGCGCATCTTGCGCAGACCCCAGTTCTCTTTGCCGTAGTTCTCGACCATCTTTTGGGCATTGGGATACTGCGCTAGTCCCGGCAAAAGCGGAGCGACAGCCTCGGGCGAGGATGGATACGGCACGTTCTTGAGATGAACGACATCGGGTCCGGCCCAGGTGGCACCTTGGTGGCTGAACGGGAACGGGTCGTAGGTGTGGAAGCTGTAAACGACGTTCTTATCGGCGACGGGCTTGAGCTGAAGAAGGCCATACACTCCGCCCCAGTAGGCTCCGCTCGCGACGAGGGTGTGCTGCGGGGCTTGCTTGCGGATTGCCGCCACCAGCTCCTCTTGCAGCGGATACCATTTTGATTCTTGCCCCTGCATCACGGGCTCGTTCATCGGCTCGAAGATCGTCATGTCGGGCGAGAACTTCTTGAGGCGGGAGGCGTAATCGCCCCAGAACTTGACGAAGTTACGTTGCCAGGCTTCGCTCTTCTCAGCTTCGCGATCCTCGTTGTGGATGTCAACAACCACGAGCAGTCTCGCCTTGTGGAACTTGGAGATTGCGGCATCGATCCGGTCCGCCATCGGCGAAAGAATCGCGCCGGTTTCAAAGTTCATGATGTATTTGGGGGCGATACAGAGGCGGACGTGCTTAAGTCCGACCTCCTTGATCATCTTGATTTCTTGCTCTTGAAGGTAGTTGCGGGCGTGTTCGTCGGTGTCGGGGTCGGGAAAACGGAACCATCGGCAGACATTTGCGCCCTTTGAGAGTTTCTCTAGCCGGGCGGGTGGAACGGAATCGAGAGGAGCGGGTTCGGCGCAAGAAACGACGAATGCACACGATGCAAGAGCGAGAGTGATCATCTTTGAACTCAACCTGCATTCAATTTACGGGAAAATCAAGCGAAAGATCAAAAAATCGGGAGAATCTTGTGAAGTTGAGCCGCTTCAGGAAGCAAAGAGGGCGAGCCGCAAGGAATCTTTAGACGTTTTGGAGTTGCAAAACGGCGCAGCTGTTGAGTAATATCTTTTCTTGCGTCAGCCTTGGTTGATGATGCGGTCGTCCGAATTCTTCGGCACTTCCAATTTCAAGGACGATTGACGACGGACATTCAGATCATGAAAGTGAGAGCAAGCGTTAAAAAGATCTGCGATAAGTGCAAGATCATCAAGCGAAACGGTGTGGTTCGCGTGATTTGTGTGGTTCCGAAGCACAAGCAACGACAAGGTTAAGACAGAGAATTTATGGCACGTATTGCAGGTATCGACCTTCCGCGCGAGAAAATGGCGCAGTATGCGCTCCCGATCCTTTATGGAATCGGCAAGCACAATGTCATTGAGCTTTTGGAGAAGACTCAGATTGATCCTCGAAAGAAGATCAAGGATCTCGACGAAAACGAGATTCAGCGACTCCGAGAAGTTCTTGATGCGGACTATCAAATCGAAGGCGACCTGCGCCGCGAAGTTCAAACGAACATTCGCCGACTGATGGAAATTCGATGCTACCGAGGCATTCGCCACTCGCGCGGATTGCCGACCCGTGGTCAGCGCACTCGAAGTAACGCCCGAACGCGAAAGGGTAAGGCGAAGACCGTTGCCGGAAAGAAGAAGGCGAAGAAGTAAGAGTTAGTTTATGGCACGCAAAACAACGACCCGAGGCAAGCAGAAAGAGAAGAAAAACATTCCGATCGGAGTGGCTCACATTCACGCTTCTTTCAACAATACGATCATCACCATCGCTGATCCGAACGGTAACACGATCAGCTGGGCAAGCGCTGGTAACGTGAACTTTAAGGGGAGCCGAAAGGGCACCCCGTTCGCCGCTCAAGTCGCGGCCGACAAGGCTTCGCGAATCGCGCAAGAGCACGGTCTGAAGCAGATCAGCATTCAAGTGAACGGACCTGGATCCGGTCGCGAGACGGCAATGCGAGCACTTGCTGCATCCGGCCTCGAAGTTACGCACATCGTTGACGTCACTCCGCTTCCGCACAACGGCTGCCGACCTCCGAAGCGACGCCGAGTCTAACAACTACTATGCCTGCAATTTCCCCTCTTCAGCTTTCCCCCGATTACGGCAAGTTTGTGCTTGAACCGCTTGAGCGCGGTTACGGTCAGACGATCGGTAACGCGCTTCGACGAGTTCTTCTCAGCTCGATTCAAGGCGCCGCAATCGCCGCAATCCGAATCGACAAAGTTTTCCACGAGTTCGCTCCGATCGCTGGAGTGAAGGAAGACACCACCCAGCTCATCCTCAATCTGAAGGATGTTGCGGTCAAAGTCACTTCGGAAGAGCCGATCGATGAGGTTGTTCTCAAGATCGAGGCAACTGGCCCTGGTCGAGTCACTGGAGCTGACATCGTTTGCCCCGAAGGCGTCGAGATTGTTAACCCTGAGGCTTACATTGCAACCATTTCCGATCCGAAGGCGACCCTCTCGGTCGAGCTCTTCGTGAACTGGGGAGTTGGTTACGTTCTTCCTGACAAACAAGACCGCTACAAGGGAGTCATCGGACTTCTGCCCGTCGGTTCGCAATTCACGCCGGTTCGCAAGGTGAACTACACGGTTGAAGCGACTCGTGTGGGTACCCGAACTGACTACGAGCGACTTGTGATCGATATCGAGACGAACGGATCGCTCGCTCCAAACGATGCGCTTTCCCAGTCGGCTCACATCCTCGACAAGTACTTCCGACTCTTCTTCGACCTTGGGGCCGCTGGCTTCCAGGCAGAAATCGGAACCGAGGAGCAAAGCACCGACGAAATTCTCAAGAACGTTCCTGACGTGAAGATCGAAGAACTCGACTTCTCCCAGCGAACCTTCAACTGCCTTCGACGCGCAGGCATCCTTAACCTCCGCGCACTCGCTCTCGTCACTGAGGCTGACCTTACGGCAATCCGCGGATTCGGTAAGAAGTCGCTTCTCGAAGTTCGAGACAAGCTGGCCGAGCATGGCATCGAGATGAAGCCAAGCAAGGGTGGTTTCCGAGCTATCGACCTTCTTGATGACGACGACGACGATTTCTAAGGACATTAAACCATGCGACATAAAGTAGACCATCGTAAACTTGGCCTGCCAACCGATCAGCGGTTGCACCTTCTGACGAACCTCTCCCGACAGTTCGTGACGCACGGCTACGTGCGCACCACCTTCGGTCGAGCCAAGGAAGTGCAGCGCATGGTTGAGAAGCTCATCACCCTCACCAAGCACGAAGACGGCATCGAGGCACGACGACGCGCTCGCAAGATCCTTGTGGGTCACAGCAGCAGCAACCTCGTCTCGGCTAAGATGACCGCAGGCAAGACCGAGCTGGAGCAAACCCAGATCAAGGCCGCCTTCAACAAGCTCACCGGTGAAGACCTGGTGAAGCACCTGTTCGACAATATCGGTCCTCGCTACAAGGATCGAAACGGCGGATACACCCGCATCGTCAAGACCGGCAACCGCCGCGGCGATGGTGCTCAAACCGCAGTTATCGAGCTCGTCTAACGATTTTCCCCGGTGAGAGCCGGGGCGAAAAACAAATGAGGATCAAACTCACCGTTGCCTACGATGGCACGGACTTCAGAGGGTGGGCCTCACAAAAGGGACAGAGAACTGTCCACAGCACTTTGACAGAAGCTGTTCGCCTAGTTTCGGGCGAGGAAATCGAAATCATCGGAGCAAGCCGAACGGATGGCGGCGCTCATGCGAGAGGGCAAGTTTGTCACTTCGACACGAGTTGCGGAATTCCGGTCGAGAAATGGCCCTTTGTATTGAACAAGCAATTGCCGACGGACCTCGCGGTCCTGAAAGCGAGTCGCGTGAGCGACCAGTTCAATTCAAGATTCAGCGTCATTGACCGGCACTATCGGTACCGAATTCTGACAGGATCAAGAGATCCCCAGTTAGAACGGTTCGCTCATTTTTACGGTCGACCCCTCAACATCGAATTGATGCAAGAGGCGGCAAAGCTATTAGAAGGTGATCACGATTTTCGAGCCTTTACCGAGGAGTTGGAGCCTACGGTAGAGAACACCCGTCGAATTCTTTATTCGGTGCAGGTGCGACAAGTACGAAACGAGGTGTGGGTGGACATTGTGGGTACGGCGTTCTTACGCGGAATGATGCGAAGAATGTCGGGCGCGCTCCTAGAAGTAGGGCGTGGTCACCGCAGTGTCGTAGAGGTCAGTAGACTCCTCCAACCAGAGGAGCGGCTCAAGTACCAGTGGCCAGTGGTGCTTCCGGCGAAGGGACTTTGTCTCATGAAAATTCGCTACGGTAGGCATCCACGCGATCACCGCGAACTCCTTGTGAGTGGTGACGGCCATGAATCAGCTTCGATCAAGAAAACAATTTAGGAATAGACAGGAAAATAAAATGAACCGAACATTCACGAATAAGGGAGACTCGCTTGATCGCAAGTGGTACGTTGTGGACGCCGCTGGCGTTCCGGTAGGCCGCCTCGCTGCTCAAGTCGCACAGCTTCTGCGTGGGAAGAACAAACCCACATTTGAATACAACCGAGACTGCGGTGACTATGTCATCGTCATCAACGCCGCTCAGGCCGTCCTTACCGGAAACAAGAAGGACGAGCTGATTTACTGGCACACCATGTGGCCCGGCGGACTCCGAAACGTTGCTCGAGGCGACATGCTCGAGAACGATCCCGCCAAGCTCGTTGAGAAGGCAATTTGGGGAATGTGCCCAAAGACCAAGCTCGGTAAGCAGATTTTCAGTAAGTGCAAGGTTTACGCCGATTCCACTCATCCGCACGAGGCGCAGAATCCAGTTGCTTACGACATCAAGAAGGAGAAAAACTAACGCATGGCAAAGAGTCAAAACTATGGAACCGGTCGCCGAAAGAGCGCGGTCGCTCGCGTGTGGCTGAAGCCAGGCGAGGGGAAGATCACCATCAACGGTCGAGAATTCAAGCAGTATCTGGGTCGCCCAGTCCTTGAGATCCTCGTCCAAAGCCCGCTCGTCGCGCTTGGCCTTGAGGGCAAGTACGACGTGGTTGCAACCACTAAGGGTGGCGGCATCACCGGTCAAGCTGGCGCAGTTCGCCTTGGCATTTCGCGCGCTTTGGTCACCGTGGACGAAGAGTTCAAGAAGGAACTTAAGGCCCACGGTTACATGACCCGAGACGCACGCGTTAAGGAACGAAAGAAGTACGGTCGCAAGAAAGCACGACGTGGCTTCCAGTTCGTTAAGCGCTGAGAACTCAGGTTTCGATCACCAAACAGAAAAGTGCCTCCTTCGGGGGCACTTTTTTTGGATCAATTACCAGGTTTTTTTCAGGTTCTGTTAACAGCCACAATTCGTTGTCAACAGTAGATAAGCTAGTAGGAACCCTGAGAACTTGCTCAAGGTTTTAGAATGGCTATGAATACTAAATTGGCATTGACTGCCCTCGTTGGGGCAATGGGAGTTCTTGCGAATGCGCAGAACTTGGTAACAAACGGCAACTTTGAGGCAGGTACTGGCGCTCTCGGTCCGGACGCGTTCGTCACTTTCACGAATTCATCACCTCTTACGGGATGGAACGTGTTTCCTCTAGGTGATGTAGTCGTGGTTGGACAAGGTTCGACTTTCTCCTGGCTGACTCCGAGTCCTTCCAAAGAGTTGGATTTGAGTGGAGTTGCAAACACGGTTGGGAGCGGGATTTCACAGAATCTTGCGACGGTAGTGGGTCAAACTTATCTTCTCAAGCTTGACGTGTATGCGCTGGGTGGATCAATTGACATTAATGCCGGCTCCAGTACTTGGAATCGATCAAACGTCAACACCCGATCGTTAGGCGAAACATACTCGTTTGTTGCGACCTCAACCAGCACGCCGCTCTCGTTTGTTAATCGAGGCGGTTCTTGGACGCACATCGACAATGTTTCGGTTGTTGCTGCTGTTCCGGAGCCTGCTACCATGGCTGCACTCGGTCTTGGCGTAATCGGACTCGTTCGTCGAAAGCGAAACAAGTAAGTTCGCCCCAAAAATAACTAGCCCTCTGATAGTCAGCGGGCTTTTGTGTCTCTTGCGACCCGAAATCCTTGGTTGCTAAAGCTTGCGCGCTCGTTGGCGCCGCCGATGTCGACCGAGTTGTAAAAGCAGCACGAGTTTTGGCTGCACCACCAAGAGCCGCCCCGGGCGTGGCGTTTGGTCTTCGAGCGATTCGTTGGGGTTCGGCCCGTGCAGAACTCAAATACGTTGCCGTAGATGTCGTAGAGCCCTATTGGGTTCGGTTTGAACGTGCCGACAGGCGAAGTCGTCATGAACCCGTCGGTGGTGTCGGGTTTGAGGTGGTCGCGTAGGTGCCAAATGTTGGCGTACTGCCCTAACTCGGATGGTTCGCAGAACCATCGACCGGTCGTGCCCGCTCTTGCCGCAACTTCCCATTCATCCAGGCTGGGCAACCGCACTTTTGCCCAGGCGCAATAGGCCTGCGCATCTCGAAAGGAGATGCATGTGACCGGGTGATTCAGTTTTGATTGGATGCCCCCGTTGCGACGCCCGTTCGGAAAATGCCAATTCGCCGTCGGGTCCTGTTTCCAACGGAACTCCTTGAGCCCTGGCTCGAAGACTTGCGCGTTGTGGCGAACTTCGGCGTCCGTTTTGTAACCTGTGGCCGAAACAAACTGGGCGAACTCGTAGTTTGTGACTTCGTACTTACTGATCTCAAACTGCTCCAAGATCACTGTCCGGGCTGGATTGTTGAGCACTTCAGGGGAACCCACTTGGTAGGTTCCCGACGGAATTGCCACCCACGCAATCATTTCTTCATTTTCAGCTTGTAGAAGGCAGTCGAGCGCTCCATCACCAAGTCTTGATTCGCCTTGTTGGCGATGAGAAAGCTCTGGTACGACACGCTTTCGTCGTATAGCTTTTTGAACGATTGCGATTCGAGGAACGGCTTGTACTTCCCTTCCTTCATTAGGATCATCAAGACGCTGAGGATGTCGTGATCCTTGCGTTGCCGTTTGTAGACCTCGATGATGCTCGGGATCAGTTCGACCGCTTCGAGGTCGAGGATCGCGGCCTTAAGATTGCAGCCGATGCGACCTTTCGACATGATGGTCTCTTTGATGAGCGGCATAAAGACCTTTCGGTGCTTCTTCATCTCGTTGTGTTGCCCTTCTGACCATGAGCGTTCGTCTTGAAACGCTCCGGGCGGGTAGGCGTAAATGTGCTTCTCCTCTTCGGCGAGGACGGGCATCGCATCGCAGTTCTGGCTGAACGACTCGCCATAGATCATGTGATAGGTGAACTGCTCCTTGAGGGAAAGCTTAGCGAAGACGTTCGCCGGGAGCTTTGAAGGGTTGTCGGAGGTGTCGTCGCGCAGTTTGTACTTCTTGATCAAAGCCTCGACCTTCGCCAGGCCGTAAGGTGGCTTGGTGTAAGCCTCACGATACTCTCGGTAAGCGATGCTGGTCTTCGAGGGGGTCGGAACGTCTTGCTGGGCGAAGGCACTCACGGAAAGGGCTTGCACCAGAAAGGAACAGCTTAATAGAGTCAATCGATTATTCATGCTCTTGGTTTGCAATCGAGTTTGCGTGGCGTTCTGGATTTATACTACAAGGATGCGATCTATTGTTTTCGTCGCTTGCATTTTCCTTTCGAGTTCCGGATTTGCGCAGCTTCTATCGTACGACTTTTCATCAAATGCTCAAGGCTGGAGGCGGGCAAATCTTAACCCATCGACCCTGGAGTTGACGGTACTTGGAGGTGCGACTTGGAATTCTGGCGGTTATATCGATGCCAATGACTTCTCGAACTGGGCGTTTCATTTGTCGCCCGATTTGAGTGGCGGGTTCTCGGGGACGCAGGCGATCCGATTTGATTACAGCAGCGCGAGTGGCGACGCGCCTTACCCATTCTTGGTGCTCCGGAGCCAAACTGAGGCGATCTTTCAGGTCGTTCAGGTTCCGGCGGATGGGGCTTGGCACTCATACGAGTACGCCTTCACGCCGGGAACCTGGCAGTACAGTTCGGGAGGAGCACCAAGCGTGGCAACGTCGGGCCAGATTCAGTCCGTGCTCGGTGGGCTGTACCAAATCGGCGTAAGCGCGGACAACTCGGTTGGTGCAGAGTACACGCGATTGGACAACCTCGCCATAGTTCCGGAACCAGGATCGCTTGTCGCCCTGGGCTTGGGTGGCCTGTTCCTTCGTCGCCGCAAGTCATAATTTGGGTATGGTTGCCTCTCGAGTGGTGATGGCGGGCTCGTCTTTCGCGCTAGTGTTTGGGCTCATTTACGCCAACGGGAGGCTTCGCCGCACCCCAACCCCCCAAACGTCACACGCCGAGGTTCAAAATAGCTTTGGGCAGCCGCACATCGGGGCCGTTACCTCACCGATTCCGGTTCTGGAAGATGTTCGCGTTTTGGACTTTGGCCGCGAGGTTTATCGAGGAAAGATGGACTTGAATCCGACCATTGAGAGGATTCGAAAGGGCGAGGTGTTGCCGCATCGCAACGATGGAGGCTTCTTCCGAAATCGCGAGCGTCTGCTTCCTCAGAAGAGCGATCGGGAGTTCTATCGCGAATTTGTTCAACCAAAATTCAGCCCAAAGTTTCCGGGGCCACAGCGAGTTGTGATTGGCAAAGACGGCTCCGTTTGGTACACGGGCGACCATTACGAGTCGTTTGTTAAGGTGACCAAGTGAGGCGGCGCAAACTGCCCGCCAAAGGAATCGAAGGGCTTCGCGAGACGCACACGGTTCGCGAATGGGACGCTTCCGGTGCCATCTCGAAGGCAGAGATTCTAAAGGAAATCGGCGAGGTTTGGTCGTTTCCTTCCTACTACGGTGCGAATTGGGACGCGCTTATTGATTGCCTCTCTGACCTCTCATGGATCGGCGGAGAGAAATTCGCCTTTGTGATTCACAATGCTCCACGAAACGACGACTGGACAACCCTCCTCGACTGCCTCCAAGACGTCTCGGATCGTTGGGGTCCGGACGGGGCGTTTGACGTGTACTTTGTTGGATAATTGAGCATGTCAATTGCCCCTTATGCGAGGTTCTGTCGCACCTGGAATTATGTGACTCGATGAATCTTCGACAAGAACTGCTACCCGCTAACGAAGAAAGTCTCAAGCGAAGAAATCGCGTCGCCGTCGGTTTAGCTCGCTTCGTACTCGGCGGACTTGTCCTGAATCACATTGCCTTTTGCATCATTTCGCTCAGGGAAGCGCCGGCGGTTCCGCCCCCGGACGAATTGAATTACCGTCCAGTTGTCTGGCTCTGGTTAATCGTTCTTTCAATCCTGGTGTCAATGACCCTCGCTCCTCGGTGCGGGAAGTTAATGCTGGGAGGCGGATTCTTGACCGCATTTTGCTCGACGGGAGCGATTGACTCGAGTACGCATTTGAGTTCGAATCACGATCGAGCCGGATGGGCCTTCGCGTCAACTCTCAGTTCAGTTATCCTTGCGGTCGTCGTGTTGCTTCCGCTAAGTCTGATGTTTTCAGAATTTGAAAAACCACCGGAGGGGACGACTTGATCGACCCACGCGCCGAACTCACACCTGGCCTACGAGCCTGGTTCGATCGAAACCGGCCGACGCTGAGCGAAATCGGAGTGTGGGTACCCGTTGCGCTCTACGTTTTGCTGATGGGGTCTGCGGTGATATTACTGCACGATGAATCTTCGTTCTCCAATATCTTTGCCAACGCCGCAAAGGCAAAGATTCCGACTGCGTTGCCCTTCTTCGGCCTAACCATGCACGGCATCGGGGTAGGGATTGTGGTCTTCGGCGCCCTTGCTCGAAAATTTCCGAGAAAGGTCCGCTCAACCCTGACGCTCAACGGATACTTATGCATGAACTGCGGAACCTCAGGTTTTTTCAGTCTTTTGAGCCATAGCGCCGAGATATCGGAGAAAAAGACTGCTCAAATGTATTTATTCACCGCGTTTAGCCTCGTGTGGCTAGCTCTGGCAGTATGGGTAATAATCGATGCGCGGAAAGAGGTTGCCTTGGCGCGATCAATAAGTCAACTCACGGATCGTTGACGAAGTTTTCAAAGGTTTTGGTGCTGCTCTTGCCCGAAAAGAGGGCATCACCCGAAGTGTATTTTATGAACTCTACGAGTTCGCGCCTCAAAACTGATCGGTCATGAAGAATTGCGGCTGTCCGGGGACGCGGTAGCCCATAAGGTACATCGGCACCTGCACGGCTCCAAGCGGGATCTCAAGTTGATCGGTCATAAACGAGGTTCCGAGCCATTCGGTGCCCCGCGCGACGGGGAGCTTTTTGGTTCCCGGCGGGACAAGTGCCTCGCGGACGGTATCGCTTTCGACGCAAAGGTAGCCATCGCCAACGGCAAAGGTATCGCGATAGTTCCATTGCCAGTATCGCCAGCGGCGATCATCCCGTCGCAGGCGATCCGGGTGTGCAACGGCCCAATCGTTATAGAGCGATTGCATCTGTGCAAACGGCAATTCGGGAAGGTCGATCTGGAGGGGGAGCGAGGTGACGGGACCGCGGACCACGCGATCGAGCCCCTCAAAGCCGCAGGCCTCATAGAGACGTGTGTCGGTGGCGAAGAGCATCGCGGCGCCTTCTCCCGCCCTCTCGGACGCGCGAAGCACTTTGTCGATAAGGCGGCGAGCGTAGCCCTCGTTTTGTCGGTCCGGGCGAGTTGCCACTCCGGCGATTCCCACGGCGTTGCCCCAACCAAACTGGAGAGGTGTCGTTGTGAGAACCGAGACGATTTCTTGACCCTCAATCACCGCCCATTTTCGGTTGAGATCGAACATTGGCTCGGTGAAGAAGAGGTCGTAGGCGAGGTTGAAGTCAAGTGAAAAGACGTCGCAAAGCAGTTGCAGAAACGCTTCGCCCTCGCTCTCTTTGATCGGCCGAATTTCCGTCATAGCGGCAGTGGCTGAGCGAGGCGGATTCGGACTCGAATCTTGAATGGAACCGCGAGATCCTCCTCGCGATAGTGGACATCTTTGTTGTTGGGCGTGATCAAGACTCTTGGTACTACGCGACCAGAGGCATCGATGGCACGGGCCTCCAACTCTTCCCCTTCGGGTGAGGCGATAGCGTCGTTAAGGTCGGCACTGACGGCGACGGAGGTCGTTTTCTGGATAGCGTCTTCCGAGCCAGCGATGAAAATCGCGCGCGGGAAGGTGTCGATGGATTCGATTTTGAGGTCTTTGGCGGCAAGTTTGCCCATTCGAGTCACGGTGACGGGAACGGATTTGATCGCCAGCGGCTCGACCTTCAATCGCGCCGTGACGGTGGGGTTAACGAGCATTTCGCGGATGCTGGATGGCTGAATATTGACGGGATAGCTACTGGTTCCGGGTCGAACCGAGCCGAGATCGATGTAGCCATTTGGCTCGGCGGCAAGCGCGTTCCGAATCTGGGCCGTTGACCCGGCGATAGTGACCGAAATGTCTTCTGGGATGTCAGTGACGACGTATTTAGTGTCGTCGAGGCTGATCGGGCGGACCTTGACCGAGAACGCTTGAGTTCGGTTTTTGCCCGATCGCGCGTTGAACACATTCGCCCAAAGAAGGAGGCTAATAACCAGCGACATCAGGGCCATCGGAACGTTGACTTTGCTCACTTTTCTCCCTCCCGTTTTTCGCGCCAGCGCCGTCTTCGGGGTTCTTCGACTTCGGCGGCGTGAACGGTGTTTTGTATCAAAAACTCTCTCAGTTCCACGCTAGTCGCCATTGGTACGATACGCCCGTCTTGGGCGACGGAGATCGTGCCTCGCTCTTCGCTCACGACGATGGAGAGAACATCGTTCGATTCGGTGACGCCAACTGCGGCGCGATGGCGCATATGCATTCGGCGGTCAATACGCTGGTTCTCGCTGAGCGGGAGGCGGCAAGCGGCGGCAAAGATGGTGTCACCGCGAATGATGACCGCGCCGTCGTGGAGCGGATTCTGGTCAAAAAAGATTGAGCCGAGGAGGGACGTTGAGATTTTGGCGTTGAGGGTCACTCCGGTGGCGGCAACGTCATCCAGCCGAGAGCCCGTTTCGACGACGATGATCGCACCGACTTTGTCCCGTGCCATCTCGGAAACGGCTCCAACGATCTCCTCGACGGATGTTCGATCCAGGTTTTGCTCGTGCCCCACGTCCTTCACGGCTTCGCCCAGGAATCCGATCTTAGTCAATCCCTCGAGCGCCTGCCTGAGTTCAGGAAGAAAGAGGATGACAAGGGCAACCGGCCCAAGCAAGGTTGCCTTTTCCAGCACCCAGTGCAGGGTGGAAAGATGCAAGGCATCGCTGGCGAGCAGGGCAACGGTGAAAACGAGAACACCAATCAAGATTCGCCATCCGCGCGTTCCCCTCACGAGCATGAGGACGCGATAGATGAGAAAGGCGACGATGAGGATGTCGATCAGCGCGATGCCCCAGTCTTTGACCGTAAGTTCTTTGAGGCTCTCGAAAAGTTTGAATTCCACCGCGCGCGGTATGAATTCTATCTGCTGAACGGGGTTTCTAGTTGCGGCTGTCGGGTTCAAATTCATATAATCGATAGGTTCATGTCCCACTTGCCAAATAGCGACAAGATTCCTTCGCGCCCACTGGACGAAATTCGGAAGGATATCGACCAGGTGGACGAGCAGCTGGTTCAGCTTCTTTCGCGCCGGACCGAGCTCGCGATGGAGGTGGGCAATACCAAGCGCGCCGACGGGAAGCCGTTCTTCACCCCCGAGCGTGAGCGTGCTGTGTACGAAAAGCTAGTGGCGATGAACCCGGGTCCGCTTCTGCCGAAGCAGCTCAAGGCGATCTATCGCGAAGTCATCTCGGCGGCGATCGCTGCCGAGAAGCCCATGTCGATCGCCTATTGGGGTCCTCCCGGCACCTTCACCAACATGGCGGCCCTGCAAACCTTCGGCTCAAGCGCAGCCATGGTTGCCCAAGACTCGATCTCGGACGTCTTTTTGGCGGTTGAGAACGGGAAGGCCGATTATGGAGTCGTTCCCGTCGAGAACTCGGTGGCGGGAGTTGTGCCCGAGACGCTCGATATGTTTCCGCAGACGAACGTAAAGATCTGCGCCGAGATCTACGTGCCGATTCATCACTTGCTGGTCTCGACGGCGGCTTCGTTATCGGAGATTAAGAGAGTGTTTGCGGGTCCTCAACCGGCGGCTCAGTGCAAGCGATGGCTCAAGATGAACTTGCCTAATGCGGAGATCGTGGAAGTCACTCCGACCGCCCGTGCGGCGCAAAAGGCTCTCGAGGAGCCCCTCACGGCGGCAATTTCTAACGCGCTTGGCGCGGAGACAGTGGGGATTCCGATTCTGGAGGAGCATATCGCGGATAACCCATCGAACCGCACGCGGTTCCTCGTGATCGGATACAACGAGCCCGCCAAGACCGGGCGCGACAAGACGAGCGTGATGTTTAACCTTCGCAACCGCCCCGGTGAGCTCTATCGGGCGCTGGAGACGTTCTACGAGCAGGGCGTGAACCTGATGATGATCGAGTCTCGGCCGGCGCCAAGGGCCTCGTTTGAGTACATCTTTTACGCCGACTGCGCTGGGCATCGGACGGATGAGCACTTTGTGGCGGCGATCCACCGGCTGCGGAGCCTCGCGCTGGAGACGACCGTTCTGGGCAGCTATCCGCTTGCGGATAGTCAGTGAATGCCAGATGGTAACTTCCCGCATCGAGCTAATTGAGCTAATCAAAGACGCATTCAAGAACGTGTCGCGCGAGGGCGGAGTGTCTTGGAGCGAAACAAACGTCGTTGATGACTACGGAACTGAAGAAGAGAGAAGGCAGGCTCGTGAACGCGATACCGACACGAACTGGCTCGAAGTCGCTGCAATCCCTCGTTTCCGTGAGGATGGCGGATGGGGGTCATTTTCCTTTCTAGACGCAATCGGTTTCCGCTACTACTTACCCGCAGCGATGTTACAGTCTTTAATGCTGGAGCGCTCAAAGGTCTGCGACGTGTTCGATTTCTCTGAGGTGTGCTCACTCATTGATGGAATATCGGATCCTGGCGCGTTGCACTACGGGGCGTACTTGCTGCTTTCCGATCCCCAGAAGTCAGCGATTGGGAATTATATTGCTTATCACGAAGCCGTCGAGCTCGCTCAAACCTCCATTTTAGATTTTGAATTGTTTGACGCTCTCGACCAGAATGTTAGGTGCGAGTACCTCGCGGCGGTTGTTGCAGATATTGTCCGCGAAGAGTGGGAATGGCAATGCACTTGAGATGAATATTCTCGCTCACGCCATTCTCTCACCTGAGCGACCGCTTGTGCGGGTCGGGAATGTGTCGGCGGACTTCCTCAAGAGATCAGAAGAGCAGTCGATGAATAGGGAATTGCGGGAGGGATTTGAGCTACACCACCGGATTGACACCTTCACCGATCGGCACCCCGTGGTGGAGCGGGCCAAGGCTCGGCTGACCGGCTACCAGCGGTTTGCGAACCCGGTGATCGACGTAGTTTTCGATCACTTTTTGGTAGGTCATTGGCCACTGGCGCAGTCGGTCGAAAGCTACGTGGTCGATTTGCACACCGAGATTCTTGAGAACCTGCACCTGCTTCCCGACTCGGCCCAGTTAATCCTTCGGCGAATGATTCAGGACGAGTGGTTGCTGAGTTACTTTGACCTTGATGGCCTTGAACTCACCTTTAGACGCATGGCGTCGAGAATCAAGTTCGTCACTCGGCGGGACGTCGACCTGGTGGGAGCGGTAGGGGTGATCAAACAGAACTACGACGCGCTTGAGGCTGACTTTCTTGAGTTTTGGCCCGAGTTAGTTCAGTTCGTCAAGACTTCGTAAGTCATGAACTTGGAATGCATCGGGGGCTGCTCGCCTCGCTCCTTCGCAAGGCGAAGATCCTCGAATGCGCGCCGGTGTCCTTCCTCGAATTCGGGCGACTTCAACCACCCTTGGAAAGCCTCTTCGCTGCTCCACTGGCTCACAACGAGGTAGGGCTCGCCTTCCGATTTTGGTTCAAGCACTTGCATCGAAATGAATCCATCTAGCCGGTCAATTGCGTGCGCACGGGTGGTGAACAATTCCTTAAACCGAGGGATGTAGGCTGGATCGCACGTGATGGTGTTGACCGCGACGAAATTGGCTTGCATGAGACTAGATTTCAACAAACTAGACAAAGAAGTCAAGCATCAAATCATCAAACTAGACATTTTTGTATAGTTTATCGTTATTGCAATTCTTAGTGGCAATGTCTAGAATTGCGATATGCGCGTGGCTCGCATTCTGAGCATTTTTTCTGCCGTCGTCTGTGCGGTGTCGGCGAGTTCTGGCCAAAAGGTGTCTTTTGACCCGAAGACCATAGCGACACCGAAGGTTACAGACGCAGTTTCTTCCATGAAACTCATGGATCGGCTCCAGTTTGCGCCTCCATTTGAGAAGTTCAATGCGGAAGTCTCGTCACGTGGCGCAAAGACGGTTCTGGTTCTAGTTCAGCCAAACGGAACTGGCTCAACCATGTTCGAGTATCAGGTGAGCCTCGTTCCCTTGGACAACTTGGTGCGAGCCGACAAGCAACCCGGATTGGTCTTCGCGTCAGGGATTTTGTTGAACGGCAAGCAAAGTGTCGATCTCGGATCGTGTTGGCCGAAATTGCCTGATCCTTCCACCCAAAGTTCGTCATTGACCCCGACCTTCTTTGTGAAACAGCAGCGCCGAGAGGGGCTGAAGTCGGTGATGCAGCGAAACCTCAGGCCTGCGAAGGTGGATCCGTCGGAAGTGATGAATCAGCAGATATTCGAGACCGGTTCTGCGACGGTTTACATTCGCTACCTCGCAATCAACGGAAAAGGCCAAGTTACAAATCGGTCTAACTCTATCTGGCTACGCGTTTCAGAGTCGGCGCCCGTCACCAACATCACATCTTTCAGCATGGTGCGCCGAGGGGGTGGAGGAGAGTTCACTTACGAAGAGTTTCCGACCGAGCAGCATTTCGTAGAAGCACCAGACACGCTTCGCGTTCGGTATTACACAACTGACTCCAAAGTTTCGAAAGTAGGAGTACAGGTTTCCAAAACTCCTTTCCCAACCCAGAATGGGCGTTGGATTTCTCCTTCCTTTAATCGGCGTTGGTATTCGCTTCCGCTGAAGGTCTCTCCGCCAAAAAGCTCGGCGAACTCGGCGTACCTAGAGCAAAACCTAGACTTAAAGGGCCTCCTCATGAAGTCGAGTGCAAAAGAGCAGGCTCTCTACTTGCGTGTTGTCACGCTCGATGCGGTCGGTGGGCTTTGGGCTGCCCCATCTGCCCCGATTGTGCTAAGGGTAGGCAAATCGACAGTTCCTCCGATTGTCGTGACTGGCGCAGACGGGAAATCACCTGTACAGTCGACACCTCCCACGCCGCGAATGGACGTGAACTGGTCGGTCACCTACGTGCCGCCAAAACCACGTGCATTGGATTTCGAGAAGCATATGGTAACCAGCCGTGACTGTACGCCGTTCGAGACTTCGGTTCTTTGGAGTTATCTCAATCCTGGGAAGTCAATCCCTGGGAACTACGTCATCCCCGCGGGGACGAAAGTCTATTTTGCAAATCCTGGCAATGCCGAGAAGAGCTGGGTTGATGCGGTGATTGAAGCAATCAAGACTGCCATCGACGTTCTCAAGATGATAGTAGACTATGTGAGCGAGCAATATGCGAAGCTTCAAGTTGCGCTCGTGAGCGCAGTGGCGGATGCCACGGGACTCCCACCGAGTTTGGTGAATTTCGCATTGCAGTGCGCGATGAGTGCAATCGGATTGCCTCCGCAGATTCCAAATTTTGACCAACTTGTGGACCAGGGGCTGGACTACATGGTGACCCAGGCTGTTCAAGCAGCAGGACTCCCGGAGAGTAACTTCATCAAAGACACGATGAAGGACGGGCTAAAGGAGATGGGCAAGATGATGAAGGATCCTCCCCCAGGTGCACCCCTTTATATTCCAGACCGTGACTTTGACGCACAACCAGGATTTTTGAAATTCACGGTCAAGGCAAAATGGAATGGCTACGGATCGAATATGTCACCGGTTCCATCGAAAGCTCACAGCATCGACATCATGGCTTCCGGGTTGTTCCAACCCGACCCATCGAACCTCGGCACCCTTTTCCCGACCACCGAAAAGATTTTTTACAAGAATCTTCCAATTCCCAGCATGAAAGATGGTGAATCGCTGAGTTTTACGATCCCAGTCTCGCCGACCGATGAATATTGGCTGAATCGAGCTACGGCGTCGTCGGTAGTGGTGGACTGGCAAGTTGGGTACAAATCCACGAAGCGGAAGATTTCCGAGGCGTGGAGCCTGTAGCTTGAGTAAGTAGGGTGGCGGACAGGGTGGGATTCGAACCCACGGTAAGTTGCCCTACTCCGCATTTCGAGTGCGGTGCACTAGACCACTATGCGACCTGTCCGAGAGAAAGTATGACAGGTTCAGGGCTGATTTTTCGACCCGGCGAGCTCTCGTCGCCGCTTTAGCTCGTTTGTCAATTCCTCTATGCTCTTGAGTTTGGTGGCTTGCCCTTTCTCGAGGAGAGAGAATTCTGCATTTCCGGAGGGAACTATCACTTCGAGCGGGAGGGCGGCGGTCGCCGCTTGTAGTTCGGTTCGAGGAACGAAAATGATCCGATCCCGCGAGAAGTCAAGATGGCATGAGAAAAGTCCGCTTGTCGCGCTCTTAGCGAGATTCAGGACGCCAATGCAAGCTGCTAGCGAGTCGGCTACTTGGTTGCGTAACGCAATTTGAAACTGGGGATCGACGGGCAGGTATGAGGCTTGCCACATGATCCGAGTTATCTGGGAGCCGATTGATTCACCGTTTGTATCGGCGACCTCTGGGAGGCCCCCGTTGAGGAACGGAATCGGTGCTTGTCCATCCGCGCACAGGCCCAAAGTGCCCGTCGTAGAATTCACAAATTGAAATTGCGTCGCTCGAAGGACGTCTTCGAGAATCTTCAGATCGGATGAGTTTCCGAGGCAGATGTAACGCTGCAATAGGGCATCCGAAAATCCTGCGTACGTGCCTAGCCAGCCTTCAATTTGCGAATCCGTCGCACTTCCGCGCATCACCCTTTGACCGTCCCAAGCCGTACGGATGCTGGGCCAAAGGCTCTCGGCGAGTTTTAGCGCGGTCTGACTCCCTGTAAGTTGCCAGACTCGGTAGAGCCGAGCGCAGACTGTGCCCGTGATGTATGTCCGCCCTCCGCGCGTGGATTGGGGCCGCCGAGGCAAGCTTGATTTCAATTTCTTGCGTACCTGGACGAGCATCGGCGAGTCGATATCGGCTAGATCCGAGAACTTAGTGAGAAGTTGAGCAGACCTTGGCTCGCGCAGTAAGTGACTATCAACCCACTCATGCTCGGCTTGTCTGAGTACGTTCGCGACCTTTCCGGCAGTAAGCGATGCCCGTGGGCTAAGTCCGCTCAGCTCAACGTCGCTGACGCGCCCCTCGACGAGTTGAGCCCCAATCACAAAACTCTCTTCAATACTCGCAACGCAATCCTCGGCGAACTTTCGATACATCGGGTTCTCCGTAACCTGAGCCAATGTCGCGAGGTATTCAGCGGCATACGCGTTGCGCACCGCCGATTTCGACACAATTGTGCCGATGTTCGGACCGCTTTCGAGGGTTTCGTAGAACCCGCCATCGATGGGATCGTAGCCCGTCGATCGCAGGAACTTATCGGTCGCATCTGAGGCGAATTGTGTCTCACCAAGAGAGAGGAGTAGCCTCAACGCAGGGACGCGAAACTCGACGTAGCCTGCCTCGCCGATGCCCCCCAATGACGCACTTGAGGATGATTTGAGGGTCTCAGTCACGGCCTGCCAGAGGTCATCCCGAAGAATCTCTCGCGACTGGAGGATGAGATCGTCATTCTCGATTGACAGTTCGGCTGGCGTCTTCTCTTTCGCATCCAACTGCCGCCGCGCAATCAGGTCTCGAGCGTTCTTTAGTCTCGACATAAAGATCGGGACAAACGGTCGGTACCCGGCTCCTGTTGGACGCAAAACGTCAATCAGAGTGCCGTCCGAATCGAACCACGCAACGGTTAGCCCACCCCGAGTCCCCGCGAGCATTCGGTTGATCGGCAAGATCAGGCGGTCCACTTCGGGAAATTCATCGGAATTGACCTTTATTCCGACGAAGTTCCGGTTAACAAATCGCGCTACCTCACTGTCTCGAAACACATCAACTTCCATCGATCTCGCGATGGGATCTTTAGGGTCGAGCACGAGCAGAAGCATTGGCTTTCGCAAGCGGCGGGCTTCGTCAAAGGTGGCCTCGGACACCGATTTCCACTTGACTTCGACCGTAGTTGCGGGGGGAGCCTCTCGGAGACCAATGGTCACCAGCTTTTCGGTTGCGGAGGCGGGGAGCCTTGGCGTCAAAATGACACGCGTGATGCCGATTGCCGAGAGAACACAAACCGCGAAGGTGGTAACGCCAAACTTCGGATTCTTCATCTCCCGTGAATCATTATGCGCCTGTGCTAAACTCATTCGGTATGGCGATTTCGCTGGATGAGGTGCGTCACGTCGCGAAACTAGCTCGTCTCGACTTAGACGAGCCCGAAATTATGTCTCTCCAGACGGAGTTAAATGCCCTCATTGGTCACTTTGCTGACATCCAGTCGGTGGACTTCAGCGGAGTCACGCCGAAGCTACACGCCAGCAGCCTCAAAAATGTCTGGGCCGAAGATGTCCCGGGGACTTCGTTCAAGCGCGAACAAGCTCTGAAGAACGCTCCGATGAGCAAAGCAGGATTGTTCCTCGTCCCCGCGATCATCGAGGACTGATGGGGATCACTTCGCTTACCGCTGCCGAAATCGCTACTCAGTTGCGCTCCAAGCAACTTGGAGCCGTCGAAGTTGCCACTGCTTTTCTGGATGCCATTGGTTCGCTAGATGAAGCCTATGGTGCCTTCCTGGCGGTTGACCGCGACAAGGCACTGGCTCAGGCCGAGGCGGCACAATCTGCCATTGATTCCGGCTCGGGCGGAGTCCTGACTGGGGTTCCGGTCGCGGTAAAGGACAACATTTCGACCGAGGGGATCGAGACCACATGCGCATCGAAGATTCTCAAGGGATATGTCCCGCCATTTGATGCGACGGTCGTTACTCAACTCAAATCCGCCGGGGCGGTCATTCTTGGCAAGACGAATCTGGATGAGTTCGCGATGGGCTCTTCGACCGAGACTTCTGCTTACAAACTTGCCCACAACCCTTGGGATTTGCGACGCACTCCGGGCGGCTCCTCGGGCGGATCCGCGGCGGCGGTTGCTGGTGACTTGGCTCCGCTCGCCCTCGGCTCGGACACGGGCGGATCGATTCGACTTCCCGCCTCCTTTACGGGAACGGTCGGGTACAAGCCCACCTACGGTCGATGCTCACGCTACGGCCTCGTTGCGTTTGCCTCCTCGCTGGATCAAATCGGGCCGATTTCAAAGACCGTCGAAGATGCGGCGCTTTTGGCATCGGTTACGACGGGTCACGACCCGTTGGATGCAACATCCAACCCCGCTCCGGCGTTTTCGCTCGATGGCTTGAAGAATGGAACGCTCAAGGGCCTCCGGCTTGCGTTCCCGAAAGAGATGTACGGAGAGGGAACTGACCCCGAGGTTAAGGCTTCGATCGAGGCGACTTTGGAGGCATTGAGGCGAGAAGGAGCGGTTGTGGATGAGGTGTCGGTGCCATCCATTCCTCTTGGCGTGACGACTTACTACATCATTGCGCCGGCCGAGGCGTCCTCGAATCTGGCCCGATTTGATGGCGTCAGATTCGGACCCCGATCTCAAGGTCAAGGGCACGTCGACGTGGTGGCGAAGACGCGGGCCGAGGGCTTCGGTCACGAGGTCAAGGCGCGAATCATGATCGGAACCTACGCGCTTAGCGCGGGTTATTACGATGCGTTTTATCTGCGCGCTCAACAGGTTCGGGCGCTGATGGCGCAGCAGTTCATGTACGTGTTCGCCAACTACGATTTCGTGATCTCTCCAACGGCTCCAGTGGTTGCCTTTGAACTTGGCGACCTGATGCAGGATCCGATGGCGATGAAGACTCTGGACTACTGCACCATTCCAGCAAACATGGGTGGTTTCCCCGGAATCTCGATTCCTTGCGGATTGGCACACGGGCTACCTGTCGGAATTCAGTTGATGGGGCGACCGATGGACGACGAGCGGATGCTTCAAGCGGCCTACTGCATTGAGAGCTTGCTTCAACTTTCGCCAATGCGATCTCCCCTTCTGTAGGCCTTTCTGATACAATGAAGGTTCGCCAAGGACTGGCGAGATCACGACCGGAGCAGGATGCGAGCGGAAGTCATTCAGGCAGATTTATCAATTTTGCGCCAAGCAAAGCGCGACTTGGGGTTTAACCTCGTCCGACGCCTATATCTTGGGCAGGCGCATCGGCTGTCCGCGCACGATCCCCTCAGTGAGTTGAGGCGAGTTTTCATCGGCTCGGAGCTTGATTACGAAGACGCGATTCAGGCGGAGCACCAGCGAAGGTTTATCGAGCCCCATTTTGCCGAGCTTTGGTACGCCTGCCGGGAGCGGTATTGGGCCTTCGAGCGAGCCCTCGACGGTCTCCGAAACTCGGATGTGGCCGAATTTCAGGAGCTTCCCAAGACAGTTCGCGAAGTCGCGTTGAACCTGTACGAGGCATTACGTTGGGCGGATCTGATGAACGCCGACATTCAAGAAAGTGAGGGTCGATCTTGGATTGCCCCTGGCATCCCGGAGGGTGACACGCAAGATCACCAAGCCTCGATCCTGTACTCCCTCGCTCATAAGAATGTGGCGGAGTATGAGCGCAACTATGCCGAGCTCACGGGTGGGATCGAGCGCACGAAGGCTCAGGCTGCCGTTTACATCACCACTCTGGACGCCCTGCGGCTCAAGATGCTCAGCTACAGGCACGTGGGGCGCGATCCCTCTTTGGGTTCGCATGGCTTCCTGAGCGCCTTGGCGGAGGCACGGGCTCAGCTCACGGCAATTGACCACGAACTCGAAGAGATGGACATCAGCCACTACCCGACTACTGCCGTCGTTGAGGCCCCCCGGCCTATGGTCGAGTCCGAGAGGTAACCTCATTGGGTGGCTACCGTCAAGATCCTATGCCCTGCAAAGCTGAATTTGTTCTTGTCGGTGGGGCCGATTGATCATCGGAAGTACCATCCGATTCGGTCGATTTTCCAAGCGATTTCGCTCTATGACGAGCTCGAGCTAACCCCATCATCGGAATTGTCCTTTGAATGCAACGACCCAGCGGTGCCGGCTGAGAACACCGTCACGAAGGCGTGTCGGTTATTGATGGAAGTTGTGGATTTCCCACCAGTTCATGCCAAGCTGACAAAGCGAATTCCTTCAGAGGCTGGTCTCGGCGGAGGGAGTAGCGATGCGGCAGGCGTCTTGCGCGCCTCTCGGCAACTTATGACGATGGCGATGCCGATCCACGAGCAAAAGGCAATTGCAAAGGCTATCGGGGCCGACGTCACCTTCTTTTTGTCGGGCGGTAGGGCACGTGTAGAGGGGTACGGAGAGAAGGTCACGCCTGTTGCTTCTCCTGATCCGGCTGAGTGGTACGTCGTCGCGCAACCCGCGGACCGATGTTCGACCGCGTCGGCTTACGCTCGCCTAGACTCGCTTTCGTACGAGTGGAAGGATTTTCCCGCTGATGACGTGCTGTACAACGACTTTGAGCGGGCGGCTCCGTGCGGCTCGCTTGAACTGATGGAGCGACTCCTTGTTCATGGCGCGCGCGACTCAGGCTTGACGGGCTCCGGTTCGGCTGTTTTTGGTCGATTTCCAGATGAGGCTTCGGCTGAAATAGCGGCTGGCAAGATGCGCTCAGAGGCTCCGTTCGTCGCAGTCGCACGCAGCCTGTGATGTTCATCTCGCTGGCGCGGCTGTCGCGCGGTATTTGATAGGCGTTCCTTGCATCCTCACCCGGTAGCTTCTTTGCGCTCCGGTACTGACGTTGAGGTTGTACCGAAGTGTTTGGTTCAGGGCGAAATTCGCAAAGATAAGCGGCTGAGGCTGATTCGCGCCGGAGCTCAACACGACTCCCTGGATCAGTAGCAAGTTCAAATCCCATGGCTCAGACATTTTGTCGCGGTAATCCGCCGGGATCGGGACCCCTTCTTCCATTGTGACAAGTACTTCGGAGACGTCCGAAAGGCGGAAGTCTTCTGGGAGCGGCTTCTCTCCGGGGCGAGACGGCTTTCCGCTTCCTTTGGCCATGGTTCTGTCTCGGAATTCGCCGAAGAAGGTTGAACCGTCATGGTTGTGGGCAAACACTCCTGACGTATGTCGGACGAGATCTTTGTCCCGGTTGAGAATGACCCGGCACTTCACGCTGGGCAAGGCTCTCGAGTTGAAGTTCAGCGCGTTCGGGCCAGTTTGCATCACGACCTCGATATTGCTTAGGTACACATCGGCGTAGGTTTGCGGCGCGGTGGAGAGGTCGCGGGAGACGGCATTGCGCCAGTCGGTCAGAGTTAAGCTCGCCCGCCCAAGCGTGCCGTTTCCGCGCGAGCCTTCGCCGGTGATGGTCACAAGGAGTTTCGCATCGTCATCGTCTTGGAAGAGATCGCCTCGACCAAGAAAGTTGTTCGTGAGCCAGCTATAGTTGCTAAACCATGCGTGAATGCGCCGGATGCCGTTCTCTGGAACCGGAACATCGAGGTTCATATCGATTTCTTTGTTTTCGCCGTCGCGATAGGCTTGGTCAGGAACTTGGAGGAACTGACCGTCGATCGTTTCGAGGAAGAGCTTCAGACGGCTCTCCTTTCGGCATCCGTCTTCGACTTTGATCCTGACTTTTAGGTGACCATACAACTTTGGCTCGTAGGGCATCCCCTCTCGTGTGATGTTGAACGTTGTGCTCTTGCCGCTTTGTACGGGAATGTGGAGTTCTTTTTGCCAAATCAGCGTAGGCGTTTGGAGTCGCGTGATGGCGCTCAGCGTGGGGGCGTCTTCACCAATCTTTGGTTTGATTCCGTCATCGCTTGAGATGCGTGGGGCTTCAACCGGGGTGCCCATTACAACGAACTCAGTGATCTCTTGGTCCGCGGGACTGCCGGGTCCGTCGATCAGGGTTACGCTTTTCAGATCTCGAAAATCTCTTCCTTTGGCACCGAAGTCGATCGTGCCCCCTTTTGCCATTGGGACGGTTTTGGGAGCACTGCACCAGAATTCATATCGAACAAACGCGACGTGACCATCGGCAGGGCGATGTTTAAAATTGAAACCAGCCATCAAGCCGCGCACGGGTTGAGCGTGTGATAAGGAATACGTGACAAGCAGAGCAAGGGCCACGAATAGTCGTTTCATGCGACTATTGTACAGAACTGGGGTTGATAAAACAAAAAAGACCCAGCCAAATTGGCTGAGCCTTTGAAAAGCGGATTGAGAAAGAAGTCTCGACCTGGATATGTGTTCACTTGACTTGCAAGGAACAGTTCTTATCCTTTAAGGAGGTGATCCACCCACACCTTCCGGTACGGGTACCTTGTTACGACTTAGTCCCCCTTACCCCCCTCACCTTCGAACGCTCCCTCCTTGCGGTTAGGCCACGTGCTTCGGGTGAAGACAATTCAGGTGACTTGACGGGCGGTGTGTACAAGACCCGGGAACGTATTCAACGCAGTATATCTGACCTGCGTTTACTAGCGATTCCGACTTTATGCACTCGAGTTGCAGAGTGCAATCTGAACTGGGGGAGTATTTTTGGGATTCGCTCCACCTCACGGTATTGCTGCCCTTTGTTGCTCCCATTGTAGCATGTGTGTAGCCCCAGGCGTAAGAGCCATGCTGACTTGACATCATCCACTCCTTCCTCCGGCTTACACCGGCAGTCTCCTGTGAGTGCCCGACTTTACTCGCTGGTAACACAGGACGTGGGTTGCGCTCGTTGGCGGACTTAACCGTACACCTCACGGCACGAGCTGACGACAGCCATGCAACAACTGTCTTCAGGTCATCCTTTTGGGATGAGGAACCACTTTCATGGTTTTGCCATCGATGTCAAACCTGGGTAAGGTTCTTCGGTTAGTATCGAATTAATCCACATGCTCCACCGCTTGTGCGGGTCCCCGTCAATTCATTTGAGTTTCAACCTTGCGGCCGTAGTCCCCAGGCGGGATACTTAATGCGTTAGCTGCGACACAAGAGGGGTCGATACCTCTTACGTCTAGTATCCATCGTTTAGGGCGTGGACTACCAGGGTATCTAATCCTGTTTGCTACCCACGCTTTCGCGCCTCAGCGTCAGATAAAGCCCAGTAACCTGCCTTCGCCATGGGTGTTCCTCCTGATATCAACGCATTTCACCGCTACACCAGGAATTCCAGTTACCTCTGCTTTCCTCAAGCTCGCCAGTATGTAAAGCAGTTTCCGTGTTGAGCACTGGAGATTTCACTTCACACTTAACGAGCCGCCTACGCGCTCTTTACGCCCAGTAAATCCGGACAACGCTTGCTCCCTACGTCTTACCGCGGCTGCTGGCACGTAGTTAGCCGGAGCTTATTCTTGGGGTACCGTCCTAAGTCTTTCCCCAAAAAAGGACTTTACAACCCTAAGGCCTTCATCGTCCACGCGGCGTCGCTGCATCAGGGTTTCCCCCATTGTGCAAGATTCCCAACTGCTGCCACCCGTAGGTGTGTGGGCCGTGTCTCAGTCCCACTCGTGCGGATCATCCTCTCAGACCCGCTACCCGTCGTCGGCTTGGTGAGCCATTACCTCACCAACTACCTGATAGGCCATGAGACGCTCCTGAAGCGAAAAACCGTTTAATGGAAAGGTGATGCCACCTCTCCGTCACATCTGGTATTGCCCAGAGTTTCCTCTGTATATCCCAGACTTCAGGGCACGTTTCTCATGTATTACTACGCCGTTCGCCACTGCCCCGAAGGGCCGTTCGACTTGCATGTTTTAGGCACGCCGCCAGCGTTCGTCCTGAGCCATGATCAAACTCTCCGTAGAAAGTGTTGATCAATCCCGATCAAGATCGGGCTTAATCTACTCATTTGAACCACTCTTTCCCAGTTGTTGCTGGTATCCTCTCCACCAGATTGCTCTGCAGGAGCGGAAGAGTGAAAAACGGATTGGATTCAATTGTTTGAATTTCAACCGTCAAAATCTGACTATCTTCCTCAATATTCCGCTTTCAAAGTTCTGCGTCCGTTTCCGGCGCTCAGATATTGTTGCTCAATGCAACCCTGGTTTGCAACCCTTAATGAAAAAAACTTGAAAAAAAGGAATCTTTGAACCTAGACCGCCCGTCTTGAACTCTTTGCGGGCGAACCGAATCGCACTCGCAACAGTGCGTGGCAATGAGCACTCCCGACGACAACCCCGCCCACCTGAACGACATCGGAGGCTGGAACTATTCCGCGGACGCCTGGATCGCTGGGCAAGAATCTGATGGAGATTGGAGCCGGCGAGCAATTCTCGATCCACACTTATCGCAATACTTCCACGATGTTACGGGCAAGACCGTCCTCGATGTTGGGTGCGGTGAAGGGCGATATTGCCGAGTTTTGGCGAGCCGAGGCGCAGTTTGCACCGGCATCGACCCGGTGAAAAAGTTCATCGACCGAGCAAAGGAACTTGACCCACAGGGTGACTACCGTGTTGGATTTGCCGAATCCCTACCCTTCCCCGACGAAGCGTTCGATTTCGTCGTGAGCTACCTCACGCTGGTTGACATTCCAGATATTCGCGCTGCAATTCCGGAAATGGCGCGGGTTCTGCGCCCGGGTGGACGGCTTGTAGTGGCGACCATTTCGAATTTTTGCTGCACCGAGGAGCCGTGGATCCGCGACAAGCATGGCGAAAAGCTCCACCGGCCAGTCAAGGGCTACATGGACGAAAAGGCGATTCGGTGCACCTGGGCCGGTATCGACATCATCAATTATCACCGCCCGCTGTCGGTGGTGATGGGGCTTTTTCTGAGTAGCGGGATGCGTCTTGAGGCTTTCCATGAACCCCAGGCTGACCCGAGTGACCGACGGGCAGCCGCGAATTGGTCCGCTCCTAACTTTCAGACGATGGTTTGGCGAAAGGCAGGCTAGCACGCCGGGCCCCGCGTACCGAATCAAGATCTTGACTAGGCACGTAATTGGAGGGATTAGTGCGAGGTATGTCTCCGGCGGAAACACCCCGGTTCTCTGATGACCTCCGCTGTTCTAGGGCTACCTTGCCGCGCACACATCGCCGTCCTGCGTGCACTATCCGTTCACGGAACTTCGCTTCGCATGATGGTTGAAGCCCCTTAGTGTCCACCGCTCGTAGGGATGCGACACCCCATCCTCCTGAACATCATCGCCCGAATGAAGCTGGACAAGGACGGTATTTCGGGTCTCGTTTGACCGATTGGGCATGGAGCCGTGAATGGTGAAATAGTGGAAAAACACTACATCGCCGGGTTCCGCTTCGATCGGAATTGCGTTCTCGATCGGATACTTCGAGAGGAGTTCGCTGTCTTGGCTTCGGTAAGAAATCGGGAGCTTTCCGAGCTTGTGAGTGCCGGGATAGACCCTGAGGCACCCCATCTCGTCGGTCGCTTTTGACACGTGAATGATCCCCGCGATCATCGAATGCTTGATCGTCGGAAAGTGGTCCCAATCCTGGTGCATTGGGAAGGGTGCGCCGTTCTCGGCGGGTTTCTGAAACAGCATGGAGTGGTGGAGGATGATGTCGGGGCCAAGAATCTGCTCGGCGACATCAAGGAACCCGTCGTGAAACATAGCCCTTGCCCAAACCGCCGAGAACTTTTGGACGTTGTGCGTGTGAGTCACCACGGTTCCGGTAGCTCCGATCCGATCCATTTCGGGACCACCCCACCGGGCGTTGGTTTCTTCCTCGGACTGGTGGAGTTGGGCTACGATTCGGTCAAAGTCGGCTTCAAGTTCGGCAATTTCGGGGGCCGAATAGACCCCCTTTGCCAAGTAGAAGCCGTCATGCTCGAACTGATCTCGAATCGTCATGCTACTTGGCGTTCTTGGGGAGGCGTCCGGGATGATCAGCCACTTTGAACACAGTCAGATAAACCAACTTGGCCGTGTTCGCGATCTTGTCAAAGTTAATCTTTTCAATCGTGTCGGTTGGTTGGTGGTAGTCGGGGGTGAATCCGCAGAAGAAGAACGCAATAGGGATGCCTTTGCTCGCAAAGTTGTAGTGGTCGCTTCGCGTATAAACATCTTCGGCGTCGTATTTGAACTTAAACCCAATGTGCTTATTGCTTTCTTGGAGCAGGTCGTCCAGCACCGTGGAGATTCGCTTCGAACCCACTAGTCGCATCGTATCGCGATTCTCTTCGACCTTATCAATTCGTCTCGAGTCGTCATTTTGCGCCCCGTACGAGTCGCGACCGATCATGTCCATTTGGAGTTCGGCGACCATGTTTTCGAGCTTGATCGGAGGGTTGTTGGCAAGGAAAGCCGAGCCAAGCAGGCCCATTTCCTCGCCGTAGAACGCCATGAGCAGGACGCTTCGCTTGGGCTTAATCGGGTTGGTACCCAACGCTTTCGCGAGCTGAAGCACGCCCGTGGAGCCCGAGCCGTCGTCGTCAGCACCCCAATAGACGGTCCCGTTCACGTTTCCGAGGTGATCGAGGTGAGCACCCACGCCGATGTACTCGTCCTTCAAGACGGGGTCAGAACCTTCAATCTTTCCGACCACGTTCATGATCTTGATCTTCTCGGACTGAACCGTGGCCGCCATTTCGGCAGTACCAATCGAGGTCACGGTGTACGGAATGGTTTTGGGTCGGTAAATCTTGGTGTTAAGAGCCGCTTCGAGACCCGACTGGGTCACGCTGAGTCGGCCAAACGATCCGGCGGTTCCGGGGGCGGTTGCGCGGCCGGTCCAGAGGGGCGCACTCACTGAAGGAACGACATTGACCGTCGATTTTGCTCGGATGAGGCGCGAGCGAAGAGCACGAGGAATTCGATCCGCGACGACAAAAACCACCTTATCAGCGACTCGGCTCGAAAGGTCTTCATCAAATGCGTCGTCGGTTACTTCTTTGCCGATGACCAAAACGACGGCATCGCCAGAAACATTCACTCCGCCCGCCGACGCGACGCCGATCTCCTTTGCGTTCACTGGTCGACCATTGATCGATACTTTGAGTGAGCCAGGATCGGTGCGGACCCGCCAGAAATCGTTGTACTGGAAGTAGCTGCCGTCCGGCATGACGGACTTCACGCCAAACTTCTTGAATTGGGCGGCCATGTAGTTGGCCGCTTTCTCAAAACCTGGTTGCCCGGTTCCTCGTCCTTCACACTCTGGCCCGGCCAAATAGCCCAAGAAATCTCGACCGTCATTCGTGTTGATCGAATCGAATCCCTTCTTGAGGTCGGCAGGAATGGGCGGCAGTCCGGATTGGAATTGGGCCAAGGAGAGCGCGGCGGTTGCGAGCGCGAAGGATGATGCCACGAGACGCATTCCCGTACTTTACCAATGTTTTAAGCCCGATGTCGCTGGACGGCGAGTTCGAGTCCCCGCAGTTCAGCAAGGCCCTTCATGCGACCCAAGACTCCGTACCCGGGATAGATGTCCTTTTGGGCGTCTTCCATCATGGTGTGACCGTGATCGGGTCTCATGGGAATCGCGCGGTTTTCGCGGTGCATCAGCTCAACAAGGAGATTTATGACGGCGAACATATCCGTATCTCCCCCGAGGTGATCGGTCTCGAAGAAGTCGCCGTTCTCGTCGCGTTTGGTGTTACGAAGATGGAGGAAATGTACCGAACTTCCGAACCGCGCAAGCATCTGAGGGATGTTATTGTCGGCGCGGGCGCCGTAGGAGCCCGTGCAGAAGCACAATCCGTTTGCTGGACTCTCGCACCCTTCGAGTAGGCACTCGACGTCTGCCTCGGTGCTCATGATTCTGGGTAGCCCAAGCACGGGGTAGGGCGGATCATCGGGGTGAATCGCCATTTTGACGCCCTCTTCCTCGGCAACTGGGCAGACTTCGTGAAGAAAGAATAGGAGGTTCTGACGGAGCTGATCGGGGCTGATTTCTCCATATTTGGTGAGCTCAGTCAGAACCTGCTCCGGCGTGAACGCCACTTTCGATCCGGGCAGACCTTGGAGGCACGATTGATACACTCGCGTTTTGTCGGCGTCGGAAGCGTTTGAGTACCACTGGCGAGCGGCCTGCTCCTCACTCGGATCGTACTTGGCACCCGGACGACCGAGCATAAACAGGTCGAACGCGACGAACGCCGCTCGCTCGAAGCGCAAGGCGGTCGTTGTATCTGGCATCGGATAGTTCAAATCGGTCCGCAGCCAATCGAGAACCGGCATAAAGTTGTAGGTGATGACCTTGATCCCCTCGGCCGCCAAGTTCCGGATGCTTTGCTTGTAGTTGGCGATCAATTGCTCGCGAGTTGCTTTGCCTTTCTTGATGTCCTCGTGAACTGGAAGACTCTCGACAACGGTCCAGGTCAAGTTCTCCGCTTCGATCAGCTCGCGCCTTCGGATCACTTCTTCCCGTGTCCAAACCTCTCCGACCGGGATCTGGTGAAGCGCGGTGACTACCCCCGAACAGCCCGACTGGCGGATATCCCGCAACGAAACGGCGTCATTCGGGCCATACCAGCGCATGGTTTGCTCAAGCCAAGGCATCGGTGGTCAGATTACTCTGATGGGTTCTGAGTAATCTTGGACGCAAATGAATTTGCTCGCGATGGTTCAGGAAAAGGTGCGTTCCCAGCCGGTTTTTGACCTTCACACTCACCTATTCACGCCATCGTTTGAGCGGCTGAACCTTTGGGGAATAGATAACATCCTCACCTACCACTATCTGATCGCGGAGTTCTTGCGTTACCGTCCCGATGTGTCGCCGACTTCCTTTTTCTCGTGGAACCAATCAACTCAAGCTGAGGCAATTTGGGACGAGCTTTTTGTGAAGTCGACTCCCGTCAGTGAGGCACAAACGGGAGTCGTCACAATTCTCAATCAGCTTGGGCTCGATACGCTGGCTTCGCTGGCTCACATTCGGCAGCACTTCTCAACTCTGGATTACGAGGAGCACATCGACAACGTGCTTCAGTCGAGCGGAGTAGCCACGGTCGTGATGACCAACGACCCTAAGGACCCAAGCGAGAGGGCTTATTGGGATTCGGGCGCAGCAATCGATCCTTGGTTCCGCACGGCTCTTCGGCTTGACCAGATTTTGGTGAGCGGCGACGACGAGGGGCGGCGAGATGTTGATTCGATCCGTGCTTACTTGGAGCGGTGGATCGAGCGGATGCAGCCAGCCTATGTGGCCATCTCGCTTCCCGAAACGTGGAAGTACGACCCGGAGGGGCTGATCTCAAAGGCAGTGTTGCCGGCATGCAAGGAACGCAACTTGCCTTTCGCGATGATGATCGGCGTGCGACGTGCGGTTAATCCGGCACTTGCATCCGCTGGCGACGGATCGGGCTGGTTCGACATAACCGAGCTCGAGAAGACACTGCACGCGCACCCTAAGAATCGATTCTTGGTCACAACGCTTGCAAAAGAGAACGCCCACGGACTCGCTGTGCTCGCCCGAAAATTTGCCTCCTTGACCCCATTTGGATGCTGGTGGTTCGTGAATAATCCGTCGATCATCGAAGAAATCACAGATATGCGACTGGAGTTGCTCGGAACCTCGTTCATTCCGCAGCATTCAGACGCTCGCGTTCTGGAGCATTTGCTGTACAAGTGGACGCATAGCCGCGAGATCATCGCCCGGAGCTTGACGAAACGGTACGAGTCGCTCGCCTCGTCGGGATACTTTGTGAGTGAGGCTCAAATCGAGTCTGATGTGAAAAAGTTGCTCTGGTCAAATGCGGAATCGATTTGCTCGACTACAATGTCAGAGTGAACCGAACAACGGGCGGTGACGAACTGATCACTTATGGTGAAGATGGGTTCCATGAAGATGGGTCACGGTTTCAGGCGGGCTCCATGGACGCGATTCGGTTTGGATCGGGAACGAAGGGTGCAGCGAACTCAAGCTTTCATCGCATCTCTGGATGGTGCGCATTAGCGATCATTCTTGCGTCGGTTCTGGCTAGCCTCAGGATCGCCTTGGGATACTAACTATTAACGCCGCTCGCCAAGAATCCTCCATCAACCGCGATGTGCGTACCGGTGATGAATGAGCACGCATCGGAAGCGAGGAAGACGGCCGCGCCGACCAACTCTTCGGCATCGCCGAACCGCTTTAGCGGAGTTCGCTGAAGTAGCTCACGCCCGCGCTCGGTCCCTTCTAGGAGAGCACGATTGAGGTCGGTGACAAAGACTCCGGGAACGATTGCGTTCGTTCGTATTCCATCCTTCGCCCACTCGGAGCCGAGGCTCTTGGTGAGGCTCAGAACCGCTGACTTTGAAGCGCCATATGCGGCGACTTCGTGAAACGCAACAAAGCTGCTAAGCGAGGCGATATTGATGATGCGCCCGTGACCGCTCTCCGCGAGGTGTTCGCGGAAAATCTGGCAAGGAAGCAATGTGCCGTTTAGATTTGTTTGGACGATGTAGTTCCAGTCATCGAGCTTTGCCTCGGCGGTTGGGACGCGCTTTGTCACTCCGGCGGCATTAACCAGGATCGAAACCTGACCAAGCTCCGCCTCGATTCGGTCCCGAAGCGCCAGAAGCGAGTCGGCGCTCAACGCGTCCGCCGGGTGCTCAAGCGTCTTGCGGCCAAGCGCATGAATCTCTTCCGTCACGGCTTGAACCATCTCGGCCCGCCGGCCCGTTACAACGACATCCGCCCCGTGGCGCGCGAGGCCGAGCGAGATCGTTCGGCCTAATCCCGATGTTCCGCCGATGACGACGGCGATTCGCCCCGAAAGGTCGAACAGATTCACTCTTTGGTCCACAGAATCGACGTTACCCCGCGCGGATAGTAGCGGCTGCCGCATGCCTTGCCCGCGAGCATCTGGTCACTCCAAGCGAAGTAGGCGTTTTCGGGGTCGAGAAGCCATTGCACGTGGGCGGCATCGGCCTCGGGATCGGGTTCGAAACCGAGGATTTCGGTGGCGATATACTGGCAAAGGTAGATCTTGCTTAGCCAGGAATTTTTGCTCGTAGAACTGAGCTTCCAGCCGCCATCCTCGAACTTGCAAACGCCTTTCTTGAGAACCGTTTGCAGGTGCTTCTTGAGAGCCTCGACAAGCTCCGGAAACTCGTTGCGTTGCTCGACTGAAAGATACGCGAGCCCCTCAATGGCCGGGATGAGGCGAGCGGGAACACCTTCGCCGATGATAGCGGGAAGAGTTCCGTCGGCCTCCTGGGCACCCACCACGGTGGATGCGGCTCGATTGGCTTGCTGACGACTTCGGGTTGCCTCTTCGCCCAGGCCGAGTTGCTCGAAAGTCTGCTCCAAGAGCAGGTACGCCGCCCAACCTTTCACGGCAAGATACAGGTTGTTCCGTGCCTGCCCGAGGGAGACATCTAGGCTGTCGTAAGTGGTGATCTCAGCGCCGCCAAAACATCGGCTTGAATCGAGACCAATGACGCCATTGCGCTCGCTTGGGTTTGGATGGTCTCGATTTTCCATGCTGGTGAGGCATTTTTGGAGAACCTCGGCGTTTGTATTTAGCCAGGTCTGATCCCTGGTTTCGCGAACGTAGATGCAGGCGCAGATCACCCAGTTCAGGAGTTCTTCGGCGGTCATGTAGCTGAAGCAACCCTTGAGGCCACCTTGCTCATAGCTGCTGTTACCTTTCGGCGAGAAGTTATTTGCGACGCCCATATCGTGCGAGAAGCTGATCCCTCCCGGGTAAGGCGTTGGGTCGCCGGGCAAGAAAACTTGGTCCACGTAGCTATACCGATCCACGAACAGGTCGAGTTCGTTTTTGACCGTCCAGGGCGTTCGGCGAAGCTCGAAGAAGAGCTGATCCATTGTGAGATCAAGGGTGTTGAGCATCCGGTACTCACCTTCGTTCACGAGCCAGATCGGCTTGCCTTCGGGCGTTTCGAGGAGCTCGGTGCATCCGTAGTAGCTTCGGATGGCGTGTGCCACCATGAAGGACTGATCCTCACTAAGCCCTTCAACCGAACATTCGTCTTGGATTCGGGCTAGCTTGATTCGCTCTTCCGCCGTTTCGAGCGTGAATCGAAGGACTTGCTCGATCGAATCAAAGTATCGGCGGTAGAGGTACTTCGTCTGGATGCCAGTGGTCGCGGTTCCTTCGCGGAAGAAACCAGCCGCAAAGCGGTAAGTGCGCTTTTCTCCCGCAGGGACTTCGGTGTACATCAGCCCGAGCGAGCCGATGAGGAAGGGCTGGTTGTCGGGTTGCCGGGAGTTGAGGAGCATTTCAGGCTGCCACATGACGCCCGCCTTGAAGTCCGGCTCGTTGGTCGCGAGCGCGACCGAGGTTCCCTGTCCGACACCAAGCAGTCCGGGTTCGGAGATTATTCGGGTTCCGCACTGGCGGTTGGAGCCCTGGTAACCGATGAAGACTTTTCGAGGGCGGTCGCAGTTGGTATTGTCGACTTCAATCTCGATAAGCACACCAGGTGTGAGGGCGAACTTAAGCTTCTCGGCCTCAGCCGTTTCGGGGTTGGGCAGTTGCGGATACGGCGTCACGATCCGGAACTTGAGGTCACCCGCCACCCACTCGTCAGTCGCGGTCGCGAAGTTACGCTCGATTTGCTCCCAAGCGAACTGCCGCACGGCAGTTGGGTAGCTAAATTCTGCGTTGTGGCCTTCCACGTCGTAGTCCTCCGCCTTACTTTCGGCGAAGTCGAAAAACGGGAGGGCCAAATAATTGCCCGGCCGCTCAGCTTCCTCGAGCCCCACATAGAATGGCTCGTTTGCGGGCCCGGTGAGTTCGAGTCCAAGGCCGCCCTTGGCTCCGGGATAACCCAAAGTGAGCGATGCGAATGCCCCGATGGGTGAGTGATGCGCATTGAACTTGATCGATTTCATGGCGGGAGTTTACCGATCAATCAAGCAGTTTCGGAGTAGCATTGAACTTATGCAGCTTTTGTCGGCGCAAGATTGCACTTGGGATTTGGTTTCTCTTGGAGAGGTGATGTTGCGCCTTGACCCGGGCGACGGGCGGATTTCGACAACGCGAACATTTCAAGCTTGGGAAGGGGGCGGAGAGTACAACGTTGCGAGGGGCCTGAAGCGATGCTTTGGCCTTCGGACCGCGCACGTCACGCGCTTTGCGGACAATCCCGTCGGCGATTTGCTTCGAGATTTGATTTATCAGGGCGGCGTCGATCAGTCCTTGATGGAGTGGGTGCCGTTTGATGGCGTTGGACGGACGGTTCGGAATGGCCTGAACTTCACGGAGCGGGGCTTCGGAGTGCGTGCGGCGGTGGGATGTT
This sequence comes from uncultured Fimbriimonas sp., assembly GCA_964566635.1. GTDB lineage: Bacteria > Armatimonadota > Fimbriimonadia > Fimbriimonadales > Fimbriimonadaceae > Fimbriimonas. Next base: position 208,721 of record CAZMJL010000005.1, on the reverse strand, counting down.
CGGATCGGGGCAACACCGCAGCCAGCCAGTTGAAACCTGGAGATATCGATTGGACTGAAATCTTTGGTAGGAAACGCACTCGGTGGTTCCACACTGGTGGAATTTTTGCCGCCCTCTCTGAGACAACCCCCTTGGTCGCGATCGAGGCGATGAAGGCCGCGAAGGCGGGCGGAGCTATCGTTTCTTATGATCTCAATTACCGCGCCTCTCTGTGGAAGTCAATTGGCGGAAAGGCAAAGGCGCAAGAGGTGAACCGAGAGCTGGCGAAGTACGTTGACGTGATGATCGGAAACGAAGAGGATTTTACGGCGGCATTGGGCTTCGAGGTCGAGGGGGTCGGAGCCGATCACTCACACCTCGATACCGACTCGTTTCATCGAATGATCGAGCGATACAAGGCGGATTATCCGAACACGTCAGTGGTCGCGACAACTTTGCGAAAAGCGACGACCGCATCGAAGAACGACTGGAGTGCAATCTGTGTGGTCGATGGGAAGTTGCACCATGCGCCCGAGTGGAAGGATCTTGAAATCTTTGACCGCGTCGGGGGAGGAGATTCTTTCGCCTCTGGGCTGATTTATGGATTCTTGACGGGGCGAGACCCAGGTTGGGCGGTGACTTGCGGAGCCGCGCACGGAGCTTTGGCGATGACCACGCCGGGCGACACGACGATGGTATCTCTCGCTGAAGTCGAGCGCGCGATGAACCAGGGCACGGCGAGGATCAAACGATGAGCACTTTGGAAACCTTGCGAAAACACAAACTGGTGCCGGTGTTGCGGGCACCGAGTCGTGACGAGGGACTCCGTATGGCGAATGCACTCGTCTCCGGCGGGATCTCCGTTCTCGAAATCACAATGACGGTTCCAGGCGCGATCGAACTCATTGCCGAGTTGAAAAAGACCCTCCCGAAGTCCGTTTGCATCGGGGCAGGAACAGTGCTTGATGCTGAGACGGCGAAAAGGTGCGTTGATGCAGGCGCGGAATTTGTCGTCTCTCCGGCAATGAAAGACGATGTCGTCTACTGGTGTTCGAAAGGCAACATTTTGTGCGCTCCTGGATGCATGACGCCCTCGGAGGTGCTCGCGGCTCATGAGGCGGGAGCGAGGCTCATCAAGATCTTTCCATGCGACGCGATGGGCGGTGCGAACTATATCAAGGCGCTGAAGGGACCATTTCCGCACATTGAGCTCATGCCAACCGGCGGCGTGAATCTCGACACGATAACGGGCTTTCTGGCCGCCGGAGCGGTTGCCGTGGGTGTAGGAACGAACCTTGTGAACGCCAAACTTTCGGATAATGAACTATCCCAACTCGCGCGGCAATATGTCGAAATAGTTCAGTGATATACTAAATCGGGACGATGAAGTCTACGATTCGAGATGTTGCAGAGAAGGCGGGAGTTTCTGCAATGGCAGTCTCCAAAGTGCTCCATGGGAAGGGGCAGAACGTACGGGTTAGCCCGCAAAAGGCCGAACTGATTCGACAGGCAGCCGCGGAGCTGAATTACAAACCGAATCAGAACGCGAGAAATTTCCGAAACCAAAAAACGAACCTGATTGGAGTCGTCTTTCAACACTTCGAGGGCATTGGCGAGGATAGCCCCTATCTCCCTGCCCTACTTAATGGCATTCTCAACGCACTGTTACCCGCCGGCTACACCCTTGGGATTTGTCCGCAATTAACGAAAGACGGTGACACAACTGTCATTGCCGACGGTCGATTCGACGGAGTCATTTGGGCGCGACCGGATCTTCACGACAAGACGCTGCCGCCGGTTGCCAGCTCCCCAGTGCCGATCGTCGTGATGCACGCTCCCCCGGGCACGGTTCCTGGGATTCCCACATTTGTAGCAGATAACGAGGCGGCGGTTGAGGCAGCCGTGGATCACCTGTACCGCCTTGGTCACCAAAAGATCGCATTTGCTGTTGATGTCATCCCTGCCGAGACTCTGGAAGGAATGGCTCGATTTGAGGCTTTCGAGCGATCAATGCGAGCAAGAGGCCTTGAGCCGGTTCAAATCATCGAAAACGAGGCGGAGATTGATCCTCATGCATACCTAGCCCACACAGCTATCGTCTGCTTTAGCGATGCCCACGCCGGAAGGATTTTGAAGGCCGCCGAGGCGCACGGAATCAGCATTCCGCGCGATCTTTCCGTCATCGGGTTCGACTCGACCTCTTACTGCGAGCGAACCCGACCTCGGCTCACGTCCGTCAAGCAGCCCGTCGAGCAAATGGCGCGCGATGCCACCACCTTGCTCTTGAAAATGGTTGACGGAACGGTCAACCGAAGCGAGATTGAGGACCATCTCGTCCATCAGTACGAATGCCCCCTCGATATCCGGGATTCGACGGCTCCTCCGCGCGATTAGCGCGGAGAGACCTTGGCGATGATCGTTGATCCCCGACCTTTGTCGTTGGCGTAGCTTTGGATCGTCCACAAGTCAGTGAGATTGTCGCTGTCCACAACGGTTCCGCTATAGTCTCCCCACGCTCCGCCTTCCGTCGGGGCAACACCCTCCGCTAGGTTATAGATTCGCGGCTTCGTCCAATTAGCATCTTTCGCTTCAAAGAGTGCGCAACGAGCACTGATCGACATCTTGGGCCCCGTTTCTTGGAAGCCCACAACCACGTCTCCTTTCTTGTTGACGGCCATCGTCGTCTGGATATAGCTGTTGATCGGGTGACTAAGTAGTCCACTTTGAACCTTGGTTCCGTCTAGCTTGAACTTGTGAAACTGAACGCCTGATCGTCCGTTCACATTCACGGCTTGGCTGAAGTAGAGATGGTCACCGATGACCAGTAGATTCTTGGGGTTTCGATCCCCCGATGAGGTCTTCTTGTCGGTGTCCTTCATAGGTGACTGCGGGGGCCAGCCGAAGTACTGGAAGTTGTGCGGCTTCCTGGCAACCGAGACCACCTCTGGCGTCCCGTTTGCTCCATCGCCTACGCGGGTGATCACAATTTCCTGATCCGTCAGATCAACGAAGAACAGGTCGGCGGTTTTGTCGAGAGTGTTCACAGGGTGCCCCAACGAGCCCTTGAAGTGATACGCAGTTGCGGGTTTGCCCTTTCGAATCTCATCTGCCTTCATAACGAAGGTTCGTTCTTCGCCGCCTGGGAAGGAGTAACCGACCCATTTACGACTAAACCCAATTCCGCCGCCGTCGACGCCATTCGGCGCTGGCACCGGATAGGTGTTCCACGCTCCACGAGGGTCGGCAGATTCGGACGCCGAAATGTTCACCGGCTTAACCTTTTCTTTGTCCCAATACACCCAGAGGTCGAAGCAGAAGTATCGGTTATGAGGATCAAAAAACAGCTTGGGATCAATGCCGTCGTTGAACTCCTTTTGAGGCACACCATCCACCCAGTTCCCCCTCTTGTCGTAGATAACTATGCCGCTATTGGTGCCGTGAAGTACGTAATTTCCGCCCACGGCGATTTGAGGATCGACCTGTCGATTTCCATCCATCCAGCCATCGAACATGAGGAGTCCGCCAACGGTACGTGGGTTACCACCCTGCTTTCGTTGCTTGGCCGCCCCGCCCTTGTTGAATGTTGCATTCCGGATCGGTGTGATGATTTCCGTTCGGGACGGCTTCGCGATGGACTGTCCAGAATTCAAAAGGGCAAAGATGGCAACGCTGACCATAAGCTCCTATTCTATCGCCCTTGGGAGCCTGATTAAGGGCTGAAAAGACCAGAACTTGGAGCGCCCGGCAAGTCAAACGTTGGACTAGGATTGATCGCGAGATAAAAGATTGCAAGCGCGGCGATGAGCCAAAGGCCGACGGTGTTGAAGGTGCGCTTGTCGGGCTGTCGCGAATACCAAAACAGACCAATTCCGACCCAGTCAATAAGCATATCGCTGAGCCGCCCGCCTCGTCCCGAAACGTAAACCTGATGGAATTCATCAAGAAATGCGCACATCATCGCAATGAACGAAGCAATGAGGAGCTTGTCGCGATGTTTAAGGCATTTGTAGACCAGGGCGGCAAGAATCGCAAACTCGAGCGCGTGCCAGCCCTTTACAAAGAACCACCAAACACCGAGCCACCACTTTGAAAAAGAATCGGCGGATACCTGCACGGGCGAACTTGCAACTGCGCTCGCGAGTTGCTTCGTCCTGACGACTGTGCTGGATGTCGCGGCGATAAAAACTGCCCAAAGAATCGGCTTTGCAATTGCCGAGATCTTTGGGCGTTCCATGGAAGGGCTTAACCCCGTTGGTCTGGGATGAGTTCCCGACAGGGGGTCAAGGCTTAATCAAGATGCCTTGACCAGTTGGGAGATTCAATATCTTGACTCCCCGTTCCTCGGCAAACTTATCGAACGCAAGCTTTTGATGAACGTGATGGACCCAATTGTAATCATCGAGGCACATTATCGCACCGCTTACCATCTTTGGCCAGAAGTATTCTGCCGCCGCGATTTCGGGAACAACCGCGTTCATGTCGATCATGATGTACGCGACCTTGTCGATGTTAACGGTCTCGAGGCTCTCTGGAACTCGCCCCTTGACCAGCCTCGCTCGGGGCCAAGGCGAGAAGTTTCGTTTGGCAAGTTCGTAACAGTCGAAGTAGCTGTTCTCGTGCACCTTATCGATGCCGATTTCGATTTCCTCTTTGGTGAATTGCTCCGATGGGCAACCGTCGTAGGTATCGAACAGCCAGAAGTCTTTGTCGATCGTATTCCAATCGAGATATTTCATGATTGCGAGCGAAAAGATGCCCGTATTGACCCCACACTCGACAAAACCGCCTTCAAGTTGCTTGCAGTGCCAGGCCGCCCAGATGTATTGGTGGACCCGCCACTCGACGTGAAGCTGTTGTCCGGGAGGCAGCAGCGTATGCCCAGAGTTCGCTCCGAGGTGATAAGCCTCCTGAAATTTGGGTTCCAGCAAGCAGGCCGCGTTGTGGTGGGTCGCAAATCCATCCGCGGCGTAGGTGTATGGAGGACGGTTGAACTGATGCCCCTCGTGAGTGACGATCAACGTGCTGCCGTCGTCCAAAGGAAACTCAATGTTGTAAGGTCGTCCCGTAAGGTCTAGCATTTCTACCGGGAATTATCGGCAGGTTTCGACGGGTCGTTAGCGATCAGTTAGTAGCCAAGGTATTTCATGCGCAAATAGAAAAAAAGAACAATGATCATCACTGCGATAATCCCGATTATCAAGAACCGTCTAAACAGAAGCGTCAGATAGTCGCGAAACACAAACCCAGAATCGTCAAAGTGCTCGATGTTTAAGTCTTGAAGCTGTTGCCAAGTCGGCTCCGAAGAAGCGACTCCATCAAGTTCCGAAAGTGTCTCACCTGCACTTTCCGAATCCCCAGACTGAACAACCCGAGTGACCAACCTTTCAAATCGATCTAGTCGTTGCTCAAGCAGGTCTATTCTGTCCGGACCGCGCATTTCGCGCAGGATTCGTCCGATCAACAACGGAGAGGCATCCGTCGCCTCAGCGACGTCCCTGATCGTCGTCTGGGGTTCCGCAAAGATCGCCTCGGTCGCAGCAAGTCGCGATAGCAATTCTTTGAGCTCGTCCGGTTCGACTGGCTCGGCGAGGAGGTCCGTTTGCTTAAAGCTTGCCAATGAACTTCAGCGCGAGACCTGCGAGAGGAACGAGGGCGAGGATCGCCGCTGGGACCAGAACCAGCACCGGGAAAAACGGCATCATTTTGTGATGTTCATCAACGTAAAACATGTCTCCTGGCTTGTAAACGCCGAGGGGATCATTGTTTCTCCAAAATTTGTCCAGGAGTCGGCGATCGCCAGCAACCACTTCCGCCGAAAGACGCGCACTTCCAAGCTTCTTGATGAGGAATTCGTTTTGGTCGACAAGAGCCTTGAGCCGATCATCTTGGCCTCGATGCTCGAGCAAAACATTTGCGACGCGGAGAGGCTTTGCGCACAATGCATCTGCGAGTGAGCCGACCGTGTGGATCAGACTGCCGTCGTGAGGTGCCTGAAGCGCGGCAGCGACGACCCTGACCTCTTCGGGCAGAACCGCCTCGTTCAACAACTCATCACTGACCAGATGCATCTTGGACTATTGTACGCAAACAATGCTTATTTCGGTGCACTGTTGCGAAGGGTTTTGGTGGAGGCGGGGAGAATTGAACTCCCTTCCAAAACCGCCTTCCCAGCGTTACCACGAGCGTCTTCTCTGTTTGGATTTTTGTGGTGCGCCTCTGCCGAGATCGCCTAGCACACCCTTAGTTCGGTTTTGTTTAGCCGGGTCTGCTACGAACAGAAGCTCGCCCTAGCGATCCAGATTTGGCTACACGAGGATCAGTTCTTACTGGCTCAGAACTGGCTCATGCGCGGCTACTTAGGCTGCGAATGCAAAGTTGTTGTTTGCAGTTATTTTTCTCTCGTTTTTTACGTGGCCAACGAGAATCCACGGCTCGCAACGAAGAGTCGGATCGATCCTGTCGAACCCTGACGCCCCCAGTTGTGTATTTATTATGACGTTTGAATTGGGTTGTGGGTTCGGTTTGGGCGTTTGTTGGTGGGAAGTTGGCGAAGTCGGTGCGTTTAGGTTCAACGGGGTAGCGTTTTGCCGTGGATTTCGGTGAGATCGGTGCTTTTAGTTGAACCTGGAAGTACGCACTTCGGCGGGAGATCGGTGCGCGGTTGGCGGGATTGAGATTTTCATGCGTGATTGAGATTTACGAGTCATCACCTTCTAGTCGGGAAAGGCGGGCGGAAGTCAACCATCGAGGCGAAGGGATTGAGTCCAAGGCCGGGTGGGTCAGAATGCTCTTTTGATGAGATGCGGACGGGGGCGTCCGCGGACCAAGGAAGGCACAACCTCTTTCGTCCTCGTGAGCCGTGACCATGAATAGAAGAACACCCTACCGCGATTGCGGGAGGGTGTTCGAGTCAGTGCGGACGGGGGCGTCCGCGGACCAAGAATTAGAGGCCGACGCCGACGAGCTTGAAGCTGGTGACGTTGGTGCCCTTGGCTTCTTGAGCCAAGAACTGAGCGACGGTGAGTCCGGCGTCCTTGTAGAAAGGCTGTTCGAGAAGAACGGCTTCCTTGATGAACTCCTTGTTCACGCGGCCCTTGGCGATGTTCTCAGCGATGTTGGCGGGCTTGCCCTCGTTGAGAGCGCGCTGGTACTGGGTGTCGTACTCCTTGTCGAGAAGTTCCTTGGAGAGGTCTTCTTTGGAGACAACTTGCGGCTTGATCGCGGCGATGTGCACTGCGATTTGGCGAATTGCTTCGCTACCGGCGTTGTCGCCCGAGGAGACGACGTAGGCGCCGATGGTGCCGTCGTGGTGTCGGTAGTAAGCGATGGGAGCGTCGGAAGAGATCTTCTCGGCGAGCTTGACTTCGCAGTTCTCGCGGAACATTGCGATGACATCGGTGCCGAATTCCTTCTTAGCTTCTTCGCTGAGAGAACCTTCGGCGAGTGCCTTAGCGGCGAGCTCGGCGACCTTGGCTTGGAAGTTCTCGTTGTTGGACACAAAGTCGGTTTCGGATTCGATAACGGCGACGCCGAGTTCCTTTCCGTCGGCAGAAGCCGCAAAAGCGACTGCGCCAGCGTTGGTTGCTCGTCCGGCCTTCTTACCAGCGGATGCCTTACCCTTCTCGCGGAGGACTTGCTTTGCCTTTTCGAAGTCTCCACCGGCCTCGTCGAGGGCGGCTTTACACTCCATCATTGGGGCATCGGTTTCTTCGCGCAGCTTTTTGACGTCAGCAGCGGTGTAAGCCATTAAGCACCCTCCTTGTCGGCACCGAATGCCTTCAAGAGTTCGTCGTCGACTTGGATCGGAGCTTCTTCCATTTCGGCGAGTTGCTCGTCGGTTACGTCTTCGCTGATGATTCCTTCGGTCACGGCATCGCTGAGCGGTCGTGCTTCGAGGATTGCTTCGCTCATCTTTTGGGTGACGAGGCGGATCGCGCGGATCGCGTCGTCGTTACCGGGGATGATGACGTCGGCCATTTCGGGGTCGCAGTTGGTATCCACGATTGCAACAACCGGGATGTTTAGCTTGCGAGCTTCGGCGACGGCGATGGCTTCCTTGTTGAGGTCAACCACGAACATGACTGCGGGCATTCCGGTCATGTTTCGGATCCCGCCTAGGAATCGCTGAAGTTCGTCTCGCTCGATGCGGCGCTGAAGGGCTTCCTTCTTGGGCAGTCGATCGAAGTAGCCGTCGGCTTCCATTCGGTCGAGTTCCTTGAGGCGCTGGATTCGGAGGGAGATCGTCTTCCAGTTGGTAAGGAGTCCGCCAAGCCATCGCTCGGAGATGTAGTATTGGCCGCTTCGCTCGGCAGCTTCTTTCACTGCGGCTTGGGCTTGCTTTTTGGTGCCGACGAAGAGGACGTTGCCGCCGTCTTCCACGATCTTCTTGACGAAGTTGAGGGCATCCTCAAACATCTTGATGGTTTGGTGGAGGTCAAGGATGTAGATGCCGTTGCGGGCGCCGTAGATGTATCGCTTCATCTTGGGGTTCCAGCGTCGGGTTTGGTGCCCGAAGTGCACGCCGGATTCCAAGAGCTCTTTCATGCTCAGTTCAACTGCCATATGTTTGTCCAGGTTTCATCCTCCGAAGTCGCCCCCCGGTGCGCCGGGGCCATGTTGCGTTTTTTCGATCCCGTTCGATACGAGAACCTGGCGCAAAACGACCTTCGTGTGAAATTCGATCTACATTCTACCTAAATCAGAAAAAGTGATCATTTTCTTGCGATCTACCTTATACTGACATTAGTTTCGAGAAAACGCGAACCCAAGATAACTAGATGTCTTCAAAACGCGCATTCGTATCAGATAAACTCATAGTACTCAGCGGCCTCGTGCTATCCGTTCCTCTTGCGATGCATACCGGGGTCGCAACGGGAAAACGCACGATAGATGGGTGTGCTTGCAACAACAAATCAATTAGTCCAGGATCGGCGGCACAACCCGATCCAACAGTCCCGATTGGCACTCACTTTGACCAGATGGTTGCAGAAGCGCAGCTCAAAGTCTCATCGCTTGGATTGAGTCAATCGACGCTCGAAATCATGCAGGGGCAGTCAATCAAGTTCACTGCCCCGAGCGGTGTTTCGGTCCAGTGGTTATTCAACCAAGACGGTGAAATCTACGAGATCACGGATGGGACGAACCGAGTCAGATTCGCCGTGCCAGGAAGTCCTTTACGAGGATACGACCTCAAGATCGGCTCGGCCGACTGGAACCCCGTACTCTCCACCGCAAGCGACTCGGACGGAATTATTCATTCTTTTACTTGGCATCCCACCAATTACACTCAGGCAATTAAGCTACTGACTGATCCCACAACTAGCATTCCGCCCAGTTCCAACATTTCAGCCCTAACAGAGATTGAAAACAAGCTCTCTAAACTAAGAGGCACTCCTCTGGAGAACTGTGTGAAGGGTTGCGCGGAAACTCGGAATGATGAGGCAGACAAAGCAAAAGAGGACTTCAGGCGTTGTGTTGAATCGGTCAATCAGGCAACGAATGCTTGCTTTGTGAATGCGGGCGCTGGGGCCGGACTCGCCGGAGCCGGAGTAGGGGCGACGATTGGTGCGGCCGCTGGTGCTCCAGCTGCCGGAATCGGCGCGGTGCCCGGGGCGATCATGGGATCAATTGTTGGTTTCGTCGCTGGCGCAGACATTGCAATTATTGCGTGCGCAAAGAATGGAATCGATGGCTTGAATGGATGCCAAACGACGTACAATAACAGTCGCCAAGAGCGCCAAGGAAGATATTACCGATGCGTCACCAGATGCTACGACCGATACTCGGAAACAAAATGAAAGGAGAAACGAAAGCTAAAGAGGCGATCCTGGGAGCATATGCCACGTTACTGCCGCTGTTCTTTGGGTTCATCATCCCACTCGGAACCATGATGATCTTGAGAGCAACTACGGGGCGAGGCTTGGAGCAGCTTGCAGGTAATTTTATGACGGCATTCGGCGTCATCGGTGCCTGCCTCTCAATCATTACGGTTCGAACGGTAAAGGAGAGCTTCCAGCGTCCACCACGACCATGGATGCTGCTCGTAAGTGGAGTTGGAACCGGATCTGTTGTGGTGGCAACCATCTTTGGTGCGGTTTGGTGGTTTAGCCGCTATTCACAGAACCTAAGCTGAGAACAGTAAGCTTCAGTGCGATGTCACTAATGGTCTCTCGCACCGGAGCAACTCATTTTGTTCTCTCCCTGCACTCTAAATATTAAAGCATTTTCAGTCTTGGGTGCTCGGACAGCACTTAACGTTAGTGCCACTCGGCTGGGATTTCGACCCACTGGTGGGCTTCCGCGCCTTTGTAGATGGCTGACATCACAACGTCGCGGTTGGCGGCTTCGCGGGCGGTGACCAGCTCGACCTTTTTGCCTTCGAGGAAGTCGAGGAAGGCTCCGAAACCGGCGGGGGCGGCTTCGTCGAGTTTTTCGACTTTGGCGAGCTTGCCGTCTTCGCCGGCAACTTGGAGATCGGAGCCGAGGAGGGCGTGGCCTTTAGTGCCCATCACCTGGAGTCGGAACGGGTCCGCGACATCGTTCCAGCCCGCCGCCATGGTGCCGATGATGCCGTTGCTGAACCTGAGCATCGCCTCGCCAAGCTCTTCGCACCCTTCGTACCGGGCGGTGCCGAGGCTGAAGGCGCCGGTGACGCTATGAACGCCGCCGAAGATCCATAGGAGAAGATCAAGTACGTGGGTTCCGAGGTCACCAAAGGCACCGACGCCGGATTGGGATCGATCGGCCATCCATCGCCAATCGGTATCGAACCAGCCGCCGAGCGCGCCGGAGTGGCAGTTGCTGGCGCGGACGCGGGTGATGGTGCCGAATTTTCCTTCTTCGACGAGCCGCTTGAGGGTCCTCACTCCGGCTCCGCCCCGGCTGAAGTAGCCGGTTTGGAAGACGATCTTGTGGGCGTCGAGGGTCTTGAGGAGGGCGACGGATTGATCGGCGTCGAAGCCCATTGGTTTTTCGATGAAGATTGGCTTGCCACTTTTCGAGAGTGCCTCGACGATTTCGAGGTGGTGAACGGTTTCGGAGCAGACGACGAAGCCGTCGGCGTCACCTTTGGCGAGTTCGGCGAGCGATAGGACGGGGCCTTTGAGGTTCTCGGCGTTCTTTTGGGCTCTTGCCGCGTCGTGGTCGTAGATGCCCGCGCAACCCACTCCGCGCTTCAAAACTTCGTTGGAGAATCCGGGAGTGTGGATGTGGGCGGTTCCGGCCCAGGCAAGTCGAGTGCTCATTGCGGCTCAGTTTATCTGCTGGATGGATCAGAAAGCGTTCAGACTTAAGGCATTGATTTACCTTGATGCCCTCTCGGAAGCGGAAGTTTTGACGCCAAAGCGATTGGCGGCGAAGTATGGTGACGAGCCCGCGCGGTGGGCACTGGTTCAGGTTGAGCTGAGGAAGCGCGCGGCGAAGAAGTTTGGCGATTTGTCGGCGCGGATGCTGTTTGAGCGCGAGGCATTGGAGCAATCGACGGGGATCGCGGTGGCGCGGTACCACGCAAGCCAATTCCCCGTCGGCGTGATGGTTGCGGATTTGACGGCGGGCATTGGGGGCGATGCTTTGGCGCTGGGTGAGCGGGGGCCGGTGAAGGCGTTTGAGAGCGATCCCGTTCGGGCGGAGTTGTTGGAGTTCAATTTGGCGGATTCGGGAAGTGCGATCTGCGGCGATGGTTTTGGGCAGGTTGAGGACTTCGATTATGTTTGGGTGGATCCGGATCGGCGGGATCGCGAGGGCCGGCGGCTGACGATGCCAGAGGATTACACGCCAAATCCCCGCGATTTGGCCCAGTCGTTGTCTGGGCGAGTGCTGGCGGGAATCAAGCTTTCGCCGTTACTGCCCGACGACTATCTGGAGGGATTTGGGGGTCGGCTAGAGTTCATCTCGTACCGAGGGGAGTGCTTAGAGGCAGTGATCTGGCTTGGCACATCTATTCTTTCGCCGAGCCGGGAGGCGGTGATGATTGGAGGCTCGGGAGAAACGTTCCGGTACCCGGCGAGCTCGGATCCTTCAGCGGTAGACGTGCCCAGCAAGTACATCTTTGACTGTGATCCCGCCGTAGTTCGGGCGCATTGCACGGGCGGATTTGGCTGCGACCAGCTCGGAGATGGACCGGGGTACTTGACGTCGGAAAGTTTGATTGATTCTCCGGCGTTGCGAGCGTATGAGGTTTTGGCGGTTTCGCCTCCGGACACGAAGAAGCTGCGGGCCGTGCTGCGGGAGAATGGTTGGCGGGCGCGCGAACTCAAACAACGCGGCGCGGGCTTGAACGACATCGAAGTCCTCCGACCCTTACCCAAAGAGGGGATGGATGTCAGTTTGATCGCATATCGGCGGGACAAGAGCATCCGGGTTGCGATTGCAAAGTCGCTTGCAAAATCACCGTAAATCGGGCAGAATGTGCGAGTTATGCCGCAATTTCTCCTCGAACTGAGTTTGGTCCGAGACGACATGATGTCGGGGCCGACGGAGGAAGAAATGTCGTTGGTGATCCAGCATTTTGCATTTTGGGAATCGGTTGCGGCGAAGGGGCAAGCTTTGGTGGTTGGTCGCACTCAGGATGCGCTCCCGAATGGTTACGCCATCTTCCATGCGGAGGATCTTGGCGAGGCGGATAAACTCGTCCAGTCTGATCCGGCGGTTGGGGTGGTCTTCCGAGCGCGGGTGAGGCCGTACAAAGTTGCGATTCTTGGCGACCCTGAATCGTTCAAACCCTGATAAACTTGCGGAGTGAACGCGCTGATTGATCCGATTTGGAAGCCTATTGATGGCGCGCTCACGTTTGTCGGTGAATCGGCGATTCTGGTTAGCGATGCGTTTCGGCGGCTCTTTCGGGGGCGAACGGAGTGGCGCGAGACGATTAACCAGATGGCCTTCGTGGGCGTGAACTCGGTTCCGATTGTCGCGCTGACGGGCTTCTTTAGCGGTGCCGTTTTTAGTCTTTATCTCAGCACGTTCTTGAATCGGTACGGGGCGGGGTCGTTTGTGGGTGCGACGGTCGCGCTTTCGATGGCGCGCGAAATTGGGCCGGTTTTGGCGGGAATCATGGTTTCGGCGCGGTGCGGATCGGCAATGGCGGCGCAGATCGGGACGATGCAGGTGACCGAGCAGGTGGACGCGCTTCGGATGCTGAGCGTGCATCCGACGAACTATTTGGTCATTCCTCGGATGCTGGCCAGCATCTTCATGGTGCCGATCTTGGCACTGCTTTGCGTGGTGATCGGGGTTGGGGGCGGGCTGCTGGTAGCGGTTTCCGAGAATATTCCGGCGGGCACGTATTTGACCTCGATCACCCAGTTTGTGAAGCCGGAGGACATCCTCAAGGGACTGATTAAGGCGCCGGTTTTTGGCTTGATTATCAGCATCGTGGCTTGCCAGCAGGGGATGCGGACAACGAACGGCGCGGTGGGCGTGGGTCGGTCGACGACAAACGCGGTGGTCATCAGCATGGTTCTGGTTTATGTCGCGAACTTCATCATTGCAAGGTTAACGAGCTGATGGCGGATACCGTTGACTTCTGGGTCGGTTTGGCGAAGAACAAATCGGCGCTGAAGGCGTTTTTGAAGGAGCAGTACAAGGACGATGCCCTTCCGATATCGAAGTTCGCCGAGACCCAAGGCGAGAGCTTTTACGACCACGATTTTCTGGAAAGTGAGTTCACGGGCGAGGGGTTGAGCCTTTCGGAGGCGTTGTATTACGTTTCCTATAGCAGCTCGTTTTCTAAGGAGTTGGTTCCGCTGGCTGAGGGTCTTCGGTTCAATTTCTTCATCGCCTCATTTTCGGATGACTTCGGCTCGCCAAAGTCGGCGAGCACGGAAGGAATCGAGCTTCACTATCTGGGCAGATTCGCCTATGATCGGACGGCGGGGTGTGTCGGCAACTTCGAGCACTTGGGGGAGGTTTTTATTCATCTCCTGGAAGGCAAGAAAGTGCAGTTTGAGGGGTCGGAGACGGATTGCATCCGGGTGGACGCTTACGGACTGATGATCGGGCGAGAGAATCACTACGGTCGATCCGTCGACATTTCGGGGCTTGTGCCAGCGGTCGCGGACAATCAGCTTCGAATCTCGGTGAACTCGGAAGGAATCTGGGAGTTGCGCGACTTTGGGAATAATGGCCTGAGCCAGCTTGGCACGGAGTCGTTTGATGACGAGAAAGCGATGCCTTGGCCGGGCATCACTTTCTCGGTCGGCGATCTTCAGTTTTTGTGGAGCGATCAGCCAAAGGGCTGATTACTTGGCCGCCCAGAGGAATCCCCGGCGCATGAGTTCGCGCGGCACTTCGGCTTCGAGCACGTCGCAGTGGTGGCCGAGGGCATTGTAAAAGACGCGTCCTTTGCCGTACATCTTGGTGTAGACCTGGGGCATCTTGCAAGGGTTCTCAACGTGGGGTCCATCAACGCCGGGGAGTGGGAAGTCGCAGGTCGCAAGCACGTTCACGCCCGGATCGACATGCAGGTAGTACTGCTCGGAGACGACTTCGAAATCGGGCAGGCCGTCCGTGATCGGGTGCGGATTTGCGCGGTTGATGTTCATGGTGTAGCGCACGCCATCGTTGCCGGGGTGGGCGACCCATTGCGAACCGGTCATGAACTGCCATTCGGTGTTGGTGCGGAAGGAATCGCACATACCGCCGTGGCAACCCGCGATGCCGATTCCGTGTTCCGCGACGGCTTTGCGAACCGGCTCGAATTGCTCGGCAGTGATCTCGCTCATGGTGTAAACCGGAATGAGGAGGTTTTGCGAGTACACAAGTTGCTCGTCGGCGAAGGAGCCGAGCGAGTCCGAAACTTCGACGGAAAAGCCTTCTTCGACAAGGATTGACTTGAAAAAGTGGGCCACTTTTTCTGGCTCGTGGCCATCCCAGCCACCCCAAACGATCAGCGCGCTTTTTGACATCAAGTTGATGTTACTTTGCCCGTTTCACAAAACATCCGGGACTTGAAACGAAATCGCATTCCATTTCGGTATAGACTCGTGGAAATCGGGGGACCGCTTGGATGCCCCTTCTTTGGAACCTTCATCATGGGATCAGCCTTTTTACTTACTCTGGCCGCAACGACGATGGCGCAAAGCGGTCCATCAGTCGAGCCGCGGTTGCTTCGTCAACCGGATATTTATGGAAACACGGTCGTGTTTACTTATGCCGGAGACCTATGGGTCTCGACGACCGAGAATGGCTCGATCGCCCGGCGATTGACGAGCGGCCTCGGGGCGGAGTCGCGCGCACACTTCTCGCCCGACGGCAAGACGATCGCGTTCACGGCTAACTACGACGGCGCAAACAACATTTACACGATCCCGGTGGAGGGCGGAGAGCCGAAGCGGATTACTTACGGAACCCTTGGCGACCAGTGCCTCGGTTGGACTCCGGACGGCCAGATCGCGATGGCGACCATCGATGGTCAGCCTTATAGCGGCCGGCAAGCGCAGTTGATGCTTGTGGACCCCAAAGGCGGACTTCCCCGTCCGACGCCGATCAAGGAGATCGCGACGGGCTGCTTCTTTGCGGATGGGAAGCGGATCGTTTACAACCGAGTCAACAGCTTTAACTTCAACTGGCGGCGGTATCGGGGCGGCACCCAAGGTCGGGTCTCGATCTATAACCTCGAAACGAACGAGTACAGCGAGCTTCCGTCGAAGCGCGAGCAAAGCTACCATCCGCTGGCGGTTGGAGAGGCGATCTATTACATCTCGGACAAAGCAAACGGAACGCTTAACCTCTTCAAGAACGAGAAAGGACGCGACACTCAGCTGACTCGAGACGAGAAAAGCGACATTAAGTGGCCGGAGACGGACGGCAAGACCATCGTTTACGAGCGCGACGGATACCTCTATCACTTCGACCCGGCAAAGGGCACCGAAGTGAAGCTTTCCCCGCGAATTCTTTCGGAGAACCTCTCTTCGCGCCCGACCGTGAAGGCGCTTGGAAACGCGATTTCGGACTTCTCAATTTCGCCGAGCGGAAACCGCCTTGCGGCTGAAGCGCGCGGTGAGCTGTTCTCGATTCCGGCGAAGTCAGGCGAGACGCGAAATATGACCAAGTCGAGCGGTGCTCGTGAGCAATCGCCGCGATGGTCGCCAGACGGCAAGACGATCGCCTACTATAGCGATGCAACCGGCGAGCGAGAGATCTACCTGCAGCCGCAGGCGGGCGGGCCAGCGACTCAGCTGACCGATAAGCCTGGCTTCCGCATTGAGTCGCTTTCGTGGTCGCCCGATAGTAAGGCATTGTTCGTCAAGTCGCCTACCAAGCTATTCCGGCTTGATGTTGCAACAAAAAAGCTCTCGGAGATCGCTGACTTCTCGTATGGTGGCGGATCGTTCGATGTCTCACCGGATGGCCGTTATGTGGCGTTGTCGGAGGGCGTGAGGAACTACAACGCGGCAGTGTTCATTCTTGATTTGGAGACCGGAAAGCGGACTCAGATCACGGACGGTCGCTACAACGACGGTTCGGTGGCGTTTGACCAGAAGGATCCCGTGCTTTACTTCACTTCGGATCGGACGTTTGAGCCCACTTTTGGTCGGTTTGAGTTCAGCTTGAAGGTTACGGATACGACGCGGGTTTATGCGGTGCCGTTGAAGAAGGATTTCGTGAATCCTTACCTCGACAAGAACGATGAGGAACCCGATTCGGCTCCGGCAAAGCCTGCCGCACAAGGTGAAAAGCCAGCTGAGAAGCCGTCGCTTGATCTTGATACCGCTTCGAGCCGAGTAATGGTGCTTCCGCTTCCGGCGGGGAACTATCCTGGATTGGTTGGAAACGCCGGTGGATTCTTCTTTTTCGGTGGCGGCTTAATGCAATTCAACCTAGGTAGCAAGGCACCAAACATGGTGATTCCTGGCGCGATGGCGGTGGACTTTACGCCGAATCGCCAAAAGGCGGCCGTCTACTTGCCAACTGGATTGCACATTGTTCCGGTTCAGCCGGGTCTGCCTCCGGGGGCGGGCCGAGTTGACGTTTCGAACGTGGAAGCGTTGGTGGACCTCAAGGCCGAGTGGCGGCAGATCCTTTGGGATGTGTGGCGCTACGAGCGGGATTACTTCTACGATCCGTCGATGGGCGGTCAGGATTGGCTCGCGATCGGTCGCAAGTATGACGGCTACCTGAAGTATGTCAATCACCGAAGTGATCTGAACTATGTTATAGGACTGATCCTCGGAGAGCTTGGAACTGGGCACTCGTACATCAATGCGGGTGGTGATTTAGGTGTTGGTCTGCCTCCACGTCCGGTCGGGAATCTGTGCGCTGACTACGAAGTTACGGCAGAGGGCGTGAAGTTCGCAAAGATCTTCCGCGGAAAAAACGATGACGAACGGTATCAGACTCCGCTAGGGCTGCCGGGAATCGACGTCAAGGACGGCGAATACCTGGTTGCGATCGACGGGAATCCGATTGGCGCGGATACGAATCCGAGCCAGTTCCTGGTGGGCAAAGTTGGCAAGACGGTGACGCTGATGGTCAACGACAAGCCAGGCATGGATGGTGCGCGAAAAGTTCGCGTGAAGCCGATTTCGAGTGATATGAACGCTCGTTACATCGACTTTATCGAGGGCAACCGCAAGAAAGTCGCCGAGCTAAGCGGCGGACGAATTGGATACTTCCACGTTCGGGATACCGCCGATCAAGGTTCGGAGGACGTGATCCGTGGATTCTACAATCAGTCCGACAAAGATGCGGTTCTGGTTGATGAGCGATGGAACGGCGGCGGTTACATCCAGCCTTGGTTCGTGAGCACTCTCTCGCGCACTAAGAACGCTATGATTCAGCCGCGAAACGGAGCCGACCAACCGGAGGCGCCCACAATCGAAGGTCCGATGGCGCTTCTCATCAATGGCTATGCGGGATCGGGCGGAGACTTCTTCCCGTACATGTTCCGAAAGGCGGGTCGTGGTCCGCTGATTGGTAAACGAACATGGGGCGGCCTGGTTGGTATCGATGGCGGGTTCAACTTGGTTGATGGAGGGAACGTGTCGAGCCCGACGTTCTCGATCTACAACCCGGATACTAACGAGATCATCGCCGAAAACCAGGGCATTGATCCGGATATGGACGTTGATAACCGACCCGACCTCGTGGCGAAGGGCCAAGACCCTCAGCTTGAGGCCGGTGTGAAGTATCTGCTGGAGCAGTTGGCAAAGATGCCTCCGAAGAAGACCCGAACGAAGACTCCTTCAGTCGGAAAGAACGGAAAGATCAACCCTTAAAGGAGTTCGAGAAGGCTCCCGATGGCTGGAACGCCCTCGGGAGCTTTTTTGTCGACGCCGGTCGTGACGAGCATGGGGTGGCAACCCGCCGCCCTGGCGAGCATGATGTCGGTGTCGATTCTATCGCCCACGACGAGAGTGTCGTTTTTGTCGATCCCCATCGTTTGGAAGGCATAGAAAAGCATGTAGGGATTGGGCTTTCCGATCACGGTTGGCTTGATTCCGGTGGCGGTTGAGACGGCGGCTACGATTGACCCGGCGCCAGGGCTGAATCTGCCGGCGGCTTGCGGATAGCTCGCATCATTGTTTGTGGCGATAAAGCGGCCGTTGGCCAAGAGGTTCTGCATAGCAGAATCTAGCAGTTCGTAGCTGAGGGCCTCGCGGCATATCCCGACGATGACGGCATCAACTTGGGCGCTTAGGGGGTGAACCTGGAGACCGTTGAAATTCACAACGCCGACACCCTCGCTCGTGAGGACATTTACGAGGCCAGGCTCGCCGACGACGAAGACTCTGCGCACTCCGACCGAGGTGCAGTAGCGGGCGGTGGCGCGCGCGCTGGTCAGAACGTCTTCCTCGGTGACAGGCAGGCCCATAACCCGGAGTTTGTTTGCGTAATCTATTTCCGTTGAACTAGAGTTATTTGTCGCGAATAAAACTCGCGCACCGCGCTGCTTGAGGGATTTGATCGCTTCGACCGCCCCCTCGATTGGTTCATTGCCCCGATAAACAGTTCCATCGAGATCGAACACATAGCACGAAAAAGCGCGCATGGCAAAATATAGCAGAAAAGGAATTTTCAAAAGTTTCTGAAACTTCAAACGTTTCTGGCTTGGGGGCGGTATACATTAGTTAGGACGATGGAACACGCGCCAAACCAGCCGATCTGGGAAGCCACCGGGGAGCAAAAGCGCTCGTCGGTTAAGCAGATGTTCTCGTCCATTGCGCCTCAGTATGACCGCATGAACGGCATTATGAGCCTGCGGCAACACCAGAATTGGCGGCGGCAGGCGGTTGATCGACTTGAACTAAAGGCTGGCGATGATGCGCTTGACCTGTGCACGGGAACGGGAGACTTCTTGCCGTTGCTCCGGGAAAAAGTAGGCGCTTCGGGGTCCCTGATTGGAATCGATTTTTGCCCTCCAATGCTTTCTCAGGCAAGCTCGAAGGATGGAAGCGCAACCTGCATTGTGGGGGACGCCTGCAATATTCCTTTGCAGAGCGAATCCGTGAACGCGGTGACGGTGGGTTGGGGAATCCGGAATGTGCCGGATATCGACTTGGCGCATCGAGAGATTTTCCGCGTCATCAAACCCGGAGGACGGTTTGTGAGCATCGACTGCGCGGAGCCAAGATCTGCCCTCATCCGGTTCGGAGTCAAGCTCTTCCGAACTCCGCTCATGCGACTATTAGGCAAATCGGCATCTTCTGAGGATGCCTACCAATATCTAAGCGAAAGCACCGCTCGTTTTTGGACTCGCGAGCAGTTGAAGCACTCAATGGAGAGGGCGGGATTTACGAGAGTTCAAACCAAAGACCTCATGCTCGGCAACATTTGCATGCATTGGGGGGTTAAACCATGACTGCCGCCACAATTCATATCCTTTCGAACCCAGAACTGAGGAATCAGCTCCTCGCCCGGGTCTCCGATGAAGTCGCCGAGATTGAGCGCGAAATTCGGAACGCGGTTCATTCGCAGGTGCCGATCATTCGAGAGGTTTCGGACCACACATTGTCGGCAGGTGGCAAGCGGCTCCGCCCTGCGTTCGTCATTTTGGCGGGTAAAGCAATCAATCCGAATGTAGACGAGTCGCGGCTTCGCAAGCTGGGTGCGTGTATGGAGATCATCCATATGGCGACTCTGGTTCACGACGATGTCTTGGATAACTCGCCAACAAGGCGCGGAAAGCCGACGGCGTCGGCGAAGTTCGGAAACATTGCGGCGATCATGTCGGGCGACGTGTTCCTGGCGAAGGCGATGCTTCTGCTTGCTCAGGATGGGGATCTTGAGATCATTCGCCTGGTGAGCGAGGCAGTGTGCGAGATCGCAGAAGGCGAAGTTCTTGAGATCGAGGCACGGAATGATTTTGATTTGACTCATGAGCATCACCTTGAGATCCTGAGAATGAAGACGGCGGCGTTCATCCGGTGCTGCGTGCAGATTGGGGCGGTGGCGGCGGGAGCGACTAAGGCTCAGGTGGCGGCGATTGGCAAATACGGCGAGGATGTTGGGCTGGCGTTCCAGATCGCGGATGATCTGCTGGATTACCGCGGCGACAAGGCCCGAACCGGCAAGCCGATTGCGACGGATTTCCGTGAAGGACAGGCGACGCTTCCTTTGATCTACCTCAAGGAGAAGTTGAGCGATGCGGAGTTGCAGATTGCGCGTAAGCGGTTTGGTGGCTCGGTGAATGAGGACGAGATTCGGATGATCTGCGACTGGATGTCGACCCGAGGGGCATTTGAGCGCAGTGAGAAACTCGCCAATGAGTACATCGAAAGCGCTCAGGCTTCGCTGGCTCTGATTCCGGACGGTGAGGCGAAGGATATGATGCTCGCGGTCTCGGAATACGTCCTGGCGCGTCAGGGCTAGGCGCGGACCATGGTGACCGCGCCATAGCGTCGGAACCCTTGTCGCTCATACCACTCCACCAGTGAGTCGTGGCATTGGAGCACGGCGTAGCATTCCCTTGCCCCGGCGAGGCCAATCAGCTGGCTCATGACGGTTCCGCCTACGCCCCGATGGCGACGATCGGGGGCGACGGCGATGTTGTAGAACCCGAGGGTATCGCGCACTTGGTGAACCATCGCGCCAGCGTTGAGCCGGACTCCGCGTGGGAAGGCGATCAGTTCGCACGTCTTTGTGGTCGCGGTGAGGCTGGCCAGTACTTCGATAAACTCTAACTCAACGTCATAGAAGAACTGCTTCGCGAGGAAGAGGGTTAATTCTTTGCGGTCCGGAATCTCTTGCAGGAACATCAGTTCCGGGGGAGCCTTTTGGGCACGGGGCTTCATGAACATCAGGTTCAACCGGTTGCCGATTTTGAATCCGGCACGGGTACACATTTCGAGTACGGCCCCATCGTCGGTTGTCGGAAGAACATAGCTGGTGAAGGGGCCATGCTGGTCCGTTTGCTGCCGCAAGCGATTGAGCGAGGCGGGCGATGGCCTGGCGATCATCGCGATATTCGCCGCCGGATGAAGAACGTTTGAGAAGGATGCGATGACGCCTTCGTCCTGGTAGGGCGTGGCGCCTTGGGCCGAACGAGCGAGCGCGAAGTATGTCTCGGTGAGGTTGAGACAGCAACGCTCGATTATCTCTTGATCGGTTAAAGGACGGTGCTCCAAAAGAAACCCACTCCCACGGATCGATTGGAAGCCGCAACGCCGAACGTGACGCTAGAAGCAATCGAAGTTCCCACCCAGAGGACAGGAGATCGTGGGGTCACTAAGATTGACGCATAGCGCGTGCCCGAAGAATCAAATTTGATGAGGTCGACCCCAGCGGCGATATTGAAATCGCTTGGGGTGGTGGCGATGAAGCCGAGCCGGATAGTGGGGGCGATGACTTTTTTGGGCACGGTGAACGGTCGGTTGCGGTTGATTGCGTCGAAGAAGTCGGCGCTCGCCCGGAGGAGGCGTCCTTGTACGAAGACTCCGCCGTAATGACCAGTGTCGATTTCAAGAACTTGGGAATCGGGGAGTTTGGCGATGAGTTCGTCGGTGCACTCGCTGGGGATTACGGTGTCGAATGCAGCGCGGATCACGAGGGTGCGCCCTGGCTCACGTTTGGGTAAGTAGTTTGCTGGCTCGACGACGGAGAGGGCCTCCCGAAGAGAGACCTCGGAGAGTCCTTTTTTGCGTAGGGCCTCGCGGATGGGCTGGACGCGCGAGGATTCAAAGATGATCTTGGAGAGGTCGATGCCGCCGAGGAGGAACACGGCATTTTTGAGGCGCGGATCGTTGGCGTAGGCGAGGCTGGAGACGATGGCACCGAGGCTGGTTCCGTGGATACCAAGGATCGGGCCGCACTCTTTGCGGGACTCGATAAAGTCGAGCGAGCGGCGGACATCCATTACGGCTTGTGACATGGTTGCGACGAGCTTTGGGGGCTCGGGCTGAATCGCGAGTTCCCCGCTACTGGTCCCTTTTGGCGCGCGAGAGAGGTGGTAGGGCAAGCTGAGAACTGCCGCGCCGATGCCGCGACGGTTGAGATCGAGAGCAAGCGCACGCTCCAATCGGAGGTTTGATGCTCCCCAGTAGTGGAGGACGAGCACCATCGGCGGCTTTTCGGGGCCAAGCTCGGGCAGAAAGATTCGGAGCTGGACATTATCGTTCTCCTTGATGCCGCTTTGGAATGCGCTTGGGAACGACGCCACATACTCAATTTGCTCGCCGTTAGAGCCTTGCTCTTGCCAGCCGCCGAAGGCGAGCTTTGGCACTTCGAACGGAGTTTGGGAGTCGGCGAGGGCTACGATGAAACAAATGAGAACGGTCGTGATCCATCGCATACGAGCCATTGTACTACCGACCGAAACTGCCACGAAACGAGCGACATTGGGCGGCTCCGAGCCGTCTGTAATAGTTCCCCGATGCTGACTCAGCGCGAGACCACCGAGATCATTTTGCGCCCTTACCAGGCCAAAGCTCTTGGGCACATCTTGGCGTGCAAGGATCGGGGAGTGCAGCGCGTTTTGACGGTCATGCCGACCGGAACGGGAAAAACGACACTGTTCAGCGCGCTGATTGGGCAGTTTTACAAGGACCACGGGGCGCCGTCGCTCGTTTTGGCCCACCGACGCGAACTCCTGGAGCAGGCAGCGAAGCGAATTCAGTCGCAAAATCCGACTCTGACGGTAGAACTCGACACGAAGCGCATTGCCGACGGAGTGGATGCACTCGTCGGATCGGTGCAATCGATGGGGCGAGACGGGAATGTCGTTCTCGATCAGTTTCTTCCCGGCTGCTTGATCATTGATGAAGCCCATCATGCGGCGGCGGATAGTTACCAGCGCGTGATGCGCCGGGCCGGGTCGTATGAGGGTCAGTGCTTTACTGTGGGAGTCACAGCGACGCCGCACCGCATGGACAATCGTCCGCTTCATGGCGAGGAGGACGCGATTTTTGAGGAAGTGGCGTTTAGCTATACGCTGAAGGACGCGATTTCGGACGGTTGGCTGGCTGATCTGCGCGGATATCGGATTGCGACTGGGGTTGACCTCTCGAAGGTTCGGATTGTACACGGCGACTATAGTGCACGCCAGCTTCAGGACGCGGTCAATACCGAGGCACGCAACCGGACGGCGTTTGAGAACTGGCAGAACATCGCTTCGGATCGGAAAACGATCGTATTTTGCACGGGCGTGGATCACGCCAAGGCGGTCGCTGAGCTTTTTCGGGCGGAAGGTTACACATCAGAGTCGGTCGACGGAACGATGGGCTCGGACGAGCGAGCGGCGATTATGCGCCGCTTTTCGACGGGTAAGACCCAGGTATTGACAAACGTCGAGATCGCGACCGAAGGGTTTGACGTTCCGGACGTTTCTTGCGTCCTTTTGCTGCGCCCGACGAAGAGTTGGGCGCTCTTTTGCCAGATGATCGGTCGGGGGCTGCGGGTGCTTCCGAACACGATTGAGGGAATCGCGGATGCAGGAGTGCGGCGCGAGCGGATTTCGGGTTCGGGCAAGGCGGATTGCGTGGTGATTGACGTTGTCGATAACGGCAAGCGAGCAAGGGAGCCAAAGGAGGCGGACGAACAAAATCCGTCGGTTGCGGGGGTGGTGGGACTGCCAAATGACCTTGATCTTGAGGGACACACGCTTCTTGAGGCGATGCAAAAGTTTGAGAAGCTCGATCCGCGCGCCCAGGCGTTGCTGTTTAGGCGTAACATCAACTTTGAAGATATTGATTCGACGTTGATGGCGGTTGATCTGCTCGCGGAGTTGGTTCCGCCGATGGAGGTTTTGGACGCGAGCCAGAACGCCTGGATGCGAGTTGGTGATGGCCGGTACTTGCTGGCGTGTGGGTCGAGCCAGAAGGAAGGGCACCGCATGGCGGCCATTGAGGAAGACGCGCTTGGGTTCTTTCACCTCGTTCTCAGTAGTTCGGAGCGGGAGCCGATGGACTGCGAATTGGGTCGCGATTTGCGCGAGGCGTTTGTTCGGGCTGATAAGCGGATCAAGGAAGTTTGGCCGTTTACTCGAGGGTTAACGCTTGCTTCGACAGGCTGGAGAAACAATCCGGTGACGAACGAACAGCGGACGGAACTCGTTCGCATGGGCGTCGAAGACTCGGTGATTTCGATGCTGAGTTCGGCGGGTCAGGCGTGGACCATCTTAGAGCTGAGGCGCAGAGAATTAGGATTTGCGCGATAAAACGTGAATTTTTTACTGCATAGTTGGCATTCAATAAGCCAACCATCTTACCTAGGTGGTAGAGACCGATGGCATTTGCGTTTGAACCGACTCGAAAAAGACTGGCGAGTATTGCCAGTTCCTTACCGGCAATTGTTTTGCTTGGGTTAGGAATCACCACATACCTTTCAGTCAGTATTTACCAGCGCTATCAAAGCGAATTGACTAAAACCAAAAAGGTCTACCAGCTTGAACACTCAAACAAGGCGTCTGTTGAACGTTTAAGAATTGAAGCCTACTTTGATTCACTTCATCGCGCACTGTCAACAGCAGCCTTGAGTCCCGCCCTTAACAACCAACCCCATAAAGAGAACTTGGGTTTGAACGATATTATGGAGTTGCTTGAACCACTATTCAAGTCAAAAAGCGCAGTCGCAGCGCTTGTTTCTCACTCAAGTCATACTACAGGCAGTGGAATTCATTTTCAAAAATTCTGCACTGGTATTTCATCGCTCGCAGATTCTAAGGATGAACTGACCCGTGTGCATAATTACTTCGAGACGACATATAAGCGATTTCATCCGACATTCTTAACGCACTACCCTGCTACGATCAGTTGGCCGAAAGCTGGCCTACATCCTGGCGAGACGGAACGCCATGATCGGAAAAGCTTCTTTTACAGCGTTCCAATGTTTTCGAGTTCTGGCGCTTTCGCAGGAACTCTCTCAATCGAAATCAATGGCGATCATTTGGTACAGTATCTCGGGAGCTACGATTCCGCTATCGTTCAAAAGGGCCAGGATTTTACTCTCTATCGGGAAGGCTTTGGAACGGTCGGTTCATTATTCGAAGAAGCCTCCATTGCCCAACCATCAAGCTCAGTTATCTTTTCGGAAGTAAAACCGTTGGCTGTGGAAGACCTCTGGGGAAATTGGCAATTCTGGACGGCAAAGTTCGATACAGAATTCTGGAACCGGCCTGAAGTCATATCTCTAAAATCGAGCCTGATCAGCAGCTTTGTTGTTTTATGGACTTTAGTACTGCTTTCTTGTTTCTCTGTCACGCGACTTCGCAGACGACAGGAGGAGCGCTTTCAGGGATTACTGCGAACTTCGAAGGAGATCATTCTGTTGGTCGATATAGATGGCGAAGTGAAGCAAGTTGGGGGCCCGACGCGAGAACTTCTCGGATGGAACCCAGAAGAACTTACAAATGTTTCCCTGAGTCTTTTTGTCAAGGCGGAAAACAGAAATGAATTCTCAGAGCTTCTTGAAGAAGTGGCCGAGAAGAAATACTCCTCAGAGTCCCGACAGCTCAAGATAGATCGCCCCGATCGGACGAGTCAGTGGCATGATGTGACGGCGACAAATATGTATCACGATCTTCAGGTTGATGGAATCGTGGTTTCGCTCAGGAACATTGAGGCTCAAAAGGCTTCGGAGGCGATGCTGATGCAGGCAAAAGAGTCGGCAGAGCGGGCCAATCAGGCAAAGAGCGAGTTCCTGTCGCGTATTAGCCACGAGTTACGAACGCCACTCAATGCGATTCTTGGCTTTAGTCAACTTCTTGAACTGAGCGATCTAAGCGAGCCGGATCAGGAGAGCGTGGGGCAGGTTTTGAAGAGCGGGCGGCACTTGCTGGGGCTCATAAACGATATTCTCGATATCTCGCGCATCGAGACGAACAATATCTCGGTTTCTAAGGAGCCGGTTCTGGTGAGCGAATTGATTGAGGCCAGCCTTAGCAACGTTCAGCTTATGGCTGCGGGAAGGGGCATTACGATCCACACGAAGTTCCCCGAGAACGTCCATATGCGAGCTGATCGGCAACGGATTGCGCAGGTTCTGATCAATTTGCTCTCGAACGCGGTGAAGTACAACAAGGACGGCGGCGAGATCTTCGTCGAAGTCACTTCGACGCAATCTGACGTGTATCTGTCGGTTCGGGATACCGGGAACGGAATTCCGGATGAGCTATTGCCGCGTTTGTTTACGCCATTTGATCGCCTTGGTGCGGATCGATCGCGAGTGGAGGGCACGGGGCTTGGTCTTTCGCTGAGTAAGACTCTGGTTGAAGCGATGGATGGACGCATCAATGTCCTTTCGAAAGTAGGAGAGGGAACGACGTTTGTCGTTGCACTTCCGCTCGCGGCTCCAAAGGCCGGAGTAGCTCTCAAGCTGATCAAGGGCTTCGATGAGAACGAGATCCGAGTTCTCTACATCGAAGATAACCCAGTAAATGTCCAGTTAGTCCGAGATGTTTTTGCACGGTATAGCAACATTCGGCTGTTGGAGGCAAAAGAGGGTTGGCTCGGCGTTTCCATGGCCCGAGATCACGTGCCAGATATCATTTTGCTTGACAATAATTTGCCGGATATCGATGCAGTTCGAGTCATCGAAGAACTGAAATCTAACCCGGTCACAAAGAACATCGATGTATTCGTCTGTTCTGCGGATGTCAGCGCTGACCGCATTTCGGCTTGCCTTGCTGCCGGTGCGCGAGACTACATTCAGAAACCCATCGACGTTAATCACTTTTTCTCGATTCTCCGCAATGTGCAGGAGGCTGCTTAACCATGGACACAACTCAATTGTTTGATCTCAATATCGTCATCGTTGACGATGAACCCGCGAATGTGTTGCTCTTGAGGCGGGTACTTGAGCAGCTAGGATTCAAGCGTGTTTCGGGTTACACCAATCCGGTAGAGGCTTGGGAAGTGCTCGATGCGAATGGTGCTGATCTGCTGCTTTTGGATCTCCAAATGCCGGTTTTGGATGGATTCCAAATCCTTTCTCGGCTTCAAGAGCGCGGGCAAACTCACAACTTCATTCCCGTGATGGTTCTTACCGCCGACGCCACGCCGAATGCGAAGCGGCAAGCACTCTCACTCGGGGCGAACGACTTCCTGACCAAGCCATTTGAGGCGTTTGAGGTCGGGCTCCGGGTGAAGAACCTGTTGCGGATGCGATCGCTTTATACGAACCTGAATGACGAAAAGACTACGCTTGAAGAAAGGGTCGAAGAGCGGACGCTTGATATTCGCCGGACTCAGCTTGAGATCGTCGAGCGGCTAGGGCTTGCGACTGAGTTTCGCGATGACGACACGAAGGAGCACGTGACTCGGGTCGGAGAGCTTGCCGGAAAAATCGCGGCGATGCTCGGACTTCCGTCCGAATTTGTCACCACAATTCGCTACTCGGCTCTCTTGCACGATGTAGGCAAGATCGGCATCTCGGACACGATTTTGCTCAAGCCCGGAAAGCTGACCGAGGAAGAGTACGAGACGATGAAGCAGCACACGAAGATTGGTGCTCAGATTCTTTCGGGAAGCAAAAGTGAGATTTTGACGATGGCGGAAGAGATCGCCATCACACACCACGAGCGATGGGATGGTCGAGGGTATCCGAACCGGATTGCGGGCGAGAACATTCCGCTTTCAGGTCGAATCGTTGCGGTTGTGGACGTCTTTGATGCGTTGACGAACGAGCGGTCTTACAAAAAGGCTTGGCCAGTGCAAGATGCGCTTGAGGAGATTGAGCGGAACTCAGGTTCGCAGTTCGACCCGATGGTTGTAGATGCCCTTCTGCAACTCTTCCCGTGGTATCAGCGACAGGAAGAGTTCCGGAAAGCGGCTTAGTTAGGCTCCGTAAGGTACCCAGACGTTCTTGACCTGCGTTGCGCGGCGGAGGAATTCCTTCGTTGGCGTGGCGAACCAGTCGATGCTTCCCTCGGGGAGGCACCACGTTTGCTTCAGGTTACCAGCCGAGAGCTTTTGGATCTTCTGACCGCCCTCTCGGATTCCGAAATGCCAGACGGCGTTGAGACCGAGGTGGTCGCCAATGGTTGGCTCGAGTTCGGAGTGAATGCCGGTAAGGATGTTCCAAACTCCGGAAGGGACATCGCTTGCTTCGATGGTGCGAACGAGTTCCATCGCCGCCAAGGGGGCTTGCTCACTTGCGATTGCAACAACGGGCGATCCCATTGCGATCAAGGGCAGACATGCCCCAAGGAATCCGGCGAGGCCGGGGGCGGATGGGGCGAAGACCGCGCTCGCTCCGAGCGGTTCGTTTCGGGTGTAGACCAGGCCCCTGAGCGGTGCTTGATGGACTTGCCCGTCGTACTTATCGGCCCAGGCCGCATAGTGCATGATTAGGGCGATGCTGGCGTGGTACTCGGCCTCAGCGTCGGTTGATCCGCCTTGGACGAGCGCACTGAGCATTCCGGCTTTGTTCGCTTCGAGGTTCTCCGCTAGGTAGTAGAGAATTTGGCTCCTCAAGAACCCGGTTGCGCTGGCCCAACCTGACGCGGCCCCTTCGGCGGCTTCGACGGCGTTTCTGATGTCCTTTCGATTTGCCCGGGCGAATTCCCCGCCTATTGCTGAGAAAGAGAAGCCGCCATCGGGTCGGGCTTGCTTGCCTCCGATGTAGAGCTTATGGGTGCGATCCAGGTTCGAATTGCTGGAGATGTTTGTGTTGAGCGCAGGTGATTGGCTGGCGCTGAGGACTGGCTTCACGTACTCATACAGCCCTTCTTTGCCACCTTCACGGCCGTAGCCGCTCTCGCGGTAGCCACCGAATCCGGCGCTAGCGTCGAACTGATTGGTGCAGTTCACCCACACGGTTCCAGCCTTGATCTGGGCGGCGACGTCGTGGGCGATGTCGAGGTTCTGAGTCCAAACCGAGCTCGCGAGGCCATACGGCGTGTTGTTGGCGATTGCGACCGCTTCGGAAGGGGTGCGGAAGGTCATTGCGACCAATACGGGCCCGAAGATTTCGACTTGGGCGACCGTTGACGCGGGCTCAACATCGGTAAGGAGAGTCGGGGGGTAGTACCAGCCGCCTTCTGGGAACTTGCACTCGGGCTGGAACTTGGTTGCGCCTTCCTGAACGCCTTGCTCTACGAGTTCGCTGATGCGGTCGAGCTGAGTCTTGTCAACAATCGCGCCAATATCCACCACTTTGTCGAGCGGATTTCCGACCCGGAGCTTGCTCATACGAGTGCGGATTTTGGCGAATGCTTTCTCGGCAATGGACTCTTGGACGAGAAGCCGCGAACCTGCGCAGCACACTTGACCCTGGTTGAACCAGATTGCGTCGACGAGGCCTTCTACGGCCGAATCAAGATCGGCGTCATCGAAGATGATGTAGGGCGACTTTCCGCCGAGCTCCAAGGAGAGTTTTTTGTCGGTTTCGGCGGTGACTTGGCGAAGAATTCGTCCGACTTCGGTGGAGCCGGTGAACGCGAGTTTATCGATCTCGGGGTGGGCAACGATCGCTTTGCCAGTTTCGCCGTCACCGGTGACGATGTTGACGACTCCGGCGGGGATGCCGACTTGATCGCAGATCTCGGCGAAGAGTAGGGCGGTAAGGGATGTGAACTCAGCGGGTTTGAGGATCAGCGTGTTACCCATCGCAAGGGCAGGGGCGATCTTCCAGGCGAGCATCAGGAGCGGAAAGTTCCAGGGGATGATTTGCCCGCAAACGCCGACCGGCTTGTAGCCAGGCAGCTCCTCGACCATGAGCGGTGCCCATCCGGCGTGGTAGTAAAAGTGCCGCGCGACGAGGGGGATATCAAGGTCGCGGGTCTCGCGGATCGGTTTGCCGTTATCGAGGGTTTCGAGCACGGCGAATAGGCGTGAGTGCTTTTGGATTTGGCGGGCGAGCGCGTAGAGCTTTTGTTGGCGTAGGGCGGGGTTTGCCGCCCACTCTTTTTGCGCTTTGGTCGCTGCCTTGACCGCCTGATCGACGACGTCGGCACTCGATTGGGCGATGTGCGCGTTTACCTCACCGGTTGCCGGGTTGAAGCTCGGAAAATGGTCGGTGCCGGGTTGCCATTGACCGCCGACGTAGACGCCGAACTTGCGGCCATGCGCGTCGAGCCACTCGTTCACCAGCTTTGCGTCCTCGGGCGCGGGGCCGTATTCCATCGTTTCCAAAATCTCTGTTACTTTGCTCATTTAGCCCATTGCGTGGCGATTGAACGCCGAGTATCGTCCGGTCAAGAAGTGCTCGAGCTGTCGCTCGATGTCCGCGAGAAGCGTGCTCGCTCCGAGTCGGAATAAGTCGGGTTGAAGCCATGCATCGCCAAGCTCTTCCTTCATCAGCATCAAGAAATCGAGCGATTGCTTGGCGGTGCGGATTCCGCCGGCGGGCTTGTAGCCCACCTTCACCCGCGCCATCTCCTCGTACTCGCGAATCGCTCGCACCATCACCAAGGAGACGGGCAGCGTCGCGTTCACGGGTTCTTTGCCGGTGGAGGTCTTGATGAAGTCGGCGCCCGCCATCATGCAGATCGCGCTGGCTTTGGCGACGTTGGTGAGGGTTCCGAGTTCTCCGGTCGCGAGAATCGCTTTCACGTGAGCTTCGCCGCACGCTTCGCGGAACTGGCGCATCTCTTCGTACAGTGCCTCCCAATCGCCCCGCAGCACGTGGCCGCGGGTGATGACGATGTCGATTTCATCGGCACCGGCGGCGACGCTGGCCTTGATTTCGTGGATGCGCTCACGGAAGGGCGAGAGTCCGTGGGGGAAGCCGGTTGAGACGGCGGCAACCGGGATTCCGGTGCCCTTGAGGTTCTTCACGCACTCCTCGACGTACTGGTGGTAGACGCAAACGGCTCCGGTGTGAAGCGAATCAAGCCCGAGCTTTTCGAGCATCTCGGCGGAAAGTGGTTGCTTGGCTTTGGCGCAAAGGCGGTGGACATTGCCGGGGGTGTCGTCGCCGCTGAGGGTTGTGAGGTCGATGCACTGGATGGCGCGGATGAGCCAGGCGGCTTGCCACTCCTTCTTGACCGTTCGGCGACCGCCAAGGGTGGCGGCTCGCCGTTCGATGGCACTTCGGTTGCAGCTAAGCGACTCGACCCACTCCAGATCAAGAGGCATTCCGGGGTTGCGCTTGTGCGTCCCTGCACCCGCACCGGATGTAATCATGCTGTTAGTTTACAGCTTTAGACCGCCATGACGTTGTAGCCGCTATCGACGAACAGGATCTGGGCGGAGACGCCTTTGCTGAGGTCGCTGATCAGGTAGAGCGCAGCTCCGGCGGCTTCTTCTTGGCCGTATTCTCGCTTGAGCGGAGCGACGCTTTGCACGGACTTGATGAAGTCGCTGAGTCCGCTGACGCCGCGACCTGAGATGGTATTGACGGGACCTGGAGAGACGGTGTTGACCCGAATGCCCCGGTCGCCGAGTTCGTAAGCGAGGTAGCGAACGCTGCTTTCGAGGGCGGCTTTGCAGAGCCCCATCACTTTGTAGTTGTTCATCACCCGGGTCGAGCCGATGTAGCTGAGGGTGACGATGCTGCTGTCTTCCTTCATGAGCGGTTCAAGGGTTTGGCAGGTTTTGATCATCGAGAAGACGCTT
Organism: uncultured Fimbriimonas sp.; assembly: GCA_964566635.1. Taxonomy (GTDB): domain Bacteria; phylum Armatimonadota; class Fimbriimonadia; order Fimbriimonadales; family Fimbriimonadaceae; genus Fimbriimonas. Next base: position 176,814 of record CAZMJL010000005.1, on the reverse strand, counting down.
GCGTTCATCGCGACTTGGAAGTCTTCGAGGGTGGTGTCGATAAAGCGCCCGGTGAGCGCCTCTTTGGGGGCGAAACCAACGCTATGGACAAGGAAGTCGAGTTGACCGAGCTTGGCTTTGACTTCGTCGTGAAGCGTTTGGTATTGCTCTTCGAAGCTGAAATCGATGGTGACGGTCTCGAATCGCTCACGTCCGGCGATGAGCTTGTTCACGCCTTCGAGAAGCCGCTCATTTTGGGCTCCGACGCCGACGATTGCGCCCTCTTGGTTTGCCCGATCGGCGATTGCCCAGCCGATGGAATTCTTGTTTGTGACGTTGAGGACGAGACCTGTTTTGCCCGCGAGAAGCATGAACGGATTATGACCGCTTTTGAATCTAAACGCAAAAACGAGTATCATTCATCGAAATCTCGACGGAGTTGTTAAGGATTTGGGAAGCGCATACACACCAGGATTGACCGTTAGCGGAGACATCGTCGTCCGCCGCACCCGGCGACTTCCCATTAAGGGCGAAGTCCTGGTCGGAATCGGCGATACAGTCGAGCCTCACACTTCCGTTGCGCGGGCAATGCTCCCCGGCAATCTCCAGACCCTTAAGGTTGCGGGTGAACTGGGCGTGGAGCCCAAGGATGCACAAAGCTTCATGGTCGTCAAGATCGGCGACCGTGTAGTCAAGGGCGATACCGTCGCGACCGGAAAGAAGCTTTTTGGAATCTTTAAGGCGCCGACGGCGGTGAGCGACTTCACTGGCACCCTGGAGAGCTTTAGCGAAATCACTGGGAACGCGCTTCTTCGCGAGCCATCAATCCCGATTGACGTGAACGCTTACATCAAGGGCAAGGTCGTCGAAGTGATTCCAGATGAGGGCACGATCATCGAGACTCGATGCGCGATGGTGCAGGGCATCTTTGGCGTCGGCGGCGAACGAACTGGGTCGATCCGAACCGCAGTCAGTGGCCCGGATGAGGTGATTGACGCCAAGCACATCCTCGATTCGGATGCCGGGAAGATTTTGATTGGCGGCGCGGGTATGACGGCGGCAGCGATTCAACGCGCTTCGGATATCGGGGCAACCGGAATCATCGCAGGCGGAATCAAGGACAGCGATTTGATCGAGTTCTTGGGATACGACATCGGGGTCGCGATCACGGGCTCGGAGAAGATTAACGTGACGCTGATGGTGACGGAGGGCTTCGGCTTCCTCCCGATGGCCAACCGAACGTTTGAACTCCTTAAGAGCCTTGAGGGGCAGGATGCTTCGATCAACGGAGCGACCCAGATTCGAGCGGGCGTTATTCGGCCCGAGATCATCGTTCCGGAGCCAAAGACGGCAGGATCGGCGTCGGCCGAGGCGAAAGTGCTCTCGCTCAACGAGGGAACGCAAGTGCGCATCATCCGCGAGCCGTATTTCGGCTTGCTAGGGACGGTTACGGAGTTGCCTCCGGAGCTTGTGACGCTCGATTCGGGAACGCACGTCCGTGTTCTTCGAGCGAAGCTGGCGACCGGCGAAGAGGTTACGGTTCCGAGGGCAAACGTCGAAATCATCGCCGCAAGTTAACAGGTTTAACGATCCTTTACCCGACCTTAACACTTAGCGGATAAAACCACAGGTGGGATGGCGTTAGCTGCTGAATACGAAGGGGCCCGGGGGACGAATCTGATGACACTGTTAATTGTTGATGACGAATCCGCGATCACCGAAACCTTGGAAGCCAAGTTTCGGAAAGAGGGGTACACCACCTTCACGGCGGATAGCGCCGAAGAGGCGATGCGTCTTTTCAAGCGCGTCAAACCCGACCTCGTGATTCTCGATATCATGCTTCCGAACCGGAGCGGATTCGATTTCTGTCGTGCGGTTCGCAAGGATAACCAGACCCCGATCATTTTTGTTTCCGCTCGGGCGGATGAAGAGGACCGCGTGAGGGGCCTTGAGATGGGCGCGGATGACTACGTGGTCAAGCCGTTCAATATGTCTGAACTCGTCGCACGAGTGAAGGCGATTTTGCGACGCTCTCAAGGCGAGGCACCGAGCGAGGTCATTGAGAGAGGTGACCTTCGCATCGATCCCCGAACCCATGAGGCATCGCTTGACGGCACCTTGATGACATTATCGCCGAAGGAATTCGCGCTCCTATTGTTCTTGGCAAAGAATGCCGGTCAGGTGTTCACTCGGGAGGCTCTGCTCGACCGAGTGTGGGGCAAGGATGCTTATGTGACTTCACGAACCGTCGACGTTCACGTTCGATGGCTTCGGACCCGGATTGAGACCGACCCCAACTCACCATCACGGATTGTGACGGTGCGCGGAGTCGGCTACAAGTTTGTGGGTTAGCGGTCGCCCTTCAGGTCGTAGCTCAGGGTCCAATCCACTTTGATATTGCCGTTTCCGGTGACTTCATTGCGGGTGTAATCCTTCTTCAGGATCACGAATGCGCCATCTGGAGTTCGGGGGAGCTCGAAGGGGCCCTTTGTGCCCCGATCGATGATCCACGAGCCCTTTTGGATGGGGAAATTGAACATCTTGACTCCTGGCAAAATGCCGCCAGGGAGCACGGCGACGATCATCACTCGGTTGACGAAGGCGGCGGTGAAGTCATCTGAGACGGACTCTTGTTTGAGCTTCATTCCGCGTTCGTTGAGCAAACCGAGATAGCGCACATTGAAGTGCCCTGGGTTCGCCATTCGGGCGATCTGCCCCGAACCGACGAGGTTGTCACCTTGCTTTTTGAGAACGGGCGGCGTGAACGACTTTTTGACGATCAGCTTCGATCCCTTTGGCAACTTTTCGACGTTGAAGATGTCTTCGGAGAACTCGACCTTGGTGGCGCCGCCTTCGAGGCGGCCTGAGTACTGGAGCCCATCCGGACCCGCGACCCGGGCTTTATCGGCCCAGAGCTTCATCTTGGCTTCGATGGTGATGATGTACTTGTAGAACAGCTTGCCGTTTTCTTTGTGATCGACGGTGAATTTGGCCCTTACGGGGCCCTCGATGACTGAGCAGTAGTTTTTGAAGAGCTTGTCGAGCACGAATTCGGAGGTGCTGCGGGCGAGGCCGGGGAGGGAGCGGATGACGCCGTCCATGCCGTCCTTCGCCGCCTGCATTTCGGTCTTGGCGGTGTCGATTGCGAACTTTACGTTCTCGCTTTGGGGCGGGTTCGAGGCTTCCTTTTTGGGCACGATCTGGTTCTTGATTGCGTCCTTAAGGAGGTCGTACGGCTTCAGCATCGCTTGGGTAGCGGTGGCGAAGAATTTCAGTCCCTCAGCGGCGGTTTCGAGCGAATCGCAGGTTCCAGGGGTGTCTCGCGTTCTTTCTTCGAACGCCTTCATATCGGCTCCGGCGCGCTCAAACTCGGCGACGGCGGCGTTGTAGTCGGAGAGAGCCTCGGCGGTCGCGGCTCGCAGTTCGCCGGTCGCGCTGGAGGCATTTTGGAGTGCGGTCGCGGCGGCGAGCATGCGGTTGACCCCGTCGCGGACTTGGCGGTGTTGGGTCGCGATCTGATCGAGGCGTTGCCTCGCTTCTTCTCGGTTTGGTCCTTCGGGAGCGGAGTTGACACGGCGGCGCATGCCTTCGGCGATGCGGATTGCTCGGTCGAGTTCTTCGCGGAACTTTCGCTCGGCGATCGACCTCACCTTTTCCCAGTCGACGACGTTAAATTCTCGGAGTACGCCGCCCCGACCGTCTTGCCCCGTGAAGCTGACACGGTAGGTGCCGGGCATGCAGTCGGATAGGACAAGTTCAAAGGTGCCGTCATTGTTGGTGCGGATTTCTCGCACCTCGGTCCGGCCGCCGGGGGTGTTGATCTTGATCCGGACAATGTCGCCTGCCAGGGTCGCCGTCGGAACCACGGCACCAGTGAACTTGGCCGGTCCGCCGACGGGTACTTCGCTTGGCTCGCGCTCGATCCCGATAACGAGCCCCTGAGTGGAGGTCTGCCCCTGGGGCGCGTAGTTGCCCATGGCGAGCGCCGCGATTAAACAGAGAGTGACGTTTGCGATCCGTCTCATCCCGGTTATTATACGGGCGATTCGTCTAGCTTAGGTTCTTGATGTGCCAGTCGATCATTTGCTCAAGCTGGGGCACCATGTCCTTCCAACCGTGCCCCTCTCCGGGGACGGTGATGAGTTGGGATTTGACGCCGAGTTCGTCTAACTTGGCTTTGAAGATTTGACTCTGTTGGATTGGCACGAGGATGTCTTTATCACCATGAATCAGGAGTGTAGGCGGAGTCTTTGCGGTTGCGAAGCGAATTGGAGAGTACTGTTGGCTGATGGCGGTCAGCTTTTCCTCCGAGGTCGTGTTATCGATTGCAAAGGTGCCTCCGAATGCTCCCCGCAGGAGTGGATTTTTGAAGGCAGCCACACCCGTGGCACCCCAGTTGAGGAAGTCGGTCGGGGGGTAGAGAACCGCAACCGACTGGACTTCACTTGAGGTTTTGAGCAGAACATCGGATCCGGTAGGCACGGCGCCCTGGGTGGCGATCATGAGCGATAGATGCCCGCCGGCACTTCCTCCTGAGACGCCGATCTTTTGGGGGTCAATGCCCCACTTTTGCGAATTGGCGCGGATGTGTTTGACGGCGCGGTGAACTTGGTCGAGGATCTCGCCCATTTTGTACCGTGGCTGGGCGCCGTGCACGACTTGGAAAAGGGTGACTCCCTTTTTGCACACCAACTCGGCGAGCCCTGGGTTGACATCTTTATGGTCGCTGACCCAGCCTCCGCTGACCATCCAGACCATCGCGATTCCGTTCGGTTTTTGGGGTTTGGCGACTTCGTAAGTGAAAGCCGCGCCCCCTGCATGGTGATACACCTGATCCGCAATTCTTTCCTTGACCGAGGACTGCGGGGCGAGGACGGGCAAAAGGCCAAGAGCGAGCATTCTGCCAGAATACTCGCTCGGCGGGGGATTAGCAGAACTGGAATTCTGGCGATCCGAAAATGAGCTTCATGACGCTCGCGGCGACTTTGTTCGCATTTTGCGGCGTTAGCCCTTGGGTGCCCATCTCTTTGCTGGCGGCCTGAGCGAGCTGGGCGACCTTTTGGGGTGGAAGAGGGGCATCGTAGATGCTGCAAAGCTTTTGAGCGATGCCTTGGGGAGTCGGATCGGCGGCGAGTAGGTTGTAGATGGGGTATTTGATTGCCCCCGCTCCCCTTGCGGTGCCCATAAGCCGCCCGGCAAAGTTGATGCGCTCCAGCATTGTGGCCGATGTAATCCAGGATTCACCAGGCTTCCAGCCAGAGACATCGGGCGGGAACAGGAGCCACATACCCATGTTTTTCATGACTTGGTAGGCTCCTTGCGCGGGGCCTAGGGTTCCCCGCTTTTTGTCATCATCGGGTTGCTCGGCGAGCTTGGTGCGGATACCTTCTCCGATTCCCATTGCCCGGAGCGAAGCTACGCTGAAGTCAAGCGGGTTCTTGACCAGTCGGCGAACAGCCTTGGGGGAATAGAACTCTTCCGACGACATGATTGCCTTGAGGAGAGTTTTGATGTCGAGACCGGAATCGTAAAAGGCGTTTACGAATGGTTTAAGAGTTTCGGGGGAAGGATTGTCGTAGACGAACCACTTCCATACCTTCTCGGTGATGAATTGTGCGGTTCTCGGTAGCGAGCAGAGGTGCGCGATGACCTCCTCGCCGGTGAGGGGTCCACTCTTACCGAGGACAGATTTGTATCCATCGTCGTGGAGTTTTGGCTTGAACTGATACTCCGCGGTTCCGCGCCTTTTCGCCCCACCTTTTCGGACGAAGCTCCAGCCGGTGAATGCGCGGGCGGCTTCTTGGATGTCTTTTTCGGTGTAGTTTCCGACGCCGAGCGTGAACAGCTCCATGATCTCGCGGGCGAAGTTCTCGTTAGGCTTTCCTTTGATATTCTCTTGGCCGTCGAGCCAGATGAGCATGGCGGGGTCGCGTGAGACTTCGAGAAGAAGGTCTTGGAACTTGCCGAGGCCCTTGTTGAGGAAAATCTCGTTCTGCTGCGCCATTAGATACGGCTGCGTGACTTTGTCACCGCTAGTGGCAAAGTGGTTGTGCCAAAATGCCGCCATTTTGTGAACGAGGGGGCGGCGAGTCATGAGCATCCAGCCCGTCCACCACACCGAGACAGATTGGACCTGGATATTCCCTTTGTCGTTTTCCATCGACTCGACCGGAAAGTCGAGTTGTTCGTTGACTCCTTCGGGATTAAGAAGCGCGTTGATGGCCCCTTTCAGTCCACCACGAGAGTAGTACTCAATCTCGGATTCGCTTGCTCCGAGCCCGAAGCGTCGCAGTAGGTGGGCAATCTTTTCTCTCTCGGTAAGTGCCATATAGAATTCAAGACGGAGATGGAGGGGTTGAGTTCACAAAAAATCGCCCTTTCCAGAGTGGAAAGGGCGATTTAAGGTCGAAATGTCGAAGAAAACTACTCTTCCTTTGCGCTCGAAGCCTTGTAGGTTGCTTCGTTAACGAACTTGAACAGCTTGGTGCCCGAGTAGTTCGCAGTGAACGCATAGCGAGTCTGCTCACCAGTCTTGGTCTTTCGGACCATTTTGATCTTGCGGACATCTGCGTCCGGGACGTCGACGTGAGAACGAGTCTTAAGATTGTAGAACTGCATATTCTTCCCCATTTCCCTCTGGTTCCTTTCGGGCTGACCGTCAGGTTCGTTTAGGTTCAATGTTGCCAGAGAGAGAATATCACAATCTGGCGGAATGTCAAGTAAGTTTTTGATTGAATCTGCCGAGAGTTGAATTTTCTCGGCAGATTCAATGTTGGGTCATTTGAAGGTTATTGTTTGTTCGACGATCGCTTGCGTGCCTTTGGTGTAGTGGCCGATCTTGATTTTCACCACATCGCCGAGTTTGTAAGTGCCGACTTGCTCGATGAGCTCGTTCGGGGTCGAGACATCCTTCGAACCGAGCTTCAGGATGATGTCGCCGACTTTGAGGCCAATTCGAGCAGCCACGGAACCTGGTTCGACGGAGGTGATGAGAACGCCCTTGACGTCCTTGGGCACCGTGAACTGTGCTCGATTCTCGTCGTTGAGGGCCTCGATTCCGACGCCGAGCCGGGGCTTTCCTTCGCTCAGCGGTGCGACATCTGGCTCGATCTTCTTGTCACCGTTGCCGTCAAGGTCCTTGAACCGTCGGCGAAGATCGTCGATGTTCGGCCTCTTTCCGTTTCCGAAGAGGTCGCCGAGTTCATCGGGCGAAAGGCGCTGACCGTCTTGCTGACCCTGAGGGAGTTTGCGCTCGACTTTGAACTCACTCAGCTTCACATCGGCGGATTTGGATTCTTTTCCGCGTTGGAACGTGATCTTGACGGTTGAACCAGCTTTGTTGGTCAACATCGAGTTTCGCAGATCGATTTGGGAAGTAATTTCTTCGGAGCCGATGCGGGTGATGATGTCGCCCTTCTTCAGGCCAGCTTTATCGGCGGAAGAGCCTGGCTCCACGCTCTCAACCATCGCGCCGCCCGTAAGACCAAGATCTTTCTTCTCGATTGGCTTGAGGTTGCGCGGAACGACACCGATCATTGCCCGATCGACCTTGCCGTCCTTGATGAGGAGGTCGGCCAGGAGCTTGACCTGGTTGCTAGGGATCGCGAATCCGATTCCGTTGCTTCCGCCGTTGCGGCTGAAGATCGAACTGATCATGCCGATGACGCGTCCGTCGATATCGACGAGCGGCCCACCGGAGTTTCCTTGGTTAATGGCGGCATCGGTCTGAATAAGGTCTGGATAGAATCGGTAGTCCATTCCGTCCGGGATCGCGTTTTCTCGGCCAAGCGCCGAGACGTGCCCGAAGGTGACCGAGTTTTCGAGTCCGTATGGCGAACCGATTGCCATCGTCATCTGGCCCACTTTCACTTCCTTGCTATCGGCCATCGCAAGCGTCTCAAGGTCCTTTTGGTCCACCTTGACAACGGCAACATCCCATTCGGGAGCGGAGGTAACTTTGCCCGAGACCTCTCGACCATCGTTGAAGATGACGGTCACTTCTTTGGCTCCGTTTACGACGTGATCGTTCGTCAGGATGTAGCCATCGGATCGGTAGACAAAGCCGGATCCTTCTGAGCCAGAAATCGGGATGCGCTTACCATCTTTATCGGTCGCGCGCTCGGTGACGGTTTTGATGTGCACGACGGCCGGTTTCACAAACTCGGCAAGGTTCACGGAAGTGTCGTTAAGTGCGCGAAGGCTACCGACGTCTTCGGTTCTCTTGGCGCCCACGGTCGCGGCGAGCGTGCGTTGCTGTGCCATCGCGGGTGCGGTACGAACTCCGCCGTTGATGGCGACGACGGTGCCGAAGCCAAGCGCGGCTCCGGCGACGAGGAACAGATATGCCGTCCAAGGTCGATGTGTATTCATAGTGATCTATTGCTTTGAACAGTATAGAGGTTCAAAAAGTTTCAGCGAGTCGAGTCAATCAGCGTCGCAATGGTTGCGTTTGCGGCAACTTTAGAGAAGGATTTCAATACGCTCGACCGGACTCCTGAATCGAGGTCGCTGACCACCAGCGTACTGATGCCATTGACAGTGGTGACGGACATGCCGCTTCCGGTCTTGATTCGGTTTGTGCCCGAGGGCTTCCATTGATAGACGGTGATGCGCTGAATGCCGTCGGTGAGTCGCACGGAAAGTGATTTCCAGGCCGATTTCGTGTTCGTTTGGATCGACTGGATCGCAAATCCGTAAGGAATCTCCTTAGGCATCACGGGCTGAAAGCCGAGCAGCTTTTCCGCGTCTCGCATGGATGCGATATTTGTTTTGGCTCCGTACTCGATGGTGTCGTAGCCGCCGATGGGCTTGATCTTGAAGATGCTACTCTCGAGCGTTGCCGGAAACTCGGCCTGGATGACTTCGTAGTTCGGAATCCACTCTTCATCCTCGCTGTTGTAGATCTCTTTCCGCATAACATATGCGGTTTTTGTATCAAGCACGTACCGGGTGCCGCCGATGCGAGCTTCCCGCGCCATGGCGATGACGGAGATCGTTGATCGACCTGCGATTTGTGGTCCGCGCTTCGCGCTGATGATGTAGTTTTTCTGGATGAGCGGGACCCGAAAGTCGGCTTCCTCACGGAAATTTGAGGCAGGCTCGACGATCATCGTCTTTTCGTCGGTCACGAACGTGTAGATCTTTTCGCCGTCATTGACGGTTTCGTTTCCTTGCCGTCGCAGAGGGGCAATGATTGCGTTGCGGCTCTTGCCGGATGCAGAGCGAACAACTTTGACCTTCGTGACTTCGTCGTCTTCGAGATCTCCTTGCTTGACGATTGCGACGATATTCGCGCGGAAGTCGCCTCGGATGCTGCGGAAAAGGAGGTCTCTGCCCTGCTCGGTCAGACTGCTTTTGCCTTGCGGAGGCTCGCTCACGGATTGGCTTATCGCGAATGCACAGATGATCTGCGCAAAGGCGATAAGCGCGAGCTTACGGAGTGTCGAGGCCAGCAAAGTGGGCAAGGGGCGCTCCTTCAGTGGGATCAGATTCGGCGGCCATCATTCGATCTCGAGCAACTTCGCGGCTGATGGCCTCGTTGAGGCGAGCGTTGTCGTCGAGCGTTTTGGACTTCATCATCGCCGGGGCAAGAATTGTGGCGATGATCGCAACCGCCGCAAGTGCGAATGTTAGACTAATTTTGCGAGGCGCCTGGGGACGATTTGCAACCAGGAATGCTTCGAAGTCCATTCGCGGCTCGGGAGCCGGAGGTAGTTCGAGCATCAGGCTTCGGATGCCTTCAAGTTGCTTGACTTCGGCGGCGCAGCTCGGGCAATCGAACAAGTGCTGACGGATGCGAAGCGAGTCGACTGCGACAAGCTCTTTGTCGACGTAGGCGGAAAGAAGTGGTTTAAATTGCTGGCAGCTCATCGGAGTTCTCCTTCGCCGTGCGCGGCGTACATTTCAGGGTCGAGTTTCATCAGAAACGCCCTCAGCTGACTTCGACCTCGGTGGATTCGCGAGCGAACCGTTCCGATGGAAGTCTCCATGATCTCAGCAATTTCCTCGTAGGACATACCTTCCACGTCCGAGAGTACGACGGCAGCTCGGAACTCCGGGTTCATTGCCTTGAGGGCTTTTTGAACTCGGTCCGAGTAGGCCGAATTAAACATGTCCACACCGGGACAGTAAGTTGTGTCGGGAATCTCTAGGGCTTGATCTCCCTCTGCACCGCCATGATCGATGCTTGACACCTTGAGCTTGCTTCGCCGGCGAACCATGTCGATGTGTGCATTCGAAATGATTCGGTAGAGCCAGCTAAGGAACGGCATACTCCGATCGTAGCGATGGAAGAACCGGTAAGCACGGACATAGGCCTCTTGAAGGAGGTCCTCGGCATCGGTTTGGTCACCCGTGAGGCGGTACGCCATGGAGTGAGCTTGCCGATAGCTATTGCGCATCAGGTGTTCAAATTCGGCGGCGGCCGAGACCGCTTCTGTTTTCGATTTGAACAAAGACACCATATTGACTCCGAATGATCTGACTACGCAACCTGATACAGTTTCAGTTCCGAAGTTTTCATTTTACAAAAATCCTCGTAAAAGTGGAGTCAAAAACTAAGTTGGCGGCAGCGTTTCCAGTGATCCGCTGGTGCGCCTCGGCGAGGGCCTGAATGATGTCCGCACGTTCGGGGGCAATGGCGCTCACCCGCGCGGCGACAAGCTCGGTCACCTTGGCATTTGCGGTTCTCGCGCCGCACTTCGCTATCTGGTCAAGCTCTTCGCCGAGGGATCGCATGTCGTCGGAGAGCCTCAGAACCTGCTCGGGGCGTGCTTTGATCAGCCCTTTGGCGAATGAAGCTACTTTGGCGTAGAAGTCGGGATTCGCGTTGATTTGCGCGATGACGCCGGGGGCGAAGCCGCCCATGACGAGGATTTCGTTGGATACATCGGGAAAGGTCTCGGTGAGCTCGTCCTGGTGGGGGAGTTCGCAGGCGACGACCAGGCAACGCGAAAGAATGGTTTGCCGAATTTGGCTGATGTACCGAGTAGTGAGGATGAGCTTGGCGTAGCTGGCGGGCTCTTCGAGGGGCTTGAGGAGGGCGTTGGTTGCGGTGTCGTTCATCCGATCGGCGTCGTGGATGATGGCAACTTTGTGGGCCGAGTAGAGCGGAGCGACGCGAAGAAAATCGGTCAGAGCGAGGGTGGGCGGCTCTCCGTCGGGGGCGGGAGGCGTCACTTGGTGCCGCCGAATGATCCGGCTGGCGCCCATTGGCTCGATGGTTTGAACATCGGGATTCGAGCCTCGACGAAATGCATCCACCGCTCGTTCGCTACCGAGCCAGTGCTCGATGAGTTGGTTTGCGAGGTGCGATTTCCCGGCTCCTTCGGGTCCGTACAGGAGGACGGCATGAACGCCGCTTTCTTGGTCTCGGAGTTTTTCGAGTACCCGCTTGGCTTTGTGAAGACCGATCATGGGACTCCGAAAAGAAAATGGGGCGGATGATGGGTCTCGAACCCACGGCCTTCTGAGCCACAGTCAGACGCTCTAACCCCTGAGCTACACCCGCCGAGTTGCGAGAAAGGATACCCGATTACGCCCGAATCAGAAGTTCTTAACAATCTTAACATTTCCTTAACGGTCGGTCGGTACCTTTTGAAGTGACATGAGCAAGACGAGCACATGGAATCTTCTGAGCGTTCTCGCAGCGGCTGCCGTTATCGGTTGCAATGGGAATAGCTCCGCTTCAAACACCACTTCTGCGCCAACTGAGCCAGCCACCAACGCTCCTTCGGCACAAGTGACAGGCAAGATTTCTATCGACGGCAGCACCACCGTTTTCCCGATTGTTTCCACGCTGGCTGAGGACTTCAAGGAAGCCAATGCCGATGTTTCGCTGACCGTGAACAAGGCCGGGACTGGATCGGGCTTCAAGAAGTTCGCTGAGGGCAACCTCGACATCGCGACCGCTTCGCGACCGATCAAGGAAGACGAGATCAAGACACTCGCCGAGAAGAAGATCGAGTTCATTGAGCTTCCGGTTGCTTACGACGGAATTTCGGTGATCGTGAACCAAGCAAACGACTGGGCAACCGACGTGACCGTCGACGAGCTGAAGAAGGCTTGGTCAAAGGATTCCACCGTCACCACTTGGGATCAAATCAATCCTAAGTTCCCCAAGGAGAAGATCACGTTCTTCGGCCCGACCGACAACCACGGAACGTTCGAGTACTTCACCGAGGCGATCAACGGCAAGAAGAACGAGATCCGCAAGGATTATCAGCCAAACCAGGAGTACACCTCGCTTGTGACATCGGTTGAGGGCGACAAGAGCGGAATCGCTTTCGTTGGCTACAACTACTACATCGAGAACAAGAACAAGGTGAAGGCCCTGACGATTGGCGGAGTTGCTCCGAGCGATTCGACCATCGCCGATGGCACCTACAAGCCTCTCAGCCGACCGCTGTTCATCTACGTGAACAAGAAGTCGCTTGAGCGCCCCGAAGTCAAGAAGTTCGTCGAGTTCGCACTGGGCGAAGCCGGAAACGAAGCGGTTAAGAATGCATCCTATGTTGTGTTGCCTACCGACGTCCGAGACGCGATCAAGAAGCACTTTGAGGCCAACGAAGTTGGTACCAAGATGGCAGGATTCAAGCCCGGCCAAAAGCTGACAGACGTTTACGGTAAATAATTGAAGGTCGTCGAAATCGACAAGGCGGTTATCATCTCACCAGAAACATCACCGCAGGCACCTAAGCAGTCTCCGTTCCAGAAGGAACGGAGACTTGCCTCATCTTTGCCAGAGGGGTTTGCGAAGTGGTTTTGCCTGGTGTGTGCGCTGGTTTCGATTGTGACGACCATCGGCATCGTTTACGTTCTCTTGAGTCAAGCGCTTCCCTTCTTCAGCCGAGTTTCGCTTAAGGACTTCTTAGCTGGAACCGAGTGGCGTCCGACTCCTGAGCCCGGGAAGTTTGGCGTTTTGCCCCTGGTGACCGGCACTCTGATGATCACGGTTGGGGCAGGGTTGATTGCGCTCCCTTTGGGGCTCCTCAACGCGATTTATCTTTCGGAGTACGCAAAGCCAAAGGTTAGGGCGGTTTTGAAGCCTGCTCTTGAGCTACTGGCAGGAATTCCGACGGTTGTGTACGGCTACTTCGGCCTTTTCTTCGTGACTCCGGCGCTCAAGAACATTTTCCCCTCCATTCAATCATCCAATGCACTGGCGGGTGCAATCGTTGTTGGCGTGATGATTTTGCCGCTGGTTTCTTCGCTTTGCGAAGATGCGATTGCCTCAGTGCCGAAGGCGCTGCGTGAAGGTGCTCAGGGATTGGGGGCGACAAAGGCGGAGACGATACAGCGCATTGTGGTTCCGGCGGCGCTTTCGGGCGTGATTGCTTCGTTCATTCTTGCGCTCTCGCGAGCGCTGGGAGAGACGATGGCGGTCACTCTGGCGGCGGGTTCGAATCCGGTGATCTCGCTTGATCCCACCAAGGGAATCCAAACGATGACGGCATACATGGTTTCGACTTCCAAGGGTGACTTGGTTTACGGCTCCATGAAGCACTACTCGATTTTCGCGGTCGGCTTGCTGTTGTTCTGCTTCACGATGGTGATGAACATCATCGCGCGGCGGCTCGTGTCGAAGTTTAGGTTGAGTTACCAATGACGTTTGAACCCGCGCTCGCCCAGAACCTCGCTCGACGAAAGCGGAAGGATTGGATCTTTCAGTTCGTCTGCCAGATCGCGGCGCTTATCGGCGTGGTATTGCTGGTCGTGTTTTTGGCAAAGATTTTTGTCGACGGAACGGAGAAGTTGAACTGGCACTTCATCACCAGCAACCTCTCGAACCGGGCGAAGAAGACGGGGCTTTGGCCAGCGATTGTGGGCTCGGCCTACGTGATGCTGCTTACGGCGTTTTTCTCGGTTCCGATTGGGGTTGGCGCAGCGATCTACCTTGAAGAGTTCAATAAGAAGAAGAATCGCCTGACGAACCTGATTCAGCTCAATATTGCGAACCTCAGCGGCGTGCCGTCGATTGTTTACGGACTTCTTGGCCGCGTGATGTTCATTATCGTTTTTGGACTTGGGCAAAGCATCATCGCGGGCGCACTGACGATGACGCTGCTCATCTTGCCGACCGTGATTATCGTGACCCAGGAAGCGCTTCGGGCGGTGCCGAAGAGTTACCGCGAGGGTTCGCTGGCCCTGGGATCGACGCAATGGCAAGCGATCCGACTCCAAGTTCTGCCGAACGCTGCTCCGGGAATTCTCACCGGAATCATTCTTTCGATCAGCCGTGCGATCGGCGAGACCGCCCCATTGATCGTGGTTGGAGCTGCAAGCTACGTGAGCGATCTTCCGAAGGGGCTATCGTCGGAGTACACGGTTCTACCGATTAAGATTTTTGACTGGGCAAACGAGAGTCAAGACGAATTCCATAAAGTTGCGGCCAGCGCGATCTTGGTTTTGATGGTGGTTCTTTTGGCGATGAACTCGGTGGCAATCGTTTTACGTGCAAGAAATCAGGCGCGAATGAAGCGGTAATCTCAGCGCATATGCGCGCCGAATCGCTCGCCTTTTTCAAGGAAATCGTCAACACTCCTTCACCTTCGGGATTTGAAGAGCGAGCCGCAGAGGTGTACCGATCGTACACCGGCCAGTTTGCGGACAAGATTGTGACGGACGTTCACGGCAATGTGGCGGCGATTCTGAACCCGAATGCCGAGATGAAAATCATGCTCGCCGGGCACATGGACGAGATCGGCTTTATCATCCATTACATCGGCGACGACGGACTGATTTACTTCAGCACGATTGGCGGCCACGACAGCGTGATTCCGGTCGGTCAGCGCGTTTGGGTGCACGGAAAGGAGCGCCTGGCGGGAATCATCGGTCGAAAGGCGATTCACTTGCTCAAGGACGAAGAGCGAAAGAAGAAGCCGGAGATTGAAGACCTTTGGATCGATATCGGGGCAACTTCGCGAGCCGAGGTTGAGGCGCTGATATCGCTTGGCGATTGCGTTACGTTCCAATACGAATTTCAAGAGTTGCTCGGTGATCGAGCGACGGCAAGAGGATTCGACAACAAGATGGGATCCTTTATCGTTGCCGAGGCACTTCGACTTCTTAAGGAAGAGGGCGGACTTGACTCGGGCGTTGGCGTGTATGCGGTTGCAACTGTCCAGGAAGAAATCGGACTTCGCGGGGCGAAGACGAGTGCTTATTGGATCAATGCTCAATCGGGCTTGGCAGTGGATGTGAACCATGCGATTGACTATCCGAGCGTGAGCAAGACAAAGCACGGTCAACTCGATATCGGAAAGGGTCCATCTGTGATGCGCGGAGCGAATGCGAATCCAATCGTGTTCAGCATGATCCGCGAAGCGGGTGATAAAGCGGGAATTCCTTATCAAGTCGACGTGACCGCAGGTGGAACTGGGACTGACGGCAACGCGATGCAGTTGAATCGAGCGGGAATGGCGGTGGGAATCCTCGGGGTCCCATTGCGGTACATGCACACGCCAGTTGAGCTTCTGAGCATCACGGACGTCGAGAACTGCGCAAAGTTGATGGCCGAATACTGTCGATCGGTGAGACCCGACACGGATTTCACACCTCGAGTGCAACGATAGGGTTATAGTGTTAAGACTTAATGCTTATTGTCAGGTTTCTGTTGATTCTTACTGATTCAGCTGTTACACTTTGATGATTGAGGAGTCCACGTGGATTCCTGGAGAGTTCATTCATGGCTAAATTGATTTCAGTTTCACTGCTGGGGCTTGCAGCTGCAAGTTCGTTCGGATTTGTATTCGACAACTTTAGCACCGGAGCTTATAACAGCGGATATTTCAGCTCGGGTAACGCAGACGCGTGGACTTCGGCATCCGGCGCAGCGGGTGGCTCTCGCTTCACCTCTACATCGATCACAGCAAACCCGCTCGGCGGCGATGCACGTGCACGTGTAGTTACTGTAGCGGGCATTTATGCCGTAGGTAGCGAGGCGCAGGTCGATGTTAAGTCGACGCTTGGATACGGCTATGCTCCTTCTTCGACCGTGCCGGCAAGCAACCCTCTGAACCTTAATCTTTCGGCCAAGCCGATCATTGACGTCGTTTTTGACAGCAACGACGTGGTTCAACCTGTTGTCGTAACATTGTTCACCAACGGCGGAGCGAATCAGTACACCCGAACGGTCAATGCTCCGGGCGGGATTGCAACTGGAAGCGCGCAATCTGTTTTCTTTGACTTCTCAACCGATGCGGTCAACTTAGTAGACGTTGATTCGATTCGAATCGATTTCGACCCAGCCCCAGGCGGAGACTTTGCGCTGACGACGGTTCAGGCCGTTCCGGAGCCAGCATCGCTCGCCGTCATCGGCGTAGGCGTTGCCGCTCTTCTCCGACGACGCCGCAAGTAAACTAAAGGCGTGTCCGAAGGAAAAGTCAGAATCGTCACTCTCGGGTGCGCAAAAAACGACGTTGATAGTGAAGAAATAGCCGGAGTTCTGCAGAATTCCGGCTATTCTGTTGATGGCACCTCCGAAACCACCGATGCGATTGTCATCAATACGTGCGGGTTTCTGGAAGCCTCCAAGCAAGAGTCCATCCAGGCGATTCTGGATGCCGTTCAAGAGAAGCAAGCCGGACGAGCCGGAAAGGTTATTGTGGCGGGTTGCTTGGCCCAGCGCTTAGGTCCCGAGCTGATGAAGCTCGCTCCGGGAGCAGATGCCTACATTGGCGTTGGTCAGATGGGGCGATTTGACGAGATTGTCCGCGACACGTTAAAGCGCTCCGAGCCAGTGATTGAGATCGTGCCGCCAGAGCACCGATGGGCCGACATCCAGACCCGGGCGCGGAGCGGAGCTCCTTGGAGTGCGTACCTAAAAGTTAGCGAAGGGTGCGATCACAAATGCACGTTCTGCACGATCCCCTCTTTCCGCGGTAAGCACGACAGCAAGCCGATCGAGCGAGTCTTGGCCGAAGCGCGGCACTTGGCGCGAGGCGGGACGCGGGAAATCAACCTTATCGCCCAGGACGTTACGCAGTATGGGTACGACCTATACAAAGAGTTCACGTTGCCCAAACTCTTGCGCGAACTGAATGAGATTGATGGGATTGACTGGATACGGATCCTTTACTTCTATCCGAACCGGCTCACGGATGAGGTGATCGAAGCAATGGCGACGCTTCCGAAGGTCGCCAAGTACATCGATATTCCGCTGCAACATGCCCACCCCGAGACATTGCGCCGGATGCGACGCCCATGGGATGGTGAGCGGTACCTGAAGCTGTTTGAAAAGGTGCGAGCCGCGATGCCGGATGTAGCAATACGGACAACTTTCATCGTCGGCTTTCCGGGCGAAACCAAAGCGGAATTTGAGTACTTGCTCGACTTTACGGAGGCGGCCAAATTGGATCGCGTGGGCGCGTTCTTGTTCTCCAAAGAACCGGGCACCCCGAGCCATGACATGGCGGGACAAGTTTCCCAGAAGCAAAAAGAAGCCCGCTATCACGAGCTGATGTCGCTCCAACAGGAGATTTCTCAGGAAGTGAACGAAAGCTGGATCGGACGTCCCTTGCAGGTACTGGTCGAGGATCAGCGAGATGGATGGCTCATTGGGCGATCCCACCGAGATGCGCCGGATATTGACGGACTCGTTTTCTTTAAGGGCTCGGCGAAGCCGGGCGATATGGTGGATGTGGAGATTACGGAAGCTGAGCCGTACGACTTGTTTGGTCAACAGGTTGGCACGGGAGCGAAGGCTCGAAAGAGAATGGAGCCGCTGCGAATGGCGGCTCCACGTCCTCCTCAGTAAGCGGCTTAACCGCCTCGGACGAGGCTGAGAACGTTTTGCGGAAGATTGTTCGCTTGCGCGAGAATCGCGGTTCCCGCTTGTTGCATCACCTGGTACTTGGTGAACTGAGTCATTTCGGACGCCATGTCGACGTCTCGAATCGCACTTTCGGTCGCCGCCATGTTCTCTTTTGCGGCGGTCAAAGAGCGGTTGTTGGACTCAAGAATGTACTTAGTGAACTGTCCGATTCGACCTCGAGCGGCACTGACTTGCTCGATCGCGCGGTCGATGATCTGGATCGCTTGGGCCGCATTTGTCGCCGTTGAAAGGTCGAGATTATTCATGCTGAGGCCGGTTAGGATGTCGTTTCCAAGGTTGGAAGCGGTCAGGTTCGGTAGAGAGAGCTGGGCGCTTTGGTTTGTGTTGGCACCGATCTGGAACGTTGCAATTCCGGCGGCAACCTGACCAACAGTCGTGGCGGCGCCAGTTGAGGTGTTTCCGATTTCGGTGAGTCGAACGACGTTGCCGTCGATATCCGATAGGGTGAGTCCGTCGGTTTGGTTCTTACCGCCTGTGAACAGCGACGTCCGGACAGTTCCTCCTACCGTCACCGATGTCGTCGCGACGGCATTGGTGCCAGCGGGCGAAACGTTTGTGCCGGCTGGAGTAAGGACGCCTGATGGGTCGGTGAAGTTGATCACCTGCGAGGAGCCGAACTTCGTCGAGCTAAGTGTCAGTACATTTGACGTCGAGTTGAAATTGGCTGAGACTCCGGTCTGACTCGAAGAGGCATTGATTGTCGAGACAACCGAGTTGGCCGAGGTGCCGGCAGGGAAGCTGAATGAGGTGCCATTGAGGTTGATCGTTCCCGGGTTCAAGATGACGCCGCCCGTTAGGGTTGACGAGTTGAGCGAGGCGCGCGTGGCTTGAGTGCTGACCTGAACGGTGACGAGGCTGTTGGCCGTGATCGGTTGCGAGGCGAACGTACCGGCGAAGGAGAGTCCTTGGATGCGCGAGGCGTCGCTCACCTGGGCCTGAACACCGGAGGAACCGTCCAGAAGACGGCGGGTGCCGAACTGGGTGTTCATGGCAATTCGAGTGATCGAAGACGCGATTGAGACGATCTGATCTTGGTTCGCTTGAATTTGCGATGCAGAAAGAGTGGCGGCGTTTCCGGCGGTGATTGCCAATGCGCGAGCATCGCTCAGAAGTCGGTTGACTTCGCCAAGGGCCGCTTCTGCGGTCTTGGAGAAGTTGATCGCGTCTTGGTTGTTTCGGGTGGCGGATTCAATCGACGCAATTTGGGCGCGAAGGCTCTCGGACATGATGAGTCCAGCGGGATCGTCGCCGGCAGTGTTGATGCGGAGACCCGAACTCAACCGTGTCACCGAGTCTTGCAGCGCCGCCCCACTGAGGGTTGCCTGTCGGTGGGCGATCATGCCCGGCATATTGGTGTTAATTCGAAACGACATCTAATAGGGGTGTTCGGACGATTTCCAAGTATCTTTACCGGGTTAGGCAAAAAAGCGCAAAACTTAAACGAATCGGTAAGATTTCAACATGAGTCTGGTGAGCAGAGTCGGTCGCCGCCGCCCAAGAGCGCGCATCGCAATGGCCGTTCTGTACACGCTTCTCTCAATTGGGGCGCTTACGACTCTATATCCATTCGTTCTGATGGTCAGTACGGGACTGAAGGGGCCCACCGACCAGAACGACACCGCTCTTGTGCCGAAGTACGTTGGCGATCGGGACGAGCTTCTCGCAAAGTATGTCGACGACAAGTATTCGGGGAATGCCGAACTGATCGGGTCGACCCGTATTGGGAGCGACGGCGATGTTGAGAAGTACAACCAGTTCTTGATGAGTTTGCCGCTGGACATGTGGTCGGCGGGATTTCGGCTCGCGCCGAACCAGGTCACTTCGCGCCTCACGGAGCGATACCAAAGGTGGCTTCGCGGTAAGTTTTCAACGATTGAGGAGCTTAACAAGGCTTACATCGAAGAGAACACGGCCTTCCAGACCGTTCAGCCCCCGAGTGAGCAGCTTGAGCGCGCGACATGGAAACCGGTGGAGGGGAGGCGATACTTGGATTGGCTTGAGTTCAAAGCGACTCTGCCTTCGGATTTCCGGATTCCGATTCGCACCACTCGGCTTTGGCAGGAGTTTCTTCGGGCGAAGTACAAGAATCGCCTCTCAGATATCCCCGCCGAGGTTGTCGGCGGAGTGGCGGCGATTGAAAAGATTTCGACAAAGCCTAGCGGTGAACTCGGAGACGAGTTCAAAAAGGCATTGCCCGCTCGCTACCAATCGGGTACTGCCGAAGAGCGATGGTCAGGCGAGATGCCGATCATGGCGGCGGAGGCGAGTTATGTTGCCAAGAATGCGACAGAAATCAAGCGAGAATTCGCATCGCGAAATTTCCGGTACGTGCTTGATTACATCCTCATCAACGGCCGGGCTGTCCTCAACACGATCATCTTTTGCGGACTCGCGATTCTTACTCAGCTGATCGTGAACCCTCTGGCGGCATATGCGCTTTCGCGGTATCCGATCAAGGCGTCCGGAAAGATTCTGCTTTTCTTGCTTGCGACGATGGCATTTCCCGCCGAAGTGGCGATGATTCCGTCGTTCCTGTTGCTTAAGGACTTGCACCTTCTTAACACATTCGCCGCTCTGGTTTTGCCGGGGATGGCGAGTGGCTACATGATCTTTTTGCTTAAGGGGTTCTTTGATTCGCTGCCGTCGGAGCTTTATGAGGCCGGACAGCTCGACGGAGCGAAGGAAGTCACTTTGCTCTCGAAGATTGCGATTCCTCTGTCAAAACCCGTTCTGGGCTACCTGGCGCTTATGGCGTTTATGGCGAGCTACAGCACCTTCATGTTTGCCTTTCTGGTCGCCCAAGACCAGAAGATGTGGACGCTGATGGTTTGGGTCTATCAGCTGCAAACGACGGCTCCGAAGGCGGTGGTGATGGCGGCGTTGGCGCTTGCCGCGCTCCCGACGTTGGTGGTTTTCTTGTTCGCGCAACGGGTCATCATGCGGGGCATCGTGATTCCGGGCGACCGCTAGCGTGTTAAACTCTTCGGGTGCTAACGCGCCAGGACAATCAGCCTAAAGATCGCGTCCCGGTGCTTACGTGGACGCTGATCGCGCTGAACGTGATCATTTACTTGGCGGATCGACGCGGGGGCATCTTTGGGCCAAGTTTGGTTTACAGCGACCTGGCGATGAGGGCACCCGAAGTGCTTTCGGCGATCTCGGGGAGCTCGGATCGGTTTCCGGTGGTGACGCTTTTCACGTCGATGTTTTTGCACGGAGGGTTTGTTCACCTGTTCACAAATATGCTCTTCTTGGCGGTCTTCGGTCCGCCAGTTGAGCAGGGGGTGGGTGCCTGGCGATTCATGCTTTACTACCTGGCGTGGGGAATTTTTGCTGCCGCCTGCCACATCTATGCGGAGCCGTATCGGAATGTGCCAGTACTTGGGGCTTCGGGGGCGATTGGCGGAGTGCTGGGGAGCTACTTCCTTCTCTTCCCGCAGAACCGCTTGACGCTTGTGATCTTGGGATTTCTTGAATACGAAGTTCGCGCCTGGATTTTGCTCGGGCTTTGGTTTTTGTATCAGATCTTTGTGCCGCAAGAAGGCGTGGCGACTTGGGCTCATGCCGGGGGATTCTTAGCGGGTATGTTGACTGTGCTTATCATTGGGGGGCGTCAGGCGATTTTGCGCGACCATCCCGAGCTGATTGACTTTGATGACGAACCGGTATGAAGCCACGATTTGACTTTGTGAAAATGTTCTCGGGACTGGCGGTCCTGACGGCGATAGTGTGCTGGTTATCGATCGGCAAGCGGATCGAGGTTGAGAAATCGAACCGCTCGACCATGCTGGTCGCTGAGGTTGATACCATTCAGAGCCTTGCGGCGGCACAAGGGTTGACCTTTGAGGACGGCTTACGGCGCCTCAAGGCGAAAGGATTGAATGGGCTGGTGGTGCCGGAAGACACGGTTGGATCGCTCATTACCGAAGGTCGTGCCGAGCTGAGCGGGATCTCGGTGGGAACCGGAAACCAGGTTCGCTCTTTGATTTTTCCTGATTCGCAAACGGTTGAAAGGGTCACCCGCGGGCTTCGGATTCGGTACGGCGATCTTGTTAAAACAATCGAAGCACGAGACAATCGGCTCGCGCTGCCTCCGGTAGACGCGACTTCGCTGCGAAGCACGGCAATTGGGCTTGATCCCCAAATTACGTCGCTCGCAAAGAAAGAGGGGCTGGGCATCATCGCTCGTTGCTCGAACCCGGTTGGCGTGACCTCCAAGGCGGTCCGCGAGACGGTCGTTTGGGCGCACGATTTGGGCGCGACGGTGTTCCTTGCTCAGGGCGAGCAGGTGCTCGGTCGTCGCGATTCGATCAATGCAACGGTTGAAGCGCTGACGGAAACCAAGATGCTCTATGCCTCACCGGAGTTTGCCAAGCTCGGCGGGGATGACATCATGCTCGGCAAGATGGGTGCGCAGTGCGTGCGCCTGCATTCGGCTCAGGCGGCAGAACTTGATAAGCTGAGCTTAGGCGCGGCGATTGAGCGGTACCGCAAGGCGGCATCCGAGCGGAATATGCGAATTCTGCTCTTGCGTGGAATCAGCAATGCCTCCGATGCCCCATTGGACTCATTTGGCGATTTCCTTGCATCGGTCTCGACCGAGATTCAGGGGGATGGGTTGAATATCGGGGTTGCCGCGCCATTCTCGGAGCCGGGCGTTTCGAAGGGCCTCAAAATCACGATCGGATTTCTCGCGGGCCTGTGCGGCTTGCTCGTTGCGGTTCGATGGCTCGGCGAGCGGAAGGGCCTGATCATTGGAGCCGGAATCGTTGCGATTGCGACTGTCGGAGCGACTCGAGACGGGACACTCCTTCAACTGAGTGCATTGCTTCTCTCGCTCGTTTTTCCGGTCGGGGCGTTTTTCTTGATGACCGATCTCAAGCTAAATGCTTGGTTTGGGCTCATCATCGGTGCAGTGGTCGCAATGTTCTCGGGATTGTGTGTCGCCGGATTGCTCAATGGAGTTGAGTATTACATTCGGGCGGAGACCTTCCCCGGCGTCAAACTTTCGGTCTTTGGCCCCGTTTTGCTCTTGGGGGTGGTTGGCTTTGGAATGTTTAACGACCTCAAGACGGCTCTGAAGGACCCGATCACGTGGGGTTCGGCGGCGCTTGGTCTCGTGATCTTGGGGGTGATCGGGCTGATCATGATTCGGACTGGGAACGACAATCCGGCGGCGGTGAGCGGGGGCGAGATGGCGTTTCGAGGCCTGCTTGAGCAACTTCTGCCGGTTCGGCCTCGAAGCAAAGAGTTTTTGCTTGCCTTCCCGGCGCTCTTCATCGGGCTCTCGATGCTGAAGGTCGCCAAGTACGACAAGGCAAATCTGGGCCGCGCGGGCGGCTGGGTCGCCCTGACCCTGATGTTGGGGGCGGTTGGATTGACGGATATGGTCAACACCCTTTGTCACCTACACACGCCCGTGATGATCTCGATCATTCGGAACCTCGAGGGCATCGTTTTGGGTGGCATCATTGGCCAAGTGATCTGGCTCGTGATTCAGAAGCCCGCGAAAAGATTGATGGAAATGCAACATGGCTAGAATCGTTTTGGCAGGCTATTTGGGGTGCGGAAACCTCGGCGATGACGCGGTGATGCTTGGCGTGATGGACCGCCTTGGGGATCACGATTTCACGGTGCTTTCGGGTGCGCCATCGGATACGAACCAGAACTTCGGCATTCGGTCGGTTGATCGAAAGAGCATGCGCGAGGTGGACCAGGCCATTCAGGATTCGGATGCAATCCTTTTTCCAGGCGGCTCGATTTTTCAGGATGTGACCTCGGCCAAGAGCACGATTTACTACAACGGCCTGGTGAAGATGGCCAAGAAGCACAAGAAGAAGGTGATCTTCTTGAACCAAGGAGTAGGTCCTTTAAAATCCTGGATCGGGAAAAAGCAGGCGTTGGCGGCGTTTACCGCGGCAGACTTGGTGACCGTGCGCGATCCGGGCTCGATGACCGTGCTTCGGGAGATCGGTCTGAACAAGAAGGTCTTTTTGGGTGCCGATAGCGCGTTCCTGATGACCGAGCCGATCCGGGAAGGCGATGAGGGAAAATATGGCGTCGGCGGAATGCCAAGCGTTGCGATTGCGCCTCGACCGGCTCTTTCAAAGGGGGTTGATGTCGTCACGCTCTTTGGCGAAACGTGCCGAATGCTTTTTCAAGCCGGTTTCGCACCAAACCTCATTGAGATGGACTCTCATGAGGATGGCCCATTGATTTCGGCGATCTCGAAGCAGCAAGGCGGGCGAATTCCGGAGATCAAGCGGCTCGGAACACCACGAATGAGTCAGCTTCGCCTCGCTCGGATGGAATGCGTGATTGCGATGCGGCTCCATGCGGGAATTCTCGCGACCACGGTTGGCGTACCTCCTCTGATGATTAGCTACGACCCCAAAGTCGCCGCTTTTTCGAAGATGATCGATATCGGAAACGCACTTCCCCTTGATTCTTTAACTCCGCAACGCTTGTTTGAGGCATTTCAGACGCATCATAAAGCGATGGATAAGATGAGGCCGATTGTGCAGAAGAAGCGCAAAGAGCTTTTGGCGGAAGCGATGCAAAGCATCGAGCTCGCAAATCAGATTCTGAAATAGGCTGAGATGAAGTTTTTTCACCAGCGGAGTCTAGGGATTGGGGCGTTGATCGGGCTGTGCGCGGGCGCGGTGGGTCAGCCGCCGGTTGTTCAGCGCAAAAGCTGGTTTCAGAATAACGTGATCGACCGCCTGACTTGGTCCGGATCGAGAACTTTGGGCTACCAGATGTTTCGGTTCGACGGGGACGAAGAGACGTTTCGCCTTTACACCAATGCGGGCACCGGTGGGCAAACCTTTACCGATATTGGAAGCCTGACCGTCAACGGAACAAACGTTCTCGGATTTTTGAACTTCAATGCGGCTTTTGTTGATAACCGATTTGCTGACCCCGAGCAGCAACAGTACAACCTTCTGTACAAGCGAAACGCCTGGGAGTTGGGCTACGGAACGGTCCGCGCGAGCATCACGAGCAACAATCCGTTCGTATCGTTCAACCGATCTCTGGACGGCTCAATCGTTGGGTTCAAGCAGGGGCGCTTTGAGGGCAAGCTGATTCAATCCGAGACTCGGGGCGCGGCGGAGACGATAACGATTGAGGGCAACAACACCTCGGGGCCTTACTTCCTTCAGTCCGGACGAGTGATTCCCGATTCCATTCAGGTTCAGGTCGATGGAGTGCCCCAGATTCTGGGGGTGGATTACACCGCCAATTACTCGCTCGGAAACATTACATTTGTGAAGCGCGTGATTGCGCCGACAAGTTCGATCAATGTCAGCTTCGAGTCTTATGACATCGGCGGAAGCCGAGGCACGATTCGTGGCGCGGGCACTTCTTACGACTTTGGTTGGGCGGGGAGAGTTGGGTTCACGTTGGTCGAGCAGCTTACAGGCGATGCGAACGCCAACCCGGATCGAGACGAACGCTCTTTCGGATTTGGGCGACCGGGCGATCAATACTTTCTCCAATTTGAGCCCGATTTAACCTTCCCGATTCGGGTGCAAGTGAACGGCATCCCACGTTCCTTCAGCATTGGTGACGACGGTATCTCGGACTTCTTTATCGATCCCAAGCTTCCGATCCTGATTATCTCGCGGGTAGCGATTCCTACCACGCAGGAGATCATCTTCACGTACCGCCCGAAGCTCGTGAATGCTGCGAGCGGCGATCGGCGTGTTTCTGGTTTTGACTACCGGCTTCCAGTGGGGAATTCGGGCCGGAGCTTTCTCAACTATTCGCAGGCTTACGGTGAGCAACGAGGCCTGACCCCGGTTCGAGGGAAGGCAGAAACTCTAGGGATGCGGCTTGATGAGGGGAAGGGGGAGTTTGAGGCCAACTTCCGGAAGATTGACCCCGGATTCCGCACCGTCGAGCAGACCGGCTTTAACCGTAACGAAGATAGCGTCGAGTACAAGTTCGACTACTACACGAAAGGGCTTCGCTCCCAGTTGCGTACCGCCAACTCGGCGATTTCGCTTCTTGGCTCGGACGCGACGCTTTCGACCACGGCGCGGTCGGTGCGACAAGAAGCCATCTTCAGCTACACCGACCCCTCGCTTGTGCGACGCGCTTCAATGGGGGGAGTGATCGGGTTCGGACACAGCCAATCTCTCAACATCTCCCAAACGCGCACAACTGCCGATTCAGACAGCTTCCTGTCGACGGTTGGATTTACTGAGTCGTACCAACTCAAGAAGTTCACGTTTAGCGGCACGGTCGAGAACCAGATCGGTTTTGGACGGATTAACGGTACGCAGAGCGACGTTGGAATCAATACTTTTCGGACCGGTGTTGGATATGCAGCCACGGCTCAGCTCGGGCTCAATCTTCTCGTCTCGCAGAGCCGAATTTCGGCCGGTTCAACCACTTCTACGGGCTACGACTATAGCCTTAATGCCAACTTGCTCGATATCGGCCCTTGGAGCGGATCGCTGGGGTACGCGCTTAGCGATAGCG
Organism: uncultured Fimbriimonas sp.; assembly: GCA_964566635.1. GTDB lineage: Bacteria > Armatimonadota > Fimbriimonadia > Fimbriimonadales > Fimbriimonadaceae > Fimbriimonas. Next base: position 150,515 of record CAZMJL010000005.1, on the reverse strand, counting down.
GCACTCTCGCTTCGCTTACTGGATTCTTGAACGGAAACGGAATCGGCTTTGGAGGAAGCGGCTTTGCGGGTGGCACTGGCGGCGGAACGGTTAGCACCGGGCAGCTGAAATCGAAGCGGCTGAGCATCGCGGCAGAACACCGAATCAACGATCGCCTAAGCTTCAACGTGACGCACCTGAATCAAGACAGCGAGGGATTGAGCACAAGTAATGCGAGCCTGGTGACGACCGGTTTTAGCACGTCTTGGATTCCCAACAATCAGTCGACGCTTAGCCTGGATTACTTCATCAACGACGTTAACTATCGGTCGGGTTCGGTGGGCAATACCGGATCGACGAGCTTTACCCTTTACTACTCCACGTCTCCGAGCACCCTTTGGAACTTCAACCTCGGCGTGAACAGCACCAAGTCGACCGGAGGCACGTTTGCGCAGAGTAGCGATGCACTGAATTTCGATGCTGGATACCGGATCAATGACCGACAACGGCTCTTTTTCGGGCTGAATGCGGCGAAGATCCGGGGCGACCTCTCGCAGGACGACATCGGCGTGAATGCAGGCTACAGCTACCGGATCTTCAGCGGAATCTTCCTGACCGGGCGCTACACGTTCCGGGATTTGGCGAACCTCGATTCCGCAACCACGGCGGGGGCGTTTAGGTCGAATGGATTATCATTAGAACTCACGCTCGACCTGAGCCGTGGAAGATGAAATGAGATTTGAAGTTGCACGTCATAAGTGCATGAAACTTTCGCACATTGCGTTTGGTTCTTTGGTTCTCACACTTGTGGCCTGTGGTGGCGCAGGGGTTGATGAGGTTGGAAGTGTCACCGGGCTGGTTCTGGATACCGACGGAAACCCCGTGCGCGGAGCGACGGTGTACATATCCGACGGCGTGAATCGAGAGACCTCGAGCAACACGTCCGGGTCTTTCTCACTGACCGGCGTTCAGGGCGTCAATACGCGGATTCGAGCCACCATCGTCAAAGGCTCGACGACGTATTACGGTGAGAACTTTGCTCAGGTGTACAACGGCGAACAGACACAGAATTTGAACATCGTTGTGATGCCAGAGAGCTTGGTTTCGACCGTTCAGGGAACGGTGACGGAGTCTCGAAACGGACTCCGCATTCAGGGCGCAAGAATCACGGCCAAGCCGACCACGGGTTCGCAATTTGCCGCCGTGCAGACCATTACCGATAGCAACGGCAATTACGCCTTGCCTGCCCTGCAAAGCGGTACTTCGTACCAGATCATGGCGAGTTACGTGGGCTTTACGTCAGCGGATGTCGTCCGGATTCCGGCGGCGGGAGTTGCGACCACGGCGAACTTAGTATTGCAGCCGTCCACCGACGGTGTGATTCCATCGCCCAAAAATTTGAGCGCGGTCGCTTGGACCTCGCCGAGCATCGTGACTCGTGACCGTGCGGCAGCGACGGCGATCAGCAATGTCAAGGCGTTCATCGACCCGCGCTTCAAGAGTTCCAGCTCCCGAGTGACGGCTCTGGGGAACCAGGTCGAAGTTCAGCTTTTCTGGGATAAGTTCAACTCGCTAAACGTCCTTGGTTACGAGATTTGGCGGAAGCGTAATACGGACGCTTGGGTAGGACTGGATTTCATCCGCGATCCGATCGCCGAGAGCTATCTCGACAGCGATTCCGCTCTTCGCGAGGATATCAACTACACCTATTCGGTGGCGAGAGGCAACTCGAACTACCCGAATACGGATAACTCCAAGGGTAACTTTAGCAATCAGGTGACCGTGAATCCACTCGGCGACATGATTCTTCGGTCGCCAGTGATCTCGGGTTCGAACGTAACTTTGAACTGGCAAGCCGTCAATGGCGCGACCCGGTATACGGTGTACGTGTTCGATGAATACCCAGGCGTGCGGGTCAGTTCTTATGCCAATAACTTCAATAATCCGGCTACGGGAACAAGTTGGACTTACAATTTGACGCCTTTGGCTTCGGGAAGACGGTATTGGTATCTCATAATGGGTAGCACTTCCGACGATTCGGCTCGAACATTGAGCGCGCTGGGATCGTTTGTCGCTCCGTAGGCCCATCAGCATGAGAGTCAACCGAATCGCTCTTTCGTCCCTCGCGATCCTTTTTGGGATCGCGGGGGCTTTTGGTCAATCGAGCATGATCAAGATTGACCTCGCGACCACGACGCGGGAGCCGCTCGTGAGTCAAGCGGACGCCGCTTATAACAAGCTTCGGGACCAGTTTGCCAAGTTGACGTTCAAGAACCGGCATACTTGGGCGAAAGCGCGGCCAAACAATAAGGCACCCTACTTGCTCCCAGGCGTGGTGCGCTTCATGCGCAACGGCTCTGCTCTCCCGACTGGCGGCCAGAGCCGAGGACCGGGACTCACGCTTGATTTTGATCCCTCGTTCGACACGGCTTTTCCGGGTCGTACGGCGTTCCTCCAAAAGGTGTACGACGACGCCAAGCCAACGATTGAGGCGATCTTTGGGGATGCCGCGATTAGCGGAACCGTCAAGGTCGTGAACTTTGACTCGCAGATTGGCGATCGGCAAGCAGTGGTTGGTGGGTACTACCTGCCTAACAATGGCACCGGGGCAAGGGAGATTCGGCTTCCTCTGAACTCGAACTCGACGGTGGCGGGGATCGCGCTCTTGCACTGCATCCTTCTTGCCTACTTGCCAGACCCTACGTACGGCTTCGACGCTTACCTCGAAGGGATTGTGCGCGCGACAACGATGAAGCTGTGCCGGACTTCGGCAGCGGTTCCGACCTTGGACGCGGACATCGTCGCCCAGGTTTTGGAGAACACCTACGACGTTGGCGATGCGTATGATTGGGCGAACCAGAAGTCGCTTGGCGGACCGACCTTCATTGCTCCAAATTTGCTCACGACGCCCGTCGCGGACGGCACATTCGGTGGGCTATTCCTTACTCGCTATAAGATGGCGGGATCGACTTGGGCAAAGGTCTTGGTCGAGTATCCGACCTTTGCCAAGAACATGAACACGGCCTTGGCGGCGAATCCTTCGCAGGCGGCCAACGCCAGCGGGTTGAGATCCCTCGCAGTCTCTGTACTCAACGCGATTACCCCTGGCGGAACCATTGAGGGCATCCCCTTTGCCCAGTGGATGCAAGAGCAAGCGATTTTGCAAACGAAATTGGTTCAAGGCACGAAGCTCCACACTAACATCACGCCGATTACGTCGGGCTTGGCGGGGACGGACTTCGGGGTTTTTGTGATCGAGCCGACATGGTTTGAGACGGCATCTACGGGCAACGAGACTTTGCTTTCGGGTGTCTCGTATCCGGTGTTTTGGGATCAATCCTATAACCGAGTTCTTCCTTCGGCACAGTCGGAGCGGATCGATATTGCGGCGAGCTATGGCAGTGTGACACCAAACTTTGGTGACTTTAATGCGGGTCGCCCGTACCGGATCGCAGTCGATATTCCGGTTCAAGATCGGATCACGAGGCAGTTCGTTCCGGCGGGAGCGATTGCGACAACCGCGCAGCCGACTCCAAATGACTTTTACGGGACCATCGTGGGCGTCAACGTTCCCACCGGAAACTCACTCCTGGTTGATTTGACGTACGGCAGCAAAACCGTCTCCAACATTCCGGTGTTCGGATTTGCGTTTGGGACGCGGGTCAACGATACGCTCTACAATCCCGCCCTGCAAGTGACGATCACGGTCAAACGGCGGGACGCATCCAATAATGTGACGACGGTGTTCTCGCGCAAAGTGAATAAGTCGGTCGGAGCGCTCGGTGTCCAACTTGGCGCGGCACCGGTTCAGTCAACTTCGTTGCCGACAGGACTGGCAAGCGGAGTTCAGCTCATCGGATTCCCGCACGATCCTTTGGATAGTGACCTTGCCGACCTCTTCCCGGCCGGTACTCTGGCGGCGCGGTACAACCCCGGCAAGGCCCGGTACGAGTTGTATCCGTCCACGGGAATTGCAACGGCGGGACAAGGCTACTTCGTTCGGGCGAACACGCCATCAAGCCCAACTTACCGGGCGAGGGTTGAAGGGGCAGACAGTTTGGCGATTGCGTTACGTCCGGGTTGGAACCTGATTTCCAATCCCCTCTCGGTTTCGGTGCCGTTCTCGAGGGTGCAAGTTTTAAAGACCACGGAGTTCCCGCGCACCTATCTGGGAGCCTCGGGCAACGATACGTCCGATACCGATGCGCCGATCCTAGGCAAAGACTTGTTTGCGTTCACTCCAGGCGCGAATGACCCGGTGACCGGGGTTCCAGAAGGCGGTGCGTTTACGGTGGCGAGCTCTTTTGAGCCAGGTGTTGGGTACTTCGTGCGGTGCCTTGCCGCCGAAGGAGCAGTGATCCTTTTCGGGGCACCAGCCGATTCGGGTCGGGGGATTTCGGAGGCCGCATCGAAGAAGTTTGGGGTGACGTTGACTCAATCTAAAGCCGTCTCTCGGGCGGCCTTTGGAGTCAGTTCCGCCGCGACAACTGGCTTCGATTCTCGATTGGACAGCAACCTGCCGCCGAGCTTTGGCGGGATGCAGGTCAGCGTGCTCGCCCCGAATGGTGATTCGCGCTACTCTGACATCCGTCCGATGGCGACGACAGGCACCTACCGGGTGCGGACCAGCGGATTGACTGTGGGATCGCAGTACACGCTTTCGATAGATCAGAGGACGGGCAAGTGGGTCTCGGCGACGGCGGTGATGGTCGGCACGACCCGCCAATGGACTTCGGGACAGAGCCGCCTTAGCGTGACCTTTGTCGCAACCAAAACAACTATGGACTTTGACGTTAGCCTGCGGGGGATCCGATGAGAATTCGACTCTTTGCTCTCTTCGCGCTGGTATTGACCCTGATCTCCTGCGGAGGCGGTGGGGGTGGAGGCGGTAACGTGTCGCTCTCGGGTCGGGTTTTGAACATCGATACGGGTGCACCATTCCCTTCGGCGGCGACGGTTCAGACCACGGCCGGGAATGCGAGTGCCGCGATCTCGGACGGCTCCTTCTTGGTTCCCGCTCCGAGGGGAGCGACGAGCCTCAGCGTGATCGCCCCGGCATCGTTTGCATTTTCGATATTCGACTTCACGTTCGATCCGCAGAATCAGCCAGTCAACGATGTCGGTGACCTCTGGGTTGGCCCCCAAAAGGTGACGGTTCGGGGGACTTTACGAAATGCGTCTTCGGGCGTGGGCGTCAGCGGAGCGAAAGTGCAGTTCGCGGGTGTGAAAGGAACCTCCAGGTCTGACGGTACGTTTTCGCTAACGAACGTCGCTTACAGCAGCGGCAATACCGCGAGCTTCTTGGGCTTGGTCGGACGTGTAGACGCGACGAACTTCTTCACAAATGAGTTCACCGCTGGAGGCAACACGGCGGTGGCAGGTGTAGTTGATGTTGGCGATATCATTCTCACGCCGCTAGATAGCACGAATCCGCCGGGTCTGCCATTTACGATTTGGGGAATCATTTCTCCGTCCGCCTCGGCTCCAGGCACGATTGTGACGCTAAAGAATTTGAGCAACGTTGTGCTCCGCCGCTTTACGGTTGGAACCGACGCCAGATACCAGTTTTGGATCGAGCCGGGCACCTATCGGCTTGAGTTTCAAAATGGTACTCTCAGCGCGCCAGCTCAGAATGTGACCTTGGTGAACACAAACGATGTCATCCGCGCCGACGCTACGCTCAGTTAGGAATCTCGCGCTCGTCGCGCTCGGGTTGGGCGCGGCTTTGGTCGTGGGCCTATGGGCGTACAAGGTCGTGAAATCCGATCCTTTGGAGGCTTATAAGAAGCCGATGAAGGACGAATTACCGGATACAGTGGCGATTCTCATGCGGCAGACCGAGTTCAAACGGATTGAGCCGGGTAAGCCCGAGGCGACTTGCTTTGTCGATGAGATGCGGATTGCTCCAAACCGCCAGATTTATGATCTGCAGGGCATCTCGAAGGGCAAGTTGAGCTGGAACGGCACGCAATATGGCTTTTCGGCCAAGTTGGCAAACTGGAACGGATATGGCAAGCAGCTGACGCTCTCGGATAGCGTGACCCTGAAGGGTCCGAACTTCGAAATCCAGACTCCGACGGCGGATTACGACGAGAATGTTCGGAAAATCCGCGCTCCTCGTCCGGTTACGGGAACCGCGATGGGCGGAAAGCTTGAAGTCGCGAACTTCATGCTGGACTTGAATGCCGAGACGTTCTCCACCGGGGCAGGAAAATGGTCGGGTGGATTGCCTTCGGAATTTCGCCAAGAGACACCTGGCGCGACGAGCCGGAATTGGGACTTCACATTCGACGGGTCAAACGGATCGGTGAAAAGAAGCAAGGAGATTGCGACTTACACGAACGCTCGCGCGACCGATGGAGATGTGATTGTGCTTGCGCCGAAGATCGTTCACAACACGAAGACCGATGTGCTGACGTGTACCGGCGTCGTCAAGTACTTCAGCGGAAAGGCGAACTTGATCGCGGATACGATCACGGTGTATCGGAAGGAGAAGCGTGCGGTTCTGACCGGGAAGGTCACGATGCTCGTGAAGCCAAAAGTGAGCGAGAATGAGCCGCCAAAAGAAGTTGAACTGCCGCCGATGACGCCAGTTGTGCCTGATTCGATTACGAAGAATCGCCCTCCCGCACCGAAGAACGACGACGCTCAGAAGCAAAAGGAAGAGTCGATTCGTAGCGGCAAGAATTTGCGCGATTACCCGCTGATTATCTCAGCGCAAAAGATTGAGTACTGGTATAAGAAGGGCGAGCGGAGAGCGCGAATCGAGGGCGCTCCGCAGGCCCGACAGGAGCTACCCGAAGGTGAATGGCGATACGCTTGGGCGGCGAGTGCATTCTATGATGACGAAAAGGAACTCTTGACCCTCGAGAGCAAGAAGGGTAAGCGCGACGTGATCCTTAAGAACTCGATCGGGGACGAGGTGTACGGCGCATGGGGGCAACTGTCGACGAAAGAGGGTGATGACGAGTATGAGTTTCGGGATGGGAACGCTAAAATGCGCACCACCGATGATGTCGATTTGCCGCCCACCAAGAAGTCCGGCGGCGGCGGTCTGAGCGGACCGATTGGGAATCAAAGAACCTGAAACGGGTACGATTCGTGGTTCGCGATGAACCAGATTCGAGCAACAATCGTCGGCGCAACCGGATATACGGGTGCCGAATTGGTGCGTCTGCTGTCGTCGCATACGCAAGTTTCGATTGCGGCGGTTACGTCGGGTCGCGCGGCAGGGGAGCCGCTTGAGAAGCACTGCCCGTGGCTTTCGACCGACTTAGTTTTAAGCTCATTTGATCCTGAGACCGTGGATTCTGACGTTGTATTCCTTGCGCAGGAGAATGGGTTCGCGGCAAGAGTTGCTCCGGCACTGGTGGCGCGGGGGATAAAGGTGATTGACCTCTCCGCAGATTACCGCTTACTGGATGAGCAGGCTTACCAGGCGCATTACGGAATGACCAGGGCGCCTTTTGATTTTCCGGTGACGTATGGGCTTTGTGAGTTAGCGAGTCGCGACTCAATACGCGGCGCGGCATTAATTGCGAATCCGGGGTGCTACCCTACCGCGACCTGCCTGGCGTTACAGCCTTTTGTATCAGCCGGATTCGTGGCTGGAGTCCCGGTAATCGATGCAAAATCGGGGGTGAGTGGCGCCGGCCGAAGTAAAACCGACACTGCTTACAACTTCTCTGAACGCAACGGCTCGTTCGCAGGTTACGCGATGACCGGGCACCGTCATGTGCCCGAAATTGAGCAGACTATTGGCGCGAAGGTGCGGTTTACGCCTCATCTGATCCCCGTTGCGCGGGGGATGGAGGTGACGACCCACGTACCGCTGGCGAAAGGCCTGAGTCAATCTGAGGCGCGGGATGTTTTCAAGGAGGCTTACAAGGGCCTGCCTTTCGTGAGGATTGTCGATTCGGTGCCGGAAACGAAGCAAGTTCTGGGATCCAACCGGTGCGATATCAATGCGTTTGTCGATGAACATACGGGCTTTCTGGTGCTGACATCCGTCATCGACAATCTGGTGAAGGGAGCGGCGGGACAGGCAATTCAGAATATGAACATCATGTTTGGTTTTGACGAGGCGATGGGGCTGCCAGTCCACGGGGTGTGGCCTTGATTCCGGCGGGATTCAAGTTTGCCGGGGTGCGATGCGGGCTGAAGAACCGACGCAACGACCTCGGCGTGATTCTGTGCGACGAACCATTTCCCGCTGCGGGGGTATTCACCACCAATCAGTTTCGGGCGTCGTGCGTGGACTTCTCTCGCGAAGCGGTGAGCGGAGGAAAGCTACAGGCTGTTGTCGTGAATAGCGGAAATGCGAACTGCGCAACAGGCGAGCAGGGTGAAAGGAACACTGCTCGAATGGCGGCACTGATTGCTGAGCACCTGAAGGTCGAGGGAAGTATCGCGGTTGCATCGACGGGAGTCATCGGGCAACAGCTTGACATGAAGAAGGTCGAGAAAGGAGTAGCTCTGACAACTACTGCATTCTCGAATGACATCAAACCGTTCATGGATGCGATATTGACGACCGATTTGGTCGAGAAATGGGCGTGCTGGAGTCATACCGCTCAAGAGCTTTCGACGCCCAAAGCTCCTTCGGATTTGCCGAGTGGGGGAACGATTTTCGGCGTTTGCAAGGGGAGTGGGATGATCTCGCCGAATATGGCGACGATGCTTGGTTTTATCGTCACTGACTTAGATCTTTCTGACTATGATTTGCAAGATATGCTTCGGAAAGCGAATCATGTTAGCTTCAACTGCTTAACGGTTGATAGCGACACTTCGACCAACGACATGGTGTTCTTGGTCGCGAGCGGTCGGAGCGGGACCAAGCCAAGTTGTGAGGACGCTCTTCGGGGACTGACTGAGGTTTGCACGGAACTCGCTAAACAAGTGGCACGCGATGGCGAGGGCGCCACGAAGCTTTTGGAGGTGCGTGTAACGGGGACTTCAAATCCGGCTGATGTAGCTAGATCCATTGCGAATTCTCCGTTGGTGAAGACGGCGATGTTTGGTTGCGATCCAAATTGGGGCCGAATCGTTGCGGCGGCTGGCCGTAGCGGGGTCGAACTTTCTGTATCGGACGCTCGGTTGGCTTTTATCGTCGATGGCGAGAGTCACGAAGTGTTCCGTGCCGGCGAGCCGACCAAGTTCGATCCGAGTAAGGTGAGCGCAGCTCTCAAGGCAGATCATGTGATCATTGATCTCGACTTGGGTGCGGGCGAATCAGCGACGATCTACACTTGCGACTTTGGGTACGGATACGTTCGCATCAATGCGGAATACCACACTTAGTTGCTTAGACTAATAATCTTTTCGACGGTTTGGGTAATGCAGTCATCGGGCATAAGTAGTTCCCGCAACTCATTGAAAGCCGCGCATTGCTCAACATGGTTCAACGACTGCAGCGTCTCTAAAATCATTTCCGGAGTACAGTCCTCTTGGATGAGTTCTGGCACGGCCTCTCGTTCCAACAAGATGTTGGGCTGACTGACAAAGCGAGGACGCTTGAACCCGATGAGCTTCGTTTCGAATTCAACCATCCGAGAGACCTTGTAGATCACGACCATCGGGGTTTCGGCAAGCGCGGCTTCAAGAGTCGCAGTGCCTGAGCATACGATCGCGCGCTCCGCACCGCGCATTGCGCGAATGACCTGCCCATCAATCGAACCGTTCACGATTTCGTCTTGCGTCCTCGCCCAACGAGAGCGAACGAACTCAATGTGTCGTTGCGGTACGGGCAGAATTACATTGCCGTCAAAGTCTCGAAGTGCTTCGTTGAGAACTGGGATCAATTGCTCGAGTTCACTCTTCCGAGAGCCAGGTAGAACGGCTAAGCCTTGACGCTCAATATCTTCCCTCAGCACATCACGGTGGATCTCGAGCAGTGGGTGACCAAAAAATTGGGCTTGAGCACCCATTTCCTGCAAAATCTTAGCTGACCACGGAAAGTTTGTCACCACTTCGTCGGCAAGTCGAGGGATATCGGCTCCTTGTCTATCCCGACGCCAAGAGCCGGGAGGGATGAAGTACAGAACCTTCCAACCGGCTTGCTTCGCCCAACGGCATAGCCGCAAATTCATGTAGCCAAAGTCGATGGGAACGAAAACGCCCGGAGGCCCCGCGAGAAGAGCGGCTTTCAACCGGTTGTAAGTTCCAATCGCGCGCAATCCTTCGCGTACAGATTGAACGATCGAGATGGAGCCCCACGTGGATGAATCTCCGATCAATGGAACGCCTAAAGCCGCCATCCGGGTCCCGCCAAGACCCGTAACCGAAACTCCTTTTTCAAGCAGTTTCGATGCAATCGCCGAGCCGTACAGGTCGCCTGAGGACTCACCCGCCGAGATGAAGACGCGCATCAGTGCTGATCGCCACGGCCGTTTCGACCATGGAACCGACGCTCCTCAAATGCGAGGATGTAACGCACTTCATCGGTCATCGGAACCTCTTCACGAACGATTTCCATCGCGTTGGTGAGTCCGAGTTTCGACTTGTACAAAACTTTTACGGCTTTGTGGAGTGCAAGGCGAGCGTCTTGAGTCACGCCAAGCCTGCGGAGACCGACCGCGTTGATATCTCGCACCGCCTCTTCATCGCCATCGACAAGGCAAAACGGGGGAACATCGCGGGTCACTTTGGTGAATCCACCCACCATCGAGGATTTTCCGACCCTACAGAACTGGTGAATCCCCACCATGCCCCCAATTGTCGCCATTTCTTCGATGGTGACGTGACCAGCGATTCCGGCGGAGTTTGCGATGGTCACCTTGTCGTGGATCGCACAATTGTGCCCGACGTGGCAGTAGGCCATGATAAAAATGTCATTGCCAATCGTGGTTGACTTACCTTCCCCAGTGGCGCGGTGAAGAGTCACGTACTCGCGGAAGAAGTTATCGTTGCCGATTCGCAGAAAGGTCGGCTCGCCTTTGTACTTTCGGTCTTGGGGGTCGCCACCGATGACACATCCGGGGCCGAAACGGTTATTGGTTCCGATGGTGGTCCAACGGTGAATCGTTACGTGACTCTCGAGCACGCAACCAGCGCCTACTGATGCCCCGGCTTCTACATTGCAAAACGGGCCGATGACGACATCATCGGCGACTTCCGCTTTGGGATCAACATAGGAGAGGGGGTGAATCGACGCCAAAATTAACCTTGCTCGGGTACCCCTTTGTCTGGTGCGCTCAGTTTGAACAGCATCGTCATTTTCGCGGCGACTTCTCCATCAACGGTCGCCACGGCATCCATCTTTCCTACGGCACCTTTGACCCAAAGAATGTTGATATCGTGAATGAGTTGGTCGCCCGGCTTCACCATTCGCTTAAATTTCACTTCCTCGATGCTTCCGATGAGGGGAATTCGCCCGGCAAGTTGCGGATTCTTCATGAGCAAGGCGGCTCCGACCTGCGCCATGGATTCGATGATCAGAACGCCTGGCATGATCGGATTTCCGGGGTAGTGACCTTGGAAAAAAGGCTCGTTGATCGTGACGTTCTTGAGGCCCTTACAGTACGTGCCTTCCTCGTTGATCTCCAGAATTCTATCGACGAGAAGAATGGGATACCTGTGGGGAAGAACCGACATCAGTTCATTGATTTCGATCATAGTGACTCAGATTTAACTTCCAGCGTACCCGCGCGTTACAATTTAGTCTATGTTGCCGTTGCTCGCCGCCTCAATCCCTTTCGATGCGGAGTTGCCAACCCAACATATTTCGCATTTGCGCAAGTTTGGAGATCGGGTGCCTGGAATCAATCGCATCGTGCTTCGAGCGGTTGACAGTGTTCAGGCCAAAGAGCCCGACGGTGGAAGCTACTTCATTGGAGTCAAGGCGAATCCGCCCGAGTCGCCGATTAGTTTTCCGGTGATGTTTCGGGATCGCCCTTTGCTGAGCTCTCCGAGGAGTTCGAGCTACTGCTCGGGGGCGACCTATGCGGCGTTCATGACCGCGCTTGAGTTTCTTCTGCCCCCAACGCGACCCGGATTCCCCGAGAGCGTGCTTGAGGCAGTCAGGATGCAGGAGCCCGACGGTGGTCGTCGGGAAGATACCGTGAAGCTGTACGGTTGGTGGAACGCAGATGGACCTGGCTCGTACTATGCCCTATGCGAGTACACCAAAATGGGCACGCGAGTGAAGCCAAGTGAAGCCCTGGCGGGAGACTTTGTCAACATTAACTGGGTGAAGGGTCCCGGGCATTCTGTGGTCTTTCTGCGGTGGGAAAAGACCGCCGAGGGAGAGCCGGGAATGCGATTCTGGTCGTCGCAGACGTCGACCAATGGACTGGGCGACAAAGTGGTGCCGCTCGCTTCCATTTCGGGGTTTGTGTTCACGCGATTGACCGCACCCGAGAAGCTGGCTGAACTGAATCCGGACTACCAAATGCCTCGCCCGAAGGTCACTTACGACGCTCCAGAACGATCCGCACCGAGTGGCGATCGAGCGACCAAAACTCCTCCGACTCGATAATCGCAAAGTCTGAAGCTCGTTGGGTCTTCATCTTGCGAAGGCCCGGAAAGAGGACGTTCACGAAGTCCGACTCGCTGAAGACTTTGCTTCGGCGGGGATGCCCAAAACATCGCCAATGAGTCTCGGAATGGGCGAGGATCGAGATGCGTCCTCCAATTGCGCATAGCCGCATGGCGAGCTTGAGATATTCGGGGTCCCAGCAGTAATGGAGCAGGACGAGTTCGAAGCGCTGGTCCGTTTGGAATTCGTGCAGATTCGCTTGGACAAAAGGGATATCGGCTTGAGGCGGGAGGCGGTCAACGCCCAACACCGCCCAGCCTTGGTTCTTGAGCCAGAGGGCATCTCTCCCCGATCCGCATCCGAGGTCGATGGCAGTCCGAGGTAGCCCCTCCCTTTTTTCACTCCGGTGTAAAGGGGGAGGGGTTGGGGTGGGGGATGAGAGTGCGGCCAACCCTCGAGACGGGAGTGGCAGACCCTCCATTGCTGTCTGCGGGTGGGGGCACCCGCGCTCCAATATCGCTCGCCTTGCCTTTGATCGCACCCATCCTGCCATCTCATCGGTCTGCACAATCACATCCGAGAAGGGTGCCGGAAGGAGCCAGTCGGCGACCGGAGAAGTCAGAAAAGGCGGTCGGTCGCCTCGAAGTCGATCAGCCATCGCTTGTTTTCAATGCCTCCTCCGTAGCCGACGAGGTGCCCATTCGCTCCGATCACTCGGTGGCACGGAATGATGATCGAAATGGGATTTTTGCCATTGGCGAGGGCTACCGCTCGGGTCTTCTTTTCGTCGCCCATTCGGCGCGCTAGTTCGATGTAAGAGATCGTTACTCCGAAGGGGATCTTCTGTAGCTCGGCCCAGACGGCGCGCTGGAAGTCGGTTCCCTGAGGTGCGACCGGAACGGAGAACGACTTGCGCTCGCCAGCGAAATACTCACTTAGTTCTTGCTCAGCTTGATCAAGGAAATCGTACTGGACTCCAAGCTCCATAGGCTGCCGAAGCTCGTAAGTTATCTCGAGTTCAATCCCGTCAACTTTTGCGAAAAAGAGCTCTTCCAATCCTTGGTCAGACGCGGCAAGATACAGCTTGCCTAATGGAGAATCCACTGTTTGCCTAACGAGCATCGATTTTCTCGCGCCCAAGGTACGGGCGCAGCGGCTCGGGGATGACAACCGAGCCATCGGCCTGCTGGTAGGTTTCGAGGAGGGCCGCCATGAGACGTGGAACCGCGACCCCAGAGCCGTTGAGGATATGGACGAACTCGGGCTTTGCGCCGGCTTCGGGTCGGTAGCGAATGTTCGCGCGGCGGGATTGGTAGTCGCCAAAGTTTCCGACCGAAGAGACCTCAAGGTACTTGCCCACTCCCGGTGCCCAAACCTCGACGTCGTAGATTTTGGTCGCCTTGGGACCCATGTCGCCGGTGCAAAGCTCGATCACTCGGTAGTGCAAGCCTAGCGCTTGAAGGATCGACTCGGCATCCTTGACCATCGATTCGAGTTCGTCGTAGGCGGCGGCGGGCTCGACAAACTTGACCATTTCGACCTTGTCGAACTGGTGAATGCGGAGAAGTCCGCGCGTGTCCTTTCCGGCGGCACCAGCCTCTCGGCGGAAGCAGCCCGAGAAAGCGGCGTGACGAATCGGCAGCTGGGCAGCATCGAGGATCTCGTCGCGGTAAAGGTTCGTTACGGGAACCTCGGCGGTGGGAATCAGGAAGAAGTCGTCTTGCGTTTTGTAGAGGTCGTCTTCGAACTTCGGCAGGTTTCCGGTTCCGATAAGCGATTCGCGGTTGACCACGAAGGGCGGATAAATTTCGGCGTAGCCGTTCTTCTCGGTCTGGAAATCGACCATGAAGTTAAACAGAGCGCGCTGGAGCTTTGCCCCGATTCCGGTGTATACCACCCAGCCAGAGCCTGTGATCTTCGCTCCTCGAGCAAGATCGATCATCTTGTGCTGATCGGCGATATCCCAGTGCGGCTTGGGTTCAAATTCGAACTTTGCGGGCTCGGCAAACGTGCGGATGACGGGGTTCTCGGTCTCGTCTTTGCCGTCCGGTACCGACTCGTGGGGGAGGTTGGGGAACTCGAGTTCGAGTACTCGGAGCTTGGCCTCGGCCTCGCGCTCTTGCGCTTCGAGTTCGGCAACCTTGCCCTTCAGCTCGGATGCTTTTGCCTTGGCTTCATTTGCCTCATCAAACTTCTTTTGCCCCATCAGAGCGCCGATGGACTTCGCAATCGCGTTGGATTCGGCCTGCGCGTTGCCCGTTTCGGTCGCGATACGGCGAAATTCGGAATCGAGTTCAAGGAACTGGTCCACAAGCGAAACATCGCCGCCCTTACGCGAAATCCCATGGCGGACGAGGTCGGGCTGTTTACGAATCAGTTCTCGATCGAGCATAAGAGGATAGAGTTTATCCGGTTGGACAAACTCTATCCCGAATGGCTTCTTAGAACAAGAAGTCTGTGGTCAAGAAGTTGCTACTTCTTGACGCCAAAATCGCGTTGATGAGTTCGCGATTTGCCTCCGAGTAATCGGTGGCGACGAGGGTGCGGATCGAGAACCGCTTGAGAGCATCGGCAACCGAAAGGGTGCCTTCTGCCGATGCCTTTCGCCCTGTGAACGGGAAGGTATCGGGTCCGCGCTGGCACTGAACGTTGAGGTTCACGCGCGAAACTTGGTTCACCATCGCATCGATCAGCGGTCCGAGGACCTTGGGATCGTAGCCGAAGAGCGAAACCTGTTGGCCAAATTGTGTTTCGACCGCGTAATCCATGACCTCGCTGATGTCATCGTAGGCGCGGATCGGGATGATCGGGCCGAATTGCTCCACCTCATGGAGCCTCATTTCGGGCTTAACCGGATACACGATTGCCGGCTTCATGAAGTTCTCGATGACTTCGCCGCCGCCCTCGTTCATGATCTTGGCACCCATCGAGATTGCCTCATCGAGCAGCCCTCGCAGCCATTTGGTAGCGTTGATATCGGCAAGCGGAGTGAGCTGGGTTCCGGCGCGCCAAGGATGTCCGGCGGGCATCGCGTTTACAGCCTTCGAGAGTTCATCGATGAGTTCATCAACGCGCGATTTGTGGACGAACAGAATCTTGAGAGCGGTACATCGCTGACCGTTGAAGCCGAGAGTTCCTGCCACGAGCTGCGGAATCGTTACCTTCATGTCGGCATCGGGCAGAACGACGGCGAGGTTTTTCGCGTCGAGCGACAGAATCGACTTCAGTCGGTGCGGCTTCGGGTGGTAGGTCTTGAGCTGATCGGCGGTCTTGCTGCTGCCGATGAACGCGAGGAGCTCGACGCCACCATCTTGCAGAAGCGGCGGGATGATCTCGTTGCCCTTTCCGTTGATGATGTTGACCACTCCGGCAGGGAACGAATCGCGGAATGCCTCGAGGAGCGGGGTGTTGAGAAGCTGCCCGTAGCGGGGAAGCTTCGAGATCACTGGATTACCCATGATGATCGCGGGGATCAGGGTCGTGAAGGTCTCGTTTAGCGGATAGTTGTACGGGCCCATGCAAAGCGTCGGTCCGAAGGGCGACCGGCGAATCTGGGCGAGAAATCCTTTTTCGACGCTAAAACCGCTGTTCTTGCGGTCCAAATCCTTGAGCGCGTCGATCGTGTCTTCGATGTATTGGACGGTTCGATCGAACTCTTTGGCGGCATCGGGAAGGGTCTTTCCGATTTCCCACATGATCAGTTCGACCACGGTCTCGCGCACTGCTTTCATGCGAGCCACGAAGTCTTGCACCGCCGAAATGCGCTCGGCGACGGTCATGGTGGGCCACTTGCCTTGCCCGTTATCCCAAGCGGATTGGGCAGCTTTGAGGGCGTCGAGGGCCTCGTTGGAATCCAGCACCGGCGCTGAACCGAGGGTTGGGCGGACAATACCGCCATTCCAGTTAAAGAAAAGGCAGGACTGAACTTCGTTGGTCTGCCCTGACCACTCGCGGATTTCGCCGTTGATGAGGTAGCGGTTGCCACCCTTGACCTCGGGAACTTGGCGACCATCGGATTGCCAATTGAGAGGGTCTACGGACGAAACGGTTTGGGTCGTCATCGCCTTACAGTTTGCCAGATTCTCCTTTTTTCGTGGGGTTCATGCTATGGTTTCGTTGCTCAAATGAAAATCCTCGTCGCGCCGAATACGTTTAAGGGCAGTTACTCGGCGGTGCGAGTAGCGGAGATCATTCGGTCTGCCTTTGGTGGGTGGCATGAGGTTGAGCTTTGCCCGCTCTCGGATGGAGGCGACGGGTTTGTGGACGTGATCCACCACTTCATTCCCGAGCTCTCGATGCGGACGGCGTCGGTGATGGGGCCTTACCCGGACAAGACGGTGGAGGCGAAGTGGCTTTGGGATGCGTCCAATTCGATTGCCTACATCGAAGTTGCTCAGGCGTGCGGGGTGGCGTTGGTTACTGGCTCGCTTCGGCCTTTGGAGGGAACGACTTTTGGCGTTGGTCAGCTGATCTTGGAGGCGCAGCGGGCGGGTGCGACTACCATTTATATGGGCCTGGGCGGAACCGCGACGACGGATGCGGGGGCGGGCGCTTTGCGGGCATTGGGTTGGCGATTTGTGTCTGACCAAAACGTGGACGTTGGGCACGAATTGACGAGCTTGAGCCGGATGATCGTGGGCGGCGTGGCTCCTCCGGAGCTGAACCTGATGACCGATGTGACGAATCCGCTGCTCGGGGATTCCGGCGCGGCGATTGTTTTTGGCCCTCAAAAGGGAGCTTCGCCTCGGGAGGTTGAGGTTCTGGAGGCTCGGCTGACGGCGTTTTGGCTGGTGGCTCGGGACCAGTTGGGCATGAACCTTTCGTTTCCGGGCGGGGGGGCGGCGGGCGGGCTTCCGGCGGGTCTCGCTTTAACGGGACGCGCTTCGGTTGGCTCGGGGTTTGAGCTTATTGCTGACCTCGGCGACCTGGAGGAAAAGGTTCGTTGGGCGGACCTAGTGGTGACCGGCGAGGGGGCATTTGACTCGCAGTCGATGATGGGTAAGGCTCCGGGGCGGGTGCTGAGCTTGGCGCAGAGCCTTGGCAAGCGAACGGCGGTGGTTGCGGGCTCGATTGCGCCGGGGTCGTTGCCTTTGGTGGACTACTCGGTGGCGCTAGGTGGGCGTTCGCTTGAGGTCGGGGCGGCCGAGCTGAAGAGCTTGGTGGGTTAGCTTGACCCAACTTTGGTCTGAGAACTGCGACGCACTTTTGTGGGGGAATCAGGTTCAAACTGGGTGGGTTTGGGCTGATTTGAGGGGGAATGAGGGGGACAGGTTGGGTCGGGTTGGGTTATCGTTTGTCGTTGTTCGTTTTTTTGCACGCAGTTACAGGCAAGAAGCGGCCAGATTTGTCAATCAGGTTCGCGGTTGATTCTTTCTACGGTCGGAAAGTGCCGAGTCAAAAGTTTTCCACGCAGTGAATCAGACACCTGTCAGAAATCGTTAAGAAATAGTAGACTCATGACTGTGACAACTGCCGAAAACCTGAGTCTTGCGGAACCACTTTTTACCTACGATCCAAATGTGGAGTGCGGAATGATCGACCCTGCGACTGAGAAGCTCACAATCGTGTCTCTTTTCGCTGGTGCCGGTGGATTAGACTTAGGATTCAAGAAGGCAGGATTTAGGACCATCTGGGCTAATGAGTACGACAAATCGATTGCTCCTTCTTTCAGGGATTACTTCAAAGACGTCACGCTAGATACCCGTTCAATTACGGAAATTGACGACAGTGAAGTTCCATTTGCGGACGGCATCATTGGTGGTCCTCCATGCCAAAGATGAAGTGAAGCAGGGGCACGATAGGGTCCCGCGCCGTGTGCGGGGTGGGTTAGCTTCACAGGGGTTTGAACTTCGGGAGCGGCGCGACAGTTACCTTGGCATAGACAAAACTGAGGGGTTATACGGGCCTTAGCCCTATAGTTCTAACTCTGGAGCGTAAGATACAGCGATGCGATCAAATCAAAGCGGCTTCATGGAGGTGACCCTAAATGGAAGGAGTTTTCCCGTTCGACAGTTGATTTACTTTTCCCAAACGGTGAAGGAGCAAACGGTGGTCAATGTGTCCACCATATCACTTTCGAATCAACTTTTTGATGGCGAAGGGATGTACCAGAGCAATCTCGCTAGACGCGTAGACGAGAGCATTTTCTTCTATGTTGAAGATGCAGAGATCAACTATTCAGATGAGCGACTAATCACTCTCCTTAACGAGCAAACAGGCCTCGCTTAGAGCATTGACTCATTGTCTATAGCCACAACCCTGAGCGGTCTCTAACACTATGCTGTGCCCAGAGGCTTTCTCTGCCCGGTTTGCCATGAAGCTCAAGTGCTGCTTCCTCGCAGAAGATGCGAGCGCGGTCACCCGATGGTTCGATTGTTCGAGTCTCCACAAGCAAATAGATATGGAATCGAGGCGGCAAGTGAAGCTTCGGCGGCGATTGATAACTTTATCTCCGAAATCGAATCCTCCGAGGAGTTTCTCCAAGCTAATTTACTCGGTGCAAGTAGCAGTAAAGTCCAAGAACTGTTGACCCCAACCCTTCGACAATTAGGATTTGAGAGCGAACGAAGGGCTAAATCGCTTTCTGCTGAGTACAGACCGGACTTCACAAAATATCTGGATCAAACAGCAATCCTAGTTGAAATAGAGCGCGGGAAAACGCTCGACAATAACATGGACATGCTTGATCTTTGGAAGACTCATGTGCACCCACTTGCCAATCATTTGATCTTAATCGTCCCAATTTGGTATCAAACATCGAAGAGTGCCAGGTCAACATTCCACAGCGTTTGCAGACGCATGGAGCCCTTCTTCGTACCGGGAAACTTCACAAACGTGCATTCACTTCACGTCATCGGATATTGACTCATCGTCTATGTTATCAGTGACTGCTCGGCCTTCAAACTCATTGAAGAGATGTCGCAAGCCGATACGCAAGCACTCGGAGCTAGGCTGAAGCAATTGCGAAGGTCAGCGAACCTGACTCAAGAGCAGGTCGCTGACAGATCAGGTTTGCATATTACTTACGTGGCTTCTGTCGAATCAGGCAAGCGAAATCCAAGCTTCTTGTCACTAAAGGCACTCGCGAGGGGCGTGGGGGTATCCATCGAAACACTGGTCGCTGGGCTGGACTAACCACTCAGCGTTAAAGCACTCAAGACTGTCCGATTCAATTGACTTTGTGTGCGACTGGGGACTTGACGGCAATGGTTGCTCCGAGGAGTATTGGACTCGAGTGCGACCAGTTTTTGATCGGCTCCGCACGATGCGAAGCGAGGCTTTGTTATGGCGACAGCTTCCACCAGAGGACAAGAAGACGATTTACTGGGATATTCTCAATGCGTTTGCCGACGAGTTATCGAGAGTCATGGAGGCGGCGAAAGGTGAACTCGGGCCCCAGCTCATTGCCTACCTAATCGGTCGTCAAGACTTCTACAAGGTGGTTTCCCGACCAAGGGCGGTCGAGATCTTTGGATTCAACTTTTTTGGAACACTCTCCGGCACACCAAGAACAAGGATGCCAGATTCAATTCTGCGTATAGACGATAAGAATGGTGGGACTTACTCCAAAACGGTTCGTTTCAGCCATGGGTTTACAGTAAATTTTCGAATACATAATGCCAGCAGTCGTGTTGAACCTTCGTTGAAGTTTGATATCAAGGCGCTGGCTTGGCCTGAACGACTTCATCGCCAAATCATCATTCACGAATAGGACCGTGACCGGGAGCGGGTGGAGTCCCTGTTTTTGCTGTACGAGGCAATGGTAAACCAGATGGCGCCGATGATGCAGAATCCGGTGAAGAAGGGTCGGCGTCGGCGGTTCTCGCCCTCACCCCCCAAACCTCTCCCATCAGATAGATGGGAGAGGGGGCCTTTTCAGCGGGTGGGGGCACACGCGCGCCAATGAGAGGCTACTCCTTTTCTGGGCTAATGAGAACCATGAGGCCCCACGAATTGCGGACGGAGTTTGCGAGGAGCATCATCACGGGGATGATGAGAAGTTGCATGGTCTCTTTGAACGTGGTGAAGGTGAGAGTCCCGAGAATCAGCAGTACAACATAGGCAATGAATGAAAGGCGAAACGCCTTGCCGATGAGTCCGTGATGCTCGCCTTTTTCTGCCTTTCGCGCCTCTAGGGACAAGCGAATTGTCCAAATGATGCCGACGATCGCGATGATGGTCCACATCGCATGAACGGACATCTCCTTGGTGGCAGGGATCAACATTTGTAGGGAGAGCAGGAACAGGATAAGGAAGTTACTGAACGTGAGTCCGGCGAGGCGAAAGAGGCGCGCGTGCTGGTCGCGTTGAAGCTCGCGCGCGTTGAGCGTCACCGCGAAGAACAGCAACCCAAAGAGGGTTGCTGTTGAGCCTGCGAGCACGGAGTAGAACGTGTTCCACTCGCGCATGACTTCGGCGATGTTCATCCGAGGTCGGAAACGCGGATCATGGCTCCGCCGGCTTCCATGGACTTCCAGGCGGCTTCGGTGAGGCGGATGACCTCGAGGCCGCACTCGAATCCGCTTTCGCACGGGATTCCGGTGGTGATGCAGTCGAAGAAGTGCTGATCGGGTGTCGATCCGCCGTAGGTCTCTTCGTAGACGATGCGGTCTTTGGCGAGGTTGCGCACGGTGAGCTTTCCGCCCCTTACGAAGAAGCCGAGCTTGGTGCCCATGATGGTCATGTCTTCGTGCCAGTTGGTGGCGTCGCCGATGATGGAGATGTTGCCGACGGCTCCGTTTTTGAACTTGATTGCGAGGGCTGAATCGATGTCGACTTGGGTGCCTCGATTGTCGCCGACAGCGCTGACGGTTTCGGCCTGGAGTCCGGTGACCCAGAGGATGATGTCGACGAAGTGGGAGCCGGTGTCGTTGAGCTGACCGCCGCCGCTGAGGGCGGGATCGTGCCGCCAGGTGCCCTTGCAGCCGACCTTCCATTCTTGGCAGTTGAGGCCGCTGACGAACTGGATTTCACCGGCTTCGCCGCTATCGATCATCGATTTGATCTTGCGGTAGATGGCATCGAAGTGGCGTTGGTAGGAGACCATTCCGACCTTGCCGCTGGCTTTTTGGGCGGCGATGACCCGGTGGGCGTCGGTGACGGTGCAGACCATTGGCTTTTCGACGCAAGTGTGCTTTCCGGCTTCGAGGGAATCGATGATTTGTTGGGCGTGGAGGGTGTGCGGGGTCATGATCATGACCGCGTCGACATTGGGGTCCTTGAGGAGGTCTTTATAGTCGCTGTACTCGGCGGCTCCGGTGCTTTGGGGGTGCGCCTCCTTCATCTTTTTGATGTTGTCGGGGGAGGTGTCGGCCATTGCGGTGACGCTTGCGCCGTGTACTTTGAGGAGGTTTGCTACGCGGTACCGGGCGAATCCGCCGACGCCGATGAGACCAAATCGCACTTCTGCCATATCGTTGGCAAGTTTAACCCGATGAATTCAAACTTCTTGGTGCAATTTTAAAAGTTTGGACATTAGCTGCATGGGCAAGCCGACGACGGTTTCGAATTCGCCTCGAAGCTCTTTGACGAGGAATGCGCCCATGCCTTGGGCGCCGTAGGCACCGGCTTTGTCCATCGGCTCTCCGGTGCGGATGTAGTCCCAGAGGGATTCGTCGCTGACATCATGGAATTCGACTTCGGCTTGGGCGGTATCGGCTTGCTCGTGGTCATCTCGGACCACGGCGACGCCGGTGATTACGAGGTGAGTTTTCCCACGGAGGAGGGAGAGGATACGGAAGGCGTCGGCTTCGTCGGTGGGTTTTGCGAGTTGGAGGAATGTTTTGGCGGATGGGATGCCTTCAGATAAGGCGACGACGGTATCGCTGCCGATGACGAGCGCGCCGGGGTGGCGTTTGGCGACGTGTCGGGCTTTAGCAAGGGCAA
This sequence comes from uncultured Fimbriimonas sp., assembly GCA_964566635.1. GTDB lineage: Bacteria > Armatimonadota > Fimbriimonadia > Fimbriimonadales > Fimbriimonadaceae > Fimbriimonas. Next base: position 128,176 of record CAZMJL010000005.1, on the reverse strand, counting down.
GCGATTTGGCGGTCTCGAAGGGGTCTTCGAGGGTGAGGGCGTCTTCGTCGAGATCGGCGGGATCGACCAGGAAGTCGGGAATGATGCGCCGGAGGAGCTCTTGCCGCCGGGGGGACGCGCTTGCCAAAACCACTTTGCTCATCGGCATTCAGCTAACCCGAAAAGCATTCCTTTTCGTTGCATCTGCCACAATGGACATACAGAACAATGAATGTTCCTTTCTATGACGTCAAGGCGCAGTACGACTCGCAAGCCGCCGAAATTGATGCCGTGGTCCATGAGGTGATCAGCGGCGGGAACTACGTTCTGGGCAAGCACAACAAGGCGTTTGAAGAGGAGTTTGCCGCGTTTCACGGCACCAAGCACGCGATTGCCGTTCATAGCGGAACCGATGCCCTGCGCATCATCATGGACGCGGCGGGAATCACGCGGGGCGATGAGGTCATTACCACGGCTTTTACCTTCGTGGCGAGCGTCGAGACGATCGTGCAAACGGGGGCGACACCGGTCTTTGTGGACGTCGATCCGGATACGTTCATGATGGATCCGGCGAAGGTTGAGGCGGCGATCACGCCGCGTACGAAGGCGATTTTGCCGATTCACCTTTTTGGCCAGTTGTACGACGTGAAGGCGATTCATGAGATCGCAGCCCGGCACAATCTGATCGTTCTCGAGGACGCGGCTCAGGCGATTGAGTGCTCGCACAACGGAGTTTTGGCGGGCAACTTTGGGCTTGCGGCGGGATTCAGCTTCTACGTCACTAAGAACCTGGGTGCGGCGGGCGATGGCGGAATGATCGTGACGAACGACGACGCGGTGGCGGAGACTTGCCGGTCGATCCGGGTGCACGGCATGGGGCGCGAACGGTACTACTACGATCACCTTGGGTATACCGGGCGGCTTGATGAGATCCAAGCGGCGGTGCTGCGGGTCAAGATGAAAAAATTGCCGGAGTGGACAGCTCGGCGACGTGAGATCGCCGCGATCTACCGTGAGCGGCTCTCGGGGCTGGAGGGGATTCAGCTACCCGTCATTTCGGACGGCAACAACCATACCTATCACCAGTTCACGATCCGGGCTTCGCGGCGGGATGCCCTTCAGGAGCATTTGAAGCAGAACGGAGTGCCGTCGATGATCTACTATCCGGTGCCGATTCATCACCATACGCCGTACAAGCAGTTTTCGCCGGCTTGGGAGCTTCCGGCGACGGAGCAGATTTCGGGCGAGGTACTTAGTTTGCCAATTCAGCCGTATCTGACCGACGAGCACGTGCATTACACCTGCGAGCAGATTCTCGCGTTCCGCTAGATGCTCGAGTTGTTCAAGCGTTGCCCACTTGTTGCCTCGGTGCAGGCGAGTGATGGGGCGGCGGTTGACGATCCGGCGACGCTGCTGAAGTTAGCGGAGTGCTCGATTGCGCAGGGGGTCGAGGTGTTGCGCCTGCAGGGGGTCGAGAATATTCGGCACATCAAGGCGGCGACGGGCAAGCCGGTGATCGGGCTAATCAAGAAGAGTTATCCGAATTCGGAGGTGTACATCACCCCGACGGAAGCGGAAGTTCAGGCTCTGTTGGATTTGGGTTGCGAGGTGATTGCGTTGGATGGGACGCCTGGGGCAAGGCCGGGGAAAGACTTCGCAGAGTTGGTCGGAATGATTCATGCGGGCGGTGCGCTCGCGATGGCGGATTGTGATTCGTCAGAGTCAGTTGACCTTGCGATTTCGGCGGGATGTGACCTGGTGGGCACGACATTGGCGGGCTACACATCGGCGCGGGCGATGACAAGTGGACCGGACTTTGATTTGGTTCGATACGCGGTTTCGCGGGGGTGCACTGTGATCGCTGAGGGACGGTATGCGCAGCGGTGGCAAGTCGAGGCGGCACTGCGAATTGGTGCGGCGGCGGTGGTGGTCGGTGGGGCGATCAATGACCCGGTGAAGCAGACCCGCGCGATGATGCCGGCGTCGGTTTCGGGGCGGGTTGGCGCGGTAGATATCGGCGGGACATGGCTGCGGTTTGCGGTTTTCTCGGACGGCTCGCTAGAGGACGTTAGAAAGGTCGCGCGTCCGGATGAGCGCGCCGCTCGGGTCGATTGGATCCGGGAGCAGATTGCTTTGACGGGCGTTGCGCGGGTGGGGGTCGGGACGGGCGGCACGGTCGATCCTGTTTCGGGCGAGGTGTGGGAGGCGAAGCCGATTATTCCGGGGCACCAGGGGTCGGTCTTCTCTGAGGCGACTCTCGGGGTTCCGACGCGGGCGTTGAATGACGGCTTGGCAACCGCTTGGGGTCATGCTTGCCATCCTCTTTTTGCAGGGTCGAATGTGGCGACTTTGGCGCTCGGAACTGGGGTCGGGGCGGGCATGGTGCTTGAAGGGAAACTGATCTGCGGAAAGCGGGGGGAGTACCCGCGCTTGAACGATGTCATGACTCCGCTTGGGCGCACAATTGAGGACCTTTTGGGCGGCGCGGGGCTCTCGCCAAATCCTTCTGTGGAGCAGCAGGAACAGGCGATTGTGGCGTTCGAGACGGCGGTTCGGCTGGTTCGCGAGATGTACTATCCCGACCACATCGTGGTTTGCGGCGGGGTTGGTTTGGCACCTTGGATGCAGGCGCATGTGGCGCGGTTGGGTTGCGTGGCATCGCCTTACGGAAGCGAGGCGGGCATCTACGGCTCGATGTGGCTAGCTCGGCAAGAATCGTAATTGCGGAGCCCCCTCTCCTATCTATGTGATGGGAGAGGGGGTTGGGGGTGAGGGAAGTGGCGAGACCGAGAAGGCGACCGATTCGGACGAAGGAACAGGTGGCGCGGGCCCGGGCGGCCCGGCAGTCGCCCTCGGTTGCCGAGGAGATCGTTTGGCAGCTGCTGCGGGCGAGGAAAGAGGAGTTTAAGTTTCGCCGGGAGCATCCGATCGGCCCCTATCGACTCGACTTCTACTGTGCGGAAGTGAAAGTTTGCGTCGAACTGGACGGCGAGCAGCATAGTCCGGAGCGGGATCATATTCGTGACTTGTACTTAGATCGGCTCGGCATTGTGACTTACCGAATCCCGAATGTCGAGTTCTTTCATTTGGATCCTTCGGCACCGTATCGGGATCATATTTCGGAGGTGCTGAGGATATGCAAGTCGCGTAGGCTTGATCGATAGATTGTCCCCTCACCCCCGGTTCGCTAAAGCTCGCCGACCCCTCTCCCATCAAATAGATGGGAGAGGGGTTAGGGTTTGTGTGATCCGTAATAACTGTATCAGAAGTTCTCGGGGTTGAGACCCTTCAACTCTTCCAGAACAAAGAGTCCGTCCTTGCGAATGAGGACGTCGTCGAACCAGATTTCGCCGCCGCCGTATTCGGGGCGTTGGATGCAGACGATGTCCCAGTGGATCGAGCTCTTATTGCCGTTTCCTCCGGGCGGGTCGTAGGCATTGCCGGGGGTGAGGTGGAAGGAGCCCGCGATTTTCTCGTCGAAAAGGGTGTCTTTCATGGGCTCGAGGACGTAGGGGTTGAAGCCAATTGCCCATTCTCCGAAGTAGCGCGCGCCTTCGTCGGTGTCGAGAATCTCGTTCAGTTTGGCGGTGTTGGCGCCGGCGGTTGCCTCGACGATTTTGCCGTTTTCGACTCGGAAGAAGATGTCTTTGAACTCGGTTCCTTGGTAGAGGGAGACGGTGTTGTACTGAATGGTTCCGTTCATCGACTCTCGGACGGGGGCGGTGAAGCACTCGCCATCGGGGATGTTCGCTTCGCCGGTGCAGGGAACGGCGCCGATGCCTTTGATGCTGAAGCTGAGATCGGTTCCGGGTCCGGTAATTCGGACTCGGTCGGTGCGCTTCATGAGCTCTGCGAGAGGAGCGCAGGCGGCGGCCATTTTTGCGTAATCGAGGGTGCAGACGTCAAAGTAGAACTTCTCGAATGCGGGGGTGCTGGTGCTGGCTTGCTGGGCCATGCCGGGAGTGGGCCAGCGGAGGGCGACCCACTTGGTCTTGGGCACGCGCACGCCGAAGACAACGGGCGTGGTGTACTCGCGTTGCCACATCTGCATGATTTCGCCGGGAACGTCGCTGGTTTCGGCGTAGTTATGGGTTCCGCGCAGGGCGATGTAGGCGGTCATTTGCTCCATCTCGTACTTTTCGATGGCGGCGATGGTGCGAGCGTTGGCCTCCGTCATTCCGTGCAGCAATTGGCGCTTAACGAGGTTGCTTTCGAGGCGCACGGCGACCTTGGCTCCGCGCGACTGGACCACGCGGACGATCTCGGCGACGGCTTCTTCGGGGATATCGAAGGCGTGAACGAGGACGGAATCCTCGGCGGTGAGCTTGGTGGAGTGGTCACAAAGGAGCTCCGCCAAACGAGTGATGCGCGGGTCTAGCATGAATCTAGGTTACCGCGCATTCTTGAGACTGCCCCCAACTGCAGTTTGGGGGCGGTGAGGGGACAAGGCTTACTTCTTGTCGTCGGGGGGCGTGTTGGTTGCCGGAGCGTTTGCTTCGGGAGCATTTGCTTCTGGTGCATTGGCAGCGGGTGCGTTTGCCTCGGGGGCGGTTGCAGCTGCAGTCGACTTCTCGGGGGTAGTCGTGCTTGGTTCGGTGTTGCCTTCGGCGGGTTGCGAGCAACCGGTGACGAATACGCCGGCAATTGCGCCGGCGACGAGCATGAGAATGAGTTTCTTCATTGTTATCTCCTGGTAGTTTCGCGCGGGAAGTCTCTTAGTTTTCCCGCGCAACCGTTGCAACACGGAGTTTGGCGAAGAAGTTTCAAGAAAAGATTATGGGGTGAACATCTGGAGGGCGTTGACATCCACTTTCACGTCAGTGACCTTCCAGGCTTTTCGGGGAAAGATAAGGTACTCGTAGGTGTTTTCGCGCTGAAGAGTGATCGTGACTTTGTCGAGATTTACGCTTTGGCTCATACCGAGCAGGCTGACGGACATCTTGGCGGGGGTTTCGATGCGGGCTTCGTCGCCGAAGACTTGCGGTTTTAAGGAGGTGAATTCGACGTCGGGTTTGAGTTTCTTGACGTAGTCGGCGATCTGGGGGCGCGCGCCGGGAGTGTCGTCTCCGTTGACGGTTAAGTTGGCACTGATCTTATCGAGCACTCCACCGGGGCGGCCTTCTTTGCTGGCTTTGAGTCCATCTTTTACGGCTTCGGCAATGAGGGTTTCGTCGCTGGGTTGATTCAGCAGGCTCATCGCAAACTTGGCTCCGATGAGGAGCGCGACGATGCCGCCGGTGACGACGAGGATGCGAGTGCCTTGCTTCATGTTGTTGGTTACGACAAAAGTTGCCGAACTGATTCGACATCCGCAGTCATTTGTTCTTTGAGCGCGTCGAGAGACGGAAAATTCAGCTCAGGGCGGAGATAATGGTGCAGGCGCAAGCGAACGTGCTTGCCGTACAGCGAGCCGCCATTGTAGTCGAGCAAGTAGCCTTCGATGGACCTCGGGCCGCCTCCGACGGCGGGTCGGGTTCCGATGGCAAGCGCGCATTTGTGGCACTCGCCATCGAAGTGAATCGTGGCGGCGTAGACGCCATCGGCGGGGAGGACTTGGTCGAAAGAGCGGGCGATGTTGGCGGTTGGGAATCCTAGGGTTCGGCCCAGCTTTTGGCCATGATCAACGAAGCCTTGAATCTCGAATGCCCGCCCGAGCATCGCGTTCGTCTTATCAAGATCGCCCGAGTTGACAGCTTTGCGGATGAGCGAGGAGCTGACTCGTTCGCCGTGGACCTCGAACGCGGGAACGACTTCGGTTTCGATGCGCTCGGCCAACCATTCGGTCGAGCCTTCACGACCGTTCCCCATGGCGAAGTCGTGTCCGACAACGACGGAGGATGCGCGGAGCTTTTCGGTTAAGATCGTCCGGAAAAACTCTTCGGCGGACATCCGACTGAGCCAGGCGTTAAACGGCAAAACAACTGTTAGCCCGACGCCCAGGGATTGGAATTGCTCAAGATTCATCTTGAGGGAGGCGATTGCTTTGGGGGCTTTGGAGGGATTGAGGACGACGGATGGGTGGCGGTCGAAGGTGACCACGATTGTAGGTAGCTCAGCTCGTTGGGCCTTGGCGACTGCGCTTTGGATGACGGCTTTATGACCGAGATGAACGCCGTCGAATGTGCCGATGCAAACGATCGATTGCGTCCATTCGGGCTTGAGGAGTTCGATACCGAAATGGACCTGCATTTAGCCGGGCAGGTCCTCGATTCGGACATCGGCAGCACCGCGATTGACTTCGGCGATCTGCTCGAAGATTTCTTTTCGGTGGACGGTCACGTCTCGGGGCGCACGAATGCCGATGCGGACCTGTTCACCCCGCACTTCGAGGACAACAACCTCGATTCCTTCCCCGATCACGATAGCTTGATTGACTTTTCTGGTGAGGACCAGCATTCCTCTGCCCTCCTTGGCATCCTACGCTTTGCGACCTTATGCAGCAACCTTTTGGGCAGGCTTTTGCTGCTCCGCAAAGATCGGATGTCGCATAGTATACGCCTCATTCTCCAAAATGACTTGTTTTCCGATTCTCGAATCCAAATTGATGATAATCGGAGCCGCCAGGTTCGCGGTTGCGTTGTTTGGTTGGCCAGATGGGATGGCGGCGGTGACCACGAGGGCGTAGTCGGAGGATTCCGAGAGGCCAAGGGTGGACGCATCTCGATCAGACAGTTCGGGCGAATAGTCGTTGAAGAATGCGTTGGGATCTGCGACTAAGAACGCGAGAGAGGGATCGTTGGTCGATTGAAGCCAGCTAAACGGACTACCGGGCTTGCTGGGGACCAAGACGAATTGGGTTTGACCCTCGAAGCCGATCAACCCTTCCGAGAAGGAAATGATATCTTGGTCGGAGAATTCGAGAGTGCCGAAGCGAGTGTGAGTAAGGATCATGGTGGTCTATTTCATGTAGTCCATCAAGCTCAGCCTAAATCCCTGGCTGACGACTTGAAGGGAGGCCTGGTAGGCCGTTTCAGCGCTCTTATAGTCCGTGATCGCTTGGGCGAGGTCGACATCTTCGAGGTCGGAGATGCTCGACGTGAGTTCTTCGAGTCGGCGGACGTGATCTGACTTGAACGATTCGATTGACTTCGTTCGAGTTCCAACCTCGCCGCGCAGGTTATTTAGTTGTGAAATTGAGTCTTGGATCGCGGAAATGTCCGTGGTGCTAATCGAGTTTGTGTTTCCGGATTCCAAGTTGGCGCGAAGATTTTCGAGCCGGGTGTAGGCGTTTGTGAAGATGGAGGAAGCGTCGGCGTTGATCGTGATCGTGTCAATTGCGTTGGCTTCGATCTGGATCTGCCCAGTGTTGCCGTTGAAATTCAGGCCGCTGGCGCCCAGCGAGAAGGGCTGGGTGTTGGTTGCGGTTCCGGCAAAGAGGAAGCCGCCGGTCGGCGATTTTGAGTTTCCGAGGCTGATCAGCTGATCGCGGAGTGCTTTGACTTCGGCGGCCATCGCGCGCCTTGCTTCGGTTGAGGTGGTTGCGGTGGAGCCGGAGATTGCCAGCGAGTTGGCCCGATTGAGGACCTTGTTGACCTCGCCGAGGGCGCTTTCGGAGGTGTTCAGCCACGTCTTGGCGCGGTCGAGGTTCTTGCCATACTGCTCGATGGATGCTTTGACGCCACGCAGGGAAAGGACGTCGCCCAATCCAGCGGGATCGTCACCCAGGTTGTTGATGCGCTTGCCCGAGCTGACGCGTTGTTGTGCGATTTTGTAGGCGTCACCAGCCTTTTGCATCTGGTTTCGCAGTGCTTCAAATTGGTAGTTGGTGCTTACTCGCATCGGGATTCCTCCATCTTAGATTCTCGGTACATTTACTGGGGTCTCCTTAGGGTTTTATCGCCTCAATGTGTTGATGAGATCACCGAGGGTTTCGTCCATCACCGACAACACCTTGGCCGAGGCTTGGTAAGCGCGCTGGAATTTCTGCAGGTTCGCGAGTTCGTCGTCGAGGTTGACGCCGGAGACGTCTTGAATCTGCTGTTCGACTTGCTCGCCGAGGGCGTATGCGGTATCGCGGTCGTTTTGTGAGCTAGTGATCGCTCGACCGACCGTCGTAAGGAGGTCCTTGTATCTCTCACGGGTCGTTTGTCCGCCAAGAGATGTGACGCTTTGGTCTCGTAACTTCGACATCGCGAGTGCCAATGAGCTATCGCTTGCGGCGCTCGAGGTTCCCGTCACGATCAGCTTCGGATTCGCGTCGAGCGCGGTATCCATGAACAGGTTTTGCGCGCCAGTGATGGGCGTGAGTGCGTTGTCGGCGAAGAAGAAACCGCCCGTTGCGCCGGTATTGGTTTGACCGCTGGTGTGGAGCTGGTTCACCTGGGTGCGGAATGCGTCAGCAACGGCGTTGAGAGAGTTGATGAATCCGTTTACATCAATAGCAGCTGCCATTTGCCCCTTCAACGCGCCGCTTGACACTGGCCACTTGATGGATCCGCCATCGCTGACGGTGCCGGTGGTGATGTCAAAGTTGGTTGGGAAGGTGCGCGCGCCGACCTGATCGACGATGGGAAGGCTGCCCATGAAGATCGAAATCGCGCCATCGCTTCCGAGCTTAGTGTCGATATTAACGAGCTTGGAAAGCTCGGCAATCCTCTGATCGCGCTGATCCATGAGATCGTTTGGCGAGCCACCGCCCGCGATGTTAGCCCGAATCGAATCGTTGAGCTTGGCGATCTCGTCTGCGTACGATTGAACCTGCTTCAACGTACTCTGAATGACTTCGGTTTGTTGGGTGCGGACCGCGTCGAGATCGCGGTAGGCAGTTCGGAACTTACTGGCGATATCGCGTCCGGCGGCAACGACTTGTTGCCGAGCGGTCATGCTCGTAGGGTCGTTGGCGAGGGCCGACCAGGCGTTGTAAAACTGGTCGAACGAGCCGCTGATGCCCTTTCCGCTCACATCGAGAAATGAAGCTTGAACCTTTTCGAGCATTGCGAGGTTGCCCTCGGCGCGCCCCTGATCGGCGAAGACATCTTGCCGTCTTCCTTCGAGGAAGTTATCACGCGTTCGATTGATCGCGTTCACCTGGACTCCGCTTCCGACATTGATGATTCGGCCGGCGATATAGGTGTTTGGCGAGGCAACCTGAAGGTCCGTCGTTTGGCGCGAATACCCTTTGGTATTCACGTTTGCGATGTTGTGACCCGTTGTATCGAGCGATCGCTGGAAGGCAGCGAGGGCTCTTCGCGACGTTTCGATTCCTTGAAATGGACTTGGCATGGTGGGTTCCTCGGGCGGTTAGGCGGCGGCGTCGACCAGAATCGAAGTTGGGTTCGCTGGGCGTCCTCGGTAGGGTCCTTTTTGCTCGTTCGCGACTCGGGCGATGAGGGTGAGGGTTCCGTTGACGTAGGTCATTTCGCTTTCGATGAGGGCGCGGTTTTTGCGCATGACATCCTGAATCCTTTGGGAGTTCACGAGCACTTTGTTGGCGGTTGCCTGAACCGAAGCTGCCTCGTCCTTATCGAGGACAGAGACCAGACCTCGAAGACTTGGAACCGGGGCTCCCAGCTCTTCGGCCAGCCTTTTTGCTTCGCTCATGGCTTCGGTATCGATGCGGCGGACCTCGGCGAGTTGCGCTTGGAGGTCGGGGACAAGCCGTTCGACCCGCTCGACATCGCGCATGGTGACGGCGGCCGTCTGCTCATGAAGCGACATCAAGAACGTTTCGGATGCCTTCATCCATTCCGTCCAGAGGGAGAGTAGTTTTTTTGCTTTCATGCTTCTTTCTCGATGTTTGAAACCTTGTCGTGAGCCTTTTTGAGGGCTTGTTGGGCGGCTAGGGGCGCGACGTTGCGATAGAGGGTGTTGCCGATTCCGATCTGTCCACGCTCGGCGAGGAGTTCGGAGAGGTTCTGTTCGAACATGTCGCGGTAGACCTGCGAACCGGGCATCTTGGTCGCGAAGAGTCCGTCCTTGCCGCCTACGTTTTGCAGGAGGGATTTGAACATGAACGCTTCGAGGCCGTCGGTTGCCTTCTTCAGCTTGGCGAGTTCGGGGGCGGCTGCCGCGACATCGCGGATGGCGAGCAGAGGATTCGGAATCATTGGATGATCAACCTCGCTTTGAGTGCGCCTTGTTGCCGGAGCAACTGGAGGATCGCGATGATGTCGTTTGCACGGAGGCGGAGCTCTTGGAAGATTCGGGCGAGATCGGCGACAGTGGTGTTCGGTGCGACGACGGCGATGCTGGCATCGCCCTGATCAGCGTTCACACGTTGGTTTGCCACGGTGGTGGTTTCGCCTTTGCTGAATGGGTTGGGCTGGCTGACGCTGACCTCTTCCTCGATGCGGACGCTAATCGCTCCGGTCGCGACGGCGACGGGGGCGATGCGGACGTTTCCGCCGATGGCGATACTTCCGGTTTTCTCGTTGATGACGACGATCGCCGCGTTATCAACCGAGACGGTTAGCTCTTCGATCTTCGCCATCGTGCTGATGGGGTTTGCGCCTTTGGGCAGGATGAATGAGATGGTGCCGCCGTTCTCAGCGTTTGCCAGGAGTTCGGGGTACTTCTTGTTGATGACGTCTTGGACGCGGGTTGCCGTGGTGAGGTCGGCATCCATGAGTTCGAGATACATCTTGCCGTCGTAAACGAGCTTGGTGGGTGCGCCGCGCTCGATGATTCCGCCACTGGGCACTCGGCCGACGGTGAGGAAGCCGACGCTGGACGAGTTTCCGCCTGCAGCTGCGCCGAAGCCGCCGATGCTGATGGCGCCTTGTGCGACGGTATAGACCGTCTCGTTATCTCCGATCGCATAGAGTTCAGTGCGAAGCAAGGTGCCGCCTTGAAGGCTTTTGGCGTCGCCGGCCGAGCTGACGGTGACGTCGAGGTTCTGGCCGTTGGTGGCGAATGGGGGCAGATCGGCGGTGACGATGACCCACGCAGCGTTCTTCGGTTCCATGTTCGCGAGGTTTGCGTCCATGTTGATCGTGCGAAGGTAGTTCGTCAGGGCCGCAGCAGCTTGGGGGTTTCGTCGGGTGTCACCGGTGCCATTGAGGCCGATGACGAGGCCAAAGCCCATGAGTTGGTTGCTTCGGATTCCTCGGAAGCGGGCGATATCCTTGAGCCGGACGTTGACGCCGTTCGTCTCGGTCTTCTTCATCGCATTGAGTCGGCGCTGAAGTTCCTCTTGGGCGAGCTTGGCTTCGTCATTTTTCGGATCTGTTTTGGCATCTGGCTTCGCTTGTCCGAAGCCAGATGCCATGCACAAAATGGCAAGAATTGTGGAGAGAATCTTCATTAGAACAACCAGTCCATGAGCTTGGTGAGGAAGCCTCGTCGTTGCCGCTGATAGATCATTCCGACCCCTTCGGATTTGATCTCAGCGTTTGCCAAGTTTTCGCTTAGCAGGGTGTTGTCGAGGCGGATATCGTCGAGGCGGCAAAGGCCGGTGAGGGTGAGGGTTTGGGTGTCGCGGTTGATCTTGACGGCGCGGGTTCCTTCGACCACAAAGGTGCCGTTAGGGAGAATCTGCTTGATCGTCACCGACATCCGCGCGCTTAGACGGTTCTGCTGCGACGATGCGCCTTGGGCTTGCATCTGCGAATCGGCGTTGGTGCTGCCGCTACCCAGGAGCGAGCTGACAACCCCGATGCCCAGGAAGTTGGAGAGGGGAATCGAGTTTGGCCCGACGGTGTTGTTCTCCTTCTTGTTGTTCTGAACGTTAGTTTGATACTGGCCGTTCGAGGACTCGCTGATGATGATGGTCAGGACATCGCCCACCTTACGCGCGGTCCGAGTTTGGAACGACGGCTTGTACGTTTTGGGAACAAGCGAGCCGTAGTTATCCTCGGATTTTGGTGGTTCTTGGGCAAGACACGCCGAGCAGAGCAGAGCGAATGGGAGAAGGAGTGATTTCATAGTTTCACCTCAACGAGGCCAGGGCCGACGAGGGTGCCGCTGAGGATGGCACCAGTATCTGTGGAGACTTTGACGGCTTGACCGAGAAGAGCGTTGGACTCGACTTTGGCGGTTACTTCGACCTTGGCAGACGCCGCAATCATGCGAAGACGGATCTTATCGCCCTTCTTGACCTGGGCCAAGCCGGGCGCGTTGTACACGAGGGAGATGGAGGCGACGAGTTTGTTGCCGATCTTTGCTTCGGCGGTCGCGGAGACTTCACCTTCTCGAACGTTCAGGTTCTTGATGTTGAGTACGTACTCGCCAACCGGGATCGGGACGGCATTTTGCTTCACCTTTTGGGTGAGTTCAGTCTCAACACCAAACTGATTTTTGAACGCCTCGGCGACGGTTTTGTCGAACGTTTCGGGCTCGATGGTCTGCCCCTTTCGAGCAACTTTGGCCCCGGCAGGCACCGAGATTTCGAACTTCTTGACATCGAAGCGGGCGGAAGCGATCTGAGCCTTCACGGCGACAGTGGTGAGGCCGCGCCAGGTTCCGAAGTACGGGGAGCGACCGAAGTTGACTTTTTTGAGGGCTTCGACGGTTTCCGTGTCGCCTTCGATATCAGCGATCGCGCCGAGGGTGATGTACTCGTCATCGACTTCGCTTTGGGGGCGAACCGAGATGGAAACGAGCGAAGACCCAAACGGTTGTGCAGCGATTGCTTTCGACGTAGGCTTGTTTGCCGAAGCGACCTTTTGGACGGGCCGGATGACACCTGCCACGCCCTCGCCTGGGTTTGCTAAGGTTGGTTTGGATAGGGTGGAGAGCATGCTCCCGAACTTAACGAAAGAGGGTTTGGCCGAAAACTGCGCGATGACTAAGCGCCCAAGCAATCGCTTGCTTCCGCTCACCGTTCCCGAGAGGTTGCCCTGCAAGTCGCACTCGAGGGACGTCAGTCCGGCAGGGACTTCGACGCGAGGTGCAAGCACGGAGCCATCGGAGGCGATGAGCCCCTTTGCCGAAGGCGAAAGGATTGCGGTCTTGGCGTAAAGCAAATTGGTTCCCCGTGCAAAGCGCAGGTAGCCGTCGCCCTCCACTTTGATGTTCAAAGTGGGGACGGTGCCAAGGATGATCGAAGTGAAAAGTGTGCTAATCATGGCTTACCTCTTGAGGGTGTTGAGGGTCTGGAGCATGTCGTCGGAGGTCTGGATCGCTTTACTGTTGATCTCGTAAGCACGCTGGGCAGAGATCATGCGGACCATTTCTTCGACGACGGAGACGTTTGAGCCTTCGAGGTAGCCAGCCATGATTCCGCCGGCGCCATCGGTTTCGGGAAGGACAACATTTGGGGCACCCGATGCTGCACTTTCGGTCCAGATGTTGCCTCCAACTCGGGTCAGTCCGGCGGCGTTCGGGAATACAGCGAGAGTGATTTGTTCGATTCGTTGGAGGTCGTTTTGGCCCGCAATTTTCGCATCAACCGTTCCGTCTTTGCTGATCGTTACGCTTACCGCGTTCGCAGGGATGGTAATCGGTGGTTGGAGCGGATAGCCCGCACTAGTCACTAGGACACCGTTAGCATCCCTCTTAAAGCTTCCGTCTCGGGTGTATCCAAATGTTCCATCGGGCCGAAGGACGCGGAAGAAGCCTTCGCCGACAATCATGATATCGAGCGGGTTATTGGTGTTGAGCGAGGCGCCTTGGGCAAAATCGTTGGCGGTAGCCGAGTTGGTGGCACCGAGACCGTATTGGATGCCGCCGGGGGTTCGGAGGTTTTGGCCCGCCGAAGTACCGCCCGCTTGTACGGTTTGGTAGATCAGATCTTGGAATTCAGCCCGTTGATGCTTAAATCCCGTGGTGTTTGCGTTGGCAAGGTTGTTCGAAATGACGTCCAGATTAAGTTGCTGGGCGACCATTCCGGTTGCAGACGTATTGAGTGATCTTAACATAGCGGCTTGATTTCATTGCTCGCCATCCTTTGCTGGTTTATGACCTCGCATCCTGCTTGGCCTTTTTGTCGTTGTCTTTTGCGGGACTAAATTAGTGTCGTAAAGCCTCGAAGAGCTTGCCCGTCATCTCGTCTTGCGTGGTGATGGACTTCTGGCTCATCTCGAAGTGGCGGTTGATCTTGATAAGGTCAACCATTGTTGAAATCGCGTCGACGTTGCTTCCCTCCACGCTGGCTGGAGCAATATCGGGGTCAGTCACCCGGGTGGGATTCGGGGAGTTGTAGAGGTTCTGACCCGCCTTCTTGAAGTCGCCCTCGTAGACGCCAAGCTTGGCAATGGGGTTAGTGCCTTGGATGACTTCACCGGTGGGAGAGATCTCCAGGATGCCTTCGGGCTGAAGCTGAATGGGGTTGCCTCGGTCATCGAGGACTTTCCATCCTCGCTCGGTGACGAGAAATCGTTCGCTGTCGATTTTGAGAGCGCCGTCGCGAGTGTATTGCGTCTGCCCGTTCACTTGGACCGCGAGAAGCTGCTTGGGATTCTTGAGGGCAATATCAAGCGGGTTTCCGGTGGAGCGGATGGGGCCGAGCGCCATATCAGTGCTTTCGACGACGGCATCGGGACCGTTTCCAATGCTTCCGAGGAACTTGCCTTGACCGCCATTGGCGTACATATTCTTGACGAGGACGTCGGCAAATGCGATCGTGTCCGACTTATAGCCGTCCGTTGAAGCGTTCGCCAAGTTATTCGCGATGATGTCCATCCACTGTGTGGTGGTTTGCATCGCCTTTGCGCTGGAATAGATGCCACGGTTCATCCCGTAATGAGCATCGGCAAGTATTTGTAACAGGTTAGGGCTAGAACCTCGCAATTTACTTGAGGTTCTTAGTGTGCGAGACCTATTTCAGGGCGGCGTTGAGAATTTCCGCCATCCGGTATCCGCCAAGAACGGCTTGCTTTTTGGCGAGAAGGATCATGTCCTTTTGGTACGCATCGTTGGGCTTGTCGTTCGGTTTGAGGCCGTCGTAGCTGAACTTGTCGGCGAGCTTGGCGCCCGCTTTTAGCCAAGAGACGATGTCGAGGTCCTTGACCATGGCGGCGCTTGGCTGGAGCGACGTATCGGCGGTCCAACGTGCGGAAACGGCCTCGACATTAGGGTCAAGACCGGCGGCCTTATCGGCGGCGATTGCCTTGCCGATTGCTGCATCCCAGAATCCGTGGAGCCGAATTTGTCGGTCGTTATCGGGCGCGGTGATCATGAATTTGTTTCCGCCGTCATCGCCGGCTTCATCGTGCTCGTGATTGCTGGTGCAGTGGAGCGGCTGGTGCAGATCGCCCACGATGTGGTTGATCCAGTACACCCACCATGCCTTGAGGCGGTCGTCGCCGCCGTCTTTGTTCAGTTTTCCAAGCTCGGCGATGGCGAGGTTGAGAGCGTTCAGAGCATTGCTCGGGCGAACCTTGGGTTCTTCACCCTTGTAGCGAATCGGGACGTCGTAGTAGTGCCACGTCTTGCACTTGACGCCTTCGTTGCCGGGGGTGGATTCGATATCGGGTTCGAACTTGCGGTTGTACGACGTTATGAGGTTTTCGAAAACCGACGGCTTGGTGCCCTTGATGAAATCGGCCCAGGTTCCGGCTTTGCGGAACGACTCTCGAACATTGCCGTCGACGGGTGTGAACGTCGGCTCTCCGGCAGCGAGAATCTTTGCGAGTTTGGCCTGTACGGCGGGGGTGAGCCGCGTCCAAGCGATATCGGCGACTTGCATGTGACCATCGCCGCTCCAAGCAAATAGGGTGCTGGGGAGGAGGCACAAAGTGAGGGCAAGGCGTCGCATAACCTTCATTATGGACGCCTGCGGGGCGGTAAGGTTCCGAGGTTTTGGCGTGCGGCAACTCGTTGCCGCACGCCAAATTACTTCTTCACTCGACAGACTGCTCGAAGCTCGAGAGCTTCTGCATCGGCGGAGGCGCTGAGGAAATCCCAATAGACTTCGCCGGTGTAGGGGTCGATCTCGCCGTTGGAGGAGATGATCTCGCCGGGGAGTTTAACGCTGACGCTCATACCGACAAAGCCGGTGTTGGAGGTCGGATCCTTTTCGGGCGAGGGCTTTTGGGCGTTCTTGATGGCATCGCCGTTCAGTTCGGCGAGCATCTTGATGATGACGTCTTTGCGCTGCTCTGCCGTGAGCTTATCGCCCAAGTGCTCGGTCATCGCTCGATCAAGCGACTTGGCGAGACCTAACTTGAGGCGGCGTATGGAGCCTTCTGGGTTCGTGATGAGAGTTCCGAAGAGGTGGTCATCGGGACCGAACATTCGCCGCGCAATCGAAATCACCATCTTATTGGCGACTTTGTTCGCCTCCTCATCTGTCACCGTAACTCCCGACGGAAGGTACTTGCAAAGCTCATTTCGGAACTCCTCCATTTCCGCCGTCGTTTTAGCGGCGTCGGGCGAGGGGTTGGTGAGCTTCTCGTAGTACTCGTACACACCGGGTTTGATTTCGCGGACGGTGACGTAGTTCTTGAAGGTTGTTTTGCCCTTTTCACGCATGATCACGTCGGTTAGGAGCGCGTCTCCGAGCGAGCCGCTTCGCGTGATCGTGGTGGTTTTCTCTTCTTCTTTAGTTTCGGTGGATACCTTGATGCCAGGGCCGCTGGGAATGGTGAAGGTGTCAGGCCACTCGGCAGCACCAGTCTCGGGGCCACCTGGAGCCTTGCTCACGGTGAGCTTCAGCGTGCGCTGCCATGATCCGTCGGCGTTTACCACGGTGGAAGAGGACGATCTCGCGCACCCGACTAGGGTGAGAATCAAAAGCAGAAGGGCAAGCCAGCGCATGGCTTAGTATAGCGGTGTGCTATCATTTATTACCGTTGGGAGAAGGCTCAACGGTTCTGACAAGGCCGGCGGATCCTCAGCAGGGTGCGCTGGCCTTTTCTCATGATCTGGTCACGTACAAAGGAGTTAGTGAACCATGCCCACACTTGTTATTGTCGGTGCCCAATGGGGCGACGAGGCCAAAGGCAAACTCGTCGATGTGCTCGGAAGTCAGGCTTCCCTGGTTGTGCGATATGCGGGCGGAAACAACGCCGGGCATACCGTGATTGCCAATGGCCAAGAATTTAAGTTTCACCTAATCCCGGCGGGAATTCTTCACCCCGGAACTCGGGCCGTAGTCGGCTCGGGAATGGTGGTCTGCCCCAAAGGCTTGCTTGAAGAGTGGGACCGCACTTTGGCGCAGAAGTCCGAGCTGGGCGAGCTTATCATCTCGTCGGCCGCGCATGTCGTTTTCCCTTACCACCGGATGCTCGATTCGCTTGAAGAGACGGCTCGGGGTGCAAACAAAATCGGCACGACCTCGAGGGGAATCGGACCGGCTTACCAGGATAAAGTTGCCCGAATCGGAATCCGGATGGGCGAATTTGTTGATCCGGCTCGCTTTTCGGTTCGGCTTCGCGCGGTTCTGGAAGCGAAGAACGAAATGCTGGCGCGATTTGGTCAGGCTCCGCTCGTTTTCGAAGAAGTTTTTGCGGAGTACTCGGCTTACGCCGAGCGGTTGCGACCGTTCGTGCGGGATATCGAGGCGCTGGTTGCGGAGTCCGTTGAGGCGGGTGAGCGGGTGCTGTTGGAAGGGGCTCAGGGGACTTTCCTTGACCTCGACTCGGGGACTTACCCTTATGTAACTTCGTCGCACCCCGTCGCGGGTGGCGCGTGCTTGGGAACGGGCATTGGGCCCCGCCATATCGATTCGGTGCTGGGTGTTTGCAAGACGTACACCACTCGGGTTGGCTCCGGTCCCTTCCCTACTGAGCTCGATAATGAGCTTGGCGACCATATTCGCACCATCGGAAAGGAGTTTGGTACGACGACGGGGCGCGGCCGCAGAATCGGCTGGCTTGACCTCGTGGCTTTGCGGCACGCTTGTCGCCTGAACTCGCTTTCAGGGTTGGTCGTGACTCGACTCGATATTCTGTCGGACTTTGAGAGCGTGCAGGTCTGCGTGGGGTACTCGCTGGATGGCGAGGAGATCAATTACCTTCCCGGCGATGTTGAGGTGTTGGCGCGGGTGAAGCCGATTTACCGCGAGCTTCCGGGTTGGAAGGGTGATCTGCGATCGGCTCGCACGATGGAAGACCTGCCCGAGAATGCGCGGAAGTACCTCGACTTCATGGCGGAGTACACCAAGACGCCGGTGGCGATCGTTTCGGTCGGCCCGGATCGCGCGGAGACGATCATCGTTCGCGAAGACCTGATCTGGGGCTGATCCCGCGAACTAGATAAAGAAAAGGCCCCGGCTGATTCAGTCGGGGCTTTCTGTTGTCTGGCCGGAGGTTACTTGCCTCGTCGGCGCGCGGCGATGCCAGCGAGGCCGAGGCCGAGCACAGCCATCGTGGCTGGCTCGGGGACGATCGCGACACCTCTAATCTGATCTGTCGCGCCCGCGGTGTACAGCAGGGTTCCGGTGGAACTTGCGCCCGAATCTACGATTTTGACCAATCGGTTACCCGTGGTTTCGGCAGTTGCGGCGTAGATGGTAAATGCACCAGGGGCGGTTTCATCAACCGAAAGATAGCGAGCACCGCGAGCCGAAGAACCGGTGACGGTGGACAACGTGTATGCAAGCGAAAAGTTGCTGGTGAGATTAGTCCGTACCCACTTGTTCACGCCACCATCGGCGGTTGTGCCGTCCTGGGCGGTGAACATCGTGAGTCCGTCCCACGAGAGCCAAAGGTCAACGAGGTTACCGTTCGTGGGCTTGCTTGCGAACTGGGCAACTAGCGCAGAAGTTTGTCCCGAGAACACTCCATAAGAGCCGTTGTTGTTACCGCTCTTTGTGGAGTATGCAAGGCCGTTGTGCGAGGCGATGATGTTCGGCGCTCCCGACTGGGCACCGTCATTGGCAAGGCTGCTCGCCGTGCTGTTGTTGAATACCACAGTGCCCGACTGGAGAGCATTTGTGCTCGTGATCACGAACATGTCTCCACCGCCACCCCGCGGGGCGGCACTGTAGGGAACTCCACCGGTAACGACGGCAAGATCGGTCGAACCAGATTGACTTACTCGGGCGATTCGTCCGAAGGTCGACGTAGTTGCCAGCGTGCCTGCCGAGTACATCACTCCATCGACTCCGACCTTGATTCCGCCGGACACGAGCGACGATCCGAATCGGAAGGTGGTTGCTCCCGTTGAGTAGCCGGATGTACCTGAAGCTTTATCGAGGGCGGTAAACGAAGCACCGGTCGTCCCTGTGCTCGACTGAGTTGCAATGACGAGATCACGATTAACGAATTGTGCGCTCGCAAAAGATGAAACTGCGAGCAAGCCCGCAGCGGTGAATAAATTTTTCATGAAGCCTAAAGAAATGTTCGCCGGATCTACGTTGAATCAGAAGGAACGTTTAATCTTACACCATGATTCAGATTTTCTCGGTAAATCGTTAAAGTTTTGTGGCAGTTTCTACGGAAAAATCAATAAACCTGATAGGAATGCCGGGATCGATGTTCTGAAATCACAATGCCCCGACTGATTCAGTCAGGGCATTGTGATTTCTTGTGGGCGCTTACTTGCGTCGTCGCCGAGCGGCGATGCCGGCAAGTCCGAGTCCGAGAGCGGCCATGGTGGCGGGTTCGGGGACAACCGTCACGCCGCGAAATGTTTGACCAGAGCCAGCCGCCACAGAAAACATTTGGGTGGCAGAAATGCCAGAACCGTTTTCTTTGAAGCCACGGAATGTATTATTCGCCCCCCCGGTTGTGGTGACAAATATTTCATTTCCACCGACAACTTCTTTGATAGCTAGGTACCTGACACCTGCACCAGCAATATCCCTTTGGTATGCCTGTGTCCAGGTGTCAACAGTAGTGCTCGAGCGGGTAAATTTTCGGATTCCTCCCCCCGCACCGGAGCGAGCATCTGCGATGTAAGCACTTAACCCATCGGCAGTTAGAACAACATCATGGAAACTATCTGTAGAGACGCTACCAAAATCGTTTGCATTTATGACCCTAGTGGCACTTGTTCCGTTGTATCTCCATAGCCCGGCAACGGAATTTGAATTCGATGAACTTGTGAAAAAGATGTCATTTCCCCACGCGGTCGCTCCTCGAGCGACTGTGGAACTTACTGTCGTCGAAGTGTTTGATGAAGAATTATTGAAATTGGGTGTTGAGGCGAACCGATCCAGGCCAGAGCTAGAAGTAAAGAACCAAGAGGTACCGTTCATCGCGACCGATCGTGCGCCAATAGTTCCAATGAGCGCATAGCTCACGTTCCCAGTGGCGAAATTGATACTCGCAATCTTGCCCTGAGTTCCATCAAACCCAGCCAGGTACATTGCTGAACCATTACCTTTAATGGTCCCGGCACTTGCGGAGTTGGATTCACCACTTATCGAAAGAGCAAGCGTTGCTGACTCTGCACCAGTGGCGGAGGATCTTGTTGAAAGACTTATTATGCCTGAAGGGTCCGTAGTGGCTTGCTTCCAGACAACCACTGAGCCGTTCACAAATTGCCCGAATGCCGAAACAGACCCGAGTGACCCGAGTGCAAGAACGAGAAGTTTTTTCATTGCCCTTAAAAACAAACGCAGAGCAACGTCGCTCGCATTAACCAACATTACACCATGTTTGGTCAGCAAAATTCACGAATCACTTGAGGTTTATTCGTATGATAACCTAGAGCACGCTAGATTCTGGGTACTGGTAAGATTCGCAGATGCGGGTGCTGGTTTACGAGTTGAACCTGTTCTGGTCGGTACGGATTGGGCGCGCGCTTGAGGCCCGGGGTCATGAGGCGGAGGTATCGAGCCATGGCAAGCATGAGAATGCGGACATGGCGATTGTGAACCTCTCGGAGACGCGGGCGGCATGGATTGTGCCGGAACTCCAGGCGCGGGGCATTCCGATATTGGCCCACGCCGGGCATAAAGAGAAAGAGCTTTTGGAACTTGGACGGCAGCTGAAGGTCACTCGACTGGTGACGAACAGCGAACTGACTCACAAGTTCGACAAGTTGCTTGCCGAGTTCGACAAGAAAGACTAAAGCCCTATCGGTGGAACATCGTGCCCGAGGACGCGTTCAAACATCTCGGAACTCCGAATATGGGGTCCTTATCCAAATGGAATGGTTCGGAGTCTCGCTCCCCCGTGAGGCTCCATTTTTGTTTGTGAAGCCTGGTCCGCGTGTACACTTGGAAGCACGATGAACAAGGTTTTTCCCAACGCAGAGAAGGCTCTTGAAGGTGTGCTGTTCGATGGCATGACGATCATGTCGGGCGGATTCGGATTGTGCGGAATCGCCGAGCACCTCATCGTGGCGTTGCGAGATTCAGGGGTAAAGAACATCACGGTCATCAGCAACAACTGCGGCGTCGATGACTTTGGGATGGGCCTTTTGCTTCAGACCCGGCAGATCAAGAAGATGGTGTCGAGCTACGTCGGTGAGAACGCTGAGTTTGAGCGGCAATACCTGGCGGGCGAGCTTGAGCTAGAGTTCAATCCGCAGGGGACTCTGGCGGAAAGGATTCGCGCGGGAGGAGCCGGGATTCCGGCGTTTTACACCAAGACCGGGGTCGGAACCCTGGTCGCCGAAGGGAAAGAGACGCGCGACTTTGGCGGTGAAGAGTATGTGATGGAGACGGGCCTCGTCGCGGATCTGTCCATCGTGAAGGCTTGGAAGGCCGACCGGTCCGGGAACCTGATCTACCGAAAGACGGCGCGCAACTTTAACCCAATGATGGCGACGGCAGGACGCGTTTGCATCGCCGAGGTGGAGGAGCTCGTCGAGGTAGGCGAGCTTGATGCCGACCAGATTCACACTCCTTCGATTTACGTGAACCGCATCATCATGGGCGAGAATTTCGAGAAGCGGATCGAGCGGCGAACCACCCGACCTAAGGCTTGACCACGTACTCGCCGGTTCGGCTAATTGTCACTTTGGGGACTTGTTTGGTCTTCTCGAAGGCGGCGTTGATCTGGGCGAGTTGGACGTCTAGTGGCGTCGCCTGCGGCATCGTGCGGCTCGGCAGAATCAGCACGTAGATTCTCGATTTCATATCTCGCGCAAGGCCGTAAATCTCTTCGATGGCGGGGTCGCCCATTGCGAGGCAACCGATGCTTTTGTTGCTGCCGTGGATGAAGATGTCGTCACCGGGATCGAGGCCAGCGGAGCGAGTCTTGTCGGCGGCATTGGGGTAGTCGAGCCCCAAGGAGAGGTGAAAGCGGCTTTTGGGGTTGAAGCGGTTGATGCGGTACCAACCTTCGGGCACTTGGCGGTCACCTCGTTGTAGTTTGGGGCCGAGCTTGCCGCTGGCGGCGAGGACGGGATAGGTTTTGATAAGGCGAAGTTGCTTGTCACCGGCCCAAAGTTCGAGCTCCTTTTCTTGCTTGAAGGCGCGGATGAAGAGCGTTTTGGGCGGATACTCTTCGAATTGCGATTTGAGTGAACGTTGCGGTTGGGCGGGTTCAGCGCAGGCGATTCCGAGGGTGAGCATGGCTATCATAAGGAGATGAACTTTCGTTTCGCCCATGTTGGTGCCCTCATTTTGCTCTCATCGGTTGCCTCGGCGGGCGAAGAAAAGATCTCGTTGCGGTGGAATGTACACCCAAACCAGCGTTATGAAGCGCAAATTCAGATGATTATTGATGCGGGCGAACAGGGGACGGTTCACGGGATTTTGCACTTTGCCGAGCGGATCTTGTCGGTGACGCCAAAGCAGGTAGTTGCTTCGGTATACGTTCCCGGAGTGACGGTTACGGCGACGGGTAGCTTGGCACTTGTTGCGGATTCATTGCGAGACATTAAGGGCGTGAAGTTTCAACGGACGACCGATTTGCAAGGAAAGAGTCTCGCCGTCGACGGGATGCAGGCGCTTTCTTCGGGCGCGCTGGACTTGACTCTGCCCGAAAAGGAGGTGGGGATCGGAGACACATGGTCGGCGAAGTTCACGCCGAACGAGCTGGTGGGCGAGGTCGAGATGAAGTACAAGCTCATTTCGTTTAATGAGCGCGATGCCATTATTCAGGGCGATCTCCAGCCGACGGAGACAGTCAAGGTTGGTCCGA
Organism: uncultured Fimbriimonas sp.; assembly: GCA_964566635.1. Classification (GTDB taxonomy): domain Bacteria; phylum Armatimonadota; class Fimbriimonadia; order Fimbriimonadales; family Fimbriimonadaceae; genus Fimbriimonas. The sequence continues at coordinate 105,338 of CAZMJL010000005.1, read as the reverse complement.
AGCCGTATCGGTTCGTGGTCGATCGAGAGACGGGTCGCTATCGCGATGCGGAGGGGTACCTTTCCGCGACCCTGCAGGGCATCAACTTGGACCTAACGTTTACTCACCGGACCATTTTTCCGAATAAACTGAGACCATATGGCCCTCAATCGTGATCAACTTGCCCAACGCGCGTCGCAGGAGCTGCGCGACGGCTTCTATGTGAACCTCGGCATCGGAATTCCGACCCTGGTTGCGAACTTCATTCCTGAGGGGATGGACGTGACGTTGCAATCGGAGAACGGCATGCTCGGGCTCGGGCCCTTCCCTTTCGAGGGCGAAGAAGATCCGGACTTGATCAATGCCGGAAAGCAGACGGTGACTGAGATTGAGGGGTCTTCTTACTTCTCTTCTGCCGATTCGTTCGCGATGATTCGCGGAGGGCATATTGACCTTTCGATTCTTGGGGCGATGGAAGTTTCCGCCAAGGGCGACCTTGCGAACTGGATGATCCCTGGCAAGATGGTGAAAGGGATGGGCGGCGCGATGGACCTAGTTGCGGGCGTGAAGCGCGTGGTGGTGGTGATGGAGCACACCAATAAGGCGGGAGAATCGAAAGTTCTCCCGGAATGCACACTGCCGCTGACCGGGCGGGCTTGCGTTGACCTCGTGATTACCGACCTCGCAGTGTTTTCGGTCGAGCGCGGCGTGGGGATGACATTGCTGGAACTGGCTCCGGGCGTCACTTTGGATGAGATTAAGGCGAAGACAGCGGCTCCGTTTGCGGTCGCCGATGGCCTGCGGGAAATGAGCCTGGCGTAAACCTCTGGGTAACCTTGCCGCATGAAAGCTCTCTTCATCGGGGGAACCGGAATCATTAGCTCGGCATGTTCACCGCTCGCGGTGAAACAGGGCTTTGAACTGACGCTTCTAAATCGCGGAAAGTCGGCGCGGCCGACTCCCGAAGGAGTCGAGGTTTTGCACGGCGACATCAACAACCCGGAGGAGACCAAAAAGGTCTTGGGCGATCGAAAGTGGGATGTCGTCGTGAATTGGATCAACTTCGTTCCCGGTCAGATTGAGCGCGATATCGAGCTGTTTCGGGGCAAAACGAATCAGTACATCTTCATCAGCAGCGCGAGCGCTTATCAGACCCCGCCCGCGTCGCTTCCTGTCCGCGAAAGCACTCCGCTGGACAACCCATATTGGGAGTATTCGCGAAACAAGATCGCTTGCGAGGAGGCTCTGCTGAAGGCGTACCGGGACGAGAAGTTTCCGATGACGATCGTGCGACCTTCGCACACTTATGATAAGACCCTATTGCCGTTTGACTACGGATACACGATCCTCGACCGAATGCTGAAGGGCAAGCCGGTGGTGGTTCATGGCGACGGGACTTCGCTTTGGACGTTGACCCACCACACGGATTTCGCGAAGGGGTTTGTGGGCCTGATGGGACACTCGGCGGTGATCGGCGAGGCATTTCACATCACCAGCGATGAATGGCTGACTTGGAATCAGATCTATGACATTGTCGCCCGTGCAGCGGGAGTAGAGGCCAAGAAGGTGCATGTGCCTTCCGAAATTCTCGCTCAGCGCGACCCGAATCGAGGTCCGGGATTGCTGGGTGACAAGTCGAACAGCTTCATCCTCGATAATTCGAAGATCAAGGCGTTGGTACCGGCGTTTGTTTGCACGACTCCGTTTTCGCGCGGTGCCGAAGAGATCGTCGCTCACTACACCGCTCCGGGCGTGAAGGGAGTGGTCGACCCTCAGAAGGATGCGCTAGAAGATGCGCTCAGCGCTGAGTTTGGTGTGTGAATGTCCTAAAGACTTTCGTAATGAAGGACCTTGGATATCTACTGCTTGTTATTGGCGTCGCTGGCGCCACCTATTTTTGGCTGTTCTTTGACAGTTCTGTTGTCGTTGCGGGAACGGAAGGATTGAGAGTCAGCAATTTATCGCTGATTAGTGATCGGCAGAATGGAATGATCCTCTCTGTAGACATTGCGGTTGCAGGCATCATTCTCCTAGCCACCTCCTATTCTCGTTCAGAGCAGACTGCCGCTCCAAGCACGCCACTGAATCCGTGGGAAATCCAATGTTGGAATTGTCGGGCTACGATACGCAAGGGTCTAACTCACTGCCCGAATTGCAAAAGAGATCTTAAATATTGAAGGTCAACGAATCGGGATTCACATTCCTTCAAGACTCTCGACAACTATTTATCCGGAAATGGAAAATGAGATACATCTGGGTTTGCTTCGGGCATTAGTTTGATGCTTCCATCTTGCTGAAGAATTGGACTCGCCAAGAGACAGTGTCCGAGTTCGTTGTACACATTGACCGCGCTGTTCAGCTCACTCGTAGGTCGAGCATGGCTCCATACTAGATACTCGGTCGTGGGCCAGCCAACAACATACTCCAGCCTTGCTCTGCCTTGAGGGTGCGGTCTTTCGGGTCCTATAGACCGAAGGGCGCTGGGTTCTACCAAGGCGACGGACCTGGTGCAGTCGGTGAAAGCGACGAAATCTGTGTGCGGAGGATCAACAATTCGAAGTGAGTTTTTGTTCACTTACCGAAGCTTACGAATAACTCGCCTGCTTTGTCAATTCCACGCGATGGTTCACTTCTCTCGGACGATGGCGGGCATTTTCTGGTCCTCAAAGTAACCCCTCACAGCGTCTGTGATCATCTCTTCCAGGTCCTTCCAGTCCTCGCCTTGCGTGTGAATTGGATACCCGAGTGTAGAGGCGTAGTACCCCCCTTCTTCGGCTTCTCTCGCTTCGAACACAATCTGAGTCATTGCTCAATATGATACGCCCGAATCCGGATGTATGATGTTGCCATGCCGAAAGTGGAAGTTTACAAAACCCTATGGGGAATGGGGGGAACGATGGAGGAGAAGCTCCTCCGGGTCAAGTCGCAGGGGTACGAGGGCTTTGAGGATTGGGTTCAGCCCCATTTCCAGCTCAAGCCGGTCATCGAGAAGGTCGGCATCAAGTACATGGCGATGGTTGCGGGCGATGAACTCGAGGCATTCAAGCGCGGACTCGGGGAGGCGTTTGATAACGGCGCGGTCGGGGCGACGATCCATGCGGGCAGGCCGTGGATGACCTACGCCCAAGGGCTTGATTTCCTCGGCAAGCTGGTTGAGGCGACCAAGCAGGTTCCGTTCCCGGTGAACTTTGAGACGCACCGGGGGCGCCTGTTGTACGAACCAATGTCCACAGCGCAGTACTTGAAGGACCTTCCCGACCTTTACCTTTGCGCTGATCTGAGCCATTGGACTGTCGTTACCGAATCGATGCTGGGTGGCTTTTCGACCCAAGTAACGGAAGTGTTGGCGAGGACTCGCCACATCCATGCGCGAATCGGTTTTGAAGAAGGTCCGCAGGTTCCCGATCCGAGGGCAAAGAACTGGGAGGGCTATACGCCGAAGTTTGAAGCCTGGTGGGACGTGGTTCATCAGAACAATCAGAAGGCGGGAAGGGTTACGACTTTCGATCCAGAGTTTGGTCCTCCGCATTATCAGTGGTCCGAGCCCGAATCCGGCAAGCCGCTTGCGGACATCGAAGAGGTTTCGCTTTGGATGACGGAGCGGCTACGAAAGCGCTGGGCCAACTGAATTTGGTTCAACTCGGGATATAGTAAGGGGGAGCCGCATGAACTGCCCCCGATGTCGAACTGCTTGCCCAAATGGGGCGTCGTTCTGTCCGAACTGCGGGAATGACTTGCGCGCGTTTTTGAACCACCCGGCGGCGAATGCGCCCTCGGTGAAGGAGCAGTTGAAGCAAGCCAGCAACGCCGCGCCTACCGGATACTTCCAGGGGGCCGCACAGGCCGAGAAGAAGTCTCCGCTTGGTTGGATCGTGGCGGGAGTGCTGGCGATTGCGCTCCTTCTCTTGGGACTGCTCGCGATGAACTTGCTAAGGAAGGAGGGCGCTCAGCCGGGACCGGTTCTGATTAAGCAGGGGAAGGAGCCCGGTCCGGTGATGCAGCAGACCGGGAAGACTGAACCCGTTTTGGAGCAAGTAGGCAAGGCTCCGACCCAGATGCCCGATTACATTCGGAAGTGGCTGGAGCATCTCGAGCGTATTGAGAAGAAGCGCGGCGAACTCTCGCGAAAGGGTCTTTCGAGTCTGATGGTTCTGGCTCAATCGGCGCAGTTCGGCACGGATATGCAAGGACTTCAGGGGCTGGCGAGCGGTGATCCGGATGCGGCGATGCCAAACTCGTCGGCTGATAAAGTGGCGGACCAAGGGACTGACCAGAGGAAAGACTGGGCAGACCTGAAGCGGGACTTCGCTAGCTATCCACCGCCCGCCGAATGCCAAACCATTGCTGAGAGCTACTCGCATGCTCTGGACGAGACTGGAGCGATGATTCTTGACGTTCTGGATGCGGTTGAACTTGCAAAGACCGACACCACCAAGGCTCTCAGCAACTTGTACGGCATGAAGAACCAGTCGGGCGAGATCGATAAATACGGCAACGAAACCGACGATAAGGTGAAGGCGATTTGCGATAAGTACGACACCCGGAAGTGGTTCTCGATCAGTAGCGACTTTGGCAATTCGAGCATCTTGGGCTCCCTCGGCGCACGATGACCCCGGAACTTGAGCAGTATGCGCTTCGCGTCCTAGCGGATGCGGTGAAGGCGTTCCCGATGGGTTACGAGCCGCACCTAGCATGGCGCAGAATGCCGGTTACGGCGGGAGTCGCGATCTATTCTCGCCGCACGATTGCGCTGAGTAGCGTGCTGATGATCGACGAAGAAAGGATTCGGACGACGTTGCTCCATGAGTACGCTCACCTACTTGCGTTTCATCGCCATGGCCGAAAGGGGGCGGGACACGGACCCGCTTGGAGGCAGGCGATGGTTGATCTTGGTCTTGAGCCGAAGGTGCGCCATCGGTATGAAGTCAAGCGGAATCAGGCGCGGCAACAGGTCGTGTATCGATGCCAAAAATGCGGTCTTGAGATTCTGAAACGGAGGCGGCTACCATCACGTCGCCGGTACTTTCATGTTGGTTGCGGCGGGCAGATAAAATTCCTCGCAGTTCATCGGGTGACAGATGAGACCAGACCGACGTAGAGTCCTGTAGACCCCGCTATGTGGATCGCAAACGTCGAACGAACAAGGTTGTTGGAGCAACGTACTGAGAATGAGTACGGCATCCCGACGCATGTTCTGGTTGAGCGAGCCGGGATGGCGGTTTTTGATGCTCTCCGCCAATTGATGCCCGAGAGTGGTCGAGTCGCCGTCTTCTGCGGCAAGGGCATGAACGGATGCGATGGCCTCGTGACGGCACGCATCGCCCATGAGCGCGGATATCGGGTCGATGTGATTATGGGTTGCGAGGAGCACGAGCTTTGCAACTTGACTCGTCAGCACGCGAACCTATGTTTGGCGGCAGGAATTCCGCTTTCTTATCCCAATGACGGAAACTGGTGCCGCAGGCTGGAGGCGATCAGCCAGAAGGATGTCATTATCGACGCTTTGCTCGGCATCGGCGCTCAGCGCGAAGTGCATGGCGCGGTGAAGATCGCGATCCAATCGATCAACCGAAGCGGTGTGCCGGTGATTTCGGTCGATGTGCCAAGTGGAATTTGTTGCGACACCGGTGAAGAGCTTGGCGAGTCGATTTGGGCGTTGCGAACGGTCACGTTTGGAATGGCGAAGCCTTTTCTGTTCCAAGGAATTGGGCTCGAACACGCGGGCTTTTGGACGGTGAGCGAGATCGGCTTCCCGCAGGGATTGCTGACGGAAGCCACCGAGGCACGGCTTTTGGACGGCGAATGGGTGGCATCTCTGCTCCCTGAGCGCTTGCGAGCGAGCCACAAGGGCGATAACGGGCACGTGTTGATCGTGGCGGGAAGTAAGTGGATGCGTGGTGCGGCGTCGCTGGCGGCGATGTCGGCGTTTGCGGCCGGGGCTGGGCTGGTGACGGTTGCCGGAATTCCGGACGTGATCAATGCGGTGGCGGCTCAGGTTCCGGAGGCGTTGCTTCTGCCTTTGCCGGAGGTTGACGGAGTGGTTGCCGCCGATGCCGCAGATACAATCTTGGCGTATCAACACAAGTTTTCGAGCGCGTTGATCGGTCCGGGACTGGCAACGGAACCCTCGGTTCACGAGTTTTTGAGGCGTCTGTTCCGTCAACTCACGGTCCCGGCCGTGATTGATGCGGACGCACTGACATGCGTCGCGGCGGGTGTTGAATTGCCTGCCTCGGATTGCGTACTTACTCCCCACCCCGGCGAGATGAGCCGGTTGATGCACGCCTCGATCGCCGAAGTTCAGGCGGATCGATTCCGAACGGTGGACTCGGCGGTGCGACAGTTTAAGCAGTGCGTGCTTCTGAAGGGGCCGTACAGCATTGTCGGTGAGCCGAACCAGCCGAAATTGGTCAACTGCACTGGCAACTCGGGCCAAGCAAGTGCGGGCATGGGAGATGTTTTGGGCGGAATGATCGCCACTTTGCTCGCGCAAGACCTTCCGGGATACTATGCGGCGGGGTGCGCGATGTTCTGGCACGGAGCGGCGGCCGATATGTGCGCCGACGCAATTGGCCCGATTGGCTACAAAGCGAGTGATGTTGCACACGCTTTGCCCCAAGCACGCGCTAGAATTGTCTCAGCGTGCAACGATCTTTAAGTATTATTCTCGGGCTGGCAATCTCTTGCGCTGCGTTCTCGCAGACCGCCATCACGATTACCCTGAAGAGCAACCACCAGTACAGCGTGTTTGAGACGGAGGGTTGGCCGGTTAGGAAGGCAAAGGAAACCGCGAGCATTAGCGGCGACACGGTAAAGCAGCCGTTCAAGGGTGCGAGCGTCAAGTCGAGGCTCTTTTTGGTGGATGAGACAACCGGGAATGTAGCTTCGAAATCCCGAGATGAACTGACGACTGGGAACTGGGCGGTGGTTGAGAACCATTTCTCGGCCGCTGAACAGGTTGAAATCGAGGTTTTGGCTCCAGGTGGACCGATAGATTCGGCGACGGTGGAGTTGACCGACGGAAGTGGTCTGAAGCGAGAGGAGCTGATTGATCCCTCCAGTAAAGGGAAGGTGAAGTTCTGGTACGTCAAGTTTGGCGAACTCAAGGTGGCGGTGAACTACCGCGGGAAGAGCGGCATGGCAGCTCCGGTGAAGCAGAGTTTTACGCTCGAGGCCGAGCGCGAGGCTCCGATTCCAACTTTCAAGGTGGCCCTTCCTGATGGAAATAGCTCGGCGGCAGCGGCAGCATCTCCAGCTGAGGCAAAGCCAGCGGAGGCGACCAACGCTCCTGCGTCGACGGGCGCGGTCGCGCCGAGCGGAACTGGGGCTGCGGGGAACCTGCTGACGACGCTTATCGGCCTTGGAGTCGTGGGAGGCGTGGCTTTCTTCATCCTGAAATACTTCCGCGAGAACGGCGACAAAGTTCAAAGCACTCTTACTAAGCTGGGTGCAGATATTCCCCAATCAGTGGGGAATTCCTCCCCTGATCCCGACCCAATTCAGCCGATAAAGCCTGAGCCGATGCAGCAAATCATCTTGGATCAGCCTGCAGTTCCCGCTGCGCCGATTTCTCCAGTTGCGGCTCCGGTAGCAACCGGAGTTCCAAAGCTGATCGCAACCGATGGAAGTGCATTCGAGATTCCGGAGGGTGAGATTTCGGTCGGGCGGGAGTTCGGGAACGGGCTCGTCGTACCCAACGACACCGTATCCCGTAACCACGCCAGCATCCAAAAGAGTGGCCCGATGGTGACGGTGACCGTCCACGGAAGCACCAATGGAACTTGGGTGAACGGAGTAAAGATTTCGGCTTGGACGCCACTATCAAGTGGTGACAGCGTGCGATTCGGCTCCGTCGAGTACCGCTACGAAGGTTAACGAATGGGCAGCATTATCTTCAAGACGCTGGTGGGCATGATCGCGGGGGTCGCGGTTTGGGCGGTCGTGGAGCCGTTCAAACCCAACTATCAGTCCTCGTCTTGGGGCTTCTTCGAGCTGGTGCTGATGATCGGCTGGGCGATCGCGCTGGGGGCTTCGGTTGGCTTCCTGAATGGATACCAACGGGGTAGCCGGTCGCACGCGATTCGAGAGCTGGTCTTGGGAATGGCATTCGCGGTGGTCGGTGTGATGATTGGCCGAGGGGTTTCGACGCCGTTTGCAGTGATGATGAATGTCCCGGGAATGCTGATCTTGGGCCGAATCCTTGCGATTGGCTGCATCGGTTTGGGAATGGGCGCGGGCATCGGATTTTGCACACTTGTTCCTCGACGCGGTATCCAGGGCGCGATTGGGGGTGCAATCGGTGGCTCGATCGCGGGCGCGTGTTTTGACCTAATCGGGACGTTCACGCAGGGAATCACGCTTTCGGCGCAGGGTGTTCAGGCAGGTCAGCTTGGCGAGACCGGCGGTCCCAGCCGAGCGGTGACGGCGGCGGTGATGTGCGGCGCGATTGCCCTGATGATCGGAATCGTCGAGGCGCTGTCGAAGTCAGCCTGGCTCCGCTTGGAGCTTGGACGAAACGAGGGCAAAGAGTGGGTGCTAGATAAGCCCGTGATGGCGCTTGGTCGAGACGAGCGCGCCGATATCCCCCTCTTCGGCGACCCCAATATCGGACCGAAGCACGCCGTAATTCAGAAGCAAGGGGCGCATTACGTGGTGATCGATCAGGGTTCGCCGATTGGGATTGGAGTCAACGGTCAGCGCGTACAGCACGCTGTGCTTCAGCCGAACGACGTGGTGCAGTTGGGATCTCTGAATCTGAGATTCCTTATGAAAAACGTGAAGGCACCCAATCGGGGTCCCGAGCCGGGTCGGGCGGTCGCATATCCCATTAACGCGAGCACCCCGGTACAGCCGATTCAGCAGCCGTTTCAGCCTATCCAGCCGGCGCAGCCAGTTCCGGTCCAAGCGCTTCCTCCTACTCTTGTTGCGCTTGATGGACCATTGACTGGTCAGCGATTCCCGCTCACGACGGCGATCGAGCTTGGCCGGGAGAGTATGCAGATTCCGCTGGGATTTGATTCCAGCGCGAGCCGAAGGCACACGCGAATCGAGGCTCAGGGCGGTCAAGTCGTGGTCACCGACCTTGGAAGTACGAACGGAACTTTCTTGAATGGACAAAGAGTGACTAACGGAATCGCCAAAATGGGCGATATTATCAAGGTAGGCGCGACAAGTTTTCGCATAGAATCCTAGTAGAAATCATGGACCTCACCCAAAGAATCGACCTCAATAAGACCGTGATGACGCCCTCTCCGGGTGGAAACGCGACGGTTGCGATGCCAGCGATGGGTGGAGGAATGCAGCGCACGACCGCGATGGCACCTCTCAAGGGCCTCGAAGTTGAGATCGTCGCCGGACGCACAGTGACGATGGCAAATGGTCCGGCCCGCGAGCAGTTCTTGCTCGAGCTCCGCGCCGGCGGGGGCGAAACGTTTGGTGGCATTGTCGGCGGTGGAAGAACTCCAATGAACCTGTGCCTCGTCATCGACCGATCGGGCTCGATGGAGGGTCAGCCGCTGGAGTATGTGAAGCAGGCTTGCTCGCACGTTGTTGATCTGCTTTTGCCGACAGACGTGCTTTCGATTGTCACGTTTGAGGAAGTCGTGGAAGTCCTGATGCCGCCGCAACAGGTGAGCAACAAGGACATGGTGAAGTCGGGCATCGCGCGTCTGGCCGCCGGAAATACGACGAACCTGTATGACGGTCTTTCGCTGGCGATGCAACAGGTGTCGCAGTTCATTGAGACGAACCGGGCGACGCGCATGATTGTGCTGACCGATGGCGACCCGACGGCGGGAATCAAGGATTATTCGGCATTGGTGAACCATGCAGGCGAGCTTCAGGCGAAGGGGATCAGCGTCACTTTCCTAGGGTTTGGGCCTGATTACAATGAAGAGCTTTTGGCAGGAATGGCGAAGCGGGCGGGAGGGACTTACCACTACATCCCTCAGCCGCATCTAATTCCTGAGATTTTCCGAGATGAGCTCAACAAGCTGATGACCACGGTGACGCGGAATATGAGCCTTGAGCTCAAGCTCGCACGCTGGGTGCAGATGAATGCGCCTCAGCAGGCGATGGACGGCACCGTTACGATTCCGCTGGCTGACATGGAGCGCGGAAGCGTGATCCAACAGGTCATCGACCTTGAGTTTCCGAACCATCCGCTTGGGCATTACCGGGTGCTGGGCGGAAAGCTGACTTATGAAGATTTGATCGCTGGGAAGTCGGAGACTCTTAATCTCGATTTTGAGATGGAGTTTTCGGGCGATTCGGCTCGTTACTCACAACCGGTGAACCCGCGCGTGGGCCAAGCGGCTTCGATCGTGGCGAGCAGCAAAGCGATCGAAAAGACTGTCATGGGCCTGAAGACAGGAATGATCACCCAAATGGGTGCCATTCAGGATCTCCAAAAGACACAGGCACTGCTGATGACGCAGGGTCGCACCGCCGAAGCGCAAGAGGTCACGATGGCGCTTCGCGCTCTCCAAAGCGGAGATAAAGGCGGGGCCGAAAAGACGCTCATGGGTACGTTTGTGAACCTAGATCAGGGTAAATCCAGCAGCTAAGAAAAATTCTTTCGCAAATTTCCAAAAGATGCTGTATGATGATTAAACCTATAATCAATTAAACGGTTTATCAGGACAAATCAATGAAGAAGCTTGCCCTTATTCCCTTCGTGGTCATCGCTTTGACGGGATGCGACAGCAACCCGACCAATGAGCCCTCGGCCGAGGATATCAACGCCGCAGTCGAGGCTAAGTACAAGGCGATCGACAATGACCCTTCGATGACGGCTGAGCAAAAGGCCGAGATGAAAAAGCACATTGCTGGTCCCGCGAACACGGGCGCTGAACAGCGCGGCAAGTAAAACTAGGGCATGGCCACTACCATTCGAGATATTGCAACCGAGGCGGGAGTTTCCGTCGCCGCCGTTTCCTCCGTCCTGCACGGCGGGGGGAGCAATATCCGTGTGAGTGCCGAAAAAGCCGCTCGGATCCGCGAAGTCGCTCAGAAACTAAATTACGTCCCGAACGTAGTGGCGAGGAATCTTCGCCACGGGCGCACCAAGAACATTGGCCTCGTCTTCGAGAACTTCGGAAGCATCTCCGCGGGTCCGCTTTACTATGCGTACCTCTTCGACGGCATTACCAGCCTGTTGTTTAAGAACCACTACCGGCTGACGATCCTGCCCGAGGTGGACACAAAAAATGGTCATCGGGAGATCGGGAACGGACAGTTGGATGGACTGATCTGGTGCAAGTTTGTGGACGATCCGGCGACGGAGCGGATGCTTACGAGGGCAAATATTCCGGTAGTCGCGCTTAACACGCTCGAATCGAATCTTCCGGATAAGGCGGTTGCGATTACCTGCGACAACGACGCGGGATCCGAACTTGCCGTTGGTCACCTCTTCGAGCTTGGACACCGAAAGATCGCCTTCGTCAAAGAGATCCGAGAGGAGCAAACGCCGGATGCGATCGCCCGGCAAAACGGATTCGTTGCGGCGATGCAACGGCGGGGTCTCGATGTCACCGAGGCCGATTTCATCACTTGGAGTTTTGAGGCAACCGAATTCCCGCTCTGGTGGGAGTCGAAACCGGCCCACACTGCGCTTTACGTTTGGAACGAAGGACAGGCTTCTCGAGTCTTGCGTCGCGCGCTAAACGCGGGCGTAGACATTCCGAGTCAGCTGAGCGTGGTCGGCTTCGACAGTACGGAATTTTGCGACAGCACGACACCACCTCTCACGGCTGTGCGCCAACCGATCCGTCACATGGCAGAGGCCGCCGCGGCAACTCTTTTGAAAATGATCGAGGGGGAGACCCCAGAATCGCTCTTCGTCAACTTCCCCGTTACGCTCGACGTTCGGGGCTCGACCCTTGCGCTCACTCAGAGCCGAGTTAGCTAATCATGAAACGCAATTCTGCATTCACACTCATTGAGCTGCTTGTTGTCATCGCGATCATCGCGATCCTAGCGGCCATTCTCTTCCCAGTTTTTGCTCAAGCGAAACTGGCCGCCAAGAAGACCCAATCCCTCAGCAACATCAAGCAAATTGGTACATCCATGGCGATTTACCTGTCCGACTCCGATGACGTCTTTTGCCAAAGTGAGTACGGCGGATCGACGGCGACGGGCCCTCACTTTACGTGGGCAGCCGCAATGATGCCGTACATCAAGAACGGAGACTTCTCGGCGGCAGAAGGTGGCACTGGAAACACGATCCCGGTCAGCTTTGGCGATGATGGCCTGTTCCGAAGCCCAGGTAACCCGCGCCAACGTGCGGTTGGCGAGAGCAACGGTGACTTCTCATACGGCGTACACCACGGAATCTTCGCAAACAACTACCAGCATCCGGGCACGGGCGTCGTGAACACCTCGATGAACGCAACCGCGATCGACAATAGCGCAAGCAAGATCATCATTCTTGAGAAGGGTGCGAATGGTGCCGGCGGAAACGGTTGGAACTACCCTTGGTTCATGGACTGGCAACAACAGTACATTGGCGCAATCTGCACGGTATCAGGCGATCCCAGCACTGTCTTCCGCGATGGAGTTGAGGTTTACACTCCTGGAAGTCCGGTTTACGATCCTCGATACGACTCGGATTGCGGATCGAGCTCAGCCGGTGCGTGGGAGTGCGCTGCTCACCCTCGATACCGATTCGCTCAGGCGACGGTCGCAACGTTCTCGGATACGCACTCCAAGGCGATCAAGCGCGGTGGAATCAAGTGGTTCGAGAACATTTGGGTTGACCGACGAAACCAGAATAACTACAACTGGTTCTACGGCTACGTCAATGGCGGCGGCTGGGGCTTCCCGGGCATCCACTAATCTTCCTGGGTCGATTCAACACCAAAGGCCTCTCCGAAAGGAGGGGCTTTTCTCTTTTGGCACCTTAACCTGATATAGTGTATATCAGACATGCCAGTCACGATACGCGACGTTGCTAAGGCCGCAGGGTGCTCGCCAATGGCGGTAAGCAAGGTCCTTCACGGGCGCGGGGGGACGGTTCGTGTCGGAGCCGAAAGGGCTGAGCATATTCGAAAGATTGCAGCCGAACTTAACTACGTTCCAAATCAGATCGCGCGTGCATTGCGCGGGGAGCGGCGGTTCAATATTGGTCTCGTGATGGATTCGCTGTATCCGATGTCCATTGGATCTCGCTACCTTGCGCACCTTTACGACGGGATGCAGTCGGCGAGCTTCAAGCACGGTTACTCCCTGACGATCTGCCCGAAGTTACACACGGATCACAAGCGATTCCTTGCAGACGGGCGATTCGATGGGGTGGTTTGGGCAAAGTATGTCCTCGATCCCGAAACCATCAATATAGCGAACAGATTTGACATCAAAATCGTCCATCTGCACGTTCCTCCGCATTTGGCGCTAGACGATCAACACGACTACTTTTGCTGCCGAAATCGAGAAGCAATGATCCTTGGCGTGAAGCACCTGTATGATCTTGGGCATCGGCGGATCGACTTCGGCATGGACGCCGACAACATCGGCTCTGCCGAGGATGCCGATCGTTGGGGTGGGTTTCAGGATGCTTGCCGAGAGTTGGGAATCCCGGTTGGAGGGCGCTACGAAATGCTGTATACCAATGAAGATGCGCGCAAGTGGCTTACAGCTCCAGGCCGGGGTACAGGCATCGTTCTCCGAACGGAAAACTTGGCCGAACGCATCATCGTAGCCGGACGAGAGCTCGGTCTAGAAGCTCCCAGGGACTATAGCGTTGTCGGATTCGACTCGACGGCGTTTTGTGATACTTTGAGTCCGAAGCTCACTGCCATCAAGCAACCGATTGAGCAGATGGCATATGATGCGGTGGAAGTCCTGATCCGAAGGATCGAGGGTAAGCCAGTGGACTCCACAATCCATTTATACGATTGCGGATTCGATGTTCGCGAGTCCACGGGCCCGCCCCCCAACCGGTTAGCCTAAAGAGATTCCTTGAGGACTTCGACCACTCGCGCCTGAATATCGGGCGTCATCTGCGGCCAGATGGGAAGACTAAGGACCTGCGACGCGAGAGTCTCGGCATTCTCAAACACCCCGTACTGCCCGGCATAGACCGGAAGCCGATGCTGCGGTACTGGGTAGTAGACCATCGTCGAGACGCCTTTTTCGGCCATGCGAGCCTGGACTTCGTCGCGATTTGCTCCCGTGATCCGCACGGTGTACTGGTGGAAAACGTGACCGTTGGCGACTTCGGGAGTAATGACTCCTTCCACTCCGGAGAGCATCTCTCGGTACCTTGTTGCAATCGCTCGACGGGCGTCGTTGTAGCCCTTGATGCGCGGCAGTTTGACCGACAAGATGGCGGCCTGAACAGAGTCAAGGCGCGAATTATATCCCAAAATCTCGTTGTGATACTTCTTGATCGAGCCGTGCGCCCGCAGCTTTCGGCACTCTTCGGCGATGGCGTCGTCGTCGGTAGTTATCAGTCCGCCGTCGCCGTAGCAACCGAGGTTCTTTGTCGGGAAGAACGAATATGCCCCGACGTGCCCAATGGTGCCCGTTTGCTTTCCGGCAGAGACCTTTGCCGAGCAATATCCATCGCAACCTTGGCATGGGGCCGAATAGGTGGCACCAAACGATTGAGCGCAGTCCTCAATCACCTTCAGGTTGTACTTTTCGGCGAGGGCCATGATTTTGTTCATCTGGCACGGATTTCCGAACAGGTGGACGGGCATGATCGCCTTGGTTCGCTCGGTAATGACGGACTCGATCGCGTCGCAGTCCATGTTCATCGTCGCAAGATCAACATCCACGAACACCGGGGTCGCGCCGACATTGCTGATAGACTCGGCCGTCGCGAAGAAGGTGAAGGGGGTGGTGATGACCTCGTGCCCAGCGCCGATTCCGGCGGCTCTGAGGCCAATGACAAGGGCATCGGTTCCGGAATTGACCCCGATTGCATGCTTGGTGCCGAGGTAGCTGGCGATCTCCGCCTCAAAATTCTTGGTTTCCGGTCCAAGGATGAACTGACCAGAGCGGATGACCTTTTCGAGCCGAACGGAGAGTTCGGGCCAGATCTCGTCGACTTCCGGCGTGATATCAAGAATGGGAATCTTTCCCGAGGCAGGCATGGAGTGAGTTTACCGCCGCACGGTTAGTTGAGCCGGATCACTTCGGTCTCAGAAACCTTGCGATAGGTGTGTCCTTTTGAATCCGTGAACTCGTCCGAGTCGGTGAAATCCATCACATCGCCATAGGCTGACATCCAGCCCATGATCTTTGCAGGGACACCAGCGACCATTGCGTAGGCCGGAACATCCTTTGTGACGACTGCACCCGCTGCCACAAATGCGCACTCATTGAGCGTGATCCCGCAGACGATGGTTGCATTCGCGCCGATACTCGAACCGCGCTTCACGAGTGTTTGGTGATAGTGCTCACTGCTCGCTCGGGGATATTCGGCCCGGGGGGTGAGGACGTTTGTGAAAACCATGCTCGGGCCGCAAAAGACGTAATCCTCGAGAATCACGCCCTCATAGAGCGAGACGTTGTTTTGGATCTTGCAGAAGTCACCCACTTTCACGTTGGGCATCACGACCACGTTCTGACCAATGATCACTTTCTTGCCGATCTCGCAACCGGGCATGACGTGCGAGAAGTGCCAAACCTTGGTTCCCTCGCCGATCACGGCCCCTTCGTCGACGAATGCTGAACTGTGTACAAAGAAATCTGACATTACTGAACCTTCGCTGCTTCGAGCACTTTCAAAACTTCGACCGCCGACGCCCCCGATGTTAGCGGTTCGCGACCATTTTGGACGCATTCAACAAAGTGCTCAAGCTCGAGGCGCAGAGGTTGAGCGTCGCCCTCAAAGACCACTTCCGAACCTGAATCCACGTTGTTCAGGGACAAATCGATCGACTTCTTGTGGTGGATTACTTGCCGAGTTGCCTCGTTGAAAACGAGCATGCCGGCGGTACCGATGACGTGCAGGACGCGCCGGGTTTCGGGCCAGAGCCAGCTGTTGTGAATGTGGCCCTTTTTGCCGCCCTCGAAGTCGAGGTGAATGTATGTGTCGTCCTCGACTCCTGGCGTCAGGTGGCTTTGTCCCGTGAATTGCACGTGCGTGGGCTTGGCGTCGAGAAGATAAAGCAAGACTGCGACATCGTGGACGCCAAGGCTCCAGAGAGCATTTTCGTTCGCCCGCGCTTTACCGAGATTTAGGCGCTCCTGATGGATACTGATGACTTCACCAATGAGCCCGGATGTGATCGCGTTCTTGATCCAGGCGATTGCGGGTTGGAAAATCAGCAGGTGCCCAACCATGAGCGGGAGTTGCTTTTGATTTGCGATCTGAACGAGTTCTTCCGCATCCGCTACCGAAAGCGTGATGGGCTTTTCCACGAAGACGGGTTTTCCGGCGTTGAGGATTTCCTTAGCGATCGCGTGGTGCGTGTGCACGGGGGTCGCGATCACGAACGCATCCATCTCGTCCAAGATTTCGCGATAGTCTGCGACGGCTTTCACACCCGTCTGAGTTTGCGCGGACTCTCTAGTTGCCGGATCGAGTTCGGCAATGCCGGCCAACACGCCCATTTCGTGCAGCGTGCGCACGTGGTTTTTGCCAAATCGACCGGCTCCGATGAGTCCGATTTTCAAAGCAGAATCACCTTACTGCGGTCGATGACATTCTTTGCGGCATTGCGCGTGTCGAGGACGACCTTTGCATGCTTAACAATGAACTCGTAATCCGTATTGCTGTGATCGGTTGCGATCAAAACCATGTCTGCGGCGGCGATCACTTCGGCTGTGAGCGGCTCAGATTTCATGCTAAGCCCATGTCCATCTACGACCGGGACGAACGGGTCCCAGTAGCTTACAGATGCTCCAGATTTCTTCAGCTCGTGAATGACCTCGATGGCGGGCGACTCGCGCCAGTCGTCGATATCTTTTTTGTAGGCAATCCCAATGACGAGAACTCTGGAGCCGTTCAGCGACTTCTTTTGGTCGTTCAAAACTCGCATCGCCTTTTCGCACGTGAACTCGGGCATTGAGCGATTGATCTCTCCGGCCAGGGCGATAAACCGGGTGCAGAAGTTGTATTCGCGGGCCTTCCATTCGAGGTAGTGAGGGTCAAGCGGGATGCAGTGGCCTCCCACTCCGGGGCCGGGCATGAACCTCATGATGCCGAACGGCTTGGTGTTAGCAGCTTCCAACACTTCCCAAACGTTTAAGTCCATCCGGTCACAGAGCATAAGCAACTCATTCACCAAGGCGATGTTGACCGCCCGGAACGTGTTCTCGAACACTTTGACCATTTCAGCGGCTTTGGCACTGCTCACGGGGACCACGTGATCGAGCGTGGCACCGTAGAATGCCATGCCCACCTTGAGGGAGAGTTCTCCGACTCCGCCGACGATTTTGTTGGTATTTTTGGTTGTGTACCGAGCGTTACCGGGATCGACGCGTTCGGGCGAGTGGGTAAGGAAGAAATCTTCGTTGACCTTGAGGCCAGTTGCCGCAAGAATCGGCAACATAATTTCCTCCGTCGTGCCGGGGAAAGTGGTGGATTCGAGACTGATCAGCTGCCCTTTTCTGAGGTGCGGCGCAATGCTTTTGGTGACGGAGACGACGTAGGAGAGGTCCGGGGCCAGGTTGGCGTTTAGAGGCGTCGGCACGGCAATGACGATCGCATCCATCTCGCCGATTTGATCGAAACTTGAAACGGCTTTGATCAGCCCTTGGTCGACAAGAGTCTTCAGTTCGGCGTCATCAACGTCCTTAATGAAATTCTCACCGCGCGAAATTTTCGCCGCGCGCTCGGGGTTCTGGTCGATGCCGACGACGTGGAACCCAACTTTGGCTTTTTCCACAGCAAATGGGAGCCCCACATAGCCGAGTCCGACAACTCCGATCACCGCGGATCGATCTTCGAACTTCTGGATCAGATTCTCTGCGGTTACATTCGGCTCAGTAATCATCGGGGGTGTCTCTCGGGTCCCAACGGCCCAAAATGAACTTAAAGGATACCCTTTGCCCAGGTACATTCTTGGGACTAATGGACGCACCCAAGCTCAAGGTTATGACCATCATTGGCGCACGCCCCCAGTTCATCAAGGCGAGTGCAGTGTCGGCGGCGTTCCGCGAGAACGACCGCTTCCAAGAGATCGTGGTGAACACTGGACAGCACTACGACGACAACATGTCCAAAGTGTTTTTTGGCGAGCTTGGGATGGATCCCCCCGCCTTCAATTTGAACATCGGATCGGGACCACACGGCGCTCAGACCGGCGCGATGATGGCGCAGATTGAGCAAGTCGCCATGGAGCAAAAGCCGGATTGGATCCTCATTTACGGCGATACCAACTCGACTTTAGCTGGCGCGTTGGTTGGGGCAAAGATGCACATCCCAGTTGCGCACGTGGAGGCAGGATTGAGGTCGTTCAACAAGCTCATGCCCGAAGAGATCAACCGAATCACTTCGGACCACGTCTCATCCCTTCTCTTTGCACCTACCCAAGTGGCGGCATCGCACCTCACAAACGAGGGAATTTCTGGTTCGCACGTGATTGAGTCGGGAGACGTTATGTATGACGTCGCGCTGGCGGTTAAGGATCGCATCGGCAATCCTACGGAGTACCTCGCTTCTCTTGGAGCAGAAATGGGCAAGTTCGTGCTTGCAACGGTCCACCGAGCTGAAAACACTGACTCACCAGATCGGTTGAGGGCCATTTTTGCCGGCCTGAGCGCCGTTGCCGAAACGATTCCGGTTGTGCTTCCGCTACACCCTCGCACGCGAAAGCTCCTTGCTGAATCGGGCATTGAGTCGCAGTTGAATTCGAAGATCAAGTTCATCGATCCGGTCGGCTACTACGACATGGTTCGGCTCGAATCCTCGGCGGCGGTGGTCGCGACGGACTCGGGAGGAGTCCAGAAGGAGGCGTATTTTTACGGAGTTCCGTGCGTGACTCTGCGCACGGAAACAGAGTGGGTCGAGCTGGTTGAGCTGGGTTGGAACCGAATCGTTCCGCCGGTTGACGCAGACCAAATCTCGAAAGAGATTCTCGACGCCATCGGCTCGGTGGGGCGCGATGAGAAGCCCTACGGTACGGGGCAGGCCTCCAAGGTCATCGTTTCTGCGCTTGCCAGCTTCGCCTCGTAAATCGGCTGATAGGTAACCTGTTAAGTATGCGCGTCGTTTTGGTGGCTGACAATTATGATCGGAAGATGGGCTATCTGCAGAATAACTTGCCCAAGGCGATGGGCGAGTTGGGCATTGATATGCACGTCGTCACGCTCGATTTGCCACCTTATTACATGTTCCCGGACGTAAGGAAGGCATACGAGGAGTTTTCGAACGACAAGCTCATTCCCGGCACCACGGAGCAGATGGAGGGGTACCAGCTCCACATCGTGGGGCATAAAACGCAACTCGGGTACGTCCGAGGTGTTGGGCTCAAAGAAAAGCTTGAAGAGCTAAAGCCGGATATCGTTCAGACGATGGCGGCGATCAGCTGGGTGCCGCTAGATTGCGCGGTCATGAAGCGAAAGCTTGGTTTCAAGCTTTTCACGGCAAGCCATTACACCGCAAGCGTGTTCCCGCTGGCGACCGCTGGGCTGCCGAAGTACCACCCGCAAATGATAAAGGCCTACCTCACCAGGTTCTTACACGGAAGATGGATTTCGAAGCAATCGGAGCGGTTCTACGGGGCGACGGTGGATTGCACGGATGTCGCGGTTCGCTTCTTTGGAGTTGAACCCCACAAGACGGCTCAATCCGAGTTGGGTGTCGATACAAGCATCTTCTTTCCTGCCGCGTCGGAGGCGGATTTTGAATCGCGCAAGGCGCTCCGGACCCAATTCAACATTGGCGACGACGAGATTTTCGTGATCTACACGGGTCGATTCTTCCCGGAGAAACAGCCTATTGTGCTTGCCCACGCAATCCAAAAGCTACGTGACATGGGTGAGCCGTACCGGGCGGTGTTTGTGGGGAGTGGCGAGCAAAAAGATGATATCGAGCGCTGCGATGGATGCCAAGTCACCCCGTTCGTTCCGTTTGTCGAGTTGGGCGGTTACTTCCGATCGGCAGATATTGGATGCTGGCCCGCCGCAGAATCGATGTCGATGATTGATGCAGCGGCATGCGGCATCCCGATTGTTGTGAATCACACGGTCCAAGCAACGGAGCGAATCGAAGGGAATGGACTGATGTACCAACGAATGGATGTGGACGACATGGTGCGCGTTCTTTTGGAACTCAAGGACCCGGCAAGGAGAAAGGAATTAGGCGACTTTGGAGCGGAGAAGATTCGCGAACACTTCAGTTGGAAGAGCCTCGCCCGGCAGCGAATTGCGGACTACGAGGCGGCTTTGAAGGGAATCCTATCGTAACAGCGCGCTATGCATTTTTGATCGTCCTCGCAACAAAGGTGATTGAGGCGACCGACAGGCGCAGACGAGTATAATGAGCGACGGAGATTTGAGCATATTGGATCAAGACCAAGAGGTTGATCTGTCGATTTTCGGAAAGCGAATTGTCTCGAATCTGAGACTCATCACAGTGCTGGGATTTCTCGGGGCGATTGTGATGCTCATCTTCACACTGGTCTCCGCCCCGGTGTACCGGGCTAAGGCATCCCTCTTGCTCGTTCAAACATCGCCAACTCCCTCATCAGCGGCTCAGGCTGCGATGGCACTGACGGGAGTAAACAATGGGCAGGGACAGCAAGCGGGCATGCTTCAAGGAATTCTCGCATCAGAAAGCGCCCTCAAGTCGATTGGAAAGGAGACTGGGTTAAAGCGCAAAGAGCTTGAGAAGAACTTTCTGGTCGACTTTGACAACAAGCAAAGCATTATCACGCTGAGCTACGAATCGAAAGACAAGAACGTAAATCTTGCGGTGCTCAAAGCGGCGATCAACACGCTTGAAGTTTTAAATAGGAGCATCGGATTTTCAGCGGCTGCACGGCAGGCGAATTTGTTGGAACGAACCGTTGCAACGGCCGAGCAAGAACTTAAGAAAGCGGAGGAGAATCTCAAGGCTTTCGCTTCGAAGGCCTCGACTGGGGCTGACCCCAGAAGTGCCGAAAGTATTTCGTTCTACCTTCGGCAACTGCGACAGGCCGAAAATGAACTGGGTGCGATTGAGACGTCCATGAGCAATCTCAAGCAAACCCTCGTGCGGAGTTCGAGCCTCAATATGCTCCCATCAGGAGTCGCTCAACTTCGACCGTGGCAGGAAAAGCTTGCAGAACTGCAGTATGAGTTGCAAGTTGCCCAGCAAAAACTGGGACCGGAGGCACCCGAGATATTGTCGCTGGAGCGAAGCATTGCGGTCACCAAGCGACAGTTGGAAGAGGTCACCCGCAAGTATCTGACCTCCGTAAACCAGAACATCGAGCCGAAATTGGCCGAACTCGAAGCGAAGCGCTTGGCTGCGGATTACCAAGTCAAGTACTGGAGGAAGCTTCAAGAATCCGTCCCAACCGAGACTTTGGGTCTCACGCGACTTGGTCGCATCGTCGCGCAGAAATCAACCACCTTGACTCAACTCCAAGAGCAATACACTCGGGCAAAAATCGAATCCGAAGTCGACCGAGTGCGCTGGTCGCAACTTGATGCTCCCTTTTTAGAGGAAGAACCCACCAATAAGTCGAAAGCCAAGCCATGCATTCTAGGCTTCATTGCTGGATCGTTTTTCGGGTGCCTTCTCGCGCTCCGCAAACGCTAATTCAATTCAACACCGAAACGGCGAATCCACATTGCCACGTTGATCGGACGCCAGAACTGACCTAGGTCAAATTTTTCGGAGCTACTCAGATAGTTGGTGAGTGACTCACCCAATGCCTTCCCGTTCAGGAATGGAAGATTCATCTCATTAAGCAGCTGAATCTGCTCCTGGATCCATTTCTCAGAGCTCGCGGCCAGTTTGCGCTCGGGGACGGCGAAGCCGACCTTTTCCCGGTCAATGATTGAATCAGGAACGATTCCGCGCATCGCCTCGCGCAGAACATACTTCGTTTCGCCTTGATTCGAAACAAGATACTCGGGCGGCAAAGAGAACGCAAACTCAGCGATTTTGGGATTACAGAACGGCACTCGCGACTCGATTGAAAAGTGCATCGAGTTCCGGTCCTCGTACCGCAGCAGCTTGGGAAGCGAAATCTCCTCAAGTGCGATCTTTAGTTCCTGCCGAAGTGCATCGGCACCCTTGCCGGATGGTCTCTGTTGTGCAATGACACCCTCGTTCTCGAAGTAGGATTGGTTCATCCACACTGGATAAAGCCCGGAACCGACCATTTTCATCAGCGCGGGCTGGAGTTTGCGCGGTAACAATCGACCGAAGCTCATCAACACGAGTTGCCGCTTGTACGCGCTTAGATTTTCCGGGGAACGGCGAAGGAGAGCCAGAGCCTCAAGGACGCGACCTTGGGCAAGCATTCCGCTCGCCCTGGCCCCGAGCATCGAAGCGTAGCCGCCGAAGAGTTCGTCACTCCCTTGTCCATCCAGGACAACAGTAACCTCGTGTTTCTTGGCGAGCTCAAAGACTTTGTATTGAGCAAACATGCTCCAGCCACCAAACGGTTGATCGAGAACCGAAGTTAGTCCCGGCAAGCCGTCGGCGATCTCTTGTGCCGAAGGCTGAGTCCGGAAGTTCTCAACCCCATACCGTGCCGTAGCGATGTCAACCCACTTTGCCTCGCTCAGCACCGCATCATCGGCGACGTATGTAAAGGTTGGAACTCCCGAGTTATCCCCGCCAAGCATATGCGCGACGATCGCCGTCGAATCAAGTCCACCAGAGAGGCACGCTCCGACGGGGACATCGCTTCTCATGTGGAGCTTTACGGAATCCGCCAGGAGGTCACGCAGGGTCGCCACGGCCTCCTCAAAGCTGATTTCGGCTTTGACTGAAAGATCAATCGACCAATATGGGACGGGGTTGACGTCGAGCGAGCCATTCAAATCGACGACGGCAAAGTGCCTTGCCGGAAGTTCGAAGACGCTCTCGAAAAAAGTCGACGCGGAGTGATCCGACAATCCAAAGCGCAGGTAATCGTAAAGCGCTTGAGCGTTTGCTTTGCGCGAGAGTCCGGGATATTCGAAGAGCGCCTTGATCTCAGATCCGAATACGAGGGTATCTCCTACCTTCGCATAACATAGTGGCTTGATCCCAAAGTGATCTCTCGCGAGCGTAAGGTGTTTTGACTCTCGATCGAAAATCGCGAGAGCGAACATTCCGATCAGTCGTTTGAAGCACTCGGTGCCCCATTGGGCAAATGCGGCAAGTACAACTTCCGTGTCGGATTCAGAATTGAACTTGTGGCCAAGTCCCTTGAGTTCAGAACGAAGCTCCTCGAAGTTGTAGACCTCGCCATTGAAGGTCATCCAATAGCGTTCGTTATCGTAGCCCATGGGTTGATGGCCCAGGGGCGATAGATCCAAGATTGAGAGTCTGCGATGCCCGAAGACGAGTTGAACAGGCTCGCCGGAATGGGTCTCGATCCTGGGCAGACCTACGCCCGGTGCGCTTTCGTCAGTCGAGAGCGCATGGGGAACCAGGTCATTTAACGAAAGCATAACAATGCCTTCGTCATCCGGACCTCGGTGGCGCATTTTCCTCAGCCCCGTCACGAACGCGGCGAGGTCTATGCCTGACTTCGTTGTCGTTGCAGCACCGAAAATCCCGCACATACAGTCCCAACATGGTACCTATGTTGTATCACTAAACTGAGTCGGCTTCCTTCCAAAGTTGCTTCGTAAGACCTCGCCTGGGCAAGTGCAAGAGACATAGCAAGGCGAGAAAAAGGCCGTTTGTTCCGATAACCACGTTTAATTGCACGTTCGGGAAAATGCTCGCGAGATAAGAGAGTGCAACCACTACAAAGCCGACCTTGAGGTGAGCCGTTATTGCATCAATGACCCGGAACAGCCAAACGACTCCGATAGTGAAGATCGGCATCCCGATGAGGCCGAAACTGGCGATCCCATCTCCCGCCCAAACGCCCACATTTGCTCCGACCGGTCGATCGAAATAGTACCACCCAATTTCGTAGGGCAGACCGCCCGGGAATCGGTTTGGCACGAGCATGTCGATCCCGGGAATGTGAGCACCCAGCGTTGGCGCATGTCTTTGGAAGAAATCGTAGAACTGAACCGAAACCATTTGGGGAATCGCGAACGTTCGAGAATTGACCAGGAGGAGGTAAGGAGTGTTCAGATCTTGAAGACTCGAACCCTCCAAGAGGTACGGTACCGAGAGGAGTGCGGCCAAGGCGAGCGCAAACGACACGAAAGAGTGGCGAGAAAGCTTGGTCGCCCAAAGATAGATTCCGAAAGTAAAGATTGGCGCCATGAGGGCGATCTTAGATCCCTGAATCATGTAGATGAGCAAGAACGGCAGTGATGCCATGCATGCACCGAGCCGACTCCGCTTGTAGAGGGCAACGGCAAACGCGATCGGGGCGAAGCAACCTTGAACCCAGGTGAGAGCATACGCAGTGGCCTTCGAGCCGAAAATTGATCCTTCCTTCACCTCTCCAGCCGCTTCGCGAAGCTCGTACACGTCGTCAAAACTCACCAGCTTTAAATTGTTTCGGTATGTGATGAGGAGAATCGCGATAAAGCCCAGGGCGAGAAAGCTAAAAACAAACCAGTAGCTACCGGACCTCAAAGGTATTGGTTTGACTTTCCTTGGAGAAACGGTCCATGCGATCGTCATTATGCACATACAGAGGAACGCCATCGTCACGAGCTGGAATACTTCTTTATGTGGAAGCATTGGTGTCGTGATGTGATATGAGCAAAACATCAACGGCACAAAAAAGATAAAGTATTGAATGTAAAGAAATACCTGCGATGGCCTCTCCAGCTTGAGCGGCAAAAGAATGGCCGGAGCTAACGCGTATATCCAGCTTACTAGTATGTAACCCGGTTCGACGGGCCGAACGCCCATCCCCATGAAGGCATATCTGGGGCCTACGAAATCAATGTAACTGCTGTTAAACGCGAATACGTATAATGACAAAGCGGCCAGAGCGATGATTCGAGTTGGAATTTCGCCTTTGTAACGAGACCAAGCTCTAGCAATCAGATCATCCCGAATAAGTGATGTTGCCGCTGAATCAGATTGCGCTCGTTTCATCAATTTGCACCTTTGAGCGTAAATTGGGAAGTGATCCCCGGTAAATGATCGCGTAATAGAAGATTCGTGCCAAGAAATTGGCAATGCAGTACGCGAAGAATGCGTTTTGGAATCCGAGATTGAATCGGAAGCAAACAAAGACGGGGATCGTACTTGCGGCCAAACTCACGCAATCCGCGTAGAGCTTTAGATCCACACGATTTTGAATCACCAGCAACCGGCTCAAGGGACTCACGATAGCACTGAGCGCGACCATAGGCACAAGAGCGGGCAACATCCAACTCAGTGGCTTCCAGTTTTCCCCGAGTATCGGCTCAACAAAGAGGTAAGAAAACGCCGCCACGGGTAGATAGATTGCGGCGGAAATCTTAAACAGCTTCTGGCTAAACGACTTTAAGTAAGTTGTGACACCACTCGGATTCGTCCTTGATAGCTCAGCCAGACGTTGATGGAAAACATCGCCGACACTGGCGGTGATTAGTCCAGACGGAATCGCCACGGTGAGCAACGCCATGGACAAGTATCCCGCATTTCTTTCGCCAAAATAGGCGTAAACCAACGGAACCGGAAGCGAGAGTGCCATGCTGTCGATGAGCGAAGAAGGCATCATCTGCAAGGGCATTGCGCGGTGCTTGCGGGCGGTTTCGACGAGTGTCCTCCGGTTGAGGCATTTTGGGTGGATGTTTCGACTTGCCGTTCTGGCAAGCGATGCCGTCCCAGAAACGCGTCCGAGTAGTTCACCCAGTGCAAGTCCGAGCCAATCAAAGCGCAGGAATCCGAGCAGGATAGGAACGAGCGCTCTGGTAAAGCCTTGCTGAACCATTGCACGACTGATGCCGCCGAAGTCTGCGCGCCTCACATACCAAAAGCGAAGGCTGCCAAAGGCACCAGTGAGGATTAGGGTCATCGTCGCAACAAAGGGCGTCCAGATTTCAAGATTGCCGTACCCACCGATATGCAACCACTGAAGTGCCCACAACACAATTCCGGCAAGAATTGAAACCACGACCACGGCGATCATCGAAATCGTGAGGAGTTGATCGGCTTCTTCGTCGGAATCTGCCGAGGGAGTTGCCATCTCGTATCGGAGCCCCGCAATGACGGTTACAATTGCCAAATATGACGTAAAGATGCCGAAGTGACCTCTTTGAACGGGATCATACTGCCTGGAAATCAGCGGTAAAGCGATGACGGAGAAGAACTGCCCAATGGCAGTCCCACCCCCGAGCTTGATCATATTGCTAGCTGGTGAATCCCCCGACAGCAGACTGCGCAACTTGTTCATTAAGAAAGATCAACGTAAAAAAATCAAATCAGGTCGAAAATGCCTTACGGACCTCGACCTCGTCTTCGCTGGTGCCTCCCAAGTCAAGATGCAATTCTGTTGCTTCTTTCATCCGGTTCAAGGCAACCAATGCGTGTCCGATACACCATTTTGCCTCATTGACGCGTTCATTTTGCCCAAACTCGTAACGAGCCATCAGCGCAGACTCAAAATATTCGAGGGCATCCTCGATGTCGCCAGCCTCAAACCGGCTCCATCCGACGTTGTTATAGAGCGAGCCGATCCATCTCTGCGCCCACTCATCTTTTGAACTTTTTGCAAGCTCGATCGCCCGTTGGTTCCACTCTTCGACCTCCTCGCCTGTAGAAACGAGCGCGAGCATATGCATGGCGTCAACTTGCAGATCGTCCGGCCCGGACTCCGCGACATCAAGGAACCCTTTTCGCGCCTGATCGATGTTCCCGAGTCCGCGATGAGCACGCGCGGACTCGATCATGAAGCTCGCCCCCGCCCGTCCGCCTAGCTTCAGCGCCTCGTCCCAGTGGGGTTTCAGGACCTCATTGCACTTCTCGTTCTCGCCGGAGAGTGAATATGTGCGGGCAATTTGAGCGATGACATCGAATCGATCGAGAGGATCTTCGAGCGACGGTAAAAGCTCTTCAAACGCAGTGCGAGTGGCACTCGGATTGGAAAAATCCCATGTTTCGCGCACATCAATCATCGTGAGTGAAGTTTGCCCTATGTTGCGTAGAATATGCCAACGGTGGACGATTCCTATCGCTACTGGCTCAACCGTATCGAGTACCCCTTCGCCATGCGCGAATTTGATAGCGGTGACGGGTGGATGAACTACGTGGACGAGGGCCACGGTCGCCCAGTCGTGTTCGTGCACGGATGCATGACATGGTCGTTCCTCTTCCGGCGCACCATTGAGGAACTCTCTGGGTCGTTCCGGTGCATCGCCCCCGACCACCTCGGGTTTGGCCTCAGCGAGAAGCCCGAAAAGGGTCCCTACAGTCCGCAGGATCACGTCAATCGGTTCGGACGGCTGATGGATTCGCTCAATCTGAGCGACATCACACTGGTGGTCCACGACTTTGGCGGACCGATCGGTCTGAAGTGGGCGGCGGCGAATCCCGACCGCGTGAAAGAACTCGTAGTTCTCAACACGTACGCGTGGAGTCTAGCTGAGAATCCGGTCGCGCGCAGACTGGCGGTGAACTATTCGAACCCCCTCAATCGGTTCTACTACCGCCACCTGCGGGCGACGCCGACCTTCGTGCTTCCGCCGATGTTTGCAGATCGATACCGGATGAGCAAAGCGATATTGAAGCAGTATCTCAACCCTTTTCCGGACCATTCCGACCGCTTGGGGCTGTACTCGCTCGTGACCGACTATGTGCGCGAAGCGGCCTGGTTCGACGAGATCGAACCGTCACTCGAGACGCTTCGCGACAAGCGAACCCTGATCCTATGGGGAATGAAGGACCCAATGCTCACCGAAGAGGCGCTTGTAAGAATGCAGAAGCTATTTCCTGAGCATCAGACGATCCGGTACCCCGAGAGCGGGCGATTCTTCCCCGAAGAACAGCCGCACGTGCTTGGCGGCGAGCTTCAATGGTTCCTGATGAATACTGCCCGGCCCGGGATGGCGCTTATCGATCAGCTTGGCGGTTAGCCAGATCTGCCATCTCGTATTGATTTTGAAAATCCCATTCGAGGCCGTACTTGACTTCAAAACGTCTACCGCTAGAGTCGATGAACACCTGCGTTAAATCGTTCAAGGGGGCGATAGCCGCGCGGCATTTAGCGAGCCTAGCCTGAGCAGACTTGATCTCGGACGTGGGCAACTTCCTAAGCTCCGATTCAATTGTGGTGCGTACACTACTTGGCATTTTGTCGTACTTCACTCTCCATGCATCGAGGCGTTCGGCCCATTCTCTCTTATCACCCCAGACTAGAAAGGCGGTTGCAAGCGTGTTCGCTGCGGGATCGTCCAGCGAAGCGACGATAATAGAATCAGCCTCGAATCTACTTGATCCGCTCATGGAAGTCTTGCGGATGGAGTTTGCGAATCGCGGAAGAAAGGCCAGCGATGACCCTACCACTGACGATGATCGTGGAGTCCAGAAGTACCAAATCAAGAACCCGTCCCTCTTTCCTGGCAGGATAACGCGTTCACTTTGCACTTGATTGAGTACGTTGTTGAGCGACGGTGAGAGACGGAAATCCGTCTCCAACTTCTTCCGCGCCAACGTGATCCGCTTCTGCTTGCCGTTGGGGAGCAAAAGGAGGGCCGCGACGCACAGAAAGGTCAATCCGAGAATCCATCCGCCGACGGGGATGCGCTTCTTGATTGGTTCGGGAGCGATCATGTTCAACAATGACGCTTTCTCAAAGGCCGTTCGTTCGCGAGATTATTTCATCGAACAACCACAACGCACAACGGAACTTCGTAGTGAGGGGGCTGGATTCATGGTCGCCAGAGCGAAAGACGAGTTGTAGCTGATTGAGATCAGAATCGAATCCGATTCCGGCTTGGCTCACATCATTTGCCGCCACCGCGAAGAGGTTCTTACGTTCCAGCTTTGCCTTTGCCACCTCGATTTCGGACGTCGGTTCGGCAGCGAAACCGATTACGGTTGCCTTAGGCGCAATTTTTGCAAGCTCGGCGATGATGTCGGGGTTGGGCACTAATTCAAGTTGCAAATTCTCTTTGGTGCGCCGGATCTTGCCGGAGACAGACGCGGAAACGCGGTAATCCGCGACGGCGGCGGCTCCGATGATCAAGTCCGCATCCGGGGCGACCGAAAGCGAAGCGGCGAGCATTTGTTCGGCAGTCTCTACTTTGTGGACGCGGACCCCGCTGGGGAAGGCTGCCGCCTGGGGTCCCGCGACTACCGTCACATCGGCGCCCAGCCGAAGCGCCGCCTTGGCGAGCGCTTCCCCCATCTTGCCGCTGGAACGGTTGGTGATGAATCGAACGTCATCAATTGGTTCGCGAGTAGGGCCGGAGGTGATCAGAACCCGTTTTCCCGCCAACGTCTGCCGTGCCGGAATGGCGTTTAGCACTTCGGCCGCGATCTGCTCAATCGAGGCGAGCTTGCCTTGACCGTTTTCGCCGCACGCGACATCACCGACGAGCGGCTCGATTACCTCGACACCTCGCTCTTCGAGCTTGTTAAGGGACGCCTGAACCAGCTCGGATGCGTACATCTGCGGGTTCATGGCGGGCGCGACAAGGATTGGCGCGGTAGAGGCCAAGCAAATCGTGGTGAGCATGTCGTCACCCACTCCGGCTGCGAGCTTGTTGAGGGTGTTGGCGGTCGCGGGCACGATGGCGATCAACTCGGCCCAGCGGGCCCAATCAATATGAGCCATTCGGCCGGCTTCGGGCTCTTCGAAAACGCCCACGAGGCAAGGTTGGCCGGTTAGGGCCTCAAACAGCGCGGGGGTGACAAACTTTGCCGCAGAATCTGTAAGGCAAACCCGGACGGTATGCCCAGAGCGCATGAGTTCGCGGGCCAAATCCGCCGCTCGGTAAGCGGCAATGGAACCCGAAACTCCCAGGAGAATGTTCATGAAATCAGTCGCTCAAGGGCGTCCACAGTATCTTCTACGTCCAGATTCACGATACGGTGTTGGTACCGCTCGCTCAAGGCGATTTCGTCTTGAGCGGTTCGGAGGCGCTTGGCGATGACCTCATCGCTTTCGGTGCCTCTGCCCCGAATCCTGGCTTCCAGCTCGGCGTCCGAAGGCGGCAAAAGGAATACCGAAAGTGCGTCGGGGCGAAGCTCCATGACCGAGAGAGCTCCCTGAACATCGATTTTAAGAATCGCGATCAGTCCATTCGAGAGCATCGCTTCCGTATCGGTGAGGGGCGTCGCGTAAAAATTGCCATGGACTTCTTTGTGCTCCAAGAAGTCGCCATGATCGGCCTTGGCTAAAAAGATTGCGCGACTGACGAAGTTGTAGTCGAATCCGTCCAGCTCGCCGGGGCGAGGGTCCCGCGTTGTATAGGCAACCACTCGTGCCACGCGCTCGTTGCGTGCGTGCCAAGAGTCGATCACGGTGTCTTTGCCCACCCCGCTGGGCCCGCTTAGGATCACTAATCTGCCTTGGCTCATTTGTTTCAAAAGTGTACTAGCAAGCCCCTCAAGGTCATTGATCTTGAGGGGCTTGGAGCTTGGGGTCTTTAGGCAGCCTTGTTTTCGATGACTTCGAAAGACGGCTTCGAGCTTGCTGAGGCATCGACTTTGAACTTCGAAACTGCTTCGGCCAGGTTCGAGCTGAGGATGCTCAACGTCGTTGCAGACTCGGAGACATCGGTGATTCCCTTCGTCATTTCCGAGGCTCCAGCTGCGGATTCTTCCGAAATCGCGGCGACGTTGGTGATCGCGTGGGTGACGCGCTCGGTGCCTTCGGTCATCTCTCGGCTTGCCGTGAGGTTGTCTCGGGCGGCGAGGGCGACGTTCTCCATTGCCGAGGTGGCTTCGTAGGTCACCTTTGCGACTTCGTCGGCGTGCTGCTTGACTCGCTCAGCGGAAGCAAGAATTTCTTCGAGAGCTTCGCCGGCGAGCGTCGAGCGAGTAACGCCGTCCTCGGCTTCTTGCGAGGTGGTTTGGATCGCTTCAACAGTTTCCTTGACCGTGCTTCGAACGCTACCGATCAGCGCGCCGATCTCCTTGGTGGCAAGGCTAGATTGCTCCGCAAGTTTGCGAACCTCGTCGGCGACGACCGCGAATCCGCGACCGTGCTCTCCAGCCCGGGCGGCCTCGATGGCGGCGTTGAGGGCGAGGAGGTTGGTTTGGGCAGCGATGCTGTCGATGGTCTTGACGATGTCGCCAATCTTTTGTCCGGCGGCGTCGAGCTCCTGAACCTTGGCGGCAGAAACTTCGACCTGAGACTTCAGGCGATCCATCGCTTCGATGGTTTCGGTGACAGCCTTGTTGCCTTCGGATGCCGATGCGGCCATTGCCTTGGCGGCTTCATCAACTTGAGCGATTCCTCGCGATGCGTCAGCCAGCGAAGTTGCGGCGTCGTCGACAAGCGACGCTTGTCGCTCACTGCTCGATCCGACTTCGATCACCTGAGCATGAAGTTCTTCGACGATGACCGCCACTTCGGAGGCGTTGGTGGCGAGTTGATCCGCACCAGCTGCGATCTCAGATGAAGTTGCGGTGATCTCTTCGGAGGCAGCAGCTACGGAACTCGACGTATTGGCGACATAATCTGAACCCTTAGCGACTTCCGTAATGAGTGAAGAGAGATTTAGTCTTGCGTCATTGTAAGAATCGATTGCGCTTTGCAACCTCGACAACATCAGGTTAAATGTCTTCGCCATCTGACCTAATTCGTCGCCGCCTGGATTTGGAACCGGAGTCGTTGCGGGAGTTACCTGAAAGGTCAGATCCCCGGCTCGAAGCGCGTTGATACCTTGTTCCAACCCGACTGCGCAGATGTTTGCGATTGATTCCAGCCGCTTCGCCACCTGGGTGACAGGAGCCGTGATCGAGCGAGTCAAGAGGACGCCTGCGGCAATCGCTACTCCAAACGCTAGAACCAGCATCGACCACATCGATGATCGCGCGGTCTTACTCTCGGCGGATGCTTGAGCCCCAATTTCCAAACCATGTTGGGTGTTCCACTTCATGATCTTGGCGACTTGTTCGTCAGCGGGTTCGTAAACCTTTTGCAATTTGATATACGAATTAGCCAGTTCGGCCGAGGTCTTTCCGGAAGCAAGGGCTGCGGCATAGCTTCGAGCGGCTGGCTCGTACGCCTTCCAGTAGTCCTTCAACTGATTAAAGTTTGTTCGATCCTCAGCAACAGTAATCGTAGGATCATACTCGCTCATGGCTTTGTCCATGCCGCCGACAAGCTCTTCGAAGTCTTTAAGCCCAAGCTTTCGTCCTTCTGCAGTCGGTGACAGCGTTGCGCTACTCAGCGCGATAAAGCTACCCATGACCGCATCATTAAGATCCGTTGCCGCCTGACATCCTGGCATCACATCGATTTTGACGAGATCAAGCTTTTTGTCGATTTGACCAAAGCCCTTGAAGGCAGTAAGCGAAAGAATTCCGAGGAGCGCCAACACCACCCCGAATGAGAGCGCAAACTTATGCGCTAGTTTGAGATTTGAGAGAAACTTCATGTTCGTAAGACCCTGTGGAAGCCCAAATACAAATTATTTGTCGGCTGGTGGATCGGCAATTTTCACAGTTAATGCGTAATCTGCGTAGAATCTTATTGGGTGGTACGAGTTCTGCACCCCTGATTCACATGACTTCGATCATCCTCGCAACAGTCCTCGCTCAGCCCCGACAACTCACCGTCAAAGATGCGACGGTAACCCAAACCTACGCCGGAAAGCGGGGTCATCGGGTTGTCGAGTCGATCACGGCATCCGACGAGCACGGAACCGTGACCATCGAGGTCTTCGCATTCCACACCAACGTTGCGGGCGGCGCCCGAATCGCAAAGAAGGGCGACCGAATCACGGTCACCCTTTCAAACTCGGCCACTCACGCTAAAGTCAGCGTGCGCGACGTTAAATTCTGAACGTATAGGTCAGCACGAATTGGTGGTTTGCATCAACCGTGCTGTCGTGCGGCTTCGTCCAGATTCCTTGGAACACCAAGCCCGGTGTGATGTTATAGAACACCGAGAATGACGTCGATCCGGTAGCGGAACCGGCATACTCTCCGGCGAGGATCCACTTATCGCTAAGCGCATGGTCGAAGCCGAGGAGGACGCGGTTCTCCTCGTCCCGCTGCCAGCCGCCGTAAAGGTTCCAATTGCCGAGTGTGTGCCGAGCGCAAGCGAATGGCGACTCGGCTTGACCGCGAAGGTCTTGCCATCCGAAGCCGAATGATGTTCGCTCATCCTTCGAGCGCCACGGCGTCAGCTTTAATCCGACCTGATGGTTGCCAAGCCAATCGGCGTTGCCGGAAAGTTCGGCGATGTCGAACAATCCAAGCAGATAGTTGGTCGATTGAACATACGACGTGTTCAGCTTTGTATCGCTGCCAGCAAACGTTTGGTTGATCTGGAACTCGCGGTGTCCCATCACGTCGGCAATCGGAAAATTATTAAGAGCCGAAACTTGGCCCCATGCTGTGAGTGTGCCGCAGCCAAACGCCGCGCACGACAATAGTTTTATCCCCTTCACAATAAACCCCTGGTGCAATGCACCAACGAGTCGGTTCCTTAAAATTCCTTAATCACGTCCCGGCTGAGATACCGGGTTATAGGCCCAACATCGTCATTAAACGACTAACAACCTTCACGGGGTCGTGGCGAACAAAGTCGGATTCGCTCATGAAGTTGCCCGAGATGACGCGGAGCCCCATGGCGCGGATACGGTCGATATCGGGGTCGACCAGGTTCTGCCCTACGTGGCGGTACTTTTCGAGGGCATCCTGCGACGGGACGCCGGTATTGACAACCACGTAATCAAAAACCCTCTCCTTGACCTGGCTCATAATCGCGCTTACATGCTCACTCGCACTAAAGCTATCGCTCTCGCCGGGCTGGGTCATGACGTTGCAGATGTAAACCTTCATTGCCTTGCTTTCGCGCATAGCGCTGGCGACGCCGGGGATGAGCAGGTTCGGGATTACGGAGGTATACACACTCCCTGGTCCGATGCATATGAGATCGGCATCGAGGATCGCTTCAAGCGCCGGGGGGTACGCCACAACGTTCTCGGGCGCGAGCTGAAGGCGTTGAATTTTCCGTCCCGCGCGGACGATCTCGGTCTCGCCGTGAATCTCGATATCCCCTTCCAGGAGGGCTTTGAGTCCGACGTGGTCCAGAGTGGACGGCATCACCTGGCCGCGGATTGCCAGAACCTCGCTCGCGATATTGATGGCCCGCTCGAAGTCGCCTTGGGCTTGGTCAACGAGTGCGGCAAGGAGCAAGTTGCCCATCGCGTGTCCGCTCAGCGCCCCCGAATCTCGGAAGCGGTGCTGAAAGAGGTCGGTCATCGCCTTTTCGGCGTCGGCAAGCGCAACCAAACAGTTGCGAATATCGCCGGGGGGAATCATTCCTTTGTCTTGGACGAGGCGTCCCGATGATCCGCCATCATCGGTGACCGTCACGACGGCGGTGATATTCGAAGAGTGTTGCTTCCAACCCCTGAGCAGAGTGGAGAGACCGGTTCCACCGCCAAGGGCGACGATGCGGGGACCAGAGGCGAGTTGCTGCCGCCGCACGTAAACGTCAACTCGGCCGCCCTTCATGGCGGGGTTGAGGGTCTCGATGACATGGATGAAGGCGAGCCGAATCGAGATGATGACAAGCATCACGCCCAAGAGCAGAAGCGCCGCTCCAAGCCAGTGAATGGCGAGATCGGTCTGATCTGGATCGGCAACGCGCTCAATCGCGATGACGGCGGCATCGTTCAGAACCCGCGTCGCGGCCTGAATTTGGATATTGAAGGCCAGCAGAACGCCAATCGTGGATGCGCTCAGACCGATAAAGAAATACAAAACAGCCCGCCAAACCCCAATGGTTGGCGCGAGAGCGTGACGGATGCGGTGTCGCCGGATCACTCTTTTTCGTCAGGCAAGAATACGCCTAACGCTCCGTTGATGCAAGAGATAAGGAGCGAGGCCACGAACGCCGCCAAAAATCCTTTGAAACCTGGATCAACGATCTTGAAACCCATTTCGGCCCGAGCCGCGAGATACAAAATGGCTGCATTCACCACGAGCGAGAACAGCCCGAGCGTGAGACAGCTCAGGGGCAAGGTGATGAACTTCAGAATCTTTCCCAACGTCACGTTGAGAAATGCGAGCAAAGCAACCCCAACCATCAGAGTCAAAAACTGACTCACGGTCGAGGCGTTTGCTTGGAAGCCAAGTCCAACCGCTTGGCAAAGGATGGAGGCGGCAAAAACCGAAACTGCAAGCACCACCCACCGGATCACAATGCGTTTCATCTTCGCTCGGTACACATTATGGCGCGAGTCATACTGTTATGGCGAATGACGGCCAAAACGCCCATGCTCCAGCAGTATTTCTCGGTGAAATCCGAGAATCCTGGCGTGTTGCTGGCGATGCGGGTCGGTGACTTTTACGAGTTCTACGGCGAGGACGCCGAAGTCGCCGCCGCTGCGCTCGAGATCACTCTCACGGGGCGCGAAGACGGTTCGAACGGACGCATCTCGATGGCGGGCGTGCCGTTTCACGCCGTTGAGCGCTACCTTGCCAAGCTGCTGCAAAAGGGTCACAAGGTCGCGATTTGCGATCAGCTCGAAGACCCCAAAGCGGCAAAAGGTCTGGTGAAGCGAGGCGTCACTCGCGTGATGACTCCTGGCACCGTGCTGGAGGATTCTCTGCTTGAAGCGGGGCGGAACAACTTCCTCGCCGCACTTTGTATCAGCGACGGCACGCTCGGACTCGCGATGCTCGACCCATCCACCGGCGAGTTTCTGGTGACCGAAATCGCCGGGGGCGAAGCTCAAGAGCGGCTTTTGCAGGAGCTGGCCCGGGTTCGGCCTTCGGAGCTTCTGCTTGGCAAGGACGCCGACGCCTATGGGGAGGTTGCGCGAAATGCGCTCGGCTCGACCACGACTGACTTCGCCCAGCCCCGGCTCGACCAGGCAACCCGCAAGCTCCACGAGACGCTTGGCGTCTCCTCGCTAAGTGGATTTGGGTGCGCCGATAAGCCCGCAGCGATCACGGCGGCTTCGATGATCGTTGCGTATGCCGAGCGCAACAAACTCGATCTCGGTCACTTACAGGGGCTGGCGACGTACTCGGTTGATGGGTTCATGCGCCTCGACCCGGCGACCCGGCGTTCGCTCGAATTGACGCAGAACCTGGCCGATGGGTCGCGCCGGTTTACGCTCCTGGGCGTGCTCGACCAGACTTGCACCCCGATGGGCGCGCGCCTATTGCGGCGATGGATTGAGCAACCGCTGCTCGATCCGCAAGAGATTAAGCGTCGGCACGATGCCGTCGCTCGGTTCCTCGGCTCATCGCTGCACCGGGGCGATCTTCGAGACGCGCTCAAAGGGCTATCGGATATCGAGAGATTGGTTTCGCGGTGCAGCGCGAACCTCGCCGGACCGAGGGATTTGGCCGCGCTTCGGGCGACGTTGCTCGGCCTCCCGAAGGTGCTTACTCCCGCCGAAAAGCTTGGGTTTGGGCGCATTCAAGAACTGATCGAGCAAGTGCAATCGCACGGAGAACTTGCGTCGCTGCTCAATCGGGCGATTGTGCCCGAACCGCCCCATACCGTGAGGGACGGCGGAGTGATCCGGCCCGATTACGACCACGAACTCGACAAGCTGAGGGAGCTGGGGCGGGATGGCAAAAACTTCATTGCTGGCTTGGAGGCGGCCGAGCGAGAGAAGACCGGGATTTCGACCCTGAAAATTGGCTTCAATTCGGTGTTTGGTTACTACATCGAAGTCTCCAAACTCCACACCGCCAAAGTCCCGGCCGACTACATCCGCAAGCAGACGACGGCGAACGCCGAGCGCTACATCACCGCGGAACTCAAGGACCACGAGGCGCAGGTGTTGGGCGCGGAGGAGAAGGCCACGGCACTTGAAGCCGACCTCTTTAACCGGATTCGCCTTCGAGTTGCCGAGCACGCAGGGTCACTCCTGCGAACCGCAAAAGCTGTTGCGGAGATCGATGTTCTGGCAAACTACGCCGAGGTCGCCTCGTTGCGGGGGTACGTCCGCCCCGAAATCGCCGAGGAGGATTGCCTTGAGATCGCGAGCGGCCGCCATGCGGTGGTCGAAGCGAATACATCGAATTTCGTTCCCAATGACCTGACCCTTGGCGCAGTAGAACCTCGTTGCATCGTGTTGACTGGGCCGAATATGGCGGGCAAATCCACCTTCCTACGGCAGACCGCGCTGATGTGCTTGATGGCTCAGATCGGTAGCTACGTCCCGGCGAAGGCCCTGCGCTTGGGCATCGTCGACCGAATATTTGCCCGCATCGGCGCCAAGGATGAGCTCGCGACCGGGCAAAGCACGTTCATGGTCGAGATGGTGGAGTCGGCAAACATCCTTAATCACGCGACCGATAGATCGCTGGTCATTCTCGACGAAGTTGGCCGGGGAACATCGACCTACGACGGCTTGGCGATTGCTTGGGCGATGGTCGAGCACCTGATAGAGACTCGCTCGAAGACGCTTTTTGCGACTCACTATCACCAGTTGAATGCGATTGCCGTGAACGCGCCTACCGTCCAAAACTTCCGGGTTAGCGTCGAAGAGTTTGGCGATGACATCGTTTGGACCCACCGAGTTCTGCCTGGCGGCGCCGACCGCTCGTACGGAATCCATGTTGCGCGTATGGCGGGGGTTCCGGGCGCAGTTTTGCGACGAGCCTCGGAGATTCTGGGCGAACTCGAGCAAGACAAACCTCCAACGCCAGTGGAAACCCAAACAAAGCGCCTCCAAATGACGTTGTTCGAGTTTGACCAGCCTCCGGTGGTTGAGGCACTCGAGAAGCTGGACGTGAATCAATTAACCCCACTCGAGGCACTGCGATTGCTGGACGAGTGGAAGCGCAAGTTTCTCTAGTCGGAACACCCGAAATTTGTTCACAAATTTCGTCAAAAAGTATCTCTTAACCATCAAAATCAGCCGACGCTCTTGGATAATCGTTGGTCTAAACGAACAAAGAGGACCTTGTGATGGAGTTCGGATACCATTCGCAAATTCAGCAGTTCTTTGGCGATGCGCTCGATCGGGCGTTTCACCGCGAGTTCGGTTTCGACGCCAGAAACCCGGTGCGGAACTACTTGCTCGACCTTCTTGCGCGCTTTTCGGTTGGTGAAGATACGTTCGCCCCGCGAAATCGCTTTGGGCAACCCGTGCTTGACCTTCGGGATATGTTGCGCGAGGGAGACGTGACCCTCAATGCCGACTCGTTTGAGAAGGAGCGCGTCGTGCACCGGCACATTGGGGATGCAGTGCTCTTTTGGTCAGGAATGTTTCCCACCGCCTACCGCGGCGTTCGCTTTGGAACCGACGTGATCGTTGACCCCGAAACCCAAGCCCGGATGAGCTACGAGATCGTCTCGAGCTTCGATCAGCCGCCGCACGACGCCGAAGCGCCGATCTTCCGCGAGCTGAGCGACAACTTTGAGGCGTATCAGTACGGCCTGCGGATCGTCAGCAAGCAGATTTGGGCCGCTTAGGCGGCCGTCATGCTCTGGTTACGGCCCGCTTCTTTGGCCCGGTACAAAGCTTTGTCGGCTTCGTCGATGAGCTGGTCCAGCGAGACCGTTCCGGGTCCATAGACCGCGACACCCGCACTCGAGGTGACCTGCTTTCCGTGCCAATGGATGCGCCGGATCTCGTTGAGAACACGGGCAATGAACTGCTCGGCTTGCTCCCGGTTGGTATGCGGCATGATGATGGCGAACTCCTCGCCGCCGTATCGCGCAACGTAATCCGAAAGGCGTGCGCAGCTTCGAAGGGCCTCTGCGACCCTCTTCAGCACCTCATCTCCCGCCGCATGACCATGCGTATCGTTGATCGCTTTAAAGTGGTCGATGTCGAGAATCGCGACGCTAAACGTTGAGTTGTTTCGGTCGGCGAGTGCGGCTTCAGCGGTCAGGCGCTCGTACAGCGAGCGGCGATTCTTCAGTCCGGTCAAAACGTCCGTGTCGGCCATAAGTCGAAGCTGATTGTTGGTCTCAAGAAGCTCGCGCTGCCGCATTTCCAGTTCCACTTGCACGATGTGAAGAGCATCAAGTTTCTTGGAGAGTTCGTCGCGAGCGACCTTGAGTTCAGTTACATCCGAAAAGCTGGCGACGACGGCGTATGGCTGCGAATGCACTCCGTCATGGAGTGGTACTGAGTTGATCGAAATCCAAGTCAGGGTTCCGTCGGGCTTATGGACGCCCATCATCTGATTCGACAAATGCTCGCCGGTCGCGAGCGTGCGCATGGTGGGGTGTTGCTCGCCTGGAAAGTCGGAACCGTCCTCGCGAATCGATGACCATCGTGGATCTGTTGAAGTTCGCCCCATCATCTGGTCTGCGGTAAGCCCAAGAATCTGTTCGGCGGCAGGATTTGAGACGATGATCTGCCCCTTGGCGTCTTGCAGAACCACTCCCTCACTCATCACTTCGAGCATGATCGAGAGTCGCCGCTCATTTTCATCGGCGGCTTGGGCCAGCTGGAACTGGGTCGTGTAGTCCTCCAACGTGCCAAGGAACGCGTCGCCGCCGTTTTCGTCTGCGAAAGCAGAGACGGCGAGTTTAACCAAGCGTTGGGAATCATCGTGCCTCCGCACGACCGTCTCCATTGTGAAGCGCTGCCCAGTTTTCCTCAGCTGCTTGAACGCGGTTTTGATTCTGCGTTGCTCCGTCGGATCAAATGCGTTGATCCAGTCCTCGGTTTCAAAATCGGAGTAGTGCCGCCCGATCGTCCGCTCCCAGATAACATTCGCATATTGAACCTGACCCGCGTGATTCAAGATGAACACACCATGGAGCATTTGGTCAATCAAACGCTTCATGGTGGGGTAAGTCACCAATTGCTCGACGACTGGGATATCTGGGTCGAAATCAGACATTTGCCCAAATAATCGGCACTGAACAAACCGGGCTATAGGGTCAGATCGTTATTGTCGCAGAAATTGGGGCGCTTGCAATCGCTTGATTGAGGTCCTCGATCAGGTCCCTTACATCCTCAATACCCACGCTAAGGCGAAGCATTGTGGGCGGGATTCCTCGCTCAACTCGCTGCTCTTCGGTCATCGTGGCGTGGGACATCAACGGCGGATATGCGACGAGGCTCTCAACCCCGCCCAACGATTCGGCGAGAAGGAAGATTGAGAGGTGCTCGGCAACCCACTTGGTCTCCTCGACTGTCCCAAGCTCGAAGGAAACCATGCCGCCAAATCCCCGCATTTGGGTTTTGGCAGTTTCGAAATCGGGATGGCTCGGAAGTCCGGGGTAGTGAACCTTGGTGACTCTTGGGTTCGCTTCGAGAGCCTCGGCGACTGCTTGGGCATTAGCGCAGTGCTTCTCCATTCTGCAACCAAGCGTTCTTAGTCC
Source organism: uncultured Fimbriimonas sp. (assembly GCA_964566635.1). Taxonomy (GTDB): domain Bacteria; phylum Armatimonadota; class Fimbriimonadia; order Fimbriimonadales; family Fimbriimonadaceae; genus Fimbriimonas. The sequence goes on along the minus strand of CAZMJL010000005.1, from coordinate 64,923 downwards.
GCGAAGAGAGAGCCAGTTATCAAACGGCGACGGGTTACAGCCGTACGCCTTGTTCCACTCAAAGATCTCGAGGGCAAGCGACTCGTCGTTTGTGATGGTCGCGCCTCCGACCACGTCGCTGTGTCCAGAGATGTATTTGGTCGTGGAGTGAAGAACGATATCGACGCCGTGTGCAAGCGGGTTCTGCAACGCTGGCGAGGCAAACGTGTTATCGAAAACGACGGTGAGCCCGTTCGCTTTGGCGACCTTGGCAACTTCGGCGATGTTTGGCACCCGCATCGTCGGGTTGGTGGGTCCTTCGAAGATCAGCATTTTGGTATTGGGCTGGACGAGGGCTTCGATTGATGCTGGATTTTGGGCATCAAACGACGAATAGCTGATTCCCGATTTCGGCAAATACTTCTCGGCGAGCCGGAAGGTACCGCCATAAATGTCGTTTGCGACGAGGAGGTGATCGCCTTGCTTGAGAAGCGAGAAGCAAGCCGCAACCGCCGCCATTCCGGAACTGAAAAGGGTGGCAAACTGACCACCCTCCAGAGCTGCAATAACTTGCTCCAACATATCGCGGTTCGGGTTTTGACAGCGAGAGTAGTCGATTCTTGGAATGTGATCGAGGTCTTCCCAAGCAAAAGTGGACGATTGATAGATCGGCGGAACGACTGCGCGATACTTGGGATCGGGATCTTGACCCACTCGGAGGGCTTTGGTTGCAAAATGCATAACCAACATTCTAGCGATTTTTCGCCAGAAGAACAGTCCCGTTGAATCCAGTCGCCTAAGATTCTTAGGCGAAACCTACTCGTCGCTTGGCGCTTGCCCCATGCTTCCGCCCTGGGTTTGGTTGATTTTGTCCTTCGCCCAGCCCTTCGCCGCCATGCTCGTGCTTCCGCCTCCGGAGCCTTGAACCGAGTCAGTTCCTGCCATCGGGGTCATTCCACCCGCCGCTCCGCTCGCCATGGGTGCGACGCCACCGGCACTCGGCGCGGGGGCTTGAGCCGTCGGAGGAGTGGGCGCGTTTGCCTCAGGAGCATTCTCAGCGGGGGCCGAGTTGCAGCCAGCCAACGCGAGAACAATTAGGATGGCGATTGATGCTTTCATGTTGCCACGATACCCTAAGTTCGGCGAAACGATATTTGGGAATAATTCCCCACTGAATGGGTAATCTATCCACATGATAGAGCGCTCAGCCGCGTTGCAAGTTTCCGATGCCCTCACCGACACTCCGGTGGTGATGATTGTCGGTCCTCGGCAGTGCGGTAAGAGCACTCTTGCCAACCAGTTTCTCGAGGGCCGCAAGTACATCACCCTCGACGACCCGGTCGCCTTGGCGCACGCGAAAGAGAATCCGGCTGACTTCCTAAAGGCCCACCCCGCTCCGCTCATCATCGACGAAATTCAACGCGCACCTGAGTTGTTTCTGCCCCTGAAGCTCGCCGTCGATCGTGACCGGAAGCCGGGTTCGTACTTACTCACAGGTTCCGCCAACGTGCTTTTGCTCCCCAAAGTTGCCGACTCGCTCGCGGGCCGAATGGAGGTGGTCGATCTGCATCCCCTCACTCAATCCGAAATCGAGGGAGGAACCACAAACTTTGTTGATGCTGCATTCGAAGGCGAATTCAAATCATCTTTAAGCTCCGCCAGTCTCGAAGAGCGCATTACGCGCGGCGGCTACCCCGAGCCCGCCCAGAGGCAAGCCCGGCGGCGAGATCAGTGGTTCCAATCCTATGTGCGCACTTTGCTCGATCGCGACGTTCGCGATATGGCAAATATCGAGGGCCTAACCCAGTTGCCAAAGCTGTTGAGGCTTCTTGCGATCCGGGCCGGGACTCCGCTGAACCTCAGCGGCCTCGCAAGGGAGACGAACCTTCCTCACACGACGATCACGCGATATGTCGATCTGCTCAAGGCGCTTTATCTGATTCAGACCGTGCCAGCGTGGTCGGCCGATGCCGAAGTAAAGCTCGCTCGCACGCCCAAGGCGTACTTGGTCGATTCTGGTCTAGGGTGTCACCTTGCCGCCGCCGATGAGAAAATGATCGCTCGCGAAGGCGACCTGCGCGCCGCGATGATCGAGACATTCCTGGCGACCGAGCTACTGCGCCTCACAAAGACTTCCGAGACGCGGGCCGAGCTTTTCCACCTGCGAACGGTCAAGAATCGAGAGATTCCGTTCCTACTCGAGAGGCGCGATGGCAGTATTGTCGCGATCGACTTTGCCGACCAAAGAGTGCCTTCGCCATCATCAGCCGAGAAGCTCGAGTACATCCGCGAAGTCGTTGGTGAGCGCTGGCTCCGAGGGATTTGGCTCCATTTGGGCGATGAGGTCCGCCCGCTCGCGAGCGACATCATCGCCGCCCCGGTCAGTTGTTTGTGGAGTTGAAGTCGCGCAACTCTTCGTGAGCGATCCGCTCCATCCGCAGATTGTCGAGCACGCCGTCCATCACATTCGAAGAGACAAGCCTATCAGCGAGACTTGACGGCTCGTTCAGCATGGCTTCGAAATGGTTCGCCAGTTCGCGAAGCTTGTTGGTCTGAATGGAGACCTGGCTACTAATCGCGTTCACGGTCTCCGGGGATTTGTCGAGCAGCGCGACCTGGTTGAGCACGCTGATGATTGCTTCGTCGGCGGCGACTCGCACCTGAGGAGTCATTTGCTTGATCCTTCCGGTGGCGGAATCAGCAATCTTTAGGAGGCCCCACACCCGGTTGTACTCATGGCAAGCTTCGTCGAGCAACTGAGCCGCAGGGGCGGAAATCACATTCGCGGCGGTTTTGTGACCGCACAATCCCGTTAGAAAATTGCCCAATGGTCCGGTTGCCCAATCATAGTCGTGGCTAGTGTCGTGCCAGCCGATGTGCTGACCGATGCGGGTCAAGAGTCCTCGCGCTTGGGAGGAGAGCCTGACTTCGGTAGCGGGGAAATTTCGGCCCTTTCGACCCGCCAAGAAGGAGATCGCGCCGAACACGAGAGCGACGGCGAAGTTTGCGATCGGCACAATATACGGCATTTTGCCGCTACTAGCGAGCGAGATAGCTCCCATGCAAAGCCCTAAGCCAAGTGTTGAAACGGATGCAATGAGGAATCCGAGCGCCATGGGATTCCGCACGTAGCCAAACAGGCCCACGCCCCTCGCCCAGAAGAAGCGGTCAATGCTCGAAGGTTGCCGACGCTCAGCCATTTGGTAAAAGACTACTGATTTGGCGCGGCTTGGGTTTCAGGGGTCAGGGGGATTCGGCGGAGGAAATCAGTCAGCCATATCACGGTGGCGACCAGCAAACCGAGCGGCACCCATTTGGGAAGCGTCCAGGCGATCTGTTTAATGAAAATGGGCTCTGACTTTGCGATCTTATAGCACGTGTAACTGATCGCGACCCAGATCATGCTTAGTGCGAGAATCTTGGTTCGCAACTTCATCGAGCGGCCGTTGTCCCAATCGCGCAATGCCTGACCGACAAAGCCGTTGTTCAGGAGCCAGTTCTCGAGCCGCTCGCTCGAGTTTCGGAACGCCCAAAGCGCAATCAGCAGGAAGACGAAGCCCGGCATAACCGGTGTCACGATGCCGACAAACCCCACGGCGACGCACACCAGACCGAACGCGCCGTAGGCACATCGGACTACCAAGGGGTGCTTCCTTTGGGGCATCGGACCTAATTATGGAACCTTTGCAACCTTGCGGCAGTCGCGCGCGCTTTGTTTAGTCAAGGATGTAAAGCGATGGTTACAATCGGTGACTCTTTTTCAATCGTTGCAACGCTGGCCGGCGTCGCACTGACCCTCTGGAGCTTCATGCTTTGCTGCGCGCTCCTCTTCCCCTCCAAAGTGGAAGAATCTCGAGGCTACGTTTCGCTGAGCCTCGGCAAAACGATCGGTAGCGGCGTGGTGGCTTTCCTGCTCGGCCTGGTGGGCATGGTTGTGTTACAAGCGGCAAATCCGTTTGCGAAGCTCGCAGGAATGCTTATCGTGGGCGCATACCTGGGCTGCGTGATGGTTGGTGCGGCGGGAGTTGCAAAGCTCGCGGCTGACAGGCTTCGAACCCTGACCGAACAGCGCGAATCGCCATTTCACGCCTTCAGTAAGGCGTCACTTTATCTGGTGATGGCAGGAATGTTGCCGATCCTCGGGTGGTTCATTCTTGCGCCGCTCGTGATGGTGATCGGCGGCGGAGCGGGCTTCCGCTCGGCAATCTCCAAGCAGGCAGTCGCCGAGGTCGCTTAACTATGAAACTCTCTCGCCGAGACGCATTGCTCGCGGCAAGCGGAATCGCCATCGCGGGTTGCGGCCGGATCGCAACCGAAGTGCGGCGACGAAAACCCGCTCCGGACTATAAGTCAAAGCCAGCAAGCCGCGAGGCCCGATTGATCGACCGGATGACTTTTGGTTGGTCCGTGGAAGAGGCAGACCGATTGGCCAGCCTCGGCGAGAAAGAGTACATTGAGCGGCAACTAAAAGCCGATTTTGACGAGCCGCTGGAACTCACCTTGCAGGTTCAATCTCTCGACTGCGTGCGGATGCATGCAGTTGAGCTGATGGAGCTTCCGCGAGGGCGCGTGACTCAGCAGCTACAGAGCGCCGCGATCCTCCGCGCGGTGTACTCGCCCAATCAGCTCCGCGAGCGAATGATCGACTTCTGGAGCAACCATTTCAACATCTACGCGGGCAAGGCAGATGGAGCGTTCTTCAAGGGAAATGAGGAGGAGCACATCATCCGCAAGCATGCCCTGGGCAACTTCGGAGAGATGGCGAAGGCGATGTCGAAGTCTCCCGCGATGCTCGTGTATTTGGATAACAACCAGAACGTCAAAGGGCATCCCAACGAGAACTACGCCCGGGAGTTGATGGAACTCCACACGCTTGGCATCGATGGTGAATACACCCAAAAAGACATCCAGGAGCTGGCTCGGTGCATCACGGGATGGACGATGGAAGACCGATTTGGGCGGCCAAAAGGCTCCTTCCGATTTGATAATACAAAGCACGACGACGGCGCCAAGCACGTTTATGGACTCGACGTTCCTGCCGGCGGCGGCGTCAAAGATGGCGAGATGGTCGTGGATCATTTGGTCGCGCACGAAAACACCGGGAAGTACCTGGCCCGGAAGCTGGTAAAGCAGTTCACGGGTGAGCAGAATCCAGAGCTTGAAGCCCAAGTTTGTTCCCAATTTGTACAAACCAAAGGCGATATTCCCAGCATAATGCGCCCAATTCTTGCATCCCCGCTCTTGATGGAGGGCGCGCCGATCATGCGGCGACCGTTTGAGCTGATGTGCGCCGCTCTCCGCGCTTCCGGAGCCGCCACCGACGGCGGACCCGCACTCCAGGAGCATCTCAAGAAGATGGGCCAGCCACTGTATGAGTGGCCGATGCCCGACGGCTATCCGGTCGATCAGCTCTCTTGGGCGACGAATCTCTTGCCGCGCTGGCAGTTCGCCCACGACCTTGCCCACCAGAAGATTCGCAACACGTTCGTCAAAGCCCCCGACCGAGCCGCCCTCGCGGTTCAGCTCGCCAGCCCGGAGTTTCAATACGCCTAACCATGAAGCACTGTCAAAGTTTCGAAGCCGCGATGAGCCGCCGAACGGCGCTCAAGCTAAGCGCCGCCGGCCTGATTCCCTGGCTGCTCTCGGGGTCGGCACTGAGTCAAGTCAAGATCGGAGAGCGGGGGCACTCGCTGGTCGTAATCTTCCTCAGGGGCGGGTCAGACGGACTCAATATGCTCGTACCTTTTGCGGATGACAACTATCATCGGGCGAGGCCATCGGTAGGAATCGCCGCCAACAAGGTCGTGAAACTCAATGACTATTTTGGGCTGCATCCTTCCTTAAAGCCGTTCGCAAACTGGTATGAAAAGGGAGAACTTTGCCTTACGCATGCGGTCGGCTCGCAGGACCGGACGCGGTCGCACTTTGAAGCGATGTCGGCGATGGAGCGGGGAGCTCCCACGGGACACTCGGGAGCACCGAGCGGATGGCTTGCGCGCTACCTCACCCTCACGCAGTCGGCAAATGACACTCCGCTCCGGTCGATCGCCTGGGCCGATACCATGCCAGATTCTTTGCGCAGCGCGCCGTCGCCGCTCGTCGTTCAATCCGTCAGCGATTTTCAGCTTAATGCGACGCCAGAGTTCCTGAAGCAGCTTGAAGGCATGTACAAATTGGGAGAAGAGTCGCTTGTACATCAAGCCGGACGCCAGACCCTCGACGCGCTCAAAAAGATTGAGGAACTGGACAGCAAGAACTACAGGGCCTCAGGGGGCGCAGTGTACGCCGAGGACTACCTTGGGAAGGGCCTCAAGGAGGTTGCGGCGCTCATCAAGTCGAACTTAGGACTCGAGATCGCCTGCCTGGAAACCACGGGCTGGGACACTCACTTTGCCCAGGGCGCAGACACGGGCCTTCACGCCAACAACCTGGCTTCGGTCGCAAACAACGTAGACGCTTTTCTTAAGGACCTCGGGGACAATCGTCGAGATACCACGGTTGTGCTGATGACGGAGTTCGGGCGTCGCATCGAAGAGAACGCCAGCCTGGGAACCGATCATGGCCGGGCATCGGTAATGATGGTTTTTAACGGCGTGAATGGCGGGAAGATTGACGGCGAATGGCCGGGAATTGGCAAGGATCAAGTGGACGAAGTTGGCGACCTCAAGCCCGTCAATGACTACCGCCAGGTGCTGACGAAGCACCTGAGTCCGAAGATGCCCGAGATTGCGCGGGTTTGGGGCTAGCAAACAGGCCGCTGAAGCGGGCAGTTAAGAGATCATTCTTCAACCAGATATTCGGCGATCAGTTGCGCGGTATCTCGAAGGGCGTCCATGTGCGTTCGCTCGTAGCCGTGCGAGGTGTCCACGCCGGGTCCGATGAGGGCGACCTCGGCACCGCCTCCGCTGCGCCAGTAGGCCGAGCCGTCGGAGCCGTAGTAGGGGTAGATGTCCGGGATCAGCTCGATTCCGCGCCGAGAGGCAAGGCCGCGAAGCTTGTCAGAAAGGTTCTTGGAGTAAGGACCCGAAGCGTCGGCGAGGCAGATCGAAGCGTTGTACTCGGTGCCGCTTTGACCCTCGCCGATGCACGCCATATCGAGGACGAGCATCTCGGCGAGATCGGCATCGAGGCCGTCCATGCCGCCGTGACCAACTTCTTCAAAGTTAGAGATCAGGACGGTCGTCTTTTGGACCGGCGTGAGACCGTTCTTTTGCAGAGTCTCGATGGCAGCGAGAAGGCAGGCGACGCAGGCCTTGTCGTCAAGGAATCGCGACCGGATGAATCCAGCCTCGCTCACTTCGGTTCGAGGGTCGAGATACACGTAATCACCGACTTCGATACCCAAATAGCGAGTCTCTTCGGCTTTGTTGGTGCGCTCATCAAGGCGGACCTCAAGCGTCTCCGCGTCGCGCTTTTTGGTTCCCGCTTCTTTGTTGACGTGAGCCGCTCCGTTCTCGAGAACGATGGAGCCGCGAATTTGTCGCCCGCTCTGGGTCGAAACAGTGACGCCCTCGCTTTCGGTGGTCGGCCAGTTGATGCCATTCAAAGCTTTGAGCTTAAGGCGTCCGTTCGGCTTGATCTCCTTGACCATAAAACCGAGCGTATCGACGTGTGCGGTGAGGGCGCGAGGAGCGGTCAAGCGCAAGCCCTCGAGGTGGGCAAGCAAAGCACCTTTTCGAGTTCGCGAGGTGGGGATTCCGAGGCTCATGAGCTCGCTTTCTACAAAGCCAATGCCGTACTCCGTATCGCCAGTGGGGGAAGGAGTGTTCAGAAGATCCACCAGGAACCGTTGCAGGTAGTCGTTCGATACTTCAAATCTCGCCATGATTGCGCCTACTTGCAGGTTTACCCGGTTCTGAGGTGTGAGTATCCTGATTGTCATGTCGGCGGCGGAATTAGTGCATCTCGCCTTCGAACGCCTTGCAAAACGATCCGGCTTCTCCACCCGCCCCGATCAAGTTCAGCTCTCACTTTTGCTGAGTGATCTCATCGAAAACGGTCAGACTGGCCTTTTTGAAGCTCCGACCGGTCTCGGAAAGTCGCTCGCCACACTGATTCCGGCGATTGCCAACGCGATCGCGAGTGGCAAGAGAACAGTCATCGCGACCTACACCAACGTGCTCGCCGACCAGTATTGGACTAAGGATCTGCCACTCGCACTAAGCCTCTTTGATGACCACTGTCAAACGGCATTCTTGATCGGGCGACAACGGTACACCTGCCTCGTTGCCCTCGACGATGCCCTTCCGAACGAGGTTGATGCCTTCACCTTAAGCGCGGAACAAGGCACCGAGAACGAGTTCCGCCGTCTGATCCGGAAGCCGGATCGCGAACTCAACCGCCTTTGGCCTAAGGTCCAGGTGCCGCCGGTGTGCCCTGCAAAGGCGTGTCCCGCATACGACGATTGCTACTACTACAAGGCGCGAAAGCAGCTTGAGAAAGGCAAAGTGGTCATCACCAACCATAGCGTCGTCATTACGGACGCGCTTTCGGCTGATCCTGAGCTTGAGAAGGAGGGCATTCTCGGCAAATACGACTTTCTAGTATTGGATGAAGCGCACGACTTTCCGTCCGCCGCGATCAACGGTTTAGAGTTTGAGATCACCGCGCCGAAACTGAATTCGCTGCAAGGAATTGCGACTCGCCTAGAACAGTTAGTGGCTCCGGTGGCGCACGCCTATCAAGAGGACCACGAGTGGGCGACCAAGGCGGAGGAGTTTCGAGAGCAGGTCACCCAAGCTCAAAAGGAGCTGGTGGCGATGGGGATGGAGCTGACTGACGGCGGAATCGTCGCGGTCTCGCCCGGCGAGGTTGAGGAGCATCCGGCGGTGCAACGGGTGAACGCAAAGAAGCACCTGGAAAAAGTCGAGGCGATTGCCGACCGGGTGCGACTTGCTTGCGACAAGTACGCGACGTCCGTGATCCTCGACCTTGAGAGATTTCGACAAGAATCGAGAGTTCCTGAGGCCAAGCAGCTCCCAGAAAGTACAAGGAACTACATCTCATTCATTCGAGATTTTGCGACGGGAGCGCACTCGCTCAGCCGACCGGAAGGCGCGAGTGTCAGCTACATCGGCAGTACCCGAAACAGCGAGGCGATCCTTCGACACGACTTGATTGACCTTCAAGAACCCCTCAAGAGCCTAATCTGGGATCGGGTTCCGTATGTGTGTCTTTCGGCAACGCTCCTCATAGATAACGAGTTTGAGCACTTTGAGCGGGCGACGGGAGCCAAGGCGATCTTTAACGAGGTTCTTCCGAGCCCATTTGATTACTCCACCCAGTCGGCCCTGTATCTGCCAAAAGCCGGTCGAATTCCGGACCCCACTCAAAGCCGGGGCGGAGAGGTTGAGCAGATGTATTACATGGCGGTCGCGCGCGAGCTTAGCGAGATCATCACCATCTGCGATGGCCGCACGCTCGCCCTTTTTCACAGCCGAAAAGAGATGGAAGGGGTGTACGCCTATATGAAAGTGAGCCCCGATCTCCCGATACTTATTCAGGGGAGAACGGGAACAGCAATCGTGGGCGAGCAATTCAAGAAAAACATCTTCTCATCGCTGTTTGCGCTGCGCTCCTTTTGGACCGGATTTGATGCCCCTGGTGAGACGTGCTCGTGCGTGGCGGTGGTGCGGATCCCATTCGAAGTTCCGAGCGAGCCGCAAGTGGTGGCGCGCATGGCGTACCTGCACCAACAGGGACTGGATCCCTTCCAGGTTCACACGCTGCCAAACGCAAAAATGATGATGCGACAGGGTGCGGGGCGCTTGATCCGAAGCGTTGAAGACCGGGGCATCATCGCTCTGCTCGATCCGCGCCTCCGAACGAAGCGTTACGGCGAACAAATCCTCTCGAACTTCCCGGACGGAATGAGAACCTTTGACGATTTCGCCGATGCGGCAGGTTGGATCGGCATCGGAGGAGGCGCATGAAGATCATTGTTGTTACTGATTACGCCTTTGTAAATGGCGGAGCGGGAAAGGTTGCTCTTGAGAGCGCGG
>CAZMJL010000005.1:0-54843 GCA_964566635.1 uncultured Fimbriimonas sp. | reverse complement strand
AAGGCGGCGAACGATCGGGGTTTCAAAGTCATTGTCACCGCTCATGACTTTGGGATGGCATGTCCGCTTGCCGGCTTCTTCGACGAACGTAATGGGTGCGTATGCCCAGAAAAGGGCCTGAGCGCGGGGTGCTGGCGGAAATCTTGTACCAGTGGCTCGTACATCAAAAAGACTTGGTTCGTTGGGCGCCACGCAATCCAAACGAGCCGGGGCGGCCTGCCAGATCGACTCAAGCACGTTGTACTCGTCTCCGAGTTCAGCGAACACATCCTCACTCCCTATCTCAGTCCGGAAACGAAGCGGCACCATGTTCCGAACCCGATCACGGCTGAAAAAGGCGAGCGCTCGACGGCCGAATCGAATTCTCGGTTTTTGTTCGTCGGAAGGTTTTCTCCCGAAAAGGCTCCGATCCTTGCCGCAAAGGCTGCATACGAACTTGAATTGCCAATCTCATTCATCGGTACTGGCAGGCTGCCAAATGAAATCCGAGAGGCGAATCCCGATGCGGAGCTTTTGGGATGGCGATCCCCGGAGTTCGTGAAGCAAGCGATGACCCAGTCTCGGGCACTCATCTTCCCGTCCATTTGGTACGAAACTCAAGGGATGGTGGTAGATGAGGCGGCCTCAGTCGGGCTACCCGTGATCGTATCTGATTGCACCGCTGCAATGGACACGATCAAGAAGTACAAACACGGCGCGAGTTTCAAGTCCAATGATGTCGAGGCTCTCAAGCGACGGCTTCAAGAGTTCGCCTTCCCCGATCTCGTTCGAAAGTACAGTGAAAACGGATTCCGAAACTTCTGGGCGAATCCGCCGACCATCCTCGCCCATGTAAAGCAACTACTTGAGGTTTATTCCGAAGTGCTTGCCGATTGAGCGCTCGCTTTCGCACGCTTCTTGTGCATCCACCACTCGAACGCGATGGGTAGCACCGAGATCAAGACGAGCACGAGCACGGCGACTTCGAAGTGATCCTTAACGAACGGCTGGTCACCCAAGAAGACACCCGCGAACATGCAAACGGCAACCCAGAGAACGCCACCGATTACGTTGAAAACCATGAACCGACCAAAGGTCATCGCGCCCATTCCTGCCACGAAAGGCGCGAACGCGCGAACCACAGGGACGAATCGCGTGATCACAATCGCCTTGCCGCCATAGTTCTCGAAAAACTCGTGAGTTTTGGCAAGATTCTTCTGGGAGAAAAACTTAGCGTTTGGGTTCCGAAACGCCCTCTCGCCGAAGAACCGCCCGATCCAGTAATTGACAATGTTTCCGGTGATGGCCGCTACTGTGAGGAGGAGGAACAAGATGGGAATGCTAAGTCCCTTTTTCTCATCAGCAGCAATGAGCCCAACCGCGAAAAGCAACGAGTCGCCGGGTAAGAACGGGAAGATGACGACTGCGGTCTCGGCAAAGATGATTCCGGCGAGGATGAAGTAGACGGTGTTACCGTATTGAGCGATCAGCTCGACAAGGTGCTTGTCTAAATGCCTGAACCATTCTAGTAGCTGAACCATACGTCTCCGAGCGATTAAGGGTACCTGTCTACAACGTTTTGCCCCGGAGAAAGGTTGCAAACGGGCAAAATAGAGGGGTGAAAGAGTTCGGAGTCGTTGGACTGGGACGGATCGGAGGTGGACTCGCTTGGCAGGCGATGGGGAAGGGCTACCGGGTCGTCGGGATCGATTTGGCACCCCCAACGGAGGACTTGGTCGAGCGGGGAATCGAATACTCCTCTGAACTGAGCGCACTCCGAGAACTTGCCTCCCCACGCGTAGTTTTCGTTTACATCCACGCGGGCCCCGCCATCGATGAAATGCTCGCCAAGCTTTCCGAGGAGCTTGACCCAGGCGACATTATTATCGACGGCGGAAACTCTTACTGGGGCGACTCGATTCGGCGGCATCACCGCCTGACCGAAAGCGGGCTCCGATTTGTCGATCTCGGCACCAGCGGAGGCGTCGGTGGAGCCCGAAACGGAGCCTGTTTCATGGTCGGCGGAGACGGCAGCGCGCTCGATGTCGTCGAGCCAATTCTGCTCGACCTCGCGTGCGAAGGGGGCTATGTTCGGTGCGGAAGCCCGGGGTCGGGGCACTTCGTGAAACTCGTCCACAATGGCATCGAGTTTGGGATGCTCCAGGCCATTGGCGAAGGGCTCGATCTGCTGGAAAAGTACGATGAAGCGCTTCCGGTCGCCGACGTCTTATCTTGCTGGCGAAATGGCTCCGTGGTTCGGTCGTGGCTGATTGACCTGATGCACGAACAGTATGTGGATAAAGGCGGCCTCGCTGAAGTTCCGGGCTACATCGAAGACACCGGCGAAGTGAACTGGCTGGTGAGCGACGCAATGCGAATGGAAGTTCCGATCCCCGTGATCGCACAATCCGTGATGCAACTTTTCACAAGTCGTGACGACAAGCGAGACTGGGCAAAGGGGATCGCGATGATGCGCCACGGCTTCGGCGGTCACCCCTTTGGACCCAAGAAGGAGCTCGAAACCGAACGGCAAATCAGCCGAGTTGGCGATATCTGGAGACCCACCGAATGAAAGTTAGCTTCAAAACCCTGACGCTTCCCAAGCTGTACCCGCTCGCGATAAGCCGGGGCACTATGTCTTCGTCGGACAACCTCTTTGTAACCGTCGAACATGACGGCTTGGTAGGATTGGGCGAACACGCCCCGGCCACCGGCAAAGCCTGGACCGCCGACCGCGCTCACCAACAGCTCGAGCAGTTTTGCGCCAATGGCTTCTCGTTAGAGCCCGAAGAGACTTGGCAGGCAATGCGCGATGCGGAGATCGATCCGCCGGCGATGGCAGCTCTCGACATTGCTCTCTGGGACCTGCGCGCGAAGCGAGCAGGAAAGCCGCTCTACGAACTGCTCGGGCTCGAAAAGAAGTCAGTTCCCACGAGCGTCACAATCGGCATCAATCCTCCCGAGGTGACCAAAGAACGTGTTCCCGACATCCTGCAACGGACCGGAGCGAAGAATCTCAAGATCAAATTGGGATCTCCAGAAGGGCGGGATCACGACAAAGAGCATTTCCTTGCGGCGAAGGAGGCGTCGGCTCCGTTCGGGTCGATTTTGCGCGCTGATGCCAATGGCGGCTGGACCGCCGAAGAGGCGGTTTGGATGATCGAGTGGCTGCGTGATCAGGGGGTCGATTATGTCGAGCAGCCCCTCGCCGAGGGCGATGAGGCGAATCTGAAGGAGGTTTTCTCGACCCGAAAACTCCCGATCTATATTGACGAATCGTGCCGATGGGCTTCGGACGTCGCTCAATGGGCCGACCGCGTGGATGGCGTGAACCTCAAGCTCATGAAGTGCGGCGGCATCACCGAGGCACTTCGGATCGTGGAAGAAGCCCGCAAGCATGGGCTCAAAACAATGATCGGGTGCATGAGCGAGAGCTCAGTGGCGATTGCCGCGGGAGCCGCAATGGGAGCCCTGTTCGATCACATCGATCTTGATTCACATCTTAACTTGAACCCAGATCCGGCAAGCGGAGCGCCAATCGTCGATGGCGTGATCGTGCCGCTCGACCTTCCCGGCCACGGAGCATCTCTCAATGATTAACCCCTCTGCGCCCATCGCAATCTATATGCAAGACGCCCTCGGGCTCGACATCGGCAAGATGGGCTACGGGATCCTCCGTTACTCGCCCAACCCGGTCGCGTGTGTGATTGATTCGGTTCATGCGGGCAAATCGGTTTCGGATGTCGTTGCGACGCCCCGCGATTGCCCGGTTGTTGGCACCGTACAGGAAGCGCATGCTCTAGGAGCGACCGTCCTCGCCCTCGGAACCGCGCCGCCCGGAGGTCGCCTGCCGGACGCATGGCGAGCCGACATTTCGGAAGCAGTTGGCCAAGGCATGAGCGTCATAAACGGCCTACACGAGGCTCTTGCTCCGCAGTATTCAAACCTTGCTCCGGGGCAAGTCGTCTGGGACATCCGCCAAGAACCAGCGGGGCTGAATACCGGATCGGGAGCGGCGAGGAACCTCGCTAACCGACGCATTTTGATGGTGGGAACCGATATGGCGGTCGGGAAAATGACCGCTGGCCTCGAGCTCTGGAAGGCGGCGAAAGCCGCCGGAATCAATGCCGGATTCGTCGCCACCGGGCAAATCGGGATCACCGTCACCGGAGCGGGAATTCCGCTTGATGCGATTCGAGTTGACTACGCGAGCGGCGCGGTCGAGGGTGAAGTGCTTAAGAATTCCGACCGAGATTGGGTGATCGTGGAGGGTCAAGGCTCGATTGTTCATCCTGGATCGACCTCGACGATGCCACTGATGCGCGGCACAATGCCGACGGATTTGATCCTTTGTATGAAGGTCGGTCAAACGCACCTGCGGCGTCTCCCTGAGATCGAAATTCCCCCCATTCCGACGTTGATGAGCCTCTACGAGACCATCGCCTCTGCGGGCGGAACGTTTCCGGCGGCGCAAGTGCGTGGCATCTGCGCAAACACTTCCGAGCTTGAAGAAGACGCCGCTCATCGCGAGTTGGCTGATATCACGGCCCTGGCGGGAGTGCCGGCGGTGGACCCGGTACGGTTTGGATGCGAGCAGATTGTAGAGGCAATCCGGACGAGCTAAAAAAGATGAGTGCGAACACGGAAGATGGTTCGCTTCGCACTCCAGTCTGGTCTCACGTTCCCCTCATGAAATCGGAGGAACTGGTTTAAGTTTCCGCTATTGAAACCTAGAGAATCTTCGGTAAATCTACTGGTTATCGCGTTCGCACGCCGATGCTCAAGTTCAGCCCGAGTTGGGAATGCCACCCGAAGCAGAGCGAGGCTCCGCTCTCGGTGCTGCCCATAAATCCAAAGCTGTAAGCACCCTGGAAGGTTGTCCTGGTTCCAAGGTCGTACAGGCTTCCGGTCGAGATGGACCGCCCGATCAGCGTGTAATCCTGCACGTACAGACCTAACCCGACATAGAAAGCGCGCTGCTCTTCGCCGAGCAGAAATAGCAAATCCCCGCCGAACGCGGGCCGAGCGCGGTACTCACCCAGCGCTACCGTATCGTTGGGCGGGAACCCATCAACGAGGGCGAAAGGATCAAGTTCGAACGAGTTAACAATTCCGAGCTGATAGGCAACCTTTCCCGCTCGCTGACCGAAAAAGAGCGATCCGCGCTGCTGGTTACCTAAGCCGAGGCCGTAATAAGTTGATCGCTCGAGTGGGACCTGCTGGGCCGCCGTGAGACCACTTAGTGCTAACAAGGCGGTCATTGAAACAATCTTCATGCGCTGAGTTTACCGATGACAAGTTGAAAGGGGACGATCGAACACCATACCGAATCGGTGAATAAAATCGTAGTAATTTTCCAATATCTCCATGATATCACTGTACATCACAAAATATTGTGGAAATTGATTTTCCGGAATATCAGATCGGCATGAAACTGTCTTTATGATATATCCGAATTGCCAGGAGATCCGTTGTTGGGTTGCCCGGCTGTCACCAAAGATGGTGTTGAAATTATGAAACGCGCGTTTACGCTCATCGAACTTCTCGTGGTTATCGCGATCATCGCGATTCTCGCCGCGATCCTCTTCCCTGTTTTTGCACAAGCTAAAGAGGCTGCAAAGAAGACCAGCGACCTTTCCAACCAGAAGCAGTTGACCTTGGGTCACATGATCTACTCTGCTGATGCTGACGATAACTTTGCGCGAGGCCTCTACATAGTCACAAACGCTTCGGGCGGTTGGCAACAAGATTACAAGTGGACTCACGCGATACATCCTTATGTGAAGTCCGGTCGGCTTGACAACTATGATGTGAACGGAGGCATGTTCTCGACTCCTGGAGTTCGCAACGCGCTCGGTTACGCAGTTCACGATCGAGTCTTCCCAACGTGCAACATCACGGACTGGAACGCCCGAGTTTGTGCAAGCGCCGGGTCATCCTCGGTTAGCCAAACCCAAATCAACAACCTGACTGAAAAGCTCCTTGTCACGACGACTGGCATCAACCCGGCATGGGCTGATGGTCAAGGTGCACCCGGAGCAAACATGGATTCGTCCTGGTGGTGGTGGAGTGGTGAGAACCGAGTCTACAACCCGGCAACCAAGACGTGTTCGTCCAACGGATGGCCTCCTGTCGTGACTGGTGGAACCGCAGGATTCAACTGCTATAACCAAGACGGTGCGAACTGGCCGGTGTGGGCGATGCCTCGCTTCCGCTACTCGGAAGGTGCGAACGCTGGTTACGCAGATGGACATGCTAAGTTCCGAAAGGCCGCAGCCTTCAACTGGTGCACCCAGATGTACATCGAAGGACTCTACAGCGGAGATACTTGGATGTTCGATCCAGGCAACTCGTGCCAAGCCTTCAACGGACTTCGATGATGTCTCGCAAGTTGCTTGCTATCGCGTTGCCGTTGCTCGTGATTGTTGCCGGAGGATGTTCCTCCGGCGACAGCGCGCCACCACCCGCAGCTGCACAGACTTTGACCGACGCTCAGTTTGAAGAGTCGATCAAGAACGCTCCCCCAGCCGCCCAGGCTCGCGCCAGGGAAGAGAGGGAGAAAGCTAAGGGAATGGAAAACATCGGGAAGCGAGACAAGTGAGGCAATCCTGTATCGTTGCGCTCGGATGCGCTGTTCTTTTTGGTTGCGCAAGCAATGCGGATGAAGAGACTGGTGCCGCTCCTGCAACGATACAGGTTCCCAGCAACCTTACCAACGCAAAAGAGTTGGTAGGGAGCTGGAGGGCTGATGTTTCAAAGCAGCAGATGAAGCTTGATAAGGACGGGGCTCTCACCTTGAAGACCAAAGTTACAATTGGTGCGGCGAACACGCAAGGTCGGACGATGGACACTGAGATGGCTGGGAAGTGGGGAGTATCTGGCGAAGACCTCTACTATTACGGTCTAAAAAACTCTGATCCGATTCGATACAAGTGGAAACTCGAAGGTGGGAAGCTCATTCTGGATTCTGGGGGACGAGTAAAGCTTGCTTATTCGCGGGAGTAAATATAACCGTACATCTCTGAACGGTGGCTGAATTTTTTGATTTACTGATAAATTTCGGCGATTTCTGGCACATTTTTTTGTACAATGCTCGTTGAAGTTACTGTACCGGGGTCGATCCCGCTACGGTAATTCACCAAAGAAGGTGTTGAAATCATGAAACGAGCGTTTACGCTAATTGAACTTCTCGTGGTTATCGCGATCATCGCGATTCTCGCCGCGATCCTCTTCCCTGTTTTTGCCCAAGCCAAAATGGCCGCTAAGAAGGCATCCGACCTTTCGAACCAAAAGCAGATCGCACTCGGTCACATCATGTACGCGGCCGATGCAGACGACTACTTCGTCCGAGGTGGATACGCTAAGGATCCTAACCAATCCAGCCAATTCTGGTTCACCTGGCGAGAATTGATCTCGCCCTACATCAAGAGCGGTGCTGACCGATCTGATCCTTGGACCCAAGGTGAGGCACGAGCTGTTGGCGGTATCTGGCGCGGACCGGCAGAACCGGCAAACTCGAAGAATGGCTATGCAGCCCACAACGCGATCTTCCCTGAGGCGTTGGCACCTGGCGACTTCTCCGGATTCATTGAAACCGGATACCCGGGCGGTACCGTTGCACCGAAACCGTCACGAACCGTGACTGCCTTTGCACGGCCTGCCAGCCAGCTGATTATGACCACGATTGGTCTCACCACTCAGTGGGGCGGCGGACCTGAAGGCGCTCGAACGCTTGAGGGTGACTGGTGGTTCCACGGCGGCGAAGTTTGGCCCCCACAGGTCACTGGCGGTCGAAACTCCGGCGCCAAGAACGAAGGCGACGGCGACAACTACAACCAATGGTCGATGCCACGATACCGATACACGGAATCTGCTAACGCAGCTTATGCTGACGGACACGCAAAGTCGATCAAGAAGTACGCGCTGAACTGGTGCACCACGGTGTACCCGGGCTTCAGCCACTTCCCATACGGCGATTCGTGGACCTGGATGTTCGCACCAGGCAACCCATGCGCTGGTCAGGATTCCCCTCTATGACGAAGTACCTAGCGGTATTTGCTCTGGCTGCATCCATTCTTGGCTGCAGCCAAGAAGCTGAAGTCAAGACGAATCCGCCTACGCCGCCTCCCACGGAAGCGGATTTGGCAAAAATGCCACCTCAGGCTGCTGCGCATGCGAAAGAAATGGATGCATACGCAAAGGCAATGGCCGAGCAAAACAAGCGCGGCAAGTAAACTCACTCGCCCACTCCCTTGAATCTCACGGGAGTGGGCATTTCACTTTATGAAGACTCTCTACATCGCCCCGCTTCTTGCAACACTACTCCTGGGATGTCAGCCCGCTGAAGATTCGACCGAGGACGCCCCACCCCCAAAGAAAGAATTTGTTGGCGAGATCAAGAAAGAATATGTTGGCGCCTACAAATCAGAAGACTCTCGCCTGACCCTCACCCTTGAAGCCAGCGGCGACGCCTCTATGGTGGGAACGATTATGTCTCCAGGCGGCGAGAAAAAAGTCGACACAAAAATGAATTGGAAGATGGATAAGGACACCCTTCTCTTCCAAGATGACAAATCAGCAGTGACCGGATATAAGGCCGAGCTCAAGGGCAGCACCCTGACCCTTAAAACATCAAAGGCTGCCAATAAATACACAAAGATCAAGTGATCTTTGTGTATTTAGCTTCTAGCTCAGGCTAGAAGCTACCTTCGTGCTCTCCCAAGGGAAGGCGTTGTTGCCGAAGTGGCCGTTCATCGCCGTTGGGTGATAGCTCACATTGAGCAGATCGAGTTCCTTGATGATTCCCGCGGGAGAAAGATCGAAGTTCTTTCGGATGCGGTTCACGATCTCTTCGGGGTCTATTGACTCCGTTCCAAACGTATCCACATTCACTGCGACCGGCTGAGCAACGCCGATTGCGTATGCCAACTGAACGACTGCGCGCTCAGCCAGACCCGCAGCGACGATGTTCTTAGCGAGGTAGCGTGCCACGTATGCCGCCGAGCGATCCACCTTTGTCGGGTCCTTTCCGCTGAATGCTCCGCCGCCGTGGGGCGCCATTCCGCCATAGGTGTCGACGATGATCTTTCGACCCGTCAGTCCGGTATCGCCAGCAGGACCGCCCTTAACGAATCGACCGGTTGGGTTGATATGATAGGTGATGTCCTTAGTGATGAATCGCTTGTACTCTTGGAGGACAGGCTGGATTATGAATTCCTGCACACGTCGCTGGATCTCCTCTTGAGGGATTTCGATTCCATGAACGTCAACGTCATCGTGTTGGTGCGAAACCACGATCGTGTCTATAGAGACAGGCTTGTCGTTTTCGTAGATGACAGAGACTTGGCTCTTTGCGTCAGGTCGGAGACCTAGCTTCGGATTGTTTCGTCGAACTTCGACGGCCTTGCGCATGATTGCATGGGCAATGGTGATGGGCAAGGGCATCAGCTCGTCGGTTTCCTTAGTCGCGTAACCGAACATCATTCCCTGGTCGCCAGCACCGCCGGTGTCAACGCCCTGAGCAATGTCGCCGGACTGGCCTTGGATGGCAACGAGAACACCACAGTTGTCCCCGTCAAATCCGACCGCAGTCGATGTATATCCAATTTCTTTGATGGTCTCCCTGACTACCTCTTGGACATTCACATAAGCCTCAGTGGAAACTTCACCAGAGACTATGGCTACGCCGTGGGCCATCATCGTTTCGACCGCGACGCGGCTCTTCGGGTCCTGTTTCAGGAACTCGTCTAATAGGGCATCCGAAATCTGGTCGGCTACTTTGTCGGGGTGGCCAATGCTCACGCTCTCCGAGGTGTAAATCTTCATTTCAGCCCCCATAGCGTACCCGTTTAGGTTCCTTTCGTGTCCCCGAACAGGTCGATCTGGAGCCTAGGCGCGATGCGCCAATTCCGTTCCATGGCGATCGGAACCAGCTCGCGCGCCCTCTGCCATAGCTGCTCAGAATCCCGACCCTCGGGCATGAGCATCACTCTCGACGGCTCCGCATCGCCCATCAAGCTGAGAATCGATTCGATTTCGTCGATGTCACCCGGCCCGATGACCACGAATTTGAGCTGGTATTCGAAGCCGGTCACCAGTTTCCTCAGAACTTCGGGCTGAAGGCGCGTCTTCTCGTGCCGCTCTGCCCAGAAGGGGTCGTTTGAAGGAATTGAGTTACGAAGCTTCGGGCTAATCGACATCAAATCGCAAGCGAGATCGCGGTAAATCGTGCCCGCCGTCTCGATGGTGACGTGCTTACCTCGATCCCGACAACCCGCCGCCAGAGGCTCGATGGCATCGAAAAGCATCGGCTCGCCGCCCGTAATCACCACATGGCCAATGCTGGTCAGGCGATCTAAAATCTCTTCCACCGACATCAGCTCACCCTCCGGGTTCCAACTGGCGTAGGGCGTGTCGCACCAGACGCATCGAAGGTTGCACCCCGAAAGGCGGATGAAGGTCGACGGCACTCCAGCGAAGAGGCCCTCGCCCTGAACCGAGTGAAAAATCTCCGCGACTCTAACTCGCAAAACGCTTCACCAGCGGGTCGACGAGGCCAAGCGACGCGAAGCCCTTTTCGCGAATCTGGCACGAGTCGCATTGGCGGCAAGGCTGCCCCTCGGGAGAAGGATCGTAGCAGCTGGAGGTGTGCCCATAGTCCACACCCTTCGCCATTCCCAGCGCGATGATCTCGGACTTCTTAAGGTCGATCAGCGGCGTGTGAATCGCCAATCCTCGGCCCTCGACTCCCGCTTTAGTCGCGAGATTCGCCATCAGCTCGTAGGCCGAAATGAACTCGGGACGGCAGTCGGGATACCCCGAGTAATCCACGGCGTTCACGCCGATAAAGATGTCGCTCGCGCCCAGCACTTCGGCCCAAGCCAGGGCGTAAGAGAGGAAAACCGTATTCCGCGCCGGGACGTAGGTGATCGGAATCTCGGCCTCCATTTCGTCTTCGGTGCGACCCTTGGGCACTTCAACATCGGCGGTAAGGGCCGAACCCCCAAATTGCCTCAGGTCGATATTGACCACGATGTGCCTCGAGGCTCTCTGGACGCGGGCTTGCTCGGCGGCGAGTGTGAGCTCGACGCGGTGCCGCTGACCGTAATCGAACGACATCGCGTACGTTTCAAACCCTTCGGCTCGCGCCACCGCCAGCGCAGTTGCAGAATCCAATCCTCCCGAAAGAAGTACAACTGCGCGGCGTGCCATGCGATTAGTTTATCGCTTGGACTTCACTTTGATGGTGGGGCTCAGATAATCGGCGCGATCTTCCTTGTCCACCTTCTCGGCTTTCTGATCGGTTCCTTGCTTCTTGCCTTCCTTGCCAAGGAGCGGATCGCCCTTCGGGATGCGCGGCGGGAAGTTATTGAACTGTCGCCAGAGCTCGTAGCCAAGCGGAACGCGATCGAGCATGATCCATCCGACTGCCTCCGCTCCCGGGCGGAGGTCCTTTGAATCCGGCCATGGGTCATCCTTCTTGCCCGTGGGGAGGGTGAGTTGAGACTCTTTGACGATCACCCTAAAGCGAGAGGAGCCATCATCCATCGGGTCGATGAACTGGACAACGCCGCCGTAAGTTCCCAGCGCCGCGCCTGGTTGACCCGCAAACTGAACCGCGGGATATCCGGCGAATTGAAGCCGAACCGGACGCCCAATTCCGATAAAGCGCACGTCGTTATCGGTGACCATGAGCTCGACCACGCGGTCGGTTTGTTCGGGCGAAATCGTCGCCAAAACATCTCCGGCCTTGACCGTTGACCCGGCGCCAAATCGAGCAATGCGAACCACTCGGCCGTCGAGCGGCGCAAGAATCTTGGTCTGGGCTCGGCGACCCTTGATATTCGCCTGCTCAACTTTGATCTTTTCGATGTCGGAACCAGCTTTCGCAATCGTACTTTGCGCGCTCTGGAGCGAGGCCTCGAGGCTGGCGATAGTCGCGCTCGTGTCGTTCTCGATCCGCGCGACGTCGTTCTTGGCAATCGATACGTCTCGCTCGGCGGCTAACACACCCTCATTGGCCTGGGTGACGGCGTCCTTCTGCCTCGCGATGTCGATTTGCGCTTGATCCTCACCGAGAGCGCCCAACTTTACCGTTCGCTCGGCGGCTTTGATCACGTCCTCGAGAGCTTGGACGCGGGTTTGAGCCGCAACATAAACCGTCTGGGCAAGCTCGTAGTTTCGCTTCGATTCGAGTCCCTTTTCGGAAAGGTACTTGATACGCTCGAAGTTGATTTTCTCAATCTCGAGTTGCTGCTTGGCCGCGATCAAACTCTGCTTGTTCTGCCGGACGATGTCTTCGGCTTGAAGCTTGCGCTGCTCGGCGGATGCCTTCGCAACCTTCTGGAACGCGAGCAGGTTTTTGTTCGCCTGGTTCAACACCGCGCGAGCCGCCTTGAGGCGATTCCCTGCTTGCACCACCCGCTCCGCGGCATTCTTGAGTTGTTGCTGCTTCGATGCTTCGATTTGAGAAATCTGACTCGTCAGCCTGATGGCCCGCTCCATTTCGGCACCTTGGCTCGTTTGAAGCTGATTGACCTGATTGTCGGTCCGCTGAATGATGTCCGGAGCCAAGAACTTCGAGTCAATATCCTCGATCTCGGCGATAACCTCACCCTTGTGAATGAGCTGACCCTCTCGGACATTCCACTTTGAGATCCGTCCCGAGATTTGCGCCTCAATGGTCTGGGGGCGGTTTTCGGGGTTGAAGACGGCGACTTCGCCGCTCCCGATGATCGTTTGTTGCCAGGGCGTCAGCCACAGCACGAGGATCGACAGAACGAGCATGAACAGGATCACGATGGCGATCCGGCGACCGCCCGTTTTGGCGTGAACCAGTTTCAGCGAGTGGAGCCTCATACGCCACCTCCCGCGCGGATTTGTCGGGTCAGCATCGGGAACAGCTGGCAAAACGCGCCGAATTCATTGAATGCCATTTTTCTCGCTTCTCCACTTTCGAGGATCAATCCATTTTCAAGGACGTGGATCTCGTCGGATCGCAGAATCACGTCGGAATCGTGCGAAATGTCGATGATCGTCCACGGGTTTTTGGGGTCGAAAATCGCGTCAAGAATCTTGAGCGTCTGCCGCTCATCAATGCCTGTAAATGCCTCATCAAGAATGAGCAACCTTGGGTGACCAACAATGGCTCTCGCGATCAGAAGGCGCTGAATCTGACCACGCGACAGGTTTTTACCCATCGAAATCACCTTAGTCCGAAGCCCTTCGGGCATTTCGGCGAGCTCATCGGTGAGCTGAGACATATCGAGCGCCCAGCGAACATCTTGAGGGGTGATGTTCGTTCGGCCGACCAAGATATTCTCTTCAATCGTTCCGTCGAAGAGTTCGTTTTCGTAGCCGATCATCGAAACGTGCTTGCGCACGCTGTCGAGATTCAACGTCCGAACCTCGGCTCCGTCGAACTCGATGGTGCCGTGCGATGGCTCATCGAGACCGCAAAGGAGCGCGCCGAGCGTGCTCTTTCCGGCTCCGGACGCCCCCACCAGCGAAACCCGCGCTCCTGGCTTGAGGGTCATATCGATGCCGTTCAAAATCGAGAAACCAGGGAGGTAGCTGAACTTGACATTGCGGCAAACGACCTCAAGCCCCTTCATTCCGGGTTCGAATGGAAGGTCACGGCCGCCCATGCGTTCGATCTCAATATCCGCGACGTGCCCGATCTTGTCGAGACCGGTGAGCAGATCGAAGAACTTGTCCGACTGCCGGACCAGCTTTTCCATCGCCGCCAAAACGGTTCCGATGATGATTTGGGCCGCGACGAGTTGGCCAAGGCTCAAGTTCCCACCAATGACCTGCCAACCGCCGCCCGCGAGCGCGACTGCTTGAGCGAAAGCCTGGAAAACGTAGAACGATCCAGCCTGTCGGATCGTGACCCGGTAGTGAGCACGCCGTTCGCGTAAGTATTTCACAACGGCCGCATCAGCGCGCTCCTCAAGGTATTCACGATCTCCATGAACCTTGAGCGAGATATTGCACCGAGCGATGTCTTCTAACCAGTCGGCGACGTGATACTTTTCAACTGACTCATTGATCGAACTCTTTAACCCGCCTGTTCCAAAACCGACAACAACGATGAAAAGGCCGACGATCAAGGCAATATCGAGAAGCAAAAGACTCGACGAATAAAAGCCCAGGACGACCAGTCCCAGAACCGTCTGGACGACAGCAGTGAAGCCATCCACCAACAGTTTCGCCAATGCCTTTTGAACGGTCAGGACATCAAAAAAGCGGTTGACGAGTTCGGGAACGTATTCAGCACGCAGGCTGCGGGGGCAAGCCCGACCCAAAACCTCAGCGATCTTGAGCGCATTTTGGGCGAAGACCCGCTGTTGCATCGCCTCGACGATGTTTAGCTGAAGGATCTGCATGACGCCACTGAGGAAGAGCGCACCGAAGACCATGACCGCCAGGATCACGAGCGGCTGCAGGAATAGTCCCGCAGCGACGGTGTTGACTAGCGCCTGCGTCGCCAGCGGAATGAGCAAGCCGAAGATAACGAGCGCGATGGTGTAAACGAGCAAAACCCAAAGTTCGCTCTTCTCCTTGCCCAGCAACTGAAGCGCGCGCTGAGCGGGCGTCGGATGTCCGTGTCCAGCCATTACTTCGCGCCTCCGTTTGCACTTGCCGGCGTCAATTGAGCGGCGGTCGCTTGCAATGCGATTCTGGCCTGCAAGAGTTCGACCTTCACGTCAACCAGCCGCATCGCAGCCTCGGCGCGGTTTCGCTCGCGCTGGTTGATCAAGAACAGCGTTCCGATTCCCTCATTGAAGCGGATCCGTTCGCCTTCTTCGAGGTTCAGAGAGGCAGTTAGCTCAGCTTTCGCGGCGGCGACCCTTCGCTCCGATTGTCGAACCGCCGAAACCGCGTCGCTGACCTCAAGCCGAATCGTGTTCTCGAATTGAGTCCGTTCCAAATCCAGCTTCTGCACCTTGGCCTTCACCTGCGAAATCCTTCCGTCCGCGGTGTTCTGGCGTAGCGGAATCGTGTAGAAAATCCCCGCCTTCATCGTGCCTCCAATGGCGTCGTCTCCGAGGTCGATTCCGGGGCCGATGATGAGGTCGAGAGCAGGGCGGCGGTCATTTCGTGCGAGCATGAGATCATAAGTGAGAATGTCGCGAGAGATCTTTATCCCCAGCAATTCGGGGCGGTCGACAAGGGCACTGCTTCGGGCCGATTCAATCTCGTTGTCGGCGAGGCTCGAAGCATCCGGCAATGCGGGGAGCTGCAACCGGCTCGGCGCAGTCATAGAAGGACTTCCATCTTCTTGCCATTGGTACGACTGAAGCTTAAACTCGGCCTTCTGAAGGTCGCGCTCCGCTTTCTCCAGTGCGCCTTGTCGCCGGAAGACCTCGGCGTCAGCTTCTTGCTGGTCAATCGGAGCGTTTGCCCCCTTGCGGATGCGCTCGCGAATGAACTCCGCTCGGTCTAGGGCGAGCCGGAGAACATCCTGGCTGATCTTGAGCTTTTCGCCCGCCCCCACCCACTCCCAGTAGGCAAGCCCGGCTTTCTCAAAGAGGTTGAACTGCGCCTCGCGAATGATTTGGTCAGCAAGCGGCTCACCCAGAAGGGCTTGCTGCTCCGCAATCGACTTCACGTTGGTCATGCGGTCCCGCAGAAGGGGAATCTTTGCCGAAACGAAGTATTCGCCCAGCGATCCGGTCGAAGAGGCAGGCGACTTGACCGACCCTCGGTTGAGCCTGGCCCCGATGGCAAACTTTGCACCCGATCGATCGAGCACTTCGACGGTCGTCTGGGACATTGTGGTCTGGGAAGCCTTCCCTGGCGAGGAAGAAGAATTGAAGCGAAGGAAATCCGTGCCAATCTCGAAGACGGGATCGAACGCACCGCGCTTCTCTTGGCTCTTTGATCGCGCGATCTCGGCCTCCAGCCGGGTCGCGACGAGCTTCGGAAACGCCCGATCGACGCCTTTAAGCACTTCTTCCAGAGTCAAAGGGGATGGACCCTGCCCACCTTGGGCAAGGAGCAGTAACCAGGGTAATGAAAACTTCAACTTCGTTGGATCACCTATCTTAATGGCTTTGAGCGAGGCAATCGCCCCGCTCCCAAAAGTCTCACCGCTTCGGTCTGAACCCGGGGCGTTGCCCGTACTGACGAATTCAGACACCTGGATGCACCAGGCTAGTTACTCCCTTCCGCGTTATCTAACGAGAATTATTTCAGTGATGTTTCGAGAGATTTGAGTTTTAGCGATTTATCTGAACCAGAGAGGTCCCGCACGCGAGTTGCCATAATCACTATTAATGGCGAATTTCGATCCCGTACAGTGGCTCCGGCGGCAATCTGCACCGGTCGCGGTCTCGCTCGCCATCCTCATCGTGATCGGAGCGGTGCTCACGCTCGGGTCCCCGGACACGATGGCGTCGCTGTTCGGTTTTTCGGGGTCGCTTTTTCCAAAGTTCTGGTCCGTCCTCACTTACCAATTTGTCAACTCACTCGGCCCGCTCGGACTCGTCTTCCTTCCGCTTTGGATCATTTATGTCGGAGGCGATGTTGAGCGCGACCACTCGTCCTCGCGGTTCTTGTTGATCTGGATCATCCTCACCGTCATCTCGTGGATTCCGTTCTTCGTACTTGGCAAGAAACTCTATTCGGTTGTCATCCCCGAAACCGCACTGACCGTCATGTGGGCGACCCGAAGGCCGAACGCCACGATCATGGTTTTCGGCATCATCCCCGTCGCTGCCAAGATCATCGCTATGCTCGCGGTTGCCGCGGCATTGGTTTCATACGGCTCGGGCAATCTGCTGATGGGCTTCCTCACCCTAATTCCATCGCTGCTGGCGTTCCTTTATGCCCTCAACAAGCTCCCAGTTCGATACGGCTACAACGCCTACCAAGCCGCCGGGGCGAAGTTCGATAAGAAGAAGCGCGAACGCGAAGACGCCTACCTCAACGACGTGTTTCTGCGCGAGCAAGAGCGTAACGAACGCGAGAGACTGCGTAAACTCTTTGAGAGCAGTCTCGACGAGGGCGATCAGAAGAAATGAGCGAACACACCCCTGGGCAATTTGATCAACCGGCACCTGTGAACGGTCCAAAGTTCGTTGTTGGGGTCATCGTTGGTCTCATCCTGTTCATGTTCGCATCGCTCGCCATCACCTTTTACGGAGGCCGCTGGGCAGGGAACACTCTGAACAAGAAAGCTCTCGAAAATGAGCGCCAGATCCAAATGGAACGCCTGCGCGAGCACGAAGCAGGGAAGAAGTAAGCGTGTTTGAAGAGTCCTTTTCGGAGTCGTGGTTCAAACGCTTCGGCACCGAAGCCCCCATCGAAATCGATGAACTCGGCGGCTTACTAGCCCATCGCTCAGTGCGCCGCTTCACCGAAGACGACATCCCCTTCGGAATCGTTCAAGGCTTGGTCGCGGCGGCTCAATCTGCGGCGACAAGCAGCAACTTGCAGACTTGGTCCGTCATTTCGGTCCGCGATCCCGAAAATCGGAAGGCAATCGCCGAGGCATGCGGCTCACAAAAGCAAATCCTCACCGCTCCGTGGTTCTTTGCGTTCGTGGCCGATCTGCACCGATTGACGCAGTACGCCCATCAGGTGCCGAGTGGGATCGATACGTTGGAAATGTACACGGTGGCGGTGATCGACGCCGCTCTTGCTGCGGAGCGCATGGTGTGCGCCGCCGAGGCACTCGGATTCGGGATTTGTTACATCGGCGCCCTCCGAAATCAGCCCGATCGGGTGAAAGAAATCCTCAACCTGCCCGAGCACACCGCTCCTGTCTTCGGACTTTGCATTGGTCAACCCGCTGAAACTGCCGCCGCCGAGATCAAACCGCGCCTGGGATCGGACCAAGTTTGGTTCCAAGAAACCTACTCTCCCGACCTTGATGCCGCCGAATACAACCAGCGCGCCGCCGAGTTCTTCGCGGGTCAGGGAATGCCGATGGACGCCGCTTGGTCGCAAAAGTGCACGGACCGGACGCAAGATTCCGGCCTGAGTGGGCGAGAAAAGCTTCTCGAATTCCTCCAGAAGCAGGGCCTAGCGCGCCGCTGAAGGAAGCTCTTCGACGATTGCGCTTTGCGTTCCGCGCGGAGCTCGGATCAGGTACGTCTCGGCCTTCGCGCTTGGGTCGGTTGCGGTGCGCGAGAAGAGCGCAATCGCCTGACCATTTCGATTTTGTAAGCCCTCGAACTTCCAGCCCTTGCGCCGTTCGAGAGCGACGGTGACTTGCAGCAGCGTCTCGCGGTTGGGGTCAAAACCCTTTAGCTGGGACGATTCAAGTCGAAGCGAGCGCGGATTGACCGCCTGACCAATCAAGGACGGAGTGAACATCGCCTCGCCTCGGTAGGCAAGCACGAGCGACGCATCATCGAAGTACTCGGTGGTGATCGACCGGACCGTTCGTGGGAGTTCCACGCCAAACCAACGGGCTCCTTGGCTGGTCTCGGTTGTAGATCTACGGCGGACAAGTGCCCGGGCCATTCCGTTTTGGGTGGCCACGACTCGCTCGAGCGAGGTCGCATAGCCGATGCTCGCTCGGCCAATCGAGACCATTCCGAAGGCGTATTGCGAGAAGTTAAACGAGAAGTTCGGGCTCACAAAACCGCTTGATTGGGTCCACCCAAAGTATTGCGTTTCGGTGTAGAAAATCTGCCCGAACGGGTTTCTGAACGCATCCCAATACCCATCATATCGGCACGCAAATCGGCAAGGGAACCATCCGCCGCCACCCCCGCCCGTCGGGAGAGGCTGCGCCGCCATTTGGGTGATATTGAGCTTGAAATCGAGCACCGATCGATCCAAAGCAACCATGACCCACGGCGAGGTGAGCGCTTGAGTTTGCATCGACCCCGGAGCGGGAGTGGTTTCGAGAACATTGATCGTGGCGATATCATTCGCGACGGTCACGGATCGAATCGACGCCGAGTATCCGCCGGTGGATCGCTGACCCAAAAAGATGATCGCAACTCGGTCCTTGGTGAAATCGACCGTCGGTCGATTTGGCACGCGGCAAATCTGAAGATAGTTCTCAAACGTCGTTTGATCAAGGGCATGAGCAATTGTTTGTCGAGTCTCGGACGAGTTCGCCCCGGACGCTATCGTTCGGTAACGCGAATTGCCCGTATTCCCAAACTGAGCAAAACCCATCGTGATCACTAAAAAGCTCGTCAGCCCCGCCGCAAGGATTCGTCCAATCATGCCTTAATGGTACGACGATTGCACAAACGTGGAGTTACATCGGCCGTTGAAAAAGAGTAAACGATTTTCGGAGACAAGTGCAAAACTCGAGTACATCGAGGGTCTTCGGGCGTTAGCGGCACTTTACGTCGTCATCAGCCACTTCTGCTCGATGATCGCGCCGATTGGCTCCGCCAAATTCAAAGCGCAAGAAGGCACAGTGCTTTCAGCGATCATGGCCTTCTTCCGTAACGGCCACCTGGCCGTTGCCGCCTTTATCGTGCTGAGCGGATTTTGCCTCCAATATGGTCTCTTCAACCGAGGTGATGGTCGTGTCTATGGGCTAGGGAAGTTCTTCAAGCGACGCGCGTGGCGCATCCTTCCCGCATACTATGCCGCCCTCGCGCTCTCTATTGGCATCTGCTATTGGATTACTTGGCCAAATCGGGAGACCTCGCCGTTCAACATCTACGTCAAGGCGTCCTCCGGGCAACCCGTCACCCCCGATAGCCTCGTCGCTCACCTACTTTTAGTGCACAACTTCTCGCTCGATTGGATGTACCGCATCAACGGCGTCCTCTGGAGCATCGCCATTGAGGCCCAGCTTTACCTGCTTTTCCCGTGGCTGATTTTGGTGATGCAAAAGCGTTCGCCGATGACGCTGATGACCCTCATCGCGATTCCTGCGATTGCCATTGCCGCGCTTGTGCCCGGAGCGGCAAAGATGTACTCCTGGTTCGCGATCCTCTTCGTCGCGGGAATGATGGCGGCCCATTACGCCCATCGCCCCGATCCTCGCCGTGGGCTTCGGCCTCCGCTGGCGTATGCGCTTTGCGTAATCGGCCTCACCGGAACCTGCTACATGGTCTACCAAAGCGCGATTTTGGGCCAGCAGCTCGATGCCACGACCCTGATCGTCAGCGACCTCTTCTGCGGATTCGGAACGGCTGCCTTCCTGTACGCCGCAACCGTCAGCCCAGGCACATGGGCCGAGCGCTGGCTAAGTGCGAGGTGGCTGGTGCGGATCGGTGTCGCCAGCTACAGCCTTTACTTAATTCACCACCCGCTGCTGCAGGTGCTTTATGTTTATAAACCGTCGTTTGTGAACTCTCCTGAGCTTGAGGCCGCCTACCTCATGCTGGTCGGACTCCCCGCGATTGTCGCCGTCTCGTTCCTCTTTTCGCGCATCTTCGAAAAGCCGTTTGTGAAGTCGCACCTTCCCAAAGAGGTCCCCGAAGAGCAGGATGCGTCGATCTGCTTTTTGCCGATTGTGCCTCTGGGTGAAGCAAAAATGAAGAGCGCAAACGCAAATCGGGCGCCCGAAATGGACGCCCGATCTCCCCGAAGTAAAGCGAAGCTCTACTGAAGACTTCTTCGCTTCAGAAGCATGTCCAGGCCGAGAGTTCGGTTTATCGTGTGATACACGTAAGTGATCGATTCTGCCGTCGTCACGTTGCCATTCGCATCCGTCACCTCAGGGGTGTACTTAACGTCACCATGCACTACCGAGTCACGGCGAGTTGAGTTGTAAGTTCGCTTCACCGGAGCACCAAGCACTGGCGACCACTCGTCAACCGAGCTGATGTCCTCCACGGACTTGAAAACGAACCCGTTCGCGACATTAAAAGCCTTAAACCAAGCCATCACGTCCCAGTTGTTGTGCATCGTATCCGTATACAACGCACGCCAAGTATCAAATGCGGGGGTGACATCGGCGGTTACCGTGCTTGCGTTCGTCACCGCGAAAGCGGTCGATACGTCAAAACGCGTCGCAGGATACGAAGCAGTGTTGACATTGATCGCCGCTCCACCAACGCTGGCGCCCGCACCGAAGGTACCGGGCCACCAAGCCTGAGCAGCACTGGTTGCGTCGGACTTGTTGATTCGTCGCCCCACAATCGCCACGTTTCCGGTCACCGCGTTCTGGGTCATGTAGGTTTCGATAACCTCAACCACAGGCAGGCCGCCATTGAGCTGGTAGGTAAGCGCATCAGTGACTTTGAGCACCGGGGCACCCGCGAGAGTCACCGAGGTGATCGTTCGCGTAAACGTTCCCGTCACCGGGCCCTGATTGCGGCTCACCGAGTTTGCCGATTGGTCAAACTCCTCTCGCAGCATGGTTCCCGAGACTGAATACTCCCATGTGTCGCCTGGTTGGAACCGACGAAGCGTCGTTCCTCCGGCAACTCCTGGTCCTGTAGCGAAATTGACGACTGGCGTTGGAGGATCAGGAAATCCGGTTCCCACCCCTCCTTGGCCGCCGCATCCGACGAATGCAAGGGCGATGATCGCCGCACTAAGTTTGAGTCCTTTCATGTTCTTAGCCTCCTCCTCCGCCCGATGAGGCGGGTGATACGTCGAACCCAGCGCCATAAGTGACGCCCAGTCGCGTGTATGAATAACTTCCAACGAGCCTTGAGCCGCTGGTGGTGACGGTTCCACCGATCACCATGTTTGCGCCAGCCGTAAAGCTGCCGACTGCTGTCAAGCTGCCCGACTTGTTGATGAAGCCGCCCAGGGTTCCCGATGCACCGAGCCTGTCGGTGATCGTTCCCGAGACGCTACCGTCGTTGGCGACGGTGAAGGCAATATTGCCCCGATCGTTTGCGTCCGAACTGCTCCAAGTACCTCTCCAAGAGCCTCGGTAGGTGCTCGGAAGCAATCCGGTGTCGCCGCTACCGCCGCAAGCCATCAGCATTGCGCCAAGGAGCGAGATTGCAAGAATGCGCTTCACTAGTTGCTACCTCCTTTCTTTTTGGCTACGGGCTTGTACTCGCCGTTCTTGTCCACGCTGATGTCTTTCTCCATCGAGAGCGATTTATCTTCGCCGACCTTGACCATCTTTGCCGTAACAAAGATCACGATCTCGGTCTTGACTCGGTCACGAGTGGTGCTTCGGAAGAACTGCCCGAAGATCGGGAGGTCCTTCAGGAACGGAAGGCCCGTCATCTGCTTTCGGTCCTCTTGTTGGATCAGACCGCCGATGGCAAATGTTTCTCCGTCGCGTAGTGTGATCGAGTTCTGAGCCGTTCGTTCGCTCGTCTGAGGCAATCGACCTCCGATCTGCTGAACGACTTCCCAACCCTTGAGGTACACGACCTTGGTTCGAAGATCAAGGTTGATCGTGCCGTCGCCGCCCAGTCGCGGGAATGCCGCGAGACGAACTCCAGTGCTGACCGTACCCTGAGTGATCGTCGGTCCGTTCTGTCCGCTGATGATCGATTCGATGTATCGGATCACATCACCGACGAAGACTTCGTTTGATCGGCCGTCGTTGCAGATCATGTTCGGGCGGCTGATGAGCCGGCTACCGTTCGAGATCGAATCAAGCATCGCGGCGACGTCTCCCGAGACATCTCGGCCTTGGACGCTGACGCCCACGGTTCGATCTCCGGTCGTTGCGCCAGGATTGTTCAAGCGAATGGTCTTGACCGCGCCGCTGGTGAACAGATTCCAGTTGATCCCGAGTCGAAGAAGCTCCTCACGGCTGACTTCCATGACGCGAAGTTCAAGGGAGACTTGCTTCGGAGGCGTGTCCATTTGACCGATCAATTGGACTGCGCGATCAACTTGGTCCTTCGAGCCCTTCATGATGAGCCGCATCGGCATTCCGACCGCTTCGAAGGCATCGAACGGAAGCACGAGGCCCGTGTTAGCATCGGTCTTGTCGCCCTGCAACTGAGTCTGCTGGCCGCCTTGACCGCCTTGCTGACCACCCTGCATCGCTTGCATACCGTTCTGGTTGCCGCTTGCAGCGAGGGTTCCGCCGCCCTGAGGGGCAGGGGTATCGGTTCCGCGTTGCTCCGATTGGTTTCGGAGTCGATCTTCTTGGTAGACCTTGGGGTTCAACACCGCGTTTGGCGCGATAACCACCGAAAGGCCAGGGATGTTGGCGATGAGTGCCTCACGAACCGACCGTGGATCGGTGTACTTTAGGTCAAACACCTGAAATTCCGTCATCGTAGCCGCTTGATCGCTATCAAGAGCCTCGAACGCACTCAGCACACCCTCGACCTCATCCGAGTTGCCTCGAAGGACGATGGTTTGCTTTGCGATACTGTTTGAAGGCGTCGCGAAGCACTCGACATTACCGACGTTCGTCTTGCCCTTTCCGGCAAGCGCCTCGATAAGGTCGGCCGCTCGTCCGCCATGGACGATGTACGACTTCGTGATGAACTCTTGAGTCTTTGGCGGCTTGATGCCAAGCGCGACACAAAGCTGCTTGTCGATGTTGCGAATCAGATTCTCAACTTCGTCAAGTCGTCCGGGCGAGCCGATCAGCATCACGTAAGGATCATCATTGCTTGCCGTCGAAGTCGACGCACCTTTTGAATCCTTATCGCTGGGTGCCGGTCCGCCCGATACGACCGTCTTCTCCGATGGGAGCATGATTTCGTATCGACCGAATGGGGTCTCGGAGGAAACCGATTTGAGAACCGCCATTTTGACCTGAACTGTTTGCCCGCTGTACACCGGAACGACTCGCGACATGATCGCATCGTTCTTTGCGCCCTGAGCCAGCCGAACTGTCTCGGCAAACTTCGCTTCGGTGGTGACCACATAGGTCTTGCCGACTTGGGCGTACTTGAGACCCGCAAGCGAAGTCACCAAGTTCAAAGCCTCACCGACCGTAACCTTTTCCAGCTTGACGCTGAGCTTTCCGGTTACATCCGGCGAAGTCACGATGTTCGTTCGCGTTTGTAGCGCCAACGACTTGATGATGTTAACGATCTGAGTGTCGACAAAATCGAGCGAAACGCGCGACTCGGTGCTCGCCTTCGTGCCTGAACTCGGCACCATCGGCTTGATCGGCTCGATCACAGGCTCACTCGCTGCCGGAGCAGGAGTGTAAGCAACCTTCTTCGGTGCCGTCACGATGGCAGGCAACGTTGCAAACGGCTGCGCCGCCTTCGTTGTCTTGAGAACCGCAGGCTGTTTCGTCGCCAGCAGGAAGTCCACCGGTGCCTTAATCGTCGGAGCAACCTTGGGCATAACCTTTGCCGTTGACGTTGACGTCGGAGCGACCTTTAAGGTCTGAGCCGCCTCGGTTGGCTGCTTCAACTCCGGCTCCGAAAGCAAGATTGCCATCAGGTCAACCTGCTCAAAGCTCACTTTGAGGCCATTCGGATCATTCGAGATGATCGCGTTGATCGGCTCAGTGAACTTGAACTTCAGTTTCGTTTTGCCTTCAGCAAAGACGGGCTGGATGCTCTCCAAACCGTTTTGCCAAATGTTCAACTTCGTCGGCTTGATGGCCAACTGGGCGTCGAATTCGAGCGCATAGTTCGTGGCAGTCTCTTGGAAGCCGGCCTTGGGTTTGCCTAGATTCGATCCATGGATCAGAACCTCGACACCCTTACCGACCTTCACAACAGAAACGCCCGTAATGCGCCCGGCGGCATGACTCGCCACTGCGGCGATCACACCAAGCCCGAGGAGGGCTGTTCGGATCCATTTATTTTGCACTAGGGTTTCCTCCTACGTTCAGGACCAATGTCCGATCGTAAAACTTGATTTTCACTGTGTTGCCGTTGATGGCAACAAGGGTTGACGCGCCGTCGATTGCGGAGCCGACTTCAACGAGTCGCTCGCCTCCGCTGGCATCGCGGAAGACGGCCACTTTCACGGCGCCTCGCACAATTCCGGCGACGGAATACTTAAACTTCGGAGCTTCGGGCTCGAATGGGGGCACATCGCCACCACCGACCTTTCCGCCTGGGGTGAACGGCTTGGTTGGAGTCCACTCGATGGGCTTTTCGCCTCCGCCATCAGCTGTTCCCGGCAATGGGGTGACCGGAGCACCTTTCGCAGCGTTTTGCTTCGCCAGCAACGGATCGGTGTTCATGACAACCGCGAAGTCGCTTGGCGCAAATGGGTCGCGTTTTCCGAGCGGAATCGCCTGGTCAGGGTTGACCACCTTCTCCACTTCCGGTTTATCCGTACTAGTCTCGGTCTTCTCGGCGCCCTTCTTCTCGGTCTTGGCCGGAGCCGGCTCCGGCGACGAGCCCATCATCTGGAACGCGCCGACGAAGACGATCATCAGGACCAAAACGCCCATGACGAGCATCTTTTTCTTCTCAGGATTCACTCTTCGCACCCTCCTCTTTGGTCTCATCCGAAGACGACGTCAATGACGCGGTCTTCGCGCTGGTCTTCATGTCGTCCTTAAAGGCAAATGCCAGCAAGCTGATTTCGATTTCGAGCTTCGGACTGCCTTTGACCACCTTGCCCGTGTCTTTCGGGTTGATGGTCACGGTCCGAACGGCAACAATCTTGGGGAACTGCTGGAGCGCACTCACAAAGCGAAGTGCGTCACCATAGCCTCCTCGGCCGTTGATGCGAATCTTTTGCTCTTCGTAGGCGCTCTTCTTCTTCTCTTCGCCGTTATCCTTCTTGCGCTCGATCACCTCGGGCTGAACACCCAAGATTTCGATGTTGTTCTTCTTGCCGCACTCTTCGAGTTCATGCAGAAGCGTCGCAACGTAGGCAACTGGCGGGACTCCGTTCTCGAGGTGGCTGAGCTTGGAACGGAGATCATTAATCTTCGTTTTGCCGGCATCTAGATCTGCCTGCACGCTCTTGATATCCTTGATATCCTTCCTTTGCGCTTCCAGAGCCTGAGCTTGGGTCACGTTATTCGAGTAAGTGAGGTACAAGAACCCAAGTCCAAGCACGAACACTAATCCCGAAAGGAGGAAGAATGTTTTCGGTTCAAGGTTCAAACTGACTTTCTTCATGGCTTCGTGGCTCCTTCAGCCGGTGCCTTTGGTGGCTCGGTACCGACAATCGAGCCCTTGATTTCAAACTCGATCATCGATCCGCGGAGCACAGTTCGCTCACGGCTCTGAACAAGGTTCACACCCTGCATGTCTTTGGCGTTCTGACATCGCAGGAGGAACTGGGAAGCGTCCGACTGGGTCTTGCCAACACCGGTGAAGGTCACCGAGATCGCTTCGTTGGGGTTACCCGCATCGGCTCGAACCGCCGTCAGATAGCAATCTTGCGGAGTGTTCACCGTAAGGTGCTGCATGATCCTTCCCCAACGGTTCGTAAGATCCCGGGCGTCGGTAAGTGCCTCAAGTCGAGGTTCAAGATCGGCAATGATTCGCCGATCCTCTTCGATTGCTCGAATCATCGGCTTCAGCTTCTTGATCTTTGACTGGATGTCGGCTTCCTCGGCTCCCAAAGTCGCACTTTGACCGAGAAGAGCCGCATAGCCGACGCCGATCACGGCGCACGATCCGGCGAGAGCCATCTGGCTCACCCGCTTACGTTGCGCGGCCTTACGGGCAACGATCAGATCAGATTCAATTAAGTTAATCAGTGGCATTTCTGTTCGTGCTCCTTATGCGGCTTTGAGTTGGCCCCTCATTGCAAGCCCCGCGGCGACTGCGTAGTCCAACCCTTGGTCGGGAATGACCCCGGATTGAGTAATCGTTGAGTTGTCGAGCACTCCGACGCTTCGTGCAGGAACGCCGAGCTTCGCCGAGATGTAAGCATCAAGCCCCTTCAGCTTTGCGCCGCCTCCGGTGATGATGAGTTCATCGATTTCGGATGCTTGCCCCTCGGCTTGCTGGTTCTGGGTTTGCAAGTAGTTCATCGATCGCCGAACTTCGCGGATCAAGTCGTCGATTTGGCTCGCCATGACTCTCAGCGGCGGATTTTCGACGGTGATACCGGTCAGGAGTTCATGCATATCGAGCACGGTCTTTCCGGCTTCGGCATCGACGGTTTCGAGCTTAAAGGCCTGCTTGAGAGCCTCGGTAAGTGAGTTTCCTCCGCTCGGCATTGTTCGGTGCATCAGGTACACGCCTTTGCTGATGATGCTGACGCTGCTTGATGCGGCACCGATGTTGAGGAACAGGTACGTCTTTTGTTCAACTTGTCGACTCGGGTCAGATTCCAAAATGGACCGGTAAGCCGAAAATGCCTCAAGGTCGACAACATCAACCGAAAGTCCCGCCTCACGGCAAGCCGCGATTCGCCCCAGCACCATATCTCTCGGTGCCGATGCCAAAAGAACGTTCATTTGTGTGTCGTTGAGAGGTCCAACAATTTCGGCCTCGACATAAGACTCTTCGACCGAACCCGGGATGTAGCGCCCTGCCTCAAACTTGACCGAGTCGCGCAACATCTGGGGGGTCATCTTGGGGAACGGGACCGTTCGGATGAACACCGCTCCACCGGCCGCTGCAATCACGGCGTGGCTGGCATGAATATGCCCTTCCTTCATCGCTGCCTTGATGACCTGCCCAATCTCGTCGGGCTTGGAAACGTTGCCGTCTCGCATTGCATCCGGCGGGCAAGGTGCCGAACCGACCTTGACAATGCGAAATCCAGCCGCAGTTTTCTCGGCTTGAACAACCTTGATGTTGGCGTGACCAATGTCGACGCCGACGACAGTTCGTGCTAGCGCCATAGTCCACCACTCCAGGCTTTAAGTAAGTTAAATTCTTCGTTCGGCATAGTTATCTCAAGTCGCGACCTTGCTACCCAGTAAGAATCCTTGGATTGTCCCGGCAAAAATCTCAGGTGGATTCTCACAATTCTTTGCCCATTCTCGAGAATCGGATGCAGGGTTCGCTCCCTCTGCCATAATCGAAAGGATCATGGGCGCTGTGCTACTCGATTCGGGCGACATCCGACGGACGCTTGGTCGGATGGCGCATGAAATCCTCGAAGACAATCAGGGGGCCGAAGGGCTGGTTGTCGTTGGCGTCATGAAGCGCGGCTACCCAATCGCCAAGCGGCTCGCGTTCCTGATGACTCAGATCGAGGGGGTCACCGTTCCATGCGGCAAACTCGATACCCGGGCGTACCGCGACGACAAGCCAAACCAGGCAATCGACGAGTCCGAGATCCCTTTTGAGGTCACTGGCAAAAACGTCGTCCTCGTCGATGAAGTGATCTTCACCGGACGGACGATCCGGGCTGGGCTCGATGCCCTGATGCGGCACGGACGACCAGCGCGGGTGAAGCTCGCTGTTCTCGTTGATCGGGGTCACCGAGAACTTCCGATTGAGCCCAATTTTTGCGGACGAACCATCGCCACCGAGCGAGCCGACCACCTGATCGTGAAGGTCAACGAGTACGACGGCGAAGACGCCGTGGTCCTTCAGCCCGCAACCCTGGAGGCAGTGTAACCATGCGGCACCTCCTCGGAACCCGGGAACTGGATGCGGCCAGCATTGAAGAACTGCTACGGCTTGGCGCAGACCTCAAGCGGCGCGTTCGCGCAAATGAGCCCGTCCCGAACCTGAGCCGGAAGGTCATCGGACTCCTTTTCTTCGAAAACTCAACCCGAACCCGGGTCAGCTTTGAGCAAGCCGCCTACTACCTCGGCATGCGCAGTAGCAACTTCGCCACCAGCGCGAGCAGCATGAGCAAGGGCGAAACCCTGAAGGACACCATCCTCACCCTCCGCCACGAACGCCTCGATGGTCTTGTCATGCGGCATAAAGCCAGCGGAGCCCCGGTTCTCGCGGCAAAGCACTTTGGCGGCCCAGTTCTCAACGCCGGAGACGGTCAGCACGAGCACCCGACCCAAGCACTCACTGATGCGATGACGATCCTTGAGCGCAAGGAGAAGATTGAAGGTCTCAAAGTGGCGATCGTCGGCGATGTGAAGCACTCGCGCGTCGCCCGGTCCAACGGCTGGCTCTTGGAAAAGCTTGGTGCCGACGTCCGATTTGTAGGACCCCGAACCCTTCTCCCCGAACACCATTCGAGCCTTCCCGGTGCCTTCTACGATGAGCTGGACGAGGGTCTCGAGGACGTCGACGTTGTAATCTGCCTCCGACTTCAGCGCGAGCGCATGGAGCAAGGGATGATCGGCTCGCTCGGCGAGTACGCGCACATGTATCAGATCAATGAGGAACGGCTCCAAGTTGCCCACCCGCAGTGCATCGTGATGCACCCGGGTCCAATCAACCGAGGCATCGAAATTGATGACCCAACCGCCGACGGAGATCGCTCGATGATTACCGCGCAAATCGAAAATGGAGTCTTTGTGAGAATGGCTAGCTTTGTCTGGTGCTTCGGAGGTGAGGCATGAAAACCCTTCTGCGGAATGGCCGCATCATTGACCCATCCCAAAACCTCGACATGATCGGCTCGATCCTCATCGAGGACGACCAGATCATCGAAGTCGGCGAGATCACCGAGACCGGCAACGTTGACGAAGTTTACGATTGCACCGGCTTGTGGATCACCCCTGGCCTCGTGGACATGCACGTTCACCTGCGCGAGCCGGGACAAGAGCACAAAGAAACGATCCAAACCGGCACCCAAGCTGCCGCCGCTGGTGGATACACCACCATCTGCTGTATGCCGAATACCGAGCCACCGCTCGATAACCCGGCAATCATCGACTTCATTCTCGACAAAGCTGCGTCTCCCGAGGCCGGTGGTGTCTTTGTTGCTCCCGTCGGCGCCCTCACCAAGGGGCTCGATGGTCGCGAACTCGCGAATCTCGGCGCGATGAAACGAGCCGGAATCGTCGCCGCCAGTGACGAGGGATTCCCGATTCAAGACTCCCAGCTGATGACCTCGGCAATGGAGTTTTGTGTTCAGCTCGGGCTGACAATCATGGCCCACTGCGACGACACCTCCCTCAGCGCCGGTGGCGCGATGAACGAAGGTGCGATCTCGGCCATGCTCGGCCTCAAAGGCATCCCCCGCACCGCCGAAGAGATCGCGACGATGCGCAACTGCCTCCTTTCGTTGCACACTGGTTGCCCGGTTCACATCATGCGCGTCAGCACTTGGGGCGCAGTGGAGATTATTCGGCTGATGAAGTCGCTTGGCGCTCCCGTGACCTGCGAGATCTGCCCGATGCACTTCACCTTCACCGAAGAAAACATCGGAGACTTCGATACGAAGTTCAAAATGCAGCCACCGCTCCGGACGAGCGTTGATGTCGAACTCCTCGAACAGGCTCTCCAAGACGGAACCATTGACTGCATCGCAAGCGACCACAGTCCACACGCTTCCCACGAAGTCGAAGTGCCCTTCGACGAAGCTCCGTTTGGTGCGAGCACGATCGAGGCAACTCTCGCCGTCACCTTGACTCAGCTCACCCACCGCGGGATTCTTTCGCCGATGGAGACGGTTCGAAAGCTAAGCACGATTCCCGCCCAGATCCTCAACCTCGACGCTGGAACCCTGGTTCCCGGTGAGACTCCCGTTGCGCAAGTCACCGTCATCGACCCCGAGCTGGAGTGGATTTTTGACCGCCATAAGACCTTCAGCAAGAGCAAGAATGCTCCTTTCCACAAGATGGAGTTCAAGGGCAAGGTGATGCTGACGTTCTGCGGAGGCGAGATTTACCGCGATGCGCACTTCTCCTCGGAGCGATATGCGATTTACATGTAGCCTCGTTTTGGGGCTACTTCTGCTCGGGTGCGGTCAGTACCCGAACCCGAACGACCTCAGGACGGCGGCGCCATCCGATCAGGTCAACATCGCGCACGAATTGCTTGTACAAGCAACCGACTCGTTGGCCGTCAAAGTTCAGAAGGGGATGATGACAGACCAAGGGCGGCTCGACAAGATCCGCGAGTACTCGGAAGAGCTATTGGGGCAAATCGACCAGAAGACAGTTCCGCCTTCCGATGATTGGATGCTTGCCGGCTTATTGCGCTCCACGGGAAGATGGAAAGAGGCAGAGGTCGCACTGACGCGCGCCGTCAAATTCGCCAAAGACGAAGATCGGCGCATCAACGACACGCTTCGGCTCGCCGAGGCGATGGCGCACAACGGCAAAGTCGAAGAGGGCATCGCAACAGTGCGAAAGACCTTCAACGCCAAGGACGAGGACACCGCTCCAATCCTCCTCTCCACGCTGTACGAGTTCACCCCTGCCGCCGAGAAGAAAGGATTCGACAAGCAGATTGCCGACCTCTTGGAGGGGGCAATTGAGTGCCATATGCGCACCAAAGTCGATCCAAATACCGAAGAGGGCAAGCTCTTCGGGGTAGCCGCGCGCTATCACATCAACAAGGCGCGAACCAAGATCGCCCAGCTACGAAGCGGTTTGTAACTCTTCCAAAGGAAGCCATTCGTGCGGACGGTGAAAATCGACCGCAGTGAGCGGAGCGACCGTGAGCAGATTTTCAAGCGGCGGATTTTCGTCAGGACATCCGCCCAAGATCAACGTCACATTCCCCTTCAACCCCTCGCGCGCACCCAAGATCGCGACCAGTTCGGCCCAATCTAAGCTGACTTCGAGGGACCATCCATCAGACCGAATCTCGGCACTCTCGAACCGAACATTCGGAGGCTGAACCGATGTGTCTCGCTGGCGAGGCGCAACAAAGGCACAGAACCACCAAGCCCCATTTGGCGAGAAGTTGAACTCGACATAGCGCCCGTTCGCAGGATTCGCCAAGAACAGCTCCGCGCAATCAAATCGCCATAGCCCCTCGTGAAAACCCATTGCATCACCCAAGAAAGGCGTCTCATCGGACTTGAACGCCACAAAGACCTGGTCTTCACGCACCTCTAAGCGATAACCTCCCAGCTTTTGGGCGTTCCCACCAAGCGAGGCGCTAAACCGCCTCATATTCAAGGAATGTATCGGTGTTCTTCTTGATCGCGCGATGTTGCTTGGGCATTTCAAACATGAGAGGAGGCATATTCGGAACCATGACACCCCTCACCCATCCCGACTTCAGCATCGCCTCAAGGTGAGCCAACACGTATGCGGCAGCGTCCTTATCGTTCGACCGAAGGCCGCGCTCTTTGACTGCACGTACGGCATGTGGCATGAAGAAGCTTATGTCAGTCCCTTTCTCAAGCAACTGAAGCAAAACCCACATCATTCCGCGCTTCGGCAAAGTTTGTTTTCCACGACGCCATCGTTCTACCGGATAAATCAGGCCATCTGCATAAACCGCATACGTCTCCTCAGTGGCCTCATCCAGATTGGGGATGAATCGATTGTAATTGAACACGTCCAGCTTGGCTTCGCCTTCCGCCATGAACTCAATCGTGTCGATCACCGACTCCAGATCATATCCGCCAAGTCCGGCATTGACATGCTCGTCCATGAATCCTCCGGTTCCCAACCACTGAAACGCTTTGTTTGCATCGAGATCTAATCCCGCATCAGCAGCAATCGTCCGAGTGTGCTCTTTCACATCGGTAAAGCATCCATTGGCGGTGTACCAAAAGTCAGCAAACTTGATATGCTGCTCAACTCGCCGCGTCTGGTTCTCCTCCAACTGAGACTTGAGCCACTGGGCGTCGTGCGTACCTTCCTCCAAAGCGAGAATGGTGTAAGCCAATTCGCGTGCGCCTAGGTGGGCCATCGTTAGTCCGGCGGCAAGAATCGGGTCAGCAAAACCAGCCGCTTCACCAACCAAGAACCAGTTTTCTCCGCA
Source organism: uncultured Fimbriimonas sp. (assembly GCA_964566635.1). Lineage (GTDB taxonomy): Bacteria > Armatimonadota > Fimbriimonadia > Fimbriimonadales > Fimbriimonadaceae > Fimbriimonas. The sequence continues at coordinate 22,312 of CAZMJL010000005.1, read as the reverse complement.
CATGCGCTCGGAGTAGTAAGACCAATCCTTCGCGCCTCGAACCTCGCCTTCGCTCGTCGCCCCTTTAATCAAATCTGCAATTCGAGGCTCGTCTTGGATTGCTTTGTGATACAGCTTTTCCTTTGACATTCCGCAAGTTCGGTAGTATTCAGCCGGACAAACTAAACCGATACTCGTACGAGTTGGAGACACGGGGATAAACCAAATCCAGCCGTATCCCAGGCTCATGACTTGGACCCGGGTGCCGCCGTTCCCAATCGTAATCGCCCAATCCGTATCGTTCCAATAGTCCCAAAATGCGACATTACGGAGGCTTGATGGCTCCACAATATCGATGCCCAAGCTCCGGCGGAGAAGCCCGGAAGCACCTGACCCATCGACGTAATACTTGCCCTGAACGATGGTGCCATCTTCGAGCTTCAACCCCGAAACTCGATCTCCCTCGTGTAAAACTTCGCTCACTTTGGTCTCTTCACGCACTTCGACACCGACGGAGCGTGCGTGGTCCAGCAGAATTTTGTCGTAGACGGATCGCTCAACTTGGAAAGCGGTTAACTTGCGGAAGCCTTCGTATTTCGCCGGTCGCGGTTCATCTTTGAAGACTTCTAAAGGGAGAAACTGGAAATCCCATAGATCCTTGGTATTGCCCCAACGGTATGTCGCGCCAATCTTAATGGGAAAGTTCGCGGCCTCGACTTTGTCCCAGGCTCCCATCTCGTCTAATACAATCGAAATCGGCGGAAGTTGGCTCTCGCCGACGTGTTCGCGAGGGAACTTCTCTCGCTCCAGAACCAACACATTCAGTTCTGGCTTGTACTTCTTGAGCAACGTTGAACAAGTAGATCCAGCGGGGCCACCCCCGATGATGACGACATCGTACATGATTTGACTATACACTGACTTACGGATAAATCACCCGAGATCGAGTTTTGGTTTGATCACTCGGAAAAGCGGCGCTGCCATCAGCGTCGTCACAACCGCCATGATCACCATGATCGAGAACAATCCCGGCTTAATCACCCCGCTCTGAAGCCCAATATTGAGGATAATCAGCTCCATCAACCCCCGGGCGTTCATCAACACACCAATCCCGAGCGAGTTCATGTGCGACTGCCCGCCTAATCTCGCCGCGAGGTAGCAACCACCCAACTTTCCGCCAATGGCGGCCAACAAGGCGAGTCCGGCGAGAATCCACATATCCGCCCCCTGGATCGAGCCGAGACGTGTATTGAGCCCCGAATAAACGAAGAAGAACGGTAAGAAAAGGCCGACGGTCAACGGCTCGATCCGCTCCCTGAGCTTCGGCAGCAGATCGGTTTTGGGCAGAGCGGCGCCAAACACAAACGCTCCGAAGACCGCATAAACCCCGATCGCATCCGTGAACCACGCAAATGTGAACAGAAGCCCAATCAACAGCGTGAAAAAGGTTTGGTCAAGCGGGCGATCCTCGAAAAGCTTGCGAAACCAGCTTTTCCCAACAGTGAACATCAGGGTCACGAAGAGCGCTCCGCCGCCGATCGCAAAGATCGCGATCTTGGGATCGCCTTTGCTCTGGGCTAAAACGATCGCCAAAATCGTCCAAGCTGCGGCGTCATCCGTAGCGCCGCTCCCGAGCGCGAGGGTCCCCATTTTGGTCCCCGTCATGCCTGCTTCATAAAGAATTCGAGCAAGCATCGGGAACGCAGTGATGCACATGGATGCCCCGAGGTAAAACGCCGCTGCACTATCCGTGATGTTTGCACCAAAAAGATCTGTACGCCCCCGCATAAACCCGTAGTAAACCAAGAGACCAAGCGCAAACGGAGCAACGATTCCTGCTCCCGAGACCGAAACCGCGGTCTTCGTTTTGCCTTTCAGGATGCCAAGGTCGAACTCGGTCCCGACCAAGAACATATAAAGCACCAATCCGATCTGAGCGATCACGTACAGAATGAACATCGAGGGGTGCCGACCCGATGACTTCACGCCCTCCTCGATGAACTGAGGGAATATCTGGTGCTGCAGATTGGGGGCGAGAAGCCCAAAGAGCGATGGCCCTAGCATCACACCCGTCACCATCTCCATCGTGACTTGGGCTTGACCCAAAAAGCGGGTGCCAAACCAACCCACCGCTTTGCATGCTCCAAGTACCACCAGCACTTGGAGCATGAATCGGAGCATCAAGTCGAGATCGGTCATTGATGCTTCTCTACGGATTTACTTAACGGGCCATTTCGCGATTCGGACTTTCATCTCGACTCGCTCATCGGGCATGTCATTGCCATTTCGGGGCTGATTCACGATCTTATCCGCCACTTCGAGGCCGCTCACCACTTCGCCAAAAGCGGAGTACTGCTTGTTAAGCGACGGGTAATCCGCAACCATCACAAAGAACTGCGAACCCGCCGAGTTGGGATCGCCCGAGCGAGCCATTGACAGAACTCCTCGCTTGTGATCGAGGTTGTTGAACTCAGCGATGACTCCGTACCCCGGTCCACCCTGGCCGTAGGTATCAACCTTCGACTTATCCTTGGTGTTGGGGTCGCCGCCCTGAATCATGAATCCGGGAATGACGCGGTGGAAAATCGTGCCGTTATAAAAGCCCTCTTTCGCCAGCTTCTTGAAGTTCTCTACGTGTTTGGGAGCCTTATCGGGGCGGAATTTCACCACGATCTTGCCGAACTTGGTTTCGATCACACCAACTTCGTCGCCATCTTTCGGCTTCTCAAACTTCGGCTCTTCAAGTGGCTGATCCTCAAGCGGAACTTCCTTGTTTCCGGCCTCTGCCGGCTTGTTCGCATCGGCAGGAGCGTTGGATTCAGCGGCTGGAGCAGGCTCACCGGTCGAGTAAGTCGACTTGATCGACGAACCGAGGTTTGCGTCGGCCGACGATGCTTCCGGCTGGCAACCGCCAACCATGACGAGCGAGATTGAGAGTGCGATCAGGTTCTTCATGCGTTTGCCTCCAGCGGCCAAGTTGCAACCGAAAGAGTTTCCATAATGCAGGGCGAAGTCGGAACGTCCTGAGGGCCTCGAAGCGAGACAATCTTGTCAGCGACTTCCATTCCTTCGATCACGTAGCCGAACGCCGAGTATTGGCGATCAAGGTGCGGAGCCGCCGCGACCATCAGGAAGAACTGCGAACCAGCGGAATCCGGGTGCTGCGAGCGGGCCATCGACAGGATGCCACGCGCGTGGTGAACGTCGTTGAACTCGGCCTTGATCTGGTAGCCAGGGCCACCCGTTCCGGGCATTCCAAATGCGCCCTCGCGCGTGTTGGGGCATCCGCCCTGAATCATGAATCCAGGAATGACGCGGTGGAATTTGAGTCCGTTGTAAAAGCCTTCGTTGACGAGCTTCTTGAAGTTGGAAACGTGTCCCGGTGCCTTATCGGGCAAAAATCCAACAACGATTCGGCCGTGGTTCGTGTTGATCACAACCACTTCATCGCCAGCTTGAGGAGCGTGCATGTTATGAGTTTACTTTCATTGCGAACCAAGCACCACGTTTGGGCGTTGATACAAATGTGAAGCCTCGCGCAAAACGAATTCGGGTTGGTTTAGAATCCCCACAAGGGAGGAAGGAAATGATCCTTCCGTTCTACGTCGTTCCCCAAATCGGGGACGAGGTCGATCTTTTTGGCAGCCAGTGGAGCGTCGTCTCCCACCAAGTCCCCAAGGCCTTCAGCCCCGATAGCTGCGACTACGAACTTCAACTGAGACTGGCAAGCTGACACAAAAATGCCCTGCCGATTTCTCGGCAGGGCATAAGAACCTTACTTGGTTCGCTTTGCTTCGGCTTCGAGTTCCTTCTTGAGTTGAAGAAGCTCAATTGGGGCGTGTCGCTTCCAGCAGCTTCGACCGTGGACATGATCCCCGGCCTCGCTCCAATCAAAAGGCATTCCCATCAGCAGATCAAGAGGCGAAGGACCTGCCGGAGCCGCACCTGGCTTCGAGTAGGTGTCGCTCAGGATCTTCTTCACGTCGCTCAACGTTTCTGTGAGGTGCAGCTTCGTGACCTTATCGGTCGATCGCGCCTGCGCCGCCGAGAGCTTGCCGCTTAGGTCGGTCAGTGCCGCCCGAAGCAGCGGGCGAAGGTCGGTCTGCGATGCGCTGGCACCGTTGATTCGGCCGTCAAGCATCTTCAGGAAGTTGCGCTGAAGGCCTCGCTCAGAAGCGGTGGTCGTGACCTTCGCGTCGCTCAGCGATCCGAAGACGCCTTGCATCACGTCGTCCACGAGCATCGGGACGGTGTACGCCTTCGATCCTGCCCTTGCCTCGAACTCCTGAAGGCTTGCCACCTTCGAATCCGAAAGCAAGAGTCGCAGAACTGAACCCGCGAGTCCGTTGTATCCGGTCACCAGTCCGCCCGGGCGAATCTTTTTGTAGATCTTCGGGTCGAAGAGTGCCGACGAGGGTCGGATTCCTCGGCTCACGAGGAACTTGACCGCCTTGCGTTGTTGCTCGGCCGAAACCGGAACAAACACATCTGCGCCGCGACCAACGTGGCTATCCAACTCAACCACTCCGCCGACGAGCTTGACGACGTGCATCAGTTCGGTTGACCATTGGCCAAGGAGTTCAGAGTGCATATTTTCGAGTTCGTCGTACGACTCACCAAACTTGGTGCTCGCAGGAATCAACACGTTCTTCGCGATGTACTCGATGTTGTTGAATCCGAGCCGAGTCGCCTCAACTGGGTCGTCCGAGATGATTTCCGACTGCTTGATCGGATCCAGAGCCGCGTTCTTGTAGTTACCAAATCGGAGCCACTTGTTAGTGACCTGCTGACCAAGAAGCGTATCCAGCGCGGACTTCTCACCTTCGGGCGAAACTGCGTTGATCGGTGCATAACCGTACTTGATCGCGAAGATGTCGTACGGACCAATGATGCCGATCGTACTCGTCACTCCGTCGCCCGGCTGAGCAACGTAGTTGTAGCGCGAGTAGCTCATGATCGATGCGGCAACGCCGTATTGATCCGTGAACTTCTTGTCTCGAAGCTGCTTGATCGAGTAAGCCGCCGATGCATTGAAGTTGTGCTCCAGACCGAGGGTATGGCCGACTTCGTGCGAAACGACGTAGCGAATCAGTCGACCAATGAGTTCTTCGTTCATCGGCAACTTGCGAGCCTGAGGGTCAATCGCCGCGGCTTGGGCGAAGTACCAGTTCTGAACCAGCTTGACGATGTCGTTCCAAATCACGACCTGTGCCGAAAGCGTCTCTCCGCTGCGTGGGTCTTGAATTGAGGGCCCGAGTGCGTTTTGTGTGTCGCTGGCAGGCCATCGGATCACGCTCACGCTGGCATCCTCGGGATCCCAATCCGGATTCTCTTCCTTGGTGGGCGCCATCTTTCCAACAATCGCGTTCTTGAAACCGGCGGCTTCGAAAGCGGGTTGCCAATCGTTCACGGCCTGAAGAACATATGGACGCCACTTCTCAGGAACCTCTTGGCTCACGTAGTAAACAATCTGCTTCTTGGGTTCGCTAACATCGGCTTGGGGATCCTTCTTCTCGAGCCGATAGCGTGTGATGTACTCAATCGGTTTTGCATACCGTTCAGCCGATCCGAAGACGGTGAATCCTGTGGTGAAGTAGCCGATTCGCGAGTCTTTCAATCGACCCATCATCGGCTTTTCCGGAAGCTCGATGAGGGAGTAGTGAACCAGAGCGGTCACTCGACTCACGTCATAACCCCCGTTACCTCCGCCAAGCTGCCCAGCAGAGCCTCCGCCCTGAGCTCGACCCATCGCGAACGTCATGTGCATTCGCGTCTCGATGTTAGTGGGATGCGCCTTAACCTTTTCAATCCAAGTCTTCGACGAATCGACGCCCATTGCACCAGGGATCAAGGATCGAACGCTGAAATCTTGCGGATCGCTCACAAACAGCGAAGTGACGTCGATCAGCGGATTCTTGTCCGGCGATTCTCCGACGATGTCGAAGGTCATCAGAATCGGCTCAATCGAGGCGGCCCGAACTCCTTCGGCAACGCCCTTGTCGTTCCCTTCGGTTCGAGTCGAAACGTCGAGCTTCTTAAGCAATAGCTTCTTCTCTCGGCGCACAAATTTGATCGTCTTGGGCTCTTCAGTGTAGGGCTCGGATCCGACGTAGGTCAAGGCACGTGGAACGTCCGAAATTTTGCCACGCCAGAGGTACAGTCGCCCAAGCTTTGCCTCGGGAATTTCCCAATAAATCTTGTCGTCGACGCGGTGAACCTTGAACATCCCATCCTGCGTCTTGGCATTCTTCAGAAGCTCGTCGTACTTCTTCTGCTCTGGGGTTCGCTTATCTTCCGGCTTCGGAGAATCTTGCTTCTTTTCCTCTTGTATGGCAGGAGCAGATGCGGGGGGAGGAGTGGTTTGGGCATTGCTGCCTGCCACCATCGAGAGACCGAGGGCGATCAAAAATGCGCGCTTCATCATGGTAACAACTGAACCTTATACGCATCGACACTCGAAAATGGTTGCATTCCCAGGAAAATCATTCAAAAATGAAATTGCTCACAAACGATTCATAATCTATTCTTCGTATGGCAAAAACAATTCGCATTGGCTTTCTTGGCTTTGGCACCGTCGGCACAGGTGCCTACCGGATGCTGCAAGATAACCGCGAGGCGATTACCCGCAAAATCGGGATGCCATTCGAAGTCGCAAAAATTGGCATCAAAGACGCCTCCAAAGCGCGCGGTGTCAACACCGAACTGCTCACAACCGACCTCGATTCAATCATCCAAGACCCGACCATCGACGTTGTGATCGAAGTCATGGGCGGCGTCGATCCCGCCGCGACCCTCATCGAGACCGCCCTCAACAACGGCAAGCACGTCGTAACCGCCAACAAAGAGCTGATCGCGAAGCACGGTTCGCGGCTCGTCCACCTTGCCAAGTCCAAGGGTCTCGACCTCCACTATGAGGCTGCCGTTGGCGGAGGAATTCCCCTCATCCAACCTCTCAAGCACCAGTTGGCCGGTAACGACCTCATCCGCATGATGGGCATCCTCAACGGCACCACCAACTACATCCTCACGATGATGGAGCAGCAAGGCGCCGACTATGCCGACGCTCTCGCCGAAGCCCAAGCGAAGGGTTATGCCGAAGCGGACCCGACCAACGACGTTGAAGGGTTCGATACCGGATACAAAATCTCGATTCTCGCTAGCATCGCCGGTGGCAAGCAAGTTTCGCCTGATGAGGTCTACAAAGAAGGCATCTCGAGCATTGGTGCCGTCGATATCGACTACGCCAAGACCTGGGGATACCGAATCAAGCTACTCGGTATCGCCGACTCGGTGGGCGATGCCGTCCGGGTTCGGGTGCATCCCACGATGATTCCGCTGACCCACCCCCTCGCGTCCGTCAACGATGTTTACAACGCGCTTTGGATTCACGGCGACTTCGTCGGTGATGTCATGTTTTCTGGTCGCGGCGCAGGCTCAGATCCGACCGGCTCGGCGGTCATTGGCGACTTCGTAGACGTCGGCCGGACGATGCTTGCCGGAGGATCTGGAAGTGCCATCCCTTACGACGAAGGCATGAAAACCGCATCGATGGACGACTTGCAAACCGCCTACTATTTGCGGCTTGTCGTTGAGGACAAGCCCCGAACCCTTGGCGAAATCTCAATGGTCTTTGGCAAACATGAAATCTCGATTGCCGAGATGCAAATGAAGACCCTCCCCTCCGAGAAGGGCGAAATCGTCTTCCTCACCCACGTCGCCCAAGAGGCTGCCTTCCAAGCCGCGCTCAAGGAAGTTGAATGGCTTCCATGCGTGGCAAAAGTCGCCACCGCGATCCGAGTCGAAGCGTAATGCGAATCCTCATCACCAACGACGACGGCATCCATGGCCACGGCCTGAAGGTTCTTTCGGATGCCGCCCGCCAGCTTGGTGAAGTCAAAATCGTTGCTCCCGATCGCGAGCGATCGGCTTGCGGTCATGCTATGACCCTACGCGACCCCTTGCGCGTCGTCCCCGTCGAGTACGGCGGACTCGAGGCGTACACGGTAAACGGAGTTCCGGTTGACTGCGTGAATGTCGGCCTCACCGTCGCTTGGCCAGATGGGTGCGACCTGGTCCTCAGCGGAGTGAATCACGGTCCGAATCTCGGGTTTGATATCACCTATTCAGGCACCGTCGCCGGAGCGATGGAAGGGGCCATCAACGGAATCCGATCGATCGCGGTTTCGCTGGCGACGTTCGTTGTCGAGGCACCGCCGCATTGGGAGACCGCGACCCACTGGCTCGACGAGAATCTGCTCAAACTCACCCAACTCCCCGACGAGGAACTTTGCTTCCTCAACGTCAACATTCCGTCTATCGCCTACGATGAACTTCGCGGGACGAAGTTCGCCGAAATGGGCCGACGGGTTTACAAGGACCGCGTCGAGCGGCGCGACGACCCCTGGGGCCGCCCGTACTACTGGCAAGGCGGCGCGGTGGTGATGAAAGCCAACCAACCCGGCACCGATGTCATGGCCGTTAGCGACGGCTTCGTCTCCCTCACACCCCTGAGTCTGAACTGGACCAACCACGATCTGGCCCGTTCCCAAGCCAAGCAAATCGGCTGGCCATGCGAACTATAGGCCCTGCCGGAGCTCTTCTTCCGCCTGACGAAGCGTTCGAATCTCCATCAAGGCGTCATCAATCAGACCGCCCGGAATCTGTTGCACCTCACCCTCCAGTCCATCAGGTTTGGTGTCAGTCAGCCGCTCGAGCTCACCACGTAGTGCCTGCATTTTTTCCGCGACTCGGTAGGCAGCATTGAACCCCGCCTCCGTCATCGGCGCTGACCGTTGTGCCTTGCCCGAGAAGCTCTCGACCGCCTCGTCGATGTAGCTCACCAAGGGTCTCGCCTCAACCGTCGCCGGGATGCTGTTTCGGAACTGCAACACCCCATCGATCATCGACTGGTCAATCGCAACCAAAGTCTGCTGCTTCAGGTTTTGCAAAGTTGGCGGCAAAGAAGGCGATTGCCAGTAGGGAAGCTCAAGAATATCGTGTACCTGCCGCCTCAACCTCGCCATCTCGTCAAGCAAAGTGAGTGCCGCCTCGGATAAATCCCGGTGCATCCGGTGCAACTGGAGCATTCTGCGCAAAACCGCCAAAATCCGGTGCGCCTCAAGCTTGCTTTCGAACTCGGGAGTGCGAATCGCCGCCCGGCGCCGATGGTTCACCACTCCGGCAATGATGAGTCCGCCGATCAGAAGCGGTGCGAAGCCTAGGAACGCCGCCGCCTTGCCAATCGGTACGAGAACCGCCCACAAACACAGTCCGCCCGCCACCCCCAAGGCGGTGGTGGTCGTCTCCGCCGAGCGAACCTCACGGAACAGATCAACCCGCTCGGTTTCGTGCAGGTACGAAACCAGATACGGATATTGTTCTGACTTATTCCCGAAGAGCATCTTATGGAGAGTGTACGGCGTAGACCCAAAGTAGGTTTACTTTCAGGGACGCAATGTTTACGGGGATCATTCAGGCAGTTGGCGAAATTCGCTCATTTGATGGACAAAGACTGGTGGTTGATCCTGCAACTTTGGATCTCTCAAACCTCGAAGAAGGCGAATCAATCGCCGTGAATGGTTGCTGCCTGACCGTTGTGCCTTCCGACTCAGCGGGTCTGGCCTTTGACCTCTCGCCCGAAACTCTCGCCAAAACTACCTTCGGCGCGAGAAAGCCTGGCGACAGAGTCAACCTCGAACGGGCAATGCGCGCAGGGGATCGCTTCGGCGGGCACCTTGTCTCGGGTCACGTCGATGGAGTCGCGACGGTGACCTCTGTTCGTGAAGAGGGCAACTCCACAGTCATTGGTGTTCATACCGAAAATGGGACACTCCTCGTCGAGAAAGGCTCGGTCGCCGTCGATGGAATTTCGCTTACCATTGTCAACCTCAATAACGATGATTTCGAGTTGTGGGCGATCCCCCATACGCTGGCAAAGACAAATTTGCGCGAACTTAGAATAGGATCAAAGGTAAATATCGAATTCGACCAAATCGCAAAATTCGTCCAAAAACTGCGAGAACCTTACCGTTAGGTCTATTTACTAGCCAGTAATGCGCCATAATTGGGACGAGGATTCCTTTCTGGTTTCCCATCAGTGATGGATATTGGCGAGATTTCAGAGCTTGAGCGGCGGTTGCTCACGGAGACGTACACCTTCGAGCTCGACTCTGCAGGTCAACCGATCCCGACCGAAGAGCTTCTCGGCATCTTAGAAACCGACCCCACGACTCTCCGACTCGCGTTTCGCCGATTATCACTCAAAGGCCTCCTAGTCGGCCAGCAACTCACCGTCAGAGCGAAGCTTTTTGTCGAAGACCACGGCCTGCTCCCCGACGACCGCTGGAACGAAGTTCAGGCATACCGTCAAGTCCTTGCCGTCACGCTTGTCGAAATGCTCACCCAGGACGCCTCGCTAGAAGGGATCAACGCCGACGCTCTCTTGCTTCACCTGCCCCAAAAGCCCGGAATGCTCGAATTCAACCTGGATGTCATGGCCGACCGCGGCTTCATTCATCTGCTTCGAGGCAACCGAATCACGTTCGGCCCGCGCTTGCGAGCCGTCGTCGGTCGCTGATCTTAGTAGTGCCAGTCGACGTTGAGGGCCTCTTTCGCGTGGCGCTCGATGAACTCACGTCGCGGCTCGACCTTTTCGCCCATCAGCTTCGAGAACATCTCTTCGATTTCCATCTCGAACTGCTTATCGCACACCACCTGAACCATGCGCCGCTTTTCAACGGCCATCGTGGTCTCTTCAAGGTCGTCAGCGTTCATTTCGCCCAGACCCTTAAAGCGGGTGACGTCGTACTTTCGCCCCTTCTTGATGCCCGCGATAATCTCGTCGCGCTCCTCTTCCGTCATCGCATAATATCGTTCGTTGGCACCGACCTTCACGACGAACAGCGGCGGCTGCGCCAGCCAAATGTGCCCTGCCATCATCAGCGGCTTCATGTAGCGATAGAAGAACGTGAGCAGAAGCGTCCGGATGTGCTCGCCGTCCACGTCGGCGTCAGTCATGATGACGACCTTGTGGTACCGCAGCTTGGAGAGGTCAAACTGAACCTCTTTCTCCTTCGGATCTTTCTCTTTCTTCTTCGGACCGTTCAGTTCCAGATCGGGCTGATCTTCGTCCATTGAAAGATCGGCCTTACCAAGCGACAGGTCGATTCCAACACCCAAAGCGGCGATCAATGCCTTAATTTCCTCGTTGTCCAGAGCCTTATCGATTCGGGCTCGCTCGACGTTCAAAATCTTTCCGCGAAGGGGAAGAATTGCCTGAGTCTCGCGGTCTCGCGCACTCTTTGCCGATCCACCCGCCGAGTCGCCCTCAACAAGGAAAATCTCGCACTTCGTCGCGTCCTTACTCCTGCAATCAGCCAGCTTTCCGGGAAGGCCAAACGAGTCCATCGTGGACGACCGCCGAACGCTCTCCATCGCCTTTCGAGCCGCTTCGCGGGCTCGCTGAGCAACGACGCCTTTCTCAACGATCCGCCTAGCAATGTTAGGGTTTTCCTCGAAGAACGTCATCAGTCCTTCGCCAACCAGCGAGTTGGTGAGTCCTTGAACCTCGGGCGTAACAAGCTTAACTTTATCTTGCGAATTGTACGACGGATCGCCGATTCGCAGCGAAATCACCGCGGTGAGGCCGTCGGTCACGTCGTCGCCGACCAGGTTGTTGTCCTTTTCCTTCAACAGGCCCATCTTTCGGGCGTAGTTGTTGATGGTTCGAGTCAAAGCGGTGCTGAACCCCGAAACGTGGGTTCCGCCGTCTGGGTTGTGAATGTTGTTGGTGAACGCCAGGATCGTCAGGTTGTAGCCATCGTGGTACTGAAGTGCGACCTCGATCTCGCTGGTCTCCCGGACGCGCCTGAAGTGAATAACGTTGTGCAGCGTGTCCTTTCCGTCGTTCAGGTCCTCAACCAGCTGTGGAATACCGCGCTGATAGAAGAAGGTCTCGCTGGTGTCGGGCTGTTGTTCGTTAATGAACTCGAACTTGACCTTGGGGTTCAGGTACGCCAGCTCTCGCATTCGGGTCTTGATGATGTGGTAGTCATGCTCAACCTCGGTGAGAACCGAGGGGTCCGGCATCCATCGCTGGGCGGTACCCGTCACACCCTCCTCAACGGTTCCGATCTCCTTGACTTCGTAAGCGGGGATGCCTTTTTCGAACCGCTGTTTGTAAATCTTTCCGTTTCGCTTAACGGTGGTTTCCATCCACGTCGAAAGCGCGTTGGTACAAGAAACGCCGACGCCGTGGAGTCCGCCCGAAGTCTTGTATCCGCTTCCTTCGCCACCGAACTTTCCACCCGCGTGCAGAACCGTCATAACGACCTGCAAAGCCGAGACGCCCATTTTGGGGTGTTTATCAACCGGAATACCTCGTCCGTTATCCTCAACCCCGGCCGATCCATCTTCGAACAGGGTGACCGTAATGTGGTCGCAGTGACCAGCCAGGGCTTCATCGACGGAGTTGTCGATGACTTCGCGGAACAGCTGGTGGAGACCGCGCTTGCCGTTGTCGCCAACGTACATTCCCGGTCGCTTTCGGACGGCCTCAAGACCCTCCAGAACCTGGATCTGAGCGGCATCATAATCGCCATCAACTCGCCCTGCGAGTTCGTTCACAATGGCATCTTGATCCTCCTTCCCCGCAATGTCGTTTGCCGGGGCGTGAAAAAGGTCGTCTTGTGGCTCGTTGCTCATGCTTTCCAGGTTCAATTTTGATGAAAATTGAACCTAAATATTACCTGATTCCGTTGGGCGCATCCTTGCATAAGGGATGGCCGGGAGCAGACCCACAGCCGAGAGAATCACCCCAAGCAAGCACACCCCGGGCCATCGCCCATTGGTCCAAGCCATCCCGCCCAAAATCGACCCCAAAGAGCCGCCGATGAAGTAGCTACTCATGTAGAGTGTGTTCACCCGACTTGTGGCATCCGGGCGCAATGCGTAGTTGCGGCTCTGGTTGCTGGTGTGGTTAAACGACGCCGCAAAATCGAGCACAACCACCCCTACCACCAGCCCGAACAAGGTCCAACCAAGCACGTGCAAAAGCACAAAACTAAGCCCCAAAAGCGCCAGCGAAAGGAGGTTGCCCATATGCTCCAGCTTCCGATCGGCAAACACACCCGCGAGCGGAGCGGCGGCCGCTCCAATAATGCCCAGCCCCCCAAACGAGCCCGCGATTGCCGCTCCGTAATTCAGCGGCGGCTCTTGGAGGTGATAACTCAACGTGGTCCAAAAGGCCGAAAATGCCGCGAACGAACACGCGCCAAACCAACATGAGTAGCGCAGCCGCCACTCGGATTTGGCGATTCCCTTCAGCGTCGAGAAGAGCTCTCCGTAAATCTCCTTGTATGGCCTTGGAGCTGGATGAGTGTGATACTCGCTCAGAACCCTTCCGAGCATGAACCCATAAAGCCGAATGAAGATCGCCCACGCCACAAACAGCAACCGCCAACCCAATACCCCAACCAGCGCACCGGCAATGATTCGCCCGCCCAGAATGCCCACCATCAACCCCGCCATCACCACGCCCACGACGCGGCCTCTTTTGGCGGGATCAGCCAAGCCCGCGGCGGTTGGAACCAGAATCTGAGGCGTCGCATTTCCCAACCCCAAAAGGAACGCCGTGACGCACAACAAGGGGAGATTGGGCGCAACCGAAACAAGCAGCAATCCCGCCGTCGCCGTCCAAAAACACGTGTTGATCAGCTTCGGACGGTCGATAAAATCGCCAAGCGGAGCGACAAACAGCATCGCCCCAACGTAGCCGACTTGCACCATCATCGCGACAATCGACATTCGATCGGCGGAGTACCCAAACTCCTTCCCGATCACCTCCAATAGGGGCTGAAGGAAGTAGATCGATGACACCGAAACCGCGCAGCCAATGGCAAGCGCGAGGAGGATGGAAGGTCGGACGCCACTGTTCGACACCTTAATAGGGTACCGCCCCGTAACGATTCCCAACCCCAATCCGTCAAACCGAGCATGAGGGGGATCACTACTTCGGCACTCGCGTTCGCGCTCTCGGCAAGCCTATGCGCCCAAGGCAGCATCGGCGGATTTGGACAAGGTGGAATGGGAGGCGGCTCAGGAGGAGGCTTTGGTGGACCAGCTAGGCCTGCCAAAAAGCAGGACTCCGATGAGTCTCAACGCCAATCCCTCCAATTCAGCGAAGAGGAATGGCAACGCCAAACAATGATCGCGACGGCGGGAGTCGGTTGCGACTGGAAGTTCGACGTGAAGGAAGGGGAAGTCCTCATTGCCGAAGCAAGTAGCGAGACCTTCGACGCCTCGATCCGCCTGTACGACGAAGGCGGAAAGCTGATCAAAGAGAACGACGACCGCGTGGAAGGCGATCAATCGCCGCTAGTGATCCACCGATTCAGCAAGGCCCAAAAAGTCCGGCTCAATGTCGGGAGTTTCAAAAATGCCTCCGGTGGCCGCTTTGAGTTCCGCTACCGGTTGATGAAGTCGGTACTCGCGGCTCCGGGAAAGCAGTCGAACTCCGCCGAATGGATCGCAAAAGCGTTCCAAGATGGCGCAAAGTCGTTGTTGGTGTGCTTCAAGGCCACCAAAGGCAAGACCTACGCAATCGATAGCCCGTACGGTCTCGCCGCCGATGGTCGCCGAGTCGAGCAATACTCCCGCCAGTTTTTTGGCCCCTCAGGAGTGGCGAAGAGCGATTACAAGCTCATCACAACCTACGCCGCCCCGCGTACGTTCACCGCGCTCGCAGAGGGTGATTACTTCACCGAGATGCAGATCTACCCTCATATGGTCAAAGTCGAAACACGCGTCCAAGAGGTTCCGACAATAGCGCGCGAACAAGTCGGAACGACGAAGTACAGCCTCGAAGCGGGCCAACAAATCATCGTCAAATTCCCCGTCGAGTTCGCAAAACTGCTCTCGACCGAAGTCAAAAAATCCGGCACTATCATCGATTACCTCACCGGACCTGAAATCACCAAGGAAAGAGAAAACCTCGGTTTCGGCTCCCAGGGGAGCGACTGGGGATCGAGCGAAACCTTCACCTGGTTTAGGCCCAAATATGGCTCTGAGCAGGTGGTAAGGGCGTTCTACGAAAACGGTGACGCGACCCTTGTTCTGACAAATGCATCTGACCAAAAGAGCGAAGTAGAACTCACGAACCGACTTCACACAAAAGTATTTTCAGACGCTACTAATATTTCCGAAAACCTCGGCCTCGGAGACTGTGAACTCTACGACTACACATCGCTCAAGAACGACATGATGCGCCTGCGTTGCAGGGCCGAGGGTTTCCGGCTCGTTGTGGAGATCTTCAACTATCGCGGACAAGTGCTCAATCAATTCGTCGACACCACGACAAATGCCCCCGGCGACGACCTCTATTTTCCAAATGCCGACCGATACTTCTTCCGCGTTTCATGCGTGGGCAACGGCGGCTCGGGAACCTACACGCTTCGCCGCGACCCAATCTCGACGCTAGGGATTGCGATCAACGAGAAAGCCGCAATCACCCTTGATGGCAAGAGCTTCGGCATCTATTCGGTGGAGCTGGAAGCGAACAAACGCTACACTCTTCGAGCCGAATATCCCGGTGGGTACGCCAACTTCATGATCATGAGCGAGGACGGGCAAGTTCTTCCCGTTCAACTCAATCAGTTCGACAATCTCCGCATCCTCACCTTCACCGCTCCCAAGGCCGGAAAGTACCGAATATGGGTTCGTGGGGGAGGCAACGCGAATGTTTTGCTCAAACTAACGCCCTACAAGGCACCCACCATCGACGACTGACGACATAATTATGGCGTGGATTTGTATCGCTCGCTCCTTCGCCCGCTCGCGTTCCGCATGGACCCCGAGCGGGTGCACGAGTTAGCGATGAAGTTCATCGAAAGCGGACTCCTTCCGGGCAGTTCCACCCCGCTCCAAAGCGATCCCATCGAGCTTTTTGGAGTTAAATTCCCGAACCGAATCGGCCTCGCCGCCGGGTTCGACAAGAACGCGGTCGCGATCAACCAGTGGCACAAATTCGGGTTCGGCTTCGCCGAAATTGGCACCGTTACCTGGCATGCCCAACCCGGAAATGATCACCCGCGCATGTTCAGGCTCCCCTCCGATCAGGCTCTCATCAACCGGATGGGATTCAACAATCACGGCGCAGTTGCGGTCGCCGAAAGGCTATCAAAGTCAAGTTCAATAATCCCGCTTGGCATCAACCTTGGCAAGTCTAAAATCACGCCTCTCGAAGAAGCCCATGAGGACTACCGACAAAGTTTTGAAGTCCTCCAAAGCCTCGGCGACTACTTCGTGGTCAACGTGAGCAGCCCCAATACCCCCGGACTCCGCACCTTGCAAGATGGCGACTCACTTCGGCGCATTTTCGACGCCATGCGAACTGTCAACGACCAAAAGCCCCTCTTCGTAAAGATCGCACCCGATCTCGAGGACGAAGCCATCGATGATGTCGTGAAAGTGGCCCTGGAGGCAAAACTCACCGGCATCATTGCCACAAACACCACCATCCGGCGCGACGTCCTCCCCAACATCGCCCCTCCCGCAGGCAGGCACATTAGCAACTCGCTCCTCGGCGGCGGAATGAGCGGGACCAACGGGATGAACCGGAACATCATCGCCGCCGAGCAAGGCGGACTCTCGGGAGCGCCCCTCAAGGCGCGGAGCAATGAGGTGCTCACACGGCTCAAGCAGAACGCCCCCGATGGCCTCATCCTCATCGGCGTTGGCGGCGTCTTCACGCGAGAGGACTATCAAGAAAAGCGAGCGCTCGGCGCAGACCTCGTTCAGCTCTACACCGGCTGGATCTACGGTGGCCCCAAACTCGTTCCCACTATCCTAAAATAGGTAGCTCTTACTACTAAGGTGACAACCAAATCTGCGAGCCGTCGGCACGAGCTAATAGCCGCCGATTTCCGGTGTATTCCAAGCTCAAAATATCCATCTCTTGCACCTTGCACCTCAACACTCCAAAGTTTTCGAACCCACCTACCGATTCCTCTTCGGTCGGCTCCCGACCTACCAAATGCTCAGGGATGTTTTGCACCGGACCATCCGCCGCTTCGCTCGGCGCGAGCGGCGCAAGGTAGCACCGTCGCGAAAGCAATTGCGTCCGCGCCCACATCTCGGCCGCAATATTATCTTGATGGTGCAAGGTTGCGATCCCGCGGCAGCGCACCTGCAACTTGTCAGGAAAGGAATAAAACAGCCAGCTCACCCGAGGGTCAGCAAGCACCTCTTTGGCCTTCGGCGACCGAACATCGACATGACAACCCACTTCCCAGGTCTCACGGTCCACATGGCGCAAGATAACGCTTCGTGCCTCGGGCCCGCGCTCACTCGTAGTTGCCAAAACCGCCGTGTGAAAAGGGTGTCTTCGATGAGTGACCGCATGGAAAAGCAAGTCCCACGCGACCTCCGTCATCTGCCTTTGCCCCGCCGAGGTTTAGTCTTGTTTTGTCTCGCCCCGGATCGTCCCATCGGACCTCGAGGCCTCTTCGGTCGTTCGGGTTTCGGCTTCGCCGTTGCTTGCCGCACGATTTGCCTCGCCGTCAATTCCTTCGGCAGTTCCTCAACCGGAGCAACCTCTTCCTCTTCGGTTCGGTGCGGCCGCTTACTCAGCACTTCGTCTCCCGACTTCCACAAGCACGGAAAATCCCGATCAACTGTCTCAACCATCACCTCTCCTTGGCGTTTCAGAAGACAAACAAATGCTCCCGCGCCAAGGTGCTGGTGCGGATAAAGCCGGTAACTAGGAAACTTGGAGAGAGGCGATCTGAATTCGCTCAAATGCTCGACTTCCACCGCTTCCATGTCGGGATGTTGCTTCAGGAACCAGTCAATCAGCCGTTCATTCTCCTTGTTCGAGAAAGTGCACGTTGCGTATAGAATATGCCCGCCCGGCATAAGGCAGTGGATGGCATTGCCCAAAATTCGCCTCTGCCGACCCACATTCTTATCCACCTCGTGGGGAAAGAAGCTATCAAACGCATCCACACCCTTCGCCATCAACGACTGCCCCGAACAGGGCACATCGCAAATGATCAGGTCAAACAAACCCGGAAACTCTTTGGCATACACGGAGGGATCAGCAGACCAAACCTTCGCATTTTTGATCTTACAACGATCTAGATTGGCAATGAGCGCACCGCAGCGCTTTCGAATCGCCTCGTTGCAATACAGCAATTCGAGCTGAAACGCCCTCGCGGCAAACACCGCCTTACCCCCCGGCGACGAGCACATATCAAGCACCCGAACTGGCTCTCGCTTGATCGCAAGCAGCGCGCTCGCCGAGAAAATCGATGAAAAGTCGAGTGTGTAGTACGCCCCTTTCGCATACAGCGGGTGCTGGGCGGCACGGAATTCATCCGACACACGCTCCACAAACGCCGGTTGCCATGGCAAGCGTCGATGCCGAGGAAACGCCTTGATCTCCTGCCGATCATCCAGCACGATCAATGCTTGCTCGCGCGATTCGCCCGCCTTCATCGCGTCAAGAAACTCTTGGCGTTCCTCTTCGTTCAGAAAAAGGTTTTCCGCCATCTTGAGCAAATATTCGTTCAGTTCGCCGCTCGCCATGCTCACTTCTCCTTGATCGCAGATTCAAAAACCGAGAGGTACTTCGCCGCGCAAGGCTCAAGACTCGCCTCGCGTTCCACAAACGTCCGCCCATTCGCGCCAAGCTCCTGCGCCAACGCGGAATCCTGCTGCAGCTTCAAAATAGTCTCTACTAACGCATCGGCATCGCCAGGAGGGATCGCAATCCCCGCCTTGGACCGCTCCAAAATTTTCGGCACGTCGCCCTTCACGTCGACCGCCGCAACCACTGGCCGACCAGACGCCATGATCTCCCAAATTTTCGACGGGACCGTTGGCGCGCTCACCTTTTTATCCAATGTCACCAAAGAGACGTTGGACGCCGCCATCAGCTGGATGTACTTCGGCAGCGGTTGCATTGGGAGGAAAAGAAGGTTCTTGAGCGCTTTCTGAGCCACCATCGATTCGAGTTCAGCCCGCGCTTGCCCCTCTCCCGCCAAAACAAACTGGATATCGTCCCGGTCCTGGAGCTTCTCCGCCGCCTCAATCACGACGCCCAACCCCTGAGCGGGTCCCATCGTTCCGGCATAAGAAACCACAAACTTATCGCCGAGCCCATGCTCGGCCCGAAACTCGTTGTTCAAATCAGTTGGCTGGATGGTCTGCGTATCCGCCCAGTTGAAAACGACGCTAACCTTCTCCGGCGACACGCCCGCTTCGCCGCACATATAGTCTTTGTAGCAATCGCTATGAACAATGATCTTGTTCGCTACTCGGTATGCGTACTGCTCAAGGCGGCGGCAGAGTTTGATTAAGATCGGATTCGAGAGCGCGCCAAGCTCAATGACGTTGTTGGGGAAAATGTCGCCGTACATCGTGACGAGCGGCGCGCCTCGCCGCTTAGCTGCATACGCCGCCGCATGAGCCATGGTCACCGGCGGAAGCACGGTGTAGACCACATCGCAATCGCCGGCCTGATCGATCCCTTTCTTCAGCGCGCGGGGAAGAAGCATCCAATCTAAGCCCCTTTTCAATGCGCGCTCACCTGAGGCATGCGGGGTCGCGACTCGTATCGTCCGGATCCCCTGAACGTCCTCGATCAGGAAATCCTTCCCGGCATATTCGGCCATGGGTTCGCTCAGCTTGTAGCGCGGAAAGCCCGTAACGACCTCAATCTGATGCCCTTGAGCGGCGAGAGCTTTGCAAAGCTCCATCCCTAATCGACTGGCCGCCCCTTTTTCCGGCGGCCAATAATTCGAGATGAAGAGAATGCGCATTACTTGCTGACGACGCCTTGCGCCGCCGAAGACATTCCCCGGGGGAACTCGGCGTCACGCTGGATGGCATCCCAGTTCTCCTGGAACCAGGTCACCGTTGTTTGAAGCCCTTCATCGAACACGCCCTTCGGCTCGTAACCGATCAGGTCACGCGCCTTGTCAATGCTCGCCAACAGGCGCTTCTTGGTATCCCAAACCCGTTGCGGAGCCTCGATGATTCCGGCTTTACTTCCGGTCAGTTCCAGAACCTTGTTCGCCATGTCCAGAATCTTGGTCTCGCGTCCACCGGCAAGGTTCATTTCGGCGCCAATCGCCTGCTCGAAGTAGCCGCACCGGAGCAGACCGTCGACGAGGTCATCCACATAAGTGAAGTCCCGGCTCGCTTCCGGAGTGCCGGTGAAGGGAAGCGGAATCCCCTTCAGCGCGTAATAGATGAAGTTCGGAATGACGTTCCGATACTGCCCAGGCACTTCGCCCGGCCCGAACGAGTTAAAGAATCGCGCCTTCACCACGGGCAAGCCGAAGTGGTGGTGGAAGAAGTTTCCGTAGAGCTCGCCCAACATCTTAGTGATCTGATACGGCGTTGTCAGGTGAAGCGAGACAAAGTCCTCTTTCAGCGGCAGCGGCGCGGCTGAGCCATAAATGGAGCATCCCGACGAGGCGTACACCAACCGACCGACGTTCGTCATTTGGCAGTACTGCAGAATCAGCAGCGTACCGAGTCCGTTCACGTTAAGGTCCTTTTGGGGGTAATCCACCGAGTTCTGATTCGCAAAGAACGCGGCAAGGTGGAAAACAATCTCCGGTCGCTCGTTGAAGCATCGCTTCAGTACGATCTCATCGGTGATCGAACCCTTCACAAGCATCACGTTCGGCAAGTTGGGGATGTTCCAATCGTAAGCCGCCGAGAAGTCATCAAGAATGATCACCTTCTTCGCGCCAAGATTGGCGAGCGCGCGAACCAAATTCGTCCCGATTGCCCCGCCACCACCGGTGACCAGAATAACTTTGTCTTTGTAATGAGCCAGATACTGTTCCATGGTTTAGTTAAATCCGTAGTGCTTCTTCATCCAGTTCACGTAGAGCTTCACGCCCTCGCGAGTATCGATTGTAGGGTTATGATTTAAATCCGCGCGCGCTTTGCTGAAATCGACGGTCTTGATTCGAGTCGTAAAGGCCTCTTCACCGTGCACTTCGCAAAGGGATGGATCGCATCCCGTGACCTCAATCACGATCTTCGCGAGTTCTTCGATGGTCACAACCCACTCCTCACGACCGCCGACGTTGTACACCTCGCCCGGCTTGAAGTTGTCAACGATATTCGCCCAAGTGCGGCAAGAGTCCGTTACGTAATCGAAAATTCTCTTGTGCCCACGGTGACACTTAAACGGCTTCCCTGTGAGTGCGCTGTAGATGAAAATCGGCATGACGCCTCGATACGGGTTGTAGGGCTCATGCTCGCCGTAACACATGACCGGACGGGTGCGCACAACCTCCGCTCCCCACATATCTGCCGCGTTCAAGCACTGGAGTTCCCCTGCCCACTTGGAAATCGCATAGTCGTTCATCTGTTTGATGGGAATGCGCTCCATGATGTCTTCGGTCATCACCCCATCGTAGTCACCGTACACCTCGGCGCTTGAGAAGAAAATCGTCTTGAACTTATGCTGCTTTGCGAGCTTCAAAACGTGCTTCGTACCCACAACGTTCGTGCGCCACAAATTCTCGTAGTGATCCTCGCCGTTCCATCGCCCGTACTCGGCCGCCAGGTGATAAACGAAGTCTGGCTGCGTAAGCTGGATCACCTCTTCGATCTGCCGGAATTCGCCGGTATCGATTCGAAAGTGCTCCGGCTCGGAGCTGAACTTAATATCAGCCGTTGCGACGGTGTGATTGCGCGAGCGCAACTCCTTCGCCAAATTCGTCCCAATGAGTCCGGCTCCGCCAGTGATCAAAATCTTCGCCAAAATTCTCTCCCGGGCAAAATGAACCGACTTCCGGATCATTTTGAACCTAAAAAGTATACCTGGAGGGACTGACGGACCCCAGAACCTAGGTCGAAGGATGCACGGGTGAGTAACATGGCAATATGTTTGCCGCCATTTCCTTTGGCTTAGCTCTGCAAGGCGATGGAAAGATCGCCATGCCCGCGCCCTGGGTCGATCCGGGTTACATGAAGCTGGTCTGGATTCAATCGCCAAACTTTGGGCCTCGTCCTGCAGACGCGGTGGTCGATACCATCGTCATCCACTCCACCGTCATCCCGACGCTCGAAGCTACGACCCGAGCATTTCAGCGCGAATCATCGCAAGTTTCGGCCCACTACACCATCGGCAAAGACGGTTCCATCGTTCAAAACGTCAGCACCTTCGACCGCGCCTGGCACGCCGGAGTGAGCAAAGATATTCGCGGAAAGGAGAACCTGAACCACTTCTCCGTCGGCATCGAACTCGTCAACCTCAATGACGGCAAGGACCCCTATCCCGCCGCTCAGCTCGACGCCCTCAAGGCGATCA
>CAZMJL010000004.1:192155-327911 GCA_964566635.1 uncultured Fimbriimonas sp. | reverse complement strand
CGATTTCTTGATCCCTAGCACGTTGGATGACGCGGGATTGGGGGACCGAAAGCCGGTTTTCACCGACGAGGCGATTCAACTGCTCTCAAACCGATATGTGCGCGAATCCGGCGTCCGGGGACTTCAGCGGATCGCTTCGAAACTGAGTCGAAAGCTGGCAGTTGAGGTGGCTCTGGGGCGCGAAATCCCGCCGATCATCAACACGCGCGAGGTTGAGCTTCACCTTGGACCCGCCCCCACCGACGGTTCTGGACAGTTCTCGGCCCAGATCGGCGTCTCTCATGGGCTTGTCGTAACTCCGTTTGGTGGAGATCGCATGCTGATTGAGGTTAGCCTCACCAAGCCGCTTGGCTCGGAGCCTAAGCTGACATTAACGGGCGCGCTCGGTCCGGTGATGCAGGAGTCGGTGCAAACCGCGCTTACTTGCGTCCGACGATTGCTGGATACCAAGCAGGTCGATACGAGGTTCGATGTCCACGTCCACCTTCCACAGGCGGCGATTCCGAAAGACGGACCGAGCGCGGGCGTGACCTTGGCGTGCGCGCTTTACTCGGCGTTTGTCGGCAAGCCCATCAGCGGATCGGTCGCCATGACGGGTGAGATTACGCTCCGAGGCAAGTTGCTCCCAATCGGCGGCTTACGCGAGAAGATTATCGCCGCGAAGCGGTACGGATACGCAAAAGTGATGTTTCCGCACTGCCAAGAGTCAGAGGCTCTCCGGCTCCCACTAGAGGTTCGCGAGGAGATCGAGCTTGTGCCGTGCAATGATCTCGAAACTGCGCTCGGCGTGGTGGTCGATCACGCGCAGACGGTCAGCATTCTCTGAAGCGATATCAGCGCATTTCGGCGGACATCCTCGGCGACTTTCACTTGGTTGACCACATTCCCCGCCACCAAGTTTTCCAGGGTCCAGAGCAAGAAGCTGGGATGGATCCGGTACATCGTGCTGCACGGGCAAATCTCGGGATCAAGGCAGAAAATCTCTTTGTCTGGCAGCTCTTTGGCAAGGCGATTTACGAGGTTGATCTCGGTTCCGACCGCAAACTTTGACCCAGCGGGCGCGTTGGTAATCGCATCCAAAATGAACTCGGTGGAGCCGTTGCTATCTGCGGCTCGGACGACGTCCAGTTCGCACTCGGGGTGAACGATGACGTGGATGCCGGGGTGTTCCGCGCGGGCTTTTTCGATCTGCTCGACGGTGAACCGCTTGTGCACCGAGCAGTGTCCTTTCCACAGGATGAACTTTGCGGCTTGAATCGCTTCGGGCGTGTTGCCGCCCATGGGCTTGAATGGGTCCCAAACGACCATTTCATCGGTCGAGTAGCCAAGCTTCACACCCGTATTTCGACCCAAGTGCTGATCGGGGAAGAAGAACATCTTGGTGCCCTGCTCGAGCGCCCATTTGACTGCCGTAGGTGCGTTTGTGCTGGTGCAAACGGTCCCCTCGTGCTCGCCAACGAAGGCTTTGAGGTTTGCCGCCGAGTTGATGTAGGTGACGGGGACGACTTTATCCGAAGGCGAGATGACAGAGTGAATCTGCTTCCATGCCGCGCGAACTTGGAACAGGTTTGCCATATCCGCCATCGAACAGCCTGCCGCAAGGTTGGGCAGAATCACTATGCGCTCTTCGGACGTGAGGATGTCGGCGCTCTCCGCCATGAAGTGGACGCCGCAGAACACGATGTATTCGCACTCGGGTGCCGCCGCCGCAAGCTTGGCGAGCTTATAGCTATCCCCGCGGAAGTCGGCGTGAGCGATGATCTCGTCTCGCTGATAGTGGTGTCCGAGGATCACCAACTTGGAACCCAATTTCTGTTTTGCCGCCGCGATTCGGTCCGAAATTTCGGCGTCCGACAGCGCGGTGTATTCGGGAGGAAGCGGAGGTTGGTACATCCTTACTCTCTTCTACGACTTCTTGATCGTGATCTTTGCGCTGAGGATCGTTCCTCGGCAAAACGCTTGAAGATTGACGGTGCCTGCCTCGAGACCGGTGATCTGCCCGCCTTGGTCGATCCACGCGCCGCCCTGCATGCTCCAAATGATCTCGATGTTCGGCACTTCTTTGCCGTTGCCATCCACGACTCGCGCTTGGGCCTTTCCGTTGACAGTCAGCGGACCGACGATTTGGAACCGCATCTTGGTGTCGAGGCTGGGCAGTTTGGGACCGTAAAACGCGATCGTGTTGGCGACGGGCCGCTCGCCAGCCTTATCGCTGGGACGATTCACGTTTAGGCCTAAGATGTTCATCGTGGTCGAGCCGCCACCGTCGAGGTTCAGGGCGTCTCGGCAGCCGAGCGACTGCATGATTTCGGCCGCTTCGCTCAGGGTTGCTCCCGCGCTCATGTTTTGCCGACCATCGATGGCGGCAAAGACGAGGTCGCCCTCGGCGGTCCTACCGACGGCGGTTCGGGGGTGGCGCGTATTCGCGAAGGCATCGCCAAAGCCTTGGTTCTCGGCGTCCACAAAGATGTTTCCGTCGCGCAGGAGGAACGAGCCGCCGCTGACTGCGTTCTCGATCTTTTCCCAGTCGAATCCGGCAGTCGAGAGCTTGATTGTGATGCGCTCGCCCGGCTCAAGCTCCGAGAGCTGCTGGATCTTGGTACCGTGGGCAACTAGAGTGAATTGTCCTTCCTTCAGCGGCATGTTGGCGGCGTCGGCGGAGGCGCTGACGACCGTTGCTGAAACCTGGGTGGAGGGCAGAATTCGGTTGCTTTCGACCTTCAGGATGACGGTGAGGCACGGTGCCTTGGCCTTCGAGAGTCCGGCTTCGGGGGTGTTGAGTGTGATCTTGTTTTCTGGGCACTCCTCGTTCAAACCGTCGATTTGGACCGACGAGCCGTCTTCCAAAATTGCTTGTCCGCTGAACCGCGCGAACCCAAAGACTGAGTTTTGCGGTCCCCAGGCAAAGACGCCTCGGCGCGGATTAGGGAGGCTGATCAGGCTTCCTCGGCGGACCATCAGACCTAATGGATCGCCCGTGAACGGGAAGAAGTCGGCATTGATCGCGGCGATGGCTCCGGTGTCGCGGACAACCTCGCTGGAGCGCCCCATGCCCTTGTTGTCACCTTCGTAAACCGTTTTTCCGACGAGCTCGGGCAAGAAGGAGATTACGGGGTTCTGTCCGATTACCCGCAGCGAGTGAATGATACGGGGAGGGTCGAGCTGAATTTCCTCGCGGTAAATGAGTCCCGGCGCAATCGGCTTCTCCCAAACCTGCGATCTGGCTTGCTGAAACGAGCTTGCGGTGAGCCAGACGGGAATGATTGCCAATAGGTTTAGTCGGGTGCGCATAACGATTCCGTGTAATTCAATGTACCAAGATTTGCGTCAAGTTCGGCGGTGATGCCGAGCGGTAGCGTCAGCATCTGCTTGGCGTGCCCGAACGGAAAATCGATGATCGTGGGGATTCCTAGCGGTTTGAGGCGTTCGGTGACGATGTCTCGCCAGTACTTCGCCCCGATCGTAGGGTCAACTTTCTCGTCGGTTCGCGTCATTTCGCCGACTACGATTCCGGCCGCGCCTTGCAGCGAGTTTGCGTTGATGAGGTGCGTGAGCATCGCGTCGACCCGGTGGGGGGCTTCATCGACATCTTCGAGGACGACGATTTTCCCGGACAGATCGAGCTGCTCGGGGGTCGCGAGAAGATCGCAGATCAGGATCATGCATCCGCCCGCAACCACTCCGCTTGCTTTTCCGGCGACAACGGTTTTTCCCTTTGGAGCAGCGGTTGGGATAGGGTTTTCTCCCTTGAGGGCGGCGGTTAATGACTCGTAAACCCATGGCTCCCGCTGAGTGCCAAGGGTGAGGGCCATCGGGGCGTGCAGGGTTGGCAATCCTCGCCGATTGAGCGCGGCGTGGAGCACGGTGATGTCGGAAAATCCGGCAAAGAGCTTGTTGGATTTCGCCATTGCGTCCAGATCAAGAAACGGGAGCAATCGCGAACACCCGTATCCACCCCGGGTGCAAAAGACCGCTTGGGTTTCGGGGTCCTCAAATGCCTCGATCAGGTCCGATGCGCGCGCCTCGTCGGTTCCGGCGAGGTAGTCGTCCGCATCCCAGACGTTCGGCATGATCTTGAGCTTATAGCCCAAATCGGTCAAGAATTTGAATCCGATTTCGCATCGCTCCGGGCTCACGGGTGATGCGGGCGAAACGATACTGATCGTGTCTCCGGGTCGGAGTGCGCGGGGCTTTGGCATCCGGTTGAGAATACCGGGGTTTAATGAATTGCAGTGGCAAGTTTCGACGTCGTGGACCTTGGTCGAATGGACTACCTTGCCGCGCTTGAGGTTCAAAAGACGACGCTTGAGAGCGTCTTGGCGGGCTCCCGCGATACGTTGCTTTTGGTCGAGCATACGCCGGTGCTAACGCTTGGCGCAGGATTTCATGCGGAGAATTTGCTCCATGACCAAGGCTGGTACGAGGGACGGGGGATTCAGGTTCTTCCGACCGATCGTGGTGGCGACGTGACGTATCACGGGCCGGGTCAATTGGTTGCCTATCCCATTTTTGATGTTTCCAAGCGAGGGAAAGATCTGCACAAATGGATGCGCGACCTTGAGGAAGCGGTGATCCGGTCGCTCGGGCTTTTCGGCTGGGAGGGGAGCGCATTTCGGTCGGACGTGAACAGCGGAGTTTGGACCGAAAATGGGAAGCTCTGCGCAATCGGGATAAAGCTTCGCCGCTGGGTGTCGATGCACGGAATCGCGATCAACTGCGACCCTGATCTGAGTGTTTTTGGCACGTTTGTGCCTTGTGGCCTGAAGGGATATGGAGTGACCAGTCTCTCGCGCGAGATCGGGCGTCCAATTTCGATTGAAGAGTGGAAGCCCTGGCTGATCAAGGGGTTTGGGGATGTTTTTGATGCTTGAAACTCGGCTCGGATGGGCAGGTACTGACGAGGCGGGGCGGGGTCCGTTGGCGGGTCCGGTGGTGGCGGCGGCGGTCGTTTTGCCAACAGGTTTTGACCGGAAGGGGCTGAACGACTCGAAAAAGCTGTCGGTTGAGTTGCGGGAGAGGCTAGAGCTGCGAATCTTGGCGGAGGCGCGCTTTCACATCGAGTTTGCTTGGCCGGAGGAGATTGACGAGAAGAACATCCTGAGGGCATCGCTCGCCGCGATGACCCGTTCCGTGATTGGTTTGGGCGCGATCGAAGGGGTTTTGGTGGATGGCAACCAGGTTCCGCCGGGTCTCGGCGTACCAGTCGAAACGGTGGTGAAGGGCGACGGGAAGTTTGCCGAGATCGCTGCTGCCTCGATCCTGGCGAAGCAGGCTCGGGACCGATACATGGTCGAGGCCGCCCAGTTGTATCCCGAATACGGATTTGACCGGCACTTTGGCTACCCAACCCCCGAGCATTTCGAGGCTCTCAACCGGTTGGGGCCTTGCCCCATTCACCGAAAATCGTTCGCGCCAGTCGCTCAGTTCTTCCAGGCCTCTCTATTCTGAAATCGTCGCCTCAAACTTGATGAGCTTGAGTTTGCGGATTCCGTGGAAGCGAATGGTGTTGTTCGAAAGCCAGAGCGGCGCGGACTGGGCGGCTCCGCTCACGCCAAAGTCTTCTTTTCCAACCACTTTTGCAGCTCCTGGCGCGTCGACCGAGGCAACCATGCAAACCGCCAGCCCCTTTTTCTCGGCGAAAAATGCGATATGCCGCTTGTCTGGGCTGATGGTGAGGCTCTCGGGAAATACTTGCTCGCCCGGCACGGTGATGGCACCGACGCCCTCCAGGAAGAGCATCGGTGCGCGCTTTTTGCTTTGGAACAGAGCGAGCAAGCTGTTACCGACCCAACGGATCGCCCGGATTGGCTCGGCAGGCGCGTCCTCGAAGCCGCTGACTTCGCGGTAGGGCTTGGCCAGCTCAAATCCGCGTTTGATTAAGTACTCGTCACCGCGCTTCCCGGCGAGGGCGAACTTTTCGGTTCCTGGCTGGAACTGGAGTTGCGCCTGTAGGTTCAAATCCTGCAAAAGTCGTCCGTTGACGAGGTATGCCGAGCGCGCCTCGACTCCGTCGTCATTGAGGCCATTGAACTCGGTTCGAATCGCAAACGTATCGCCGGAATCACTAAACAGCGGATCGCCCTTCGGCTCGCCAGGAACCTTGAACGTTTGTGAGTTCCAAGTAATCACGGACGACGGGTGGTTCTCTACCGAAGTGGTCAAAATCCCCTTCGCTTTTGGCGCCAAGAACATCTTGGCCACCCCAGCGCGAGGGATCGCGGGTTCAGCGTTGTAGATCAGGAAGTCGGGGTTCTTCTTATCGAGCTCTTTGGGCGGATTGCTGTAAAGGAACGCAAACCCTGATCCGTCGATGGCAAAGGTCGTCCGTAGCACCTTTGGCATCGGTGCGCTCTTGCCGCCTGCGTGGGTAAAGACGAGGCCCTCCTTCGTTGAGGTGAACCAAGCGAGGTTGCCGAGAGTGCCGTAGCGAACGACCCGAACGATGGGGTCAGTGCTTTGTTGGTACTTACCATCGAGGTAAAGCTCCTTGCCGAGTTCGCGCTCCCGTCGGGCGATGAAGCCGAACGTCTTGGAATCCGCTGAGAACACGACCGGCTCGATCTCCAAAAATGGCCCTATGCGTTGCTTGTCCACAAAGACGGTGCGCTGATCGGCAGACAAGTAGCCGACCCGGTTGAGGTCGGGCGAAACGACGATCGTCGAGAGATCGATTTTCTTTCGATCCAAGGCCAACATCTCCGTTTCCTGAATCGAAATCGAGAACGAACTGAGGAGCGCACAAGCGATTGGCAACATGGTAATTTCGGATCGTGGGGGTAAATCGGCGGGCAAAAGGCGATGAAGTCGAGGCGTTCGCCGCTCAGTACGTCCGCGACCTCGGCTACACCATTTTAGGTCGAAATTTTACGATTCGCGGCGGGGAAATCGACATTATTGCCCTTGATGGCGAAGAGTTGGTCTTCATCGAGGTGCGGTTTCGAGAGACCGATGACGCCGAGTGGACGATTACGCCCCGGAAGGTGGAGGCGCTTCGCCGTGCGGCGGCCCGGTACCTTGAGGAACTGCCGGAGAGGAGGGAGTTCCGTTTCGATTTGCTGGCGATCAGTTCGGCAGCGGTGCGGCACACGAAGCACTTCATCGCGTAGAAGTCCTCGTGCCGCATCTTGTGTTTCGCTCGAAAATGCCCTGCTCACAGGCGGAATTGTGGCAATTTCATTCGAACAGCGAGGCGCTCCATCAACTAAATCCGCCCGGAACGAGGGTGATTTTGGATGGGGAACTACGGGTGGAGGAGGGCGCCACGTTAAAGGTGACGTCGGTTGCGCTGGGGATGTTTCGTCAGCATTGGAGCGTCGAGATTTTCGATGTCCAGCCGCCGTCTGGGTTCAAAGATCGGGCAGAGATGGGGGCGTTCAAAAGCTGGCTTCACCATCACGAGTTCCTTGAGTCAGGATTGGAGAGCGAGCTTGTGGATTCGATTCAGTTCGAGGCCAAGGGTGGAGTGATTGGCAACTTTGTCGCCTCTTGCGTTATCAAGGCGTTGTTTTGGCACCGCCACCGAGTGACGAAACGCCTCGTCACACCAGGTGGTTTAGTTTCGAAATCTCGAGCCCAATAACTAAGATCGCGACCGCGAGAACAAACCACTTGAAGCCGGATTTCAGTCCGTCGCTTGCGATCACTTGCCGCAAGTGAGTTCCCGCGACCATTCCCGTCGCTGCGCAGGCGGTGACGCCCGCGATGAATCCGAGCGGGAGTGCGGGGTGATTCATGAATTCCGCCACGAATCCCAAAACGGTGATCAGCACTACAGCGGTCAAGGACGTTCCGACGGCTTTCTTCATATCGATTCCGAAGAACACCGCGAGGATTGGCACAATCATAAACCCTCCTCCGATACCAAAGATTCCGCTCACGAAACCTACTCCCACTCCAAGAAGAACCCCGATGAGCGGATGCCACTCGGTGTGACTCTTCACTCGGTTCGATAGGAACATAGAGATTGAGGCTCCGATGAGAACGACGGAAAAGCCGAACATGAGCGCGCTCGCTTTTGGGATACCGAGGATGACTTCGGGCAGCATCGGGAGCAGAGCTTTGCGGACCACAAATGTTACGATTGCGGTCGGAATACCGAACTGCATAGCCTTGGGCAAATCAACCTGATCCTTCCGGAACGCGAGAATGGAACCCGTTCCGCTGACAAGGAGACTCACCGGCAGCGCATAACCCGTCGCTTTCGTGGCGGTGAGGCCGAGCATGTAGACCATGATCGGAACGATGAGGATCGCGCCGCCGGCTCCGATAAGGCCGAACGAGACTCCCGTGAGCCCGATCAAGAAGTAAGCAAGCGCGGTCATAAACATTAGGTATTGTGGCGAAACCTAGAGTAACTCGGGAGGTATTTTGCAAGTTTCATGCATACGCTTTTTCTGCGGCACCGCGTAATCGGGCTCGTTCGCTCTCGGCAATCTCTTCGGCTCAACTTCGCATCACGACTTGGAACGTCACCAACTTCGGTGGCTCCGAGACAACGGCTCGGAGAACGGCTTTCCAAACGGCGATCTTCGGAAGCTTCTCGGGTCGGTCGATGAATCCCGATTCTTGATTACGCAGGAGCTGAATGGCTCGGCGGGCGCAACCGCTTTCTTGAACATGCTCAACTCCGCTCCGGGGCAAGCCGGGCAATGGGCGATGAACCCTTTTGTCAATACCGGTGACTCGGATACAAGTTTCTTTTATCGAATCAATAAGGTCGAGTACCAAGGGCTGGCCAACATTACGGGTGATCCACGCGATACCCAGCGATACGATTTTAAGCTGAAAGGCTATGACGCGGGAAGCACCACCAACCCGCTCATTTCGCTCTATTCTTCGCACCTAAAGGCGGGCACCACTCCAACCGGCGCTGACGCGCAACGACGTCAATTCGAAACCCGTAACATTCGAACCGACTCTGCCACGCAGGCAGCAGCCGGACGACAGATTCTGATTGGAGGCGACTTCAATGTGAGTACCTCGAATGACTTGGGAATGCGGCAGCTGACCGACGCGTCCATCACCAACAACTCGGGGCAAACGGTCACGGGCGGAAGGTTTTTTGACCCGATCAACAGCTCGTACACAAGTACGGGTGCGGCGATCAAATGGCAAGATAACAACGCTTATCGCCACCTCCACACCCAAGATCCTTACGGTCAGGGAGGAATGAATGACCGAATGGACTTCATCCTCTTCGGCAGTACGCTTCGCGACGGAAAGGGGCTTGAATATGTTGGTTCGGCGACGGCCGCTTACGGCTCAACCTGGAACGACCCCAATCACAGCTATCGAGTGTGGGGGAACGATGGTCAGCAATCGCTTGGCGGTACCATCACGCTGACCAATAACCAGATGGTCGGAACGACGATCGCTAACGCGATCAAGGATTCCATTGGCAACTCGGGGCCGGCGGTGACAGGTGGTCACCTCCCTATCTTCCTTGACGTGAAGGCGCCGGCAGACCTCAAGGTTGACAAGTCGAGCGTGAACTTTGGAAGTGTGCTCGTGGGATCACTCGCTGAGCAAGTTCTTACGATTTCGAACGCGGTGGATGGAACGCTTTTTGGCACCAATGGAGTTCAAAGCACGACCTTCACTCTCTCGCTGACGGGAACTGGGTTCATTCTTCCCAGCGGAATCACGTTGACAGCGGGTCAATCGGTTCAATCCATTCTCCATATGGATACGGCGACCGCTGGCAGCAAGTCGGCGACACTTCTTATCACCGACACCGCGACCGGACAGCAGCGTTCAGTAGCCCTTTCCGGGATCGTGGCGGTGCCTGAGCCCGCATCGATGGCTGCGCTTGGCCTTGGCGCGGTTGCTCTGCTTCGCCGACGGCGCAAGTAAGCGTTCAGTTCAAAGGGAGCGCTCGTCGCTCCCTTTGAATCCAAGCCCCCTGACCCGGTATGCTTGGCTCTCGCATGAAGAAACTTTGGGGCGGGGCATTTAGCGAGTCCAACGCCGAACTTGTCGATCGATTTGGGCAATCGATCAAAACCGACTTACACTTTTGGCAAGAAGATCTCATCGGAAGCGTCGCCCACGCTCGAATGCTTGGCGAAACCGGGATTATTTCGCCAGAAGAAGCCAAGCAGATCATCGACGGCCTCGAAAAGATTCACGAAGAAGGGCCGCGCGGGCTCGATATCGACGTTGAAGACGTCCACACCGCAATTGAATTTCGCCTCCGAGAGCTTGTGGGAGACGTCGCCGGAAAGCTGCACACCGCCCGGTCGCGCAATGACCAAGTCGCAACCGCCGCTCGGCTCTTCCTACACAACGAGCTGTTGGTCGTTCTGGACCAAATCAAGTCACTTCAGGGCGAGCTTCTTGAGCAGGCACAGAAGTACAAGGACGCGCTGATGCCGGGCTACACCCACCAGCAGCACGCCCAGCCGATCACCCTCGGATTCCACCTGATGGGGCACTTTTGGGCATTGCAACGCAACGGTTGGCGCGCCGAGAGGCTTTTTGAGCTTGCAAACTTTTCGCCGTTGGGCGCGGCGGCACTCGCGGGAACCGGATTTCCGATTGACCGACACATGACGGCGAAGGAGCTTGGCTTCACGGCTCCGATTCCGAATGCGCTCGATGCCACATCGGATCGCTCGTTTATCCTCGATGCGCTTCATGTCTGCGCGCTCATCATGATCGATATGAGCCGCATTTCCCAGGAGCTTGTGCTTTGGAGCGGTCGCGAATTTGGCTTTGTAAAGCTCCACGACTCGGTAACCACGGGCTCGTCGATCATGCCGCAGAAGCGAAACCCCGATATGGCGGAGCTTATCCGGGGTCGAACGGGTCGAGTGATTGCCAACTGGGTGACGATGTCCACGGTGATGAAGGGACTGCCTTTGGGCTACAACCGCGACACCCAAGAGGATAAGCCGCCCCTTTTCGACTCGCTGGGCAAGGTCAAGGACTCTCTATCGCTGGTTCAGCTCATGCTCGAGACGTGCGATTGGCAGTTCGAGGTCATGGCGAACTCGACGCGCGGCGACTTTAGCACCGCGACCGATCTCGCTGACTTCCTCGCGACGACGGGAATGCCATTCCGAGAGGCGCACGAAGTTGTCGGACAAGTAGTTCGAGGATGCCAAGAGCGAGGGATTGTGCTTGAAGACCTCGACGAATCGACGCTCAAGGCGATCGCGCCGAGCATTCCGACGGAAGCACTTGGAGTGTTGCGACCCGAGGATTCGGTGCGGCGACGTGAGAGCTACGGCGGACCGGGGCCGAAAGCGATGGAAACTCAGCTTTCGCTGGCCCAAGAACTCTTCGATGACCGCGGTTTTGCCCGCGTCGCCTAGGACTCTTGGCTCACAGGCAACCAAAACGCTCGGGGATCAGTATCAAATCAGGTGGGGAAAATGAAGTATTGGCCGTCAGCGATGATCTTAGCCGGGCTGGTGGGCTCGGCCAACGGGCAACAGACAATGTCGCTGGAAGACGCGATTCGGCTTGCCAAGCAAAACAACGGCACGATTCGCGCGGCTCGGTTGGACATTGATGCCGCCAAAGCTCGCCGGAAGCAGGCCTATTCTCAATTCCTCCCCACCATTACACCGCAGCTGAACTACCAGCGCAGTGAGCAGGAAACCGGTAACGCCACGATCGGTAACCAACGCTTCACCTTCGAGCAGACTTCCACCCAAGTCGGTCTGAACTGGCGACTGCTTGATTCCGGACAGCGGCTCTCGCAGCTCCGGGCTTCGCGAGAAGGCGAGGCAGGATCGGTTGCAAGCGCTCGGCAAACGCTTCGGCAAACCCTTTTCACGGTCGAACAGACTTATCTCGACACTCTCCGCGCCCAAGAACTCGCTCAACTCGCCGAAGTGCAACTGAAGCGCGCGGAAGCCGTGTTGGAGCAGACTAAGGTCCGGGTCAAGGTGGGCGATGCGGCGAAACGAGAAATCCTCCAGGCTCAAGCGGACACCCTCAACGCCTCGGTGACGGTGATCAACGCCAAGAACCGGGTCGAGACCAGCGCCGCCAATCTTCGTGCCCAAATCGGCGCGCAAGGCGACCTTTCTCGCCCAAACTTGAGTGCCTACAAGCCGTCTATTGACTCTCCGACGGAACTTAAAAAGGCGGTCGAAGTCGGCACCACGCTTCGGCCCGACCTCATTTCGCAACGCTACAATCTTGCCAGCCAGACTCAGAACCTAAAAGCGACCGAGATCAACGCTGGAGTCACCTGGTCGCTGGATTATACCGCCAGCAACCAGTTCTCGCCGTTCACTGGCCAAAACCAGAACTTGGCGTTCCTGCTTAGCTATCCGCTCTTCGACGGCGGACTGCGCCGCGCAAATGTTCAGGAGCAGCGTGCAGGAGTCGCTTCGGCGGCCGAAAATCTCAAACAGGCGGAGCGAAATGCTCGCGCTGAGATCGAGGGGAGCTACATCACTTTTGAGCAAAACCAGAAGCGCGTCGAAGCTGCCGAAAAAGCTCTCGAAGCTGCCAAATTAAACTTTGAAGCTACCGAGGAGGCAAGAAGGCTCGGAGCGAGCGACCTGATCGAAGTGCTCACCGCGCAGGTCAGTCTGGCTACCGCAGAGAGCAATCTGATTGAGTCAAAGTACGATCTGTACATCTCGCAATTGCGCCTTCAGCTTGTTACCGGAATGCCGCTTCCGGGAGAAGAGAACTGATGGCAAAAGTCGTGGTCGAGGCTCGGAACCTCAGCAAGCGATACGTGATGGGCGATCAGACCGTCCATGCCCTTAGAGGCGTCAATGTCCAAATCTTCGAGGGCGATTTTGTTGCCATCATGGGTCCATCGGGGTCGGGGAAATCCACCTTTATGAACCTGATTGGCTGCCTTGACCGCCCGAGCGAAGGCGAGTGCTTGCTCGACGAAAACCCGGTCGCGCGAATGAGCGACAACCAGCTGGCGCAGATTCGGAACAAGTACATCGGGTTCGTTTTTCAGAACTTTAACCTCCTCCCTCGGACTTCCGCGCTGAAGAATGTGGCTCTGCCCCTGATGTATGCGGGCATCAAAAATCGCGACGAACTGAGTAAGGCCGCCCTTGAGCGGGTAGGACTCGGGAAGCGGCTCGATCACACCCCGAGCGAGCTTTCGGGCGGACAACAACAGCGAGTTGCAATCGCCCGCGCGATCGTGAATAATCCCGTCATCATCCTCGGCGACGAACCGACGGGCAACCTCGATTCGCGAACGAGTGAAGAGATCATGGCGGTTTTTCAAGACCTTAATCGCCAGGGCAAAACTGTCATCATTGTCACCCACGAAGAGGACATCGCGAACCACTGTAAGCGCGTGATTCGGTTCCGAGATGGCAAGATTTTGCGCGATGAAATCGTCGCGAATCCCGTCGATGCGCGTGAGGCACTGGCGAAGCTTCCCGACCCTGATGCCGAGGCCGAAGCGGAAGTTGCCGCACTTGAACCGGAGCCGCAAAAGGTCGGCTTCCAGCTCTAAAGCTTGCGTTCGACCACGAGGTCGGGCGAGTCGAAAGTTTCGTTTGTCTCGCCACCATCGTCAACCAAGTCTGCCCCAACCGAGTACACCCGGAACGCACTGGCATCTGACCGGTAATGAAACGGCGAACCTGAAAACGGGTCGGTAATGATGTCGCCTTTGAACTCGGTGATCGCGGCGGGCAAAGGTGCTTTGATCTTGACCTTTTGCCGCAAGAAACACTCCAGGGTGAAGAGGCGCATCCGCGCCACCGATCGCTTTAGCATCGGTGCTAGCGAGTCGAGGTTTGACGCAAAGTAGCGATAGAAAATCCGCCAGTTTTTGCGCTGCTTGAGATTGGGCTCTTCAGCCTCCGTTTTCGGATTTCGAGCTCGCTCGATTTGCCAATCGCCCCGCTTCTTGATGTCCTCGCCAATCCAATCGAAAACCCCGGCAATCTTACTGGGGTCTTTCTGCAAGCTCGCGAGCAAGGTGATCTCGTCGTGGCAGGACGAACCCATCCGGTCTTCTAGGGTCTTGAAGTCGAGCTTTTGGGCTAAGTCTTGGGCTTGTTGGAGGCTCAGAAGCATGTTCTCTCGCTCGTTTTCGAGCGGAACGGTGAGGCCAGGAGCTGAGCCGAGCGCGCCTTTCAGGGACTTGCCCAGCTGCGCGAGCTGGCCCGCGCCGAGTTGATGAAAGTTGGATGAGATGAGCCTGCGTGAGCGGTCGATGAGGGAAGCGCCTAATGATGCCTCAAGACCGCCCCCGCCCATCAGCTGCAGCCCAATGCGGGTGATCTGCCCGCATCGCATGGTTGCAACACTGAAGTCTTGTTTGGAAATCGCGTACTCCTGATCCCAGATGAGGGCTTCGCCGATCAAGCGGATTCCTCGCAAGTAGCGCGGCGGTTGTTTCATGCCAGTGGGCGTGAAGGGCACCTTGAATCCCGCCGCCGAGAGCCTGAGGAGTGCCGCTCCCTGGCCGCCAATCACGGCGCGCGCCTGTTTGCGTTCAGGCGAAAAGAAAGTCGTTCGAGCGGTGATCGGGCTCTTGCCACGTGCGGCGGCGACCGCCGATGCCTCTACCGCCTCACCAATTTCGATGAGCTTGGCTCCCGAGCCTGTGGCGGGTGGCGGAGTGCGATCCGAACTCCATTCGGTGAATTTCGCTTCCTCTTTGCTTCGGCATCCGGCCAGCGCAAGAGCGCAAATTAAGATGTAAGAGCCAATCCGTGGCACGTATTCAGGGTAGCACAGGAACCCGGTATCCTTGCAGGGTATCCATGAAAGGTCTCATTCTTGCCGCCGGAAAAGGGAGCCGCCTCTACCCCGTCACCCACATGATCCCCAAGCCGCTGTTACCGCTGGCTAACCGAGTGACCATGGAGTACGCATTTGACAAGCTGAAAGAGATCGGCGTGACCGAGATTGGAATCGTGGTCGGCGAGAACGAATCGGCAATGCGCGAGGGACTTGGTGACGGCTCTCAGTTCGGCGTTCGGCTCAGTTTCATTCGTCAACCCGAGCCGAAGGGGCTTGCTCATGCGGTCAGCTTTGCCAAGGACTTCGTCAACGGCGAATCGTTTGTTTTGTATCTTGGCGATGCGATCTACAGCGAATCCATCGCGCCTTACAAGGAGAAATTTGAGTCCAGCGGCTGCTCGAACCTGAACTTGGTGAAGCCGGTTCCCGATCCAGAGCGGTTTGGCGTCGCAAACGTCGATGGCGATCGGATCGTCAAGCTTGTCGAGAAGCCAAAGAATCCCGAAAGCAACCTCGCGATGGCGGGTCTGTACTTCTTTGATGCAAAGATCTGGGACATTTTCCCGTCGCTACAACCTTCTGCGCGGGGTGAATACGAGATCACGGACGCCATTCAAACGCTGATCGACCAAGGTGACTCGGTCCTTGCCGGAGTTTACGAAGGCGACTGGTTCGACACCGGCACGCTCGATTCGTACCTGGAGACCAGCTTCTACCTGGCAAAGGGAAGCAAAATTGATGCCTCTGCGAATGTTGAAGGAGCTACCAGCGGCAACGTGGTGGTCGGTCAAAATGCTTCGGTGAATGCCAACTCGATCGAGGATTCCGTGATCCTCCCCGGAGCGACGGTGCGCGTGAGCGGCAACATCAAACGCTGTATTCTTGCCGGAACCGTCACCGCCGAGGGTGATTTGGAGAACCAAATCATCCATGGCGACTGGCGCGGTTGAATAAACTGAACGCATGACGCTCCGGCCAACCTACGACGAAGTAGTTGCCGCAACGGCGAGAATCGCCGACGGGATCAACCGCACGCCCTGTAGCTACTCGGCAATCCTCTCGCAACAGCTGGGTTGCGAGGTGTACACCAAGATGGAGTACCTGCAGGAGACCGGCTCATTTAAGGAGCGCGGCGCCCGAAATGCGCTTCTTTTGCTGAATGAGGAGCAGAAGAAGCGCGGTGTGGTCGCGGCATCGGCGGGCAACCACGCCCTTGCCCTCGCGTATCACGGCAAGCAACTCGGAATTCCGGTTCATGTGGTCATGCCGACCATCGCCCCGCTGGTGAAGCAGGAGCGATGCCGTCAATTCGGCGCGGCCGTCGAACTGTTTGGGGCAAACATTGCCGAAGCGAAGAAGCGCGCAGATGAGTATGTCGAGTCGCAGGGCATGACCTATGTCCATGGCTTCGATGGCATTGACGTCATCGCCGGGGCGGGATCGCTCGGGATCGAGATCCTGGAGCAGATGCCGGTAAAGCCCGATGCGATTATCTTGCCCGTCGGTGGAGCAGGGCTCATCGCGGGTCTTGCGCTTGCCGTGAAGACGCAGAATCCTGATGTTCAGATCATTGGCGTTGAGCCCGCCCAGTGTGCGTCGTACCTCAAGGCGTGTGATGTAGGTCATCCGGTGATGATCGAGATGGGCGACTCCTTGGGCGACGGTCTGGCGGTTCCCAAGGTCGGGGATATCGCCTTTGCGCTGGCCCGGAAGCATGTTGATAAGGTTGTCACCGTGAGTGAGCAGGATATCGCACTCGCGATCCTCCGGATTCTCGAAATCGAAAAGGGAGTTGTGGAAGGAGCCGGGGCGGCGGGTCTGGCTGCGCTCGTGGGCGATCACTTGCCCGAGTTGCGCGGGAAGACCGTCGTGGTTGTACTTTGCGGAGGCAATATCGACCCTGCTGTCCTCGGCCGCGTCATTAACTACGGACTGCGGTGCGACTGGCGACTCGTCCGGTTCCGGACCGTGATCTCGGATCGACCCGGTGGCCTAGAGAAGTTCACGCGAGCCGTGGCAGAGAAGAAAGCGAGCGTGAAGCAGATTTCTCACGAGCGAACGTTTGGGCAGCCGAATTTCAGCAAAGTGACGATCTCATGTATTGT
Source organism: uncultured Fimbriimonas sp. (assembly GCA_964566635.1). Classification (GTDB taxonomy): domain Bacteria; phylum Armatimonadota; class Fimbriimonadia; order Fimbriimonadales; family Fimbriimonadaceae; genus Fimbriimonas. Next base: position 311,115 of record CAZMJL010000004.1, on the reverse strand, counting down.
CGAAACGAAGGATAAAACCCATGCTTCGGAACTCATCGCACACCTCGAAGAGTGCGGCATGACCTGCGATTTGTTCTGATGAAGTACTTCGTTGACCCCGATATCCGAAAGGCGGAGACTCTACCGTCGAGCTACTACGTCGACCCCGAAGTCTGGGCGAAAGGGAAGGAAGATTACTTCGCGAGATCGTGGCAATTCATCGGAGACGATAGCCTCGTCAAAGTTCCCGGGCAGGTGTATCCGTTCGAGCTCTTGCCGGGTTATCTCGATGAGCCACTGGTGCTTACCCGCGATACTCAAGACGAGATTTGGTGCCTGAGTAATGTGTGTACCCATCGGGGAATGAGGCTTTGTGAGGGGGCGGGAAATGAGCGATTCTTGCGGTGCCGGTATCACGGAAGGCGGTTTGGACTGGATGGTCAGATGCAGTTCATGCCCGAGTTTGAAGGCGTGGAGTGCTTTCCCCGTGCTGAAGATCACCTCACCAATGTCTCATTGGCAAAGTGGGGACCATTGCTCTTCACGAGCCTTAGCCCGGCACGGTCATTTGAACTCGATTTCGCCCCGATATTGGACCGGCTAAGCTGGTTGCCGCTCCACGAGTTCCGGCACGACCCAGCGAATTCGCGTGACTATGTCGTGAAGTGCCATTGGGCACTTTACGTCGATAATTACCTCGAGGGATTTCACATTCCGTTCATTCACGCCTCGCTGAACGAGGTGCTTGAGTACGAGAACTACAACACTTACTGTTACGATTCTTGCAATCTTCAATTAGCCGAAGCGAAAGGGACGGAATGGTGTTTCGATCTCCCGCAGAGTTCGCCGGACTACGGCAAGAACATCTCGGCGTACTACTACTGGTGCTTCCCCAATTTGATGCTTAACTTCTATCCGTGGGGACTGAGTGTCAACGTTGTCCGGCCGATTACGCCGGACCTCACCAAGGTGTCGTTCATTCGGTATGTCTGGGACGAATCGAAGGTGGGAGTCGGCGCGGGTGCTGAACTCGACCGGGTCGAGCGAGAGGATGAGCAGGTCGTGGAGCTGGTTCAACGCGGAATGAAGTCACGCTTCTATTCAACGGGCCGATTCTCGCCAAAGCGAGAAATCGGCACGCATCACTTTCATCGCCTGCTGGCAGAGCGCCTCAGCTGAACGACATCTGGGTGAAAGCCAAGTTGTAGGTGGCTTCGTTCAGCGTCTTCCATCCCCGGTCCATTGCGGGCGACCATCGGCTCGCGAGCGACGCCCCACGCGAACCCCAGACGAATCCCGAAAAGCCGCCAAAGGACGGCACCAGCGCGAAGTAGAACCCGCTGGCGGGGAAGACAGATCCGAAGAGAGACAAAACATCCTCGGACGAGTAGGGGCAGTAAACATGATTATCCGCCTGCGTCACCACGAATCCTTCGGGCGAAAGAAGCCGCATGAGATCGGTGTAAAACGCGGGCGTCCAAAGCATCTCCGAAATTTCGCCTTCTTCGTCCTCGTAGGTGTCGGTCGAGTCCACCACGATCAAATCGTAAGTCTCGGTAGCGGATTTCACCCAGGCGAATGCGTCGGTGAGGTGCAGCCGAACGCGTGGGTCCTCGAACGCGCCCGACGAGAGTTCGGGCATGTGGGCTTTGCACGCCTCGACCACGCCGCGGTCGATCTCCACCATGTCGAGCTGCTCAATCGAGGTGTGGCGACAGAGCTCGCGGATAACGCCGCCATCGCCCCCGCCGATCACCAAGGCGCGGCGAAGCGAAGGGAGGTTCACTGCCGGAATCTGCACCAGCGCCTCGTGATAGGCCTTCTCATCGAAGTCGGTGAGTTGAATGTGGCCATCGAGCAAAAGCGCCTTGCCGTACACGTCGGTATCGAGAATTGTCACGCGCTGGAACTCGGTCTGCGCATCGTACACCGTCGAGATGACCGAGCAGGTCATGGTCAGCTTGTCCGAGCGAATAGGGAAGGTGAAGTGCGATTCCGCCACCCTTTCAGTGTACTTAAGCGGCGATTTTTAGTTCGGCGGGTGCGTCTTGATCCCGTCCCAGTTTGGCAAAGTGACAATGAACTACGCCCGAGAAAACCGGGATCAGAATCGGCACCCATTGCGCCCAGATCACGTTCTCGAAGGCCGTCAATATTGAAATCAGAAACACGACCGGAATCGCTGCGAGACGCCACAGATAGAAATTGCGAACATCACGGTCAACGCTTTTGTCCATGAGCCCATCGCGTCCCGCTCGGAGCCACATCGCGAGTAAGCCAAGGCCGGCGACGGTTACATTGCCCGCGTAGAGGAACCAGCCGCTTTTGAGTTCGTGATTTCCCGCATGGATCGACGTGGTCAGCGGCAAGATCGAAAGGAAAAAGAGGAATTGCAGATTGAGCCAAAAGGTCTCGCGGTTGAACGACTGGAGGTGCCGAAACACGCGTTGGTGCATCATCCAGAAGCCGCCGATGATGAAGAAGCTGAGGAAGTAGCCAAGGATCGGCGACGCTTGCTCGCGAATCGACCGTAGCAGTTCCTGATCGGAGTTGGCCTCGCTCAGCCGACCAATATCGAGCCGGAAGATGAGAAAGGTCAAGACGATGGCAAAAACGCCATCGCTCAATGATCGCACTCGATTCGAGTGCGCCCCCTCATCCCTCAGCTCCCTACTCAGCGACATGCAATTGAGTTAGTTTTCGGTGACTGCGGCGCACCTCTGTTACCGGGTTTCGGCGAAGCTGCCCCCGAAAATGTCAAACTAGTATTGGTGCGAGGAGTCAGCGGCGGTGTAATTCTTGTTTCGGCAACTGCGGCCGGGCTCATCCTTCTTTTGGCAAGCGTCAAAAGTGCGCCGCCGAAGGCGCGGGTATACCAGTCCATCCCCACCAAACCCACCGCCCGCGTTGCGGGCTTTGATATCAAAGGTGAATCGAAAGTTGTATCGCAATCTGGGTCTGCCCAGAAGCTGCTCCGGACGGTCATGTCGGCGGGCGGCCCGATGCACACCAACGAAATATTGAGATTCGAGGGACAATGCTTCATCCAAGACGCTTCTGGGAAGGAAATCCCGCTCTCGGACTCCAAGTGGACCTTTGCTGAGCAGTTGGTCAGCGAGGTTCCCGTCCCGAGCGGTCTCATCGCGTCGAGCAAAGTGATTTTGCGCGGGAAGGTTTACGTCTATCGTCGCGAAGAGATCAAGGTCGAGCGCGACGTTCAGCCGGATAAATCGGTGAAGCTGTACATGAATACCGGGTGGGTCTACTTCAAGAATGTGACGACGCCCCAAGGGAAGCGCGTTCAAGTGACGTGCAAGGACTTGAAGAGCGTTCACGAGCACGCACTTGAGCTTGTGAGCAAGGATAAAAAGACGGTTTCGGGTCGAATTATGCTCACGCCTGGGGATCAAATCATTGATCGCGAGTCGATCCCATATCAGGGCGTGAATGTCGGTTTGGAGCCGATCAACGTGCGGCAGTTGTTGCCAAAGCGAGCGGAACCTGTCGCTTTGGCAATCCCAATTTCGGGTCTTTAACGTCGCCGTCGAAACGGCTTACGGCCTGCGCCGCCGCGCTTAGGGCCGTTGAACTGCCTTGGCGCTGGGAACTCGGCCATCGAGCGATCAGAGATGCCCAACGGCGCTCCCATGAGCTTTTCGATGTCCCGCACGTCTCGATGTTGCTCGGGCGTCGCCAGCATGACGGCTTTTCCGTGTGCGCCAGCTCGTCCGGTGCGACCGATGCGGTGCACGTAGTCTTCCGGATTCTCGGGAACGTCGTAGTTCACAACAAGCGAAATGCCTTTGACGTCGATTCCTCGAGCGGCGATGTCGGTTGCAACGAGCACTCGGTACTCACCAGTCTTGAAGCCGTTGAGGGCCGAAAGACGTTGCGACAGGGTTCGATCCGAGTGGATCTCAGTTGCAGTGTGTCCGTGACCTCGAGCCGCCTTCGCGAGCTTCGCGGCGCCGTGCCGGGTTCGTGAGAACACGAGGACGGTTCCGCGCTCTTCGTTCAGGATTGTTCGAAGCATTTCGGCTTTGTGATCCTGAGGAAGCACAACCAGCTCTTGCTCAACGAGCTCGGCGGCGGTCCCTTGACGAGCGACTTCCACGCGCTCCGGATTGTTCATGAACTCGCTTGCGAGTTGCGCAATCTCGGACGGGAATGTTGCCGAGAAGAGGAGCGTCTGACGATCGCGCGGAGTGCAAGAGAGAATGTTTCGGATCGGACCGATGAAGCCCATATCGAGCATTCGATCGGCTTCGTCCAGAACCGCGACACGTACTTGATCGAGCCGAACGGTGCGCTGGGAAAGGTGATCCGCCAATCGGCCCGGGGTCGCGATGATGACGCGCGGGTTTGACCTGAGTTGGTTCACCTGCTTGTTCATCGGGGCGCCACCAATCAAGAGCGCGCTTCTTACGCCAAGCGATTGGAACGTATCTCGAATCTGAACCGCCAGCTCTCGCGTCGGAGCCAGGACGAGGCCTTGCTCGTGGACGCCAAGACGCGTCAGCATTGGCAACGCAAAGGCCAGCGTCTTACCGGTTCCGGTCTGAGCGAGGCCGACTAGGTCGACGCCGGTGAGCGCAACGGGGATCGCCGTAGCCTGAATCTCCGTCGGTTCGGTGATCGACATCGGAGTGAGTCGTCCGGCGAGCCAATTTGGCAAGCCGAGTGCGGAAAATGCGGGCGGTGGGATCAGAGTTTCGACAGGCTGAGGAGCGCGCTCCACTGGTCTCGGTTGATAACTTCTTTCGTATCGGCTGCTATTGTTCGCATATTTGCGGAAACGGTTGGGCGAATTAGCATGGCGCGATCCACCCCTTGTTTGGGTACTTGACATAGGAATTGCCGCACGCAAAGGAATGTGTAAAGTTCGGCGGCAGACAGATTATGGCATATCTCAGCCGTGCTCTACCAAGAACCCTGCACTTCTGCGTGTTTGCCGAGACGTAACAGAACATCTCGAAGGCGATCTTGAATCTCCGCCACGCCCAGAGATTTCATGTTCGTGACCGTCATGATGTGGGTCACCTGATCGCCGCTGGGAGCGGCGATTTCATGGTAGTCGGGATCGACGCTGAAGCTCACTCCTTCGGGAGTTCTTGCGAAAACGACCTCGATCATCGACTCCAGATCTGGCTCTAGGGTGTCAAGGCACGTCGCCGCCGATGTTGCCACCGAGAGGTTTCCAAAGTTGTCCGTCGATTCCCAATGCATGGCATCTAGTCTATCGGAAAGGCCACGAACAAGTGGGTGGAGGAAACGAGTGGTGGGTCCGGAGGGATTCGAACCCTCGACCAATGGCTTAAAAGGCCACTGCTCTACCGCTGAGCTACAGACCCCGGCAGAACATAGATAATACCCGCTAAACGGGTACCCTGACCACATGGCGGAGGAACTGACATACGCATCCGCAGGCGTGAATATCGATGAAGCCCAACGCGCACTTCGGGGCGTTGTCGACAACATCCGGGCGACGCAAGGCGAGCGCGTCGTCGGCGGAATAGGCGGTTTTGGGGCGCTCTTCAAGGGTCTCTTTCCCGAGATGGCGAACCCACTCCTGGTGAGCTCCATCGACGGAGTCGGCACCAAAACCAAAGTCGCGGCGATGGCCGGTGACTACTCAAACCTCGGAAAAGACATTGTCAACCACTGCATCAACGACATTCTTTGCCAAGGCGCACACCCCCTCTTTTTCCTCGACTATTACGGCTGCTCTCGGTTGAGTTCGGCGACCTTCAACCAGGTCGTTAATGGAATGGCCGAAAGTTGCGCCGCCACCGGATGCGCCCTCATCGGCGGCGAAACCGCCGAGATGCCTGGCGTGTATCACGACGAGGAGATCGATGTTGTCGGCACCATTGTCGGAGTGGTCGATGACGCCCTGAAGTTCCCTCGACAAGTCGGAGCGGGCGACGTCGTGATCGGTTTAGCCAGCAACGGCTTGCACACGAATGGCTTCAGCCTGGCTCGAAGAGCCCTCTTCGAAGTCGGCGGGATGAGCGTTCGCGACACCCTTCCTGACTCGGAGCAGACGCTGGCAGATGCACTTTTGGCACCGCACCGGTGCTATTACAACGCGATCAAGCCCTGGCTGGGCGAGAATAGCCCTCTTCACGGGATGGCGCACCTGACTGGCGGCGGATTCTTTGACAACATTCCCCGGGTTTTGAGTTCAAACACGCGGGTGATGATCGAAAAGCGAGCTTGGCAGCCATTGCCGATCTTCGATCTGATTCAGAAGACCGGAAACATCAACGAGACGGAGATGTACCGGACGTTCAACATGGGGATTGGAATGGTTCTGATCGTGGACCGGTTCTACGCCCAGAACGTGTTGAATCATCTGAACGAAGCCGGAGAGCAAGCCGCCGTCATCGGCGAAGTCCTCTCCGGATCAACTGACGTTCAGTTAGCTTAAGTGGAAAACGAACCGGGCGTTGCCAAGCGCAATCTCGGTTCCGTCCACCACGACTTGCTCTTCAACCCGCTCGAAGTCATCGCCGAGAACGAATGTTCCGTTAGATGATCCTAGGTCGACGATCTTCCATTGACCGTCCTCTTCGACCAGCTTCGCGTGCTTTCGGCTGACGTAAACGCCCTCGGGAAGCGATCCGAGATCGATATCGATGGGACCAACCGACGGGTCAAATCGACCGATGACGCACGGACTGTTCACCGGGAAAATCTCTTCGGTCTCGGCGCCATTGCGCTTCACGACCAAAGTGGCAGTGAGTGCGGGTGACGAGAGTTCCTCAACCGGCTGACCGGTGGTCTCGGCGACGGCATCGACGGATTCTTCAACTGCGGTGGCTTCTTCGTTCATAAGTGTTACAACCTATTATTGGGCGAAATCCCCGAAAATCTACCAGGGTCGCACCCATTATTCCCAAATCACTTCATTTGTTTCCCAGAACAAAAAGGCAATGCCCGATTCGATACTGACGCTGGCTTCCTCCGATGCGAACGCGTTGGAAATGCTCGCTGCCCCAAGCGGAACTAGCGTCGCATGCTCCAGCGGCCACTGAACACCTGTGAAGAACACGCTTTCGCAAGCCTGCAAGGGAATGAGCGATATGCGCTGCCCCGGCGTGCTGTCGATGGTGACCGCACCGTGCTCCGGCTTCACAATCCTGCCTAGACCGCGCTCGAACACGAACCAAACGTCCACGAGAGCATTTGCCGCTGCGTACAGGTTGTAGAGTTGGTGATCGGGCAGGTCACCCTCTGCGCACATCACATGAACGCGCTCGATTTCGTTTTGCTCGCACCAAGCAAGGGCCTTCTCGAAATCTGTTCTCTCTTGATCCGGCATGTCCAGCCTTTCAACGTTCTCGGGGAGGTGCTGAGGGTCACTCGAATCGAAATCTCCAGCCGCGAATTGGGGGGGCATATCGATGCTTTCCAGGTGATAGATGCCCGCATCGACAGCAAGAATTCGGTCCGCAGATTGGGCCCAGGCGAGCATTCGTTCGGGTTCCAAACGACGTCCGCCAAGCACCACCAAAAAGCGTTCTGTCATTAGAAAATATTAGTCTACACATCCAGGTTCACCCCGGAAAAATTAACAGTAGAAGTCTGTCAAATCAAAATCGCTTTGGCCCCGAAAAGCGGTGAATTCAAGAGGATTTGGGACTTGGAGTGAGCAAAAATTCTGAGGAATTGGGTGGACGATTGAGATGCCGAAAAAGTGTCAAAAATCTTCACTTCTTTACTTGATGGTTTTGAAAAACCCTTGTATACTCCACCCCTCACCACCAATCGGCACCCCAACCGACCTGTCCATTATGAGCAAACAATTTACGTTCGAAGATTCCGAGAATGCGATCATTCTCAAAACCGCCTGGGAAGGGGTTCTTCAGCGTATCTCCGCCGAAGTTCGCGAGCCGATCATGGTTCGCTTCATTCGCCCCCTGAAGCCTGTCTCCATCGAGGGAAACCTCGTTCGCCTGTCCGCGCCCGGTCAATTCATTCAGCAGTGGGTGAGGGATCGCTTTAGCGGCCTTCTGCAAAGCTGTCTGAGCGATGAACTCGGCCAGTCGGTCGAGCTGCAAATCATCGCCGCCCCGCGCGAAAAGAAGGAAGTGATCGAGCCGATGGCGGTGGCGACTCTTCCGTCATTGGCGGCGGCACCCCAACGATTTCGCCCGAATGAGAAGTTCAATTTTGATAACTTCATCGTCGGACAAAGTAACCGCCTCGCTCACGCCGGCGCGGTGAACGTCGCCCAAAATCCGGGCGCGAAGTTCAATCCACTCTTCATTTACGGAAGCTCAGGGCTAGGCAAAACCCACCTACTCAACGCGATTGCGGGAGAACTTCTGGCGAAGAACCCGGAGACCGTCATCGCCTACGTGACTGCGCAGCAGTTTGCCGAAGACTTCATCAACGCCCTACAGGCCAACAAGGTCGAGCAGTTCCGGCGTCAGCATCGCCATGTCGAGGTTTGGCTGGTGGATGACATCCAGTTCATCGCCAATAAGGACAAAACCCAGGAAGAAATCTTCCACACGTTCAATTACCTCCATTCGCTCGGGAAGCAGATCGTGCTGACCTCAGATCGTCCGCCGAAGGATCTTTTCTTGATGGACGAGCGCCTCAGGTCGCGGTTCGAAAGCGGTCTCGTTGCTGACGTTCAGCCGCCCGATACGGAGACGCGCTGCGCGATCATCAAAACAAAGGCCCAATCTCTCGAAGTTCCGCTTACGCATGAGGCCGCGATGTTCCTTGCCGAGACTGTGCCCGGTAACGTCCGAACGCTTGAAGGCGCCATCACAAAACTCGCCACGCTCGCCAGCCTGGAGGGCGTCGAGATCACCGTCGAATTCGCCCAAGAGATGGTCGAAAAATACTACCAAGCGGCGTTTAGCAAGCCGGGTCTTGGTCAGATTCTACAGCTTGTGAGCAAGCAGTACAACATTCCGATTGACGACATCAAAGGGCAGTCGCGCAAAGGGCCAATCGTCCACGCTCGGCACATCGCGATCTTCCTCACGCGCCGCATCACGGGCGATTCGTGGAAACATATCGGGTCTCAGCTCGGTGACCGCGACCACACGTCGATCATGCATGGCTACCAGAAGATCAACGAGCAGATGCACTACGACAAGCAACTTAGCGGCGAGGTGAAGGACCTTCTGCGGACCCTTCACCCCGGCGCGAGCGCCTAGTTTCCGTAGATTCGCTTCCCGGCGTCGCGTCGGGATTTAACGTAGGACGGGTCGAGAACCTTCGAAATCGCCTCGGTGAGAACGTCCGCCATTTTGCGCTGCGTCACCGCGTTGGGGTGCCACGAAGAGCCGATTCCGTCCGATTCAAGTTGAGTCGCGAAATCCACTCGGTGTAGATTCGTATCATTTGAGTCGGCAACGATTGCGTCGAGCCAAGATTTCACGGTGCTGAGGTGCTTCTCCTTCGGCGGCCATGAGTCAGACATCATCGATCCCGTTGCGAGGAAGATCGGCGTCTTGGGGTGAGCGATTCTCAGCTTGGAAAGGAATGCTTTGTAGCCCTTGATCCACCCGTCTCGATCCGGAATACCTTTCCCGAAGTCATTCGTCGCGAGGTTGATCACGATGGCTTGGTAATGACCGTCTCCTTGAGGTTGCGTCTTGTCGCTCGGGAACGCGTAATCGAAAATTTCCGGAATCGTGTTGTCGGGCCACATCTTCTTGCCCGACCAGGCGATGATCGTCGCGAGGCCTCCGAACCTCCGCGCCGTCTCCCAACCGTAGGTCAGGTACGCATTCGATGTGTCGTGGCTAAACGGTTCTTCTTTGGTCTTGCCATCAACGCCGAATCCGGCACTGATCGAATCTCCGATCACCAGGAGTCGAAAGTCGCCGTTTAGCGGATCGGCATCAACGTACTCAATCCCCGAGCCCGAGAAGCCTCGGAAAGTGGTCCGACCGGCAAAGGCCTCGGTTCGCTTGACAAGAAGAATCCGGTGGAACTTGGTAGTGTCGCAAGGGATGGTGAAGATGCTTTCGCCCTTTGGCAGCTTGAGGACTCCGGTGGCTTTGCCGTCTACCTCTACCTGCCATCGCTCGTTTTCGGACGATGCCACGAAATTTGCCACGAGTTTGGTGGCCTTTACTTTGGCGTAAATCGCCGAACCCGGCCATTCGCAGGTGACGCTCTTATCAGCATTGTGAACAAATCTGCCGACCGTTTTGTAGGTGGGTGCCGGGTTATTTGCGGCGGCTTGCGCCCCTTGGCTGGCAAGCAAAAGCGCGGCGAGTAACGTCATTGCGCGATCTCCTCATTCATTGCTGCCACCTTGGCCTCAAGCGATTGTGCGTACTCCTCGAGCTTGCTCGCAACTGCAGAATCCGTGGCTCCGATCAATCTCACTGCGAAGAGCCCCGCGTTGGCGGCGTTCCCGATCGCCATCGTGGCCACCGGAATTCCGGCGGGCATCTGGACGATGGAGTAGAGGGAGTCGACCCCTCCTAGGGCTTTGGTTTGTACCGGAACTCCGATGACCGGAAGTGTGGTGAGGCTTGCAACCATGCCCGGCAGGTGCGCCGCGCCACCAGCGCCGGCGATGATCGCGACCAAACCTCGCTTTCGGGCGGTTTTGGCGTATTCAAACATTCGGTCGGGCGTGCGATGTGCACTCACGACCTCGACCTCGTGCTCAATTCCGAACTCGGTGAGGACGTCCGCCGCCGCTTGCATGGTCGCCCAGTCGCTGCTGCTCCCCATGATGATGCCAACCTTCATGGATTCTAGTTTATCTTGACTTCGCCGTCCGCCCAGGGCCAATCCCCTCCCAAAGTGTAAGCGAGGGCCTTCGCCCCCCGCTCACGCTTTGGGACCCGTGCCCGGAGCGGCGAGTGCGCCAACGATGACCTCGGCGTATCGGGCACTTGCTCCCAGGTTCTTTTGCACCAGAGCCTTGGCCGCCTCTCCCATTTCGCGTTGCTTCGGCTCGGATGCAAGCAACTGCCGAAGAGCCTCGGTAAGTTCCTCGGCGTTCGAACAGATTTGGCTTGCGCCGGCTTCGACACTTTGCGCGGCGACTTCGCGGAAGTTGAACATGTTTGGGCCGTGAAGAACGGGTTTGCCGAGGGCGAGGGGCTGGATGATGTTCTGCCCGCCAAGGGTGTCGAATCCGCCGCCGATGATGACTACATCCGCCACCGAATACACCGCGCCAAGTTCGCCGTAACTATCGAGGACCAAGTAGTCGGCGCGCTCCTTCTTTGATCGCAAACCGACGCTGGCGAATGCCTGACTTGCGATGCCGAGGACTTCCGATGCCGTCTCCAAATGGCGGGGTGCGTGGATGACTTGAATTTCTCCTGCGAACGGCTTGAGTGCGGACACAACGAGGCGAACTTCCAGTTCGCTCCGGGTGGAGCCGACCACAACCACCGGGCGCGCATCGAGGCCTAGCTCTTTGCGCCAGTTTTCGGCATCGGCGGCGGCGACTCCCGCCGCTTCATCAAATTTTGTGTTTCCTAGCACGCGCACGTTCTTTGCCCCGAGGGATCGGAACCGTTCGGCGTCTTGCTCCGATTGCGCCAAAACCTCCTTGACCAAAGCCAATGTCTCGGTGAAGAACCATCCGAGCTTCATCGACCGCCGAAAGGCGCGGTCGCTGCTTCGGGCGTTCACCATGTAAACAGGAACTTCGAAGACATCCGCCGCCCAAAGCAAGTTGTACCAAAGCTCGGTCTCCATGATCGCAATCACGTCGGGACGTACCAACTGCACCGCCCGAAGTTGGAACCGGGCGAGATCGATGGGGAAGTAGAGCAGGTAGTCGAACAGGCCAGTCAGTTTCTCGCGAGCGGTCTGGTGCCCGCTGCTGGTGGTCACCGTCAGAACAATTTCGGCTTTCGGAGATTGCTTTCGCAGTTCCTCCAAAAATGGCTTTGCCGCCACCACCTCGCCGACCGAAACCGCGTGTACCCAGATCCTTTTTGTGCCTTTCGGTTTCGTTGGGATCGATTTAGTGTAGTCGCCTTGTCGCTCGCGCCAGTTGGGTTGCTCTCCCCGCTTTTTGGTCCTCAACCACATCCACGGCACCCACAGCGGCGAGAGCCCGGTGAGGATGAAGTTGTAGATGAGATACATCATAGGGCGGGTTCGCTGCCCACGATGCGGCGGTAGGCATCGATGTATTTCTCGCGCGTCTTCTCGACGATTTCGGGTGGCAACATCGGCCCGGGCGGGTTCTTATCCCATCCGCTGGTCTCAAGATAGTCCCGAACGAACTGCTTGTCAAAGCTCGCTTGGCTCTTGCCCGGCGAGTAGAGGCTGGCATCCCAGTACCTCGAGCTATCCGGTGTCAAAACCTCGTCGATGAGGATGATTCCACCCTCCGTTTCGCCAAACTCAAACTTCGTGTCGGCGAGAATGATCCCTTTCGAAGCGGCGTGTTTGGCGGCCTCGGAGTAGAGCTTGAGCGTCCAATCTCGAAGAAGTTCGGCCGTTTCTCGGCCAAGTCGGTTCACGACCTCCGCGAACGAGATGTTTTCGTCGTGGCCTTCATCGGCCTTGGTTGCAGGGGTGAAGATAGGTTCGGCGAGTCGGTCAGAGTCAACTAGCCCCTCTGGCAGTCCGAGGCCATGGACCGATGAACCCTGCTGCCGGTACTCCTTGAAAAGCGAGCCGCAGATGTAACCCCTCGCCACGCACTCGACGGGAATCGTTTTCGCTTTCTTACACAGCATCGAGCGCCCGCGCAGCTCGGGTTGGGGCTTTTCGCACCGAGCCTGGATCGCGTCGAAATCCGTTGTGATCACATGATTCGGGCAGATATCGCCAAGCTTTGCGAACCAGAACGACGACATTTGAGTGAGAATCGCCCCTTTATCAGGAATTCCGTTTGCCATCACGGCATCGAACGCCGAGATGCGATCCGTCGCGACCATGAGCATTGCATCGCCCAAGTCGTACATATCACGAACCTTTCCGACCCTCGGCGCCGGGAGTCCAAACACGGCAGAATGAAGCAGTTCGGGCATCGGTCTCAAGTGTACCGATGCCCGAGTTGGGGGTGCCGTATTAAATGTGTTAGAAGGACATGCCTTCGTAGTCGCGAACGAGCCCGACGACTTTACCGATGACTTCCGACTCGCGGGGGTCGATCTCGAATGGGTCGTACGCGGGATTGGATGAGTGTAGCATCACTTTTGCGCCCGTCTTCTGAATCCGCTTGATGGTCGCCTCTTCGCCAACTCGAACCGCCATCACGTCATTTTGGTGGAAATTCTTCTGGGGTCGGATGACGACCAAATCGCGCGGCATGATTCCGTCGCCGATCATCGAATCTCCCTTAACCCGGAGAAGAAATGCGCCGTCTACATTGCGAACCATCTCGGATGGAACCGGGATCATCGCCTCTTTGTCTTCATCAGCCAAAACGGGCGCGCCCGCAGCGATCGAACCGACCAGCGGAAGCATCGCGACTTTTGAATTCCCAGGAGTGAACTTGGGGTGCGTCAGCTTGATCGAGCGTGGCGTATTTGAGCGCGAAATGTAACCCTTTCGCTCGAGCGCATCGAGGTGAACGGTGACGCCCCGTAGCGATCCGATCTCAAATCGAACCCCGATTTCGCGAATGGAAGGCGGATAGCCTTCCTCTTCTACATACTGTAGAACGAAGTCCAAAATCTCTTGCTGCCGCTTCGTGAGTCCTTTCGCCATCGCGTGCCTTCTACCTATATTAGGTAGACACATATTACACCCACTTTGTCTACGTGTCAAGCCCGAGGGAACTATTTTCTGCCATAATTCAGTTTCGTTTCCCAGTAGGAGTAAGTGTAGAACCTTGTCAATCAGCACAGTTCGAGAGAAGTTTCTTGAGGGTGGATGCGGAAAATCGTTGATGATTTTCGTGTCCATCGCAATCATCGTTACCATGGGCTACAGCCAATGCGGCCGAGCTAGCCAGTTCCAGGCAATGGACTCGAAGGGTCAACGCCTTGCGCCATTCGCCAAAGTCGGTAACGTCGAACTCCCGGTTGCTTGGGTCGAGAAGGCGCAAGAAGACACCATCAAGAAGCAACTCGGCGGCAACACCCAGCTGCTCGATCAGCTTCCACCTACCTTCACGGTTGGCATTTACGCCAATGCCGTTGGTCAGGTTGTCGAGCGAGGCTACGCGCTCGAAGCCGCACTTCGCCAGGGCGTGAAGATCGAAGAGGAAGACGTTAAGAAGGAACTCACTCTCGAAAAGTTCACCCAAGAAGCGCGCGACCAGCTGGTCAACTCGGGCCAGCTCAAAGCCGACGCAACTCCGGCGCAATTTGATGAAGTGGTCAAGAAGCTGACCCAAGGCAAAACCATCGCCGAAATCCACAAGATGCAGATGGACGAACTGACGAAGGCGTTTGCCGACGCCGAAAAGAAGCCACTTCTGCAAGCCGAATTTGCGACCCAGCTCGCGCTCCAGAAGATTCGCGATTCGATCAAGCCGACTGACGATCAAGTTAAGAAGGGATTTGAAAAGCTGACCTTGAAGCGAATTCTTACTCGTCAAGACGAGGCAAAGGCAAAGAAGGCTTACGACGAAATCAAGGCCGGCAAGACCTTTGAGGCGGCTATGGACGCTTACTCAGATGACTTCGCGCCGCAAGGAAAGAAGAAGAGCGAATCCAGCCAGGACGTTCCGTCTAGCTACGCGTCTCGAACTCCCGATTTCAAGGCAGTGACCACCCTCAAGCCCGGCGAGATCAGCCCGGTGACCAAGACTCAAGAGGGATTTGTCATCTACAAGCTCGTTGCTGTAAAGCCCGACGTACCTGCCGATTTTGAAAAGTCGAAGGCGAAGTACGTGAAGGCGTTCGCCAGCGAAGAAGCTGCTGCGAAGTTCAAAGAAGAAGTCGATAAGCTCAAGAAGGACATTCAGCCTCAATTCGAGCTCAAGGCATACGAAGCGGCATATCTCTTCGCCAAGGGATCGATGACCGGAAGCGAAACCACTCCGGAAGAGGTGAAGAAGGCCTACGAACTCGCTAAGGGCGTGAATGAGAACGAGCCGGGTGGAGAACTCGCGGCAATGATCGCTGTCGCCGCCTTCCAGCGAATGTACGATGAAAAGGGCGCCGACAAGCTCAAATTGAAGCCCGAGCGCATTGCGACCCTTGAGAAGTTCCTTAAGTTCAAGGACAACTGGGACATGCGAAAGGAAGTCATCGAGGCGTACAAGAACGACAAGAAGGGCGACGAAGCATTCAACCAGCTTCTTACCGCGCTTGATAAGAACTCGAAGTACGACCAGGAAGGTCAGCGCATCTACTCCGACGTGGCGGCAAAGTTTGGCGAGATCAAATCGCTCAACTTAATCAAGCCCGAGCAAGAGAAGGAGTTCCGATCGAGGCAAGAAGAATGGCAAAAGGCAAAGGCAGACTACGACAAGACCGAGGCCGAACTGGCCAAGCAGCAAAAGGAGCAGGAAGCCAAGGACAAAGCCGCCGCGAAGTCTCAAGCCCCCGCATCCAGCGCTCCGGCGAAGAAGTAAGCCCGAAACTCACTCTCGTCGCGACCCCCATTGGCAATCTGGGAGACATGTCTCCCAGGTGCCAATCAGCTCTTCGGGAGGCTGATTTATGGGTGGTCGAAGACACCCGAATTTCCGGAAAACTCCTCTCGGTTCTCGAGGAGAAGAAGCCCATGCGGGTGGCCAACGACCACACGCCGGACTTCAAACTCAACCAGATTCTCGATGAGATCGAAGCCGGACTTCATGCCGTCTGCCTTACCGATGGCGGCGCACCGGGCGTGAGCGACCCTGGAGCTCGGCTTGCCGACCTGGCCCACGAGCGTGGAATTGAGGTGGATGCAGTGGGTGGCCCCTCCGCTCCGATCAACGCCCTGATGCTCAGCGGCTTTTATGCACAGAGATTCGCCTTCCTGGGATTTCTCGGCCGAACTCCTGGCGCGATTAAGAAAGAGTTGGCACAATTTGTGGAATCACCTTACACGTTGGTGATTTTTGATTCGCCTCACCGCTTCCGAACGCTCCTCCAGGCATCCGCAGAAGTACTAGGTTTTCGCCGATATGCGATCTGCAGGGAGATTTCGAAGCTGAATCAACAAGTTTTCCGATCCAACTTGCCGATGATTCCTACTGAGGCAGAAGTGCCGGCGAAGGGCGAATTTACAATCGTAATCGAAGGTCGTCGCAGGGCACAGGATGGGAACGAAGATGCTACAATGGAAGGCGAAGGGTAACTCTAGGATGGGGAAAAAGATCGTATTGAGGCTGAATTTGGTCGTAGGACTACTGGTCGTCATGGCGATGGGCATGGCTCAATCCACCAAAGGCAAGCCGTACACCCTCAAGCCCGAAGACGTTATTCGAGTCCAGGTCTTCGGTCAGCAACAGATCGGAGCCGATGTTCCGGTCGGCGAAGACGGCAATATTTCCGCGCCGTTCGTAGGCACTCTCAAGGTCGAAGGCAAGACCACTGCCGAGGTCGAAGCCGAACTCTACAAGCTTTACAAAACCAAGCTTCTTCTCCGAGATCCCATCGTCTCGGTGACGATCACCCAGTACCGACGCCTCCGCGCCAACATCAACGGACAGGTCAACCGCTCCGGCGAAATGCTCTTCCGCCAGGGCGACACCATCATGAACCTTTTGGCGTTTGGTGGCGGTTACATCTCGGATCGTGCCGATGCTCGACGAGCAACCCTCCGGCGAAAGGGTTCGAAGGAACTGATTCCCGTTGACCTCTTTGCACTCACCGTTTTTGGCGATAACTCGCAGAACTACGAACTCGAAGATGGCGATGTGCTCGACATCCCCGAAGAGCAGCGCAACCGAATCATGGTTCTCGGCGAAGTCCGAAGCCCGGGTCTATTCCCGTACCGTGAAACGATGCGCGTCAACGACGCACTTGCAATCGCAGGCGGTCCAAATCCCTACCGAGCGCGAACATCGAAGATGTTCATTCTTCGTGAGCTGACCGGACGACCAGGCGAGTACCTCCGGATCAACGCCGACATGGTCCGGTTCCAGAACGGCGGCGACTTCGCTCAGAACGTCAAGCTCCAGCCCGGCGACATGATCTACGTCCCGGCGACGAACACGCCTGACTTCCAGCAAGTCAACTCGCTCGTCAACACGTTCTTCATCCTTAACTCGCTCGGAAACATCTTCGGATTCCGATTCGGAAACAACTAAGGAAACTTAAAGCACTCTTTAGGGCTGAGAGACTCTCTCAGCCCTACTTTGTTGTTTCGAGGTAGCGAAGCGACTCGTTGAGGCACTCAAACGGATCCTCGCCGTAGCAGTCGTCCTGCTCCACGATGCCCCACTCGGTTCCCGCATGGTTCAGGGCAGGAAGAATGCCGCCCCAGTTCAAGTTGCCGCGCCCAACGGGGGCCATTCGAGTCTCCGATCCCTTCACCGATTTATCCTTGAGGTGGACGCAATCGATCTTGCCCTTCAGTTGCTCGATGGTGTGAACGCAATCGGCTCCGCCATGAACCACCCAATAGGTGTCGAGGATGAACTGCAACCGGTCGTCAGATTCCGACATCAGTATCTCTATCCCGCGCTTTCCGTCCTTCACTTCCCACTCAACGGCGTGGTTGTGATAGCAGAACGTCAATCCATGCTTGTCGAACCGCTCACAAACCTTTTGCACATCGACCAGAAACTCGCGCCAACCCTCGGGGCCTTTCTCAAAGCACGATTTCGGACCCATTCCGATACCGATATGGGTGCAGCCGATGGTCTTGTGCGTCTCGATCTCTTTGTCCGTCTCGTTCAGCAGCTTGTCCCACGGGCGGTGAGTCGCGCAGCAGGTCAGGTTGTACTTTTGGAGCCACTTGGCGGTCTCGGCGGGAGAAACAAACTTCTCGAACGCCTCCACGGCCGAAATCTGGACCCCCTGGTAGCCCATCTCGTGTACCCGTTCGAGGGCTTTCTCGAAGCCCTCAGCGGTCTTGACGTGTTCACGTACTGTGTAAAGTTGAGCTGCCCATTTCATGCTGTGAGTTCCTCCATTGTAACCACCTGCCCGCCTCGCCGCGAGCTCTCGTAAATCGCCAAAATCACCTTCAGCGGCTCCAGAGCCGCACGACCAGTGATCGCGGGATCGCGATCCTTCAAAATCGCATCCACGAAGTCTGCCACCTGCAGCCCGTGCTGAACATGGAACGGTGCCGTCGGGTCATCTTCGAGTTGGTGATCTTTGCCGAGCGTCACGCTCGGGCCGAATGGCTCGTGCTCGGAGACCTCTTTCGTGACCCAGATCTTCGCCCGATCTCCCTCGATTACCACCGTGCCTTTGGTGCCCGAAACTTCGAGCCGCTCGGTGAGTCCCGGATAGCAACACGTGGAACCTTGGATCATGCCGAACGCGCCGTTGTTGTACTCCACCATCGCCAGAGCCGAATCTTCAACCTCGATCTGGTGCATTCCGGTGCGAACCCGCGCCTGTACCGCGCTCACTCCGCCCATGATCCACTGAATCATGTCAATGTAGTGCACGCCCTGGTTCATGAGGCATCCGCCGCCATCCATTGCAAATGTGCCGCGCCAGCCGGCACTATCGTAATAGCCCTGGCTGCGGTACCACTTGGTCACGGCGTCACCTTGGAGAAGCCGTCCTAGCTCTCCTCCGCTTGCTGCCTCTTGGAGACGTTTCATGTCGCGCGCAAAACGGTGCTGGGAGATGCAACCAAGCTTCGCCCCGGAACGCTCCCCCGCTTCGACCATACTGGTCGAAGCTTCCAGGGTGATATCGAGCGGCTTTTCTGAGAGGACGTGCTTGCCCCGCTCGAGCGCGGGCACGGCGAACTTCGCGTGCAATCCGCTGGGGAGGCAGATTGAGAGCGCGTCAACTGCGCCAAGAAACTCATCAAAGTTCGTGAACCCTTGAACGCCGTATTCACTGGCTCGCAGCGAGGCTTTGTTCTCGTCGGTATCGCACACCGCTACCAACTCGGCTCCCGAAGTGGCTCGAATGGCATCGCAGTGCGACTTTGAGATGTTGCCGCAACCCAAAACTCCGAACTTCACCGAACTCATACCGATTTCACCATCTCCTTCACCGCCTGAGTCGCGATTCCGAACGACTCGATCCCGCTAAACCCGTGCCTCTCTCCGGCATATTGCAAGTGCGGCTCAATGCTCAGAACCCCGTTCCATCCTTGATCCTTGAGCCATTTCAGCGTCTGGGGCACTTGTCCGACTCCTTCGCCCACCGGAACAACTTTCCCATCTTCCCGGGCGTCCTTCATATGGATCGTTTCCAGGTACGGCAGTAGCCAAGGGAACCAATCGTCCATGGCGTAGAACCCGTGCTGCGCCGAATTGGCAAAGTCAAACGCCGCCCGAAAGTTGGCCGAACCGAACTCCTTGAACAGTTGGCGAGCCTGGATAGGAACCGAGCCGTAGTACTTGCCGTCATTTTCGTGCATCAGAACCACTTGCTTTCGCTCGGCAAGGCGAATGTGGGGCGTCATCCAAGCTTTTGTCGTCTCCCAATCTCCGCCCTCCGGAGTGAAGATGCGAATGCGGTTTGTACCGAGAATTCGCCCGATCTCGATCGCCCGTTCAAGCTTCTCGAGCTCTTCTTCGGCGGTCCCAATCCCGACCACCACTTTGTTGATGGGTGATGCCACGCAGTTGAAACGAAGCCCTTGCTCTCGGGCGAGCTCTCGAACCTGGCGCACCTCGGCGTCAGTCAGTTGCATCACGTTTTTGCCAAACGCGCTTCGAAGGTCGACCAGCCGAATGCCGTGCTGGACGAGGTGAAAGAACTGGACACCCAAATCGGCGTCGATCTCATCAGCAAAGGCACTCAGTACCCAATTCATCGAATTCGCTATGCTTACCCGATTCGCACCCTTAGATCTCCCAACTGTACTGAATACTGGGTTCAAGAATCGGGCGAGGCGGAATAAACCGATTCGTGTACGGGCCACAATACTCTAACGACTCCTTGGCGGGAGTCATGTTTGTCTATGACGAAAACGACTCGGCGTACACCGAACCCTGGCTCGTAAGGAAGCTACGCGAGCTCAAAATGCGCAAAGCGACGCCGACGGTCCAACTTCAAGTCGTCCATGGTGGCCTCTATGAAGAGGCCGGATATGACCTTCAGCGCCAAGCGGCCTAACCGGCTGACCTGGCCCGCATCGACGCCCAGTCTCGAAGCGCCGAGATGTCCTCGGCCATCATCACGCTCAGCGGCACACACGCCTCGACTTCCGCCACCAAGTCCGCCTGAGAAAGCTCGCGCTTCTCAAAGAATGCGCGTTGCAGTGCCGCGAGGACGCAAGTCTCGATTTCGGCCCCGTTGAATCCCTCGCTCTTCTCTGCGAGAACCTTGAGCTTGTACTTCTTCGGGTCGCGCTTCCGCTTGCCGATGTGGATCCGGAAAATGTCCTCTCGCTCCTTAGGCTCGGGAAGGTCGATAAAGAAGATTTCATCAAATCGCCCTTTTCGTAGAAGTTCGGGCGGCAAAGCGGAGACGTCGTTTCCGGTCGCGACGATGAAAACTGGCGATTTCTTCTCCTGCATCCAGGTGAGGAATGTCGCGAAGACTCGCGACGAAGCACCGCTATCGCCCGAATTCCTCGTGCCTGCGAACGCCTTTTCCAGTTCATCGACCCACAAGATGCACGGCGATATCGCCTCCGCGGTTGCGAGCGCCTTTCGCATCTGCATCTCGCTTTGGCCGACGTATTGGCCGAAGATCGAACCCACATCGAGGCGGAGCATCGGCAGGTTCCAGAGTGAGGCGATTGCCTTTGCCGTCAAAGACTTTCCGCAACCCTGAACACCGAGCATTAGGACGCCTTTCGGCGCGGGAATCCCGAACTCCCTGGCCGCATCCGTGAAGTTCTGCGATCGCTGGTTAAGCCAGTCCTTCAGCGTCTCCATCCCGCCCACGTCCGACAGCGAGGCGTCGGGCTGGAAGTATTGCAACACGCCCGACTTGCGCACGACCTGCTCCTTCTCCTTCTGAACCACGACCGGATCAAATCGCTTTAGCTCGACAAGCGAACGGGCGAACACCGCCTCAACCTCATTGATGGTTAGCCCTTGCGCGCTCTTGACCAGCTTTTCCCGATCCTCTGGAGTTAAGGTGATTTGCTCCCGAAGCTCGGCAGGCAGCGAGCCGTGTGCCCGGTCCAAAAGCGCTCCGATCTCCGCCGCATCCGGCAGCGGATAGTTGATCAGGGTTACATCCTTCTCGATATCGACGTGCAGCTCAATCGGCGCGCCCAGCAGTACCAGGGTCGTCTTTCGCTCCCTTAGCCGCAAGGCTATGTCCTTGACCAACCGGAGAACCCTCGGGTCGCGCATGTAATGATGAAAGTCTTTGAGCAAAACGATCACGCCTTCGGGGGCTTCAAACACCTGGGCGAGTGCCTCGAGCTCGGGCGAGAGGCTGCTCTTTGCCCCCGAACCCAGAACCGGCTTCATGCCTTGCGTTAGGGTCCAAACATGGACGGTTCGCGATAGCGTCTGCGCAATGGTCTGGAGCGCGGCCTCGACCCGGCGCTCCTCGTACGACACCACGTACACCACGGGGTATTTCGACCGAATCAGGACCTCAATTTCGCGGATAGCATCCATAGAACTGTATGAATCTACCCGCACGGACTTCCCGAGGTTGCAGGCTCGATTTGGGTCTATTTACCTGAGAAATTCGAACCTTGGAACGAAAATGCTCTTGCTATCGGTATCTATTTGCGAACGAACCGAAAGAACCAGACGATTCAAACCGATGAATAGAAAGGGGAAAAGCATTAAACCTTTCTGGCAAAAGTTCGTTCTACATAAACGAGGATAAGGAAACCATGCAAAACAAAAGCACTGCAAGTGCAATCTCAAAGAAGGAGGTTGAGCAAGTCATCGAGCGAACGTTCGATGGGCTCTGGGAACAAGGCGTTCTTGGGGTTCGAGTGAACGTGAATGAAGCGCAAGCAAACATCGCCGTTTATCTGTTACGAGATGCCGAAATGGATCAAGTTTCAGAAGCGATTCAGACCGTCTCGGAAAAACTTGGCGACTCCCTTGAGGTTCGCGATACCATCATCCGCGGCGTGATCCCTTTCAGTCGGATCACCACCAACATCGCCGCCTAGTCCCATTACTTGCCCCGCTTAATATGCATTAAGAGCGGGGCATTTTTATGCCATCACTTCGCGATATGCCGCGATGAACACATCCAACTCTTCGGCAGTTCCCACGCTGACCCGGAGGCAGTTCGGCATTCCCAAAACGTGACCCGACCGGGTGATCACCCCTCGCTCGAGCAGGGCTTGGAAAACCGGCTGTGCAGGCCGACCGATGTCCGCCATGATGAAGTTTGCGTGGCTCTTATACGGCTTCCCGCCCATCTCGGTGAATACCGCCTCCAGCCTCGCCAGCCCCTCCGAGTTCAGCGCAATCGTCCGCCGAACGTAGTCGTCGTCGGACAAAGCCCCGATCGCCGCGGCCTGCGCCAAGATATTGACGTTGAACGGCTCCCGAGCGCGGTCAATGGCATCGGCAATCTCGGGCGAAACGAACGCGTAACCAACCCGAAGGCCAGCCAAGCCGTAGGCCTTGCTCATCGTCCGCATCCCCACCACGTTCGGGTACCTACGCACGTAATCGAGCGAATTTGGGTAGCCCTCGGTGCCGGAAGCGAACTCGAAATACGCCTCATCCAGAACCACAATCGTCGAGGGCGACACCTCTGCGAGCAGAGCGTCTAGCTCGGCAGACGAGACAATCGTGCCCGTCGGGTTATTCGGGTTCGCAATGAAAATCAGCTTGGTTCGTTCTGAGGCTGCCGCCGCCATCGCAGCCAAATCCAGGCGCATCTCGGCGTCAACCGGAATTTTGGTCAACACGCACTCGGCCAGTCCTGCCGCTGCGTCGTACCGGACGAACGATGGATCGCCGACGATAATTTCATCCTCGGGCGAACCCAAAAACACCTGGCCCAAAAGGTGGATGATTTCGTCGCTACCGTTGCCGACCACGACCTGATTCATGCCCAGGCCAAACTTGGTCGCGATCGCCTCGCGGAGTCCGTACGACGACGCATCGGGGTAAAGGTGCAAGCTCTCGGCAGCCTCTCGCACCGCCGCGACCGCCTTGGGCGACGGCCCCAGCGGATTCTCGTTCGACGCCAACTTCACCACGCGGTCCAACCCCAGTTCCCGCTTCACCTCATCAATCGGCTTTCCGGGCGAGTAAGGCGACATCTTCAAGATCGCAGGTCGAATTGGAGTCGTGGACACCACTTTATTGTGGCAGACTGCTATCAGAGGCCCGCCACAAACCAATTAGAAGCTTGAATGTAGAAAGAGTGTTGAGACTGCTTGAACATTCGTAATTGCCAGAACTCGCGTACAATGTGAGCCGAGCAGTGAAGAAATCCGTCTTTTCGAGATTCGCGATAATCGCAGTGCTTATTCTTGGCGGAATTGGCTACTATGCGCATGGGTCGTCGAGGGCAGCAAGCGACCAACTGCAGCGGAACTTGCGATTGTGCGAAACCCCCAAGGGATTCAAAACCATTCCTGCGATGGTATTGCAGTACGGCTTTTTCACGTTTATTGGGCCGCACACAATCTACTTTGCGGATCATGGGAAAATCGAGCCTAAATCGGACGGGATTTGGTGCGGCAACCCAGGATCGGAAACTTGGGTAAGTGGTCAGATTCGTCACGACGATAGGTCACTTGATTGCATCCAATACCAGAGCTTTTCATCGTTGATCGATCTCGAATCCGAAAGATTGACCCATAACCCGGTGAAAGCTCCGATAGCGCTGAATATGATGTTCGACAGGTACTGGGCTACAGGCGAACTCCGAGACATTGCGATAGACAGCTGTGGAACAGTTGAATACTCCCTTGATGGAAAACTCACAATGAAAAGAAAGGGGAGAGAGTCTTCTCACGGGACAAGCTGCTATTGGCAACGATTGCAAGGCGAAATCGGAGATATCTTCAAACGCCCGGTAACCGTAACTTCTGGACCCCACGCAGGTCGTCAGCTTCTTTTTGACCTGGATGAAGAAGACGGTGAGGTCAGCGAAATCTTTGGGGTGACTTTTGACCAGGCCCTTTTGGTGGAAACCATGGATAAGAACGGAGCCGGTCGCTGGCTGAGGGTCGCACACCTGAGAGATGGGAGGCTCGAACTGTCGGAAAGGCTGACCGAGTTGACAATCGGAGCAATGTCGGCACGAGTGAGTTTGTCCCTCGACGGCAAAAAAGTGGCGATCTTTGATGAGCATGGCTACGGTCGGAACTCTGATGGAGACCTTCGAATGTATGACCTCCCTTCCGGCCACGAGCATTTCATTGTGAGAGGTTTGCACCAGCGAATGCTCGATATGAGAATCTCACCTGACAACAAGTACTTGGCCGTAAGAACAGACGGTGGTCTCTTTTGGCGTCTGCTGTAGCTGGAACAGGCAGATTAGCACCCGCCATCACTTCGACGGAATCACGCGCCACACATCCGGGTCTTCCGAGCCGCAGTACCAAGCACTGACTTTGTTGATCCCGAGCGAACGCAAGGCGGCGACTTTCTGCTCAAACGCCGCCCGGCCCGAGAAGTAGACCTTCCCGGCCTGAACCACCTCGCCGCTCGATTCATCCATGCGAAACGGCAACTGTGAGAGGTCCGGAAAGGTCAGCGACAACGCCGGTTTCTGACGCCAGTCATAGCCGTACCAAGCGACTCCGATGTCAATCTTGTCCTTCGGAATCACGGTCAGCGCGAACTTCGCGACCCGCGTCACCCATTCCGTCGGCGCAATCGGTCCTGGATCAGAAGTCGACCAGTGGACGTCGTAGCACATGATCTTGACCCGATCGGCGACCTCGCCGATCGCCTTCCAATCCTGCGCCTTTGGGCCGTCCCAATTCCCCGGCTCGTCGGTCTTGGGGTGAACCGTCACCGAGAGGAGCTTTTTCTGCCCGTGAAGCCCCTTGGCTAAGGCTCCGACATACGTTGAGAACGCCTTGCGATCCGTCACCGCCAGCGATTCAAAGTCGAGATCGATTCCATCGAGGCCGTCGGTCTTGCAATACGAAACGAGCTTTGCAATCGCCGCCTTCGACTTCTTAGGATCATTCAAAAGCAGCGTCATCCGCTTGGGATCAAAGCCATCGGGATCGGCATAATTGTTTACCATCCCAAGCATCCGAACTTTGAACTTCTTCGCCGTCGTCTGAACCCGCCTCCAATCTCCCGGCTTCCAAAGATCGTTCCCAATGATCGTCCCGTCCGCCGAGACGGTGTATCGCTGAGGCATGATCTCGCTCAGCTTCGAGGCTCGCTGCTCAAAGCGATCGATGCTAACAGGGTTAAACGGAACCACCCAGGCCGAGACATGAACAGAGGGGGCAAGGATGAGCGGCGTTATCATGCTCAAACCTTACCCCCTCGTATTTTGGGCCTACTTCAGGTCGAATCGGTCGAGGTTCATCACCTTGACCCAAGCCGCTACGAAGTCCTGCTTGAACTTGTCGGCGGAGTCGTCCTGCGCGTAAACTTCGGCGATCGCGCGAAGCTCGCTGTTGGAGCCGAAGATCAGATCCGCCCTGGTTGCCGTCCACTTGGTTTCGCCCGTTCGTCGATCCTTTCCGACGAATTCCTCATTGGAATCCGAAGTCGAGGACCAGCTCACTCCGAAGTCGAGCAGGTTGACAAAGAAGTCATTGCTTAACGTTCCGGGTTGAGACGTGAACACGCCGTGCGCGGAACCATCGTAGTTCGCGCCAAGGGTTCGGAGGCCGCCGACGAGAACGGTCATCTCGGGCGCCGTAAGCGTCAGTAGCTGCGCTCGGTCGACCAGGAGGTCTTCGGTCGATGCGGAAACCCGACCACTTCGGTAGTTTCGGAATCCGTCCGCAATCGGCTCAAGCACCGCAAACGACTCGGCGTCGGTGTGCTCGTCCGTCGCATCGGTTCGACCGGGGGTGAACGGAACAGTAAGGCTCGAAGCCTTCTCGACCGCCACGCTGCCGGCGAGGACGATCAAATCGGCAATCGAGACCTTCTTCGCGCCTTGTGAGTCGAACTCAGCCTTGATTGACTCCAATGTCGCCAGTACCGAAGCGAGTTCGGACGGGTTGTTGACTTCCCAGTCCTTCTGAGGAGCGAGTCGGATTCGGCCGCCGTTTGCGCCGCCTCGCTTGTCCGAGCCTCGGAACGTTGAGGCCGAAGCCCATGCCGTGCGAACCAACGCCGAGACCGAGAGCCCGGATGCAAGAATCTTTGCCTTGAGCGTTGTGACATCGGCATCGTCGATCTGCGGATAATCGGCGGCCGGAACCGGGTCTTGCCAGATCAGAACCTCTGAGGGAACCTCGGGGCCAAGATAGCGCGAGATCGGACCCATGTCGCGGTGCGTGAGCTTGTACCAAGCCCGGGCAAAGGCATCCGCGAATTCATCGGGATTCTCAAAGAATCGGCGGGAAATCTTCTCGTATGCTGGGTCAACTCGCAGTGCAAGGTCGGTGGTCAGCATCATCGGCGCGTGGGTCTTGGACGCGTCGTGCGCGTCAGGAACCGTGCCCGCTCCGCCGCCATTTTTCGGAGTCCATTGATGCGCGCCTGCCGGGCTCTTGGTCAGTTCCCACTCAAATCCGAAAAGGTTCTCGAAGTAGTTGTTGCTCCACTTTGCCGGCGTGGTGGTCCATGCGCCTTCCAGTCCGCTGGTGATCGTGTCTGCGCCCGAGCCGGTGCCGTAGCTGTTCTTCCAACCCGTCGCTTGCTCCTCGATGGATGCGGCAGCGGGCTCAAAGCCTACATACTTCGATGGATCAGCCGCACCGTGGGTCTTTCCAAAGGTGTGTCCACCAGCAATGAGGGCAACCGTCTCCTCGTCATTCATTGCCATTCGCCCGAAGGTCTCGCGGATGTCGCGAGCCGCAGCGAGTGGGTCTGGGACGCCGTTTGGTCCTTCAGGATTGACGTAGATCAGGCCCATCTGAACCGCTGCCAAAGGATTCTCAAGCTCTCGCTCGCCGGTGTATCGCTCGTCGCCAAGCCAGGTGCTTTCTGAGCCCCAATTCACGTCCTCTTCTGGCTCGAAGACATCTTCGCGTCCGCCGCCAAAACCGAAGGTCTTGAAGCCCATCGACTCAAGCGCGCAGTTTCCAGTGAGGACCATCAGGTCCGCCCACGAGAGTGCGTTCCCGTACTTCTTCTTGATCGGCCAGAGGAGGAGGCGAGCCTTGTCGAGGTTGGCATTGTCGGGCCAACTGTTCAGCGGAGCGAATCGAAGAGTGCCCGATCCTGCGCCGCCGCGACCATCTTGGATTCGGTACGTACCTGCGCTGTGCCAAGCCATTCGGATGAAGAACGGTCCGTAGTGGCCATAGTCAGCGGGCCACCACTCCTTGGAGTCGGTCATCAGCGCGTAGATGTCGCGCTTGACTTCGGCTAAATCGAGCTTTTTGAACGCCTCGGCGTAGCTGAACGCCTCGCCGAGCGGGTTCGATAGGTTTGAGTTCTGCCGAAGGATGTTGAGCCGAAGCTGATGCGGCCACCAATCGCGGTTCCTGGTTCCACCTCCGGCGGTCCGCTTCACGGTTCCGCCATGAAAAGGGCACTGCGAAGAAGAGTTGACGTCGTAAGAGGTGCTACTGGCTTCCATAGGGACGCCTCATTCTACGTCCCGGAGGCCAGTATTGTCCCGCTCAGTGCGACTTGTTCCGAAGGCTTTTCAGCAAAAAAATGAAGAGGCAAGCCCCGCCCGTTGCGACCACGATGCTTTGCAGATTGATGCCCGTGACGCCCTTGCGATTGAGGATGTTCATGATGACCCCACCGAGCAAAGCACCAGCGATTCCGACCCCGATGTTACCCACCGCGTCCTGCTCGCGATCCGTTTTCATGATCTTTGAGGCCAACCAGCCCGAGAGGGCGCCGAGAATGATCCAACTAATCAGACCCATTACGATTCAAGTTACGCAGGGAAAATCGGACGGGTTGCAGGACCTAGAAGTCGTCCTCGAGTTTGCCTTCCATATCGGCCTCAAACATCTCTTCCATGTCCGCCGAGACGTCGTCGTCGGTCGCCCGGCCGAGCTCTTTCACCAATTCGCGCATCTCGGAAGCCGACTCGGGATCGTCCATCATCTCCAATCGATCTGCGATCTCATCGATCCGGTCATCTTCGCGACGGAACTTACCCGGCCGACTGACAAGTTTCTCGCCCCTAGGGCTTTTACAGTGCTCGCACTCCACGCTGGCATCGGCGGTCATGCCTACGAGGGCGCGGTATTTGCGACCGCAATCTAGGCACCGATACTCGAAGATCGGCATTTAGCTATGATGCGAGAGCCAGCGCTCGGCGTCAATCGCCGCCATGCAGCCCGATCCCGCGGCGGTAATCGCTTGCCGATAGGTCGAATCGCTAATGTCGCCCGCTGCAAAAACGCCTTCGATGTTGGTTCGGGTTGTCCCTGGCTGAACGAGTAGGTAACCGGTTTCGTCCATATCGAGGATTCCCTTGAAGAGGTCGCTGTTGGGCTTGTGCCCGATGGCGATGAACACGCCATCGAGATCCAGGTTGCTCAGCTCGCCCGTAACTGTGTTCTTGAGCCGGACGGCGTTGACCTTCGGGAACGGATCGGTTTGACCCAAAATCTCGTCGATCGCAGTGTTGTAGATCACTTCGACCTTCGGATTCGCCAGAACGCGATCTTGCATGATCTTGCTCGCTCGAAACTCATCGCGGCGGTGGATCAGATACACCTTGCTCGCGTGCTTGGTCAGGTAGTCCGCCTCTTCCATGGCGGTGTCGCCACCACCCACAACCGCGACTACTTTGCCCCGGAAGAAGAAGCCGTCGCACGTCGCGCAAGCGCTAACTCCGTAGCCGCCAAAGGTGACCTCGGACTCAAGCCCCAACCACTTCGCGCTTGCCCCGGTGCTCACGATGATCGACTTTGCCTGGTACTCCTTTTCGCCCACCCAAGCCCGGAATGGACGCTGGGAGAAGTCGACTCGGTCGACGTGCTCGTGAATCACTTCGGTGCCAAATCGCTCGGCTTGCTTCTTGAAAAGCTCCATCATTTCCGGCCCCATGATGCCCTCGGGGAATCCTGGATAGTTCTCGACATCGGTTGTGATGGTGAGCTGCCCACCCGGTTGCGATCCCGCCAAAACGACCGGATTAAGGTCTGCGCGGGCCGCATAAAGCGCGGCGGTGTATCCTGCAGGGCCCGAGCCGATGATGAGCACGTTGTGAACCATATTTGTTGCCATTAGGGTACCAGGCAGACGCCGTTCGCCACTGCATAGTTCCTACGCCCGATTCCACTTCAGAGCTTCGAACGCTAACGCCGCACCGCCGAGCATTCCTGCATCCTCAACCTGCTCCGCAAGCTGAATCTTGCAATCCTTGAATAACGAAGTGATCGCGTTCGAGCGAGCAGAGCGGAAGATCGGATCGAGGAGCCATTTCCCGGCCTTGGAAACTTGACCGCCAATCGCGACGATGTCAGGCGCAAAAATGTTGATGTAGTTCGCCACGCCCACGCCGAGCACCGTGCCGACTTCGTGGAAGGTCTCGATCGCGACTTCGTCGCCCATTTCGCATGCCTCAAAAATCAGCCGAGGCGTGATCCTCGCGGCGTCGCCTTCGGCGAGATCCATGAGCTTAGAAGTCCGGCCGCGAATGATCTTGTACTGCGCACGGCGAACGATTGCGTCGCGCTGGCAGTAGGCCTCTACGGTTCCGTACGTGCCCGCATTGCAATCGAGGCCGTCCATATTCACGATGATGTGACCCAGCTCCGCCCCGCCCTTGTTACCACCGACCAGCACCAACGGCCCGCGGGATTCGCCGATGACGGATTCCGGCGACAGGATCACTCCGCCGCCGATCCCGGTGCCCATCGTGACCATAACAAATGCCTTAGCGGTGCCTTTCCCGGAGCCGTATTTGTACTCACCCAGCGCCGCCATGTTGGCGTCGTTGTCAATGAAAATCGGAATGTCGATGTGCTTCGAAAGTGGCGCTCGAACAGGAACGTCGAACCAGCTTTCAAAAACTCCATTGACCTCTTGGCCAAAGTTTGGTGCCCAACGCACGATCCCTGCCGCGTTATCGATGTGTCCAGGGATCGCGAGTCCGACTGCCTCGGGCTTGCTATCGGCGGCCCCCATCGCTTGCCGAATAGTGCCCGCGAGGGCGTCAAAAATCGCCTCGGTGCCCTTCTGAGCGTGGCTCGGGTTTTCAAACTGCTTGCCAGCCGGGGTGCCATCCTCGTAAAATGCACCGGCACGCACGTTCGTCCCGCCCAGATCAACTCCAATGACACACCTAGCCACGGCAAAAGTTTAGCATCGGATCCTCTTGGCAAACGATTGACAAACAAGAACTTCGAAACCTCGAACGTTTTTTGCGATAAAAGCGTAAGCGTAGTACAACGAGATAGGGAACATGGCAAATACACGGGTTGGGGACTTTTCGAGGCTCATCGTTCAAGAGGTTGAAAAGGCCGTTGTGGGCAAACGACAAGCGGTCGAAATGGCGGCGATTACGCTCCTCTGCGAAGGGCACCTTCTGATCGAAGACGTGCCTGGAGTAGGCAAAACGACGCTCGCCAAAGCGATGTCAAGGACCATCGGCGGAGAGTTTCGCCGCGTCCAGTTCACGCCCGACCTTTTGCCCGCCGACATCACCGGAACCTCAATTTACAACCAGAAGGAGTCCGAATTCGAGTTCCGCCCCGGTCCCCTCTTTGCCAACGTCGTGCTCGCCGACGAAATCAACCGGGCAACCCCAAAAACCCAAAGCGCGCTTCTTGAGGCGATGGAGGAGGGGCAAGTGTCGTCCGATGGAGAAACTCGCACATTGCCAAGACCATTCTTCGTCATTGCAACCCAAAACTCCGTCGAGATGACTGGGACGTACCCTTTGCCCGAGGCCCAGCTCGATCGCTTCTTCGCCCGAATTTCACTGGGCTACCCCGACCGCGACGCCGAACGAGCCGTCCTCAGCGCGCAACAAACCGCCAGCCCGATCGATAGCGTCAACACGGTCGTGACCCTGGATGGCCTGAAGACCGTTCAAAACGAAATTCGCCAAACCTTCGTCCACGAAATGATCAAGGACTACATCGTGGATATCGTCCGAGCGACTCGGTCGAGCAACCAGCTTCTTCTTGGTGCCTCGCCTCGTGCGACCCTCCACCTGATGCGCGCCGCTCAGGCGCGGGCGGCGATTGCCGGAAGCGACTCAGTACGGCCCGATGACGTGAAGGAAGTTGCGCCGTACATCATTGGTCACCGCGTGATCGCTCGGGCCGAGCTTCGCGCCCGTGGCCTCGATTCGTTTGAGGTCATCAAGCAAGTGATCGAAACCGTTACCGCCCCGCTACCCGTGAGCTAAACCCATGCGCCGAGTTGCTGGTACCGCCCTTTCCGTAGCCTCCATGTTCTTGGGGCTGGTTGCGGTGCTCATCAACGCCCCGGCGTTGTTTTACATGAGCTTTGCGCTCATCTCGACTCTGATCGCTTGCCACATTCAGTCGAACCTGGCGACCAAAGCACTCCGGATCGAGCGGATCGCGCCCAAGAGCGTTCACATTGGCGAGACGGTCACCGTCGAGATCGTTCTTTGGAGTGAGCGCAAACTCAAACGACCCCTGGTCACCATCGAGGACGACGTGCCAAAGCGGCTCGCTCCGGGTGGAGTCGGACTCAGTCTTCCGGTCGCTCCCGCGTACGACCTCCCGGTGCGCACCATGTACCAATTCGCGCCCCAAAAGCGTGGACGGTTTAAGTGGAAAAACCTTCGGGTCACCGCAACGGACGCCCTCGGACTCACAACGAAAACGATCGAATACCCTGGCGAGTCCACCGAGATTGTGGTCGTTCCAGTCGCGATTCCCGTGAACATCGAACTCCCAAGTTCGGCAGGATGGGGAATCAGCGAGGCGGTCGCTGGTCAAGCCGCGGGGTCGGGCATTGAGCCGCGCGGAATCCGAGAGTACGCCTACGGCGACTCCCTCCGTCATGTCCATTGGGCATCAAGCGCACGAACCGGGCGACTCCAAGTCAAAGAATTTCAGGCAGGCTCTCAGGGAGCGGCTTCCTTTGTTCTTCAGCGAACGCGTGGCACCGATGTCGGCGACGGTAATGTGAGTAGCCTCGATGCGATCTGCGGACACGTTCTTTATCTCGCGGAGATTATGCTTCGACAAGGGATCAATGTCTCGTTCCCGCTGATGTCCGACAGTAAGGCTCGCAAAGGCGAGACCGAATTGAAGGAAGAGATCGCGCTTATGCTGGGAACGCTTATGGCCGACTCGGAGCGAACGCTTGGTGAGGACCTTGTCGAGGCCGCCAACAAGCTCGGAACGGGAGCGACCCTATACGTTGCCGCTTCAATGCACGATGATTCCGTTCTTGGCGCTTTGCAACAGCTTCGCGGCAAGGCGCACGTCGTGATGCTGATTTATGACGCCGCCATTTTTGATGCCAAGCACCTGCTGAACAGTGCATCGAAGCATGCCGACTCATACCGCCAAGCCGGGGCTTACGTCATTCAGATGCCGGAGGTGAGTCTGTGAAGAAGAATTGGTGGACCGATACCAGCAAGGCGAACTGGGTCGATTATGCGATTTCTTGGCTCGCCAGCGCCCTCGCTGCATTCTCTTGCGGCCAGGCGGTTGGTTCTGATCAAGTTTCCGTTTTAGGCGTCCTCTTTGTCACCATCGGCACGCTCATTAGTTTCCTCGTCCGCTCGCTGACCGAAAAGGCGAATTGGACAAAGGTGGCGGGAACGCTCTACAGCCTGGCTGCCTGGGGTGCGATTCTCGGGGTCATGCCGCTCAACACAATCGTGTTCCCGCCAGAGACGTTTCCTCGTGAACTCATGCCGTCCAGCTGGCTGTTCTGGATGATTTCATTCGGAACCATCTTTCTTTGGCGTGATGGCGTTCTGATCTTCCACACCATCCCGCCGCTAGCAATGTTTGGCTTCGTCGGCTGTTACGACACCTTCCGCCCCGTCGTCGCGCTGTTCTTTCTGTTCCTGGTTTGCTTTGCGATTCTTTTCTCCCGCGCTCACGCTCGGGACATGCAGGTCCGAGCGGCTCAGAGTGGTTTTTTCAAAGTCATCTCGAACGTCGAACTCCCCGCCGAGCATCAATCCGAAATTTTGCGCGAGGGTCCTTGGCGATGGGCGGCGGGGGCGGAGTGGGCCCTTGGTTCGGCTCTCATCATCGTAGTCCTCAGTGCCCTCGGCGCACCGGTGATCCAGGCAACGGCAAAACCAATATCGGGACTCGTGCCTATCCGATCTCCCCGCGTACGATCTGCGCTCAACTCGATCAGTAGCTCGGCTCGGGTTCAAGATCAGTATTCAGTTGGGACGGGCGGGGTTAACTTGTCGGATCGCCCCTACTTTGAAGTCACGGGCGACCTCGGGCAGTATTACCGAGTCAGCGTGTTCGATAAATGGATCGGGCGCACCTGGATCAAAACTCCGGTGACGACGCCGAGTTCGGTCTATGATCGCTCCCAGGGCGAACCTATTCCTGAAGACGACTCGGATTTGAGGAAAACCCAACAGATGCCGGGACGGGTTCCGGGACAGTTGCCGACGGAATACCGTTCTCGCAGGATCGCAGTCGCAAGCCTGTTCCCGATTGATGAGCTTCCTCAGCTTGGCAATAGTCCCACCGCCCGCGGGGAAGTGAGTACGCGCACAGATGACTACGGGGTCAGTTCTATTGCGAACCCATCCAAGTACCGGATCGAAGTAGATTACGATCCGCCGACGAAATCAGATCCGAAAAATGCGCCGCGTCTCTTGAGCGCTCCTCTTAAGGAACTACTCGACAAGCCAAAGTCGACACCCCGCCTCACTCAACTCGCCCTCGAAGTCACCAAAGGGCTGAAAACCGATATTGAGCGGATGAACGCCATCCAGCAGGCGGTGTCTCAGCGAATCCGCTACAACACTAAAGTCGCGCGCACTCCCGAAGGAACCGATCCCGCTGAGTACGCAGTTTTCGACGCGAAGGAAGGGTACTGCGATGTCTTCGCGACTGCGGTCACCCTGATGGGTAGGGAAGTGGGAATCCCAGTTCGCTACGTCGTCGGCTACCTGGCTGATCCCAAAAATAAGAACGACCAGGGAACCCAGATGCTGCTGGAGTCCGATCGCCACGCATGGGCCGAGGCGTACTTCGAGAACGTCGGCTGGGTCGTTTTTGATGCTACCGAAGGGGCCGAAGTCGTGCCCGGCGGCGATCGAAGGTCGGCAAGCAAGGACCAAGATTCGACCCGCCGAACGATTGAGCTGATCCTAAATGGAGCCATCGCGATCAGCGTGATCGGGGGAGTTGCCGCGTTCATCAAGGCTCGCTCCGCCGCTCCGACTAGCCAGCAAATTCGCGCCGAACTCGACAAGAACTATTTGCTGTTCATTTCCGGAATTTGGCGACTCACGGGCCAAAGACGACTCCTCAGTGAGACCACATCGGAGTACGTCGGACGACTCGCTGACAATCTTGGCGAGCATCAGGCGGGTGCGCAGGATTTGGAAGGCAAATTTACGTCGATCATGTTCCGCCGGCAACCAGTTACCTCCGAAGAGGTAGCGACATTGGGATCAGAAGTGCAAAACTTTGTGAAGCTTCTCCGCTCCACAAAGCCCGCCCGATGAGCTTCAACGTCACCAAAGCCCTGAAACACCGTGTCCTCGTCCTTGCCGGGTCCGAGGAGATGCTGATTCGTCGCGCGACGGATGACCTCATCCACGAAGCTGGGCTGACCAAGGATGACTACGATCTCGAAATCCTCTCCGCCGATTCGAGTTCGGTCGGAGATTGGCTGGGCAGCGCTGGCACGTTGCCTTTTCTCGCCCCGAGGCGCGTTGTCGTCCTAAAGCAGGCGCAAAAGCTCAAGCTCGAAGATCTACCAACCGCCTCGCTCGCCGCTCTCCCCGAGACGAGCTTGGTGATCTTGATTCTTCAAGACGACGCGAGCGATGACAAGCGCGGTGGCAGCAAAAAAAAGTCTTGGGAAAAGCTGATTTCTGCTTGCGGCGGCGCGATTTTCACCTTCGACGCCGACCCCAAGGCGGCAAAAGAGCAGATCAAGGCCGAAATCCTTGCCCGAGGAAAGAAAATCCAGCCCCAGGCCCTCGAACTATTCACCGAAATGGTCGGCGGCAGCCTTAGCCGAGCATTCGAGGAGATCGACAAGCTCGTCCTCTACACCTCAAACGACTTCATTTCGGAGCAAGACATCAAAAGCGTTGTCGTGGCGTCGCGCGACTGGAACATCTGGCAGATGATCGACAGCATCACGAGGGGCGACATTACCGAATCGCTTCGTCAGCTCAAAATCGTTTTCTCCAACAAGGGCAAAGTGGAGGATCTGGCTTTCGGGCAGCTCTTTCCGCTGGTGTCGCGCCAGCTTCGACTCCTGTTCCAGGGAAGGCTGTGCTACGAGGCCGGAGTCACTCCCGATCGGCCGGGCGAAGTGCTCGCCAACTTCCCGTCGAAGCCAAATCTCACTTCAGTCTCGGGATACCAACAAAACTCCATCATGCGCGCGGCTCGCACGCTGACCCTCCCCCAAATCGGCCAAGCGATGCAGCAACTCGCCGAAGCCGACGCCCGACTGAAAGGGATGGGCGCAAGTTTTAGCGGAATTGACACTGTCGAGCGATTAGTTTTTGATCTTGCCGCCACACTCAACCCAAAAAAGGCTTAAAATAACTGCAATGTCCGAGCCGTTCGAAGGAAACCACGACGAAGACCTGAGTAGTCCGCCCGCCTATTTCGCGGAACAGGTTTTCACGCAACCCGAGGTTGAGACAACGGAGCTCGTCGAAGTTCAAATCAAAGGCGTTTTCGAGACGGAAATCGAGCGAGTGCCCCAGCAGTTCATCGTCCTCACGAACGGCGATTTTGAACTCCCGATCAGCATCGGAATCCCCGAGGCGAAAGCAATTCTCGACGCGATGGAGCTTGAGGTTCCAGACCGCCCAATGACACACGACTTGCTACGAAATGTGATTGATCGCCTTGGCGCGACCGTCGAGCGAGTTGTGATTGACGACCTCTGGAGCGATATTTATTACGCCAAGATCCACTTGCTTAGGGGGCTCGAAGAGTTCATGATCGACTCACGACCGTCCGATGCCGTCGCAACCGCGCTCCGATTCCAAGCTCCGATCTACGTCCAGAGCCGCGTCCTGGAATTGGCGCAGCAGTAAGCGCAATGAATCCCGCCGAGCGCGCCGCCTCATTACGTCACGAGCTCGAGGAGCATAACTACCGGTATTACGTCCTCGATTCCCCGTCAATCTCGGACACGGAATATGACCTCAAGTTCCGAGAGCTTGTCGACCTCGAAGCGGCGTATCCAGAACTCAAAACGCCCGATTCTCCCACTCAGCGAGTCGGCTCCGCGCCGCTGGCGAGCTTCGAAT
The DNA here is from genome assembly GCA_964566635.1 of uncultured Fimbriimonas sp. GTDB lineage: Bacteria > Armatimonadota > Fimbriimonadia > Fimbriimonadales > Fimbriimonadaceae > Fimbriimonas. The sequence goes on along the minus strand of CAZMJL010000004.1, from coordinate 274,726 downwards.
CGAATCGTCACCGAGTGGCGATGCTCTCGCTTGACAACGCATTTTCCGCCGACGAGCTGCGGGCTTGGCACGAGCGAAACCAGAAGGCCGCCAACGCCGAGATTCACTACCTTTGTGAGCTCAAGTTTGACGGGGCATCGCTTTCGCTAACCTATGAAAACGGGGTTCTGACGACAGCGACCACCCGTGGCGATGGTGTAACTGGCGAAGTCGTCACTGCCAACGCAAAGACAATTCGCGGGGTTGCATTGAGGCTTCGGGGGATTGAACAAGGGACCGTCGAGGTGCGCGGTGAAGTCGTCATGCTCAAATCGGTGTTTGATGAGCTGAATTCCGCAAAGCAGCGGCGGGGGGAGCAGCTCTTTGTGAATCCCCGAAATGCCGCCTCGGGCGGTTTGCGCCAGCTTGATAGTCGCCTAACTGCCGCTCGCAAATTGAACTTTTTCGCGTACGGAATCGGCGCCGCCGAAGGCATCGACCTCCCTGATTCGCAATATGAAACGTTGACGACGATCAAAAATTGGGGATTCCCGACCCGCGCCGAAACCAAACTTTGCTGCTCGATCGAAGAGGTGATCCAGTTCATCGCACACACGAGCCAGGTTCGCGCCGATCTGCCCTTCGGCATCGACGGCGTTGTGATCAAAGTAGACGACCGCCGAATTCAAGAAGACCTGGGTTTCACCGCGCGCGGACCCCGATGGGCGATAGCCTACAAGTTTCCCGCCGAGCAGGCCTTCACCCGGCTGAATGCGATTTCGCTTCAGGTTGGACGAACCGGGAACGTCACCCCCGTCGCCGAGCTCGAACCCGTCTTTGTCGGCGGCGTCACGGTCTCCCGGGCGACGCTGCACAACTACGATGACCTCGCCCGAAAGGACGTGCGCGAGGGTGACTGGGTGATTGTTCAGCGCGCAGGAGACGTCATCCCCGAAGTCGTCGGCCCCGATCTTTCGCGGCGATCCGCCGAAGCCGTTCCCCCATCTCCGCCGACTCACTGCCCCGCGTGCGGAACCGAATTGGTGCGTCCAGAGGGATTGGTTTTCCTCAAATGCCCGAATACGAAGGCTTGCCCCGCCCAAATCAGCACCAGCCTTCAGCACTTCGTCGGCCGAAAAATGATGGACATCGAAGGGCTGGGCGAAAAGCAGATCGAGCGGTTCCTGGAGCTCGGATTCCTTACCGATTCGGCCTCGATTTTCCGGCTGAAGCAACACCGTGAGTCGCTGATTGGCCTTGATCGGATGGGCGAGCAATCCGTTGACAACCTCCTCAAGGCGATTGAGGAGGCCAAATCGCGACCGTTGCCCAAGCTCATTTTCGCCCTCGGCATTCCCGACGTCGGCGAGCGAGGAGCGCAGGATCTTGCCAGGGCATTTCGGACGCTCGAGGCATTGCGCCGAGTCAAGTACGACGACCTCGTAGCCCTCGAAGGCTTCGGCCCGAAAACCGCGTCTCAGGTCGAACTCTGGTTCGAAGACCCAGAGAATCAGCGCCTGATCGATGACCTCTTGGCGGCGGGAGTTGCTCCGATCGAGGCGGAGGCGCCCCAAAGCGATCAGTTTGCCGGAATGACGTTTGTGTTCACCGGAAAGCTCGAAAAGTTCACGCGAGAAGACGCCGAAGCCACCGTCATGCGGCTCGGCGGAAAGGCGGCGGGGTCGGTGAGCGCCAAAACGACTTACGTCGTCGCGGGTCCGGGAGCCGGTTCAAAACTCGCCAAAGCCGAGCAACTAGGCGTGAAGGTGCTCACTGCGGACGAGTATCTGGCGATGCTCCCAAGTTGAGCCAGACCAAGATGCAATCCTACCAAGTGCAGATCACCGATGGTCCCCTCGACCTCGCGCGCATCGCGACTAGCGGGCAAATGTTTCGATGGGTAAAGAGCGAAGGAGGGTGGCGTGTTCATGACGGCGATGCCGTCTATGATCTCACGCACGAGGAATCCAAGCTGAGCGTCGCTTCAAACCGCGCCGAGCCCGAGTTTCGGTCTCTGTTTCGGCTCGACCAAAATCATGAGAATCTTCGGGACGAAATCGCCCGCCTCGGACCCGAACTTGAGCCCGCCCTCACCAGGCTCTCAGGACTAAGAATGATGCGTCCCGCCTGCGCCCGCGAAGTACTTTTCAGCTTCCTCTGTTCGGCAAACAACCACATTGCTCGCATCACGTCGATGGTTTGGAAGCTCTCCACACCGGAGTCATTTCAGAGCTTAGAAGAGATCGCTGAAACGCCTGAACTAGCCCTCCGAGAAAACGGATTTGGCTACCGGGCAAAATCCATTCCTCTTGTGGCGCAACAAATCGTCGCTGATGGTGGCGAGAAGATGCTCGATCAACTCAAGAACTCGTCCTATGAAGAAGCTCGAAGGTATCTTTTGGCGCTTCCCGGTGTCGGCCCGAAGCTCGCAGATTGCATTTGTCTCTTTGCATTTGACCATCAAGAATCGGTTCCGATCGACACCCATATCTGGCAACAACTGACCAAGCTTTACCATCCCGAGTGGCAAGGCAGCGCCCTCACTCACGCAAAATATGACTACTCGGCGAAGGCGTTTCGGGACCGATTTGGCCCCCTCGCAGGTGCCGCGCATCAGTTTCTCTTCGTAGAGAATATGTCAAAGTAAAATATAAAAAACTCCACAAAGCTAACTATTTTGTTCGTTTCTGTCTACGCAAATTTCAGGTTCGAGCGAACCTGGAACCCCGACTGGAGCAACTTACCCAACCTGCCATAATCATATTTGTACTCGTCGTATTGTCCGTTTTGGGGTCGAATCCCCGCCGGACCCCGTTCATGTGTAGTCATGCTGTAGGAGGTGACCCCGAATGCACAACTGCCCACAGAGGGTTAGTTTATTAATCGGAGGATTGGTCGTAGCGATGTTCGCTTACGCAAACCAAGCCCCGGAAGAAAAATTGGAGACGGTTTCGGAGACCAAGGTTCTTAAGTCCGAAACAGTCTATGAGTTCAGCCGTTCTGTCGGCCTTGGACGTATCGTCAAGGCGAAAGACGGAAAAGACGGATCCATCACGAAGGTCTTCAAACTCGTGAAGAAGGATGGAAAAGTCGTTGGAAAAGAGCTGATTCGCGAAGAGCGAATTGATGCCGTTCCCACCACGTACCGACTTGGACACGGAGGCTACAATGCCAGCCGTGGCGCCAGCGCGTTCAAGGCAAAGAAAGTCTTGACCATGAAGGCATCGGCGTACGATCCGGGGCCCCATTCCAACGGGAAATGGTCTGGTCGAACCACGCTTGGCGTTCGTCCAAGCTACGGCATCGTGGCTGTCGATCCGCGCGTCATTCCGCTCGGTTCAATCATCTTTGTCGAGGGCTACGGTTTTGGCTACGCAGCCGACACCGGTGGAGCGATCAAAGGAAATCGAATCGACCTCTGCATGAACTCGGTATCCCAGTGCTACCAGTTCGGTCGCAGAACCGTTAAGGTTCACATCCTCGGCAAAAAGTGAATCTTGCCGACCGAGGCGAGTTAGTTGGCTTTCTTCGGAAGCACGGCTTAAGTGCCGACAAGAGTTTGGGGCAGCACTTCTTGTGCGCCCCAAACGTCGTTAAGGGTATCGTTTCCGCAGCAGGGGAGTACCAAACCTGCCTCGAAATTGGCCCGGGCCCTGGCATCCTCACTTCTTTCCTTGCCAAGCAAGCCAACACGATGCTTGCCGTGGAATTTGATGCCCGAATGGTGCCGTTGCTGTCCCAGTCGGCTCCCAACTGCCAGGTCACGGTTGGCGACGCCCTAAAGGTCGATCTCCGAGAGTTGCTCGCAGACACCCCCGAGCCAAGGGCACTCGTCTCGAACATGCCCTATTACATCACGGGGCCGCTTTTGGATCGATTTGCTCAACTCCGCGATCAATTCTCGGTGGCGGTGCTGATGATGCAAAAGGAAGTCGGCGAGAAAATCCTCGCTCAACCGGGAGATCGAGCGCGAGGTGCCTTGAGCGTCATGCTCCAAACGCAATTTGAAATCACACGAGTCTGCGCAGCGCCCGCCGGAGCCTTCATGCCGCCGCCAAAGGTGGATTCGGTCGTGCTCAAGCTTGTCCCCCGACAAGTCGAACTCCCGTCCAGTTTCGAGAAGGTCGTCCGCGCTGGGCATTCGCAACCCCGAAAGACACTTCTCAACTGTCTCTCTGCGACTTTTCGGCAGCCTCGTGAGGAAGCGCTGACGGCCATTCAAGAAGCGAGCCTCACAGAAAACGCACGCGGATTTGAACTGTCCGAGGCGAATTGGGTCAAACTCTCAGAGATCGTCGAGTTGCGCCAATGGATCAAATCCCAAGCGAATTCCTAAAAGCCGCCGCGCTCTCGCTTGGATTCACCACCGTCGGAGTCGCGCCCGCGCTTCCAATTCCCCAAGCCCTGGCACAATATCGCCGCTGGATCGCCGAAGGGTGGCACGCCGAGATGGGGTACCTCGCTGACCACGAAGCTCTCAAGCAAGACCCCCGCTCGCTCCTGCCTGGCGCGAAGTCTGTGATAGCGGTCACGCTCAATTACAACCAAACACCTCTCGACAGGGATCCGAAGATCGCCCGGTATGCGCTGGGCCGCGATTACCACAAAGTCCTCCGCACCAAACTTCGAGCGCTGGAGCGACACGTCAGAGCAAGCCACCCCGACGCCGAGTGCCGGATTTGCGTTGATTCCGCCCCGATCCTCGACCGGGCGTACGCCAATCTGGCCGGACTCGGCTGGTTAGGCAAAAATACAATGCTGATCGACTCGAAGCGCGGCAGTTGGTTCTTCATCGGCCTACTGCTCACGACGGTGCCATTTCAGCCTGATCTGCCCGCCGAGGGTGGGTGCGGCACCTGCCGCAAGTGCATCGACGCCTGCCCCACAGGGGCGATCAAGCTCCTGGAAGGCCGTTACCAGGTCGATTCTCGCGTCTGCATCAGCTACCAAACTATCGAGAAAAAGGGCGAGCTAACCGTCGACACCCACGGGTGGGCGTTCGGGTGCGATGTCTGCCAAGAGGTCTGCCCGTTCAACCAGCCGCGCGAGAATCAACCTCTAAGAGCAGCGCCCACCACCGAGCCAGACTTCTTGCTTCCGCTCGCCAAAGCCATCCGCCCCGATGTATCTGAGAGCGAATGGGACGAGCTGACCAAGGGCTCACCGATTCGCCGCGCGACCTACCAAGGTTGGCGACGCAATCACCGCATCACGTAGCCGGCGCGAGTCTTCATCGCTTGCTCGTACAGGTTTTGGTACAAGGCCGCCGAGGCATCCCAACCCCAATCGGCCTTCATTCCGGCCGCCTGGATCGTCGCCCACTCAGGAGTGCCGTACGCTGCTACTGCTCGCGAAACCGCGTCTTCAAGGTCACCCACCGAGCGCGATTGGAACGCAAACCCGTTCACGCCCTCGTGTACGGTGTCCTTCAATCCGCCCGTAGCGCGAACGACGGGCACTGAGCCATATCGCATGGCGATCATCTGCCCCAAACCGCACGGCTCGAAGGAGGACGGCATTAAGAATGCATCGCTTCCGGCGTAGACCTTCTGGGCCAGCGGCGCATTAAACTCGTTGATCAGTCGGAAATGGTCGGGGAATCGGGTCTGTAGCTCCTCGAAGCCCTTCACAAGCCCGTGCTCGCCTAGGCCTTGAACCACGAGTTGAATTCCTTTCTCAAACAGCCTTGGCGCTGCACTCAAGACGAGGTCAAATCCCTTCTGCGACGAAAGTCGCGAAACCATTCCGAACAACGGTCCATCGGACTCAGGTAACCCGAGCCGCGTCTGCAGTTCGCGCTTGCACGCCGCCTTTCCAGTAAGGTCGGCAGCAGAATAATTCGCCGGGATGTCCGGATCGGTCGCTGGATCAAACACATCGGTGTCAATACCGTTCAAGATTCCGTTCAAACGTCCGTTATCGGCCAGGAACTGCATCATGCCCTCTAGTACCGCGCCGTACTCCCGGGTCGTTACCTGTTGTGCATAGGTCGGGGAAACCGTATTCACCTTCTCGGCAAACGCCATGCCCGCCTTCAAAAAGTTCACCCGGCCCCAAGCCTCGACTTGGTGATAGTTGAACAGGTGATGCGGAAGCTCGAGCCAATCGAGTGCCTCAACGCCGAACTCGCCCTGATAGGCCAAGTTGTGAATGGTAAAAATCGAAGCGGTATCGCCCCATCGCGCCGTCCGGCGCTCGTGGAGCAAAACTGGCACGAAGCCCGTATGCCAATCATTGGCGTGCAGGACTTGCGGAATCCAATCGAGTTCTTCGCAAGCGCGGAATACCGACGCCGAGAAAAACGCATGGAGGTCGCCGCCGGGTTGATAAAGCGATTCGCTATCAACCGCGTTGGCGTACCAGCGGTCACAGCCGATAAAGTAATGAAGAACGCCTTCGTGCTCGTACTCCCACAGCGATGCGCTTTGGGTCCACTCGCTGTTCATCCGCACTTCGAAGCGCGCCTTGAGTTGCTTGAGAGTCCAACGCGAATCGTTTTGAATCATGCCGTAAAGCGGCATGATCACACGGCAGTCAACGCCGCGCTTCACCAGCGCCTTCGGCAACGCACCTGCGACATCCGCAAGACCGCCAACCTTCGCGAACGGCGCAACCTCGGCCGAAATAAACAAAACCCTCATTGGTTCAACTTCAGGATCAATGACCCCCCTCCGACTTCCTAAGTTCCATCACGAAGCCAAAGAGAGGCTTGGCAGATATACCTAAATCCGTTTTCAGTACAGCCATCTACGAAAGAGGTCGTGGGAAAATGCGATGACGGCAAGGTTTCGCGAGGTCTCACCGGCTTTGACCGCGATGGATGTCTCCGAACGTAGCATGTCGTGATGCATCCAGAACTCATTCACAGCAACATCTTCGAGATCGACTAATGCTCGAATATAGTCGCGCGCATCCTTTCGTCCGAATTCCATGAGCAACCACTCGATGGCGGCGGTGTGGTCAAATAGCGGTGCTTCGAAGTCGAAAATCGCCCGGCGGAGCTGGTTCGGAGAATCAAGGAGCTCGAGATAGGGCAATACGTCCTGCTGAAGCGTGAAACAGAGCTCTTTAAGCGACGTTTCGTTTGCCGCATTCCAGATGTCGAAGGTAGGCACCTGTTGGGTCAAACCGATGTTGCCGCTCACCAAAACAATCGGGGGACGTCCGGCACCGGTCCAATACCGCTCCCGAATCTCCCTGAGCCCCTCGTGGGAGACGTGCAGCTCAAAAGACATCGGAACGTATGCTCCCCGCACCGAGTGAGCACCCTGGCGAATCAGGATCTCTTCGCGCAAAGGCGGAGTGCGGCGCTCCAGCAAAGGCATTCCGCCATTGCGAAAGAGCCGGAAGTCGAACCGATCCAGAAATCCGCCGACGTAGTGCGCAGCGGCCTGAACGTTCGCTTCGGGTGTCATCGAGCCGGGCTCGCCAAGATCGCGGACAAACGTGGGAACCTCGATGGGCGTTGTCCACGCCTCCTCAAATTCTCTCAGCGTTTTGAGCCGCCGCTGTGCGATCCCGAACATTGCTTATGCCTGCGAGGGCGTCGCCGCCGTCTGCTCCAATCTAAAGTTATCAAGCGCGCGCTTGCGCTGCCAAATCGTCGCCCAAGTGTCGTGGACACAGATGCGCTCGGTACCCACAACCTGCGAACCGCCCGCCACCTGACCAACGGCGGCATCGCTGATCGCGACTCCACCTACCGGGCATTCCTTTTGGAGGTGCGCGGCGATATCGATCACGCTGGCAAAGTTGATCGAGGTCACATCTCCCGACTTCGGAGCCACGACCTCTCCGGAGTGAATTCCAGCGCGGAGGGTCAACGGCGTGCCCAGCTTGTTCCGCAAGGCGTTGAACTCAATCATTCCGGTCTGGATCTGCTTCGCTGCGTTTAGAGCGTTCTGAGGGTGATCGAAAGCCACCGTGACGCCATCTCCGGCCGTCGAATGAACGCGCCCGCCGTATTTATCGACCACTTTTTCGACGTACTTGTGATACTCATTGAAAGTGAACTCGATCGCCAGAGCGTCGGCGTCCAACTTCATTTTCGTCGATCCCACGACGTCCAGGCTGAGGAACGAAATCGTCTGCGAACCCTGTCGCAACTGATCCTGAAGGTCGACCAATTGTTGTAAAAGCTCTTGCCGAGCGGTGAGATTTCCTTGAGATGCGGCGTGGGTCTGCTTCGTCTTTCGACCTCCACTCACAGCATGAGCGGCAATCGCGATCACGGCCCAGATCGCGCTCCAAACGATCACGAATGGAGGCGGAACCTGCATCTCCTGGATCAGGAGCAGCAGCCCGAAAACCGTTCCCATCAAGAAGCTGGTCACTCCAAACGCCACCCCTGCCCCTGCCGCCGCCTTTTGCGACTTTGCGATCGAGCAGTTGTAGATCACTCCCAGAATCAGCAGGTAGGCAAGCGTCTGAAAAATTCCGTATCGGCTCTTGATTGTCGCATCGGTGAGCGCGTCCAGCTTTTCGCCGATCCGCCAGAAGAACGCCGTAAACGTACCGATCACCGCTGAGGAGACATACCGGCGAGTGTCGTTTTCGAGCGCGAAATACTGAGCACGCAGGTTATCGGCAAAGTTTCGAGCTTTGCGGACGCTCTTGTCCTGCTCCAAAAAACGCAAGTATTCAGGGGCAACGCCAGTCGCTTCGGCAATTGCCTCGTACTCGTCTTGATCGAGCTGATCGCCCTTTGCCTCGCGAAGCCGCTCGGCAAGTTGCATCGCCTGAAGCACAACCGGGTCACGCATTAACTCCCGCGCATCCGGGGCGTTCTCAAGCATCAGCTCAGGCACAGACTGATTGTACTCCGCAGGTTCAGAATTCAAGATTGAAAAACAATACGAGGTTGGTGCGAAACACCAACCTCGTGATAGGGCTTTCTACCGCTTTGGGCTAGGAACTGTGCAGCCTTCGGCTACCAACAGCGGATCGAGCAGGTTCCCGAGTGCTTCGGTCGAGCCAACAGGGAGGGCAAGGATCGGGTTGCTGAGGTAGTGCTCCGAGTTTGGCAAACTCGTGGTGGTGCCGAAAAGCGGCTTACAGGTCTGGCTGGTTCCGGTTGCTCGGAACTGGGTGCCTGCATCGCTCACCGATTGAGCAACCACGACTCCCGAAGAGTTTCGGTTGTCGAGATAAGCCGGTCGAGTAGTAGTAAGCGCGTTGTTCGAGTTGTATTGCACCAACCGAAGGAAGGTCGGCGCGAGCGAGTCGTTGAAGATTTGGAACCGCTGAGCCGTTCGCGGAAGGGCCGCTCGGAACGAGCCGTCGTAAGTTGTCACGGCTTGCCTGACATAGGCACCATTCATGTCATAGAAGTAAAGCAGAGCCTCTTGAACGGGCAATCCGGTCGACTTGTTCAAAATGCTTCCGGTGATGCGGGTTTCTCGTCCCTTGATCGAGTAGTTGGTGGATTACTCGACGCCGTTGTACGGAGCCGAAACCGTAAGGCCGACAGGAGTCTGTCGCGCACCTGCTTGGTAGACACCAGTATACGAAAGTGTTCCGAACGTGTTGGTAATATCGCTCGTTCGCCGGTTGCTGAGTAGCCAACCAGCTGGAAGCGAAGTTCTTCTCAGGTGCGAATGTTGCCCGGATCTCCAAACACGGGAAGCGCAGTTGCAAAGCCCAAGCCAGGCGAATAAACCATTTCGATTTTGGGGTCGTCGCAATCGTCACGACAGAGCTCGTTGAACTACCCGTCGTATAGGTCGAATTGCCACCACAAGCCACGAGGAGCAAACCATGCACACACGCGTTCGTACTGAAAACGGGTTCATTATGCCAACTATTGCCAGGTTTGTGTTAGGTTTACAAAAACTTTTTTAGCCGCATCCGTTCGGTGGTGGGGGCGGATTCAAATCAGACTGGAAGTACACAAAGATATCCGCCGGGAGTGCCGAGGTGGCACCGTTCGTAAGAGCTGGCAATGGAGCCGTACAACCGACCACCCCCGGAGAGTAATCCGAACCGTTGTAGGCAAACTGCCGAACGTAAAATGTTCGACCAGGATCAGCGATGTCAAAGTTGATCGTGAACTTCACCGCTGTTGTGGGCAGGCTCATCCTCAAGGTGCCGTCGGGAGTTGTGAGCCCCGTTGCAACTGTAGTTCCCGCGGCATTTAGTGCGATCAGCTGAATGCGGTTCACCGGCGTTCCCGTTGTCAGGCGAATCCGCCCCGTGAGCGTCGCCTGAGCTGGAACCACCCGAATCGGGAGAGAGAAATTGAGGCTTTCTGCGGTCGCCGTCACCGTTCCCGCCGCCGCCGAAGGCGTCGACGACCCAGAATAGGCTCCCGCGCCCGTGATTGAGCCGCCCGGAGTTCCTGTCAGAGCGAAGTTATTCACGTTCAACTTCACCCGCGGATTCCCGATCTGTCCACCATCGATCGCGGTGATCGCGAAATTCACCTTCTCGCCTGGAAAGATGTTCGATGGGTCGATCAAAGTCGTGGTGCCATCCAAAGTGGCTTCCATGCGAAGCGAAGAGAACGGCCCTACTCCACCCGTCGAGCCCGTCGTGGTTCCGCCGCCGCCACCGCCGCCGCACGCGATAAGAAGCGCGCAAAAGATCACGAACAAAATGGGGGTCAGTCTCTTCATGGTTTTCGGACGAGGTCACTCTGCCAAAGTTTCGGAGCAAGCTCGCGCAAACTCATCTCAATTGGCTCTGCCTCAGATGGTACGACAATTTTTGTGATTTCTGCTCCCACCGCAAACTCTGCGATCGTCTGGAGGCAGATTCCGCACGGCCAACCGTGATCGGGCGTCGAAACCGCCACCTTCAAAATCCGGTGCTCTCCTGCCGTTCGCATGACGGCGATCGCGGTCCGCTCGGCGCAAATCGTGGCTCCGTACGAGATGTTCTCAATGTTCGCCCCCGAAAAAACTTCGCCCGACTCGGTGAGAATTGCCGCCCCGACGTGATAACTGCTGTAAGGTGCATATGCTCGCTCGGCTGCCTCTTGGGCAACCGCCAACAGCTCAGCGGAAGTGAGCAATCGTCACTCCTTGTCCGCCCTCATTGGCGTCGCCATCGCGGTAGGTCTTCACCTCGGGGTGAGATTTCAAATAGTTCTGAGTGATCTGCCGCAAAATGCCCTCGCCTTTGCCATGGACGATTCTCACGAACGGCACGTTCCCCAAGATTGCCTCGTCCACGAACTTTTCAAGAATCCTGACTGCCTCCTCGGCTCGCTGATTACGCAACGTGATTTCCGTCGTTGTGTTGAAAGTCTTCTCCAGGTTCACTTTTCCGCGACTTCTCATCGGCTCGGCCTTGGCGGCGATGGGAATCAGTTTGCGAACATCGAGTTTCATGCGGATCGCGCCAAGCTGAACCTGTACCTCGCGGCCCGTTGGGTCCTCCAGCAAGGTGCCGTTTTGCTGAAATCCGATGACCTGAACGGTATCTCCCTTCTTCAGCTTCGCCTGAGTTTCAACCGGCTTTTGCTCCTGCTTGAACTTCTTTCCGAGGTCCTTGCCGATCGCGTCTAGCGCGGAAAGGTCCTTGCGCGCCCGCTGAATCTCATCCGCGTTTCCGCCCTTCTTCTTCAGGCGATCAATGATGTCGTCGCTCTGAATCCGAATTTCGCGCAGGGTCGATTCGATCGCATCATGCGCCCGCTCATTCGCCCGACGCCGAACCTCCTCTGCCTCGCGAAGTTTCTTCTCGGCTTTCTGTTCAAGCTCCCTCAGCTCTGCGGTTCGTCTATCCGCTTCGCTCTGAGCCGCTCTCGCCTGCTTTTGGCTGATCTCCAGTTGTTGGAGCATCTCCGCCACGTCCTTTGCCTGTTGACTCAGGCCATCTCGCGCCCGCTCGATGATGTGAGTTCCGATGCCGTATCGCTCGGCAATTCGAAGTGCCTGACTCGCGCCTGCTGCTCCAAGAATCAATCGGTAGGTTGGGCGAAGCGACTTCTGGTCGAACTCCATGCTCGCATTCACAAACCCTGCAGCCTCAAAGGCAAATGCCTTGAGTTCACCATAGTGAGTGCTCGCCAAAATCGCGGCCCCTTTCGCGGCAAATTCTTCGAGAATAGCTTGCGCCAAAGCGGCACCCTCGGCCGGATCGGTTCCCGCGCCGACTTCGTCTAAGAGCACGAGCGCTCCGTCTTGCAGTAAGTTCAGCGCGGTCGCGATGTTCTTCAGGTGTCCGCTGAACGTCGAGAGCGATTGTTCAATGCTCTGTTCGTCGCCGATATCCGCCCAAATCTGTGAGAACGAGCCGAACTCAACGTGCAACGCCGGAGGGAAAAGCCCGCTTTGCAGCATCGCCACAAACAAGCCGATGGTCTTGATGCTCACCGTCTTGCCGCCGGTGTTAGGGCCGGTGATAAGCACGCTCCGCCCCTTGCCGACTTGCAGGTCGAGCGGAACCACTTTCGATTGATCCAATAGCGGATGCTTCCCGCCCTGCACGGCGATGAAGTTGCCCGCCTTACGAACCGGGATCGCCGCCTTCATCTCTGCTGCCAGCCGAGCCTTCGCGAAAACCAAATCAAGCTCGCCCAAGTGCCCCAAGGAACCGGAAGTCGCGACCGATACATGCGCGACTTTTCGACTGAGCATCGTGAGGATCGCCTTCTCCTCTTCACGTTCTTCTGCGTCAATCTGACGCGCCTGGTTCGCCGCCGCGAGAACATCATCCGGCTCTACGAACAAGGTCGAACCTGTCGCGCTGCTGTCGTGAACGATGCCCTTGATCTTGCCTTTGTGCTCGGCTTTCAGCGGCACGCAGTAGCGCCCTTCACGCACCGTGTAGATGGGATCGCTTAGATACTCCCGTGCTCGACCGGTAGTGTAAGCCTGAATCTTTTCCAAGATTCGCCCATGTGCGCCGCGCTTTCGCGCCCGAATTGAGCTCAACGCCGCGCTGGCGTCATCCACGAGCATCCCGTCGCCATCAAGGCAGTAAAGCAGCTCCTGCTCCAACTTCTGCTCGGGAATCAAGCCCACCGCCATCTCGCCCAGCCTGCCCGCCGAGTGCGGCTCCAAATGCTCCTTCATCGTCCGGATCGCCTGCAAGGCAAACCCGATTTGATGCAGTTCCGAGCCGCCGAGCATCCCGCCCTTCCCGGCGCGGCGAAGCGCGTCGCGGCAATCCTTCACCCCCGCCAGCGATGGTGGCGGAGCGACTCCTAACAGTTCAAGTGCTTCCGTCGTCTGCTCTAGCCGAACCCAGATCTCAGCTTCGTCGAACGACGGCAGAAGCTCAGTTGCCGCTTCAAAACTCAGTGCCGTTTGGCAGTGCGAAGCCAGGCGATCACGGATCGCCGAAAACTCCAGCACCTTCAGGGCACGAAATTCTCGCATTTTTATCGAATCTCACGCAAGGCTGACGAGCACTCAGCCGCACTCTAAGTATGATTCTTTTATGATCACAAGTTTTGTTTTTGCGACCCTCCTGAGCCGCCCTTTGGTCGCTGAGACTTTCGAAGCTGCCGGCGATGTCTGGGTTTATTCCCACGCCAGTGACCCCGGTTCCGACTCTGCGCTTCGCATCTTCGGCAACGGTGGCAACGCCGTCGCAAAGACGTCTGGTGACCTCGAATCGTTCAGTTACGGCTACCTGAAATTCGACTTAACCTCCATCCCATCGAACCCCAAGATCGTGTCGGCGGAGCTGGTCCTCACCCCGGTCGGCAAGCCCGCAATCGATCCAAACAGCAAGAATTGGCCGCTCGAAGCCCGTCCGCTCGTTGGCTCGTTCGAAGAGAAGACTTGGACCTTTGATCTCGCCCAAGACATCACCCCATCCAAGGATCAAGTCTTCGGAAGTGGTGTGATCAAAACAACTTCGGTAGATGAGCAATACGAGATACGAATCAACCTTCTGGGCGAGAAATCAACCTTCAAAGACCTTGTTTCGCGCGGTTCAGAATCCAAATTGCCAATCTTTATGGCCCTGACCTCGAAGTACGACGCCAGCGAGCTCGGGATGAAAGGGATGTACAAAGTCCACTCCAAGGACAACAAGGATCAAGCCGTCCGGCCCCGCATCGAGATCAAACTATCGGGCGCCGCGCAGTAAGCGCAAGCCGTTCAAGATAACCAAAAGGGTCGAACCCTCGTGACCGACAACTGCCACGGGCAGGGGCAAAATTCCCGCGAGTGACCCAATGGTCAGGCAGGCGATGACGACGCCCCCGATGATGAGGTTTGCCAGTACGATTCGGTTTGTTCGCCGGCCAAGGCGAACCAATTCGGGCAATGCCTCGATTCGGTCGTTCATCAGCACGACATCGGCGGCATTCAGAGCGATGTCGCTTCCCAAGCCACCCATCGCGATTCCGACGTGAGCGGCGGTCAGGGCCGGCGCATCGTTTACGCCATCTCCGACCATCGCGACCTTTCCGTTGCTTTGCATTTCCTGAATGAGACTCAGCTTATCGGCGGGAAGAAGGCCCGCATGCACTTCTTTCACACCGACCTCCTCGGCGATGGCGAGCGCCGTCCGCTCGTGGTCACCCGTAAGCATTGCAACGCGGTTGATTCCTTCGGTTTCCAACTCTCTCAAAGTTGCCTTGGAAGCCGGTTTGGGGGCGTCTTTGAATCCAAGCGCCGCCATGGATTGACCAATCGCGACGGAGGCGACGGTCCAACCTCGCCGCTGAATGTCCTCAATATGTGCTCGAAAGGCCGCTGTTGGCGTCAACCCCTCGGCTTCCAGCATTTGAAGCTGCCCCACCAAGACGGTTTTGCCGTCGATGAGAGCCTTGATGCCCATGCCTGGCACCACTTCGATCCGCTCTGCAATCGGCACCGTAAGACCGCTCGGCACCGCGCGCCGAAGCGCATGCCCTACCGGGTGCTCGCTCTGCGCTTCCGCCGCCGCCGCGTACTTCAAAACCTCTTGTGCGTCGACCGAGAACTCGCCCGAACCGCCCCAACAAACGTCGCTGCCATCGCACTCGTCGTCACAAAGGCAGATCTCCACCAATTCGGGCCGACCCGCCGTAAGAGTGCCCGTTTTGTCGAGCGCAAAGGCCGTCACCTGCCCCATATTCTCGATCACTTCGCCCCCTCGAACCAGGATTCCGCGCCGCGCCGCCCACGTCATCGCGCTGAGCGTCGCCGCGGGAACGCTGATCACCAGTGCGCAAGGGCTAAGGGCGACCAGCAGGGTGAGCGACGTATAAAGGGCGTCGTGCAGGGGCATCTTGACGCCCAAAAGGCGAATCAGGAACACAACCACCGTGCTTCCCAGTACGAACCACGTGTACCGTTCGCCAAACCATCGGCTCACGCGTTCGCCGCTTCCCTGATTCTCTTGGGCTTCGGCGACGAGGTTGACGACCTTTTGCAGCGTTGAATCCTTCACCGTCGAAGTCGCCCGGAACTGGAGGCCAAACTCTAAGTTTCGGGTTCCGGTGATCACCTTGTCGCCTTCCTTCACCGGAACCGGGATCGATTCGCCCGTCATCGCCGAGGTATCCAGGCTCCCCGAACCCGACGTAACCACCCCATCAACCGCCACGGTCTGGAACGCCGGAAGCAAAACCTCGTCGCCGACGATCACATCCTCAACCGCAATTTCGAATTGAGCACAGTCTCGAATCACCACCGCGCGAGAAGGCCTCAAGCGCACGAGAGCGTCAATCGCGCTTCGGGTTTTCGCCATAGTCAAATCCTCTAGCCCCTTGCTCAGTGCGAACAAGAAGAGGAGAATTGCCGCCTCTTTGGGCTCGCCTAATGCCACGGCGCCGATGGCGGCGAGGAGCATTAGGAACTCAACGTCCAAATGCCGTTCCCGAATCGTCTCCCACGCTGCCGGAACTGCCTCGATAGCACCCAGCGCGATGCTGACGTAAACCAAGAAGTGAAGAGCCGGAACGAAGCTGAGAATCAGAAAGAGCAACGCCCCCAGGGCAAGCAAAATTTGTCGATTCTTCAGCAGGCTCATCATGAAATCAAATAGGTTCAACCTACGAACTCAGAATACTTCGCGCCAACCCCGGTAAACTAAAACTCTTACCGCTTTAGGACCAATCTAATGGCCGCACCCAAGAAATCCAGCGTACGCACACCAAGGCGGCGCAAAACCGAAACAGTTTCCTCATCCCCCACCGGAGCTCCACGAAACAGCGAGCTCATCGTCAACGTCACAAACCGCGAAACGCGAATCGCCTTGCTCGAGGACGGCAAGCTCATGGAGTTCCGAGTCGAGCGCGAAGAGCGTGTCGTCGGGTCGATCTTCAAGGGCATCGTTCAGAACGTTTTGCCCGGAATGGATGCCGCGTTTGTTGACATCGGTCTTGAGCGAAATGCCTACCTGAGCATCGCCGACGTTCTGCCGGAAGAAGGTAGCGACAATTCGCCCGCCGCCGTGCGCCGCTCCGAGCTTCGCCGACGCAAGATCAAGGACCTCCTCAAGCCGGGTCAACAACTCATGGTCCAGGTCACCAAGGGGCCGCGAGGCACTAAAGGTGCCCGCGTGAGTACCCGAATCAGCCTCCCTGGCCGGTGCGTTGTTCTGATGCCCGAGACGACAAGCGTAGGCGTCAGCCGAAAGATTGAGGATCGCCGCGAGCGCGAGCGACTCAAAAAGATCGGTGAAAAGATTTGTCCCGAAAACTTCGGACTTATAATGCGCACCGAGTGCGAGGGTCGAACCGAAGCGGAACTCCGCGCCGACGTGCTCTACCTCGTTCACGTCTGGGAAGAGGTCACTAAGCAAGCGAAGCGCGAGCGCGCCCCCGCCTGCGTTCACCGCGACCAGACCCTCTTGTTCCGAACCGTTCGCGATGTTTTCGGCGAAACCATCACTCGCATGATCATCGACGATCCAGATGAGTACGAGAAGGTTCACCTGATCGCGAAGGCGGTCGCGCCAGCAATGGTCAACAAGATCCAGCTTTACGACCGCGAGGAGCCAGTGTTCGAGTTCCACGGAATTGAGCGAGAGCTTGACCGCATCATGCAGCACCAAGTTCCGCTGAAGAGCGGCGGCTACCTTGTCATCGATGAAATGGAGGCCCTCACCGCCATCGACGTAAACACCGGAAAGCACGTCGGATCGAGCGGACTCAGCGACACGATCGCGAAAACCAACCTCGAAGCTGCCGACGAGATTCTCCGCCAGCTTCGCCTTCGCGACATGGGCGGCATCATCGTCTGCGATTTCATCGACATGGAAGACGCCACTGCCAAGAAGCGGGTCATGGATCACTTCTCGGCGGGCCTCGAGCGAGACCGCGCCCGAACCCGAATCGGAAAGATTTCCTCGCTCGGTCTCCTCGAGCTGACGCGAAAGCGAACGGGCGAATCCGTCACTCAAGAAATCACCGAAATTTGCCCGATGTGCCTTGGGGTCGGACGAATTGCCTCCAAGGAAACCCTCAGCCTCATGATCGAGCGCGAAATGCGCAACCGACGCGGCGAGCCCGGCAATGCCTTCTTCGTGGAAGCCCACCCGGCGGTTGTGGAGGCCCTCATCGGTCTTGACGGGGAGTCGGTCGAAGAGCTCGAGCACGAAATCCGGCGCGGCATCTACATTCGCGCAAACTTCGACTTCGAGTACGACGAGTACGAGATTACAAGCGGAACCCTCGATCAATTCGATGCCGAACTGATGAACTATCGGCGCGCCCAGGTGATCGAAGTCAACGTTCGCCGCTCGGCATTCGAGAATATCAACCGCGCCATCGGTTGGACGGACGATGGATTCTTTATCGAGCTTATCAATGGTCAAGAGTCGATTGGTCACCGATCTCGCGTCGCGATCTACGATCTTCGCCGCTCGTTTGGAGTCGCCGACCTGATTCAGCCGGGATCTGCACCAACTCCGCGAACGATTGCCTAACCTTCAGTCGTCAAGAAAGTAGTCATGCGTTGGGTGACGACCGAGGAAAAGGATAAGCGCAAGCAGTACGGCGTCGGTTGCGGTATCGGGCTGGGTGCGATTATCAGCGTTCTGTCGCTCATCGTGGGCTACGCGCTGACGGCGGGAAGCGTTCATCGCGCTACCTACACGCGCGATCCAATCAATAACGACGTTAAGGATATCGGCGTTGGGGTGTACATCCCCATCGCCGTCCTGATGTTCGTTGGCGGCCTCCTGCTTAGCATCGGGAGCTTGGTCTACGGAATCATACAGGAAAAGACCAAGAACGAGGGGCCGAGAAAAGTGATTCAGAACGCGCGAATCATCGCGAGGTTCGCCATCGATCGCTCGGGAATGCTCCAGACCGACGAGAGTCAGTTCGAGTTTCTCGAGAATCTGCGCTTTTATGTGCGCATCATGAGTCCAGCCGAAGGCTCGCTGGAGTACGAGTGCTCCGAGGCCGTTTTTTACGGCTGTGGCGAAGGGATGATGGGCGACGCGGAGGTTCAGGGACGATGGATCGGCGCGTTCCGGCCGTACGTCGGATCACCGGTCACGCACGTCGGTCAGCGATTCTGATCCTCTCGGGCACACCTCAAGGATCAGTCATAGTTCGGTTGAAGCGGCGCGCCCTCGCGCTACCCGCTCGGGTGCCAGCGCGCCGCTTCGAAAGCATTACTCAGAGATCGGGGTGAGCTTGATTGTGTAATTGACCGGCAGAAAAAGATCCTTGAAGTTCCCGGTGTATGAGCCGTCAGACTGCCGAGCAAGGTAGCCGATGGCATTGTACGGACCTGGATCGAGGGCCTTGATCTCGAAGATGTACATTTGATCCTCAGAGATGACTCGCTTCCACACTTGTACCGTCCCGTCGACGGAGTCATTTGCGAACTCCGGGATGGTCGCTTCGGAGCCGAACGAGACGCCACCCACACCCGTCCCGAACGGGGTTGGCTCTCCTGCTGAACTGAATGCCGAATACTCGAACCGATAGGATCCGGCCCTAGGGACTCGTGAGAAGCTATCCGAACCCGAACCACCACAGCCCAAAAGCACAGCAAGACTACTCATTGCGATGGTTCCAGAACGCATCCCCAGAAGGATTACATTTATTGATTAGCGATTTGTAGCTCTCGTGTACGGCTTACGCATTAAAATCGATGTGTCCATCATCTGAAGCAGTTTCTATCCGCTCAGTCAAAACCGACTCTTCCGAATCCTCGTGGAGTTCAACAGAATCTTGGTCGGCAGGCTTCTGCGAATCTGGGCGATCTTGCCCCGACCCTCGGCGGCGATCCTGCCCGGCGGCAGTCACCCGATTGCGGA
The DNA here is from genome assembly GCA_964566635.1 of uncultured Fimbriimonas sp. Taxonomy (GTDB): domain Bacteria; phylum Armatimonadota; class Fimbriimonadia; order Fimbriimonadales; family Fimbriimonadaceae; genus Fimbriimonas. The sequence goes on along the minus strand of CAZMJL010000004.1, from coordinate 255,586 downwards.
ACTCGTGACCGAAAGTCGAACCGTAAGTGCTATGGACTCGTTCGACTTCCGCCACGTTACACCTACCTGACTCCGATTCCGCCTTCTTGGCGCATGAAGTTGCGGAGTCGATTCATCGCCTGGGTATGGAGCTGATACACCCGGCTCTCGGATACGCCCAGAACCTTTCCGATTTCCTTGAAGGTCAAGCCCTCAAAGTAATAGAGAGCAACAACGAGCCGCTCTCGCTCGGGCAGATTATCAACGCCCTTGGTAAGGATTCCGCGAATCTCTTTGCCCTCGACCTCTCCGCCGGTGTTCGTGTTTTCATCCGCCAGAAGCTCGATGAACGACACGTGGTCGTCGCCATCCGAAGTCCCCAGAATATCGTCGAGCGAATAGACGTTAGTTCGCCCCATTCGCACCATCAGCTCGCTCACTTCCTGAGCGCTGATGCCCATCGTTTCGGCGATTTCTTGATCTGTCGCCGGTCGACCAAACTTGGTCTCCAACGCCATCATCGTCCGGTCGAGCGCCTTCAGCTTCTCGCGGATCGAACGAGGAACCCAGTCCTCGTCGCGAAGCATTTCCAAAATCGCGCCACGGATCAGGGCGATGGCGTACGTCTCAAACTTAACGTCTCGGGTGGGGTCGAACTGGTCGACCGACTTGATAAGGCCGATAACGCCCGAACCTACCAAATCTTCGCGGTCCAAACCGCCAGGAAGGGAAGTCACCAAGCGACCGGCCGTGATCTTGACCAAGTAAGAATAGTGGTCGATAATCGAAACTCGGGCCTCGGGATCCTTAAAGACCTTAAAGTCTTTCCAAGCCTTCTGAAGTTGCTCCGCACTTAATGGCATTCCAATTTTTCCTTAACCGCGCCGTCCTAGGCGGCGTCGGCTTGCTCCCCATCCATAGATTCCGCTTCCCTTCGAGACTCGTCAGCCCCGCCTGGCATCACGGTTAATTGCACAGGTACAGACGTGATAGCTTGCCATAAAGCACCGCAGCAACCGCCACAAACAAGTGCAACCAAGGCTCTTTGCAAGCACAACACAGGGTCAACATTGCCAAAAATGCCCGCAATGAGGGCGACTAACCCCGCGAGACAAGCAACTAGTTTCGGCATATCGACCATCCTCGAATGAATTCGAGTTACTGTTAATAGTGCCAGTTTTCCACGCTTAGCTCAGGGGGAAACCTCGCAAAGTTATCAGGTTTTTGGGTTCACAATGTTCTCGCTCTGCTCAAGAGCCACCTTTGCGCTTGTCGAAGACAAACATCACGCCCTTGGGATGCGCCGATTCAAAGATCAATTTGTGGAGCGGCATCCGCTCCGGAGCCAGCGTGGACCAAACCTTGTGCGGCAATAGCCTCAAGGCAATCGTTCCTGATTTCTCGTTCGGAAACGTCGCGGTTCCGCTAAGGAGTCCCGCCTCGGAGACCTCTCCGGAGAGCAAAACTTCGGTCGGATCTCCTTCAAAGTAGATCTTGCCCTTTGCCTTGCCATCACTCGAAACGACGAGCGAAATCAAGGTGTCGGCGGTTCCGCCCGGGGTCACAAACGTCCCCGACGCCTCATACGTCCCCGCGTAGTCGCTCACCTTTTCGTATCCCGGATAAACGACAGAATCAAGCCATTGGTTCGTCGGCTCAAGAACCATTGCTCCCGTCACAGTGTCGCGAATGACGTCATCGGTTTTCAAATTCCGCATTCGCTCCGCCGCGAGTCGCACGATCGCGCTGTGAACGTCGTGATACTCCGCGCTTCCTGCGAGCAAATCCTTCGCCGTCTGTTCGGTCAAGACCTTTTCCGGGTGGTTCAACAACGCCAGATAGTGCAGATACATCTGGGTGCCATGGCTAAATTGGTCGTCCTTGGTGATCCCTTCGAGCAACGCATCCACCCGCTTCTGATCTTTCTCCTCGATGGCGAGATGAATCTCAAGTAGCTTGACCAAAGTCTTGACGGTCCCCGTCAGTGGTCGCTTCCGGGCTTCCTCAATCGCAATTTTTCCGCCGTCAAGATAGCCCCGAAAAACATGAGCGATCCCGAACCGGAGATTCAATGTGCTCGTGTCTCCGCCAACCTCCTTCAACCGGCTAATCGCGTTCTCCGCCGCCGCCATGTCCCCATAGTTGATCATTGAGATCGCCGCCTGCTCGTAGATTTCTCTTCGGTCGGAGGCGATCCACTCATCAAAGTAATCGTCCGGAGCCGCCAGATAAATGGTGCGCACCCTCCACCCCTCATCCGAGCGGTTATAGAGCTTGAAGATATCAATCAAAAGCTGGGGGCTCGTCTCACCGTATTCATCCCAAAAGTCAGCGAGATCGAATCCCAGCCGGAAGTTCCAGCGGTGAATCACGTCCGGCTCGAAACGTTGTGTTTGTAGCGTTCGCTGAAGTGTGTCGCTGAGCGCGATAAATGGAACTGAAAACTGCTCAGCATCGCTTGGAGCAAGCTTTAGCAACCGCTCGGGGAGCTTCTGAACCTCGCCCGGGTGCCGCAATGACTCCGCAACCCAAGCCGCGACTTGGGCCTCAAAGTTTCCACTTAGACGCTCGGCGGTCTTGGAATAATCGTCCGCGAGTTCAACCGCGTCCGCACCCACCAACAGCAACGAATCCATTGCGAATCGCCCCCGCTCGCACTTTGCCAGTTGCGCCCGAACCCGGTCTTTCACATCTGGCTCAAGCAAAATCGTCGCGAGCACAAGCCGCTTTAGTCCCCAATAGCCGCTCCCGGGGTTCTTTGCGAGCATCTTATCCGCAAGTGCCACGCCCCGCGCAAAGTCGCGCGTACGGATGTATCCTTGGTAAGCATTTCTGGCGGCAAGCTCGCTCGCGCTTCCATCGTCGCCACCGGTTGGAAAGGCCGCCAGAGCTTTTTCGACCTGTTCCGGCGTTCCCGCCGCGCTCACTCGAGCGATGGCGGCAAAAGATGGCCAAGCGGTCCCTTTCAGGGTCTCCATGCGCTTGTGAAGCGCCTCTCGCTCGGTGGTCATGCCCCGATCTCGAAGCTCGGCGTCGAGCGATCCCAGCGTCGCATCCCGGTACTCCGAGTTGAAAAGCGACTGCGCGGCATTGGCCAACCGCGCCGGCGATACAAGCTGGGAAGGAGCAAAAAGCGAGATCAGATCGACCCACAATGACGGCTCGGGATTATCGAGAATTCCATCAAAGACCCGGTTCGCCTCCGAGGTTCGATTCTCTCGGATCAACATCGTCAAGTAGTGCAGCTCGAAGGCGCGTCCTTGGTATCCAATCGCCCGGAGTTGACGGTAGATTTCGAGCGCCGAGGTGTAATCCTTGTCGTTCTCAAACGAAAGCGCGGTCTGGAAAAGCAGGTCGTTCGCCGCCTCCTTGGTCATCGCCCCCGACTTCAGCTCGTCCAGAATCTGCTTTGCCGAGACCGCCCCTTCGCCGCTCGTTCGGATGAATGTCCCGAGGATGACCTCTTGCTCTTTGTCGGCCGCGATAAGAGGCTTTTGCGCATTCGCGCCAAACTCCGCCTTTGTCGCGCCCTCTACCGAGGTCGCGACGCGTTGACCGAGAGCAGAAACCCGGAGAGCGCCCGTTTTCGCATCGACGGCGTTAAGCGAAGCGATGTTACGCATCAGGTAGTTGGTGAAGTAGCCGTGCTTCGACCGAGCATCTTCATACGATTTCGCCCCCGGTGCGCATCCCAAAAGCACCGCAATGTTCGACTTCCGGCCCAAAGAGATCAACGCATTTCCAAACGTGTTCTTTTCACCCGCCCGGCACGCGTCCGAGATGATGACGACGTTTCGAAGCTTCTTTGCAACAAGCTTGCGCACCACCGACTCGATCCGGATCGCAGTCGCCTTGGGATTCTTGATGTCGACGTTGTTCGGTAGCCAATAATCGCCGTCATCGAGGCCGACCCCATGACCCGAAAAGTAAATGATCACCAAGTCGCCTCGGTCCAGCGAACGATCCGCGAGCATCCGATCGATTGCCGCCGAGACGTTTTGAGACGTGGCCGGAGTGCCTCCTTCGGCGTCGGCGAGGAGGGTCACGGATTCATCTGAAAACCCCAAATTTTGCTTCAAACAATCGGCAAAGGCGCGAGCATCACCTGCCGCGTACTTCAGCGGAGTGATCGATGTGTATTTCTGGGTGCCAATGCAAAGTGCCCACTTCTTTGGCGAAAAGAACGGGATTCGAATTTCATCCAGGGCGTCTTGGCATAAGGCAATGCCGCAGGCAAACGCAAAGCCGATCAAACACGCGAGCCGAGAAATCATATGTTAGCTTAGACGATCTAGGTTTCCCTTCGTCACTCCTGCACAAATGCTGGCTTCCGGAATCAAATGACCGACTTAGAACCTGCCCGTAGTAAAATGGTGCCCGTGGCGAACCGAAACCTTGGTCTGATATTCGCCGCAATCCTTACCGGGATCGTCGCGATATTAGCAGCCTCAATTCCGCAGATTCTCGCCCTCAAATCGCTTCAACCCGGCGAGTTATACACGTTTGCGGTTTGGAACGTCTCTGATGCCGGAGTCTATGCCAGTTGGGCCGACCAATACCGAGCAGGTGCACTTTTCCATCAGAACTTTTTCTGCACCGACGTCCCGCCTTATCACCTCTTCAGCCCCTTCTTCGCCCTCGTCGGGAAATTTGCCGCGCTTACAAACATGTCCACGGTCCAGTCTCTGGAGGTCGCGCGAATTGTTGGCATGATTGCCCTCTTGGCCCTGGTGTGGAAGCTCATCGGCAAGTCTTTGGCCGAACCCGCCTCAAAATGGACCGCCTTCGCCACGGTTTGTTTCGGCTCTGGTTTAACCGGAGTCCTGATCAAGCTCCATCAAGTAGAGCGCTTCGGGCTCGGCATCGACCATCTCCAGCCCGAGTCAAACACTTTCTTCTCGATGCTGGTCTCGCCGCTATTCCTCTTTTCCACCAGCCTCTACATCCTCACCGTCCTGTTGTTTCAGAAGTTCTGTACATCCGGCAAGCCGATCGGGAGTGTCGCGATTTTCGTTGCCGCATCGGCGCTCACCGTCACCCACACCTACGAAATCATCACCCTCACCGCTGTCGTCGCGTTCATCGCCCAACAGAACCGGACGAACCTTCGCATCGCCCCCGTTGCGGCATACATCTCTGCCGTAGGCGCCTCGGCGCTCTATGTCGTTTGGGCCTTGCGCGATGGACAGATCAATCAGTTGCGCGATCTTCAGCCAACGCCCAATTTCCCGATCATCCAGGTGCTGATTGGCTTTGGGTGGCTCCTGCCTCTGGCCGCCTTTGGCTATCTTCGAGGAGTCAAACAAGCCGACCCTGAGCACTTTCGGTTACTTGGTTTTTGGATTCTCATCACATTTCTCGCGACGCTTTTGCCGCTCAACTTCCAAAGGAAGCTGCTCATGCCAGTTCATGTCCCCATGGCAATCCTGGCTGGCTACGGCATCTATCACCTCGCGACCTCCAAGCATCGCTTTGCCACCATTCCTGCCATCGCGGTTATCGCGATCACAACGCTCCTGAGTCCCTATTTCTTGCTCAAAGCTCAAATGGAGGCCCTCCAAGGCGAAAAGCGCAGCGAAACGGTCATACCTTCTGCCGACGTCGCCGTATTGGAGTCCGCCGAAGCAAAGCGTTACCGAACGATCCAAGTCCTTCCCGACACCGAAAAAGACAAGGACGACCAGCCGGTGAGCATCTACTCGAGCTATTTCTTTTCGCCCTATTTACTCGCGCGCCCGGTCTACTCCGCCCACTGGTGCGAGACAAAAAACGCGAAGGAAAAAGAGACTTGGTTAGGGCAACTCGCGCAAGGTCGACTATCCGTTCGGGAAATCCAAAACCGCCTGAAACAAAAGCCCTTCGATGCTTTGTTTGTTGGTGTTGACTCCGGAGACTCACAAACGCGACCGAACTGTGAACGCCTTCTTCGCGATGCCGGGTTCAAGCTTGTGTTCGCCCAAGGCGACGCAAAGCTCTACGCTACGCCTTAAAAGTCGATCTGAAGCCCGTCAAACGCCAGGCGAACGTTTGGCGGCAGGCCCGCCTCGTACTTGTCATGATCGTACTCGTGGCTCAAGTGGGTCAGGTACGCCATCTTCGGCTGCAACTCGGCGATGACCTCCATCGTCGCCTCAAAATGAAAATGGTTCGGATGCGGCTCGTGCCGCACCGCGTCGATCACCAGCGTCTCCAGCCCCGTCAGCATCTCCATCGCTGGTGGCGGAATCATGTTGACGTCCGTAATGTACGCAAAGTCGTTCACGCGAATGCCCGTCACCGGATACTTGCCGTGCTGAACCTGAAATGTACGAATCGACAGCCCACAAGCCTCAATCGTCGGCGCAACATCCTTTAGGTCGAACCGAGGGACCCATACGCCGGGCGGAACCTCCGCAAACGCATACGGGAAAATCCGGCGAATGTCCTCCTGATACCGGGGAATCGCGCTTACCGGGATCGACTTCTGACCCACGATGCAAAACGACCGCAGATCGTCCATACCCATCACGTGGTCCGCATGAGTGTGCGTGATCAACACCTCATCAACATCGAAGATCTTTTCGCGCACCAACTGAAGGCGCAACTCTGGCGAGCAGTCGATCAGGAAGTTGCCGCTCGGCCCCTGCAGCACGCACGAAGAGCGCGTACGGTGGTTCTTGGGGTTCGCCAAAAACTCGTCGGAGTAATGGATGCCGAGCATCGGAACCCCGTTGCTCGTCCCCGACCCAAGGATAATCGCGGTGCCGCGTGCCACCTTAAAGCTCTTCGGCGCGTTTCAGCACTTCGTAGCCGACGAGCGCACTCGGAATCTCGGTGTACTGCGAAATCCGCTCGATACACCGGGCAAAGTTCCGCTCATTGGCGTCGTCAAAGTTGGTCTGCTCCCGGCGAGCATCGGCCACAATCGAAACAGCGGCGTCAAAAAACCGAGCCCGGTTCTGGGGCAACGATCGATTTTGGACCCCGGAGTACTCGCGCGTCAGTCGCTCATAAACCGCTTCCCAAGATGTGCGCGTCTCAAGCTGCGCCTTCATCTTGGCCATGTCGGCCTCTTGCATGCGCCGCCGCTCGGCATCCCGCCGCTTGGTCAGCTCCCAATCGTTGCTCTCAACGCCATCGATGACGCGGACCTTGGTAGGACGACCAACAATCGAAGAAATTGTCTGCTCGATCAACCGTGAGGTGGCCGGCATCCTGAGGTGACCGCCAAGCTCGGCTTGTCCGGGAGGGACGCCGAGGACAAAAACATCCTCTTCAAGCGTGATCGGTACCGACGACGACAGAGCCGTCCAGACGCCGATACCCGTTACTCCGTTCCGAACCGGAGGTAACGCCTTCTCCCACAACTCCTTGACTTCTGCCATGAGCACCCGAAGTATAGCGTATGCAAACCTTCAATACTGGTAACGATGCGCGCCGATTCGCGTTAGAATGTTCACCATGCTTCGTGCCGGACTCATTTTGTCCTCGTCTCTCCTCATCGCCATCATTCTCGGATGCGGAGGAGCAGGCACTGTAACGACAACGGCTGGGCAACTTTGTGGCTCCGCCAGCTACTCGCCCAACTACACGAGTTCGCTTAATTTGAAGCGATGGACAAGCCTGCCAATCAAGGTTTATTTCAAAACTAACACCGCCGCTGGAGGCTCGACGCTTGAAGCGCGATACCGACAAGGCTTTAATCAATGGGAAACCGAGACTGGCGTTGACCTTTGGCAAGAAGTCACCTCGGCATCTGAGGCAAACCTAACTGTTGAGACCCAGGTCGTTGCCCCACAGAGCACGTTGGGCGTCACCACGATCTACTTCTTCTCGGGCCAGTCCACCATCCAAAACGCCGAGATGATCATCTACTCTTGGCCCTCACTTCCTCTCAGTGGCTACGCCGGAACCGCCGCCCACGAAATGGGTCATGCCCTGGGTCTCAACGGACACTCCCCAGACTCCAACGACTTGATGTACTTCACAGGTAACTCGACCGACCTTCTCACCGTTGCCGACGTGAATACGCTTCGGGCGAACTACTGCAGCTTCGGTGCGTCGGGCAAGAGTCTCGCAAGGACCCTTAACCTGCCGCTGGAATCGGAACGCATCGAATGTCCAGCAAAGTGATGTAGTTGGCACCATTCTTGCGCCTACCTTGTTAAAGAAGAAAGCCTTGCTGGTACCTGGGACCGCCAAACGGTGCCAGGTACCATCAAAAGGCAAGTATTTTTACGAGGTTTATGACATTGGCAAAGATTCAGAGTTCGCTTCTAGGCATCGTCGGGTTCGCCCTCCTTCTCTCCGGTTGTAAAGGCAAAACCGCCGAAGTGATGGCAGTTGTGAACGGCGAGAAAATCACCCGCGAAGAGTTCTATACGCACCTTGAGCACAAGCCGAACGTGATGATCAATACGGGGCAAGGCAACATCACCGCAAACGTTGCTACTCCGCTCAACTTCCAAGCCCTGAATGACCTCGTGAACCAAAAGCTCCTTGAGCAGATGGCAAAGGACGAGGGAGTTTTCCCGACTGAGAAGGATATCGACAACGAAATCTCGTTCCAAATCACCAAGAACCAAGGCTTCATCAAAACGCTGACCAGCCAGGGCTACACCGTCGCCGAGATCCGCCGACAAATTGCCCTCGAAAGATGCCGATATAACCTCATCACTAAGGGCATCAAGATCAGTAAAGAAGCCGTCGAGAACTACATCAAGAATAACCCTCAGCAGTTTGAGAATCCGAAGACGGTCGACCTCCTCTGGGTCGTCGTCAAGGATGCCGAAGCGAAGGCAAATGTTGATTCCGCGATTCGCGCTGGCGAGAACTTCCGCGTCGTGGCTAGCCGCTACAGCATCGCCAAAGATGCCGTGTACCCTTCCCGCGTCTATTCGCAGTTCCCGCCCCGCCTCAAACAGATCGTCGACAACCTCGGCGAAGGGAAGCCGACCGACTGGATCGCAGACGGGCAAAACCAAGTTCGCTTCTACGTCGAAAAGAAGACTGAAGCCAGCAAGATCCAAATCAAGGATTGGATGAAGACCGAAGTCGAGCGCCTGCTCGCGATGCAAAAGGGTTCAGTTGCCGTTGACCTCGACAAGCGACTGCTGAACAAGCGTAAGCAAGCGAACATCGACGTCCAAACCCTTGGACTCAAAGAGCAGTTCACCAACCTCTCCAAGAGCCTGAAGGAAAGCGACGTCAAAACCTCAGACTCCAAGGCCTCGAAGTAAGCCCAAACAAAAAGGTCGCTCTGGGATTCCCAGAGCGACCTTTTTGTTTATCGAATTGTCGTTAAGCTGCGACCGTGAGCTTCGTAAGCGAAGCGACCAAGGACTTCACTTGCTCAGAGGAAAACTCTTCGGTGCGGACGTATTGGTCCATCGCGGTCTCGAGTCCGTCGAATTGGGGCGAGACCCAAGTTCCGAGAGGCTCGCTGCTCGAATCAAGCTTCGTCAGCGTCAACCTCAGGTGACCGCCCTCGGCGTACTGCAGTCCGTATCGGATGAGGTCGGGAATGGAAGTGTAAACACCGTTTACCTTGCTGGTGCCGTCGGTGAATACTTGCTCACTCACCCAGTAGAGTCGTCGAAACATCGTTGTTTTTAGCTCCTGGCTATCAAATAGCCCGTTCTATTTTGACGCCAACCGTGTGGAAAAGTGCCCACTCGTTCGCCGCTTTTCGTTAAGTATTGGTCAATTCTCCCTATTCGGCACCCCAACGGACCCACAACTAGCAACTTTTCGAGGCGGCATCGACCTGCCAAAATAACTCCAATGCAGGTGCGAGTTGCCAACGAAACCGAAATGCTCGCACTGGGCGCTCGCCTCGCCGCGCACCTCAAGCCCGGAGGTGTGGTCCTGCTTCGAGGAAATCTGGGGGCGGGAAAAACCACGCTCGTGAGGGGCGTACTCCAAGCGCTTGGGGTCCAAATCGCGATCAAATCGCCCACCTACAACCTATTCTCAATCTACGAAACGACTCCGCCCGTACTTCACGCCGACCTGTACCGCATCCAAAGCACGCTCGGAACTGGAATCGAAGACTATCTCGACACTCACGCCTGCCTGATCGAGTGGCCCGATGCCCTCGCCGACACCCTCGTTCTCGAATCGCAATCCACGATCACGATTGACTTCGACCCCAACGGCGACCCTGACGCGCGCACCCTTACTCTGAGTAACATCTCTTTATGACTCTTCGCGTCGGGCTCGTCAGCACCGCCCACGTCCATACGCCCAGCTACGCGCACAACTTCGCGTCAAATCCCAACGCCACCATCTCGGGCGTGTGGGATGACGACGCCGAACGCGGAAAGGCTTTCGCCGAGAAGCGGCAACTCCGATATTTCAACTCGCTCGAAGAGCTACTTGCCAATTCGGATGCCGTCGCAATCAGCAGCGAGAACACCAAGCACCTGGCGCATATTGAGGCCGCCGCCAACGCGGGTAAGCACATCATCTGCGAGAAGCCAGTCGTGGTCCGAGCGGAAGATTTCGATAGAGTTCGCGATGTCGTGACGAAGAACAGTGTCAAGTTCATGACCGCTTTCCCCTGCCGATTCTCGCCCGCCTACCAAAACCTGAAAGCCAGAATCGCCAGCGGAGAAATCGGCACCATCAAGGCCATCAACGCTACCAACCGAGGCCAATGCCCCGGATCATGGTTCATCCAGCCCGCCCTGAGCGGAGGTGGCGCGATGATCGATCACGTGGTTCACGTCGCCGACCTCCTCCGTGACCTCCTGGGCGAAGAGCCGTCCCACGTCGAGGGCCAAATCGGCTCCAATATGTATGGCGGCAAGGATTGGGATGACACCGCCATGGTGACCCTGGACTACCCGAGCGGAATCTTCGCCACCCTCGACAGCTCCTGGTCGCGTCCGTCGTCCTTCCGAACGTGGGGCGATGTCACGCTCAAAATCGTGGGAGAAAAAGGCGTTCTTCACGTCAACCTTTTCGACCAAGCCATCCGCCACACCAAGAATGGCCGGGCAAAGTCATTTGCAGATCAGGGTTACGGAAGCGACCTCGATGGAGCGATGATGAATGCGTTTGTAGAGGCGTGCCTCAACAACACCGAGCCACCCATTACGCTCGAAGATGGCCTTGCCGCCGCCTCAGTTTCGCTGCGGGCGTATGCGTCATTGAAGCCGAAAGTTGCGTAGAAACAACTTCATGACAATTCGCGTCGCGCATGATTTCAATTGCCCTTGGTGCTGGGTGGGGCTGTTCCAAGCCCAGCGCCTCGAACGCGAATTCGGAGTCACGATCGAGTGGGTCGGCTACGAGCTTTTCCCCAAAGAGATGGAGTGGGACTACTCGTCTTGCCCCATCGAACCCAAAAACAAGCCGAAAACCCCCGGCCGCTTCGCCATTCACTCCTTCGCCGAAGGAATCGCGGTTCCCAACGTTGATCGCCCGTTTGAGCAGCGAACCTACAACGCCCACCAAGCCGTCGAGTATGCCAAAACCGAAGGCGTCGCCAATGCTCTCGTCGAGCGTCTTTACCGGGCGCATTGGGAGGAAGGGAAGGATATTAACGATGTGAAAACTCTTGAAATTGAAGCCCAATGCATCATCCAAAACATCCCCGAGATGCTGAAAGCAATCGAGGAGAACCGATTCGATGCCAACGTCATCGACTTCGATCAGCCCGCCTACGACTCCGGCGTCTACAACCTCCCCACCTTCTTCATCGGCGATGAGCGCCTCGCCGAACAACCATATCGCAAGATCAAATCCGCGATGGAAAAGCTCCTTCCCCCCGATCCCGCCGCATTGGTCTACCGCGACCTGGTTTTCACCAATCCCCACCCGGACCGCCCATTTACGTTCATCAACATGGTCACTACCATCGATGGAAAAATCATTTCCGGCGAGCGGGGAGAGGACGTCAGCGATCTTGGGTCAGATAACGACCACAAGATCATGATCCGGCTCGAAAAGAAAGCGGACGCCGTGCTGAGCGGGGCGACCAGCGTCCGCGCCAGCGGAAATTGGAACCCCGCCACCCCCTACCGAATCGTGGTCACTCGGTCGGGCAATCTCGATTGGTCAAAGCCGTTCTTCACCGGGGGCAAGGCCATCGTCCTCCATCCCGAAGGCACAAGTCCAAGTGCGCCCGATCACGTTCAATCCATCGCCTTCAAGGACTGGCCCGACGCGTTGGCGCAACTCAAGCGGCAAGGAATCGAGATCATCAACGTCATGGGCGGAAGCGAAATCAATGCCTGCCTCCTCGAAGCCGAACTGATCGACGAACTTTTCCTTACCCTCGCGCCCAAGATCAAGCTCGGCGAACACGTCCCGACGTACGCCGGGGGAACGCCTCTGCTCCGAGAGAAGGTCCAAAGCTACACACTCACGGAAGTCCACCACATCGGCGATGAACTGTTCATGCGCTACACCAAGCCGAAATGAATCCGCTTTCGCCCACGATGTTCCTCCGGCGAAACGCCGGAAAGACGGTGCCATTGGTGCTGGTCATCACCCTTGCCGTCATGCTCATCCAGAGCATCATCGCGCTGATTAACAGCATTCCGCTTAGCATCCGCACGATCTACCGATATACGGACGCCTTCCTCGGCGTCTCGCCGCGCCTCGATCCGACCCTCACCAAGGTCTTTGTGGATCGCCTCACCACCAAACCACCCGTCGAAATTGAGAAAGTCATCCTTTGCCGAGGGAGCGGCGCCCAAGTCAAAAGCATCGTCGGCAAATGGCCCTTCGCCGTCATGGCGATGGATCGCCCTGACCTCGAGTACTACATGAAGCGGCAAGGGGCGACGGGCCTCACCGGCCGTTTTCCCGTCGATGGTGAACCCGAAATGCTCGTCAGTGAGCCCGTGGCGCGCAACCTCGGCCTCAAACTTGGTGATGTGTTCTTAAAGCCCGAAGAAAACGAGAACTTCTCGCGCCACCCGGTCAAGGTGGTCGGGATCATCAAGGCCGAGCGCTGGCTAATGCTCAGCAACAAAAAGTATTACGCCGACACCCAACCAATCCCCATCGATTTCGCCCTGATCTTTGCCAAGAATCCCGCCGAGCAAGGGAAATTCGACCGCTGGGCCGAAGAGAAGATGAAAGGCGAGTTCGCCCAGATCTTCGCTTTCCATCAGATCGAGAAGCAGTCGGGCGAGATGTTTGCCGTCCTGTACAAGATTATCAACGTCGTCATCGCCGTCCTGGTTATCGTCATCACCACTATGATGGGCATGCTGATGAACATTTACCAGAGCCAGCGGCTCGTTGAATTTGGCCTCCTCCAAGCCATCGGATTCACGAAGCAACAACTCCTAAAGCGGGTACTCACCGAGTCGCTGATCGTCATCGTCGGCGGATGGCTCTTCGGGCTCGTCGTCGCCCGTGGGCTGTTACTCACGGCTAAAGCATTGCTTATGGACCCGTCCGCATTCGCGCTCGATGACTCTGACCCGATGGCGCTTGCTTACACCATCCCCGTCCCGATCTCGATTCTCTTGGTTGCGGTCGGCACCATCTGGCTTCGGTTCCGAAATTTTGACCCGGTTGCGGTGGTCGAGAGGAGGTTGGTATGAGCTACTGGGATCGCAGGCGTCCCGCCTGCTCTGAATATCAATGCGAACAGCGAGTTCTGTCTGCATCAACCATCCGATTTTTTTTGCAGGCGAGACGCCTGCGATCCCAATGGAGGCTCGTATGATCCAAGCCGAAAACGTCTCCCTGGTCTACAACGATCACGAAAAGCAGGTCTTCGCCTGCAACGACGTCACGCTCGAAGTCAAGCCAGGCGAGTTCCTCGGCATTCTCGGTCCGAGCGGCTCAGGAAAAAGCTCCCTGCTTTACCTACTTTCCGGCCTCAAGAACCCAACCCGAGGCAGCGTAAAACTCCACCACCAAGACCTCCAAGCGCTCACCGACCAAGACCGCGCCGAACTCCGCCGCAAGCACTTCGGATTCGTTTTCCAGCAACCATTCCTCCTCGGCTACCTCTCCGCCATCGAAAACATCCTTGCCATCTCGCCGAACTCAAAGCAACGCGCCGAAGACCTCCTCGCCGAGCTGGGACTCAAAGACAAACTCCACCGCCTTCCTCACGAACTCTCGGGCGGCGAGCGGCAGCGAGTTTGCGTCGCCCGAGCCCTCATCAATCAGCCCGAAGTCATCTTCGCCGACGAACCCACCGCCGCTCTGGACCACACCAACGGTGAGCAAGTGGTTCAACTTCTCAACCAGTACCGAGGCGAAGGCTCTCTCGTGATGGTCACCCACGATCCGACCATGCTCTCTTTGGCCGACCGAACAATCAAGATGGCCGAAGGTCAAATCTCCGAATAAAATTCCGAAAAGGAACTTTGGTCCAAAACTTGTTGTCTCTATTCACCGTAAAAAGCAATTGAGGTATCCTCCTCAGTTGCGTCACACGGGAAACCGCGTGGCTTCTGTGGCCCTCAACAAGCCACAAAAGGATGAAACTTAGACGAAGAGATGAGGGGAGACGGGTTGCAAGCGGTGACGCCCAATGTTGCGCAAAACCAACCTGCACAAGTTTGCTCGATTCGAATCGTCCCATTCTCGTCGGGTTTCTCGCACAAGAAGGATCTTGTGTCTGCGAAAGGTTATCAAATTGAGGACTGTGTGATTGACTACTCTAACTCTTCTTACGCTTAGCGGCCTTTGTTGCGCCGCCGTCGCCGTTGAGCCAACTCGGCTCGGATTCATGGGCTGGCTTCGAGGTCTCTTCGAAGGCAAGTCCAAGTCGGAACCCACCCTGGCTGCCACCGCGCCTCCTCGACTTCGCGTCGATGGCGGATGGACCATGATCGAGTGCGATGATATCGCCGCATTCGACGAGTGGCTCGACAAGGACTCCGAAGGGCTCCCCTATCGCCCAGGCGAAGAGCCGTCCCTCGGTAGCCACTTGCTCATCGAACTCTTCGGCTGCAATGGCCAAACCCTCGAGAAGGACGACACCGTCGGTGATGCAATGGTCGAAGCGGCACGCGTCTCCGAAGCAACAATCGTTGCCGACTGCTTCAAGGAGTTCAAGCCATACGGAGTGAGCGGTGCGGTCATCATCCAAGAGTCGCACTACACCATCCACACGTGGCCCGAGCATGGCTACGCTGCAGTCGACCTGTTCTACTGCGGAGGCACCGTCAAGGTCCGACGCGCCGTCGAACTCCTCCAAGAGCGCTTCCAACCCGAGCGTATCAAATTCCTCGTCGTTCGTCGAGGAAGCCAAAGCGAAGTTCAGCGCTAGTCGCACTCTCTGACAAGCGCGCCTGCCATGATTCATGGCAGGCGTTTCTGTTGTTCGCGACGGCGCGAAGCATTTTTAAGACTCTGCTAAGGTTCCTCAAAAATGGTCAATTGAAAAATTCCATCGGGGAATCATGTCCCCATGCTTCAACTTGCCCTCGCACTCTCCCTCTCACAAAGTGACTATCAATTCGAGGCCCCCGCCGGAACAGAATTCGCCAAGGTAGTGTATGGCGGCGAAACGGTCCTACCGAACGGACGAATCATCACTCCGCTAGGTGATCGTCTCTATACCGAAGAGAACCTATGGCGGGTCGAACTCTCGCCAGATGAAACGACCCTCGTTGGCATCACCGAAAGTACGCTTTCGGTGTTTGATCTCACAACAGGCAGACCGACCAAGCGAACAATCGCGTTCCCGAAGAACTCGCTTGCTGGCAAGTTTTCCTCCGACGGTGCCTATTTCATCGCCGGAGGAGGCGAGTTCGGAGACGTCGTCATCTTTAACGCAAAAACATGGGAGGTTGTGCGGCGGATATCAATCAAAGACCCTGCCCACGGCGATCCATTTATCGTGGATTTGAGCGTGAGCAAAGACGACACGAAAGCCTATTGCGTCGATGTGGCTCACCAAAGACTTGTAATCGTCGACCTTCAGCGCGGAACCGTCATCAGCCAAAGTCCCGCCGGGCGACAACCTTACGCCCTCGCCGTCTCGCCCGATGAAAAATCGGTGTTTGTCGCGAATATCGGCATTTTCGATTACGAGCTGGTCAAGAAGCCTGAGCCAGGCAAAGGCAACCCGCGCGGACTCAGTCGCCCTCCATTTGGATTTCCGACCAAAGAATCTGAAGAAGGCATCTACTTCGAGGGAAGGCAAATCGCCGGGCTAGGCTCACCGCTCGTGCCGGATGCGCACTCCATCTGGAAGTACGATATCACCGACTCCGCCTCGCCCAAGCACGTCCAAACTGCCAAAACCGGGGTACTGATCCACGCTCCCGCCGCCGGGGGGAAATCCGTCGGTGGAAGTTCTCCAAATGCGCTCACTTTCGTAGGCAATGATCTCGTTGTGAGCAACGCAAACAACGACAGTGTCCAAGTTTTTAGCTCAGACTTGAAGCTGAAAAAGACCCTGACGCTGACTCCTCAGCCGTTACTCAAAAACGTTCGGGGCGTCATCCCTACCGGTCTCGTCTCGGCGCCAAAACAAGGCAAGCTCTATGTTTGTGCCACGGGGCTAAATGCGATCGCCACGATCAACAGCCGGAATTGGACGGTTGACGGTTACTTACCCGCCGGCGACTGGCCCATTGCCGCGACCATCTCGAAACGTGGAGAACTCTTCGTTGCGAATTCCTACGGCATTGGAATGGGACCGCGAGGAGCTAAAGAGTACAGATCGCCTTCCGACGAGAGGTACGGAATGCCAAACACGGGCCCGATCACCGGTGAATATCTTCCTGGCATGATCACTCGATTCTTGCCAAAACCGAACAACGAACTGACTCAGGCAGTCCTGAGAAACAACGGCCTGCTGCCCGTCAAGCGAAAATCCACCTTCCCCAAAGAGATCAAGCACGTCGTCTTCATCACCAAAGAGAACCACACGTTTGATGGCATTTTTGGCGAACTAAAAGGCGCAAACGGCGAGCCCTCATACGCCCACCACGGGATGAACGGGTACATCGACGGCAAAACCGATCAGCGTGTCCCCATCATGCCCAACCACGTTCGGCTCGCCGAACAGTTCGGAATTTCGGACAACTTCTACATGGAAGTCGGCGCATCCGGTGCCGGCCATAGGTGGCTCGTCGGCAACTACGCCTCCCTCTGGACATCGAGACTGTACTACTCGGGTTGGGACTTCCGACCAAACGATAAGGCAAAAGGAAGACTCATCAGCTTCGGTTCCAATGGAAGCATCATCCCCGAAGACTATCTCGAGAATGGCTCCATGTGGGAGCACCTTGGTCGCAACGGAATCGACTTTAGAAACTATGGTGAGGGATTCGAGTTCGCTGCCTCCGATGAAGGGCTCCCGTTTAGTAAGAGCGGTACCGGCGAAGTTGTCAACTTCCCGATGCCCAAGATTCTCTTCGATAACACGTGCTTCGATTTCCCGGGCTATAACAACAACATTCCCGATATTGCCCGCGTCGATTGGTTCAAAGAAGACCTTGAGAAGAAGTACCGGTCGCAAGGCAAGCCGTTGCCCAAATTCATCAACATCGCAATCTGCAACGACCATGGCGCTTCGCCCGCACCCGCGCGCGGATTCCCGTTCGTCAGCAGCTACCTCGCCGACAACGACATGGCTCTCGGACAAATCGTCGAGTACCTCTCGCATACGGCAGAGTGGAAAAACATGGCGATCTTTGTGACCCAAGATGATGCCGGTGGCGATAGCGACCATGTGGATCGCCAGCGAAGCTTCGTGCTTGCGATCTCGCCCTATGCGAAGCGTGGTTACGTGAGCCACCACCACACGAGCATTATGAGCATCATCAAATCGATCTACCAAATCTACGGACTCGGGCCAAACAACATGTTTGATGCCGTGGCGACGCCTCTCGACGACATGTTCACAAACACCCCCGATTTCACGCCCTACAAGCACGTCCCCGCCGATCGAAGGGTCTTTAGGCCAGAGGAAACTTTCGACCCCTCCGATCCCGATTTCAAGAAGCGTCGCAAGGAGCAATCGATTCCGATGGACAGCAAGCAATGGTTTGAATGGCTAGAAAAGCAGCGCCAGTCTGGAGGTTAAGAGACCGCAAGTATTAATAAAAGTGTTATTGACACAACCTAAACACTGAGCTAACTTTGTTTTAACGATAGTGCTGAATGCTCTTCGCGGGAGTTATCATGCGAAGAGCATTCACACTTATCGAACTACTCGTCGTCATCGCGATTATCGCGATCTTGGCCGCCATCCTGTTCCCGGTCTTTGCCCAAGCAAAGCTCTCTGCAAAAAAGACTAAGTCGCTCAGCAACGTCAAGAATCTTGGGGCTGCGTTCCAGATCTACCTTGGTGACAACGACGACGTCACGCCTTCGATCTTTGGAACGAATAACCGAGCAATCTGTACCACGGCAAACATCACCGCGACCAGGAGCCTTGAAGGATGTAGCAATGAATGGTGGTATCCAATCTTCCCGTATTTCAAGTCGATTGATCTGATCTACTCGGATGAGCGACGCGATCCAGACACGAGCTTCGCTCGAAACTACGTCTTCGGAACCAAATACCTCTCGGCCTACGGCTACAACTGGGGTCCATTCGGATGGCGCGGCGGCGGATTGCTTGAGAAGCAAGTTGTATTTGTTGGACCGGTCGGGTCTCCTGGCAACATCAACGCTGGGAAGAGCGCAACCAGCGTGACCGAACCCGCGACGGTCTTCGTGTTCGGCGATACTTACGATACGCCCCGTGCAACGGTTGGAATCGGCTTTGCTGGAGAAACCTATAACGGTTTCACCAACAAGGACATGCGATACAGCGGCTCGTTCAACTATGCATATCTTGATGGTCACGCGAAGGCACTTCCGGTCAAGGGCGGAATCCTCCCCGGTGCGTTCAACAACCGATGGATCATGCCGAGCAACCACGTCCAGTGGGGCGGAGCTTACTGTTCCGATCCAGATGCGATCATCCAGCCTGAGGACGGAACGACATCGAACCTCAACACCAATCCGCGTCCGCCCGCACTCGCCTGCCGAGCATACGCACAGTGGGTTGTTGACAATACCAACACGGTCTGCGTTGGCAACTCGACATCCACGGCTTGCCGATTCGGCAACTAAGCGCGGGTCGCTCTATTGGCTTAATAGCTGAAAGGGCGAAAATCGCCTTTTCAGGGAACAATGCTTGATTAGGATTAGCCCTCCTCAACGGAGGGCTCTTTTTTTGTTAATGACAAAGCGTTAATTCATAGATAATGCTGAATTAACATGGCGGGTAGATCATGTTGCGGGAGACTTCCATGCGAAAAGCATTACCCTCATCGAACTTCTCGTTGTCATTGCAATCATTGCAATCCTCGCCGCTATCCTCTTCCCCGTTTTTGCCCAGGCCAAAGCGGCGGCGAAGCACACCAGCAACCTGTCAAGTGTGAAGAACATTGCCACGGCACAGTTTCTTTACTCCTCGGATTCGGACGATATGTTCCTCTGCGAGTTTAACCACGACTCGCTCAACGATTACGGCGAGTGGCAATGGTTCCTCCAACCGTACATGAAGAACCGGGACATCGTTTACGATGTCAACCGAACCCGCGGGGGGGGCGATACCTACATCGACGTGAAGGGCCGGATGATTGGGTTCGCACCAAACTTCGGGGTGCTCAATTACCGAGGCGGAACGGGAATGTTCGAGGTCGCTACGAGCAACTTTCAGATTTGCCGAGTCGGCGGGAATCCCGAGTGCGACAACGGGCGAATGTGGAGAGGAAAGAGCCTGACGTCGTTCGATTCCGCAGCAGAGACCCTCATGTACACGACCACGGCTGACTCACCAATGTACACAAACGCGTACTACTATCAAACCGAGGACGGAGAGAACAAGGAGCCACGCAACGGCGGTCGATGGGTGAATGGTTTCGTGGATGGTCACGCAAAGACCGTCTTCTACGGTGCCTACACGGTGCCAGCACTAGGAAACTCGTACATTCAGATGCCCAAGAGCATTGTGGATGCGAACCGATACTGTGCAAACGCAACCGTCACCGAAGGTGAATCGGCGGATGCAGGCGGATTCCCGACCGTTGGCATGAAGTGCGTCGACATCAACGCTCTCCTCATCGCTTCTCGAGTCGCAAAATGACAAAGAGCCTCTTCATTGCTCCTGCTTTGCTGATCTGCACCTACGGGTGCGGATCGGCAGAAGAAGCGGGAGTTACAAAAGGTGAAACAACCGCGAAAGACGCACAGACTCAGTTAGATGCATCGATGTCCTCTGAGCAACAGGAGCAGTTCAAAAAGAACGCGGCTGGCTTCAATCCGAAGAATGAGCCGAAATAGGGCCTAGCATCGCCTCGAACGCAACTATCGCTCCCGCAACGTGAACGTTGAGGGAGCGACCCTTTCCCGCCATCGGAATGAACACCGCCGCTTCGCACTTCCGAAGCACCGTGTCATAAACTCCCGCTCCTTCATTCCCAAGCACCAAGCACGTCTGCTTTGGATATTCAAAAGTCTTGTAGGGCACTGCTCCATCTGCAACCTCGACCGCCACCAGCGAATACCCAGCATTGATCGCTTTGTCGCAAGCGTCCAAATGAGACGGCACATGGAGCCACGGCACGCGTCGATGCGCTCCCATCGAAGTCACGCCCACCATCGGCGAACTCTCTGGAGTTGGCGTTTTTCCAGTCAAGATCATCTGCGTCGCGCCGCAAGCGTCTGCCACTCGAAACATCCCCCCGACGTTATAGCCATCGTCCCAATCTTGCAGCAGAAACACTAAATCGACTTCGGAATATGCATCGAGGTGCGCCTCAAAAACCCGTCGAATACCTGCCTTACTTCGCACCTGCCGCATGGAACAACACAAAGAGTACACTCAAAACCAATATGCAAAGGGGTTACGACGTCTTGTTCCAAAACCGAACGCTAGGCGCGACTCTGGTTGTCGCGGGGCTCTTTGCCTTCACCGCGTTCTGCATCTGGGGTGCGCTTTACTTCAAGCGTAAAGTCGCCGAAGACGCCGCCATCCGAAAATCAAATCGAGACAATACACCAAAGTAATTTCGCTTGTATTGCGAAATCGAACATCATCCCCGCATTTTTCCTGATTCAGCATTTCCCCAAATCGGGAACGCCACTCTCGGAGGTCGTACGCTTGGCTTCCGGTGTGACGAATGAAAACTCTCTTTAAGAGGAAACGGAAGCAGGGTAAGGGGTTCACGATTGTCGAGGTGATGATGAGCATCATGATCCTCGGTCTCAGCTCCATTACTATCCTTGCCATGAGCAGCATGGCGACAAAGATGTCGAAGCAGAACGAGATTCGCTCGACTGTCCAGTCTATCGCTCGGAGCCAGATAGATCGCATCATCGCGGTGTCTCAGCAGAACCGAGTTGTGGTCACGAATCAGGCCATCACCTTAGACGCAGATCTTCAGGCGCAGTTGCCAGTCACCAATTTGTCGGCCACTTACAGTATCCGTCCCGTTGCGGGCTCAAAAAATCTTCAATCGGTAGAGATCGTCGTCAAATGGCAAAACCAAGCCGGGACCAGCAACTCTGCAATGTCCACCGTCACCGTCGGCAAAACCTTCTCGTCCGTCATCAACGCCGATTGGACCAAGGATCCTTGGAACCCCACCCCAATCGACCAACTGTTCTACACCCCCCCTCCCCCACCACCGCCACCTCCTGCCACCAGCGGAAGCACCGGCGGAAGCACCGGCGGTACCAGTACGAGCGGTGGTAGTTCAGGCGGTTCCAGCAGTTCGGGAAGCACTTCCGGCGGCGGAGGGAGCAGCAGTTCAGGCGGAAGTAGTTCGTCGGGCAGCACCACGCCCCCGTCTCCGCCCCCACCTACCGGCTTCAACCTCGGAGGAGGCAACAAATGGAAGTAAGAAAGTTTAAGCGCAATCGCGGAATTTCCACGATGGAAGTCGTGACTGCTCTGTCTCTCTCAGTCTTGGCGACATTTATCCTCGCCGATACCACGATCCTTGCCGCCCAAACCTTCCGCAAGGTTGGCGAAGTTGCAACCGCGCATACGTTTGGTCGAAGGGCTTTCGACAGATTCATTGCCGACGCCCAGGCCGCCAACCTCAGCATGGCGAAGTTTCCGGCCTGGTCTTCGTCTCCGTGGCACGTCGCCAAAGAGAACGAGTGCATCATCCTCCGGCAACCCAAGTTCAAGGCTGACATGACCGTCGATCCTGAGAACTTTAAGGTGATTGTCTACAAGATTGAGGCCGCCGCCACCGCGGCCGATGGTCCATTCGTGCTGAAGCGTTGGGAATGTCCTTTGCGAATAGTTCCCGCCGGCTCCAGCAGTGCGAGTAACGGAACCCCGCAGATCGTCGCGAAGAACATCAAGAGCGTCAAGTGGAACCAGTTTACGAATCTCACCTACTGGGGAGATCGCTACACCAAGGATTACTACATGCGCTCCACTCCCGAAGCAGATACCAACGAGATCAAGCTAAAAGCCCTCATTGGCGGAGTCGACCGAATTGCATCTGGTCACGCCACTGTATCGGGCACCAAAGTGACTCTCTTTAAGGCGATGGAGTATGGAGTTGCGATGGACGTCACGTACCACACCGACCCCGATCTGTCGCTGGATTACACCGCCAACAACGGCGCATCCGGAATGTACGCCAGCTTCGTTTTCCAACCTCGCTGGACCGACAAAACAGGTGCCACCAAGACCCGCGAAATCACACTTTCGGCAATGCCAACATTCGACAACAAGGAGGAATGAGAATTTGAAACTAAAACGATTAACCCGCCAGAGAGGCATGTCCATTGCGCCAGTCCTCGTCTTCGTGGTCGGCTTTTCCGCCGTCGGAGTCGGCGTCATGCGCATGGCCGACGTCCAAACCAAAGAGGTCAAAGGTGCTGGAGATAAATGGCAGGCCGATGGTCTCGCTTCGAGCGCCGTCAACCTGTTGTACGAAAACATCCGTCAGCAGCTGATCGCCGATCAGTCCTACCCATTCGTTCTCAACGAAACGACCCAAAAGGTCCTCAAACCCGACTCTACCGAAACGGCAATCGGCACCTGCTCAGCCCGAGTGGTCGCCGACCGCGTCGTCGAGAAAGACGAGGGTGGGTACCGAATCCAGACCTACTACTTCACTGTCGAAGGAACCGGAACCGACTCGAGTGGAAAGGTAAGCAAAGTCCGCGCTGACTTCAAAGGTCTGATGTGGCGACACCTCGTTCCGCGTGATACCTACGGAAACAATGGCGCCCCAGATAGCATCTGGTTCCCAACCGGAGCGATTGTCGCCAATGGAGCGGTCAATATCACCTCGAACCAAGGGATAAGAACGCTCTCACCCAACGGTGACGCCCACGTGGTCGGCAACAAAGGCATCAAGTGGGATCCGTTCAGCGGAGCGAAATCAGGCTTCTCGAATCCCAACATTATCGATATTCAAGGTTACTACCTCGTCCCCGATGGCGGACCTTACACCAGCACTGTATCCAATAACGGACTAGGCAACCCCAACGGCTCGAAGAACTACCGCTCGCCTGCCGCTCCGGCACAAGGCGACTTTCCAGGGGCTCCCGCAAATTCGGTCGTCAAGCTCAACGGCGAAGCCACTTTCCCCGATGAGGGCACTGTAAACTCCTGGGCCGCCGACTACCTCAACTCCGCGAGCGTGGCAAGCGGATTGAAGTGCGGTAGCGGATGGAACTCCGCGACAGCCACACCGCGCGTTAGTGACGGACAAAAAGGAATTCAGTCTCCTGCACTTATCACAGGAAATCTAGACGTTGGGAATGGAGAGTCGATCCACCTTTGGCCGGCATCAACCAACCCGAAGAAGAACATCGTTTACGTTAAGGGCAACGTAAAGAACCTCGGGAACATCATCAACCACGGTTGCACGCTGATCTTCGAGCAAACTTACGAAGACTCACCAAGCTCGACCTACCGGATCGAACAAGACTCGCTGACCTTCAAAACCAAAGAAGAAGCGGTCATGAAGAGTGCTTTGCTCTCTCTCAAGAAGAGCAATGATGCATTCAAGTTCCACACGAACGGTTCATCCACAACCGGCCTCATCTACGCCATGAAAGGCGGCATCCAAATCGACGGCTCAAACGCCGACTTCACGGGAATGCTGCTTGCAGGCGGCACTGGAGCCAACGGAAACATCGACATCAAGCCCAGTGGCGGTAACTCCTTCGCCGTCCATTACGAAGCCTACGCTGCCACCGGAGGCGTCGTGCAAATGGATGCCGAGTCGCTCATCAACACCGACTACGTCGCAGGCAACGTCGCCGACCCCTTCAAGCCGACCCGAATTTACAACTGGAATTGGATCAAATAGGCCATCCACAGGCTGAATACGAGGGGAGATGAAAACGCGCCCGCCGGATCGAATAAACTGATCCGGTGGGCGTACGTGTTCCAATCCTGACTTACCACAAGATTGCGCCCGTACCCAAAGGCACCATCTGGCCAGGAACCTATGTTTCGCCCCAGATGCTCGAGTCACACCTGAGGTGGTTCCGACGCAAAGGCTTCCAAAGCCTCCCCGTTACCGATCTCTTCGGGCCGAAGATGCCAGTAAAGCCAGTAGTCCTCACCTTCGATGACGGTAGCCAAGACTTCGCGGACGCCGGATGGCCCCTCCTTCAGAAGTACGGCTTCGGTGGGACTGTGTATGTGGTGAGCGACCACATGGGCGGCGTCAACGAATGGGACGTCAAAATCGGCGACATCCCGTGCCCCTTAATGACCATCGACACCATCAAAGACCTCGCGCGGCAAGGCGTCGAAATCGGCTCCCATACTTACTCACATCCACGTCTGGCAGACCTCGACGAGCAAGACCAAATCCTAGAAATCATCGAAAGCAAATCCACGCTCGAAGAGCAACTCGGAATCCCGATGGAGTCCTTCTGCTACCCCTACGGCTCCCATAACGACACCTCAGTCAAGCTCGCCCAGCGAGCCGGCTTCAAGTTCGCTGTCACCACCAAAAAGGGCCTCAACACCGCCCAAACCCACCCCATGCGCCTCAACCGAATTGCGATTCGGCACGACACCCCCCTCCCGGTGCTCATTTACAAGTTCTGGCGAGCCTTCAAATATGACCGATAAACCGCTCCGAATCATCCATGTCATCAGCGCCGGCCGCTTCACTTACGGCGCCGTGCAAAGCATGATCAACCTTGCCAAGGCGCAGATCGCCGAGGGGCATCACGTCAGTTTTGTCACCTGGAAAGGGCTCATTTTCGGACAGCAAATGCGCGAGATGGGCTACGAAGTGTGGGAGGTTCGAGTGCGCGCCAAGGTTGATCCGGTCGCGATCTGGCAGATGGCTCAGCACTTTAAGGAGCAAAAAGCCGACATCGTACACGGACACCTTTCGACCTCCAGCGTCAACGGGTGCCTTGCCGCCCGACTCGCTAAAGTCAAGTCCGTCGCCACGTCCCACGGCCTCAGTGGCAAACTCAGCTTCATCTTCGCCGACATCATGATCGGGGTCAGTCAAGCCGTGTGCGATCACCTCATCGGCCAGGGAGTGAAACCAGAAAAGACGGCGAAAGTCTATAACGGGGTCCTGCCGCCCCCCCCGCTCATCTCAAAGCAAGAGGCTCGGGATCGCCACAATCTGCCCCAAGAAAAGTTCATTTTCGGGACCGTTTCGCGCCTTACCAAACTCAAGGGCATCGACTACTCGCTGGAGGCGTACAAGACCCTCGCTGAGCAGGTTCCCAACTCGATCTACGTCCTTTCGGGCGATGGAGCCGACATGGCGGAATATCAGCAGTGGGTTAAGGATAACAACCTCTCTGACCGGATCGTGTTCTTGGGCTACCAAGACGACGTGTGGAGCGTGCTTCCGGCTTTCGATGTCTTCATTTTCCCGACCCTGAAGGACGCGATGCCGATGGCGATTATCGAAGCCATGCTCGCCGGACTCCCAATCGTCGCCTCAAACGTCGGCGGAGTGCCCGAGGTACTCGGAGACAATACGGGTTACTTGGTGCCGAAAGAAGATGCTAAGGCTATTGCGGTAGCTGCCCTAGATGCATCGAAGAATGAGCAAATAGGGCAAAGCGCACGGGATCGAGCATTAACGCTCTTTACGAATACTTCCATGGCTGCAGAAGCTGAGAAAGTATATCGAAAGCTGATTTCGCGCTAAGAGCTACGCACAATCGTAGTAACGATTGAGCGTCGCATTGTTACGGAATAAGCCAGGCTGATCGATTCCAATCCCCTTTTCCAAGAGAGCGAGGTTGCCTTCTTGTTCAATGTAGCTTGCAGTTTCCAACCTGATCGCTTCAGGACCTGATTCCATTTTTCACCTACGATCGAGAGTTCATTCGCGCTAATGTCATCCAAATGGTAGGTGTTAAACCGACCAACTTCCGATGGTGCAGAGGCTACTCGAGGAGGCAGCTTAAGTGTTCTTTCCAGGTCACTTGACTGCTGACGAATTGCTTGCGTGTTCACCTGACCTTCGTATGAGCCCAAAAACACGAAAAGCATCGGCAAAGCAGCGCAAGTGACAACGATGATATTTGCTATCTTCATTGTCTTTGCTCAGTAGGGCTTACGCGGAGCCCGTAAAGCTGGGTTCCATAAAGACAAATATTTGGGACTTTTGGTGATTTGAATTTGCCGCAACGCGCTTGCCCATTTCCATAAACCTTAATTTCACGGCACAGGTTCTTTCGGTTGGGAATGTTGCCGCTCCGGGCACTGATGCCTTCGCGAGCCTAAGGGATAATATTGTCCCTGAGTCGCTCAAGCGCACTTTGCGGTCGCTCAGCGAAAACCCAATGCTGAGCAGGGTTGGTCGTGTCACGGGCAAAGCCGAGGTTACAACCGTCCTTTTCCCACATCACTGCATCTACTTCGGTCCCCGTATCTGTGCGGATCCAACCCAGCGGTTGTAGGCGACCATCTAACCAACCTCGAATTTCATGATCCGAAACGCTCTTGCCGAAAGCGAGAATGTATGTCCGATGCATGGTTCCCGTCCTCATTATATTCATTCGCATGATGTACCATCCCCGATCATCTTGCATTTGCTTCAGGCCGAGTACCCTCACCGCCTCATTTATCGGCGAACTCGGTTTTGAAGTTGCCAAAAGCATTGTTATCCCGACGACAACTACCACTCCAATGCCGATCGAGACCCTTCGTCGCACGTCACCATCATAGCAACATTGCACATTAGTAGGCGGAATGATAGACTCCGGTGATGAGCATTCTGATTTCCATCCCAGCCGCCGTTTTCGGTATTGCCGGTCTAGTTTGCGGCATCATCATCCTGATCGAAGCGTTCAAAGACGAAGTCTGGAAAGGTTTCGTATGTCTCCTGTGCGGCCTGTACATGCTGTGGTACGCATTCACCGATTTTGATCACGATAACAAATGGGCTGTGGTCGCTGTTTGGCTTCTCGGTAGCCTGATCGCCTCTGGTCTGATGAATCTAGTTAAGTGACCTCGACGAGTTTTGACACGGCCGCGAAAAATTTGGCGTAGAACCCAAACGGGTACACTTTAGCAATCTCGGCAGGCGAGTGCTAAAACCCTGCACTCCCTCGAATCCCCTCAAGGGAAGAGGAACGCCCGCCGAACCCAAAAGAAAACGACCATGGCAAACTTGAAACCACTCGGTGATAAAGTCGTCGTTGAGGTCCTCGACGCAGAAGAAAAAACTGCGAGCGGAATCTACCTCCCAGACAGCGCGAAAAAGAAGCCACAAGAGGGAACCGTCATTGCCACCGGCAACGGACGAGTCCTTGACAACGGCGAGCGCAACTCCCTAAACGTCAAAGTCGGCGATCGAGTCCTCTTCAGCAAGTACGGCGGAAACGAAGTTTCCATCGACGGCAAAGACTATACGATCCTCGACGAAGACCAAATCTACGCCGTCATCGGCTAAAAACCTGCATCTCTATCTCATGGCTGATTACCGCAATCTCGACGTCTGGCAACTTGGTCGGACCCTCGTTACGACCACCTACCGCTTCGCGGAGGTCCTGCCCGATGCCGAAAAAGACCGGCTCACGGCCCGAATTCTCAAAGCCGCGATGGATGTTCCATCCAATATCGCCGCAACCGCAATCCAAGACTCCGGCAACTATGGCGACGCTCTCGCCGCCCTCGGTCGGCTCGATACGCTCTGCGCCCTCGCTGTCGACCTTGAGTACGTCGAAGAGTTCCACGCGTCCGACATCAAGGACAAGGTCCGCGAGCTCGGAATGAAACTCGTATCGCTTGGCAAGGCATCGCGAGTCGAGCGAACGTTCGAAGATCGCCCTCAGCGCTCCTTCGACCGCGACGACCGACCGCGACGTTCGTTCGACCGAGATGATCGCCCGCAGCGATCATTCGATCGCGATGACCGACCCCAAAGGTCCTTTAACCGCGATGATCGACCGCCGCGCCGCGACTACGGAGATGACCGACCACCTCGACAAAACGACGGTGGCGACGATCGCCCACCACGCCGCGATGACGACGGTGGCGGAGATCGACCCCGACGCCCATATGGCGGCGGCGGTGGAGGCGGATTCCGCGGCGGTAGGCCCGGTGGTGGCGGTGGATTTGGCCGACCCGGCGGCGGACGCCCTGGCGGCGGTGGTCGCCCAGGCGGCGGAGGCTTCCGAGGCCCTCGAAGAGATAGAGATTGATCCACTTGGCGGTTTGCAGAACCGCAAACCGCCAACCCAACTGATAACTGTTAACTGACAACTGAGAACTGAACAATGGCAGCAAAGAACCTAGTATTCGACGAAAATGCACGACGAGCCCTTGAGCGCGGTGTCAACAAAGTCGCCGACGCAGTCAAGGTCACCCTCGGCCCCAAAGGTCGAAACGTCGTCCTCGACAAGAAGTGGGGAAGCCCAACGATCACCAAAGACGGCGTCACCGTCGCCAAGGAGATCGAACTCGAAGATCCTTACGAGAACATGGGCGCGCAGCTCTGCAAAGAAGTTGCCTCCAAGACCAACGACGTTGCCGGTGACGGAACCACCACCGCAACCGTTCTCGCCCAGGCAATCGTGAACGAAGGCCTCCGCTACGTCGCCGCTGGTGGTAACCCCATCGCCGTCAAGCGAGGCATCGACAAGGCTGTTGACCAGGTTATCGCGACCATCAAGGCAACCGCCAAGCCGATCAAGGACAAGGAGCAAGTTGAGTTCGTTGCAACCATCGCCGGTAACGATTCCGAAGTCGGAAAGCACGTCGCCGAAGCAATGGATAAGGTCGGCAAAGACGGCGTCATCACCGTCGAAGAGTCCAAGGGCCGAGAAACCCTCCTCGAAGTCGTCGAAGGAATGCAGTTCGACCGAGGCTACATCAGCCCCTACTTCGTCACCGACCCCGAGCGCATGGAAGCCGTTCTCGAGAACCCGATCATCCTGATCCACGAGAAGAAAATCAGCGTTGCCGCCGACTTCCTCCCGTTCCTCGAAAAGGCCGCCGCAACCCGACGACCGATCCTAGTCATCGCAGAAGACATTGAAGGCGACGCCCTCAGCACCATCGTTCTCAACAAGATCCGAGGCGTGCTCCAAATCGCCGCCGTCAAGGCTCCGGGCTTTGGCGACCGACGAAAGGCAATGCTCGAAGATATCGCCGTTCTCACCAACGGAACCTTCATCAGCGAAGACCTCGGCGTCAAGCTTGAGAGCGTCCTCATCGAGCAACTTGGCACCGCCAAGAAGGTCGTCATCAGCAAGGAAGAGACCACCATCATCGAGGGTGCAGGCTCCAAGGAAGCCGTTCTTGGCCGAATCGACCTTATCAAGCGCCAAATCGAGACCACCGATAGCAACTACGATCGCGAAAAGCTGCAAGAGCGACTTGCTAAGCTCAGCGGCGGCGTCGCCGTCATCAAGGTCGGAGCGTCCACCGAAACCGAGCTCAAAGAGAAGAAGCACCGCTACGAAGACGCCCTCAGCGCAACCCGAGCGGCAGTCGAAGAAGGCATCGTCCCCGGCGGCGGTTCCACCCTCCTCCGAGCAGCCGACAAGCTCACCACCGAAGGCATGAGCACCGACGAAGCAACCGGAGTTGCCATCGTCAAGCGCGCCCTCGAAGAGCCGATCCGACACATCTCCAAGAACGCTGGCCTCGAAGGCTCGGTTATCGTGGAGAAGGTCCGAGCTGCAAACGATGGCTTCGGTCTCAACGCCGTCACCGGCGAGATCGTCGACATGGTCGCGGCTGGCATCGTCGACCCCGCAAAGGTCACCCGGTCCACCATCACCAACGCTGCCTCCATCGCAGCCCTCGTTCTCACCACCGAAACCCTCGTGGTCGAAAAGCCTGAGCCGAAGAAAGCCGCTATGCCTGGCGGAATGGACGGCATGGGCGGAATGGACTACTAAGCCCAAAGTGAAGTCCCTTACTCCTGGTCACAGGGGCAAGGGATTTAGGGATTGGGGTTTCCGATCCAATTCATGCTCAAGGCGTTCGCGATGTGCGAACGCCTTGAGTCGTTTTTGAGCGACCATTGAGGTCGCTCAAAAATCCCCCACCCGCCCGCCCCGGTGGAGCGGCGAACCGAGGGAGTCCCACCCCGGCGGATCGGCGACCGCAAACCTTCCGGCATGTCAGATCGAATCGATGATCGACTTACGCTTCGCCTCGTATTCGTCTTGCGTCAACATCCCTTGATCAAGCAGAACTTTAATCTCGCTCAGTCTCTCAATCGCGGGGCGCTCTTCGTCCGAAGGCGAAACCGGAGCCGACTTGCTCTCAACCACCGGGAGTTTCACCTCATCAAGGGCATCACTCACAACCCCACCGACCATTCGCGACCAAGGCTCCACATCCTTTCGGGCTTGCTCGGGGTCGAGCACGACTCCGCTTCCGGCTGCACCAAGCTTGCCCATGCTCGCGATCGCCTGGCCGATTCCGATCAGGATCATTCCACCGATCGCCCGAGCAGCGAAATTCGTCATATCTTCGGACGCCTGCCGCCCAAAGTTATCGAACGAAGTCGGACGCGTCATGGCGGTAGGCATGATGAAGAAGTTTGAGAGAAATAAGATCAACCCTAACCCACTAATTGCGTGCCCTGCATAGTAGGCTGCCTGTCGCTCCGGAGAAATGCTGTTGTTCGGCATCCGGATATATTGTATAGGAGTCTTGTTACTTTCGTTGCGCAGGGTATCAGAAACGTGCACCAGAGGATCAGTTATCTGCCCAATCGTGAACTAACTGGCAGTATGCCTGACGTATCTCCTAATACCGTCCACAGGGGAGAGCACTTAATAGAGATGCTACTGAATCCTTGCTCGCTGGCTTGCAAGCTCCATTCAACGAATGAGTCGAGATCATACATCATGTTGCGGCAACTCAACCAAGATCCAGCGCGAGTATGAAGGTCCAATTTCGGATCGCCATTAATGAAGAGGGCACTAAAAGCTTCGGCCAAGGCCCTGCAATTGATCTCAGCGCAGGTTGGTAGCGCCATGTACAGCACGTCTAGCATCCCGTCCCTCGCGCGTATCGCTGTTTCCTCCATGCGATTTGCGACCTCTCGACCAAACATTTCGACCTTGTAAATTGGAAACAACAAGTCGATCATTATCACAAGGGTCGTGAATTCAATCTGGATGGTTTTGATGCTCTCGCTTACCCTGAGCCGGACTTCCTGTAAGCGCTGGTCAACGCATTCCTTTAACGGTCGGTATTGAGGTGAAGAATCGACGAGTTGCTGCTCGCCATTCGCGAAGGTCAAAGCCCGCCTAAGACACCATTTGGCGTCATACAGTCGGCCTTGGTTAGACGAGACTCGAGCGGCAATCACTAGCTCCTCGGGCTTCGACGACGTTCGAAAACGGTTCAGCAACAGCCCCTCTTCAAGAATCTGATCACTCGTCGCATTCCCGCGAAACTCTCTCAGAAGATGAAGCTCCAAGAACCGTGTTATTTCTGGATCACTTGGCAAAATGGTCTCTCGATTTGGTGGTTTGATGTGCTGTTGAAGCACCACCACACCGAGAGTTTATCTAACCGTCGACCGCACCGGCGGCTTTTGATGCTTTGGGATCCGCGATCCCGAGGCTAATTCTTCGAACAGTTACCCTGTCGCCCCAATCAACCTGGAAAAGGCAAACCCACGCCGCGCAGGGCGCGGGACCCTCTCTTTCCCCGTCCCATCGGGCCGGGGAAAGAGAGGGAGGGGATTGGCCTCGGGCAAGCGGGTGGATCGCCATGAAGTCCCTCCTCGCGCAATCAGGACTCAACCGCCAATCCGGTTGACAAAACCCCCGATGTCTTGCCTATACATAGATGCCTCAACCGAAAATCGAAAACGAGCCGCCGCCCAACACTGCCCAAACCGAACAAAAAAGCGACCGCCCGTTGAACCTAAACTGCCCATCTTGCCCAAGCACCGACTGCACCGATCTCGCGCAAAAATCCTCGCCGCGTCGATGCCAAAAGCACCGAAATCACCGACTCAGCCAACCGTCAACGGCACCAACGGCTTCCGAGGTTCCCGAACGATCTCCTCGTACAGCGAATCTCGCTCCACCGGAACTCGGTCAACCTCCTCGATCAACTTCACCATATTCGACCGAGTCAAAACCTGCTTCTTATTCCCGAAATCACCTTCGTTATAAGTGATTTCATACTCATGAACAAAGCCATCGGCGTCGTCAGCACCATACCAAAGCGCCAACTGAGTCACCGGCGGAGTGTTCATGATCCAAAAACTCTTGACGTGCTCAAAGTTGTCGAGCATTAACCGCGTCACCGCAATTCCGCGCAAATCCATATCGGCGGTCGGCGTCGGAATATGCTCCAGCTCAGTCTTCTCGGGGTGGAAAGCCAGCGGAGTCATCGTCAAAAAGTTCTGCGTCTCGTCTTGCAACTCGCGCAACTGAATGAGGTGCGAA
This sequence comes from uncultured Fimbriimonas sp., assembly GCA_964566635.1. Taxonomy (GTDB): domain Bacteria; phylum Armatimonadota; class Fimbriimonadia; order Fimbriimonadales; family Fimbriimonadaceae; genus Fimbriimonas. Next base: position 222,799 of record CAZMJL010000004.1, on the reverse strand, counting down.
ACCCGCTCCTCTAGCGTCTCGATGTGACCGTAAAGCATCGTAGCGTACTGCCGAAGCCCAAGCTTCGCCGCCGCCCGCGCAACTTCTTTCCACTCATCGCCGTTCAGCTTCTTGCCAAACAGCTCCTGGTGAACCCGGTCCGAAAGAATCTCAATTCCGCCGCCCGGCAACGAGTCAAGTCCAGCCTCGATTAGATCGGCCAAAGCCTGCTCCACCGAGCACTTACCCTGCCGAGCAATCTCGGTGATCTCCACGGCGGTGAAAGCCTTAACGTGAACCCCGGGCCGAACCTCTTTGACCGTCCGAACGAGGTCGAGATAGTAGGAATAGGGAAGCCGAGGGTTGATTCCGCCGACCATGTGAATCTCAGTGAGATCAACGTCTCGGTGCCACATCAACCGCTCGCGCACCGTCTCAAGCGACATCTCATAAGGCTCCGGACCACCTTTCTTGGCGTAAAACGAACAGAACTTACAGAACTTGTTGCAGATATTGGTGTAGTTGATGTGCTGGTTAGCAACGAAGTAAGTTTTCTTTCCGTGCCGTCGCTCGCGAACCATATTCGCCATGTAACCGACACCCGTCAAGTTCGGCGTGGTGAACAGGCGCATGCCGTCCTCGAAGCTCAGGCGTGTGCCTTCATCGACCTTTCGATAGATATCGATTAAGTCTTCGCCAACGATTCGCTCGGGTGACACAGGCATATCTGTTCCTGCGTTCATTTTACCGCCAAAGTTTCAATTTTCTTTGAAATGTCCCTTCAGATGTAAACTGACCGAGTGGATGTAAGCTCGCTGAAGAGGTTGCTTCGGGCGGATCAAGTTCTTGAAGGACCGGCCGCCGAGCGCGCTTACGATAGCGACGCCTACACTGTCGACCGCTCAAAGCCGACGGTTATCGTATTGCCTGAAAGCACCGAGGAAGTTGCGGCAGTGGTGAGGTGGTGCAATCAGCTTCAAGTTCCGTTCACTGCTCGGGGGGCTGGAACCGGACTCAGTGGCGGTGCGATGCCTGCTCTGGGCGGAGTGGTCATCTCGACGAAACGCCTCAACAAGATTTTCGAGATTGACATCCCAAACCGGGCACTTCATGCCGGGGCCGGGATCGCGAATAAGCGAATCTCGGATGCGGTGGCATCCGAAGGACTCCACTTTGCCCCCGATCCGTCATCGCAAACCGTTAGCACGCTCGGTGGCAACATCGCCGAAAATGCGGGCGGACCTCATACATTGAAGTACGGGGTGACGGTTCAGCACATTCTTGGGGTCACGATGGTGGATCCGCAAGGTGAAATCTTAACTATCGGCGGCAAATTTGGCCAAGGACCCGGATACGATTTCCTCGGTGTGATTTGTGGTTCCGAGGGGCTATTGGGAATAGTCACCGAGGCGTGGGTGAAATTGACCCCACTTCCGACGGAGATTCGGACCGCCCTGATCGCGTTTGCCAGCGTACGAGCCGCAACCGAGAGCGTTGCCGAGATCATCGCCCGGGGAACAATTCCGGCAGCCCTGGAGATGATGGACCGAGAGATCATGAACGCGGTTTCGGCGGCGTTTGGTTTACGGTTCCCCTCCGAAGCCCAGGCATTGCTTCTCGTTGAGTGCGATGGCTTCGAGGCCGAGACAGTCGCAAAGGAAATGGAGGTCGTGCGGGAAGTTTGTGCCGAAAAGAGATCGCTCGAGTTTGCCGAGGCCACTAGCCCGAGCGAGCGCGCCAAGCTTTGGACCGCGCGCAAAAAGGGTGTAGGTGCGATGGGGCGTCTCGCGCCGACGGTGGTCACTCACGACGGCGTGATTCCTCGTTCGAAGCTACCCGAGATGCTCGACTTCGTGTACGCCGTGGCGGCCGAACATCAGATTGGGGTCGCGAACATTTTTCATGCTGGTGACGGCAACCTGCACCCTTGCTTTTACTTCGATGACCGCGAGCCGGGGATTGTGGATCGGGTGGTGAAGGCAGGGGAGGAGATCATCCGAAAGTGCGTCGAACTCGGAGGCTCGGTCAGCGGCGAGCACGGAGTGGGCGTCGAGAAACTCGACTTGTTACCCTTGATGTACACGCCGGAGGACCTGGCCGCGCAGGCGCTCGTGAAGCAGATTTTCGATCATTCGGGCCTCTCGAACCCCTGTAAAGTTCTTCCGATGAACCGTGCTTGCGCGGAGCACAAACTCAGGTGGCGAGGGGTGGCGACATGAGGGATTACTCGGAGCTTCAGAGGATAGTTAAGTCAGAAAACCTCGTCCAGGTGGCTGGAGCGAGTTCATTTCGAAATCAACAAGTCAGAGAACATAGTGCCACTATAGACTTGTCCCCATTCTCGGAGGTTTTGGAGGTTTCGCGGGAGGATCAGACGATGACGGTTCAGGGTGGTTTTGTGCTCGATCGCTTTGGTGAGCCAGAGTTATTCAACCTTGGACTTTACATTCCGTATCCGATTTTCATGCCAGGGTTCACATTTGACGCGATCGGTTTTAACCACAGCGTCTCAGAGCTTCTATCCATAAATGTCCCGCACCTCTGGGAATCTGCGCGAGGAAGTTGGAGGGACTGGATTATCGGAATGAAGCTACTGCTTGCGGACGGCTCAGTTATCACGACTGGTAGCAAAGTTGTGAAAAGCGTTTCTGGTTTTGATCTGCACAAACTAGTAATTGGAAGTCGGTTTACTCTTGGAATACCACTGGAAATCACATTCAAGCTATCTCCAATTGATCGAACAAGTCATGCGACGCAGGGGGACTGGGGTGAAGATATCGAAATTCTGGGTGGTCAAGACCGGTCTGGCATTCCGGTCATCCAGCGCGTTCCGCCTGAGTGTCTTACTGAAGCAATGTCTGCATTCCAAGGCAGAATCGTTGCGGCCAACAAGCGTGCGGGGTTGTTATTTGGCGTAATCCAAGACGAGAGTCACTGTCCTAAAGTCGGGTCTGTCTTAATTGCAAACGGAAAGGGTGCCGTTTTGGGAATCTCCCCCAAAACCCAATTTCTCATGCGTCGCACCAAGCAGCTTTTTGACCCCACCAACAAGCTCAACCCCGGAGAGTTTGGGTTTTTATGAGCCACCTCGAAGACCTCACTAGCCAGTGCATCCGGTGCGGATTTTGCCTCGAAGATTGCCCCACCTTCACCCAAACTGGCAATGAGCTCGACTCCCCTCGCGGCCGAATCTATTTGGTCCGAAGCGTCATCGACGGCAAACTCACTTGGGACGACGCGAAACCTCATCTGGACAAGTGCCTCGGCTGCCGAGCGTGCGAGACGGCCTGCCCGAGCGCTGTCCAGTATGGCCAAATCCTCGAAATCGCCCGCGACCAAATTGGCTCGAACCTGCTCACAAAAGCCCTCCTCACCAGCACAACAAACCCTCTCATTCTCAAAACTCAGCTCGCCGCCGCTAAGCTTCTTCCCGGCAAGCGAATGCCCACCCTTCCTGGCCTGCCAAGGCCCGAAGCCGATTTGCCCTCGCCGCAGAAGCTCGCGGACCTGCCCGAGATCGCAATCGAAGATCGAGGCGAAGTCTATTTCCTGGAAGGATGCGCGATGAAGGTGCTTTTTCCGCGAGTTCATCAAGCTAGCAAGCGGCTCTTGAGACGCTTGGGATACTGGTCAATCGAGGCAAATGAAGGTTGCTGCGGTGCCCTTCACGCTCACAACGGTGACCTGGATCACGCCAGAAGGCTCGCCGAAAACCTTATCAAATCCATGCCTGGCGATGCCCCGATCGTCGTCAATTCGGCCGGGTGCGGAAGCACCATGAAGGAGTACGGGCATCTCCTCGGCACTCCGGAAGCCGAGCAATTCTCTAAGCGAGTCAAGGATCTCTCCGAGTTCTTGTTAGAAAACGGACTCGATCGCCTGCTCTCCCAAACGACCGCCCTAGAAGGAAAGCGCATCACTTACCACGACGCCTGCCACCTTTCGCACGGTCAAAGAATTACTTCGCAGCCCCGAAAGCTGATCGAAGCGATTCCTGGTATCGAGTTCGTTGAGTTAACAGAGAGCTTGATTTGCTGTGGTAGCGCAGGAATTTATAACGTCACCCAACCCGAAATGGCGCGGCAACTCCTTGATCGAAAGACGTCACATATTGCCGAAACGAGGGCCGACATCGTCGCAACTGGGAACCCAGGTTGCCACGCCTGGATCGCCCAGGGATGCCGAGAAAAGGGGATCGCACGCACTTTGCACACCGCCGAACTCCTTGAGGCGGCATTCGTTGGATTAGAACATTTCACGGTCTACTAGCGTAGAACCACAAATCCACGGGGATTCGCATAATGAACAATCAGCCTCTCGTTGACATCCAGGCCTCGCAAGACGAGCGCAATATCGCAATCGATAAAGTGGGTGTCAAAAAAGTTAAATATCCGATGCATGTACGTGAGCGCGACAACGGCCCTCAGTACACGGTCGGTGAATTCGCTCTTACCGTTGACCTACCGAAGGAGTTCAAAGGCACTCACATGAGCCGGTTCCTTGAAGTGCTCGGCGAGTACAGCCACGATATCAGCGCGGCGACGATTCCGCAGATTCTCACGCACCTCCGGGAGAAGTTGAAAGCCGAAACCGCTCATCTCGAAGTCGATTTCACGCTCTTCAGGGAAAAGGCGGCCCCGGTCACTGGTAAGACAGGAATGATGGGCTATGACTGTGGCTTCATCGCTTCCGGTGGCAAGCAAAATGATTTCTGGCTCCGACTTGTCGTTCCCGTAACCACCCTTTGCCCTTGCAGCAAGGAGATTTCAGAGTTTGGTGCGCACAATCAGCGTGGATATGTTTCGGTAAAGGTCAAGGCCGATGGTCAACTATGGCTTGAAGACGTGATTGACATGATTGAAGCGACGGGTTCCGCTCAGCTTTACCCAGTCTTGAAGCGGCCAGATGAGAAGTTTGTGACCGAGCAGGCTTACCGAAATCCTCGCTTTGTTGAGGATATGGTTCGTGAAGTTGCGCTCGCGTTCGACCGCGAAGATCGTATCCTTGCCTACGAGATTGAGGTCGAGAATCATGAGTCGATCCACGATCACAACGCTTACGCATTCATTGCCCGGCAGAAGTAACGCCTAGCCGGGAGGCCACGCCAGTTTGCGCCCGCCAATGAGGTGGGCGTGAAGGTGGGGCACAGTTTGTCCGGCATCCTCGCCCTGGTTAATCACGAGGCGGTAGCCGTTCGACAGGCCTTCTTGTTCGGCGATCACTTTCGCGGCATTCAAGATGTGAATGTGGTCGCCGGAATCGGGCAGGCTTGCGAGCCCGGGGATTTCTGATCTCGGCACGATCAAGATGTGGGTGGGGGCGACGGGGGTGATGTCTCGAAACGCTACGACGTGATCGTTTTGGTACACGATATCGCCGGGGATTTCGCCGTTAATGATCTTTGTGAAGAGGGTCATTGTTATTCAAATACCTGCGCGGCAAACTCGTCGGGGATGAAGTCCTTAAGGTCGGTGACTTTCTCGCCGATGCCGATGAATTTGATCGGGATTTTGAGTCGTTCGTTGATTCCGATCATCGCTCCGCCTTTGGCGGTTCCGTCGAGCTTGGTGAGGATCAGCCCGGTGATTCCAGCCGCTTTGGTGAACTCTTCGGCTTGCCGGATGGCGTTTTGCCCGGTGTTTGCGTCGAGCACCAGCAGGACCTCGTCAGGGTTGTGGCCGAGGGCTTTTTGGGTGACCTTTCGGACCTTTTCGAGCTCGGCCATGAGGTTGGCTTTGCTGTGCTGGCGACCGGCGGTGTCGCAGAGGACGAACTCGGCTCCGCGGGCTTTGGCGGCGGTGATGGCGTCGAAGAGCACGGTCGCCGAATCAGCGCCGGGCTGAGATTTGACGATGTCGCAGCCGAGCCGTTGGGCCCAAGTGTCAAGCTGTTCGATGGCGGCGGCGCGGAAGGTGTCTCCGGCGGCGAGGAGGACCTTTGCCTTATACTTGGTGGTCAGCAGGTGGGCCAGCTTGGCGATGGTCGTAGTTTTTCCAACGCCGTTGACTCCGACAAAGAGGTACACGGTTGGATCCTCGTCGGCGACGGCGAGTCCGGCGGCGTCTTGGTGGCGGAAGCGGTCGGCGATGAACTTTTGGAGCCGAGCCTTGATGTCTTCGGGCGCGGTGACCTTTTCGTCGCGGACGGTCTGCCTTAGCTGTTCAAGGATTTCGCCGACGACTTGGATGTGGGTGTCGGCTTGAAGGAGTGCTTCTTCGAGCTCCTCGTAGAACTCCTCGTCAATGACGCCTCGGCCCAGCATGCGGTCGACCCGCTCCATCAGACGCTTGAACATTCCTTTGAGGGTACCTTGCGACCCGAGAACTGCGACGCAGTTTTGAGGGGGAATCAGGTTCAAATTTGATTCGGACAGCCCGGGAAGTTGGGTCTTGTTGGGTCAAAAACTTCTTGGCCTTTCTGGTAAGTTGGCAACTATTCGTCAGATAACGAACTGATTGTCAACCAGGGATTTTCGAGTGCTCGCCACGCGCGGGCCCAGAGCCGCGCCCCACCCGAGACATCTCCGCTCCTGTCGCATCCGCTCGGGGAGCGATGCTGCCTCGGGTCCCGTGCCCCCTGGCGCGTGGCGTGCCAGGAGTGTTTTGTTGCTGGAATCTTGTCAATAGCCTTAAGGACGTCGGCATCTCCAAGCCTAAGTGGGCTACCTCCGTGGTACCGTGTGCTTGCGTGCGCTTGGTATCCGCTCGAGGCGGCCTTCCCTTAGTAAGAGTCCCAATAGGCTATACGATAGATAGTCCTTTTGCCTGCCTCTGTAATCGCTGCGTAACCCTAGCGATGCGGCAACGTCTGCGTTCGTTATCCCTTCTTCATTGGCCTGGGCGAGTTCAATGACAGCGTCTTTGAGCATGCCTAATCCGAGTTGAGCCTGTTCCACGCAACCATGTGGAACCACAATGCCAGCGGCTCGCTTAATACTGAGGCCTTTGGGAACGACAGCGTTGGTCAGAATTCCGCCTGTATCTTTGGTTCCAAAAGCAGAGATCAGCTCAGCTTCAAGTTTAAGCGCTTGCACTTCAGTCAAGTCTTCAACAAGGATATCGACGATCGGTTCATGACCGTCTGCGAGAATGGCTTTAATCCTTGCATACTTGGCAGTCGAATCTGGGCGAGCTAGGTGATCGAACGCGCGACTCCCAGTTCCCTTGCCAATGTAGAAGGGTAGGCAAGGATTCTCTCTTGGATCCTTCAATGCGTAAACGTAGAAAAAATTAGTGGGCACTAGCTACCTACTTCAACTCAATCGGCTCTGCGCGGAATTGCTCCAGGAACCGAAGATCGTTCTCCATGAAGTGCCGGAGGTCGTCGACTCCGTAGCTCATCATCGGGATGCGCTCCACGCCGAGGCCAAAGGCGAAGCCGGAATACTTTTCGGTGTCGATGCCGTAGCTCTCCAAGATGTTCGGGTGGATGAGGCCAGCGCCACCGAGCTCTACCCAGCGACCGCCGAAGAGGCGAGGGGTGGAGATGGCGTAATCGACTCCGGGCTCGACGAAGGGGAAGAAGTCGGGGCGGAAGCGGACGGTGACCTCTTGGCCAAACATCTCGCGGGCGAAGAGTCCGAGGGTGCCTTTTAGGTTCGCCATCGAGACTTTTTCGTCGATCATGAAGCAGTCGACTTGGTGGAAGGTGTGGCTGTGGGTTCGGTCGACGGCTTCGTTTCGGTAGGTGCGTCCGATGGTGAAAATGCGAAGCGGGAGCGACCGCTTTCCTTGCTGAACTTCTTCGAAAACTCGCCCTTGAAGAGCGGTGCATTGGGTTCGCAGCACGTGATCGTCGTCGATGTAGAACGTGTCTTGGTCGTCCATCGCGGGGTGATCGGGTGGATAGTTGAGGGCGTCGAAGTTGTACTTGAAGTGCTCGAGTTCGGGGCTTTCGAGGTACTCGAACCCGAGTCCGCCGAGGACCCGCTTGATGCGGTTCATGGTCTGCTGGAGCACGTGTTCGTAGCCGACCTGGGAGGGCCGAGAGGGCATGGTGACGTCGATGCGCTCGGCTTCGAACTGGGCCTTGAGTTCGCCGGATTTGAGGGCGTCTTCTCGCGCGGCAAGAGCTTCTTCGACGGCGGCTTTGGCAGCGTTGACGGCCTGACCGAAGGCGCGCTTATCGCCTTGGTACGAGCCGACTTCGCGGAGTTTGCCGCTGATGAGGCCATTGTTGCCCAGAAACTTGATCTTGAGGTCCTTCAATTCGGCGGTGGAACCGGCCGCGGTGACTTCGGCCAACGCCTGGGACTGAAGATCAAGAATTTCTTGCATGGAAGTTGTCGTGTAGTTTACTTACTCGGAACGCGGCCGCTAATTTGGCGTTGTATCATCTTGGTATGGTTCGCGGACTGTTGGCACTGGCAAGCGCAGGAATTGGGGTGACGGCACTGACAGCCGACCCGTACGCGCTGGGTACGCCGGGGCCGATGCCTTTTCCGAAGGACAACCCGTATTCGACGGCGAAAGCCGAGCTTGGGCAGCGCCTATTTGAGGAGCGAAGCCTGAGCAAGACGGGGCAGACGCCCTGTACGTGGTGCCATAACGAGCCGGCGGGGTTTAGCGACGGTCGGACGGTGAATATCGGCGACACCAAGGAGGCCCTGACTCGCAATAGCCCGTCGCTGTTTAATGTTGGCTACTATCAGGCGCTCTTTTTAGATGGGCGAGTGAAGAGCTTGGAAGAGCAGGTTTTGATTCCGATTCAGCATCCAAAGGAGATGAATCTGTCGCTGGCGGAGGCGACATCGAGGCTTCAAAAGAAGGGCTATGGGCAGCTTTTTGAGAAGGCGTTTGGGAGTAGCGAGATCACGGGCGACCGCATTGCTAAGGTACTTGCGACCTACATTCGGACGCTAAAGCAGAATCAGACGCCATTTGACGCCTACATGAAGGGAGATAAGTCTGCGCTTTCGGCGAACGCGGTGAAGGGGCTCGAGATTTTTAAGGGCAAGGGGCAGTGTGTGACGTGCCACGCGGGACCGAATTTTACGCGGGCATCCATTGCGGGCGCGGACCCGTTTGCGGTGACTGGTTTGGCGGAATCGCCGGTGATCGGCGAGGATCACGGTCTTTCGGAGGTGACCAAGAACCCGAAGGATAAGGGCAAATGGCGCATCCCTGGCTTGCGGGGGATTGCCCAGTCGGCTCCTTACATGCACAACGGGACGCTGGACACGTTGGAAGACGTGATCGAATTCTATGATCGGGGTGGCGATCAAGGTGCGCTGCCGAAGCTGAAGCTGACGAAGCAGGAAAAGGCCGCCTTGCTCGAGTTTCTGCGAGACGGCCTCAACGATAATTAGTTTGCTTTACGTCGGCGGCGGGCGAGAAGCGCTCCGCCGAGTGCGAGCGCGGTCATCGTTGCTGGTTCGGGCACGGCTTGGACCGAGAAGTCTCCGCCGGAGATCGAGTTGAGGTCATCTTGGTTGTATCCAACAAAGATTCCTGAGCTCGCGACCCAAAGCGGACCTGAGGGATCGACTCCAGTGAAGATCATGTGTCCGACCGTTTGGTCGCTGCCTGCCGTGAGCGAACTCGGATAGAACGAGTAGTCGAAATCGACATTGAAACCTTGAGCCGGGGTGCCACCGCCGCCGACCGGGCCGCTATAGTATCTGCTCGCCACCAGCAAATCTCGTGTTCCGGTGTTTTGGAGCCGGTGTTTGAGCGTTTTGGTTTGCCCGGGGTTTACGAGGAAACTGCTTTGCGGATAGGTGACGGTAAGTCCGAAGCTATTCACGACTTCGACGGTGACGTTGACTGAGCCGAGAAGATCGGAACTGGTGTCGGATGCTCCGCCGAGAACATCGATGGTTCCCGTGTAGATGCCCGGGGTTGACGCGCTGCCGAAAAAGCCGAAGAGGCCGGCAAAGACTCCGCTTGCGTTGTAGCTATAGCCTGCGTCGAGCTTGGACCCCCACGCGTAGTTTGCCTCGGATACGAATGTGCCGGAGCCGTCGTACTTTTTGAAGCTGGTGTTGAACGTATCGAACGAGAAGCCTGAGGTTGAGAGGTTTCCGCTGGCGAACGACAGCGAATTGATGTAGAGGTCGCTCGAGAGGACTCCGGTATCGACGTCAATCTTGCCGCCGGGGTTGGTCGACAGTTCGGTCGAATAGTCGTTGATTCCGGTGAAGGTGAGTCCGGCAGTCGAGAGCGAAGCTAAGCCGATGATGCCCAGTGCAAACAAAATTCTTTTCATTTCAACCAATTCCTTGCGCTACTCGGCAGACCGAGGAGCAATTGCAGGCTACAAGGGATTCGAGTCCAGCGCGATAGCTGATTAACGGAACAGGTTCAAAAATTGTTTGAACAAATTCGGGCGGGCTTCGTCTCACTATCCTTGTGCCCCCATGCAATTATTGGAAAACATCCCATGCTGGGGAGATCCTGTCTTCCCTGAAGCATTAGCGCAACTCAACAACGCCCGCGAGACAGGCGCGGAACGACTAGCCCTTATGGCCGACCACCACGTCGGATACGGCGTGCCCATTGGTGGCGTCGTCGCTTATCGTCATCGAATTTCTCCGAGCGGCGTTGGCTACGATATTGCCTGCGGAAACAAGGCGGTTCGCCTCGAGTGTGACGCCCGAAAGGTCAAAGCCAAGATCAATCCGATCATGGATGAGGTCTTCCGAAAGGTCTCATTTGGAATGGGCTTAAACAATAACGAGGTCGTCGAGCACGAACTGTTCGATGACGACGCTTGGCGTCTGCCGCCCCTTAAGAGTCGGCGACAAAAAGCACAAAACCAGCTCGGGACGGTTGGCGGCGGAAACCACTACGTGGATATCTTCTCCGACGAGCAAGACCGAATCTGGATTGGCGTTCACTTCGGTTCGAGAGGCCTTGGCCATGGCATTGCTCAGCATTACATGGACCTGGCCGCCGCCGAAGGAAACGTCAGCAACGGAATCAGTTGGTTATCGACCGAAAAGGACTCGGGTCGAGAGTATCTCGAAGCGATGCACCTTGCCGGTAGATACGCCTACGCGGGACGAGATTGGGTCTGCCAACGGGTCGCAAAGATCCTTGGCGGCGAGATTGTGGAGGAGATTCATAACCACCACAACTTCGCCTGGAACGAGACTCATTTTGGTCAGGAGTATTGGGTGGTCCGAAAGGGCGCAACCCCGGCGTTTCCGGGACAACTTGGGTTTGTCGGCGGCTCGATGGGCGACCAATCGGTCATTCTTGAAGGTGTCGATTCCGAGGAGTCTCGTGAAGCTCTGTACTCGACGGTTCACGGTGCCGGACGCGTGATGTCTCGAACTGCCGCCAAGGGCAAGAAGGGCGTCGAAGGTCGGGTGTCGAAAGACATGATGAGCAAGTGGATCAAAGACCGAGGGGTGGTTCTCCGCGGAGGAGATGTCGATGAGGCACCTCACGTGTACAAGCGACTCCACCGCGTGCTTGAACACCACCAGAACACGGTGAAAATCCGCCATACACTCACGCCGCTGGGCGTGGCGATGGCGGGAGCGGATATCCGTGATCCGTATAAAGACTAAAAGTCACCAACGTTGAAGCCAAAGCTGGTGTAGAATTGCGATAGATTTGGTCGGATTGCGTCCGGCTGTCTGTTTTGCGAGATGAAACATTTGCGATTTCTCACCAGCTCGGCCTTCGTCGCCGCTTTTGCCGCATCGAGCTTTGCGCAATTCACCGAGGTGAAAGGCGTTCGTGAGTTCACACGTGAGCTCATTGTAAAGCCTAAGTCCGTCAACGCAATGATGGATAGTGGTGTCTCGATGGACTCGATCCGATTTGTGCGGCAGCGCTCGCGAAGCCGAATCGCGTCGTTTGCAAAGCGATATGTCCCCCAAACTGACGAATACATCGTGCGAGTCCCGATTGGGTCGACGGATAGAGGATTCGCTCAACTACTGCAGCGAACTGGCGACTATCAGTACGTCGTTCCAAACTGGCGCGTCTTCCCGACTCTCGTTCCTAACGATCCGCGTTACGCTCAGCAGTGGCACCATCCGGTGATCGGTGCTCCCGCGGCTTGGGATATTTTCACTGGTACTTCGGATCGGATTGTTGCCTTCGGAGACACGGGCATCAGGACTAGCCACGAAGATTTGAAGGGACTTCGGGTGCCAGGATACAACGCAGTTGACCGAAAGGCAGAAGTTGATGGTGGAGCCGTGGAGGACATCAACGGTCATGGAACCCACGTTTCAGGTTGCGGCGCCGCACAAGGGAACAACGGAATCGGTGTTTCGGGTGTTGCATGGAACATGAGAGTCATGCATGTTCGGGTGTCCAACTCAACTGGTGGAGGTGCGTCTCATGCCGATATGTTGGATGGAGCGCGCTGGGCGATTGAGCACGGCGCAAAGTCGTTCAGCCTTTCTTACGCTGGAGTTGATAACCCGGCGATTGACACGACAGCCGCTTACATTAAAAGCATCGGTGGTGTCTTGCTCTATGCCGCTGGGAACGACGATCGAGACTTGAATGGTTTCCGGCATCAGAACACGATTGTCGTTGGCGCGTCGGCTCCGGGCGATGCCAAGGCTGACTTCAGCGCATACGGTCGCGGCTGCACCTTGTTCGCGCCGGGCGTGAACATTCTTAGCACTACGATGGACGGAGGCTACGGATTCGCGAGTGGAACCTCGATGGCGACTCCGGTCGCAAATGGTGCGCTTGCAGCCATGTGGAGCCTCAACCCTGATCTAACTCCAGATGAGATCATGAACATCTTCTATACGACCTGCGATAACATCGGTCCTTCGACGATTTTCGGATACGGTCGAATCAACGTTGGGAAGGGAATGGCCGTCGTCAATGAGACGCTTGCAAAGGATGCCAGCGTCGTTGATGTTCAACCCCAAACCGGTGCTTATGTTTCAGGAAATCTGTCTTCGGTAACTGATGCTTCGACAGTGAGTTCGTTCAATGTCGAACCCGTTCGACAGGTGGGACTCGGTAACGTGGCGTCATCTACGGTCACGCTGCAGATTCCGGTTGCTTCGAACCGAGTGAGATCGATTCAGGCGACGGCGGTCGTTAATTCACTCTGCCCTCAGGCCACCACGGTATTCGTCTATGCCTTCAACCGATCCACCTCGCAGTGGGAGCTTGTTGGATCGCGCGGAACCTACGCAGGAGTGAACACAACCCACACGGTGAATATCCGAACGAATGTGGCGAACTACATGGACGGATCAGGCAATGTCAACTTGATGTACCGCGCGGTCACCCCGGCTCGGCTCAGCCCAAGCCTCGGCAACTTCCGAGTCGCTCAAGTGAAGGCACGTTACACCGCTCGAACTGTTACCCCTTAAGCTGGGGTAACGGCTTTAGACGCGAGCGCGGAAGAGGTCACTCACGATCGCTTCCGCCTCGGGTCCGAATTCGACCAGACGTCGGTAAAGCGTGAGTTGCACCATCGCGCGAGTTCGGTTGAGATCCTTCGGATCGTTTTCTCCCAGTTGGAAGTAGGTGTCTCCCTTTAGATAGTCGGTGAGGAACCTGAGTCCGAGTTCGAGTGCGATCGCCTGAACTGACGAGACCATCATGCTGACCTCTTGTCCGGTGACTTCGGTGGCGGTGGCGAGGAAGCCTTCGGTGACCGCCCGGTACACGTCGGTATCGACGGTGACTTTGCTGAGGTTCGTCTCTTTTTCCCCGGCGACATTCACGAGGGAGCGGAGCATATCGCCCCAATCGGCGAGCCAAGTAAAGCTCATGATGGTGTCGAGATCGACTAATGCTTTAACGTTGCCGGTCTCGGTGTCGAAGAGGAAGTTCTCGATTTTTGTATCGCCGTGAATGAGCGTCTCTCGGATGCGGCCTTGGGCGATTGCGGTCCAAAGTGCCATTGCGAATGGCTCTTGCTCCTGAACAAGCTCGATGTAGGGCCTTAGTTCGGGGTCATTTTTTCGGCTTTCGGCTTCGGATTCGGAGATGGCTACGAGGAAGTGAGGCCCGGTCGAGGTTCGTAGAATTGGATCATCGGGCAGGTAGGTTGCCGCGTCACCCATGGACCGATTTCCATCCATGACGGAGTGGAATTGACGGTAATACAGTCCGGTGTCTCGGTAGCCGGGCAGGGAACCCTCCACGCCGCTGGGATCGATGCTTGAAGTGAGGTCGGAGTAAATCGCGAGTCCGCGCCCCATCTCGTAAGCAACTCGAAGCTGCTCGGCTCGGGAAGGTAGCTCCGAGAGGCTCTTGTAGCTGCGGGAATTCGGGATGCGGTGCATCAAGCGCCAAACGGACCAGCCGTGCTCGTCGGTGAGGTCGAGAAAGTCCTTTCCGCGCCGGGTTTTGACGAGTTGGATCGGAACCCAGTTTTCTACTTTAGAGGTTTCGAGTGCGCTTGCTTGGGCATTGACGGACATGACCAGCCCCTTCATGACTCGGTAGGGCATGGCAAAAACGTCCGAGTTGACCTTTTGGAGCAGATATTCGGCCCCATCTGCCATCACTTCGTACGTGTGAAGATTGATGTTTCCGCGACCGGGGAACGGGGCGATGCGGGGTTCGCCCTCAATGGCGAACTGATCGACGACCCATCGGATATCTTCCGGCGTGTAGTCCTGATAGGCTCCCGTTAAGTGGGAGGGGCGATCTTCGATGACCGCGACATCCGAAAGCACCTGTTCTTTCATTCAGTGACGCCTTTTGGGTTCAAGAAGGATACCATTCGTTAAGGATTTCGTCAATTTAGTGAACGGAGCAGTTTGGCGTACACCGCCTCGGTTTGGATGAGGCTTTCCGTGCTGATGCGTTCATTGACGGCGTGGATGGTGGCGTTCAAGGGGCCAAACTCGCAGACGGGGATGCCGGCGGCGGCAATGAACCGGGCATCGGAGGTTCCGCCTCCGGTGCTGAGTTTTGGTTCGACGCCAGTGACCGCTTTGATTGAGTTTGAGAGAGCCGCGATGAGTTTTTCGTTTTTGGTCACAAACGGTTTTGCGCCATCGAGCCATTCGATCTCGTACTGCAAGCCGTGCCTTTCGAGCATTCGTAGGACGACGGCTTGGATTTTTTCTACCGTTTGTTCGGGCTGAAATCGGATGTTGAAATCGAGCCTTAGCTCGCCGGGAATGACGTTGAGCGCGCCTGTGCCCGCTGAGATGTTGGCGATTTGGAGGCTGGAGGGGTCAAACTCGGCGGTGCCTGTGTCCCATTGTTGGGAACTGAGTTCTGAGATGAAGTCGGCGGCGGTATGGATGGGATTCAGGGCGAGGTGGGGGTAGGCGACGTGGCCTTGCTTGCCGAGAATCTTGAGGCGCGCGCTGAGCGAGCCGCGCCGACCGACCTTGATCGTGTCGCCGAAGACGTTCTCGCTGGTCGGCTCGCCGACGAGTGCGTATTTGAACCGTTGACCTTCATCGAGGAGGGCGCTTAGCGCAAAGCCGGTTCCGTAGGTGGCGTCGCCCTCTTCGTCGGAGGTGACGAGGAGCGTGAGTTGCCCGCTGAAACTTGGTCCGACGGAGGCGGCGGCGCAGATCATGGCGGCGAGCGATCCTTTCATGTCAGCGGCTCCGCGCCCGTGGAGGAAGCCGTCCGAGATTTCTCCGGAGAAGGGAGGGTACTGCCAAGCATCAAGGGGGCCAGGAGGGACGACGTCGCAGTGTCCGTTCAGGAGGACTGAGACTCCCTCGCCGCTCCCGATTGTCGCTACGAGATTTGAAGTTCCGTGAGAATCAATCTTTCGGCACGTAAAGCCAGCTGGTTTAAGAACAGAGGCGATTATATCCAGGCACCCCGCCTCATCCGGCGTAACGGAGGGACACCGAACGAGAGCTTGGGCGAGCGAGACGACGTCCATCAATCGCGCAGTAGCTCGTTGAGGGCGGTCTTTGCTCGGGTTTGGGCATCGACCGTTTTGACGATCACCGCGCATGCGAGGGAGTGCGATCCATCGGCGGCGGGTAGCGATCCCGGAACGACTACGGAGCCAGCGGGGACCCGTCCGTAGGTGATTTCGCCCGTGGCGCGGTTATAAATTTTGGTGCTTTGCGAGAGGTAAACGCCCATCGAAAGGACTGAGTTTTCCTCGACGATCACGCCTTCTACGACCTCGGATCGGGCGCCGATGAAGCAGTTATCCTCGATGATGACAGGGTTAGCTTGGATCGGCTCGAGAACGCCGCCGATTCCGACGCCACCACTGAGGTGGACGTTCTTACCGATCTGAGCGCATGAGCCAACCGTTGCCCAGGTGTCGACCATGGTGCCTTCGTCGACGTACGCGCCGATGTTCACATAGCTAGGCATGACGACGACGTTTTTTGCCAAGTAGGCGCCGCGGCGAACGGTTGCCGGAGGAACAACGCGCACTCCACCGGTCGCGAATTCCCCAGCCGTGAAGGATTCATATTTCAGCGGCACTTTGTCGTAAAAGTGGATCGGGCCCGCCTGAGAGACGTGGTTGTTGCTGAGGCGGAATGAGAGCAAGACGGCCTTTTTGATCCATTGGTGGGTGGTCCAGACTCCGTCGATCTTTTCGCACACGCGCAGTCGGCCGGAATCGAGGAGGTGAATGACGCTGCCGACCGCATCTTTCAGCCCGTCCGGGTAGCTCGAGGTTGTAATCGAGTCTCGCTCTTCCCATGCCGCGTCGATGATCGGTTGATAGTCCTGCACCTCCTCAGTTTAGCGCAGACGATTGGAGCGCGGGTGCCCTCACCCGCTGCTCTGACGTTGAATGAGAAGCAACTCTAGAGTTGGCAACGGTAGTTTCGGCTGGAGCAATACCATTCTGACGGGTCTCGGACCAATCCTGCAGCGACCGGATTCTGTTCGATGTATTCCGCGACCCTCCAAAAGTGCTCTTCATTGCGGATGAATCGGTCGAAATAATCAGGGGCCCAGCATGGCGTTGAGAGATTTAGGAGCCGCTTAACACCTCGGCTTGACGTTGACTTTATCGCCTTTACAATTTCTGGAATTGTATGTCCATTCATGGGCCTTAGCAAGAGGTGGACATGGTTTGGCATGATGACCCAATTGAACAAGTCGTAGTGCCCAAGCGTAGAGCCGTTTACAATTGCATTTGCAACGATCAAAGAAACTTGAGGGTCGTCGAGGAACCGTCCGATTTCACATTGGTCGATGGACCTGTCCCAGGCGTATTCATCGCTCGTCAGTTCACCGGGAAACTCGGGCTGGAGGCTCTCACTGATTTTGTTCAAGACCGATTTTGGGTAGTTTCCGTGTGTTCGCCAGGTTAGAAACTGGACGGAGAATTCTCCGTCGAAGTGGGGAAGGTATCCACGAGAGTGCCATCCACGGTACTCCATATCTGGCTTGAGATTGTATCAAAACTAAGCTGGGTATTGAGGCTCATTTGGGGTGACTATTACGCAATAGTTCTAACCTGTGGGCGGGTCTGTGATGCGGGTGAGGGCACCCGCGCTGGACGGACAGAAGATGCGGGCGAATGCACCCTCGCACTGAATGGAAAGTAATGCGGGTGAGGGCACCCGCGCTCCAATAACAGGAACCAAAGCGAACTCGGATTCATCTTCTATCGTAGGTACAAGATATGATCCGAGCCCTCAAACCCTTGCTGACGCTCGCCGCAGCGACGCTCGTTGCCTTCACCGCAATGGGTCAAACTGTCATCAAAAAGAAAACTATGGAATTGAAAGAACTAGTCGTCGGAGGCGGATGCTTCTGGTGCACCGAAGCCGTGCTTGAATCCCTTAAAGGGGTCGAGAAAGTCGAGAGTGGATACGCCGGGGGGGCGATGTTCCCGGTCACATACGAGCAAGTTTGCACCGGTCGAACTGGCCACGCCGAAGTCGTCAAGGTGTTCTATCACCCCGACCAGATCTCGGCGGCCGACATTCTGCGCATGTTCTTTGTGTCGCACGACCCGACTACGTTGAACCGACAAGGACCCGACAGCGGCACTCAATACCGCTCGGTGATCTTCTATTCGACGCCGGAAGAAAAGTCGTTGGGCGAGAAAATCATTAAGGAGATCGCTGACGAAAAGCTGTATCCGGGCAAGATCGTGACGACCCTTGAGCCGCTCAAGAACTACGTTCGGGCCGAAGAGTATCACCAGAACTACTTTGCGAAGTACGAAAAGGCGAGTGACGCTGAGCGCGCCAAGATGAACGCCGGATACTGCGCTTATGTCGTCTCCCCCAAGGTCGCGAAGTTCCGACAGAAGTACGCTTCGAAGCTGAAGCGAAGCTGAGAGGATAAACTAGGAGGGTGCTTCCACCCGTTCGTCTGTATTTGATTCGTCACGGACAAACTGAGTGGAACCACCTCCGCAAAGCCCAAGGGCACACGGACATTCCGCTTGATGCGGTCGGCCAGTCTCAGGCCAAAGCTCTTGGTCGTACTTTTGAGGCGTACCCTTCGGTGAGGGTGCTTGCATCGGATTTGGCGCGGGCGTACGCCACCGCTCAGGCGATCGATCCTGAGCCGACGCCACTGCGCGACCTTCGCGAGCAGAGCTTTGGCGAGTGGGAGGGGGCCGACTACCTCGGAATCCGGAAGCGGTTCATCGAGGCGGGCGACCACCACGATGTTTGCGCGCCCGGTGGCGAATCAAAGCGGATGGTGTGGGACCGGCTCGCTTCGGTCGAGTCTCGGTTGCGAGAGACGGTTTTTGATACAGCGGTCGTTTCGCACGGGGGAACGCTCTCGATGCTCACCGCTCGGCTTTTGGGCGGCACGCTCGATATGGCGGCGAGCTTTAAGTTCTCGAACGCGGGAATTACGGAATTTGAGCGTCTGACCGACGGTCGATTCCGGCTGGTGCGCTACGATGACACTTCGCATATCGACGTGCTGACGACCGACGCGGCCCACGGGGTTTTGGGTTGAGAGTTACCGTTGTAGGCGCCGGATTTGCCGGAGTAGAGGCCGCATGGGCGCTGGTATCACGAGGCGTGCAGGTGCGACTCTTTGAGATGCGGCCCGAGAAGCGGACGCCGGCCCACACAACCGACTACTTCGCCGAGTTGGTGTGTTCCAACTCCCTCAAATCAAAATCGCCAACGTCGCCAGCCGGCCAGCTGAAAGCCGAGATGCGAGCGTTGGATTCGCTCATTTTGCGCCTGGCAGAGGAGCACTCGGTTCCGGGGGGAGAAGCACTTTGCGTGGACCGCGACGCATTCGGCGCGGCGGTCACCAAGACTCTAGCGGAGCACCCAAACATCGAGATCGTGCGCGGTGAGTTTACGCCCCAGATGGCGGAGAATTGCGAAGAGCCTTTGGTCTTGGCGACGGGGCCCTTGACCTCTCCTGAACTTTCAGAATGGCTCGCGAACAAGACCGGGCGGAAGCATTTGTACTTTTACGATGCGGTTTCGCCGACGGTTGAGGCTTCGTCGCTTGATATGTCGATCGTGTTTGCCCAGTCGCGGTACGACAAGGGCGAGGGAAACGACTACTTGAACTGCCCTTTCGAGAAGGACGAATATTACGCTTTCGTGCAGGCGTTGGTGAGCGCGGAGCGGGCACCGTTTCATGCGTTCGAGGCGGGCGGAGTTCGGGGCGATGCCGAGCTGGGTGACTACGCCCTGCCTGAGCAGGCGTTTCTGGAGAAGATCAAGTACTTCGCAGGTTGCACGCCCATTGAGGCGATCGCGGAGAAGGGTGAGCGGTCGCTGGCGTTTGGCAACTTTAAGCCGATCGGGCTGACCGATCCGCGCACGGGTCGGCGTCCTTACGCCGCGCTTCAGCTTCGACCCGAGAATCGGGAGAAGACTTTGTACTCGTTGGTGGCTTGTCAAAACCGCCTTCGGTTCGGCGAGCAGAAGCGGGTGTTTCAGATGGTCCCTGGGCTTCAAAATGCGGAATTTGTGCGTTACGGGGTGATTCACCGCAACACGTACCTGGAGGCTCCGACTGCTCTCGATGCCGAGCTTCAGCTGAAATCGGTACCAGGGGTTTACGTGGCGGGGCAGTTGACGGGGGTTGAGGGGTATGTCGAGTCGGCCGCGATGGGGCTGTTAGTGGGAGTGAATCTGGCGCGGAAGCTCACCGGGCAGGCAGTGGTGCATCCGCCCCGCACAACGGCGTACGGCGCGCTGCTGGCCCACTTGCAAGACACGACGGAGCGTGAATTTGCGCCGATGAACATCAACTGGGGAATCTTGCCCGATCCAGCCGAGCCGACGAGAGATAAGGGGATCAAGCGGGCGAAAAAAATCAAGGCCGCGCAAACGGGCCTCGATCAATGGTTGAACGAGATGGCCTAGCCGATCTCCCAGGTGTTGCGGTGGCGAAGGTCGTCGTACGGGCCGATTTCGCGCACCCAGATGTTGCGGTATCGGACTAGGTCGCCGTGGTCTTGGAGGACGATGGGACCCTTCGGTCTGTGCGGAGTGTAGGTTCCTACTGCGCGGTGGGAGGTTACGCCGATGAGCGGGGTGGCGTTTTGGACAATGATTCCGTTGAGGAGAACCGTGGCATAGGCGGGGGTGTCGAGGCGACCATCTTTGAAGCGGGGGGCGACGAAGATGATGTCATAGGTTTGCCACTCGCCGGGCTTTCGGCAGGCGTTTACCAGCGGCGGGGTTTGACCGTAGACGCAGCCGGTGGTGCCGTCGGCGTAGGTGACGTTGTTGAAGCAGTCGAGAACTTGAACTTCGTATTGGCCCATAAGGAAGACGCCGGAGTTGCCTCGGCCCTGTCCGCTGCCTTTGACCACGCTGGGGGCCATAAACTCGAGGTGGAGTTGGCAATCGCCGAATTCGCCTTTGGTTTGGACGTCACCGGCTCCGGGTTTGACTTCGAAGTAGTCGGCGGTGACGGTCCAGGGGTTACCCCTCCACTCGTTCATGTTTCCGCCCGCGAAGAGGACCTTGGCGTCGGACGGTGGTAGGCCGTAGGCGGCACCGGGGGTGATCACGGGCGGTTGGGGGCGGTTGCTGTCGTGGACGCGGAATCTTCCGCCGGGAAGCATGGGGGTGTCGGTATAGCCTTGGCCTTTGGCGAGGCGAGTTCCGAGAAGCGTTCCCGTGATTCCAGCGGTGAGTTTGGCGAGAAAATCGCGGCGAGAATTCGACATGGTGTGATGTTACACTCAACTTAATGCAAGAAGCATCGGAAGCTGAAATTGATGATTTAGATTTCGACGAAGATGAAGTTGAAGAATTGTTTGCGCCCAGCCCAATTCTTTGGATGCAACCTGATGGTGCGATCTTCGCCTATCCGTTTGCTCGATACTGGGGGTGGAGACTAGATTCACCGGAGCAAGCTTCGGAGTTGCGCATTTGGCACGCCTGGTCGACCGGACTCGCTCCGCTGTGCGTGGTTGCCTTGAGATATGTGCCAGTTGGTATGGCGGGGCAAATCTTTTTGGTCGTGATTGTGACGTGTCTGATTTGTGCGTATGCATATCGCATCGTTAAAGCTCTCCCGAGGGCGCCCATGCCGATGCCGAAGGACGTCTATCTCACCGGAATTGCTTATCAAAATGCCGGCAGTGGATTCCTGAAGTGGGTTCCGTGGCTGATCTGGCTGATGATCCTGTTTTTGGTGGCGTGTCTCGTCTTGTTTGATGGCGCGGCGAGACTTGCTGTATTGGGTGGGTTGCTCGTCATGATCGCCGTCGAACGTCGAGCGACGGCGTTGCGCAAAATTGTTCGGCAAAAGTTTCCTCTCCTCGGAACGTGACATGTATTACGATTCGTAATATTTTCGAATGATCACTTCTCTTGTTGCGAGTTTGCTGTTGGCGCCGGTCGTAAAGCCGGCAATTTTGGTTCTGAATAAGGCCGAGAACACGGTCTGGTTGATCGACGAAAAGTCGGGGCAGCCGAGGGCCAAGCTCCCGACTGGGCCAAACCCGAACGAGGTGATGATTTCGCCGAATCAGAAGATCGCGGCGATCAGCGATATGGGAGCAAACCCGAACGATCCGGGCAAGACGCTGACCTTTGTGGACGTCGAGAAGGGCGAGATTATGAAGACGGTCGACGTGATGCCGCACGGAATGCCGCATGGAATTCAGTGGCTGAGTGACGACAAGTTGGTGTTCACATCACACTTGACGGACTCGATCAGCGAGTTTGATTTGAAGACTTGGAAAGTGTCGCGGAACATTCCCACTGAGCAGAAGGGAACACATTTGGTGGTCTTCGACGCGCTTTTCAAGCGCGCTTACACGGTCAACGCTTTCAGCGGAACGGTTTCGGCGATTGATTTTGAAAAAGGCAAGGTCGAGAAGCAGATCAAGGCGGGTGACCGGGCCGAAGGGATTTCGATCTCACCGGATGGGACGCTGGTTGCGTGCGGAAACGTGGGCGGGAATTCGGTTTCGATCATCGACACCAAGACGAACGATGTCGTTCACACGATCATGGATACCCCGGCGGCGATCCGGACCGTCTTCACGCAGGACGGAAAGCACTTGGCGGTCTCGTGCGTGGGATCGGGAACGGTGGATGTGTTTGGTACCAAGAATTGGAAGAAGGAGACTTCGGTCGAACTCAAGCAGAAGCCGATCGCGGACGCTCGGTATGGAAATCAGTGGCCAACGCCGATGAACTTCTGGCGGCGGAAGAACGGAAACATCTTGGTGGTTTTGGTGACTTCTCACGCGATTGCTGAAATCGACTGGAAAACATGGAAAGTGATCCGGACCTACGATACGGCGGGGATCCCCGACGGTATGTGCATGGCGGAGTAGGGATTTTCGTTAATGTGGAACTCTGTCTACAGGAATCGGCGTAATGCTTGCCGATGACGCCCGACGTAGCTTCCGCACTTAAACGCCAACATCACGCCGCGCTGGCGATGTGCCGCCAGGCGATTAATGACTGCCACGATCATTTGTGGACGGAAGGCGAGCATCCTCGCAACTATTGGCGCATCCTTTTCCACGCGCTGGCCTACCTCCACCTTTATCTGTACGAGGACCTGAAGAGCTGGAATCGTTGGCCAAAGCATGTGGTGGAGAACACGTACTTGGATGGCGACGATGTGGCCGAAAACGAGCCATACACCAAGCAAGAGATGCTTGAGCTGCTTGAGCTTATCGATGGCGAAGTTGATTCGCGGATTGATGCGCTTGATCTGGCGAATCCGAAGTCGGGCTTCACTTGGTATCCAAACGTTTCTCGGGTGGAGCTTATGATCTTGTCGCTGCGGCATTTTCACGGGCATTTGGGGCAACTGCATGAGCTGCTCATCGCCGAGGGTGAAGATATTGAGTGGCTAGGGCAGGTGAAGTAGCAGCTTGCTCGGTACGCTAAGCCCCGTTTGTGGGACATGAAACTGACGCCGAACTCCTTGATGCCGCCCGATCGTTGCTCGGGCAGCACATCGTGATGCCCGGGCTTCGGGCGAGAATCGTTGAGACAGAGGCATACGGTCCGGCTGATCCGGGGTGCCACGCCTTTCGGGGCATAACTCCGCGCACGAGGGTGATGTTTGAAGGGCCGGGATTGGCTTACACCTACTTCACCTACGGCAACCACTGGATGTTTTGCGTGACCTGCCTCGAACCCGGCGTGGCGAGTGCGGTTTTGGTGCGGGCAGCGGTTCCGCTTGAGGGTCTGGAGGTCATGCGGGAACGCCGCCCGAAGGTGAAACGCGAGGAGGACTTGCTGAACGGACCGGGAAAGCTGTGCGCGGCACTTGGGATCAATCAATCGCATTACGGTCTCGATGTAACGAGCCGCAATGGCGTCCTTTGGCTTGAGCCCTGCGAGACTCCATCCGAGATCAGATCCGGTACACGCATCGGGCTGGCAGCAGGGAAAGGCGACACCTACCCTTGGCGGTTTTGGTCTGGCGAGGATGAACGGTGGGTTAGTCGGCCTTTGACGGCGGCTCGTGTCGAGCGTTAGTCTCTATGGCCGTCTGCGCTTGATGATTCCGAGCTTGATCAAGACTAGCCTTGCCATTACCACCGGAAGTTTCACCAAGAGTTTTAAGCAACCCGCCTTTGGATTGAATTCGTTTACCTTTGCTTGGTTACGGAAAATCTCTAATCCGCGCTCGATGTCACCATTTGAGAGTGAAACCACCATTTGCGCTTGCTGAGCAGCATCCGATTGCGGGAATTTCTTCACCAGCTGATTCAGAAAAGCTCCCGCTTCTTCTTTAAGGTCGGCATCTAGCAGTGGGATGATTACTCGGTAGTAAAGGTGAGGGTCATTGAGACCATCCCTCTCGATTGCGATTGCCAGCTGCTTCGCTTGATCTAGCTCTCCCTTGGCGATCAGCAGCCGTAATTCTGCGATACGGGGCAATGCGTCGCCCGGATGTGCAATTTTCATTTGCGTCAGTACAGCCTCCGCCTCTGCAAGCTTTGCGCTGTTCAGAAGCCAACTGAACTCTAGCGACGCAACTGAAGCTTGCCGAACCTCATGGCGTTTGGCAATCGACAAGAAATCCGGAATCTCCTTCGCATCCAAATGCGACTCAAAATACAAGCACAAGCCAAGAACTGCGTTGCCTTGCACTTCGCCGGAAGCATGCTCTGCGTTGTGCATTAACTCTCTGAGTGCACGCTTATCCCCTGTATGTAGCAACTTAAGCATATCTTTGCCCGTACTCTGCATTTCGCTCAAGAACGGGATGGCGCTTGCAGCTCGAGCTTCATACTCTTTTGCCAGGTCCTTGTCGCCCAGGCGCTTTGCAATTTTGGATAGTTCCTTTAGCGCGACTGCCGATCTCGGATTGATTCCGATAGCATATTCCCCGGCTTCTTTAGCCTCAACAAGTCGCCCTTGGTGGACCAAGAGCATGCAAAGATGCTCCCAAGCCGAGGAGTACTCGGGGTTCAGTTGGGTAGCTCGACGCGCTAATTGCTCCGATAGATTCCATTCACCCTCCCGCAATGCGAGGCGTGCTTGCGCAAGGCAAATGTTGTCATTTTCTGGTCCCGAGTACTCGGCAAGAATCGCCCGCACTTCGCTGTAATTTGCCTTCGCAAGGGGAATGTAGGATCTGACCGCGATCGCCCTCCCGTTTTGAGGATAGCTTTGTTTCAGGTGGTCAAGGAGTCGATTGCACTCATCTACCTGACCTTGTTTTTGCAATAAAAATGGGTAGTTCAGCAGAGCGGTGTAGTTGTTTGAGTCGATCTCTAATGAACGTCTGTACAAGTCCATCGCTTTCTCAGTTCGGTTCAGGTACGCGTTGAGATTTCCCAAGTATGCAAGGACTTGACTGTCTTCCGAATCGTTGGTCGCAGCGGACTCAATCAATTCTGTAGCTTCCTCAAGGCGACCTTTCCAAAGTAGGTGATTACCCCAAAGGGCTCGGATTCCGGGATGATCTGGGTCTTGTTCGAATGCACTACTTATCTTCGCGTTCCACCGAGCGTCCTGGGTGCCCTGTGCATCGGTCTTGAGTGACTCGTAGAGAGAATCCAGCTCGCTCATGATTTTGGCTCGTTTAGCTCACCCCCGATGAGAGTGCGTGATGATCGTACCTTCGACAGATGGATCATGATCCTAACTCGTCGAACCTGGCAGGCGCATCGGCACCAGAGTAGAAACTCCAGGGTCTTGCATCGTGACTCCGAGCAGGACCGGGGCGGCGGCGATGGTGGTCGGGTTGTGGGTGATGCAGATGAACTGGATCGACTTGCTGAACTCCATGAGGGCCTCGGAGAAGCGCTCTACGTTGCGCCCGTCCAAGGGAGCATCGACCTCGTCGAGGACGACCAAGGGAGCGGGTTTGTGCCGCAAAAGTGCGAACAAAAATGCGCTGGCGCACAGGCTTCTTTCGCCTCCGCTGAGGAGTTGGAGTGGTTGCCGCTTCTTGCCGGGAAGCTGAACGACGATGTCGACGCCAGTTTCAAGGACGCTGCCTGGCTCGGTCAGCTCAAGCTCGGCGGAGCCGCCGCCGAAAAGCCGGGTGAACATCTCGGAGAAATGCTCGCGAACCGCCTTGAAAGTGGTCATGAACTTGTCCCGCGTGAGCTTATCGAGCTCGGCGATCGAGGCTTCGACCTGGACGATGCCGTTCATGGTGTCTTCGCGTTGGGCGGAGAGGGTTTCGAGGCGTTCGGTCAGCCGCTCGTAGGCTTCGATTGCGCCGACGTTGACATCGCCCATCGCCTTGATTTCGCGGCGCAAGCGTCCGGCGACCGTTTGGGCGTCGGGGGGAATTTCGTGTACCCCCTCTTGGGCGACGGCATCTTCTTCGGTGAGGCCATAGGCGTCCATAAGGCGCTCGGCGGTGGTCGCTCGGCGGGTTTCGGCGCGTGCCCTGGCAAGCTCGGCCTGGTGGCTCGCTTGGCCGATAGCAAGGACGTTTTCGCGGGCTTGGCGGGCATCTTCGGCGACAGTTTGAAGCTCTTCTTGCCTCTCGCGCCGCTCTTTGCTGAGGGCGGTGAGGCGGACCATGGCGTGCCCCTGATCGGCTTCAAACTTGGTGACTTCTTGTCGGTGAACCTCGATTTGCGCCTCGGCGCGTTCCTTTTCGGGGCCGATGTTTTCGAGGCGTTTGCCACGGTTTCGCTCGGCGTCTTGCGCCGATTCGAGGCGCTTTTCTGCTCCGTACTGGCGGGTCTGGGCGGCTCGGACGCGTTCTTGGGCTTCGCGGAGGCGGGTTTCGGCTTGCTCGGCGTCGGCGGATTTTGTGGCGAGAATGCGGATGACTTCGTCGCGCTCGGCCTCGATGGCGGGGATGTCGACGTCCTCGATGGAGCCACCCGCGGCTTTCTCGATCTGATCGAGCTCGGATTGCGCTTTGTTGCGTTGACGCTCGGCGTCTTTGAGTTCGTCTTGGAGGTTGCGGAGGAAATGGATGGCGTCCTTAAGGGGCTCTTCGGCTTCGCGCTTTTCGATCTCAATTTGGCCTAGTTCGGTGCGTAATGCCTCGATTTCTTGATCTCGTTTTGCGCGGCGACGATCAGCACCCGAGACGAGCTTTTCGAGTTCGGAGAGCTCCTTTTCGATTTCTGCGAGGTCGGCGCGTCGTTGGACGACGCCGTAGCCTTGTCGCTGATTTTGCCCACCAGTTACCGCGCCACTGTTGTGGACGACTTCGCCGTCGATGGTGACGAGTCGATTCCATCCAGAGGTTTTGGCGAGCCGGAGGGCGTCATCAAGCGTATCGACGACGATGACGCGGCCGAGCAGGGAGTCGATGACAGGGCGAACGCGGGGCTCGCACGAGACGAGGTCGCTGGCGCGTCCGACCACGCCGCGCTCGTTGAGTACCCTTCGGAACTCGCTAGAGGGGTCTTGGGGGCGCATGAGCGGAATTGGCTGGAAGGTGCAGCGGCCGGCGCGGTTTTCTTTGAGCCACTGAACGGCGCGTTTGGCATCCGAATCGTGGTCGACAATCAGGTCATTGGCGGATGCGCCGAGCGCGGTTTCGATGGCGAGGGCGTAATCGCGGTCGGTTTCGATGGAGTCGGCGACGCTCTCGTACCGACCCGAAAGGAGTCCTCGATCGGCGGCTTCGAGCACGGCGCGCGAGCCTTGCGAGAGGCCCTCGTGCGCGTCGAGGGTGGCTTCTATGCCTCGCTTTCGGCCCTCGAGGCTCGCCTTTTCGGCGAGTGAGTTTCGGAGGCGGGCGGCTTCTTCCTCTTCGGTCTTGCGGATCGCCTGGATGTTGGCTTGGAGTCCGGAAATCTGCTCGTTGAAGGTGGCGACTTTGGTCTCCTCGGCTTCGACCTCTTTTTGAGCCGAATCAATGGCGTCTTGAAGGTCGGGAAGGGCCTCTTCGATGCCTTTAATCTCGCGCTTTAGGAGCCTTGCGCGCTCGGCGCTGGCTTCCTGCTCGGCTTCCCATTTGAGGCGCCTTACCTTTTGTTCACGGGCTTGATTGAGTTGCTTTTCGACCTCTTGAAGCTTGGCGGTGAGGGCTTTGGCCTCAACTCCGGCACCGGCGGAGTCCTTTTGCACGAGGTTGAGTGCTTCGAGGGCTTGTGCAGCTTCGGTTTTGGCGGATTCCAGGTCGGCTTGGGCTTCGGCAAGTCTCGCTTCAACGGCGGCAGAATCCTCTTCAAGGTTCTTGGACTGATTCTCGAGGGATGCAAGCCGCTCTTGGAGGACTTTGACGTTGGCTTGTGCCCTTTCGAGGCCGGTGACGGCGGCTTGTTGAGCCTGCCGGGCGGCGTCCATGCTGTTTTCGAGTTCTTGGATTTGGGTTCCGAGGACTCGTTGCCGAATCTCGAGCGACTCGATCCGCCGAGTTTCTTCCAGGGCGACATTTCCGGAGCCTTTGAGCTTTTCTTCTAGTTCGGCGAGCTCCTTGATGGAGGTGCAAAGATCCCGGATGAGGAGGCCGATTTCGACCTCTTGGAGGGACGCGGTGAGCTGTTTGTAGCGAATCGCGAGTTCGGCTTCTTCGGCAAGCGGTTCGCGCTGGCCCTCGAGTTCGCGGAGAATGTCGTCGACTCGGCTGAGCGAATCACGGGCGGCGGCAAGGCGGCGTAGGCTCTCGTTTTTGCGGGTTCGGTATCGCTGAACTCCAGCGGCCTCATCGATCCAGGCGCGGCGGTCTTCGGCGGAGGCAGCGAGTGCTTGATCGATCTCCTTTTGGCCGACAATGGCGTATCCCGCACGTCCGAGGCCGGAGTCAGCCATGAGTTCAACGACGTCGCGAAGGCGGCAAGATTGACGGTTTATTGAGTATTCGCTGTCGCCAGAACGGGTCAGGCGGCGCGTGATCCAAACTTCGCTCGCTTCGATGGGAAGGGAGCCGTCCTCGTTGTCAAAGCAGAGCGATACTTCGGCAAAGCCGACGGCTTTACGCGATTGGGCTCCGGAGAAGATGACGTCTTGGGAGGAGGAGGCGCGCAGATGCTTGATGGAGCCTTCGCCGAGGCCCCAGAGGATGGCGTCAACGAGGTTCGATTTGCCGCATCCATTTGGTCCGACCACGGCAATGAAACCGCCATCGAGGGAGAACTCGGTGCGGTCGGCGAAGGTCTTAAATCCAAACAGCTTGACGCGGGTGAGGCGCATAGGCGCGAACCATAGATGATACAGTTTATTGAGGCTCTAGGGGAATGGCATTGAACTTGCGTTGGAGAATTCATATGAATCGATGGATCGTCTCGGGCCTGTTGTTACTGCCAATCGCGTCGGCGTTTGGGCAGAACAGCCTTCGGGAGGAACTGCAGGAACGTTACAACCGCCTTACCCGGCTAACGATGAGAATGCGTCAAGAGGAAGTCGTGGAGCTCACGAGCAAGTGGCTTACGAGCGACTACGCCTATGGCGACCTATCGGGGACTGAGTATTCAGCGGAGGCATTTTTGGAGCGGGTGAATCTTCAGTTTGATAACACGGCAAAGTATTGGTCGTATTCCAACAAGATCATCGGGATGAAGGTTGAAGGGGTCTCAGTCGTGGTGACCGTGAAATCGATTACAGATTATGAGACGAAAGGCTTCGCGGGTTCGCGAAACCTCTCCACCCAGGTTACGCGCGACTATTGGGTGAAAACCATCAATGGTTGGAAAATGAAAAAGACGGTCACCGTTTCGGAGACCAACAAGCAGATAAAGGCCTGACCGCTACTAGAGAGCAGCGGTCATTACGGCGCGCATAACCTCGGCGGGAGTCGTCCAGCCCGCGGCGGCCTTGGCTTTTCCATCTTCAAGCATCGTTCGGTAGCCCTGTTGCTTGGCGACCTCGTTGAGCTCGGCAAAGGTGACGTTTCGGGCGACGGCGGCTCGAAACTCGGGAGTTCCGAGGATGAGTTCGAAGATGCCGATTCGGCCCTTGTAGCCAGTGCCTTTGCACTCGGGGCATCCAGCACCTTTCATGAACTTGCCAGCTTCGAGCTCGGCGGGAGTGAACTTGAGGAGCTCAATTTCTTCGGCGGTCGGCTTGTACGGCTGACGGCACTTTCCGCAGTTGAGACGCACAAGGCGTTGGGCAAGTGACCCAAGCAGTACGCCGCCAACGAGGTAGGGCTCGGCGCCCATATCGAACATACGTCCGATGGTCTCGACGGCGTTATTTGTGTGGAGGGTGCTGAGGACCAAGTGTCCCGTAAGACCCGCCTGGATACCGATTTTGAGGGATTCGGGGTCGCGCATTTCACCGACGAGCATGACGTCAGGGTCTTGGCGAAGGAAGGAGCGCATGACACGCGGGAACGCCATTCGCTCGGTAACTTGCACCTGGGCGATGTTTTTCTCGTACTCGTACTCGATTGGATCTTCGACGGTGACGATGTTTCGGGTCTTTGCGTCGAGCGTATTGAGGGAGGCGTAGAGGGTCGAGGACTTTCCGGAGCCAGTGGGGCCGGTGACGAGGATGAGGCCGTACGGGGCATCGATCACGCGCTTCCAGTTCTTGAGAATGTCCTCGGGCATTCCCAGTTTGGTGAGGTCGACCTTCATCGCCGCTGGGTCGAGAAGTCGCATGACCATCTTTTCGCCGTTCATAGAGGGAAGGCACGATGCACGAGCGGAGAGGCGTCGCCCCATGAACTCCATGTCAATTCGGCCGTCTTGGGGTTCGCGCTGTTCATCGATACGCATTCCGGCGGCGAGCTTGATACGCGCTAGTACGTTCGCGGCTTGTTCGAGCGGGAGTTCGCCGGCGGAGTGGAGCACGCCGTCTTGGCGGTACCGAATTCTTAGCTGATCGCGCTCGGGCTGGAGGTGGATGTCGCTGGAGTTCGTCTCCAACGCGTTCATGAAGATGTTATCAACGATGCCAACGGCGATTGAAACGTCATCTCCACCCATTTCGCGAGTCTGGCCACCCTCGCGAATAATCAATCGAAATCGCTTTGCGG
>CAZMJL010000004.1:0-192055 GCA_964566635.1 uncultured Fimbriimonas sp. | reverse complement strand
CCCATTTCGCGAGTCTGGCCACCCTCGCGAATAATCAATCGAAATCGCTTTGCGGCGCCAAAGTTTGTTTGAGAATAATCGTTCATGGTGAGGGTTGCAGGGCATCATACTATGAACGGATGCCTCGCCCCAACCCCTTTTTGCTCGTAACGATGCTGTTTTGGGGTTTTAACTTCGTTTCGCTGAAAGTTGTGTATCACGTGATGGAGCCGGGAGCGGTGCTTTTTTGGCGCTATTTCGTGATGGGTGGCATCTTGGTTGGCATCTGCGCCGCGACCGGGCAGAAGCTGAAATTTCCGCCTGAACACCGCACGGGAATCCTCCTCGCTGGGCTGAACTCCATGGGAATCTACATGGTTCTGTTTATGGAAGGGGTGAAGCGGGCTCCGGCGGGAGAGTCGGCGATCATTCTTGCGACGAACCCGATCATGGTCGGGGTGATGTCGATGATGCTTGGCCGCGAGCCGAAATCTTGGATTCGATTTTGGGGCTCGATCATCGCGCTTTTGGGGGTGGCGCTCGTTGTATTGGGACGACCGGGGGCATTGAGCGTGGACAAAGAGACCTCGGTGCGGCTTTGGGGGGATCTTTTGCTCTTTCTGAGCTCGATCTCATGGGCGGGATCGGTGGTGATTGCCAAGCCGATTTCAGCGCATGTTCGTCCGCTTCCGCTGTTTACGATGTCGATGCTGGGCGGATTGCCGATTGTGGTGCTGTACGGGTTCTCCTCGGCAATGCGGGTTCAGTGGGGGGCATTTGGAGGCTGGGAGTGGTTGAATCTGGCGCAGATCACGTTTGGTTCGGGCGTGATTGCGATGGTCTTCTACTATCGCGGAGTGGCGGACTTGCCAGCGAGTGTGGCCGCTTTACACCAGTTCTTGGTTCCCGTGATTGCCACGGCGGTGGCGGCGGTGGTGCTCCACGAGAGGCTGGGGTGGATTCAGGCGGTCGGGCTGGTTGTGTTGTTTTGGGGCATGTCGGTGAATCTGGGAATTAGGGGAGCGATAAAAGAAAAACGGCTCCGGGGATCAGAAACCGAAGCCGTTTGATGCTTTTGAAGCGATGTTATTGATATGGGCAGATGCCGTGCCAAGGCGTGGAAGTTTGTGCTTTTTCGCTGATTCCCGGTGATCTTGAGGGGAGTCCGCGTAAATTAGTATTCGTATGGTCTTGGCAGGAATCGTGGCGGCGCAAGCGGGATACAAGTTGGTCTTCAGCGACGAGTTTGACTACAAGGGGGTACCGGACCCGAAGAAGTGGACCTGCGAAGTCGGCTACATCCGGAACGGCGAGAAGCAGTTTTACGCAAAAGAGCGAGTCGAGAATAGCCGGGTGACGGGTGGAAATCTCACGATTGAGGCGCGTCGAGACGGCCATCAGGGGCACGAGGTCACGTCGGCATCGATCACCACTGAGGGCAAGTTTGAATTCGCTTATGGCAAGGTCGAGGTTCGGGCAAAGGTTCCGACTGGACGCGGCACTTGGCCGGCGATCTGGATGCTTGGGAAGAATATTCGCCAGGTCGGCTGGCCCAAGTGCGGCGAAATCGACATCATGGAGAACGTGGGTTATGACCCCGAATTCGTCCACTTTAATCCACATACCGACGCTTACAACCACACCAAAAACAACGCTAAGGGCAAAGGGATTCCGGCGCCAAAGGTTTGGGAGGATTTCCACACGTTTGGCATCGAGTGGACTCCGGAGCGAATTGAGTGGTTCTACGACGGAAAGAAGGTGCACGAGTACGCAAAGGAGGCCGGCGCAGGCGAGGATAAGTGGCCGTTCGATAAGCCGGAGTACTTGATCCTGAACCTTGCGATCGGCGGTGGTTGGGGCGGACAGAAAGGCATCGACAACGCGATCTTCCCGTCGCGATTTGTGGTCGATTACGTTCGGATTTGGCAGAAAGTGTAAGCTGATCGCTTGATGCAGGGAAAGCGCGCCTCGGATACAGTTGTCACCATCGCAGAGGTCATTCGGCCGAATGAGGCGAACTTTTTGGGCAAGCTCTTTGGCGGAGAATTGCTGGCCAAAATCGACCTTTGCGCCTATGCAGCATCGGCGAAGCACTCAGGCACGACTTGCGTAACGGCGAGCTTTGATCAGGTTGATTTTCACGAGCCGATTGAAGTTGGTGAGCTGGTGACGCTTCAAGGTCAGGTCACGTTTGTCGGGCGGACCTCGATGGAAGTGATGGTCGAAGTTTGGACCGAGAATCTGAAGCATGGCGTGAAGCGCCACGCAAACACCGCGCGGGTGACGATGGTCGCGCTTTTGAACGGGAAGCCAATCGAGGTGCCGAGGCTGATCTGCGAAACCCGGGAAGAGAAGATCCGTTTTCTGGAAGGGAAGCTGCGGCGCGATACGCGCAAGCAACTTACAGAAAAACGATCCGCGGAGTATGCGCGGATCGAATCGATGAGCGATGCGGACTTGGATGAAATGCTTCGGTAAAGCGGCTGAGTGGCACAGTTAATGATCATTGGGTCTTGGTTCTGAGCGTAATGCGAAATGATAAATCATCCAGAGAGCGATTCTTAATCCTCTTGTTCTTTTATTTAGTGGCGCTGCTGCCAGTGCTCTTTGTTAAGTATCCGCCCCTGTACGATTTACCTAATCATATCGCCCGGTACCACATACTTGGTCGTATCGATCAATCAGTCACTCTAAGGAATATTTACTCACCTGAGTGGGGAATCTTGCCGAATCTAGGATGTGACTTGATCGCAAAAGTTTTGTCCCCTTACCTGTCGGTTGTGGAGATATCTAAGTGTTTAATTGTGCTTATGATTTCGATTGGGTATTGGTCGATAGCAGTGGGGCGCGAACGGGAGATTTATTCCACTGCGTTGAAGGCGAGTTTGGCGGCGGCTGTTTTGCTGAATTACCCACTCTTTTGCGGATTCTTGAACTTCTCACTTGGATGCAGTCTCTTGCTTCTTTGCGCTCGATTGTACGGCGCGATTAGGCATTTTCCTGCAATTGCTCGCTTACTGATTGCCGCTGGTCTATCGATGGTGTTGTTCTTCTGCCATCTTGTGCCAACGCTTACGTTCGGAATATTTGTGTTTGCCGCTGAGTTGACCTTTAATGATCGCGAAGTGAAACTCTGGAGTATCCTGAAAGCGCTTCTTTATGCAGGGGCTCAGAGCCTTGTCCCGATTTCAGTACTCGTCTTTCTTAGCCCTACCGGCAGTGCAAGTGGAGGGATGTTTTGGAGTAGTGTCCCATCAAAAATGGCAATGTTGATTGGGTTCATTCGTGGCCCAATGCAGACGATTGATCTCGCTTTAACTTTCATTATCGGTGCGATGATATGTTGGTTAGTCGCACGTAAGCAGGTGTTCGCAACCAAGAGAGCAGCCGTTGCACCATTGGCTATTCTCCTTATATTTTTGGCAGCGCCATTTCACATTCTGTCGGTCGATAATTTTGATGCGCGCCTCCCTTCACTCTTCGCTTTTACTGCCGTCTTTGGGTTGAATTTTGAGCTAAATTCAAAGTTTTCCCGCTTTGTGGGTTTGGCTTGTAGTGCAGTGGTGATTGGGCGCGCTGCAATATACACCTCAAGTTGGACTAAAGCGAGTCATCGGCTTGAGGATGTACGAACGCTTATGAGAAAATTGCCTAAAGAAGCGCCTGTATTCGCGATTGAGACTGAGTCGGCGGGGCTGAACAATCGAAAAAACTGGGCCCCGCCATACAAGTTTTCACATTGCCTTTCGCTGCTGGATACAGATAGGTTTGATTCGACTTTGTTCGTCTTCCCGTCTCAACAGCCGATGCAACTATCGAAGAAATTCGAAGGACAGAACTGTTACCTCCAGGTTGAGTCCGGATCGCAGTTCTCAAAGGCAAGTTTGGGTGCGATTGAAGGACTTCGGAAGAAAGTTCGCAGCAGCCGTGCCTTCCAGGGGACTACCGCGTTCGGACTCGCGCTCTACTCGGGTGATATCGAGAGACTGCAGGTCCCGAACTGCGAATTAGTCGGGACCTCTAGGGCCTTGAAGCTTTACTTAGTGAAGCTTTAGCTTCACATTCCGAGCCATTTCTTGACTTTGTAAACGGTGGTGTCTCGGTTGAGCTGTGCAATTGCGCGGGTCAGCGGGACTTGCTTGGGGCAGACCTTGACGCAGTTTTGAGCATTACCGCATCCGCTGAGGCCGTCGTCAGAGGTGAGGAACTCGTAGCGCTGACCATCCAGCGATTTTCCGACTGGGTGGGTGCTGAAGAGCAGTGCCTGGCCCAGTGCGGCCGGACCAACAAAGTTTGACCGCTCGTTGATCTGCGGGCAGGCTTCCATGCAGCATCCGCAGGTCATGCATCGCGAAAGTGCGTAGCGAAGCTGGCGAACGTGGTCGTCTTGGGGTTGCGCCATTCCGAGGTCGTACGAACCGTCGATGGGAACCCAAGCGCGAACCTTCTTCAGGTTTTCAAACATCTTGGAGCGATCGACGATGAGGTCCCGAACGAGAGGGAATTTTTTCATCGGCTCGAGGGTTACTTCGTAGGTGTCGCCGTTGAGGATGCCGACTTCCTCGATGAGGGCGGTGCAAGCCTGTCGGATGCCGCCGTTGATGTTCATCGTGCAGCTTCCGCAAACTTCCTCAAGGCAGGCGGCCTCATAGGCAGGAGCGGACACGGCTTTGCCTTCCACGGTCGTTGGTTTTCGCTGAACCAACATCAACGCCGAAATCACGTTGATCTTGTCGACGTACGGGACTTCAAACGTGTCCCATCGCTGTTCCTTTCCGGCACCTTCTTGTCGGAGAACCTTCAGACGAATCTTCGTTGCTGTTGCGACCGCAGTTGCACTCATTGCTGATCCCATTCTACGCTTTATCGATCTCAAAAATCCGCATCCGGTTGGCACAAGCATTTGGGAGTCGGTGTAGGGTATATTGAATTTTCGCGAACTTTGTCCCATGTTGCCATCTCCCGATATCCTCAACGAATACTCTCTGGGCAAGTTTGTGCTCTCGAACCTGGCTGCAAAGCGAGCTAAGCAGCTCCGCGAGGGCGCAATGCCGCTCGTTCACGTCGAATCGCGACACCCGCTCACCATCGCTCTCGCCGAAATCGCAGCAGGCAAGATCGAACCAAGAAGCTTTACTCAAGTTGCTGAGCCAGTTGGCGAGGCAATCGAGAGCATCATCCTCACCGACGACGTGGTTGCCGGTGAGTTCGGAATGCTCCTTCCTGCGCTGGACGAGAACGAAGTCGTGCTGATCGAGACTGTTGGTCTTGAAGATGCCGATCCGGAATCGCTGGCTGCCGATGACGAAATCAGCCTTGCTGACCTTGCCGGAGACGGTGAGGAAGAGGAAGAGGTTGCTGCTTCGGAAGAAGACACTCTTTCGCTTTCGGACATCGCTGAGGAAGAGGCGTCGTTGGATGACGACGCAGACCCAGACGCGGAGTAACCGTTATGGCACAGAGAGACCCGTACGAGGTACTGGGCGTTTCTCGTTCCGCCAGTGCCGACGAAATCAAGTCTGCGTATCGCAGGCTCGCGCGTAAGTATCATCCTGACGTCAATCAGGGCGATCCAACATCTGAAGAAAAGTTCAAAGAGGTCTCGGGCGCATATGAGGTGTTGTCCGATCCCGAAAAGCGGGCTCGGTTTGACCAGTTTGGGACCACCGACGGTGTTCCACAGGATCCATTCTTTGGCGGCGGAGGGGGCGGAATCGGCGACCTCTTCGATATGTTCTTCGGCGGAGCGGGGGCTCAGCAGGGCCGAAGGCGGACCCCGGCGGTGGATGGCGATGATTTGCGCGTGGATGTCGCAGTCACGCTTCGCGAAGTGTTACATGGCGTCAAGAAGGATGTTGAAGTCCGCCGCGCCAGCGAGTGCTCAGATTGCCGAGGTACCGGAGCCGAAGGGGGCGCCCAGCCAACTCAATGCTCGGGATGCGGCGGAAGCGGAGTCGTCTCGGCGGTTCGCCAGACGTTCCTTGGCCAGGTTCGCACTCAGACGGCTTGTCCAAAATGTAGCGGAAGCGGATTCACGATCTCGAATCCTTGCCGTAAGTGCTCTGGGCAAGGTGTCCGCCCATCGACGGACACGGTCTCGCTCAACATTCCCGCGGGCGTCGAAACTGGTTCGACCATCCATATGGCGGGGCATGGATCCGACGGAATCCGTGGCGGACGTCCGGGCGACTTGTACGTTGTTTTGCACGTCGAAGAAGACGGTCCATTTGTGCGACGCGGGCAGCACGTCGCGACGGGCATCGATATCTCGGTCGCGCAGGCGATCCTCGGCGATGAAATGAAGATCGACGGAATCGACGAGGAACTTGATCTTGAGATTCCTTCGGGTGCTCAACCTGGTCAACGGGTGACCATCAAAGGGCAAGGGCTTCCGCCGCTCCATGGCGGCAAGCGCGGCGACCTCATTGTCGAATTGAACGTGGTGATTCCTAATAAGGTGAGCGAGGGCGAGGCGAAGCTGATTCGCGAATTCGCCGAGTTGCGGGGCGAAAAGGTTCCGGCGGGTAAGGGCTCGATCCTCGGCGGGATCTTCGGAAAGAAAAAATGAACTGGATTTTGGTGAAAGCCCACTGCAGCCCGGCACCGGCCGATTGGTCGCCGATCGTGGAAACGTTTCGCAATTTTGGCATTGAGAACACCCTTGAGGAGGCCGAATGCATCACGGGGTGCTATGTGGACGTTGACGGCGTTCAGGAGCAGATTGACGGTTTGAAGGCTGCCCTTACGGCACTTGGAGTGCAACGCATTGAGGCGGAGCCGCTAGTGGAAGTCGACTGGGAGAACGACTGGAAGAAGTTCTTTAAGCCGAGACGGATCGGCGAGAACTTCGTTGTAAGACCGACGTGGGAGGAGTTCGACGCTCAGCCAAATGATCGCGTGATCGTTCTCGATCCCGGTCAGGCATTTGGAACCGGGGATCACCCAACGACTCGGAACTGCCTGGCGTACCTCGAAAAGTATGTGACGCCCGGGTTGGGAGTTCTCGATCTCGGTTGCGGCTCGGGCATCCTGGCAGTGGGAGCCAAGATGCTCGGCGCGGGTCGCGTACTGGCGATTGATATTGACCCGATTTCGGTTGAGGTTGCGAAAGAGAATTTTGCGCTCAATGAGGTTGAAGTGGATTCCGCAGTTGGCGACGTTTTGGAACTCGGCCTTGAGAAGGAGTGGGACATCGTGGTGTCCAATATCATCTCGGCGACGCTGATCAACCTCGCTCCGGATGCGGCATACGCCCTCAAGCCGGGCGGGCGGTGGATTGTCAGCGGCATCATCACCCAAAACTGGGCGGATGTGAAAAAGGCCGCCGAGAAGCAGTCGCTCACGTACATCGAGCATGTCGAAGAAGACGGCTGGGTGGCGGGCGTCTTTACGAGCTAAGCGTTCCCGTATCGCTCGACGAGTTCGGGCCAGGTTCCGTTCGTGATCGCGTCCCGAATCTCATTCATTAGCCGCGCGTAGAACGCGAGGTTGTGGAGGGTGGCGATGCGCGCCCCAAGCGGTTCATTGGCTTTAAATAGGTGCCGCAAATACGCCGCCGAGTAGCGGCTGAACGCCGAGGCTTCATCGTGCGGGCCGTCGAATTCGGCCCATTGCTTATTCATCGCGTTGATGCGTCCCTTGAGGGTGTAGAGGCAGTTGTGGCGCGCCATTCGGGTGGGAAGAACACAGTCAAACATATCGACTCCGCAGGCGACGGCGTGAATGATGTCTTTGGGGTGACCGACACCCATGAGGTAGCGGGCTTTGTCGCTCGGCAAGAGGGGCGCGGTGTGTTCGACGACCGGATACTGCATCTCCGTGGGCTCACCGACGCTGACTCCGCCGATGGCGACGCCATCGAACGGAAGATCGGAAATATAGGCGGCGCTTTCGGCGCGCATGTCGAAGTGAACGCCTCCCTGAACGATTCCGAAGATCGCTTGTCCTTCGCGGCGAGCTGAGAGGTTGCGGTGGGCCCACGCGTGGGTGCGTTTCATCGCCTGGTGGGCCTCGTCTCGAGAGCAAGGGTAAGGAGGGCATTCGTCGAGCATCATGCTGATGTCGACGCCGAGTTGGGCTTGAATCTCGATGGATCGCTCGGGGGTGAGGAAGTGCTTGGAGCCGTCGAGGTGTGACTTAAATGTGACGCCTTCGTCGGTGACGACGTTGGTGTCGCTGAGGGACATCACTTGGTAGCCGCCGCTATCGGTGAGAATCGCTCCGTTCCAAGACATGAACTTGTGCAGGCCGCCGAAGCGCTCGACGAGTTCGCTGGTGGGTCTCAGGGACAGGTGGTAGGTGTTCGAAAGGATTTGTTGGAATCCGAGGGCTTCGATATCTTCGCTGCCGACGGTTTTGACGGTGCCTTGAGTGCCGACGGGCATAAAGAACGGAGTTTCGACGATGCCGTGGCGGGTGTGGAGCCGCCCCCGCCGCGCCTTCGTATGCGGACAGATGCCGAGGAGTTCGAAGTGGATTCCGTTTGGTGCGCTCAAGGAGGTTAGGTGTACCCGGAAAAGGTAGATTAGTTTGTGAGTTTGGGATCGAGGACGGATATTCGGGCATTGGCGGCCCCCGGTTTGGCCTCGATGCGGGCAGCGCGAAAACCGATCTTGCTGATACAGTTTTGCTTTGTGGTGTTCGTGGTGTTGTTCTACACGGTGCCCTCTTGGAGCAATTTGCCGGCGACTATTGACGGGTTGCGCGCGCGGTATGGGCTTTGGTTTCCGATTCTGTCGGTGTGGTTTGTGTCGATCGTGGTTCCCGAGATCGCGCAGGTGCTGACAACGAGCCGCGTTCGGCCGATCACGTTTGGTGAGGTTGCGGGAAAGCTCGTCTACTTCGCGCTGATTGGGCTATGTTTGGAGTTTTTGTACGCTTGGCTCGACTCAATTTTGGGTTCAAAGCTGACGCTTGGGGTGGTGGTTCTCAAGGTTCTGTTCGACATGCTGGTGTTTTCGCCGCTGCTCTCGATGCCGCTTGCGACGCTGACGTTTTTGTTGATTGATTGCGGATACTCGATGTCGACGGTGCGCGAGAAGTTGGCGCAAGGCGAGTTTTGGAAGCGGTTTTTCCCGACGCTGGTGACGTGCTGGATGTACTTCGGCCCGGTGGTGATTGCGATGTATTCGTTACCGAAGGCGCTCAACTATCCGGTCGCGATGGCCGCGAATGCGGCTTGGGGTCTGATCGTGACTTCTTTGGGCTCGAGGGCGGTGGAATGAACGAAGGCGGAGCGCGCTCCGCTGAAAAGAACGCGATGCAAGCGCTCCTGTTTGCGTTTTTTCTGTTCTTGGTGATCTGGATTTCTCCGAAGTGCGAAGAACCGGTCGATCCTAGTACAGTTCCGCTGGCTAGCGTTGAGAAGACACTCAGCGACAAGTTTGCAGTAAAGTGCGACGTAGTTTCACTTCATTACATCGCGAAAGATTCATCTGAGATCATAGTAAGGGTGCGCTCGAAGCCAGCTCCACCTCGAGACCGCGAGTTGATACATCGCTTTTACAAGGATAATTACGGCGCGATGTGGTTCGGGCTAAGCTCGCGAGAGCGCGAATCGCGTGAGTTCCGGCGGTTTTGGGGGATGGTTGCCCGATAGAATTTGGATTGAGGACACTGGAATGAAGCTCGCTTGGTTTGCTCTTGTTCTGATCGTTTGCATCGCGCTTTCGCTAACCGTGAAGGCAATTAAGGAAGTCAACGAACCGAACCCGAGCACATTTCCGCCCGACAGAGTTAGCAAATTTGTCAAGCATGTAACTGGCGAGGAACCGGTGGTGCTGAAGGTTCTTTACGTCAATTTGGATAACGATACCTACATTTTCGAGGGTGATTCTCAGCCCGGAGCAGAAGCAAAGGCTCCGTATGTTGTTTGGGATGGTAAGAATCAAAGGGGCTTTCACGTGACTGCCGTTGGAAAGAATGTCGGGTTCATGAAGATGCAGTGGGAGCGCATGGGATTAGTATTGAGATGAAAGGGACGCTGATTAACACGGGGACGGTTGTGCTGGGCTCGACTCTGGGGCTGTTGGTCGGGCAGTTGCTTCCTGCGAACGCCCAGGATATCGCGCTTTCGGGGATCGGGCTGGTGAATCTCGCGCTCGGAGTCAAGATGTTTTTGCCGTCTAAGAATCTGATTCTTGTCGCCGCGTGTATTGCGATCGGAGGAATCATTGGCCTTCTACTCGGCATTCAAACCGGACTTGAGTCGCTTTCGGTTTGGGCGAAGGAAGCGGTGGGAGCGAAAGGAAAGTTCAGCGAGGGGCTGCTGACGGCGTCGATTTTGTTTTGTGTCGGCCCAATGACGATCCTCGGGTGCATCCAAGATGGGCTTGAGGGGCGATCCGAGCTTTTGGGGCTGAAATCGACGCTGGACGGGGTCGCGGGGTTCTTTTTGGCCGCCTCGCTTGGTGCAGGGGTACTGTTCTCGGCGGTCGTGGTGTTGGTTTTTCAGGGTGCGATTACGATGTTGGCGTCGCGGCTCAAGTGGCTTCGAGAGGACGAGGCACTGCTCAATGAGTTCACCGCCGTTGGCGGACTGATGATCCTATCGATAGGAATCTCTCTGCTGGGCATCAAGGCGATGCCGACCGCGAACTACCTTCCGGGGTTACTGATGGTGCCGCTGGCGATTTGGGCGTGCAAACGAATTTCTCGACTTAACCCCAACCCCTAAATCCCCTGCCCCTTGGAAAGGGGTAGCGGACTTTGGTTCAGACGGCTTCTTCGGCGCCTTGGAGTGCCTCGGGCTGCTCTTCTTTGGCGGGCTTGCTCCAGCTGAGGAAGAGCATGATCATTGATACCGTGATGCAGCTGTCGGCCCAATTGAAGACGGGGAAGTCGTTCAGGCGACCGCCAGTGAGGTTGGCGAGGCGCAAAAGGAACATATCGGTGACGCCATTCTTCTGATTCGCGACTCGGTCGATCAGGTTGCCGATGGCGCCCGACCAGAGGAGGGCCATCGCCCAAGCCATCCAGCGGCTCTCGTACCGATTTTTGTATATCGACCAAGTTGCGAATCCGGCGATGACGATGGCGACGGGGGCCATGAAGAGCGCGGAGCCCTGCATCATTCCGAACGCGATGCCTTTGTTGTAGCTGAGCGTGAACTCAAACACGCCCTTCCAGGGGCCGCCTTCCCAATACTGCCCGACGACGAGCGTGTTCCTGATCCAGGCCTTGATGGACTGGTCGATGATGAGCATCGCGACTGCGACGGTCCAGAAAAGGGGAAGGCGCGACTTCAAAGTCCGAGCACCGCCCGATCTCTGGCGCTGAGGAAGACCTTTTCGCCGTCCACCTCAACTTCGATGACATCCGGACGTCGGACCCGCGAGCGGACGCACTCGTTGTAGGGGGACTTTTCGAATGTCACGGCTGGTTCTCCTTCGTTCAGTTCAACCCAACTGACCTTAAAGAAGTTCGCAAGTTCGTCCAGTGTGAAGGACTCAAGGAGCGCCTTTTCGGTCGCGTCGACGGTGATCTTGGCGACAACATCCTGAGAGTTCTTAATGCCGTCGGTGCCCTTGAACGGCTCGAACGCGCCGTTGACAAGCTGCTTCGTCGCGATGACGGCCGCGAACTGGCATTGCAGATCGCTCCCTTCGATATCTTCGATTTCGTCCGCGTCAAACGTCTCGAAGAACAGCGAGCTTGCCTTGATGCCGAGGGTTTCGTGCATCTTGACCCAGCTCTCTTCGGCGGTATGGACGAGGATCGGGGCGACGAGCTTGATCAGTTCCTTTGCGACTTCGTGGCAGGCAAACTGTCCCGATCTTCGCGACGCGGAGTCTTCGGCATCGCAGTACATGCGGTCCTTGATCGCGTCGGCGTAGAACGCCGAGAGCTGTTGGCGGCAGAAATTGTGAACGCTGGACATCACCGTTCCGAAGTCGAATCGCTCGTAGGCGTCGACGCAGTCGGCGACGAGGAGGTCGGCCTGCTCCATGAACCATCGATCGAGGGGCAGGATCGCCTCGGGCGCACCCGGCGTGTAGCCCTTCAAGTTGCCGATGAGGAACCTCAGCGCGTTTCGGATGTTGCGGTAGCTCTCGCCAAACTGCTTGAGGATCGGATCACTGCACGGAACGTCGTTGGCATAATCCGTCCCTGCGACCCAGTAGCGAACCACGTCCGCGCCGTAATCGGCGCACGCTTTGACGGGGTCAATCACGTTACCGAGGCGCTTG
This sequence comes from uncultured Fimbriimonas sp., assembly GCA_964566635.1. GTDB lineage: Bacteria > Armatimonadota > Fimbriimonadia > Fimbriimonadales > Fimbriimonadaceae > Fimbriimonas. Next base: position 179,888 of record CAZMJL010000004.1, on the reverse strand, counting down.
GACATCTTTCGACCCTCGCCATCGGTGACGAAGCCGTGGGTGAGAACCGCTTTGTAAGGCGCACCGTCGCGGGTGGCTTGACCAAGGATGAGCGACGAGTTGAACCAACCGCGGTGCTGGTCGGAACCCTCAAGGTAGAGATCCGCGGGCCAATTTTCCTTCCATTCGGGATAGACGTTGCCTTCCAGTACGGCGAGCGATGTCGAGCCGGAGTCGAACCAGACATCGAGAACGTCGGTCTCTTTGTCAAACTCGGTCTCGCCGGTTTCGGGGTGGGTGTAGCCGGCGGGGAGGATATCGGAGGCATCTTTGATAAACCATGCGTCGGAGCCTTCGGCCTCGACGAGGTTGGCAACGGCCTCGATGGCGACGGGATCAAGGACGGGAACTCGGGATTTTCGCCCGTAGAACACGGGGATGCCGACACCCCAAGGGCGTTGGCGCGAGATGCACCAATCGGGGCGGTTTCGGATCATTGCCTCGATACGGCTCTGACCTTGGCTGGGAACCCACTTGACGCCGTTGATGCTATCGAGCATTCGGCCCCGGAGGCCGTCGTGCTCAAGGCCGACGAACCACTGTTCGGTGGCGCGGAAGATGACGGGTTGGCCGTCGCGCTCGGCGTAGGGGTAGCTGTGGTGGTAGTCGCTGACGTTGAGGAGCGCGCCGATCTCTTGGAGTCGATCGACCACGACGGTGTCGCAGTTCTTGTAGAAGACGCCCTCGAATTCTCCGGCTTCGTGGGTGAGAACTCCGCGCTCATCGACGGTATTGGGGACGCCGAGGTTGTACTTGAGTCCTGTGTAAAAGTCATCTCGGCCGTGGCTTGGGGCGGTGTGAACGACGCCGGTTCCGTCTTCGGTAGTGACGTACTCGGCCATGACGGCGACGCTGGGGCGGTCGAAGATCGGGTGCTTGAACTCGACTTGGTTCAGGTTGATGCCCTCAAGAGTTTTGACGACTTCGTATCCTGTCCAGCCGACCTTTTCGGCGACCTTGGAGACGAGGTCTTCTAGGAGGACGTAATGGTCGCCGCCGACCTTCACCACTGCGTAGTTAAACTCGGGGTGAAAGGCGCAGGCGAGGTTGGCGGGAATAGTCCACGGGGTGGTGGTCCAGATGACGGTGTAAACGTTTTCGATCCCGGCGAACTCTTGGTTAGGGTCGCTCAGCAGCGGAAAGCGGACGTAGATGGCTTTGCTGACGTGATCGTGGTACTCGATCTCAGTGTCGGCGAGCGCGGTGCGGCTGGTGGGGCTCCAGAGAGTCGGTCGGAGACCTTTGTAGACGTATCCGCCCTCGACGAGCCGCTTAAATACGCGCACGATCTCGGCTTCGAAGCGGAAATCCATGGTCGTGTACGGCTTTTCCCATAGGCCAAAGATTCCGAGTCGCTTGAATTGGTCGCGCTGGATGCCGAGGTATTCGGCGGCGTGCTCTCGGCAGGCTTGCCTCAATTCAGGGATAGAAGGGGTGATCTTCTTTTCGGCGAACTTCTTCATCACGGCTTGCTCGATGGGCAGGCCATGGTTGTCGAAGCCGGGCACGTAAGGGGTTCGGAAGCCCATCATCTGTCGACTCTTAAGAACAAAATCCTTGAGGATCTTGTTCATCGCGGTGCCGATATGGATGGGCGAGTTGGTGTACGGCGGTCCGTCGTGGAGCACGTAGGCCGGGCAGTCCTTGCGGGCTTCTTGAAGGGCGTGATAAATCGACTGATCGTCCCAAATCTTCTGAATCGACGGCTCAAGCGAAGGCAGGTTCGCCTTCATCGGGATCGTCGCTTCAGGATCAGGGAGATGCAGAGTCGATTTGAAGTCCATTTGAACCTATCAGTGTACCGGGTGAGCGGGACCTGCCCGGTAAACTGAAGTTTCATGCCTAAGACCACGATTGTGACGGCGATTCCGTACGTCAACAGCACTCCGCACATTGGGAACATCCTCACCACGCTTTCGGGTGATGTCACCGCGCGGTACCTGCGGATGCGTGGCGAAGATGTTTTTTCGGTGGCGGGTACGGACGAGAATGGCTTGAAGATCAAGGAGGCGGCGGAGGCTCAGGGGCGAGATGCGCATGAGTTCACCGCCGAAATTGCGCAGCGGTTCATCGAAATCTTCGACGGTATGAATATGAAGTTCGACAAGTTCGTGCGAACTTCGCTGGACGAGCACCGGGCGGCTTCGCAGGCGCTGTTTGCCAAGCTCCAAGAGAACGGCTACATCTACACCGCGACCTATGAGGGGTGGTACGACGTGTCCACCGAAACTTACTTCAAGGAATCGGACTTGGTGGACGGAAAGAGCCCCGATGGTAACGAAGTTCGGTGGGTAAGTGAGGAGAATTACTTCTTCAAGCTCTCGGCCTTTGGCGATCGTTTGCTTGCCCACATCGAGGCGAATCCTGAATTCATCATTCCGGAGACCCGCAAGAACGAGGTCGTGAGCTTCATTAAGTCGGGGCTTATGGATCAGTGCGTTTCGCGGAAGAACAACGGATGGGGAATCCCGGTTCCGGGGGATGATTCGCAGGTCATCTACGTGTGGTTTGACGCTTTGATTAACTACATTACGGCGACGGGTTGGCCGAATCGGGGCTGGGAGGAGAAGTGGCCGGCCCTGGCACAGTGGCTTGGGAAGGATATTCTCACCCGATTCCATGCGACCCTTTGGCCCGCAATGTTGATGGGGGCTGATTTGCCGCTACCGAAGCACGTGATCGCTCACGCTTGGATTTTGCTGGGAACGGAGAAGATCTCGAAGTCGAAGGGGAACGTTGTGCGGCCTTTGGAGCTTGCCGCAGAAACATCAGCGTTGGCGGGATGCTCGGCCGAGGTGGCGGTGGATGTGGTTCGGTACTACATCACGGCGACGATGGGTTATGAGAACGACTCGACCTTCACGTACGAAGATTTTCATAAGCGATACAACAGCGACCTTGCCAACGACCTGGGGAATGCGCTCAATCGCTCTTTGGCGATGACTCACAAGTTCGTCGGGGGAATCGTTCCGGATGCGTCGATCGAGCCGGAAGTGCTCGAGGCGATTGATCGTTGTAAAGGGAGCTTCGAATCGGCGATGCAGGGCTTCCGGCTTGAGAGAGCGACGAGCGCGGGAATTGAAATCATCCGGTTTGTGAACAAGTACATCGATACCCGGGCACCTTGGGCGCTTGCAAAGGCCAGCGATCCGGCCCTAGGCGGAGTTTTGCGGGGCATGTTGCTGTGCGTTCAGGCGGCGGAGGGACTGTTGAGGCTGTTCATGCCAACTGTCGCCGACGAAGTCGCTCGGCAATTGGGAATCGCTCCGACCGTGACGTGGGATTCGATTGGCGATGCAAGCGCGTTGCCAGCGGGAACCGCCGTCAACGAGCCGTCGCCAATTTTTCCGAGAATTGACCTTGCTAAAGTGCCTAAACCCGCTCCGGCACCCGAACCCGTTCAACCGAAAGAGACGAAAAAAGTGGAAGAAACAACCCCAGGAATCATCACCATCGACGACTTTGCCAAGGTTCAACTGCGCGTTGGCCGAGTGTTTGAGGCCGAACCGCTAGAGGGCAGCGACAAGCTGTTGAAGCTACAGGTTCACATTGGCGACGAGAAGCGCCAGATTGTGGCGGGAATTCGTGCTAACTACACTCCGGAAGACCTCATCGGTCGGCAGGTGGTCGTGGTTTACAACCTAAAGCCCGCAAAGCTGAGGGGAACCGAGAGCCAGGGCATGTTGCTTGCGGCGACCGACGAAAACGGCGGCGCAATTTTGCTTCAGCCCGATAAAGAAGCCCCAGAAGGCACCCAAGTTCGATAATTCAACGTACAGATTGGCATTCGCCATGAACCGAGAGATTCTGAATGTTGTCGAGGGCAATTACGGCCAGTTTGTGACGGCGGGATTTGAGCCTGGACATGAGCACCGCCGCTCGGATTGCCCCGACTTTCAGTCGTGGCTCATTCAAGATGGCTCATGGCGGGTTGATCGGCCTTCGGGAGAGACGCGGAGATTTGGATCGAATGCGTTCTTGAGGCTGGCTCCGTTCGAGAAGTGCCACCGTATTGTGACGAATCGCAGTATGGGGACGGGTTTACGGATCTTCCGGACCGCCGAAACTGAACGGTTGATCTCCAACGGACTGGTTCTTCGGAAGATGATGAAGCTTGACGCCGAAGGGCAACTGGATGGGCTCGCTTTAGACTGCCTGATTCAGGACCTTCCGGCGGCGCGAAAAACGAATCCGCCGAGGTGGCTGAAGAGGGTTCACGAGTTGCTGAACGAGGACCCTACGACGAATTGGTCGATTGATCAATTCGCGGAGTTTGCGTCAATTTCGCCGAGCCGCCTGCTTCATGAGTATAAGGCTCACTATGGGGAGCGGATTTTCGAAGCCCGAAACCGGCTCCGGATAGAGCGCTATTTTAAAACGGGCGAATCGGCGGCGGCTTTGGGCTTTTATGACCAATCGCATTTGCGAAGAGAGACGAAGAAGCGAATAGGCTGAATTCGGCAGTCTTGTACAAGCCCTAATCGGCTTCACCGAGCGACAATTGAATCGTGATTCCAGCATTCGCGTTCGCCATTGCCGTTCAAGCCACCGCTCAAGACCAAGTGTTCATAAAGCTCACAGAGGAGTACGTTGAAGCGGTTCGGACCTACGACATCAAGCGCATGGCCGACTTCTTTCATCCGAGTTACCTCGAGGTTTCCCCGCGCGGGATGGTCGAGGATAAGGCAGCGATCTTGAAGTCATTCGATTTGCCCGTCGAGAAGCGATTTGTGGCGAGCAAAGTGGTGCTGACTGATTGGAAAATTGGCTACCCTCGGAAGGACTTGACGTCGGCAACGTTCAAGCAGACGTACATTTTTGTTCGCAACGAGAAGGAGTTCAAGATAAACGTGCGAGTTTCGGCGACTTGGATGAAGGACAGAAAGAATTGGGTGATGACCCTTCAGCAGTCAACAATCCTTGATGCTCCGCCCCAACGCCCTGCTAACTAAATTGGCGGTGGCGGGGGGACATTTCCGCGTTGGAAGCCGTTCTCGGGATAGTGTTTGTCGTTCTCTTGGGCTTGTTTGTATCCCTCGTCAAACTTCTTTTTGAGCTCGGGAGGAAGAGTTGCCATGGTGTAGACCTTGGGGTCAAGCACATGCATTTCGGTGAGATGATAGTCCTTGAGGAGCTTTGGTCGTACTTCAACGGAGATGGAAATGGTGCGTTGAGAAATGATTCTGAGCTCGTTCTCGTTATATCTTTCCCATTCTGAGTTTGCCCACGGGTACTTCTTGGGGTTCTTCTTCATGAAGGCGGTTTGTCCGGCCTGAGTGAGATCAATCACCCGCGGGCTGGCGTACCGGGATTTTTCGTCGGCGCCCGCTAAGACCATCTGCGACGTTTCGTCGCTTCCTTTCATTATCTGGCCGGCGGTGAGGCCATTGGGGCTGGCTTCGGTGGGTTCACGCCAGATGCCGTACGCTTTCTGTTGGAACTCCTCGTATCCGTCGGTCATGTAACCATCCTTGGTCTGGAAGGCTTCGTAGTCAACTTGGAACCTGTTCCAGGACTCATTGAAGATCGACCAATATAGCTCGGCTTGGGTGCGCTGGTCGAGCTCGCCGATCTTGATTTTTGCTTTGTTTTTGAGGGCTAACCGTTGATTGGGGTTGAGGGTCGCCCAAATTCGGAGACTGTTTTTGTCGTTGTAGACGGGCAGCTGGTAGGGTCGCAAAATTTCGATGCGCTGTCGATACTTCCATTCCAGCTGCGAATCGCGGGGGAGTTTGATGGCAAAGTCGGCTTGATCCTCAATCGAGTCGCAATCGGACTTCTCGGCTTTGCGAACAAGGGGGCCAAGAGTCTTGGGGTCGAGTTGATTCTTTCTAGCTTGCAGTCTGTCTAATGGAGAAAGCGTGTACCACGTGTCCGATTTGGCGATCCTTGCCATTGATCCTGTCATTTGATCCAGGTCTGCATTCGCCCGGATCATCTCGGGAAAAAATTCGCCGAAATTGTGGACCACGAAGTTTTTATTCTCGTAAAGCTGGCTGAGGTATTGATAGCTGAACTCCTCGTTGGGTTCGTGATCCTCGGGGCGAAGATAGCGCTGTCGCACTTCATCCGGAAGTTTTCTTGCGATGACAGGCTTTGCATCTTTGAACAGATCGTAGAACGTCTTCGCGAACCCGGTGAAAGTGAACTCTCGCTTTGGCTTTTTCTTTTGCTCATCCAAGCGGGCCATGTATTCTTCATAGTCGAAGCCCATAAATGGAATCGAACTCTCGGCCGCGAGTTCCCCTTTTCCGGTGATCAGCTTTACGATTCCCGTGTAAGTGTTGGCCGATTCTTCGAGAGAGATGGCCAAGATGACTTTGACGCCAGCCAATTCGAGAGGCGACGTATGCGAAGCTGTGGTCCCGAGGCCGAACCGGCCGCCACCTTCCGTCTCGGGACCCTCAAATTCCTTACCTTTCGCCGTATCGGCCCAAGTGTTTTGCTCTTCTTGGAGCTGACCAAGAAGGTCGTCAACTCGGAAAGGGAGTTGGATCTGGGTTGCGGTTGGAGTCGTCGCATACACAACACGCGGTCGATCTTTGGTTGCGACAGCGAGCATTGCCGGAGTGATCCGGGTTGCGATTCTGCGAAGAAACCGAGAGATGGGTCCCTTTTCGTCAACTTGGTTTTGGCGACGCCAAAATCCATCATCGAATTCGTCGTCCGGCTTAACTCGTGTCTGAGAAAGCTGCTCAAGCTCGCGCTTAAGCGTGACCGCGTCCAGAGTCGTGAACGGCTTGAACTTGGCAACTTGATCTCGGGTTTTGCCGAGCGCCTTGGCTGCCTGCTCCATTGCCGCGGTCTCCGAGTATCTGCGCTCAGCAAGCTTTTGATCGGGGCTTTGCACCAGCATCAGGTACCCAGGCTTTTGCTCCCAGGTCACATTCATCGTCTCGGCGATTTTTTCCATCGCCTCTTTTGGAGTGACGTTACTAATCCGTGCGCAGATTGTATCGTTCAGGAGGGGCGTCGCGATTTCGACTCTTTGTCCGAAGGCTTTGCTCAGGATTGGGGCCGCGTTGTACATCCGCATGAGGGGGATTTCAATCGTTACGTTCGATTGGGCGGCGGTAATGGCAAATACAATCGCGGAAAACATGGAGGACTCTCGCTAGTTTAGGACGTATCCGGCAAAGATACTAGTTCGTTTCGTTTTTTGTTCTGAAAACGAATGGGAAAATGAGCGCGCACGCGAGTCCGACTCCGGTTGGAATCGCAAAGATCGACTGCCAATCGACAAGCCTCTCGATCTCCGAGCCGCCGGGAATCGTGATTCTGCCGGGAAGAGGGGTGACGTTGCTCGATTGGACGTAGCCAGCGAACAGCGCGCCTACTCCGCGCCCGATGCCTTGGAAGGTGAGGAACATGAGGGCCTGGGCGGATGCACGAACGTCGGGCGGAGCGATTTGCTCGGCGTAAATGAACCCGGCGATGATGAAGCACGCGATGCAGAGGCCGTGCATCGCCAGCCCAAGCAGTGCGACGTTGGATGAAGGGAAGAGCATGAAAAGGGCATATCGCATTGGCCAGGCGAATAGTCCGATGGTGAGAATCCACTTGATGCCGATTCGGCTGATCAAGAACGGAAAGATAAGCATGACGACCAGCTCGCTGACTTGACCGATGCCGATGATGGCGGGGAGTTTGGAGACCGGGATTCCGAGGCCAGCAAAGCCGATGTCGTGGTAGCTCTCGGGGAGGGCTGCCTTTAGGGACTCAAAACGCGGCGCGCTGAGGAAGCCTCCGGTGAATTGGTAGTAGAAGTCCCACTGGCTTGAGGCCACCAGCCCGACAATGGTGAGGAACATGAAGTTGGGCTGCTTGAGGAGTTTAAGAGCTTTGCCGAAGGCGAAACGGCCTTCGAATTGGTGCGCGGGCGGCGTCTTGGGGAGCAAGAAGCACATCACTCCTTGGACGACGCTGAGGATTGAAGCGAGTAGGAAGAGGTCGCCGGCAGGTGCATTGAACTGACTTCGCCAGATGGTTAGCCCGACTCCGGAAAGACCCCAGCCGATGGTGCCAGCGAGCCGGATGGGAGTGAAGTGACGCTTTGGGTCCTCAAGGTGCGAGAACACGAGCGAGTTACTCAGGCCGAGGGTTGGGGCGTACAGGAGGGCGTGGATCGCCATCCAAGCGAGCGCGGCTTTGAAGCTCGATTGGCGAGCGACCATGAATAGCGCGAGCGCCGAGAGTAGGTGCAGGATGGCGAGGAGGCGATCCGTGCGGAAGTAGCGATCCGCGAGGTTGCCAAACAGCGGCGGCATCAAGATTGTCGCGAATGGGAGCAGAAAGAAGAGTAAGCCAACTTGCGTTCCACTGGCACCCAGGCCGATGGGTGCGGGAGCTTGGAGATAGGTTTGTGCTACCGGCGACCAAGCCCCCCAGATGGCGTACTGCAGAAACATCAGCCCCCACAATCGCCCAAACTTTGCCACGGGCTTAGTTTAGACCGAATGCGTGGGACATCGCCTCGGCGGTTTTTTGAACCCTGTCCTCGTCAGAGGCGAGGTCTTTGAGCGTCTCGTCAAACGGCTCGGCCTCGATGGTGCCTTGGTAGCTGATGTCTTGGAGGGCTTGCATGAACTCTTTGAGCGGCAAAACGCCGGTTGAGCCGGGAAGGGCGCGCTTGTTGTCCAGCATTTCGTCGACGCTCACTCCGATGGGGGCGTCGTTGATGTGAACCAAGGAAATCCGCTTGGGATCGATTTTGCTGATTTGGTCGGGAGTTCCGCCTGAGGTGTGCAGGTGCCAAAGATCGAGCAAGATGCCGACGTTCGGACCGATTTCGGAACCGAACCGGAGCATTTCGTTCATGGTGTAAATCCACGGGAATCGGAACGAATCGCGGAGCGTTTTGGGGCCGATGAACTCCATTCCAAACGACATTCCGTTGTCGCGCAAGATTGCGGCGACGGGAGCGAGGCGTTCGATATGGAACTCGGAAAACGCTTCAAAGTTCATCTCGTTGGAGCCGGGGAGAATCCAAGTGGCGCAATCTTTTGCGCCAACTTTCGCCATTAGCTCGGCTTGAGCCCGGAACTTTTCGAGCCCTGCAAGATGCTCTTCCACTGACCCGCGCCAATTGAAGCTCACTCCCCATGCGCCGGGTTTGGTACCCGCCGCCGAGAGCTTCCCGTTCACTGCTTCAGGCGAGCTTGCTTCAACCCAGCCGGGATTCATCGAGATTGCATCGAAGTTGCCAAGCTTGCACAGCTCGAGACCACGATCGAGAGAGGGAATCGAAACGTGAATGGCTCCGCCGTTGAGAGATTTCAGCATCGGTCGGGTTTACCCGAACCAACTCCTCAGCGAAACTCGTCCTTAACTGCAGAATGCCGTTCATGCGTTTCGAGGCCACCGACCCCACCGGGAAAGTCGTCTCGGGCACGTTGCAGGCGGCTTCGGCGCAAGAACTGCAGACGATCTTGGCGCGCCAGAATCTGACGCTGAGGAGCCTCGAAGGGAAGCCCCTCACTCCAAACGCGGCTCCGAAGCCGGTGGCTCGACCGATTGAGCGGCCCGTTGCCCAATCGCGCCCCGCTCCGGTTGCGCAGCCGTCGGCGGCTTCTGCTGTTTTCTCCCCCGTCTTGACCTCAAAGCAGTCGCAATTGCTGTATACACAATGGGCGTCATTTCTTCGGAGCGGCTTCAGCTCGGCGCAGATGATCAGTCACTCTACGGCGCGCTATTCCGGGCGAGCGAAGGCATCGTTCGAGGATATGGAGAAGGAAGTCGCCGGGGGAATGGCGCTCTCGGAAGCGATGGCAAGGCGTCCGAAGACGTTCACTTTGGATGCGGTCGCGACGATCAAGGCGGCAGAGGCGAGCGGAACCCTGCCCGATGCGCTCGATCTCCTCGCAACTGCGGTCGAAAAGAGCCGTGCATTTCGGGTTCCGCTTTGGTATTTCTTCTTCATGTCGGCGGCTCTGATCTGGTGCGGAGTGGGGGGAATCGCGGTCCAGACTGCTTCGCACAAGACGATCGTTCGGCAATTCGATGCGGATGGGAAACTGCCGCAGGTCGGCACTCTTGGTCAGGAACTGTGGAAGGCGCAGGGAATGTTTTGGGTTGGACTTCTCTTGGCGCTGGTCTTTCTGGGCGTTGTTTGGCTGCTGTACCGGCCGGCGATGGCGATGTTTCGGCACACGGTTGGATATAACAACCCGATCGCTCGGGGGAGGGCGATGTCGGAGGCGGTGATGCGGGTGGGATGGACCATGAACGCGATGCTTCAGGCCGGGGTCGCTCCGTACCGGGCAATCCAAACTGCACTCGAATCGATTCCGAACCTCGCGCTACGCAAACGCGCTCTTGATCGCCTTTCCAAACACACGGAATCCGATCCGCTCCATATCGTGATGGCGCGAACGGGGCTATTTGAGCCGCAGTACGTAGACATCCTCCAGAATGGTGAGCTGACCGGAAACCCCACGGCGGCAATGAGTTCGGTAATGAGCGCCGAAGCGAGCAATTTTGAATTTGCCACAAACAAGACCCGCCTGTACGTAGCAGGAGTTACGACGGTTGTGATGGGCATCTTTACCGCCCTGATGGTGTTGATGCTCTACTTGATGTACTTCAAGAACATGATGTCGATGTTCGATCGTGTCTAGCGAAAATGCGCCGATAATGTTAGGAAACCAATCATGCCCACGTATCAATACCAGGCTCTTCAACCCGACGGCTCACTGAAGCAAGGGCTATTGCACGATTCGAGCCTTGATGCAGCAATGCAGAAGCTGCTTGGTGAAGGTTTGCAGGTGCACTCGATTGGAATCGCGGCGGCGGCGGGCGACCCATTGGCCCCGGCGGTGACTGTCGCTCCAGTAAGGGAGGAGGTTCCGCGCGCGGAAGAGGGTCAGATTCCGGGAGTGCGTCAGTTCCAAGATGCGAGCGGATCGACTTACACCGAGAATTCGCACGACTATGCACCGATGGCGGAGCAAGGGGGCTACGAAGGGAATTCATCGCGTGCGGGTGGTCCGCCGACCGGACCCCGAGGCTACGTGGCAACGAGCGTCATTGGTCCCGTGGTTGGCAAGGTTGGCCTGGGCAAGATTTCGTTCTTCTTCACCCAGCTTTCGACGATGCTTAAGGCAGGCGTGCCGATGGTGCAGTCGTTGGACACTCTTGCCAAACAGGCACGCGACCCTCGGCTTGAAAGGGTGATCCGGGAGATGCGGGGTCACGTCGAGGCGGGGCGACCAATTTCGATGGCGATGCAACGATATCCGGAGGTGTTTAGTCCGGTCATGCTCAGCATCGTTCGCGTTGGCGAGGAGGGTGGCTTCCTGGATGACGCGTTATCAACCGCCGCGAAGTACACCGATGATGAGATCGAGATTCGGAACCTGTATCGCCGGGTGACGATCTATCCCAAGATTCTAATTTTCGCTTCGATTTTCATCATCATTGGCGCGAATTTCATCATCGGGATGGTGAACAAGAGCGCCCAACAGCTTGAGTCGCCACTGACAAAAATTACGACTTGGTATATCTTGGGGCCGATCCTGATTGGGATTTTCTTGTTCCTTCGGGTGGGTCTTGCGAACTTCCGCGTGAAGTACGTGTGGGATATGTTTACATCTCACCTTCCATTCATCGGCGGCACGATCCGACAAATGGCGATGGCGAAGTTCGGGCGGGCCTTCGGGGCGATGTACCAGGCCGGAGTTTCGATTCCGAAGATCATTCCTTTGGCAGCGGACTCGTGCGGCAACGAGTTCCTTCGCGCGCGGCTTTATCCGGCGGGGAGAGTTCTGGAGAGCGGGGCCGGGGTGACCGAGACGCTGAAGTCGACAGGGGCTCTTTCGCCGATCGTGATTGACATGCTCAGCACTGGCGAAAAGACGGGAAACATCGACCATATGCTGAACAAAATGGCCGACTACTACCACGACGAGGCGAAAACGCGGTCGGTACAGCTTGGTTACGTGGTAGGTGTGTTGGTGTTCTTGATGGTCGCCGCTTACATCGCGTACATCATCATCAACTTCTATTCAAGCTACGGCAAGCAGTTCACTCAACAGATGTGATGTGGCGCGAAACTTGCCAACAATAAAGATGCACTGATTCGATGGCGCAGGATCATTATCGAGTTTTGGGGGTCGCTAAGAACGCGACGGCGGCGGAGATTAAATCTTCGTACCGCAAGCTCGTCATGGCTCACCATCCGGATCGGAACCCTTCGAAAGAGTCCGCCGAGACGTTTTTGCGGGTAACCCAAGCCTATGAAGTGCTGGGTGACCCTGACCGCCGCAAGCATTACGATTCCGTTTCGGATGGGGAGCGTCGTCGCGCGGCAACCGCTTCAAGGCCATCGACGGCCCAAACCCAAACTCAGGCAAAACCGCAACCTCAGCCCAAGCCTCAGGCCTCGGGATCGAGCTCAAAGGTTACGACGGTCGCGGCTGACGTCACAAGGCTGACCTTGATCTTTACTCGCGGGCAGTTCGTCGAGTCCGAAAAACTTGCTAGGGCGATCCTCAGCCGCGATAGCCGGCAACCGATCCCGTATGCAGTTTTGGGCGACCTTGCTCGGGCGAAGGGGCAACTCGATGAGGCCGCGAAACTTTACGCCTATGCGGCGCAGATGGATCCTCGGAATCCGATATATCATCAGCGCCACGAGGAACTTATTCGGGCAAAGAATCCGGACGGGAAGGCGAGCGCCCGAGACGATCGGGGGGTCATCAGCGCGATTGTGGGTGGATTGCTCTTGGTCTCGACGATGCTCTACGTGATCGTGGCGAAGGAGAATCCGTTGGTGCCGTCATTTGGTCTCATTAGCACCTGGACCCTTGGCCTTGCCGTGATGCTGTTCCTCGGCGGGGTTTCGATGGGGGCCGTGCTTTGCTCAGGGAGCTTTATTGACCGGTTTTCAATGTCCTCGACGAACTCGCTGGGGCGCGTTTCGTCGCCGATGATCGCGCTTACGACGGTCGCGGTTGTGAACTTTTGGGCCGCCGTTGCTCTTTACGCCGGAATCTCGGCGGCGCAACGGTCGTTTAACCGATCTCACCTGAGGTTTGTCGCGGGAATTGGGGTCGTGGTGCTTGCTCTCACTGCGGCGTGCGCGGGATCACAAACCAACTTTGCCCCAATGCAGACGTTGGTTTGGGGTGGAAATTTGGCTTATCTCGGTGGGGTCTGCGGCTGGATGGTCGCGGATGGATTCAAGCGAGTCTAACAGATTGTCAAAAGCCGCAGATCGTGATATTCTTGCGACACGATGTTTAAGTGGTTGTCGGGCAAAAAGGACGTAAAAGCGGCGCCTCAACCTGTCGCGACGATCACGGCACCCAAGCTGGAACCTGCCCCCGCGGCAGTGGTCCAGGCGTCCGTTCCCACGGCGACGCCAAAGGTTTTGTATGTCCCGCTCAACGGCGGCGAAGTTCCGGTGAAGGAATATCCCGCGAAGCAAGCTCAGGCGCAATGGTTGGGTCTGCGATCGAAGGTTCAAGGGAGCCTGGTTGTGTTTGTGGATGTGGAGTCGCATGGGCAATTCCTGGATGCCCATAAGCCAGAATCGGTGATTGATCCGATTGGAGCGCGCGATTTTGATGCGGTTCGAAATAAGGTTCGTGCGTCGGATGTGTATCAGCACCTGTCTGAGTTTCGGCCGCCAAACGATTCGGTCATTGCGGACGGCGAGCCACTCAAGGTGTTTTGCTCGCTCACGCATGGCCAGCCGACTGCACACCTCGGAGTGGTTCCCACCACCGAGCCGTGGCGCGTTCCGGGATATTTGCGATTTGGAAACTGGGCATCGGTACCTGCCGATCACGAGTATTTGGCATTCTGCAAGCTATGGTTCGAGGAGCACGGCGCGACTCCGGCGGTGGTGGGTTCCAATTTCATCGAGTTCTGGCTAGATCAGCCCGTGAACGACCCCGAAGTGGCGATTGACCTTGCGATTCAGATGTATTCGCTCTGTCCGGCGGTGGTGAGCGAGGGCGTGGCTTCGGTGGAGGCATTGGCGCGCTCGCTGATGGGCGCGAATGTGTGGTATTTCTGGTGGGATTAAGCTAGACTACTGCCTATGCTAACTGCCGCAGTACTAAGCGTCGTTCTGGCGGATCCCACGGTCATCGTTGCGGGAGCAACGGTAGTTGCCGAGAAAAACGGGTCGGGCTGGAGAACTCCTCAGAAGAACCTCAACGGGAAAAAGCTGACCCTCAAGGGTTGGAAGAATGGGGCGATCCCCGATTTGGATGCGGAAGTTGAGTATGACGAAGGACCTCCAATGGAGTCTGTTCGCCTCAAGGGCGACGGAACAGAGGATGAGACCAAACTGTACGTTTCGGGGAATCCGAGTTTCTTCCCGGCGACAAAGATCGAATCTTCGAACGCCGAGTACCAAAAGATTGCATCGGACTATGCCAAGTCTCGAAAGCGAGTTTCCACCAAGTTGGTCGTTTCGGGTTACGTCATGGATTTGGATGGCGATGGTCGCCGCGAGGCCTTGATGGTAATCACTTCGAACCCAAACACCCCCAAGTCAAAGGGCTTTACGGCCATCGTGCTTCGGTACATGGCGGGAGGCAAAGCGGTGAACAAGACGCTTGAGTTCAACGGCACGTGGGGCTATATGCGCGGTCCGTTCAGCGGTCGATCCTATGGCGTGGGAGACTACGATGGCGACGGGAAGCGTGAGTTTCTGTATACGTTTGAGGATCCGTGGGGTGTCGAGACCAAGTTGCACCGATTCGAAAACGGAAAGGTTCGCCACCTTTGCACGACCGCCTGGGGCGAGTAGTTTGAATCTGAGTTTGTGCTGATTTATCGGTCAAGCTCAGAATTTCCGTTGTAACATAGGTTAGGCGTGAAAAAGGTTCATCTGCTGTTAGCGACGATGTCGTCGCTGCCACTTTTGGTGGCCCTCCAGTCGCCAGTTGGCGGTGCCAAGGGAGCCGGTTCGGGCGAAGCGCTGTTTGCCAAAAACTGCGCCTCGTGCCACGGGGCGGGTGGCATTGGAGGTGGTGGGTATCCCAAGCCATTAACCGGCAACAAAACGGCGGCGGATCTCGGCGCGTACATTGCGAAGTCGATGCCTCCGGGAGGCAAAACTCCTCCGGTGCAGGCGAATGAAATCGCCAAGTACATGTACGACGCGTTTTACTCGCCGATCGCGCAAGAGAGGGTGCGACCTCCCCGCGTGACGCTTCAGCGGCTCACCGTTAAGCAGTTTCGCAACGCCTTGGCCGACCTGATTGGTCCCGAACATCAGGCGATGAGCGGCGAACCGGGAGGAGTGACCGGCAACTACTACAAGCAGCGCCCCTGGGACGACAAAAACCGCTTGATCCAGCGGAAAGACGAGAGCATCAACTTTGACTTCGGCACCAAAGGGCCAAGCGAGGCGGCGTTTGATCTCTGGAACTTTTCGGTCGTTTGGACGGGCTCGATCATCGCTCCAGAGACGGGCGAGTACGAGTTCATCGTTCAGTCCAATCAGAACGCAATTTTTCACCTGAACCAAGATAAGCCGGTGGTGGATAACCGTGTGCGGAGTTCCAATGAGACGGAGTTTCGGGGCACGGCGTTCCTTTTGGCGGGTCGGAATTATCCGTTCTATTTGGAGTTCACGAAGCAAACGACCGGCGTGAATGACGAGGAGAAGAAGAAAAAGATTCCTCCAGCCTCAGCTTACGTCAAGTTGCTCTGGAAGCGACCTAAGATGGCGGCCGAGATCATTCCTCCGCAATTTTTCAGTCAGGCTTGGAACCAGAACACTTACGTTTGCGGGACGTCGCTTCCTGCCGACGATCGGAGCATCGGCTACGACCGCGGAAATGCAGTTTCTAAGGAGTGGGACGAAGCGACCACTCGGGCGGCGCTTGAGGCTTCCGATTTCGTCGTGCAGAACATCGATAAGCTGAGTGGTACAAAGCCCACGGACGCGAACCGTCTCGCGAAATTTAAAGAAGGCGCGAAGCTGTTCCTGACGAAGGCTTTTCGGCAACCGCTCACACCTGAGCAGGAGCAACTTTATCTCGAAAAGCCATTTGCCTCGACGACGAACCCCGAGTTAGCGCTCAAGAAGATTATCGTTCTGGGTCTCAAGTCGCCCCGGTTCCTGTACCGAGAAATCGGAAGCCGAAAGGATCCTTTTCAGACGGCTTCTGAACTGAGCTTTGGGCTGTGGGACACGATTCCCGATGTGCCGCTCCTCCAAGCCGCAGCGAAGGGCGAATTGAACTCGGCGGAAGGGAAGCGGGCGCACATCCAGCGGCTCGCGAACGATGCCAGAACCTATACCAAACTGCGCGAGTTCATGATGAGCTGGCTTAAGGTCGACGAGATTCCGGATATCGTAAAGAATGCAAAGGCATTTCCTCAGTTCGATCAGGCGACAGTGAATGACCTTCGCACGTCGCTCGATTTGTACTTGAAGGACGCGATCTGGGCGCAAGACGGATCGTTCACCAAGCTGATGACGAGCAAGAACGCGTTCTACAACGGCCGATTGAGCAAGCTCTACGGCGGCTCGCTTGATCCAAATGCGGGCTTCCAAAAGGTGGTTGCGACCGATCGGGCGGGAGTGCTCACTCACCCCTATTTGCTCGCAAAGTTTGCTTATAACGAGGGATCATCGCCCATCCACCGGGGCGTATTGATCGCGCGGAATATGATGGGGCGCATTTTGGCTCCGCCTCCGGTCGCGGTTGCGCCGGTTGCCGCCTCGCTCCAGCCCACATTGACAACGCGGGAGAGAGTTCAGCAGCAGACAAAACCGGACGGATGCAATGGTTGCCACCAACTCATCAACCCGCTTGGATTTACCCTTGAGAAGTTTGACGCGATCGGAAAGCTCCGGATGATCGACAATAACAAGCCGGTCGATACAACGGGCACCTATGTGAAGGGTACGGGTGAAGTCGTGAAGTTTAATGACGCCGCTGATCTGGCAAATTTCATCGCGACCAACGAGGAGAGCCATTCGGCATTCGTGGAAAAACTCTTCCAGTACTTCACCAAGCAGCCCATTCGGGCGTACGGCAAGAACGCATTGCCGAATTTGGTCGCGCAGTTTCGTAAGGACAACTACAACATCCGCAGCCTCATCGTGAATGTGATGATGACGGCGACCGGGAGCCAACAATGAACGAATCGACACGAAGAGAGTTTCTCAAGTCCCTCGGCGTCAGCGCGGCGGCGATGCCGTTCCTGATGGGGCTGCCGAGCTTTGCATTTGGGAACCCAGACCCGGTTCGTAAGAAGCGGCTCGTCGTTCTTTTTAGTCCCGATGGCGTTGTTCCGAGTACCTTCTGGCCGGATATGCCGGGAACGGGATTCATCTTCAAAGAGTCGCTTAAGCCGCTTGCTAACTACCGCGAAAAGATGCTGATCCTCAAGGGAGTCAGCGATCGCGTTCACGGCGATGGCGATAACCACATGCGCGGCATCGGTTGCCTCCTGACGGGCGTCGAGCTATTCCCCGGAAACGTCCAGGGCGGATCGGATACGCCGGCGGGGTGGTCGAGCGGAATTTCGTTGGACCAAGAGCTCAAGAACTTCCTTCAAAAGAATCCTGCGACCCGAACACGCTTTGGCTCGCTGGAGTTTGGCGTCATGGTGCCCGAGCATGCCGACACGTGGACCCGAATGTGTTATGCGGGGCCAAATAAGCCGGTCGCGCCCATTGACGACCCCTACTTGATGTTCAATAAGCTTTATGGCGCGATGAAGGATCGCGAGCTGATGAAGTCGGTTTTGGACGACCTGAAGCAGGACATGGACAAAGTCCGGTCGCAGATTTCGAAGGATGACCAGCGGTTGCTCGACGACCACATGCAGTTGGTGCGCGAGATGGAGAAAGACATCGCGAACCAGAAGACCCAGAATGTCGGCCATGCGGTGCCGCAGCTAGAACCCGGGGTTCGGCGCGACAATGACAACATGCCGAAGATCAGCAAATTGCAGATCGACCTGATGGTGAGCGCGTTCTTGGCAGATTCTTGCCGTATAGCGACTCTGCAGTACACCAACTCGGTTGGTCAACCGCGGTTTACTTGGCTCGGAATCACGGAAGGTCAGCACGATCTCTCACACGAGCCGGATACCAACGTCTCGGCGCAAGAGAAGCTCACGAAGATCAACAAGTGGTACGCCGAGCAGATGGCATACCTGCTCAAGAAGCTGAGCGAGACCAAGGAGCCAGACGGAAGCGGCACCTTGCTGGATAATACGACGGTGATTTGGACCAACGAATTGGGGCAAGGAAATAGCCATACGCTCGAAAACATTCCTTGGGTGTTGGTTGGCGGAGGACTCGGGTTCAAGACCGGGCGTTACCTTGACTTTAAGGGCGTGCCTCACAACCGCTTGCTGATGGAAGTAGCCCATGGCTTCGGTCACTACGTGCCGTCCTTCGGAAACAAGGACCTCTGCGGAAAGGGAATTCTCGGTCTAAACTCGTAAACTGGTTGACATTAGTAGATATGTGTCTACTATATTGTGACCATGATCGCAATGGACACAAATGTCGCCGAAGCGCGACGAGACCTTCTGCGTCGGGCTGCACTCGCCGGACCGGGCTACCGAGGAACGCGCAACGAGGCAAGCGAGGCCACTCGATTGGCCCTCATCGCCGAGTTTCGCACCTTCGGGCTCGAGGCACCAACCTATCTTTCGAACCCGACCCAGTGGATCGAAAGGCGAGCCAAGCTTTTCGAAGCTGGTGACTATCCCGATAAGGGTGTCACCGTCTCCGTCGAGAATCTGCAGTCGATCGCAAGCAATTTCGACCTTCCCGTCCCGGTTCTTATCGAACACGGTGACTCTCCTCTCCATCTTGGATTCCTTATCGACGTTTCCGCCGACGGAACTGCGCTGAATGGCGTGATTGCGCTGACGGCAGAGGCCGACCGGTTACTCACCAAGAATGGTGCCCAAAGCCTCTCGATTGGCTTGGAGCGCGACTTGGAGCACATTCGCGAAGTCAGCGTTGTGCGGAACCCGAGGGTTGCCGACGCGCGGCTGTTTGACGCTCGTCCTTGCTTTAGCAGTGGCTTTTCGGACGTGGATTACGCCCAAATCGCCGAGCAACATCGGTTCGAAGATCGCTTAGCTAAAGCTGTCACCCGAGCCGAGGCACTTGTTAATGAGGGACGGCTTGCTCCAACCCAGCTGGATTCGGTGGCGAAACTTCTCGCCTGCGACCTCAAGTTTGCTGGAACGACAGTTGGGGAACTCGTTGAGCAAGTTTTTGGCGCAATGCCAAAGCTGGCTTTGTTCAGCCAAGTTGCTCCGATCCCGCACGACGCCGAAGCCAACGCCAATCTACTTCTGCCAGAGGAATCCGCGTTTTACAAGCGCCACTTCCCTGGAATTGACCTTCGCGAAATCGCGAAACGACGCTAATCTATGCCTGCACTTACAAAACCATTTGAAACCTACGAAAAGCCCGGAATCGTAGTCTCGTATCTCGCCGCGAACAATACAGCCATCTTCAAGGGCGCCCTCGTTGGCGTGAACACCAGCGGAAGGGTTGTTCCGATGACCCCCGCCACCGCAAACCTCAAGTTCATTGGGGTCGCGAATGAATCTATCACGGCCGGAACCGACAAGCGACTCACCGTCACCAAGTCGGGGACGTTCGTTTATGCGGCGACTTCGCCGGCGGCAGACAAGGTTGGCGCAGATGCCTTCGCCAGTGACGATAACACCCTCACCGCCACCTCGGCGGGACTGACGAATGCCTACGTTGTCGGCACGATCGTCGGCGTTGAGATGAGCTCGACCGGCACCAACGGATACCGAATCCGAATCGACAACCACACCAAGTAACCATGGCACTCACCAAATCCGATATTCCCGATCTTCTTCTCCCTGGCCTTAAAGCCGAATTCTCACTCGCGTATCGAAACGAGCAAGAGGCTGACGTTGTTAGCAAGCTGGCAACGGTCATCCAGACAACGCAGCCTGTTCAGCGGTATCCGCTCCTGGATAACGCGCCAGCAATGCGCGAATTTGCCGACGAGCGGCGCGCAAGCGGTTTGCGAAGTCACTCCGTTCAGATCGAAGATAAGGTCTTCGAATCCACAATCGCCGTCGACCGAAAAGCCCTCGAAGACGATCAGCTCGATCTCATTCGGCTCCGAATCCGCGATCTCGCGAACCGAGTGGTCCATCACCGCCACCAACTCGTCGTTGAGATGCTAACCGATGGGTTGAATCAAATCGGTTACGACGGCGTTGGTTTGCTTTCTCCATCTCACCCCGAAGGAAGTATCGCAGGAAGCAACGTCGGAGCGGAAGCGCTCTCTTCGAGCTCGCTCAAAGAAGCTTGCTCCGCGATGATCTCGCGGCGTGATAATGAAGGCATTCCAATCGGGGTTTTGCCCGATACGCTGCTTGTCGGCCCAGAATTGATGTGGAACGCAATTGAACTCGTGGACAGCAATGGCACGGCCTCTTCCGCGGGCATTATCAACGTGTTCAACGGACGGCTTAAGGTTGTCGTCTCGCCGTTCATCACCGATGGTAAGTGGTTCTTGCTCGACACCAAGCGTCCGATGCGAGGTGTGATCCTGCAACAGCGAAGCGATGTCCCGGTCGAGTTCACCGCATTGGAATCTTCGAAGGGGTCCGATTCGGCGTTCTTCAACGACCGGTTCTACTACGGCGTCCGTGCTCGGTACAACGCGGGACCGGGCATGTGGCAGACCGTGTTCGGCGGAGGATTCGAAATCTAATGGACTGGCTCCAGATCGCATCGAGTCTGGGGCTGGGCGGAGTTGTAGGCGCCATTCTTGGCGTCCTCTCCGCCTCCCAGACTGCAAAACAGAAGTTCGAAGCCCTGAACCAAGCGGTTGTAAACGTCGCTCCCGAGCATCGACTAAGAATTCAGGCTCAGTTTGAGGAGTTTCGAGGTGCGTTCGATCGCCTCAAAGATGCACTTGAGCAACTGGGGAGGGCCATGAAACGAAAGTCATGATGGAAACCCAGAACCATGGCATTATCGGCCTGTTCATCGTCGCGATGGCGGGCCTCCTTCGCTTTGGAATGATGCAGCACCGGCGTCTGGCCGATCAGTTTGTGCAGTTCCTCGAACGTTCGTTTGAGCAACGCGAGGCGTTGACGGGAAGGATGATGACCACTCTCGAGTCACTCTCGGCGAACGTGGGCGAGAATTCGAACCTTCTCCACCGAATCATGAACCAGCTGAGGGTGGCGTAATGCCAATCTCTTTGCCTACGGACCGCATCCTCGAGCGATGCGGTCTTGTCGGAACTGGTCTGACGTATTCGGTGCGGGTCTCTTCGCTGGCGGGAGAGTTCAATGCCGCGATCGGACCGATGATCCGTGAGGATAAGCTCGCGGACGACTCGCTCACGTGGACGATCTCGCAAGGTGTGATCGACCTCGTGGCGGCTGACTTCGTGGAGATTCTTCGGCGCGAGCCGGGAGCGACTGACACCGTCACTATCGGTGATTTGCGCATCGAGCCGTCGCAATTCGATACAGCGGAGACTATGCGCGCCCGGGGATGGTCGCGCTTGTTGCCGTTCCTTAAGCCAGAAATGGTGCCAATCGCCAAAGGAGTCCTCACCGGAGGCGAGCGCAAGTGAGCCTTCTCGCGACGCGCGTCGCTGGCGCGATTAACCGCCACGGCATGACCGTGGTCGTCGGTTCGAACTCGACCAAGGCACTGCTGAGGCCGCTGAATATGAGTCAGCTCCAGACCTATGTGACGAGTGGCACATTCGCGTCTTGGCTCCGCCCGGTGTATGCGGCAATTCTTCCGCCAACCGCCGAGGCCGCTCCTGAGGACGACTTCGAAGGGCCCGATTTTGACGGAGAAATTCGTCAAGTGAATCTGATTCGAGTCGCGGGATCTCTGGTAGCGAAGATGGCGATTGTGAGTCGCAAGCCCGATGTTGCTCCGTCCGGCGCATAAAAAATCCCCTCGGGGTTCCGAGGGGACTTTTTTACTTCAGACCGGGCTTAGTTACCGCCGTCTTTGTCTTTCTTGTCGTCCTTCTTGTCCGACTTCTTTGACTTGGACTTCTTGGTGTCCTTCTTCTCAGTCGACTTCTTCTCGTCGTCCTTCTTTTCGGTTTCCTTCTTGTCCGAATCCTTCTTGGACTTGGTTGAAGACTTCTTCTCGTCAGCCTTTTTATCGTCTTCTTTCTTTGACTTCGATGAACCCTTCTTTACTTCTTCCTTCTTCGACTTCGTGGAAGATTTCTTCTCGTCCGTCTTCTTAGTGGTAGAGGACTTCTCCTTCTCGTCTTCCTTCTTCGACTTCGACGAGCCCTTCTTCACTTCTTCCTTTTTCTCATCGGATTTCTTGCCTCGGGTCGAAGTCTTCTTTTCCTCTTCCTTCTTTACTTCCTCTTTCTTGTCGTCCTTTTTATCGTCGGACTTCTTGGTTCGAGATGTGGAAGGCTTCTTGTCGTCAGCTTTCGAATCAGTCTTCTTGGTTCGGGTCGGAGCGGTTGCGGGCTTCTTATCCTCCGCATCCTTCTTTGCGCCACGCAGGAAGCCGATCTTTACTTCTTCGGCCACGATCGTCTTTCCACGAAGAACGCCGGTAACGGTTGCTTGTGATCCACCGGTCAGCTTGGTGAGGTCGAATCGGCGACCGTCGTACTGGACCTTGGCGCCCTTGGCATCAACATCAAAAGTGCCCTTGTTGGAGGCGAGGACGAACTTCGTGGAGGATGCCTCACCCTTCACAAATCCCGAAACGGTTACGGTGTCGCCGCTCTTTTGCGCCGACGCGACGCTGATTGCGACCACGGCAACCATCGTCGAAAAAATTCTCTTAAGCATTCGCCAAAATTCCTTTCCCTAAAAGGGCTGAATCTAGTTTACTATGACTTCGGAAAATTGACCCCGCATTTTTTACAGGCATCGGGAACGCCGTAGGTTTATGCAGCAAACTCTCAAACTCTATCGCGCCTACTGCATCCTTAATGTGATTTGGTATGTGGTGGTCGGTGGGTTGGGAGTCGCGGGAATCCTACTCGCGAAATCCGCCGATCCGGAGCTTCTTCCGCCCGATCAAGGGCAGATCCTTCGGTTGTGCGGCATCATTCTCATCGTGATGGCGGTGGTTTTTGGCACTGCCACCGTCAAACTGATGCAGCTTCCCAGAACTCCGACCACCTACACCGCGCACTTCGTGAATATCTGCCTCGGGCTCACTACATGCCTCCTCACCCCGCTCTGCCTGTACCTTGCGATACAATGGCAAAAGCCTGAGCTCAAGGCCCACTTCGAGCAGGAATCGTTCAAGCTCTGAGCCAGTTGTTGATGTCGCGAATCTCCTCCGGCGACACCCAGTGTCCGATCGGATAATCCTTGAATGTAAATCGCCCGTCCATCGCCTGTAGCTCCTTGGCGAGCTCTAGCCCTTCCGAGTATTGGACGACGTCATCTCGGGTGCCATGGGCAAGAAAAGCTTTCCCTGGGAACGCGCTTGAATTTGGATCGACGGACCGACCGCTGAGCAAAACCGCCTTCGAGAACTTTTCTGGGTGCCGCGCCATGAGTCCCGCCGTCATCATCGCGCCTTGGCTAAATCCGCCCACGATCGTTTTGGCCGGGTCGCCCGAAAGGAGTTTAGCGACGAGTTCGACCGACTCCCAAGCTTGATCGATGTGAGGCACAACCCCGGTGCTGGTGAATTGGACTTCGAACCATGCGTATCCAGGTCCATAGCGATGGGGCGCGCGGAGGCAGATGATCTCGAGTTCGGGGTTTAACGCCTCCGCAAGGCCAAACATGTCTCGCTCATCGCTGCCCAGCCCATGCATCAAGTACATCCGATCAGGATTTTCGACGCTGGCAGGGCGGACGAGGCTGACAAGTTCCATCCTATTGATTATCCCGATCCCCCGGAGTCCGGCTAGAATGAAGCCATGACCGCGCTTGTCGCACTTTCCGCCATGCTTGCGCCCCAAATGCCCACTCTCTCCGCCGATCTCGCTCAGCGAGCAATGCAGGCTTTTCCCGGCCTGAAGGCAGACCAAATCGCCTTTGGCTACTTCGATCTTGGGACATCGGCGCGGGATGGCTAAAACCTGGATTTGCCCATGTATCCGGCGTCGGTCGTAAAGATGTTCTATCTTGCCCGGGCCGAAGATCTTCTCGCCAGCAAGAAGATCAGCCGTAATCCCGAGTTTGATCGCGCCCTCAAGGATATGATCATCGAGTCCAATAACGACGCAACTGGATTGATCCTCGACACGATCACCGGAACCACTGGCGGTCCCGAACTTTCCCCTAAGGAGTTGGACAAGTGGATGAGTAAGCGCCAGTCAGTCAACAAGTGGCTGGAATCAATCGGAATTCGGGGCGTGAACTGCAGCCAGAAAACGTGGAACGAGGGACCTTACGGCCGCGAAAGGCAAGGGTACGGACCCAATTTCGAATTCCGCAACTCGCTAACCGTTTCATCGTGCCTGAAGCTGATGGAGCTGATTCAGACGAAAAAGCTGGCCGGAAGTGAAGAAATGTTGACGTTGCTTTCGCGGAAACCAGGGACGAAGGACGGCCAAGTCGCCGACTTCATCGGCGAACTTGCGCCCACTACCGCCAAGCTCTGGTCAAAAGCAGGGTGGACCTCCACGGTGCGGCACGATGTTGCCTGCCTCGAGCGAGACGGACAAAAGCGGATTTACTGCGTGTTCACTCGTTTCGATGTACAAAGCCCAAAGCTACTGCAATTCATCGCCGGCGAAATGCTCAAATGGTGAGCTTGCGGAACCATTCGCCCGCCTCGGCATCATCGCTCGGAACGACGCCCTCGACGAGGCTCCACTCCTCGGCATGAGGTCGTGACGAGGCGTCCGCTGGGATTCGCTGCAGAACGCCTAGGCTCTCGACCTCAAGCATTCCCGCCTTCGTGTAGCTCTCGAAGTTGCAGCCCATGTCGATGTGACTCGCTTCAAAAGGCTCGACCGCGAACCGCTTGACGAACGTTTCCCCGAAATTTGAATATGCAGCCACTCCGTGCTTGACGTAACTGCCAAACTTTGTCGGCTCGGGATCTTCGGTGCTTCGCAGACGTGCGACTTCTCGCCCCCAAGTGAACCGGGGATCGGACATCGAAGCGTACGCCCAAAGCACGACCGGTTGCACGGGCAGAAGACCCTCGCTTTGAGGCCGAACCGGGTGCATTGGGATGACGCACTCGCCGCCCGGCTCCATCACCGTGATAGCCCACGGGGCGATTTCAATCGTGTGCGCACCTTGATTGATGATTGTATGCTCGATCTGAAATCCAGTTGCGGTGAAGCTCACTCGAATGCACTTCTGGACGTGATACTCGTCGACGTGGGATAGAAAACGAACTGCCTCAAGCTCTTCGACGACATCGACCGGAAACGAGTCCGACGTGTAAGTCTTGGGGCGTTCCTCGGGTCCGATCCAAAGGCGATGCCCGCCGTAAGAACGGTATTCGCCGCCGATCTTGCCTTGGTGTTCGGGGCGAACGAGGAGGTGATTCGGCCCCTCTTCGCGCCCAAAATAGAGCACTCGTGGCCCGACTGCAGTGGTGACAATCAGCTTCAGACCTTGGTGGCGGAACACCGCGCACTGATCGAATCCGGCAAACATTTCGCGCTCAAACTGCACGGCTCAAGATTACTTGAATCGCCACTGATAGCTCAGACGACCAACCCAATCCGAGCTGTTTGCCAAGGTCGAGTTTGCATTGCGCAACCAACCTTGGTTCGTCAGCGAGATGCTGAACGACTGGTTTGCAGATGGTCGCTGATCGAACGTGAGTCCGTAGCGAACGAAATCTTGATTCAGCCCCGCCAGACTGCTTTGCTCCATTCCGTAGAACAAACTGAGCGGCGATCCCGACTTTTGGAATAGGCTCAAGTTGAAGCCCGCAGTTCGTCGGAGGCTCTTTGCGTTGTCGTCGATCAGCTCATCAAACTGGCCGCCAAACGTGAACGCGGAGTTCGCCGTATAGTCCAATCGCCAGGTGTTGCGGCGCTGGGCGAGCGGGACCGTGCCCAAAAGAACGTTCGGGTTTGCGGGACCTTCGGGGTTGGTTTGAATCTGGTTCGAAAGCGTGAAGCCCTTGAGACCTTTCCAAGTCATCTGCAGGTCACGGATGGCAAAATCGTCGCCATTCGGAAGTTCGCGCTGCTTGTACATCATCGAGGCAGACAAAGGAGCCTTGCCCGAGTCGTCGGTCTTGATGCGGTAGGTGCGATCCATTGCCCGTCCACCGGACGCATCGACCTGACCTCGATAGCCGAAACCGACCGAGTACTTACCGATCTTCGAGTCGAAGTTTGAGAGAATGTCCTCTCGCAAAAGGCGATTCTCGTTCGCAGCCGAGTATGCGGTCAGGCTGAATTTGGAGTTGGACAGGAATCCAAGCGAGAACGGCTTGGTAGTCGCAATTGAAGCGCTGTTGAACGATTGCATCCGACCGTTCTGTGCGTCCCAGCTGTTATAGCCCGAGGCGTATCCAAGTTGGGTGCCGTTCAAGTTCGCCGCATTGACGCCTTGACCCGCTTGCTCGGCCGAGATTCGATCGACTCCCTGACCAATCGCCCAAGTGCCAGTGCCGAAC
Source organism: uncultured Fimbriimonas sp. (assembly GCA_964566635.1). Taxonomy (GTDB): domain Bacteria; phylum Armatimonadota; class Fimbriimonadia; order Fimbriimonadales; family Fimbriimonadaceae; genus Fimbriimonas. Next base: position 153,298 of record CAZMJL010000004.1, on the reverse strand, counting down.
CCGACGGCATCGCCGTTCGTGTTTCGCACCAGGCCGTAGGTTGCACGGACGCCCTTACCGAGGTCGAACCAAACGCCATAGTCGCGCTTAACCTCGTTTCTTTCCGATGATCCGCGGTCGATGTTCGATTCGGTGAGGCTGACGCCGACGTTCTTTGTAACCTTAGTCGAAATCGAGTTGCTATTAACGTCCTCTTTGCCGCCATCGGTGAACGATGTTCGCGACTGCTCCGTTCGGAAACTTGTGGTCGAGCTAAGCTTGGTTTCCAGCGCGATCGTCGTCTTGTTCGAATCAGGCGCTTGGTTGTAAGTGCCGTCGTTCTGATTCTTTTCGGTGCTGACTGAAAGCTGCTGGCTTCCAAATCGCTTGCTGAGCGAAATGCGCTCCATATTCGCCGCGAAAAGGGTGCTTGCCGAGTTCTTGTTGACCTGGTTTGCTTTCGCGTATTCGAGTTGAAGGGTCGGATCGAGCATCCAAGCGAACTGCAGCGAGTCACTGAGTCGCTCTTCGGTGTTGCTTTCGTGCTTGGCGGACGACTGTGCGTACTCAAAGCGGATGTTCTTCAGCGCCGAGTATTTCACACGGCTGTCCTGCTGGTTAAAGCCGGTGAGGCTGGCAAGAAGGTCTCGCTGAGGATCGACCAGACCGCCCATGCCGTTGAAGGCCTGCGCTGCGGTTCGCTGGTTGTAATCGACTTCCAGGCCTGTGCCTCGATAGGCGACGTTCGTTCGCGAAACGCCCGCGCCGTTCTGCTCGGCGTCCATTCGGCTGACGTTGATCGTGCCGCTCTTGCCCAAGTTCAAGCCGAGGTCTGCATCGGTTCGATTGAACCCAAGCAACGTGCCAATCTGCTGTTGCTCGTAAGGCATCAGCCTCGTGATTTCGTTGAATGCTTGGCCGGTATTGAGGCGGCGAATGCTGAACTGCAAGTTCTTGGCGTCGACGTTGACGGAGTGGATGCTTGCGCCCGAGGATTGGCTGCCGACGTCCACCTTGTTGAACATCATAGTCGCACCCTTACCGAGCGACGACTTCAGTTGCGTTTGTTCACGGCGAACCCCGCTGGAGCCAATAAATGCGTTGCGGTCATGCACCGAAAGTGGCGCATTCGGCGCGTACATGTTGCCGATCGAGCGAATGTGACCATCGATCTCGGGCGCCGTGAGCGATCCGATGCGGCCAAATCCCGCATCGCTTCCTCGGGAAACGGAGGTCACCGACCAGGTCTTGCCCGTGATTGCGATGTCCTGCGCGTCAAAGCTGCCCTTGTCGCCCGTGATTGAGTTTTGCGAAAATCCAAGCGAAAGTCCAGGAGCGACTGCACCCTTTGTGAGGGCAACCGATTGTCGCCGCAGACCAGCTTCGAGCCCAAAGGCGCCTCGCTCGGCCTCAAATCGGTTGAAGCCCGAGTCAACGCTCTGGGTGCCCATCTCGAATGCCCAATTCTTGCTGTCAAAGCTGTACTTGGTGCGCTCGATATCCTTGCTTCGCTCAAAGTCCGAGATGCGTGAGGATTCGTACTTGATCGCGCCAAACTTGGACTGCCACGACGCCGCGTCGCTGGTTTTCGAGATGCCTTGGCTTGCCTGCATGCGTTGCCAATCGGCAACTCCTAGGTCCTTAAATCGGTCAAAGCCGCGTTCGATCCGCTCCGTATTGGACGAGAACGCCAAGCCCTTCGAGCCAACCGAGAACGATGAGATGTCGATCCCCTTTCCTTCGTTATCGATTCCGCTTCGCTTTCCGCTGAAGCTGAGGCCGCCCATCTTGAGGCCCTCAATGCCAAGACCGGTCCGTTTCAGACCGCGTTCTCGAGAGAACGCCCCGACCTGCTGATCGTTGTAGCCGGCTTCCTTCACGGCTCCGAAGCCCGAGAAGTTGCTGCTGATATCTTGGTAGTCGACGGTGAGCGCGCTGCCCGCGAGGTTCGTCCGGAATGCCTGGAGGAGGAACGAGCTGTTGCCAACTTCCGAGCCAAGGGTGCCTCCCTTGTCTCCGTTGAAGCTCATTCCGGACTGAACGGATTCTTGCGCCCGACTTCCGCTGAAATAAGCCCCCGATAGGCTCGCCGCTCCGCCCGAAAACGCATTTCGCGTTCCGAAAACGTTGGAGCGCATCACCTTTCCGTCGGCGGTTCGTTCTACTGAGCCGAGGCCCATGCGCATCTGCATGCCGCCCATGAGGTTGAATTTCATCGGCGCGACGCCGGTGAGCGCCGAACCTGAGTCAACCTTCTTCATCGTGTCGTACCGGTAAGAGACGGTAAGTGAGTCGCCATCCTTGACGGCGCGGTTGACGTACACAACTCCGACCGAATAGTCGAATGCATAGTCTTTACCGGGCGAAAGAGTGACGCCGTTCAGGGTAACGCTTTCGGAGCCCTTGAGAACTCCACCGAACCTGAGCGGCGCGCCCGTTGAGTTGGATGCCAAACGAATGATGTCGATGGCTGGAGTGCCGCCGACCTCAACGTTGGTGTTAGTGGGTGTGACCGGGGAAGCATTCAGTTGGATTGGCGCGACAACCTGGGCGTTTGCCGTAATCGGCAAAGCGAATGATGCCCAAACCAGTGTCTTCCGTGCGTTCTTCATCTGGACGTCTCCGAGATGAGTTCCCCCTGCTTAGATTATAGCGGTTTCTCCCTTCCCCATTAGTGCTAACGCCGAAAGGATTAACAGGTTTCGACAAAAATGCGACAAAAACTCAAAATTGGCATACGTTCATGGAAAAACCTTAGCGGAGGGAGTATTTGGGCGTTAGTTCAAAGCACTGAGCATGAATCAGTCGAATGGAATGATCAATCTGGTTTTAACGCACGAAGAGGCGACAGATTTGTTCTTTCGTTGCTTGCGTTCGCCCGATGAGGATAATCCTCTTTCTGAGCTCGTTTTGAGCAAAATCGCCCGCGCCATCGCCGAGTCATCCGAGGATGATCTGCGCATGTCTGCGTAGGGCTTAGAACAGCGCTCCGGGTTCTTCTTTAGCTTCTCCCACTGGTAACGCAGACGGTCGGATGACCGCATTGAGGATTTCGGGCTCATCCAATTCTTTGGTTCCTTTTGCGCCTAATTCTCTCATTTTTCGCGCCTTGCTGAGCACGTTTCGTTCCACCGAGCCGACCATCTGGTTGTAACTATTTGCCGCCTGGCCGATGTTCTTCCCAACCTTGACAAAGTGCTCTGCCATGACGCCGACCGCGTCGTGAAGCTCGCCGCCAAGCTTGGCGATTTGGAGGGCATTTTCATACGCCTTTTGTTGCTGCATTCCGCTCGCAACGGTGCGGAGCAAGGCAACCAAGGTCATGGGGTTTGCGAGAATTACCTTCTTGTTAAACGCCTCTTCAAGAAGGGTCGGGTCTTGTTCGATCGCGCCCTGATACAACGCCTCGCTCGGCACAAACATCACCACAAAATCCGCCGAATCGGCGTGGATGCCTTGGTACTGCTTGCTCGAGAGTTGCTGAATATGTTTTCGGACTTGCGCCGCGTGCTCCTTCAACTTCGCCGACTTCTCGGTGGGGTCCTCGGCGTGAATCGCCGAAAGATAAGCATCGAGAGGCGCTTTGGAGTCGACAACGATCGTTTTTCCATTCGGTAAGCGAACGATCATGTCCGGGCGTAGCCGACCCTCTTCCGTGTTTGAGGACACCTGCATTTCAAAATCGGTCCCTTCGACGAGGCCTGCCGCTTCGGCGGCTCGTTTCAGGGTCAATTCGCCCCAAGAGCCTCGTACCTCGGGTCGGCGGAGAGCATTCGACAACTGATTCGTTGATGACAGCAAGCTCCGCACCTGTTGCGACAGCTCGGCGTAGGAGTGGGTGCGTTTCTCCTCAATCTCCCTGGTGTGCTCCTTCAATTGACCCAATGTCTCCCGCATCGGCGACAGCAACTGGTCGATCTCCTTTTGAGAGACCTGGCGCGCATCTTTGAACTTGCTTTCCGCGAGTTCCAAAAAGCTCTGCTGGGCTTGACTCAGGGCTTGCTTGGAGAGCGAAGCGAAAGAGTTCTCGAGTTGAGCTTTATCCTCGGCAAAACGTTTTCGCTCTTCCTCCAGAAAGTTCTCTCGCCCGCGAATCAGTGCCTCTTGCTTGTCAAGTTCCGCCTCAAGGCGACTCACTTCAAGCCGGGATTCCTCAAGAGTACTTTTGGCGAGTTGTAGTTCGCCTCGAATCTCGGCGATCGCAGCTTCAGAGCGACTCAAATTCTCGCGTAGCGCAGTAACTTCGCCCTCCAGCGGCAGAACCTCACCGAGCCGACGCTGGGCATTGTCTCGGTCTGATCGAATGCTCTCAAGTTCCTTCCGCAGGTCGCCAAGGCGCGACTCATTCGCACTAGCCGTTGCCGCCTGCTGAGTTTTCGAAAGGAAAAACGCGACGCCGAAGCCGATCACAACTCCGACGAGAGCAAACACCACAACCATCATCGAATTGTCATTCGGCATAAAACACGTAGATAGACGTTTACTAATCTGCAAACGTCGCGTCCAGATTCATTTTGAATGGAATCCCGCTCGAAACCACCTGGTAATTCTACGAGTGGGTCGCCGTAATCAGATGGCCCTCAAGCCGATCAATGCCGGCTTCCAGGTTCCACTTCGCCACCAGCCCTTCGCGAGTCGCCCGAACGCGTTCAAAGCTCGCGCTCGGGTCAGCGAAAATCGAGTTCAACGCGCCGCCTAGCTCGGTCGACACTGGATCACGAATCCATCCCAGGCCGTCCGTCATGGTCTCCCTCAGCCCGCCTTCGGCGACCGTCACCACCGGACATCCTGCCGCCGCAGCTTCCAGCGGCACGTACCCAAAGGGCTCCAAGCGGGGCGTGTAAATCAACGCCGTCGCGCGGTGCATCAGGCTCAAAACCTCAGCATCGGGCAACAGTTCGTGAAGTTCAAACTCGACTCCAGTTGACGCCGCCAGCTCACGGCATTGCTGAGCGTAATTGGGGTCGATATGGTTGGCGCTCCAAACCAGCTTTGGAACCGGGCGCTCCATTGCCGCCACCGCCGCGATGGCGAGCAGAACCCTTTTGGGATAGACGCAAGCCCCCACCCCGAGCACGAAAGGCTCGCGCGGCACTTCGCCCGGCGAAAAATGATCAGTATCAACACCCAGGTAACAAACGCTGGCGTCAATCCCGTAGCACCGCGCAACTGACTCGCGTGAGAAGTAGCTGTTCACCAGAATCTGGTCGAACTGCTTCGCGTTGTACAGCTCCGCTTGCGCTTGACGCCGCAATGCGACCGCATCGAAAATGCCCCGCAGCCGCCGCCGCCAAGAAGCCCCTGGCTCGGGTCCGAGCCAAGCCAGCCGGGGCAGTGCCTCGTACAAGAATCGATTGGGCTCCTGAAGGTAAAGCACCTTTGGCCCCTGAAAGAACCTGCCGATGAAAGGTGAATGGTACTGGCAGCAGGTGTTGGCAAACAACACGTCGAGCCCCTTCATTTGCTCGGCGCAAATCTCCGAATGACGTTCCATCGCCTTCATCGCCAGCGTGGGCCGCGCGATGTGCTTGATCACGCGCTGAAGGTAGTTCGAAGAGTCGCTGATGATGCCCGCATCGACGATATGCTCTTTGCAAGGAAGCGGCATCCAATCGGCCTTGAACACCGGGGGACTCCAGGATTCCACTTGGTGACCGCGTGCTACAAGGCCCTTGACGTGATCGTGGAGAGCCCTTCGCGCCCCGCCCGTCGGCAAGTTTGACCAAACCGCGATCTTCATTTTGTGTGCCAACATTACCCGGTGGAAACCTTTCGTGTCGGTATCGACTTTCGCGGCGCCCAGAGCGGCGGCGGGAGCGGTCAGCGCGGCATCGGGCGATACACGACGGACTTGGTTGCGGGCCTCTTGGACTATGGTCCTGACATCGTTCGAGAAAAGTTAGGTAAGGAACTTCAGGTCGTGCTCTTCCACACCGCAGGAGTTTCCATTCCAGCGTCTCTTTCTGGCCGAGTCGAAGCTGCCCCAGTCGATGCACCCAGGTGGGATTCACCGCGAAAACCCCTATGGATGCGAATCCCAAAGCTTCGATCGATTCCCGCACTTCACCAGTGGCATTTAGAGCGGACGATTGCCGCTCAGGAGCGTGCGATTTCAGCGCAAATCTTGAGCGGCAAGCTGGACATCGTACATTTACCTACCGCGCTGGATGTTGGGAGCTATCCGCAAGTCAATGCACCGTGCCCAGTCGTGATGACCGTACTCGATACGATCATCCTCTCGCTCCCAGAACTCGGCATAGACCGCTATCCGCGACATCTCCGGTGGTATTACCGAAACCAAATGCTAAATCTGAGCAAGGCGGATCGGCTTGTTGCGATTTCTCAAGCGACCAAAGATGATGTTGTACGCCAGATTGGCATTCCTAACGAGTCGATTGACGTCGTCTACCCCGCAGTTTCCCTCGCATTTGCTGAAGAGTGCCCGCCACCGGATTTGCCCGAAATCGCCGGTCACAATTACTATCTTTTCTGCAGCGTCCCCGATCCCCACAAGAACCCCTTCGCTGTTATCGAAGCATTTGCATCGATTTCCGGACAAGATCGGCTCGTGTTCGTCGCTCCGAATGATCACCCGGAGACCCAAAAGTGCATTCGGCTGGCGAATGACCTTGGCGTCGGAGCGCGGTTTGTGGTGACTGGCTTTGTTGACGAGCCAATGCTCCGAGTGCTTTTTAAGCACGCCATCGCCCTGGTCAGCCCATCTCAAATGGAAGGTTTTGGCCTTCCCGTCGCCCAGGCCATGCGTTCGGGAATCCCGGTCATCACCAGCAATCGATCCGCGCAAGCCGAGATCGCCGACGGAGTGGGAATTTTGGTCGATCCTTCTGACACGAAGGAGATTGCGCTTGCGATGGAGAAAGTCAAGGGTAAGGCGTACGACCCAAGCGCAGGGTTTCAGCGCGCCGAGGAGTTCGACCCAGAAGTAGTCACGCGAGCCCTACTCGAATCCTACTCGCGAGCTTTGCGAAACGCGTAAATCATCTCGTTATCGAATCCTGGTTTGGTGTGAGAATGAACCCAGAATCCGTTGCCTGCGCAAAACTGTTCAATCCATTTCAGGTTCCGATCATTCGAAAGGTTGTGGTACTCCATCAGTAACCCATCGAAATGGCCCAGCAAATTGGATTCGAGAAGCGCTTCCAGAATCTCGTACTCCGCACCTTCGCAGTCGAGTTTCATGAATTTTGGCAAGGCACTACCTTCCAAAATCGGTCCCAGCGTCCTTGCGACACCTTTCACCTCGCACCGCACACGCTGAGCGTCCGATCCGGCTCCGGTTGGCAAGTGAATGCTGGTGGAACCAGTTAGCTTTTCCGAGAAAACAACTTCGACCTCTGCGTCGCTCCGACCTAAACCGAATGAGTGAATGGTGATTGCTTCGCTAGCGTTTGACGCACTTAAGTGTGCTCGCGCTCGTTCGGCCACGCCGGGAACCAGCTCGAAGCCTTCAACCTTTGCACCGAGTTCTTGTGCCGCATAGATCGATGCGATTCCGAGGTTCGCCCCGACATCAATCAGTAAGAATTGTTCCAATGCGATCAACCTGTAGACGCCTCGGGCGTAGACGTCAAAGACAATCCCGGCCTCGAGTTGACTTTGGATGGTGAAAGTAGCGCGACCGTTGCTGAGTCGAATTTTGTCTTCGACGCGCTCCATGCGAAACCCGAGCTCGAATAATGGATGAAGTATTGGATAGCTCTCCACCATCCAAAAGTCGTCCGGCAAGCGGATATCGAGACCGATTGATTGAATTCCCGAACTACTTACAACGGCATCGGGATCAAGGCGCTTGACTTCGCTCAGGACTCGCTGACGGGTTCTACTTCCCTCTAGGCCGAGTAATTTCAGAACTCCCTTAATCACCGCTTTCACAATCCGTAAACCTCCGCAATGGTGCGTTCTTTCCCAGCTTGAAAATCGTAAACAATCGCATCGCGCATAGCTTTCCGTCGCTCGTCCATGCTCGAAATGAACGTAAGTTCGAAGTTTGGACCTCTGGAGTCTCTGTAGCGGCACTCAGATATTGCTTCGTGACACGACATAGTCTTCATCCCGTTGAGACAGTCGTTACGAACAAAAAACGCATTATGTCCACTTGAACATCCAACGAGGGAGTAACCCTTATCGGTCGCTAACCGATTCATCGCTTGGAGGGAGGCTCCGACGCAGAGTCCCGAGTAGTGGTGCTCAAATCGATTGAAGTTGTCGCCAAAGGGTACTGAAACATCCGCATCTGGCCCGTATGTAGCCATGTATTCCAGAATGACGATACTTGGCTTAGCATCCATCGCTTCGAAGACGTAGTAATCCATCGAATCGATATCAAGGCTGAAAAGCCCGATTTCACCCTGATTTGCCAAAAGATCATTGATGTTTTCTCTGGTTACCAGCGTTTTTGTAAAGTCGACGGTATGCCTGGACCTCAAGTCCAGGGTGTCCATGAATTGCGTCGCTCCATCGACGCAGTCCATCACATGACCCGTCCAATCACACTTTTCGAGCAGGTAGCGAGTATTGCTTTGTCGATAATCCTCTATCCCGATCTCGACAAAATGATCCCGATCAAACTTCACCTTTCGGATTAGATGTTGGATGAGACCATCCTCGTCAAATTGCGAGTAAACGCTGTACCCCGCGCTTGACCACTCGTCAAACTCGCTTCTGCCTCGAATCAGCAAGTCTTGAATGAGACCAGATTCGTACTTGATCATCCATTGAAGCTTTAAGAATGGGTCGTCAGGTCCCGAATGATGTCTTCCAGATTGCTGAAGCACCCGACGGAATCTAGATTCGAGCATCTCTCCGATGCGGGATTTAACTGACGAAAAAAGCGACATGGCTCAATTATGACCCCGTTGGCGTCACCCCTCAAAGGCGAATACCGGCTCCGGGGTGTGATCTAATCCGCCCCGCTCGATATCCTCGGCCATCGCGAATGCGAAGATGCTGAGCTGCGGATTGACTTCCTTTTTGGCGTGCTCTCTTAACGCTTGAACGACCTTCGGCTCCATCTCGGGTACCCATTCGCACACATGGAAGAGTCCGTGAATCGCCGACCGCCGACCGACTAAGGAAGGTGCCTCGAGGCACTCGAGCAAAGCCTGTCCACCCTTGCGGTGCGGAATGTGACCGCCTAGAACCACGCCCGCCTTGTAGACTGCGCGCGCGTAATCGTCCTCGGCCTCCCAGATCAAGCTCATGATCGATTGAACCGCCAAGACCTCATCTTCGGGTGAATCGATAAACGCCGGAAGGTCCTCAAACAAATCGAGCACGCACCATTGCGCCGACCGCCGCCAAGGGTGCAAACGGTCCTGCAATATCGCGCAAAGCGCGGGGAAGTAGAGGTGGCGATAGTGCGATAGCTCCACAAACTCGTGCGCTGCATTAGCCACGTCGCGATCCTCGCAATAGAACAGCTTCAAGAGGTCCAGCGGCGGCAAATCCCGTAGCTCGCCGGTGAAGCGGCCGGGGCGTTCAAGGCACTTTGAGATCGCGAGTTGCCGAGCAAAGAACGGCTCCGCGCTCTTCTTCATCGCCTTCAGCATCTCCGCTTCCGACTCACCCCGAGCCTCCAGCCAGATTGCGTTGCAACGTCCAAAAACGCCGAACGGAGTCCGGGCAACCTCGACTTCGAAGGTCTCCCCGTGCGCCTCAAACGTGGTCTTCCCCGTCCAATCCGAGGCCAGCACGTGGTACTCGTAGCTCACCGGGTGCGGAGGCCATTGAAACCGGATGCGGTGCGGAGGATTGACCGCGACCGATCCTCGAGCCGCCGCCGTACGCGCAATGTAATCCAGCAGCGCATTTTCTAGGGCAGCTGGATCAAAAGGCTCCTCGACTCGCTTATGCGGCATCCGTAGCGATTAAGATACCGCCCTCTTGGTCATGGTAGCAGCGATGGGTACGGAATTCTAGGCTTATACCCGGCCCAGAGAAGTCGATTAAGAGAGTCGAAATCAGCGCGATCAACTTCGCTGAAATCGAGAGTTTTGGACCACTCGGCAAGCTTTCCGGTCGTCGGATTGCGCTCGTCAATGTTGTACTTCGGCTGAACCACATTAAAGGGCCTCAGGTCGGGCTTGGACGATGCCGCGGTGATCATAGGCAGCGCAATTGCGTCGTACTGAGTGAGGGGCGCGGTACCCAAAATTAGCCCGATCGTTCGGAGCATTGAAGAAGTGGCGTAGTGCGTTGAATCCACAACTCCCCTCCGAGTGTACGGAGAGATGAAGTGGGCAACAGTTCGATGGGCATCAACGTGATCGGGACCATCTTGGGCATCATCCTGAATCACAAAGATCGCCGTTTCCTTCCAGAATCGCGAGTGCGAAACAGCATCGACGAGGCGCCCAAGAGCTAAGTCGTTGTCAGCCACCATCGCCTTAGGTGAGTAGGTGCCCGGAGTGAATCCGTGCGTATGGTCATCTGGTAATGCCATGACCATCAGGTTCGGAAGTTGCCCGGTCTTCTCGGCAATTTTTAGCTCACGCAAAAAGTCATCAACTTTTTCTGTATCGCGTCCGCCCGACGCGAATATCTTTTCCCAGCTTGCGCTGTATCCGAACTTCTCTGGATCAGCCTTGATTTCGGCTGACTCGAGCGAGTCATGATCTTCTTGAACATCGACATACTCGCCGTAAACTCGCGCAGATAAACCGTGCTTTCTGGCTTGCGACCAGATATATTCGCCGGGTGATGAAGTGAGCCGAAGATCACTCTTGATCTGGGAGCGTCGTGAGTAACTCAGCACCCACTGCTTTTCGCAGTAATCATTTGCATAAGCCGCGTCGGTCCATTGATGTCCGCATTGGGAGCACTCGCCGTCGGCGAAAAAGTTATCAAACAGGATGAAATCTTTCGCCAATTGGTGAGAATTTGGCGTCACTTGCTCACCGAAAATGCACAGGGATGGATCGCCGTTCCCACGAGGATCATCACCGAAAACTTGGTCATAAGTGCGATTCTCTCGGATCACGTAAATCACGTGCTTGATGGCCTTTAGTGCCTTGACGGCGGCTTTTTGCTTTTCTAGCAAATCCTCGGCTTTGCGTTTTCGCGCCTGAGCGCTCTTCTGAACGGTTGCCGTGTACCGGGCTAATTGGTCTCGGCTTGGAACGTCGACAATTGCGAGGCGACCTTTCAAGAGATTTGAGATGTAGCGATACGGAACACCGTACTGTTGACCTCTGATCCCAACCCCTTCCAGAGAAACAATTTTTCCTGCATTCGGGCCGTATTCACCCTTGGCGGTCCCGATCAGAAGTTGCTTCCCATTCGGCGTTTCTTTCACGAGCGTCGGATAGCGATCGGTCGGAATATGTCCCAGAACTTTGGGCGGAACCGACTCGATTCCAACAACCGCAATCGTATTGTTTCCGGCGTTTGCAACATAGAGCCGTTTCTCGTCAACCGAAACACTGACCCCGACCGGGCTTGTACCCACTGACTGTTCAATGCCTATGCCAACGTTGACTTTTGCCTGAACTGACCCATCCTCGATCACCGCAACATAATCAGAGCCGGAAACGGTCACAAACAACCTTCCGTCCTTCGAATATTGGATCGCCGAGGGGAGAGGACCAACTTCAATGTCACGTCTCCGGCTCAAATCTTCGGTGTCGAAGATTGAGACCGATTTATCGCCCCAGTTCGAGATGGCCAGCTCATTTCCATCTGACGAAATTGCCAGGCCGTAAGGACGATACTTGAGCGGAACACTCTTGACTCGGCTCCACTTCTCGTCGTAGATGATGAATTCGTTAGACTGAATGTTCAGTAAATAAATCTTGTCATTAGTCCGAACTATGGAAGAGACAAATCGGTCACTCGGTGGAATTGTCTCATCTGCCCATGGGTCTCGCGGTTCTAGTTTGCCTGATTGAAAGCTGAATCGATGGAGCATCGATTTCGTCTGCGGCTGACCCGCCGACAACAGAATCTCTGCTGGGTTTTTGGCATCGAGACCGATCCAGGCGGTGGGAACACCAATCGTCTGTACGAGTTTTCCGGAAGCAACTTCTATCAAATTGAGCGAGTGATCGTGAAATCCGGCGGTGTTCACTAGAGCATATTTCCCGCCCTCAAGAAACTCGACGTTTTGCGGGAAATCTCCGGGCAAGTCGACAATGTTGCCCGCAGGTGAGAGTTCCCATCCGTTAGGCAAGACAATCGAGCCGTCGGCCCTTCGGCCGACGGCTGTGATTTGTCGAGCGGAGAATCCGACCGCAAGTGCAAGCCCAAAGAAGCTCGCGATCAGAAGTCCCGTCGACGATTTTCTCATTTGTCGCCGGGTGCCTTTTGGTCGGGCATGGCAGTTGGATTTGCCTGAGGGGATTGGGCGTCTGTGGGTTTTGGAGATCCCTGCCCGGCTGCGGGCACCATGACAACTTGCTGCTCCTTTGGAGCGGCTGGCTCAGGCATCGTGTCTGAACCGCTGCTGCAACCCACAAGGGTAACGACGACAAAAGTAAGAATCGAAATTTGCTTCATAAATTAAAGATGTCCCCGAGCGATTTGCTCGGGGGCGAGTGCCATTAGTTGGCGACGTAGTCTGGCCGGAAGAGAGGAACGTGGCACTGGGAGTCCACGTAGGTCAGCGACTGATAGGGGACGCCGGTTCGGAGATAATCCGGGGCGGCCACGAACGGGTCGGTCTGCCAACCACCGGTGCCGGTCGTTCGCGACTTTGCGTGTCCATCGGTGTAAACCCAGTTTTGCGATTTCGCAAAACTCCACACCGTGCCGTAGCCGACGTTACCCATTTTTGATTGGGTGCCGTTTGCGATGCCATCGGGCGTATGCTGATCTTGTCGGTTACAGGAACTGGCCGAACCGAAAGTTGCGCCTCCACCGTTGAAGGTGCATGCAGCATTTGGATCGGCGCAGATCAGGAACGGGTTAGAGTAGGTGTAACCAACATAGTTCGCCGTACCAAATCCGGGCCACCATGCGGGGGTGGTTGCGACCGATGCCACGGCGGTTGTCGAGTAGGACGACATCAATCCGTTCATGTGATATGCAGTCTTCCATGGCTCGCGCGCCTTATTCGCCACCGAGTAGTCGAAACTGGTTGAGGTGACCTGAGGAGCACCGGGCATCTCGAAGATCTGGTCGTTCTTGAGATAAGGCGTGATCTGGTTCTGTGGCAATCCCCAAGCTCCGCGAACGCGGCTTGTGCATGCCTGAGCGTTGTGAGATCGTGACCAATCTGCTGGAATAAGAACTCGCGAATTGAAGTTCCAAAGCCCGTCCGGATTTGTTCCAGAAATGTTGCAATCCCTTCCCGCTTGCATCGGGAAGAGGTCATCTGCGTCCGTAGAGTAGATCATCGTCGCTGTGGCGATGTTCTTGGTATTCGAAAGGTCTTGGGTTTTCTTTGCCGCAACCTTTGCTTGGGCGAAAACAGGGAAGAGAATTGCCGCGAGAATTGCGATAATCGCAATCACCACGAGCAGCTCGATGAGCGTAAAAGCACGTCGTTTCATGAGTCCTCGCTGGCAAGATTAACGTTTTTCTGTTAACAACGCGCTAAGTACTCAATAACGAATTGTTAAGGCGTGGACGTGCACTCAAATTCGAATCCGCCATCCTTTACCGTCACAACAACCGTCGAGCCTTCGCGCAGTTCGCCTCGCAAAACCATTGTCGCCAATGGGTTCACGAGCTCGCTCTGGATTGCCCGCTTGAGCGGCCTTGCGCCATAGACCGGGTCAAAACCCTTCACCGCGAGGCTGTTCAGGGCGTCATCCGAAAGCACGAGCTCGATGCGCCGCTCGGCGAGTCGCTTGCGCACTGCCTCGAGCTGAATTGAGACGATGCCTTTGATCTCGCTCTGGGTAAGCGGCCGGAAGACAATGGTCTCATCCAGGCGATTCAGGAACTCAGGTCGGAAATGAAGCCGCAACTCTTCGAGCACCAGCGGGCGCACTTCATCGAACGAGGGCCCGCTCACCGGGTCGCCGTAGTGGTGGCTTCCGATGTTGCTTGTTAGAATGATGACCGTGTTCTTGAAATCCACCGTTCGCCCCTGTCCGTCGGTCAATCGACCGTCGTCCAGAACCTGAAGCAGGACATTGAACACCTCTGGGTGCGCCTTCTCGACCTCGTCGAGAAGAATCACGCTGTAGGGCCGTCGCCGGACCACTTCGGTCAGCTGGCCGCCCTCATCGTAACCAACGTATCCCGGAGGGGCACCGATCAATCGCGAGACGGAGTGCTTTTCGCCGTACTCGCTCATGTCGATCCTGAGCAGGGCCTTCTCGTCGTTGAACAGCAATTCGGCGAGTGCCTTCGCAGTTTCGGTCTTTCCGACTCCGGTCGGGCCAAGGAACATGAACGAGCCGATGGGGCGATTGGGGTCGCTGAGTCCCGATCGGGACCGCCGCACCGCATCCGAAACGGCGATCAGGGCCTCGCGTTGGCCGACCACGCGTCGCTCAAGTTGCTCCTCAAGTGAAAGCAGCTTTTGCATTTCGCCCTGAAGCAGGTTGCGCACGGGCACGCCCGTCCACTTGCTCACGATCTCCGCGATATCCTCGCTATCGACCTCTTCCTTGAGCATTTTGCCGTCCGATTGAATCTGTTTCAGCTCTTCTGTCGCCTTCTCGATGCGCTTTAACACGGCGGGAATCAGCCCATACTGAATCTCTCCCGCCCGGGCGAGCTCGCCCGCATTGGTGACATGCTCCAACTCCGTTTTGAGTTGCTCCAGCTCGGCTTTGCCTTCACGAACCACTTCGATCTGGTCCTTTTCTTTCTGCCAAACCGCTCTCAGTCCGCTCGCCTTTTCTCGCAGTTCTGCGATCTTGCGCTCCACGCCCTCAAGGCGTTCCTTCGATGCGTCGTCTTCCTCTTTTTGCAGCTGTTGTTGGCTGATTTGAAGCTGGACAATCTCGCGTTCGACTTCATCGATCTCGTTCGGAACCGAGTCGATCTCGATCTTCAGCTTCGAGCCAGCCTCGTCAATGAGGTCAATCGCCTTGTCGGGGAGAAATCGCTCGGTGATGTATCGATTGCTCAGAGTCGCCGCCGCTACCAGGGCCGAATCGGTAATCCGCACGCCGTGGTGGACCTCGTAGCGCTCCTTGAGACCGCGCAAAATCATGATCGTCTCATCCACTGTCGGCTCATCGACCAAGACCATTTGGAAGCGCCGTTCGAGCGCCTTGTCTTTCTCGATGTACTGCC
Organism: uncultured Fimbriimonas sp.; assembly: GCA_964566635.1. Taxonomy (GTDB): domain Bacteria; phylum Armatimonadota; class Fimbriimonadia; order Fimbriimonadales; family Fimbriimonadaceae; genus Fimbriimonas. The sequence continues at coordinate 138,109 of CAZMJL010000004.1, read as the reverse complement.
GATACTCGTTCAAAGTCGTCGCACCGACGCACCTCAGCTCACCCCGAGCAAGCATCGGTTTCAGCATTTGCGCTGCGTCCATCGAGCCCTCCGCCTTTCCGGCTCCGATCAGCGTGTGCATCTCGTCGATGAACAAAATCACCCGCCCTTCGGCGCGTTTCACGTCGTCCAAAAGCGACTTCAGGCGCTCTTCAAACTCGCCCCGGAACTTTGACCCCGCAACCATCGCACCGAGGTCAAGGGTGATGACGGACTTATCTCGTAGCGATTCGGGCACGTCTCCCGCCACAATCCGTTGCGCCAATCCTTCCACAACGGCGGTTTTACCAACTCCGGGTTCTCCAATCAAAACCGGGTTGTTCTTCGTTCGGCGGCTCAGCACGTGGATCACTCGCCTAATCTCCTCGTCGCGTCCGATCACCGGATCAAGCTTTCCACCCCGCGCCTTGGCGGTGAGGTCGACGCCGAACTTTTCCAGCGCCTGATAGTTGTCTTCGGCGTTCGGATCGCTCACCTTGCGCCCGCCGCGAATCTCGTCAATCGCCTTGATCAGATCGGCGTCTTGGACGCCCGCACCTCGCAGCAACTTACCAACCGAACCTTGTTCTCTTGCGAGCGCCAGCAAGAAATGCTCTGTGGAAACATATTCGTCCTTGAGCTGTTCGGCGGCTTTGAATGCCTCTTGAAACACCGAATTGAGGCGGCCCGACATACTCCCGCCGTATCCCGCCGCGTCATTTACCTTGGCCATTTTGCCGATCTGATCTTCCAGACTGCGCTGGATCGGGCCCGTCTCGATGCCAACCTTTTGCAGAAGCGGACGAACCAATCCCTGCTCTTGCTCAAGCAGCGCAAGCATCAAATGCTCCGCATCAATCACTTGGTGTTGATTCTTTTCGGCAATCGTTTGGGCGCCCTGAAAGGCATTCTGAGCTTTAAGTGTAAGTTTGTCGAATCGCATATGAGTCTCTTATTATCAAGTGATTATACGTTTAGATGCTCATGTTGGTTTCGTTGATCCAAGAATGTCGCTGAATCTAAGGACGCGCTTGCTTACTTCTTTGGCTTCTTGGCGGCGGTTTTCTTGGCGGGGGCCTTCTTTGCTGCCGTCTTTCGGAATGGCTTCTTGGTCGAGGGACCCGCCTCCCGCTTCTTGGCCAATAGCTCGGCGGCCTCGGTCGCGGTCACCGTTGCCGGATCTTTTCCGCGCGGCAAGGTCGCGTTCGTCTCGCCGTCGGTTATGTACGGTCCAAATCGACCGCTCAAAACTTTCACCGGCCCCGCGCACCCTTCCAGGGCGCCGAACTCAAGAATTGCCCCGGCAGGAGCCGACTTTCGAGCGCCAAAGGTCTTCGGCTGAGCGAGAATCTCTTCGGCCTTCTCAAGAGTGAGGCTTGCTCCGGCTCGCCAATCCTCGATGGTGCGCCGCTCGGTGCCTTTCTCCACGTACGGCCCGAACTTGCCCATCTTGAACCAGACTTCCTCGCCGCCGGAATCTGCGCTGATTAACCGAGGATAGGAGCATAGTATTGCAAGATCTTCTTGCGAAAGGGATCGCGGATCACCGCCCGGTGGGAGCGAAATCCAAGTCGGTTTCTCCTTTGCCTCGATCTCCTCCTCGGTGCGCTCGACCTCGAGGTAGTAGCCCTGCCGGAACTTGAGCAAGAGATTTCGGCCGGTCTCCGGATGAACCCCGATCGATTCTCCGCCGCTGTTCTTTTGCGAGAAGAGTTCGAGAGCCTTCTCCAGGGTCAGATCGGCTGGAGCGAGGTCATCGGGCACGTTGGCGTACTGCTTTTTGTCGCCGAGTTGGAGGAACGTCCCGCCGTCCTTGCCGTTGCGCACAATGATCGAATCGCCCGATTCTGGGTGCTCACCAATGACTAACGCCGGGAAAGGAATCTGGGTCTTGCGCTCTTCGACCATCGTCTTGAGGCCCGGCTTTTCCGGAGTCCCAAGGAAGAAGTCTTGCAGGTAATCCTTTGAGTCGGTTTTGCCTTCCGAGACCTCGTCGAGGGTCTCATCCATGAGGGCAGTGAACCGGTAATCCATGACCTCGCGGAAGTGAACATCGAGCACTTCCATCGCCATGAAGGCTCGCCAGGTCGGCACCAAGGTCTTGCCTTGCTTGCGCACATAGCCGCGATCGACGATGACCGAAATGATGGATGCGTAAGTTGAAGGACGACCAATTCCTAGTTCTTCGAGCCGCTTGATGAGGGTTGCATCGGTGTAGCGCGCGGGCGGGTTGGTTTTGTGCTCGGCGGCATTGAGGTCGATCAGGTCGACGGCCTGACCGGTCTTCATTCGCGGCAACATGCGCTCGGTGCCGTCATCCTCGTCATCTTTGCCCTCGGAGTAAACGGCAAGGAATCCGGGGTCGAGAATCTGGATTCCGTTTGCTTGGAACGTCAGCTTCTTTGCCTCTGATGCCTTGGTCTCGACCGAAACAAGTGCCTCGGTGCGGAGCACCTTTGCGGGCTCCATTTGCGAAGCAACCGTTCGTTGCCAGATGAGGTTGTAAATCTTGTACTGATCGTCGGTGAGGTGCCCGCGAACGATCGATGGGGAGCGGTTCACGTCGGTCGGACGAATCGCTTCGTGCGCCTCTTGGGCGTTCTTCACCTTGCTGCGATACTGGTTTGGCTTGCTCGGCAACGCGCTCGGATAGTGCTTGCCGATGTAGCCGCGAATCGCGCCCAGCGCCTCGTTGGAGAGGGTGAGCGAGTCGGTTCGCATATAGGTGATCAGACCCGTGGTTTCGCCGCCGATGTCGACACCCTCATAAAGCGTCTGCGCAATTCGCATCGTTCGATCCGCCGCAAAGCCAAACTTACGGTTGGCATCCTGCTGAAGCGTGGTGGTCATGAAGGGCGCCGAGGGGTTTTGACGTCCTTCCTTTTCCTCCAGCGACTCCACCTCATAGGGATTTGAACTTTTCGCGATCTCGGCCAGCCTTGCCGCAAACTCGCGATTGATCAGCAGTACCTTGGAGGTCGCTTTTCCGGTGTCGGGATCAAAGTCTCGCCCTTCGGCGACCCGTTGTCCGTCCACAAACTTGAGGTCCGCCGCGAATGAGCCCTCTTTGACCCGGAATTGAGCCTTGAGATCCCAATACTCGGCCTGAACGAATGCCCTTCGCTCTTGCTCGCGCTCGACCACCAGCTTGACGGCCGGGGATTGAACGCGCCCCGCCGAGAGGTTCTTGGTGACCTTGCTCCACAGCACCGGCGAGAGTGTGTAACCGTACAGCCGATCAAGAATTCGCCTCGTTTCCTGCGCTTCGACGAGGTCCATGTCAATGTCGCGCGGCTCTTTGATCGCCTTTTGAATCGCTTCCTTTGTGATCTCGTGAAACGCGATCCGCGAAACCTTCACCTTTTTCGGCGGATTGAGGACAGAGAGCAGGTGCCACGAGATCGCCTCGCCTTCGCGGTCTTCATCGGTCGCGAGTACCAACTCCTCCTTCGATTTCATTGCGTCGCGAAGCTTTTTGACTTGTGCGGCCTTTTCGGCAGGCACCTCATAGAAGGGCTCAAAGTTGTTATCGACGTCGACCCCGTAATCGCTCCACCACTTCTTTTTCAATTCGGGCGGAAGGCCCTTTGCGTTGGGAACAAGGTCGCGGATGTGGCCAATGCTCGCCATCACCTCGTAGTCCTTGCCGAGGTAACTGCCAATGGTTTTCGCCTTGGCGGGCGATTCCACGATTACGAGCTTTGTTGCCATAAAACCTTAAACGTCTACGCTCCCTGACGAGATATGTTGCCAGAGTCGCGGCGTGACCGTACCCACTTTTTACGCTTCGATGCAAATGATAGGAATGTTTGTGGGCATTTTGCACGTCTAAACTAAGGTTCATGGTCACGTTTCTCGCGGGAGTAGGTTTAGGGTCAGTCAGCTACTTTGGGATGTATCTCCAAGATCAAAAGGTCGGTTACGCCAGCTACGAGACCTCGCCGACGGTTTTTGCCGGAAAGTCTGCCGAGCGATCCCGCTCCATCACGTCGCTCAAAATCGGCCTGATCGGTTCGCAGGTGGATATGCGAATCGAATCCGAGACGATCACCGTCGCCGGGAAGACCCAAGTCATGAAGTTCCGCACCGAGAGCGCCGGAAGAACTCAGGTGGTCAATGCGACCTTTAGCGCGAAAGAAATTATTGCGAAGATTGATAATAACGGGACTGTCTCGACAACGAACCTGAAAATCCCGACCGACGGAAAGATCGTCAACGATTCGGTTGCTTTGTTTGTGGGCCCAAATGCGCTTGCTGGGCAAAAGATCAGCTTTTATGTTTTCGATCCCACGTCAGTGGCACTGATTAAGAACACCGCCTCGCAAGGAGAGGCCGAATCGGTGAACGGCGTGTCGTTCAAGCCCATCGTAATCGACGACCCGCGCCTGACCACAAAGGTTTACATGACCGACAAAGGCGACATCGCCAAAGTGCGGACATCGCTCGGAGTCGAAATGAAGCCGCTGAGTAAAGACGAGGCCCTCGCCGAGGTTTCGGGTGGAGTTTCGCCCGACCTTGCCGAACTCACCGCCATCCGCCCTCAGCCCGCACTCCATCGACCAACCGACCTCGCGTATCTCAAGATCAAGGTCACATCGCAAAACCTGAAAAGCGTTCCGTCAGCGTCGTACCAGAAAGTGACCAAGGACGGCGAGGGCTGGATTCTCGAAATCCAAACCCCTAAAGGCTCCAAGCCGTCCTCCATTCAAGCCGCCGCAAAGGTTCAGCCGCAATGGACCAAGGCGAGTCACCTGATCCCGAGCGCGCAACCCAAGTTTGTAGCGCTTGCAAAGAAGCAGACCGGAAACGAAACGGAAGTGTTGAAGGCGGCTGCGAAGTTGCGCCGATACGTCAACTCGATCATGACGCCCGATGCCGGAGTGGGCATTCTGCGCGACGCGAACGAGATTCTCAAGACCCGAAACGGCGTCTGCCGAGACTACGCCATTTTGCTGGCGACCCTTTGCCGCGCGCACGGAATCCCGACCAAGCTCGTCAGCGGAATGGTTAGCTTCGACGGAACCTTTTACTACCACGCCTGGGTCGAGGTTTATTCAGCCGGCGTTTGGGTACCTTTTGACGCGATTCCCACCACCGATCACTTTTCGGCAACCCATGTTAAACTAGGTGAGGGAAACGTCGATACCGCTTTTTCGTTTACCGTGCTGTCCGGCGCGAAAATTGAAGTCTTGACCCAAAAGTAGGAGATCCACGCATGAAGCAAGAACGAAAAGCACCCACAAAGGTCGACGCATCAAAGCGGAGATCGTTGCTTCAGTGGACGATCCTCGCGGTCTTCTCCACGGCGTCTGCGTTGCTTTTTGCGCAGTTTGGCCCTGTCTGGCTCGAGACACTCGGCAACTGGGCTACCAAGCGACTCTCGGGAGCAGAGACCACGTACCGAGGACCGGAAGGATTTTTTGGACTGTTACCCGTAGTCGGTGCGGGAGTTCTCGTCGGCTGGTTCATTGCAACTCTCCTGCTACGCGCTACCGAAAAGCTCGGTTCAAGATGGGAGAAGACGGACGATAGTGAGAAGCTCACTTGGTTCGTTGGAACGATCATCGGGTTCCTCGTCGCCACGTTCTTCATCAACTTCCTGTTAGCGATCATTCCAAATAAGGTCGTTGTCGCGCTCGCAGTTGCCGGAATCGGCCTTCTCTTCACTACGCTCTCGGTTTATGCGCTCCACACGATGAAGGAGTCGTTGCCGTGGTACCGAGGCAAAGTCCGTGCTCGCCGAACCGGGATTAAGATCCTCGACACCAACGTGATCATCGATGGACGCGTGTACGACGTCGCCCGGTCAGGCTTCATCGAGGGCCAAATCTACGTTCCTCAGTTCGTACTCGAAGAGCTTCAGTACATCGCCGATAGTCACGACGCTTTGCGCCGACAGCGGGGCAAGCGCGGCCTCGATATCCTGAAGTTGATGCAATCCGAATTCAATATTGAAGTCGGCATCCACGACCGACTCGCGCCGGAGCAGAACGATGGTGTCGATTCTCGTCTCGTTCGCCTCGCTACCGCCATGGGCGGCGATTTGGTGACCAACGATCACAACCTCAATCGAGTAGCGACGCTTCAAGACGTCCGGGTCATGAACATCAATGATCTTGCGCTTTCGCTTCGGCCAAACGTTTTGCCCCAAGAGCGGCTGGAACTCAGCATCGTTCGCGAAGGAAATCAGATGGGCCAAGGCGTGGGCTATCTCGAAGACGGCACCATGGTCATCGTGGAGAATGGGCGTGCGCACATCGGCGAGACTCTTGACGTGATGGTCACGCAGGTCATTCAAACCGAACGCGGAAAGCTCATCTTCGCCGAAGTAGAAGGCGAGCCGGTTGAGGGCCGAAGGCCCAAGCCCCGCCGATGATGAAACTCGGCGCGGTGATACTCGCCGCCGGTTCCGGAACCCGTTACGGCAAAGACAAGCTCGCCGAGATGGTCGGAGGCGAGCCGGTTTGGTACCGCAGCTACCTCGCCTTCAAGAACCACCCGCTCGTTTCACTTGTGGTGCTCGTCACGAGCGAAGGGAACTACGAGGCAGTCAAAAAGCGAATCGGGATAGATGCCGAGGTCATTCTTGGCGGTGATACGCGCACTGCGTCCAGCGTCGCCGGACTTTGGAAAGTCGCCCAGATGGGTTGTCACGGAATCATGTTTCATGACGGGGCGCGTCCTTTTGTTTCGGCAGATGTCATCACCCGCGTCGCCGAAAAAATTCAGGAAGGGAAGGCGGTTGCGGCCGCGATCCCCGTCGTGGATACCATCAAAAGCATCGACGGACCCGAAGTTGATCAGCATCTGGAAAGAGCCCATTTGGTTGCCACCCAGACTCCGCAAGGCGCACCCACCGAGATGTTTGCTTTCGCGGTGACCCAGGGGGGCGAAGGGGTGACCGACGACATCGAACTGCTTTCAAAAGCCGGGTACCGTACTTACCACGTCTTGGGCGATCCCGCTAACTTTAAGATCACTACCCCCGAGGACCTTGCCCGCGCTAACGCCATGATCGGAACTGAATCACGAACCGGCCTCGGATACGATATCCACCGCTTCTCGCAAGATCCATCGAGGCCGTGCTGGCTCGGCGGCGTTCATTTTCCTGGTGAAATTGGCCTCGAGGGTCACTCCGACGCCGACGTCGTTCTTCACGCCGTCGTCGATGCGATGCTCGGCGCGATTTGCGCCGGAGATATCGGCCAACTATTCCCTAATGACGACCCCGCCAACAAGAACCGAGCATCGTCCGACTTCCTGATCGAAGCCGCCAAAAGAGTGCACGAGGCGGGCTGGCGGGTCAATCACCTTGACATCGCGATCCAAGCCGAGCGGCCGAAAATCATGCCTCGCGCGGTCGAGATTCGAGAGCGTATCGCTCAGCTCGTTGGCATTAGTTCGGATCGGGTGAGCGTCAAGGCAACCACCAATGAGGGCCTCGGCGCAATCGGTCGAGCCGAAGGCATCTGCGCGTTTGCGACGGCGTCCATCAGCCGCTAGCCGGGACCAATTCGCCATGGCTTGGCAATTTTTATGTCCGTTGCCAGATCCCGTTCGTGCCACTCGGTTCCGTCACAATACGCCACCTCAAGCCCGAGCTCACGGGCGGCAAGCACGGACGCCGCCACATCGTAAAGCTTCTCGTTCATGCCGTACAGCGCCTTGAACCACCGTCGCACCGTGAAAGCCCCATCGACTACGAATGCTCCGCACAGCCGCGGCTTACCGGTCACGCGCTCGCCAATATGCCTCAGCGCGCTATCGTTCACGGAAACGAGTTCGTGAGGCAACACCTCTCCCCAAGCCTGCGGCTCGAGGCGAACCCCGTTCCAGAAAGTGCCCTGGCCCCGCTCCGCGAGCAACTCGATCCCCAACTCCGGCAAAACAATCGCCCCCAGGCGCAGGGAATCCTGATCCATCAGGGTCACCGAAACTCCCCACATTGGATTGCCCGAGTAGAAGTTCGAGGTGCCATCAATGGGGTCGACGAGCCAAAGTCCATTCGCACCCATCTCTTCAAGCCCAAACTCTTCGCCCCACACGGTTGTACCGGTCCAACCTGAAGTAAGCACTTCGCGCAGACCCCGCTCCGTCTCGAGATCGGCGGCAGTGACCACGCTGCCATCGGGCTTGATCTCGTGTTGGTATCGGAGCGCACTCCCCGCAGCCGATCGGGCCGCCTCAGAAACAAGATCACCAAGGCGACGAAGTTCGGAAGTCACGATCCATTATGTGCCGACTATCTTGCCCAAATCGAAAAAAGCTGGGTATAACATAAGTCCGCGAGCGGGCATAGCTCAGTGGTAGAGCGACTCCTTGCCAAGGAGTAGGTCGCGGGTTCGAATCTCGTTGCCCGCTCCATTTTTGTTTACTCCCTTCCGTAGTAGGCTTCTGCGAGGCTCGTGATCCCGGTCTCCGTACCCGACATCCACACGAGGTGTCCGTTCTCCGAAACGCTTTGGGAAACAACTTTTCTGCCGTCGGGCAGAGTAAATGTCTTCCCAGGAGTCCGGTCAACCTCATGCCAGGCCGATCGAATTGACGCCCAACTAGTTGGTTCCAAAAGCGTTGACTTCAGTTTGGTGATGATCCGGCGAAGGGCATCCTTCGGGGCGATCTGCACACCCTTCGCCCCCTCAAGGCTCACCGCGCGATGCTCAATCTCCGAGGGAAATTGTGCACCCAAAAGGTTCAAACCGAGTCCAACCACGGGAACCCCGTCCACGACTTCGGTCAGGATTCCCGCGAGTTTTCGCTCTTTGAACACAATGTCGTTTGGCCACTGAACCTTAAGCCCGAACTCCTCTGCGATCATGATTGCCAACGCCATTCCGACCAGGTACGGCGCCGGATGGTCCTTGTAGGCGTCAAACCGGAAAGAAACCGCGAGCGCATCCCCCGGAGGGCAAATCCAAACCCGATCCGCACGACCTTTACCGGCGGTTTGATTGGTCGTCCAAACGATCCCGGCGGAGCCCTCTCGCATCAGGTCCTGAGTAGAACTTGTTTGCTCGACGTAAACAATCGGACCCGAGGGGAATTTCAATTGAGCTCCATGTGTACCGACAAAGACGGCGCTGAGTGGGTTAGCGCACCGACAGAAATGATGTCCACTCCTGATTCCGCGATGGCGCGCACGGTATCCAAGTTGACTCCGCCGCTCGCCTCAAAAATCGCCTTTCCGGCGAACTCTCGCACCACGTCTGCCATCACCGATGGCAACATGTTATCGAGCAAAATCACATCCGCCCCCGCCGTCACTGCCTCCCCGACCTGAGAGGGATGATCGCACTCCACTTCGATCTTGGTGAGGTGAGAAACCTGGCTCCGAGCGATCTCGACCGCTTTCAGGATCGATCCGTGGGCTCGGATGTGGTTGTCCTTGATCATCACCGCGTCGTACAGCCCCATTCGGTGGTTATGCCCGCCTCCGCACCGGACCGCGTACTTTTGAAGGTGCCGTAATCCAGGGGTGGTCTTGCGAGTATCGACAATCCGCGCCTTGGTGTGGCTCACGGCACTCTGAAAACGGTGGGTGAGGGTTGCGATTCCCGAAAGGTGCATGATGTAGTTGAGCGCCGTGCGCTCGTATTGCAATGCCAACGCCGCCGGCATCGTGCCTCGGCAAATGATGGTTCCCGGTTGCACCCGATCACCATCGACGCACCCAAACTCATAACCCTTCGAGTGCGTCCCGAGCAGGTGATACGCGATCCCGGTTCCGCAAACAACGCCTTCCGCCTGAGCCTCGATGTACCACTCCGCTTGCACCGAGGGGTCAAGCGTCGCCGAAGTGATGTCGCCGCTGAAAATGTCCTCCTGGAGAGCCGCCTGCACATGGGTTTGCCAACCAAAAGGCTCCGGGGATTTCCAGCAAGAGTTCATGGGGGATGTTGTACCTTTAGATCGGAGTAACCTTGTGCGAAAAGGATCGTCCTGATACATATGATTTCCACGTTTCTCTTGCTCGCCGGACAATCAAGTAGCCAATTGAACTACCGAGATGTTGCGGTGGAAATCGAAAAGCGTTCCAAACTGCCAACCCTCGTGGTGAGTTGCGGGGCCGTTAGTCTTGATGTAGACACATCTGCCGAAAATATCGGCGAAATGGTTGAGCCGCTCAAGAGAAAGGGATTCTTGTACAGTACATCCGACATGGCGATGCTACGGGAAGTCACCATTCCGAGCGCCAAACTTGGCATCCTGAAAGGTTTTCTCGACCTCCCCGCCGCCCCACGCGTCGAAACCGAGTCGATGCCTGCCAGCGCAATCAAGGACGACAAAATCACGTTTACCTCGACAAAAGGGAAGTCGCTCGACCTCCTTACGCTCGGGCAACTAAAGCTCTCCAAGCAAATCCAAGTTTCTCCGTACTTCATGAGCACCCGCGAAACCGCCTATGTAGTTGCAGTCGCGGCAAAGGACGGAATCTCCGGACTCGAATTCAGCCGCGCTCTCGCCAAATGCCTCGGTGGCTCGTTCAAGATCACTCCGAAGACTTGGGAAGTCGGTTTCGATAGCGACACATGGCTCCAAAGCTTCCGGCGAGTCCACGCGCTCGCCCTCAAGGGAGCAGCGGCTGGCAAGCAACCAGGTGGATCGATGCCCGAGGATGATGGCAACATGCAGTACTACCGCCCTGGTACAAGCAGTGCCGAACCCAACACCAAAGAAGCGCGAACCGCCGCCCTTCGGGTGCTTGGCGACCTCGTCGGCATGATGGGACCCAAGCTCATCTCTCAAACCTTCGAGTACCCCTCCACGACCACCCGAATCAACCTCAATCAGGTCCCCTCGCTTCGGACTGCCCTCCGGGCTTACTTGACGGCAGTCTCGCCGAATCAGAGCGCAAACTCTGGCACCACCGTCACGCGCCCCGGAGCGGCGGTCCCCGCGAACATCTTGAGCCGGATTGATAGCCGCAGCCCAGGATCGATCACCATCGAAACCAACTTCAAGCTATCGCTCGATCTCAATCTCGTACCGGTCGCCAACCTCACTGCAAACAGCAACGGAGTTGCGGTAGTCGATATGCCCACCGAGCAAGTCAAGATTCAGATGCTCTGATCGAGCTTGAGCGCGCGGCGATGCGGTGCCGGAATCGGCCTCCGACCGAGCGAGGCGCGGTCAACCATCGTGAATCCGTCAACGGGTTCATCAATAAGAATGCGCTTGACCTCCGCCGAGATTCGGTGGTTTGTGACGGCGAATTTGAACTTGCCAAGGTCCTGAACCCATCCGTCGCATGGCGCCTCCGTCTGCATCGGAAGGCAGTGCATCCCGCTCCACCACTCGCCATCGGTCGGAATCCGCATGGCGATCGACGTCTCATTTCCTACGATCCAAAGCGTTGTTTGGATTTGCGTGAGCTCGGGGGCCTCCTTTGGCGTTGGATACTGAGCCGCCGTTCCGGCTTTGCCGGCCGAGCAAAGTGACCGCACCGGACAATGATCGCACTTTGGCTCTACAGGCGTGCAAATCGTCGCCCCGAGCTCCATCAGGGACTGATTCCAGTCCCCCGGCTCGGTCGGATGCATGCTTCGCTCGGCCCATGCCCAGGCGCTTTTCATCAGCTCCGTCGTCTCGGCGGGGTCAGCATTCAACCGGCTGTAAACCCGGGCAACGTTTCCATCAACCAGGGGCGCGGCCTCGCCCAAAGCAATCGAGGCGATTGCTCCGGCGGTGTACTCCCCTACTCCGGGAACCCGCAACCACTCCTCCGCAGTCGCGGGCAATCCCTGGTCAACGACGGCTTTTGCACCCGCAAGCAGCATCTTAGCCCGGCGGTAGTAGCCCAATCCCTGCCAAAGCTCGAGCACATCCTGCTCGCTCGCCTGGGCGAGCGTCCCGATGGACGGAAACCGGGCCATCCACCGTTCCCAATACGGAATCACAACGCTCACTTGGGTCTGCTGAAGCATGATCTCGCTCACCCATATCGCGTAAGGGTCCTTCGTGCGGCGCCAAGGCATCGCGCGCTGATGCGTGCGAAACCACTCCAGAAGCCTGGAATGAAGCTCAGTCAATCCCGATCTCTCGGATCACGGCTTCGGGGTCTTGAGCATCGGTGAGCGCGCGCCCGATCACTAGGTAATCCGCGCCATCCGCGATCGCTTGGGCCGGAGTCCCGACTCGCTTTTGGTCATGCGTGGGGCCGCTTAGCCGGATACCGGGCGTCACGATCACGCCTTGCTTTCCAATCGCTTCTCGGATCGGTTTGATCTCGTGGGCCGAGCAAACGACTCCATCGAGCTGCATTCCTACGGCGTCCTTCGAGAGAAACACCATGTGGTCTTCGATGGACCGATGGATACCAAGGTGTTCGGTCAGGGTGGCTTGGTCAAGCGAGGTGAGCACGCTCACGCCGACCAAAAGTGGTCGGTGGTCTTCGCCGTAAGCATTTGCCTCCTCAACGGCGGCGCTCAGCATCGCGGGTCCGCCCGAGAGGTGGAGCGTCATCATCCAAACGTTATGCTTGACCGCCTCGCGAACTGCCAGGGCGACGGAGTTGGGGATGTCGTGAAACTTGAGGTCGAGGAAGATGCGCTCCGCGCCAGCTTCCTGAAGTCGGTCGATCACGTTGAGGCCATGGGGCAACGTCAAAGCGTGACCAATCTTGAAGGTGTTGACCCACGGACTGAGGCGTCGGGTCGTGGCAATCGCTTCTTCCAAATTGCCGGTGTCGAGGGCGCAGATAACCTGTCGTACCATCGAACCGTCAGTCTACTCGGTTATTGGGACAATCGACGCCAGTCGGCGCATTTCGCGGCTGGTTTCTGCGGCTTTCTTGGTTTCCATCGCCGCCAGCAATTCGGCGACTTTCGCCTCGTCCATTTCGACTAAGACCGGAGCAAGTTCGACTGCCTTCCAACTTGCACTGACTTTGAGAAGCGCTTTGGCGTCCATCTCACCCCAAACCGCGGCGAGTTTGGCGCACCCTTCCTTGTCGACGACCTTGTTGGTCGCGACCGGAGCGACGGTCGGTTCTTCCTTTGGCTTCGGCTTGGCTTTTGGCTTCGCGGCGGGTTTTGCCTTGGGTTTGGTTACCTTTTTCGGCTTCGGTTTGGTGATGCCCGGAATGTTGATCTTGCCCGTGAAGGCGAGACCGAACACCGTTCCGGCGGTGGCAAGCAACACAAAGACGATGATCAGTGCGATCATCAGTCCTTTCTTTTTGGGTTTCTTGCCTTCGGCCATGTCGGGTTACTGCAGTTTCGCCATGATTTTGCGAACGTAATTCTTAGTTTCGGCAAAGTCTGGGATTCCTCCAGCCTTGCGCACATTTCCGGGGCCTGCATTGTAGGCCGCGAGCACCAAATCGGTTCGATCCGGGAACATCGCCATGAGCTTCTTTAGGTACTTCGCGCCGCCCGTGAGGTTCTCATACGGGTCAAATGGGTTCTTCACACCAAGCTCCTTCGCGGTATCGGGCATCAATTGCATCAAGCCCATCGCGCCCTTGTCGCTGAGGTCGTTGGGGTTGTAATCGCTTTCGGCCTCGACGACCGCGCGCAGTAGTTTCGAATCGATCTTTTGCTCATGAGCTACTTGCTCGATAAGAAACTTTACTTTGATCGTGGAATCAACTGCGCCTTGAGGTCCCAGCATCGGATCAAATGCTTTCAAGTTGGGATCGCCGCTTCCGATGTTGCCTTGCATGGGCATCGGAGGCTTCGCGGCTTCCTTCATCGCCGCCGAGAAATCGCCGCCGTCCAATCCCATTCGGGATCGCAGCTCCGCCACCCGGTCCCGGAGTGCATCGGGTCCTTTCAGTTCAAAGCGAATATCGTCGATCATGCCGCCTTCCTTCGTTGAACTGCCCACTCGTCCAGAGCGGCTTGTTCGCGTTTTAGCTGAATCTGGTCAAACGCCTCTTTGGCGTGCTCGCGAAGCTTCTCCATCACGGATTTGTCTTGGCGCTTATCCAGCCAAATCGCTCGGGCTTCGTCCTCTTCCTCAAGCAGATGGGTGATGAGCAGCCGTTGGGCACGCTCGCAATCGTCGAGCTTTTGCATCCTCACTTCGAGATCGCGGCGTTGCATCACGTCGTCCGCCTTCATCCCGAGATAAAGCCGCCGAGTACGGTCGATCTCCGCCAATTCTGCCTCGGCCTCAAAGCGAGCCGCTTGCTTCTCAAGGAAGAAATCCTTTGCCCACTTTTCCTCCATTTCGCGGTACTCCAAGACCTTTTGGAGCCGAAAATTGAAAGTCGCTTCTGCCATCTCAAGAATTTGATCGGCAGATTCCGAGATTCCTGAAGGGCTTTGTTAGCTTTTTGCTAACTTCTCAAGCGCATCGCCCGTCACCCGACAAATCTTCCACTCGTGCATCAGCACCGCGCCCAGCGATTCGTAGAAGTCGATACTCGGCTGATTCCAGTCCAGCACACTCCACTCAAACCGGGCGAATCCATTCTCCACCGCTTCACGGGCAAGACGCTGCAAAAGCGCTTTGCCGTAGCCCTTTCCGCGATGCTCGGGTCTCACGAAGAGATCTTCGAGGTAAATGCCTGGCGTCCCTCGGAACGTGCTGAAGTTGTTGAAGTACAGTGCGAATCCGGCTGGCTCCGCCCCTTCCCAGGCGATGACGCATTTGCACTTCGGCTCCTCAAACAGCCACCGGGTGAGTTGCTCGTCCGTGATGACGCATTGGTCCCGAAGCCGTTCGTAAACGGCAAGCGCCTCGATCAACTCACGGATGATCGAGACGTCGTTGCGGCTGGCGGGACGAATTTCCACGCCTCAGATTATGGCGAGAATCAGACTCTGACGCCGGCGTTGTTGAGGAATGACTTGAGAGTTCCTTCCATTCCGCCAACTTCGGCATGGACCACGGTTCCCGCCTGGTTCACCACGATCACGGTGGGATAAAGGCTCACTCCGCAAGCGGTTGCGAGGCTCAAATCCGATGTCGCGGCATCGACTACAACCGGAATGAACGGGCGCGATCGTTGGAACTTATCGGCGATATTGTTGTTTGCCGAGGAAATCGCCATTGCGCGGGCTGTATTGTTCGAACCTCGATTGATCGATGCGATGCCCTTCATCAAGTCAAGCGACGCCGCGCTGTCTCGCGAAGCGAATACCAAAACCGCGTGCTTGTTGTCGGCGAGCATATTCCGAATCGCTTCGCGAACCGTCTGGTTCGCCGCGGTGGGCAGCTTCGAGCCGACGGCAATCAGGCCCGGAGTGGTGACCGGAACCTGGCGCTCTCCGGTCTTAGGGACAAAGTTAAAGTCAGCGTCGGTGACTCCCGAATTAAGCCGAAGCCCGTTGAAGGTCCCCGTCACCGAGGGGCCGCCTTCATAGACAAATCCTAGCGGCAAGGAAGAGGAAGGAGAGATGAAAACCTGTTGAGAGTTCCCTAAGATCTGTACTGCTTCGGCACCTGCAAAGGTCGAATTGACCGCCGAATTGAGATTGATCCCTTGGGTGATGCTCTTATAGTCGCTGTTGTCGATGAAGAACTCAAGGCCCGGGATCAGCGGCGCGCCAAAGATTCGCTTGTCCTTGACCGTGTACGTGCTCGCCGCGTAGTTTCGGGTGAAGAGCATGTTGCCATCAAAGATTTCATCGGTCACGCCGGTGGTTTGGCGAGATCGACCGTTTTTGGCGACTGCAAACGCGACGCTTCCCATTCGCTCGATGCCTTCCTTTCGCAAAACCACCGTGTAGCTCCCCGAAATCGACTGGGCGCTGCGCAGGGTGTCCCGATATCGCTCCGCGACCTGAACCGGGCTGGTCTGGGCAACGAGGCTAATGGCGAATGTAATGGATGAAATCATTGGGTGATCCTCTTCAAGCTCAAAATGTTCGACTTTACGTCTAACGCCACCATGGGTCAAAAGTCTTACCAAATAGTATGAGCTATACAACTCGGCGCAAAAACCCGCATTTCTGCTAGGAGATTGACGGAGAAAACTGACTGCTCGTGCAACAACGCGCCGATGGTTGACGTTAGCACTCTCGGGGGTAAACTGCTAATACCGTTCTCGACCCGTTCGAGGTGGAAACCCCAAATTTTCATCGAAGAGGAAAGTATGAGCACGACTCTTGAGAAAACAATGACAATCAAACCATTGCACGACCGACTGATCGTCAAGGCTGCCGAAAAGGAGCAGGTGTCCGCTGGCGGCATCATCCTTCCCGACTCCGCCCAAGAAAAGCCCCAACGCGGCGAAGTTCTCGCTGCAGGTCCTGGAAAGCGGCTCGACAGCGGCACTCTCGCTCCGATTGACGTTAAGGTCGGCGATATTGTTTATTACGGCAAGTACAGCGGCACCGAAGTGAAGGTCGACGGCGAGGATTACGTAATCCTTCGCGCCGATGACGTTCTTGCGGTGGTGGAGAAGTAAGCACTATGTCAGCTAAAGAAATCAAATACACAGACGACGCACGCAAGCTTCTTGAGGCTGGCGTTGACAAGCTCGCAAACGCAGTTAAGGTAACCCTCGGCCCTCGCGGACGAAACGTCGTTCTCGAAAAGAAGTTCGGTTCGCCCACCGTCATCAACGACGGCGTGACCATCGCCAAGGAAATCGAACTCGAGAACCGATTCGAGAACATGGGCGCCCAGCTCATCCGAGAGGTTTCGTCCAAGACCAACGATACTGCTGGTGACGGAACCACCACCGCAACGGTTCTCGCACAAGCCATCTTCAAAGAAGGCATCCGAAACGTTGCTGCTGGCTCCAACGCGACCCACATCAAGCAGGGAATCGACATCGCGGTCAACGCCGTCGTGGATGAGCTGAAGAAGATCAGCACGCCGATCAAGACCATCGAAGAGTCCGTCCAAGTCGCTACCATCTCCGCAAACGATGCCGAACTCGGAAAGCTCGTTGGCGAACTCATTCATAAGACCGGCAAGGACGGCGTTGTGACCATCGAAGAGTCGAAGTCCATCGACACCATCACCGAGCAGGTCGATGGACTTCAGTTCGACAAGGGCTATATGTCGCCTTACTTCGTAACGGATACCACCAGAATGGAGACCGTTTACGAAGAGCCGATGATCCTCTTCCACGAGAAGAAGATTTCTTCGGTTCAGGACCTCGTTCCGCTTCTTGAGAAGGTTCTCCGAATGGGCAAGCCGTTCGTGATCGTCTCCGAAGATCTGGAAAACGAAGCTCTGGCAACCTTGGTTCTCAACCGAATCCGAGGCCAACTGCCTGTCGTGGCGGTCAAGGCTCCTGGCTTTGGCGACCGACGAAAGGCAATGCTCGAAGATATGGCAATCCTTACCGGAGGCCAGTTCATCTCCGAGGATCTCGGCATCAAGCTCGAGAACGTCAGCCCCGAAATGCTCGGTTCGTGCCAACGAATCGTCATCACCAAGGAGACGACCACCATTGTCAACGGTAAGGGCGAGAAGGCTGCCATCGATGGCCGACTCAGCCAGATCAAGAAGCAGATCGAATCGACCGACAGCAACTACGACAAGGAGAAGCTGCAAGAGCGACAAGCCAAGCTCAGCGGCGGCGTTGCCGTCGTCAAGGTTGGCGCTGCCACCGAAACCGCTCTCAAGGAGAAGAAGGCTCGCATCGAAGATGCTCTCGCAGCAACTCGAGCCGCTCTTGAAGAGGGAATCGTTCCCGGGGGCGGTACCGCTCTTCTGACCGCCGGTCGAGTTCTCGACGGACTCGGTTTGGTTGGCGATCAGCTGATCGGCGCAAACATCATCAAGAAGGCCATCGAGGCTCCTCTGCGAACCATCGCTCACAACGCGGGCGTGGAAGGTTCAGTGGTTGTGGATGCCGTCCGACGGGAAGGAAAGGGCTTCAACGCCGCGACCCTCGAGTACGGCGACCTCGTCAAGCAAGGCGTTGTCGACCCAACCAAGGTTGTTCGACAAACCCTCGAGAACGCATCGTCGATCTCGGGCCTCCTGCTCACCACCGAAGCACTCGTAGCCGAACTTCCTGAGAAGGAAGATGAAGGCCACGGACACGATCACCACCATCATTGATGCGTGATCGCCCTTCGGGCAATAAAAAGGGAGGAGCGACTCGCTCCTCCCTTTTTTGTTAGAGTTCTCCAGATTTCTTGCTAGTCTGAACCTAGAGGCTCAACTGGTACGCTTCTTGAGTCTATTCGGCAAGAGCTCGCGTGCAATTCAACAGTGTCGCCTATTTTGTTTTTCTGATCTTCTCGCTGGTCACGGCGATGAGGCTTCCATTTCGTGCGCAAAATGCATGGCTCGTTGTTCTCTCGTACGCCTTCTATGCGTTTTGGGATTGGCGATTTTGCTCTCTGATGCTGCTCGCCACCGTGCTCGGCTACTTCCCGGCCATAAAGATTGAAGAGAATCTCGAGAATAACCCCGACGAGGCGAAAAAGTGGCTCAAGATTTCGATCATCTCTTGTCTGGCGATTCTCGGCGTCTTTAAATACTTTGACTTTTTCATTGTCTCCGTCCAAAGCGTGCTCAGCTCATTAGGAGTCAAGACGGGCTTGAAGTCACTCGGGATACTGCTTCCGGCGGGAATCAGCTTCTACTTATTCCACACGATTTCGTATGTGGTGGATGTGTACCGAAAACAGGTCACTGCGGCGCGAGATTTCATGGAGGTCTCCCTCTTCTTGGCGTTCTTCCCACAACTGGTTGCGGGTCCAATCGCCCGTTCATCCAGCCTCCTTCCTCAGTGCCAAAAGCCTCGGGTCGTGACCGATGAGATGGTCAATCGCGGCCTCTTTCTCATTCTCATCGGCCTATTCCGCAAGGTCGCGATCGCGGATACCGCGGGCGCAATGGCCGACAACATTTTCGGTAGTCCAGGAAGCCACAACAGCTGGCAGTTGCTCCTCGGGGCGATTTGGTACGCGATCCAGATTTACTGCGACTTCGCAGGTTACAGCGATATGGCGCGCGGTTCGGCCCTCCTGTTCGGCTTCAACCTCACTGTCAACTTTAAGCACCCCTATCTGGCGCAAAACATGAGTGACTTTTGGACGAAGTGGCACATATCGCTCTCGTCGTGGCTACGCGATTACCTCTACATCCCTCTCGGCGGAAACCGCAAAGGGAAGGCTCGCACCTATGTCAACTTGATGCTCACTATGCTCCTCGGCGGGCTTTGGCACGGCGCAAGCTGGAACTTTGTGCTGTGGGGACTGATCCACGGCATCGCCTTGGTCATCTACCAAGGGTACAAGTCGCTGAACATCAAGTTTCCTGAGGTTTGGCCCGTCAAAGCAATCAACACATTGCTCGTGGTCATCGTCGTTGGCCTCGCTTGGATTCCGTTCCGAAGCCAATCCTGGGCGCTCACATCGCAATACTTTGGAGGGCTCCTCAAGGGCGATTGGGGCATTGATCGCTACTGGTTCCCCACCGCCGCATTGCTCTTCTTCCTGTGCATTGTCGACTTGCCCCAGGTGCTCGGGAAGTCGGAAACAAAAGCCATTGAGTGGTCGCGAATCCCGCGTTGGGCTTACCTCTTCGTTTTGATCA
Organism: uncultured Fimbriimonas sp.; assembly: GCA_964566635.1. Taxonomy (GTDB): domain Bacteria; phylum Armatimonadota; class Fimbriimonadia; order Fimbriimonadales; family Fimbriimonadaceae; genus Fimbriimonas. The sequence continues at coordinate 118,636 of CAZMJL010000004.1, read as the reverse complement.
CACTCATCGTCCTATCAGGCGATTTGCGCGGTTCCGCTTTCATCTACTTCCAGTTCTGATCGCTATGAGTTATCTTTGTTTGAAGCCGGGAAAGAAAGTTGGGGAATTAGCTATCGGTCTGGTTAGCAGTAGCAACTGGCCTGAAGCCCACTACGTTGAACGTGGAGCGAAGGAGTTTTCAAGGCAACTCGGTCGTGTCCTCAAGGAGCAAGATGAATAGTTTCCTCCGAGCTGGATTGGGACTGCTCGTAGCACTCGGGATACTAGAATGCGGGCTCAGAACCAAGCTCCCGAACCGTCTTTTGCCCCAACCATCGCCTTATTACAGCGAGGCGACTCTTTTGCGCGACCGAACGCTGGATGCGTTTAAGCAAAAGCACGGAGAACCTGAGGTCGTCGTGATCGGAAGCTCGGTGGCGTACACCAACGTCGATGCGGGCAAACTCGGAGAGCTAATTGGGAAACGAGCCTTTGGGCTGGGATTGCCAGCCCTTGCACCCGGCTCGGTTGAGCAATATTGGCGAAATCACTGGCGACCCAAGGTGCAGAGTGCTCAGACAGTTATTCTCGTTCTCCGAGCCAGAGATATCCTTCCCGATTACATCCCAACCAATGACGCCAAGCTCATGGGTGCAAGGATCGAGCGAGGATGGATTGAACCCAAAGATCGAAGCATTCTTGACCAGCCCTCGTTTCCGAACCTAAGGCTCAAGGACTACTATGGCGCCCTCAGCAAGTCGATTAGTGCCGAGCGAAAGCCACTCGTTGGGATCAGTTTTTGGAATGACGAATTTGGGAGTCAGCCGCAAAGTGGAATGCTGAGCGAAGAGTCCGTTGCGAAAGGCAAGCTGGGAGCCAGGTACATGGATCTGGGTCAGGACAACCCGATTACGAGGACGAACTGGCTCGAAATCATCCAGAACATTCGGGATCAAGTGGACGGCCGATTCATTGTCGTTTACTCGCAGGACTTCACCGGTGCTTGGACGTCAGAACGGTCGGCTGCCGAATGGCGAGAAAACATTCTGAAACGATTGCAAGAGGCGAAGATTGAGACCGTCGTTCCGATGTCCGATCAACCAGAGTTCTGGACGATTCGAACCAATTACCAAGATGTCGCCCACCTCCACAAGGACGGAATGGCGAGATTCACCGAGGCTCTGGCAAGCGAACTGAAAAAACGGGGAATCTAGTCCCCCTGACGTGCCAAAATCAACCTGAAATGGCGAAAGAGCAGTTGAATGTCGGTCTGATCGGTTATCAGTTCATGGGGAAGGCGCACAGTAACGCCTACCGCCAAGTCAACCGATTCTTCGATCTTCCCGCGCAGATCAACATGCACACCATCTGCGGCCGAAACGAAGCCGCCGTCACCGCCGCCGCAAAAACGATGGGCTGGGCCAATGTCGAAACGGACTGGCGCAAAGTCATCGCTAACCCCGAGATTGACATTATCGACATCTCCACTCCCGGCAACCTCCACGCCGAAATCGCGATCGAAGCCGCTAAGGCCGGAAAAGCGGTTTGGTGCGAAAAGCCAATCGGAAACACCCTTCCGGAGGCAAAGGCGATGCTCGACGCTGTGCTCGAGGCCAAGGTTCCCCACGCCGTCTTCCACAACTACCGAAAGGCTCCCGCCGTCGCCCTTGTGAAGAAGATGATCGAGGAAGGGAAGCTGGGCACGATCTACCACTTCCGCGCCGTCTACCTCCAAGATTGGATCGCCGATCCCAATTTCCCGCTCGTATGGCGACTTCAAAAGGAAGTCGCAGGATCGGGCACCCACGGCGATATCAACGCCCACATTATCGACCTCGCTCGTCACCTCGTCGGCGAGTTCGATGAAGTCTGCGGCCTCCTCCACACCTTCATCAAGCAACGCCCAATCGCCGGAGCCATCAACGATAAGCTCGGCGCCGAAGCCACCAACGAGATGGGCGAAGTGACCGTTGACGACGCGGCCATGTTCCTTGCAAGGTTCAAGAACGGCGCGCTCGGCACCTTCGAAGCGAGCCGCTTCGCGGTTGGTCGCAAGAACAAGAACTCGTTCGAGATCAACGGCTCTAAGGGATCGGTGGTGTTCAACCTCGAAAAGATGAACGAACTGGAGTACTACAACGCCGAAGACCCCGAGGGCTACCAAGGCTTCCGATTGATCCAAGCCACCGAGTCGGCTCATCCGTACGCCGGTCAGTACTGGCCGGTGGGGCATATCATCGGCTACGAACACACGTTCGTCAACCTCGTTGCCGACGCCGTGAAGGCGATGTCCGAAGGGTCTCCGATCTCGCCCGACTTCGTTGATGGGTACGAGAACCAGCGCGTCCTCGACGCCGTCGAAGTCAGCCACGCCAACCGTGGCTGGGTGAGCTTGTAGGGGCGAACCTTCTTTGGTAGACCTCTTCCCCCTCAGGGATTCGGCGTGTAGTGGGCTTGTTCGCCTCTGTAAGGTCTAGTAAATTAGGGATGTGGCGACTTCGAGATTTCCTTGGCGACTTGTGTTGGGAAGCCTCGGAGTGGCTCTTTGTTTTGGGGCTGGTCAGGCGTTGTGGTCTCGGGGGGATGCTGACCGCCGGGCTGCACGCATAAAGTCGAAACTCGCCGAAGCGAAGAGACTTGGTTTTCCGACGTCCGGGGGCGAGGTGTGGACGGGGCCTCAAGCGAGTTCGAATGTGTATCTGGTCGTGGCACCTCACGTTGTTCGCAACAAGTCGATCGTCACACCGGTTGCGCCAGTATTGGGTCAGATTCAGCCGACACTTTTCAGACGAAAAGAAGATCAGGTTTTTCTCGAGAAGCAGCTACAGCATGAGGCTCCGGCGATTCAGTTAATCCAGGCGGCTTTTCGAGCTCGACACAATTACTTTGTCCCTCGGAACCGCGATTTGGGGATCATGGAGCTTTTCCCTGACTTCGCGGCGGCGAAGTTGATTTGTAACGTGTTCCTCGCCGAGGTGCGCTTGGCAGTTCGGAGAGGCGATTTCAGGGTGGCGAGAGAGCGGATGGATTGGGTGCACCGCATAGAGGAGGCCCATTTCCGCGAAGCCACCATCCTGGCATGGCTCACGGGTCTCAGGATGATGAGTCTTGAGCGTGACGAATTGTTCTGCCTTTATCATGAGGGAGCCGATGTTGAAGGATTGCTGGAGGAGTCTGTTCGGGCTTGGGATAGCTTTCCTGTGAGCGCAAAAGATCTGCTCGGGAACGAGGCCCTCTCGGCTATCGTACTTTCGAGGCAATGTGATACTAGGCCAATCCAACGGTCTTGGCTAGAGCTGGAGGCACGTAAGCGGTTGAAAATAAAGGAACCGAGTACGGTGTACGATTTCAGATCGGCGAAAGGCGTTGAGGTTCCTCATTACGTTGGGACACAACGGATGATGGAGGCGAGCTTAGATGCACTTCTGAAGGCTGGTGACCCTGAACTGAAGGCAACCTACTTTGAACAACTGGTGGCGGCGGGCGGGATTCTTGACGCTGCCATAGAAGCAGGTCCTCCGGCCGTCCGAATGGGAGGATGGGTGAAGGCGAAACCCGGCTGGATTCGCGACTTGGCAAAGTCGCTGCTCAAAGTTCGTGCGTATCCGGCGTTGCTTCGAGTGATGCTCCATAAGCTGCGATACAGGAAGCAAGTGGGTGTTTGGGGACCTCCTGGCCAGGTACAAGTGGCGTTGGACGGATTGGGCGTTTCGGACAAGTTTGAGTTCGTTGTTCTCGACGGCGTGGCCACGGTTCGGTCGGTAGGAAAGATAAAAGTTGACTCAGGGGAACGGCCTTGGGTAGCCATTGAATACCCTCCCAAAGAACTACGACCGGGTTATATCGTTGGCACCGAATCCCGAAGGGCAGAGTTGAGACGGCTCGAAGGGTTGAAGTGAATTTCGACAAGGCTCCAGAGCGTGGACTTCTTGAAACTTCAGTAACGGCTATCTGCTCTGGGCCGAAACTCTCTCCGGTTGTTGTACATGGCCATGAAAACCATCCCGTCCTCGATGCCGTCGAAGTCAGCCACGCCAACCGTGGCTGGGTCAAGCTCTAACCCAACTCTCGCAAAATCACCGGGTCGGCATCCTTACCTGCTGTGGAACTTACTAGCCACGGAGGCAAGAGTATGTCGGCAAAGGCAGAAAAGAAAGAAGAAGGCGGCGAGGGGAAGAAGAAGGGGGGGAAACTTCCAATTATTCTCGCACTCGTCCTCGTGCTCGGGGGCGGCGGCTTCTTCATGATGAAGGGCAAGGGGAAGAAGGAGAAGAAGGAACCGGAGATCAAGCTCGCGAAAGCTGAGATTGAGATGAAGGACGAGTTCACGGTCAACCTCGCAGATGGAATGACCTACGCTCGATTCCGGGTGAGCTTCTTGCCCAAGGATGGCTTCCAAGCGGCGACATTCGATGCACATGCTGGAGAAGTCGCCGATGCCGTGATCGGGGTGATCAAGACCACCAAGAAGGAAGAAACCATCACCGAAACGCACATGAAGGCGATCAAGAAGCGCATCGCCGCAAAACTCAACCAGATCTTCAAAGAAGAGAAACACGAGGAAGAGGAAGAAGAGGACTCCGGCAAGAAGAAAAAGAAGAAGAAGGGGCATGAGGACGAAGAGGAGGACACCTCTCACAAAAAAGACAAACATGCCGAAGATGAAGAAGAAGAAGAGGAAGAGATCCCAGAAGGATGGGACTCCGCCAAAGGGCCGATCCTCAAAGTGTTCTTCAAAGCGTTCGCAACACAGTAATCGATCTGCAAAACCGACAAAAGCAAAAACCTAGAGATTTACTCTAGGTTTTTTGCATTGAACCCCTGAAGAAACTGGCAATCGTGCCGAACTCTTTTTGTAGAGCACGATGTCCGACATTCTGTCCCAAGCCGAAATAGAAGCTCTGCTGAGCACCCTTGGCGCTGATTCCAGCGGCGGTGCATCGGCGGCGAGCTCCATGGCGATGCCCGGCAATCCGAAGCCGAAAGGTAGCGGAGCCCGCGCCCCCAAGACCCAAAACTACTCTTACGAGGTCTACGATTTCCGGCGTCCGGACAAGCTCTCCAAGGACCAACTCCGGACGCTTTCCATGCTGCACGACACCTTTGCTCGTGCGGCAGGCTCGGCCCTCTCCGCCCAAACGAGGTCTCAAATCAACATCGAGATGATCTCGATGGAGCAGATCCCTTACGACGAGTACCTGCGATCAATCAGCGCATCGGTCTTCGGAATCGTTTCGTTGCCCCCGCTCAACGGTCAGATCGTCGTTGAGATGGAAACCGGCCTGATGTTCGCCTTGGTCGATAAGATGCTCGGCGGCCCCGGCCGACCGATGGATCGAAACGTTCTCACCGACATCGAGAAGCCCCTCGTAAGGTCCATTCTGGACCGAATCCTGGGCGCCCTCAAACAATCTTGGGAAGGCGTGGTGGTTGTTTCGCCAAGCATCGACGGGCTCGAGACTTCAAGCCAGTTCGTCAGCGTCGCACCGCCAAACGACATCGTCCTCGTCATTCTTTTCGAAGTCAAAATCGGCGAAATCCGAACCGCGATGAGCATCTGCATCCCGTATCTGGTTCTCAAGCCGATCACGGTCAAGCTCAGTGCCCAAAAGTGGTTCGCATCCAGCGGTCGACGCCAAAGCCCGGCCGTCCGACGGCTTATGACCAGCCAGGTCAGCTCCACCGAGGTCATCGGTCAGGTGCTCCTCGGCAAGACGGTTGTTCCGTTCGAGGAATTCCTCAATGTCAAAGTCGGCGACGTTATCCGGCTCGACCAAATGACAGAAAAGGACCTCACTTTCATGATCATGAACGTGCCGAAATTCAAAGGGCGACCGATGATGAACGGCAAACGCTACGTTTTCTCGATTACCGAACCCATCCAGCAATAAATTCCTATGAATCAAATGCAACTTCTCCAGCAACTGAGCGAACTGCTTCCCTCGATTTGGGACACAGTTGGCGACACCGTGAGTTCAAACTCACCAGTGCCCGCTAAGTTCTCCTCACCAATCGCAATGCGAGCGAATCCTAACGATTTGCTTGCGGAGATCGGCGGGAACATGCTCGCGATTCAATTTGCGATGGCTCAGAACCCGGACGCCATGCAACTCATCCTCATCCGCCCCGAAACGGTGATGGAAGTTGCAAAGTTGGTCACCGGAATGACTTGGGAAGACGTCGACGAAAACGTGCTGGCCGAAGTTCGCCCATTCAGCGAATCGATCATTCAGGGTCTTTGCCTTGGTTTAGGAAACGTTCTCCTCGATACCGTTGTGGCAACCGGAATGAATATCCGGTACCAGATGATCCAGATGCCGGAAAACATCCAGCATTCGCCCTCCATCGTCCGCGTTCAAGTGGCGATGCAGATCGGCGAAGAAACCGGCGTTGTTCTCTGGTTGCTGGATGACGAGACCACACGACAGATTTGCGGCATCGAAGCCGAGGATGAATCCGGTGCAACGCCAGGGATTCCCGCGATGCAAATGGGTGGCGGATTCCCTGCTTTTGGCGGAGCCGCAAAGCCCTCTGCCGAGCACGATTCGTCCATGGACGTTCTGCTTGATGTCCCGCTCGAGATTTCCGTTGAACTTGGCCGCGTCAAGATGGTCGTCCGCGATGTGCTTGACCTCGGAACCGGTTCGATTGTCGAAGTCGATAAGGCCGCCGGAGAGCCAGTGGACGTGATGGTCAATGGCCGATTGGTCGCCAAGGGCGAAGTCGTGGTCATCGAAGATAACTTCGGCGTCCGAATCACCGAAATCCTTAATCCTGCGGAACGATTCCGCATGGATGCCGCTGCTTAAGAGCCATGAAACGGATTCTCGTCATCGCATCCATGTTTACGGCGGCCCTTTCGGCTGCTCAAGACGGGATGCTCGGTACCAAAGCCGGTGGATCTAGCCAGTTCGTACCAAGCAACAGCTCGGGCGGCGGTCTGCTCCAAATGATCTTCGCGGTCGTGATCGTGATGGTCCTGATGAAGGTGTTCCTGCCGAAGCTGATGACGAAGTTCGGCTCAAAGCTTTCCACCGGACTCAATTCGGCGATTAAGATCGAAGAGTCTGCATCCTTCGCTGGAGGATCGCTCCACCTCGTGACCGTTCAGGGGCGAAAGCTTCTGCTTGGTTCAACACCTCAGTCGATCACGACGCTTGCTGATCTCGGCGAAGTCTCCAAGCCAGATCCAGGTCCCACCTTTATGGAGCTCGTCGAAGCCGCTCCTGAAACTGAATTTGCGCAACCCGTCCCGATGGATGTGATGCGCGCCAACATCGAAAATGCCGAAGACGAGGCTCAAGCCGCTCTGCGTCGCCTCAACGAATTGATGAGATAACCCATGAAAAAGCTTTTCTGGATCGTAATGCTTCTCGGGCTGGTCGGCATTGCCGCCGCTCAAGCAGGGCTTCCCACTATTAGTATCGGAATCGGGAATGGTCAGACCTCAGGGAAAATTTCTCAAGGAGCGGCAAATGGTGAAGTTTCGACTTCTCTCCAAATTCTCGCGATGCTCACGGTGCTCTCGCTTGCACCGGCGCTGATGATTCTCACCACGGCGTTCACACGCATCGTCATCATCTTCAGCTTCATCCGCACCGCGCTCGGCACCCCAACCATTCCGCCCAACCAGGTCATCATCGGCCTCTCGCTCTTCCTCACCTTCTTCGTGATGGGTCCCACCTTCACCAAAGTGAATGATCAAGCTCTCCAGCCCTACTTCGCCAAGAAGATCGACCAAAAGGTCGCTCTTGAGCGAGCAACTGGGCCGGTACGAGACTTCATGTTGAAGAACACCTACGAGAAGGACCTCAAGATGTTCCTCGATATCCGCAAGGAGCGCCCCGCTACCAAAAAGGATGTCTCGCTGACCTCTCTGATTCCCGCGTTCGTCATCTCTGAACTCAAAACCGCCTTTATCGTCGGCTTCTATATCTTCATCCCGTTCCTCATCATCGACCTCGTGATTGCAAGCGGTCTGATGAGCATGGGCATGATGATGCTCCCGCCCTCGATGGTCTCCCTTCCCGCGAAGCTCCTTGTTTTCGTGCTCGCCGACGGATGGGGCACCCTCGTCACCGCGATCCTATCGGGCTATCGCTAAAGAATTTCTCATGAATCAAACTCTCGCTCTCGACACCGCTAGGCTCGGACTCCAAACTGGCCTCATGGTCTCGCTTCCCGTCCTCGCGACGGCACTCTTCCTCGGACTCATTGTCTCCGTCTTCCAAGCCGTGACCCAAATCCAAGAGGCGACGCTCTCCTTCGTGCCAAAGCTCATCGGCGTGGGAATCGCAACCGCTCTGATGGGCAACTGGATGCTGACCACCATGGTCCAATTCGTTCACCTTTGCTTTCAACGTGCCGCGCACTTGGGGTGGCAATGAACGCACAAATTCAAGAGCTGCCCGTTCAGCTCACGGTGGTAGAGGGTGGTCTCAGTGCAAACCAAAATCCGGAACTGCCGTACGACTTCAACCTCAAAAACTTGGTCAAAGCCCTCATCGAGGAGATCGACCAGATGACTCCTTCGAACCGCTGAATGCTTCCCCTTAACGACTTCCAAGCCATCTATGCGTTCTTCGTCGTCTTCGTGCGATGCAGCGCGGCCGTGATGTCGTCCCCTCTTTTCGGAGCGCAAAACACCCCCGTCCAGATTCGGGTGATGACCTCACTCGCCCTCAGCGGAGCGCTCAGCCTGGTCGTTCAGGCCAACATTGGTCCCGCTCCCGAACACCTCGGCGGACTGCTGATCTCCCTCCTCAACGAGGTCGCCTCCGGTCTTCTCATCGGCTTGCTGATGCAGATGACCATCCATTTTGCGACCGTCGCGGGCTCGTTCCTCGACCTCCAAATCGGACTTGGTATGAGCCAAACCCTTAACCCTGTTTTGGGAATCCAAGTTTCCGTCATCGGCCAATTCAAAACGATGCTCGCGCTCATGTGCTTCCTCGCCATGAACGGCCACCACCTTGTGATCCAAGCCATCGTCAAGAGCTACCAGACGTCGCCAACCCTTACGTCCCACCACCTCGGGCTGGTCCACAACGGGCTCCTGACCATGATGACGCAGGGCCTGATGATCGCGATTCAGATCGCGCTTCCCGTCCTCGGCGTGTCGATGATCGTCGACGCCGCGCTTGGCCTGATGACCAAGGCATTGCCCCAGCTTCAACCCATCCAAATCGGCACCCCCGCCAAACTCGCCCTTGGAATCGGCGCGGTTTCGATGGCGCTTCCCGGAATCGTCGCCGCAACAAACGCCGGCGTCATGCGCTCCGCCGAACTAATCGGCAGAATCTTCGGAGGCTAACCACATGGCGGATAGTTCACAAGAGAGAACAGAGCAGCCAACAGACCGTAGGCGGCGCGAAGCGCGCAAAAAAGGCACAGTCACAAAGTCGATGGATCTCGTCGGCGCGCTGGTTTGGCTGGCACTCCTTATCGCGATCCCAGCGGTGCTGCGCAACGGCTACCTCGGGTTCATACAGGGATTTCACACCGCCGTCCGGCAAGGCTCGACCGAGATGTCGATGGCGGGCGTCCAGCGCGTCACTTGGCTCGCGCTTCAGCCGACCCTCCCCGCCCTGATGATGCTGATGGGAGTGGCGATGGTAGTCGGCGTTGCCGGAAACGTCGCTCAAGTCGGATTTGCGTTTTCACCCGAGGCGATGAAGCCCACCTTCCAGAAGCTGAACCCGATGAACGGCTTCAAGCGGCTGTTTGGCAAGCCTGCTCTGTTCGACGCCTTCAAAGGCATCGTCAAGCTCTTCCTCTTTTCGTTCTTGGTATGGTCAGCGATCCAGGCCCAACTACCGCAGTTGGTCAGCCTCTGGAAAGTTTCGCCCAGTGATGCGTTCGGCGTCATCGGCGAGATCGCTCGCGCGGTCTCGCTGCGGGTCGGAATCGCGTGGCTCGCCCTAGCCGGAGCGGATTACCTTTTCCAGCGTCAACAGGTGATGTCGCAACTCAAAATGACCAAAGAAGAGGTGAAGCAGGAGATGAAGGACGCCGAGACCTCTCCTGAGCTTCGCGGAGCCATCGCCCGTCGTCGCCGGCAGATTATGAAGCAGCGGACGGCCCAAGCCGTCAAAACCGCCGACGTCATCATCACTAACCCGACCCACTTTGCGATTGCCGTCAAGTACGAATCTGGTAAGCACCACGCGCCCATCGTCGTCGCCAAGGGCGTCGATCACCTCGCGCTCAAAATCCGAGAAATGGCGGCTGAGGCAAAGGTTCCGATCGTAGAAAACGTTCCTCTGGCGCGAGCGCTGTACAAGCAGTGCGAGATCGGCGACTATGTTCCCCGCGAACTTTTCCAAGGCGTCGCCGAGGTTCTGGCGTATGTTTATCGAACGGTCAAAAAGGTTCGAAAGTAGTTTGGAGTGCGGCAACTTGTTGCCGCTTTGAATATGCCGACTTCAGTCGGCATGACGGTTAGGCGCGATGAATCGCACCCATCGAAAGCGCAAACAAGTTCGCGCACTCCAAACCGGGTTGCAAACCCGCGTGATCATGCGCCATACTATACATTCGCGCCCTCGCCGACTGCTTTCCTGCGTCGAGACGAGACAGGAGATTGAGATTTTATGCAAGTCATTGTGAAAACCGGTGGGAAGCAATATGTAGCTTCAAAAGGCGATGTCATCATCGTTGACAAGCTGGAAGGCGAAGCCGGAGCGAAGGTCGAGCTGACCGAAGTCGTGGCAGTTGTTGATGGCGACAAGACCGTTGTAGGTAGCCCATTCGTGAAGGGTGCCAAGGTCGTCGGAGAAATCGTTCGACAAGCCAAAGACAAGAAGATCAACGCTTTCAACTACAAGCCGAAGAAGAACGAGCGCAAGCGATGGGGTCACCGACAGCCTCTGACCCACGTCAAGGTGACCGAGGTCGTCGCGAAGTAAGAATTTAAGGAGCAGATAAATGGCACATAAAAAAGGTCAAGGTTCAACTCGAAACGGTCGCGACAGTAACAGTAAGCGACGCGGCATCAAGAAGTACGGCGGCGAAGTCGTCAAGCCCGGCGCGATCATCGTTCGCCAATGCGGTACCAAGTTCCACCCAGGTCCTGGCGTGGGCATCGGCCGAGACTTCACCCTCTTCGCCCTCATCGGCGGCCAAGTGAAGTTCGAAGGCCCGAAGGATAAGCGACGAGTCGCTGTCTACGACGCGCAAGTCGCTTAAAACATTTCATCCCCTTCAGCTCCTTCGACGTATAATGCGGCGGAGGAGCTTTTGCATTGAGACTAGTGGCATCATCTCTCGCCATCGTTTTTCTCTTAGTGGCGGGTTTATCCGTTAGTATTTCAATTCTCAGCCCGCTTGACGCACCTCACTTGCTTGTAAGGTTGCCTTTCGCACCTTACATCGGCAAAATCTTCCCTTTAGTGGTGGCAATCGGAGCGACGTTCGCTGGTGTCGCACTTTCCAGGGGGCAAGTCCTGCTCAGATTTTTCGTTTCGATCGCGAGCATGGTTCCTGTGGTTATCCTCTCAACGTGGGAGAAGTTTTCTGGGGGTGTCTTGTTGATGTTGATTTCACAAGTTACCTGTGTGCTCATCCTAAGTCTTGGCAAACGGATCATGAAGCCTTATTTCGAGATGAGGAAGGCAAGCGATGAGTCATCCTTATCTTAAACCTACCCAAATCAAGTTCAAAACGCCCCTGACGACCGTCAGGGGCGTTTTTGTTTGCAACCCATGATAGTGCATCTGCGTAGGGCACATCTGCAAATATCGGAATATGTGTGCTATCATACATTTCATACAAATCAAACAGCCATGGAACGTGAATTCAGTTTCGACGAGGCCTTCTACGGGTCAGCAACGGTAGGCGAGAGGGGGCAGATTGTCATCCCCGCCGAAGCACGCAATGAGCTTGGAATCAATCCGGGCGATAAGGTGCTCATTATGCGGCATCCAATCCACAAAGGATTGATGTTGTTCCGACTCGACGCAGTACGGGGATTCCTCGACGAGTTTGCCGCCGGCATCCAGCGGCTCGAAAAAAGGGTGCAAGAAGACGGGGGAGAAACAGAATGACATTACTCGGGTTGGGAGCCGCGCTATCCGTGCTGTTCCCACAGGCGGACAAACTCACGCTCGATAAAGCCATCGAGCTGGCAACCAAAAACTCGTTCTCGCTTAAGAGCGCGGACGCCACCATCCGGAGCAACGAGCAAAAGGTCCGCGAAGCGAAGGGGCAAATCGGCCCGCGCCTCTCGACCAACCTCAATTACCTTCGGTACGGCAAGGAGCAATCGGCAGATTTCGGCGGAAACCAAGTCGTATTCCAGCCGCTTGACCTCACCACCTGGACCTCCCAACTCACCCTCCCCATCGACGTAGTCGGAATGTGGGCCAAGAACAAGCAAGGAGCTCAAGCCGGAGTCGATTCGTCCAAAGACACTCGCCGCGCCGCTGAAAATGATCTTCGGCAGCAAGTCCGAAAGGCATATCTTCAAGCGCTCAGAACGAAGAACCTGGTTGCCGTCGCTGAGCAGGGAAATCACAACATCATCACCCAAGTCGATGTTGCCGAGAAAAAGCTCCGGGAGGGCGTCATTGCTCGAATCGATGTTGAGCGGCTCAAAACCCAGAAGGTTGCCTCCGACGCCGATGTTGTCGCGGCGAAGAACAACCACCTCATTGCCAAGCAAGTTCTGAACGTCGCGCTTTCGCGACCCGTTGATACCGAATTCGAGATCGAAGACGTCAACATCAACGCCGATCCAGGCGGGAACTATGAAGATCTCCTTAAGCTCGGAACCGAGAGCCGACCCGAGGTGAGCTCGCTCACCAACACGATCAAAGCTCTCTCGGCAGCAAGGACAATGGCAGGACAAGGACTCCTTCCCAGCTTGAACCTCGCTATCCAGAACCAGCGAACGCTCGATCCCGCAGGCCTTAACCCCCAAACCGAGGTCAACACAACCACGCTCCAACTTGCGGTACCGATCTACGATTCGGGAATCGCCAAGGCACGCCGAGCCCAAACCGACGAGCAAATCGTCCAGACGCAACAATCGCTCCTTCAAACGAAGCTAGGAATCTCACAAGAGGTCCGGACCGCGCTCACCAACATGGAGAACGCGCTCACCCGGCTCAATGCAGGAATCGAGCAGGTCCGCCTCGCCAATGAAGTCGCCCGCATTGCTCGTGTACGCCGCGACGCCGGAGAGGGAACCGTTCTCGAAATCATCGATGCTGAAACCGGAGTTGTCAACGCCGAAAACGCGAAGATCAACGCCCAATTCGACTATCTCGCCGCCTTTGCCGACCTCCAACGAGCTGTCGGAAACGACAATCCCGCCGCAGCCCTCCGGGCCGCCAAGACCCAAAAGGAAACAAAATCCAAGTGAAAAAAGAAGCCCTTTCGTTACTCGCACTGACCACACTTTTGGGCTTGAGCGGATGCGTCGATCGGAAAGCCCAAGTCGAAGGCGCCGAACTCGGCAAGATCGTCGGTGACCCCGCTAAGACCGTCGTGGTCGCCGCGCCAAAGGTCGAAGACATTGAAGACGTGATCGAAGTCAACGGCGAAGTTGTCACGAGCGACGATGCGCAGATCAGCTCGGTCGCGAGCGGAAAGCTCGTCGCGGTCTACCTCCGAGATGGCGACAACGTCTCTGCCGGACAGGTCGTTGCAACTCTCGATAGCGAAAACGCCCAGCAACAGGTCGCTCAAGCGCGCGCCGGACTCGCTTCCGCTGTCGCCCAGCTTTCTCAAGCCAAAGCCAACGCGCGGCTCGCTCCAAATCGAACTCAAGCGGCGGTGCGACAAGCTGAAGCAGTCTTGAAATCCGCCAAGGCTCAGCTTGCAAAAGCCCTCACGGGTGCCCGATCCGAAGAAAAATCCCAGGCGGAGAACAACCTCCGAGCGGCCAAGAGCAACCTCGACACCGCCAAGAAAAACCTTGAACGAACCCGAACTTTGGTGAAAGAAGGCGCCCTCGCCGAGGCCCAGCTCGACACCGCCAAGAACACTTACGAAGCTGCCCTGGCGCAATACGAGAACGCTCTCGCCGCTCAATCAATCGTCCGAAGCGCTACTCGCCCCGAGGACATCGAGGCCGCAAAAGAGGCCGTTCGCCAAGCCGAGCAAGGGGTCGCAAGTGCAAAAGCCACCAAGAACCTCGACGTGACCCTTGGTGACCAAGTGATGGCGGCCGAAGCTCAAGTCAACAGCGCCCGCGCCCAGGTCTCGGTCGCCGAAAAGAACCTCCGAGAGACGACGATTCGGGCTCCATTTAGCGGTCGCGTCTATGGCAAGCCGCTCCAAGTCGGAACCGTTGTCGCACCCGGAACTCCGATCGCTCGCCTCGTGAGCGGTCAAGGAATCTACTTCGAGGGCCAAGTCCCCTCGGACCAGATTTCAAAGGTTCAACCCGGCACCCCGGTCGTCATCGGCACCGATGGAACCGGCGACTCCAAGTTCTTCGGAAAAGTCGTCGCCATCAGCGGCCAAGGTGATACTGTCGGTCGGCTCTTCAACGTGCGAGTCGTCTTTACCGGCTCAGCTGAGGGCGTGAAGCCCGGAATGTCCGCAAAGGGCGGCATTCAGCTAGACAAGATCAGCGGAGCAACCCTCGTTCCCGGTTCGGCAGTTCAGTCCAAAGATGGCAAGCGGTTTGTGGTTGTTGCTCAAGACAACAAAGCGAAGCGAATCTACGTGACGGTTGGCCTGCGTAAGGGCGACCTCACCGAAGTCAAGGGACTCCACAGCGACGCCCAAGTCATCGTGAAGGGGCAAGAGGGCCTGGTCGATGGATCAGTGCTTAAGGTCGTGAAGAAATGAATCTGACAAAAACCGCGCTCACAAGGCCGATCTTCATCTTCATTCTGGTCATCACGACCGTTCTCATCGGCATGCTCTCGTACCAGGGCATGCGCAAGGAGAACAACCCCGAGGTCAACTTCGGAACGATCACGGTCAACACGCTCTACCCGGGCGCGGGACCCGATGACGTCAACCAGCTGATCACGCGAAAGATCGAGCAAGCGGTATCCGGTGTCAACGGAATCCGCGAAGTGCAAGGTCAATCGCAAGAGGGCCTCTCGGTCGTCACCATCCAGCTCGAACTAGGAGTCAACACAGACAACGCGCTGAACGACGTCCGAACCAAAGTCGACGGCATCCTGAACAACCTTCCAAAAGATGCGCGAAAGCCCGTTGTAGGTAAGTTCGATAACTCGGCTCAGCCCATCATGACGATGGCGGTCAGCTCCGACACTCTCAACAGCCGCGATCTCCGCGACCTCGTTGAAGACAAGATTGTCGACCGCTTCAGCCAGGTCAGCGGCGTTGCTCAGGCCAACCTGAGCGGCGGTGACGTCCGCGAGATTCAGATTCGGGTCAAGAAGGATAAGCTCCTGCAGTACGGCGTCGGAATTTCCGACGTTCTCACGGCAGTCTCGAACGCTAACGCAAATGTCCCCGGCGGAAAGTTCGTCGCGGGCGGCCAAGACATTTCGATCCGCGTAAAGGGCGACTTCACCAAGGTTTCCAACATCCAAAATGTCGTCGTCAAGGTCAACGATCCCACCAATCCGCAAGCCAAAGGCAAGCAGATTCCGCTTGGAGCCGTTGCCGAAATCGTTGACGGTATTCAAGAGCGAACTCGAATCGCCCGCCTCAACGGCGAAGATACGGTCGTCATCTCTCTGACCAAGACCAAGGAAGGGAACACCGTCGAGGTTAATACAGCGGCGAAGGCCCTGATCGAGAAACTTAAGAAGGAGTATCCCCTAAAGTTCACCGTCAGCTACGACGAGTCAACCACGGTTGATGAGGCGCTAAAGGACGTCACGTTCTCGCTCTTCTTCGGCATCTTCCTGGTTGCCGTCATCGTCTATGTCTTCCTCCACAACTTCCGAGGCACCCTCATCGTCGCCTTGGCGATTCCGACCTGTCTCTTCGGAGCGTTCATCGTTATGCGCGCGGTCGGGTTCACCGTCAATACGCTCTCGATGCTCGGGCTCTCGCTCGCGATCGGCGTTCTCGTCGACGACGCCATTGTCGTCCTCGAAAACATCTATCGTCACCTTAAAATGGGTGAAGATCCGCGTGATGCTGCACTCAACGGCCGGGCCGAAATCGGTCTTGCCGCGATTGCTATCACCCTCGCCGACGTCGTGGTCTTCTTGCCCATCGGCTTCGCGGGCGGTATTGCCGGACAGTTCTTCAAGCCACTCGCGCTGACCTACGTCTTCGCGGTTCTCTTCTCGCTCTTCGTTTCGTTCACCCTCACCCCGCTTCTCGCGGCGCGATGGTATCGACGCGGCGAAGATGTTGAGCACCCGCAAGGAAAGTTCGCCCAAGGCTTTGAGATTGTTTTCGGTGCACTTGAGGGTCTTTACCGCCGAATCCTTGAAGTCGCGCTGGCGAATCGCTGGTTCACGTTCATTGTCGGAAACACGCTGCTCGTTGCAGTCTTTGTATTCATCGCGGGCGCTTCGTTGCCCAATGCGATGGTCGCACTCTTCCTGGGCATTGGTTTTGCTGCGCTATACGGACTCGGAGGGCTACTCGCTGTCGCAATCCGAGGACTCAATTACGCGCAGGCACCAAAGTGGTCTTTACTGTACGGAGCACTTGTAGGGTCAGTACTCTTCGGGATTCTTTCTGCGGCTAAAAAGCTCGACAATGTCCCTGAAAAGATGCGTCCAATGGTGTTTCTGGTTCTGGCTTTGATCGGGTTTGGAATTTCGGGGACCATTTATGCCAAGAAGCGTGGCGTCGCCTTGCGCCCAATCTGGGGCGGACTACTGATCGGGTTCAGCCTGAGTATTCCTGCATTCACTGGGTTTAAGTTCGGCCAATGGAAGCAAGAATCGGTCTTCAAGTTCTCGTTCGTTCCGTCAACTGACCCCCTCCAGGTCAAAGCTGCGATCGAGTTGCCCGTGGGCACCTCGCTCGAGCGAACGGATGAAGTCGCCCGCATCGTCGAGCGCGCCTTCATCAAGAATGCCGACGTGAAGTTCACCATCACCGAAGTCGGAAAGCAAAGCGGCAGCGCATTCGTCGCCGTCAACGGCGCCACTAACTTCGCCGAAGTCACGGGCACGCTGTACGAAAAGCGATCCATCCTCGACCGAATCACTGGCTCCCACGAGAAGCTGCGCGACCGAAAGGCGAACAGCATCGTGACGGAAATCACCAAGGAAGTCGGGAAGATCCCCGGTGCGGAAGTCCGAATCTCGGGAGTTTCCGGATTCAACTTCGGTGCGCCAGTCCAGCTGGCGTTTATCTCTGACAACCGCGAACTCCTGACTAAGACCGTCGCCGACATCCGAGATCGACTCGCCGCCGGTGAGATCGAAGGCGTCATCAACCCCGACGTCAGCGTCAAATCCGGTAAGCCTGAGGTTCGCCTTGTGCCCGACTACCGCAAAGCTGCCGACCTCGGCGTCGATGCTCTCCAGCTCGGCTCCGTCATCCGAACCCTGTACCAAGGAAACGATGACAGCAAGATGCGGGTCGATGGTCGTGAGTACGGCGTGCGAGTCATGCTCGACTACGACGATCGCAACAACCGCGACACGCTCGCTTCGGTGCCGATCCGGTTCAACCAGGGTCGCCCGATCTATGTGAGTTCTGTCTCTCAGATCGACGAGGCCCCAGGTCTCACCGCGATCAATCGACGCGACCGCTCGGAAGAGATCCAGATCTCGGCATACCTGCTCCCTGGTAAGGCGGGTGGTGTCGTCAACGGTCAGATCCAGCAATGGATCAAGGACAAGAACCTTCTTCCCGAAGGCGTCCGCCTAAGGCCGCTCGGCGAAGCCGACGCCCAGGCCCGAGAGTCTGCGTTCCTGATGACCGCGCTCTTCCTCGGTGTCTTCCTCGTCTACGCAGTCCTTGCGGCTCTGTACAACAACTACCTCTACCCCTTCATCATCCAGATCGCTCAGCCTCAGGCGATGGTCGGCGCGCTCCTCGCGCTGATCCTCACCGACCAGGCGTTCAGCGTCATCGGCTTCATCGGAGTCGTCGCCCTCGTCGGTCTGGTTGGTAAAAATGCGATTCTGGTCGTTGACTACACCAACACTCTGCGTGAGCGTGGCCGGAGCCGTCATGATGCCCTGGTCGAAGCGGGTCCAACCCGTCTCCGCCCGATCATGATGACGACCCTCGCCCTCATTCTCGGAACGCTTCCAGTCGCGGTGGCGCTTGGTCGCGGCTCCGAGTTCCGGCAGAGTATTGGAACGATCATCCTCGGCGGAATCATCCTTTCGACGATTCTGACCCTGGTGGTTATCCCGGTCTCCTATACCATTTTCGATGATCTTTCGAACCTCATCGCAAAGTGGATGAAGAAGCCGCTCAGCTTCGGCGGACCCGAAGGCTACGCATCGATTGCCGCCCAAAGTTCCGAAGAAGAAGAGATTCAGGAAGAATCACAGAACGTAACGGTTGAGTAAGAAAAGGCCCAGTCATGAAGCTAACTTCGTGAACCGGGCCTCGTAGATTTTCTCTGTGAGGCAGGTAAACAAACCTGCCCGGAGAAACAAACCAATGAAGATTCGCAATCTCATTCTATCACTAACTGCGCTTTCCGTGGTGACAGTTGTCCCCGCTCGAACTTCTGAAAAGGATATTGTTGACACCGCAGTCGCTGCAGGTTCATTCAAGACCCTCGTGAAACTCGTTTCCGACGCCGGTCTGGTTGACACCCTCAAGAGCAAAGGCCCGTTCACCGTTCTCGCTCCTTCGGATGCTGCATTCGCAAAGCTGCCCAAGAAGCTCGTTGAGGCCGTGACCAAGGATAAGGAGCTTCTCAAGAAGGTTCTCACCTACCACGTTATCGCTGGTCAAGTCCTCTCGACCGACCTCAAGGAAGGCAAGGTCAAGACCGTTCAGGGCGAGACCGTTAAGGTTGGACTTCACGGCGGTGTGTTCTTCAACAAGTCGAAGGTCACTGCGACTGACATCAAGACCAGCAACGGCGTTATCCACGTGATCGACACCGTCCTCCTCCCGCCGAGCATCAAAGCTCCTAAGTAAGTCAGCGTTTAGCTGCACGATGGTAGATCGATTCAAATCGGTCTACCATTTTTATTGTCGTAAATCGTTCTTCGACGACCTGTCGCGCTCGTTCGCCCATCATTAGCCGCTCTTGATCATTCGTGAGCAGGTAGCTGACGGCGTTGGCGATATCATCCGGTTCCAGCTCAACCAGAATTCCCGTCTGACCATCTTTAACAACCTCGGGCAGTCCGCCGACGCGCGAAGCGACCACCGGTTTTGATCGCGCCATCGCCTCTACGGCCGCAACCCCAAACGTTTCGATGTATGACGGCATCGCCGAAACCGCCACCGAGTCGAGCAAGGCCGGCACATCGTGCCGCTCACCCGTGAGCGTCACTCGATCATGCAAATTGGCGTTTTGAAGCTCCTCTTCGAGCTCATTCTCGAACCCCGGCACCACTCGCCCGATCAACATCAAATGAGCGTCTGGATGTTCACCCGCAATCGATTTCATCGCACGGATCATCTCCACATGCCCCTTTTCGCGGCAAACCCGGCCAAGAATCGAAACCACTTGGCGCTCATCGGGAATGTTTAGGCTCCGCTTCGTCACCAAAGGATCAGTGGCCGGAATGTCGAGTAAGTCCGTGCCGTTGTAAACGGTGTCAATAAATCGATCCGGAACGCCGCGCCCGTGCAGCATTCCCCGCACAAAGTCGCTGACCGCGACCAGGCGATTCTGCCCCCGAGCCAATCGCCGATAGATATTGTCGTTATTCGCGATGTGAACGGAGGTGATAATCGGAACCCGAGTGACCAATCCCGCCGCGTAGCCAATGTAAGCGGATCGCGTCAGGTGGGTATGAACCACATCGATTTTTTGCTTTCGAATCTGCTTGACCGTATAGCCCAGCGTCTTCATCCAACCCGAGCCGCGCATCGGAGTGGCATGGTGAGGAATCTCCTCGGTAAGCAACGCTGCCGTCATCCATCCGCTGCCCGGAGTCACTACTTTAACAAAGTGTCCGCGCTGCCGGAGGTTGACCGCGAGGGAGAAGACGTGCCGCTCGGCACCCGAGACCGCACTACTGGAGCACATCTGCAGGATTCTTAATTGATCGCGAGGCTCCACTTCAGCTCCAAGTTTAACATTTTACCGTTCAGAACGGGGATACTTTATGGAGTATGGAGTCGGATTCACGATCAAATTTAGTCCGACTCTTCTTTAAACCCGATTCCAAGTTCCAACGCGTCTTCCGGCACCGCGATTTTCGCATCATGTGGATGGGGGCATTCCTCTCGTTCGTCGGCTCTTGGATTCAAAATGTCGGCCAAGGATTCCTCGTCTACGACATCACGGGCTCGAAAGAGAAGCTTGCCTTGATCTCCTTCTGCGGCATGATCCCGGTCACGTTTCTCGGCCCATTTGGCGGCTCCATTGTCGATAAGCTCGACAAAAAGAAGCTCCTGGTCTGGACCCAAATTCTCCTCGCCCTCGGCGCGTTCATCGTGTATTTTGCCTACCGCGAAATGGGTCGCCAAATGCCGATCTGGATTCTGATCTTCGTCGCTCTTCTCGGCGGAATCGTCTCCTGTTTTGAGATGCCCGTTCGGCAACTTGTCATCGCCTCCACCGTCCCGCGCGAAGACCTGCCGATCGCAATTCCGTTCCAAGGCCTCACTTTCAATCTCGCCCGCGTGGTCGGACCTGCCATCGGCGGATTCCTGCTCGCCCACATCGGCGTCGAGGCGTGCTATTTGGTCAATGGACTATCGTTCGCCGCGCTCATCTTCGCCGGACTCGCGATCAAAACCCAGCTCGAATCTAAAGATGCGCCTCATGCCGCCAGCGGAGACCTGATGAAGGAGGGATACCTCTACACCATGCATGATCCAAGGCTCAAAGCCGTGTTCCTGCTCGAAACCGGGGTCTCTCTCTTCGGCCTTTTCTACCTCGCTCAGCTTCCCGCGCTCGCCAAAGATGTCCTCAACCTCGGCGAGAGAGGGGTTGGAGACGTCTATACCGCCGTCGGAATCGGGTCCATTTTCGCTCTGATCCTCACCGCCAAAACCGCCGACCTGCACATCAAGGGCTACCTCGTACGTGGTGCAATCACCGCCATGGCGATAGGCCTCTTGCTTCTGGGTCTGGTCAAGTCGGTCTGGCTGGCCTACCCCGTCCTCGTCCTCCTTGGGATGAGTAGCGTCACGCTCTTCAACACGTGTAACTCACTGTTCCAGCTCATCGCCCCCGAAAGGCTTCGCGGACGAGTGCTTTCGATGCACATCTGGGCTCTCAGCGGGGTCGGGCCGCTTGGGGTCTATCCGTTCGGGTGGCTCGCTCAGCAAACGTCGCTACAGTTTGCGCTGATCCTCTCGTCTGTGCTCATGATCGCCCTTTCCATCGCCGGATGGCTGATTCGCTACCCATTGGAGTCAAAATAATTCCGTGGAGACCGCGCGACGCGATTCGGATGATCTGATTTGGCTCGGCGGGAGCGATCTCGCCAAGCTCAGCGACGAACTCGGCGGACATCGTCCTCGGGTAGCCGCAAAAAAGAGCTGGGAGCCGCTCATCGACCTGGTTGAAGAGACCGACCGCCTTGTTCTCAAAGCCGAAATCGCTGGCGTCTCATCCGAAGCTGTTGAAGTTTCGTACCTTACTGAACAAAACGCGATTCTGCTGCGAGGGAGACGCACCGAGGACGAAGGGTCCGAGCAAACCCGAACCGGGGTTCTCCATCTCGAAATTCTTTATGGCGATTTTGAACGCGTGGTACCCCTCCCGAGCGTAGAACTAAACATCACCGAGATGCGCGCCATCTTCCGCCACGGAATGCTCATCGTGCTGATCCCCAAGCTTTAAACCCAAACCAAAAACGAATGTCCGATATCAAATTGCCCATCGAAGACGAAATCATCAACGCGGAGCTTGCCGTTGCCGCCGTGGATGCCGCCGAAGAGGACTCACCCAAGCCGATCGTCCCGGACGAAATCAGCATCCTGCCTCTTCGCGACAGCGTGGTGTACCCCATGCTCATCGCCCCGCTCTCGGTGAGCCGGGAGAACGGCGTTCGCCTCATCGATGAGTCCGTTTCGAACTCAAACCGGGTGATCGGCGTCGTCGCCCAACGCGACCCGAGCCAGGATGCACCCGGCTTTGAGGGCGTCTACGATACTGGTTGCGCCGTCATCATCCGCACGCTCGTGAAGATGAACGACACGGTTCGCCTGATCGTTCAAGGGATTCAGCGCTTCCGAATCGTCGAGAGACTTTCCGAAGAACCGTACTTGCGCGCCCGAATCGAATTGATCGACGAGCCAAGCACCGAAGGGCAAAGCGAAGAAGAACTTGAAGCTCTTCGGCGAAGCGTCTCAGCGCTGTTTGAGCAGGCGATCCGACTCTCGCCCGCCCTCCCCGACGAGCTTCGATCGCTTACCCAAGCCGTCAACGAGCCCAATGTCATGGCCGACCTCGTTGCCGCGCACATGAGCCTCAACGTCGAAGACAAGCAGCGCATCCTCGAGACTGAAGACCTTGAAGAGCGGATGAAGTTGCTCCTCTCGATGCTCGCCAAGGAGGTTCGCGTCCTCGAACTTGCCAGCAAAGTCCAAACCGAGGTCAATACCGAACTCAGCAAGAGTCAACGAGAGTACTACCTGCGCGAACAGCTCAAGGCCATTCAGCGCGAGCTAGGTGAGTACGATGACCGCGCCGAGGAGCTTGACGAACTCTACGAGAAAATTCTCAAGGCTGATCTGCCCGAAGAAGCCGAGCGCGAGGTGCGACGCGACTACGACCGGATGAAGCGGATGAACCCCGGATCGCCCGAGTATTCGGTGGCGCGCACCTACGTCGATACTATCCTCGCGATGCCCTGGCACAAATCCACCGACGACAACCTCGATCTCGTCCACGCCCTCGAAACTCTGAACGCCGACCACTACGGCCTGGAAAAGATCAAGGACCGAATCATCGAGTTCCTCGCGGTTCGCAAAGTCAAAAAGGATGGTCGACTTCGCCAACCGATTCTTTGCTTTGCCGGCCCTCCGGGCGTCGGAAAGACGTCTCTGGGACGCTCGATTGCCGATGCGCTCGACCGTAAGTACGCGCGAATTTCGCTCGGCGGAATGCGCGATGAAGCCGAAATTCGCGGGCACCGCCGCACCTACATCGGCGCGATGCCCGGGCAAATCGTTCAAGCGATCAAGCGGATCGAAACTCGGAACCCCGTCTTGGTTCTCGACGAGATCGATAAGCTGGGCAACGACCATCGCGGAGACCCCTCCTCGGCCCTCCTTGAAGTCCTCGATCCTGAGCAAAACAGCACCTTCCGAGATCACTACTTAGACGTCCCATTCGACCTCTCAAACGTCTTCTTTATCGCCACCGCGAATCGCCTCGACACGATTCCCGCCGCTCTGCGTGACCGCATGGAAGTCATCGAACTCGGCGGTTACACCGAAGAAGAGAAGATCGAGATCGCCGAGAGACACCTCATTCCGAAGCAGGTCGCCGAGCATGGCCTCAAGCCTTCGCAGATCGAATGGACCCGCGAAGCCGTAACCCTCCTGGTTCGGCATTACACCCGCGAGGCGGGCGTCCGAAACCTCGAGAGAGAGATCGGATCCGTGGTTCGCAAGGCGACGCGTCTCTTCGCCGAGGGCAGAAAAGCTAAGTTAGTAGTGAAGGATACTTATATCGAGAAGGCTCTTGGCGCTCCGAGATTCCTACACGATGAAGTGACGGAACGAGAGATGACACCCGGCGTGGCGGTTGGCCTCGCTTGGACCCCGGTTGGCGGTGATGTCCTATTTATCGAAACGACCAAGATGCCCGGAAAGAAAGGTCTGATCGTCACCGGCCAGCTTGGCGATGTCATGAAGGAGTCCGTGACTGCCGCGATGAGCTACATCCGCTCGCATGCTTCTGAGTTAAAAATTGCCGATAGCGTCTTCGAGGATCAAGAAATCCATGTTCACGTACCCGCCGGTGCCGTACCCAAAGACGGCCCGAGTGCAGGCGTCACGATGCTCACCGCGATGGTCTCGCTCCTCACGGGCAAGACCGTCCGACCTCGCCTCGCGATGACCGGAGAGTTCACCTTGAGTGGCAATGTCCTCCCCGTGGGCGGCATCAAAGAGAAGGTGCTTGCGGCGGTCCGCGCCGGAGTCGAGGTTGTGATTCTCCCGGAGCAGAACCGAAAGGACTACCTGGAGGATGTTCCGAAGGAAATCCAAGCGAAAGTGAAGGCTCACTTTGTAAAATCCGGATCGGAAGTGCTAAAACTCGCTTTGACGAAGTGAGAACGTGCTAGAAACTCCCATCACCGGCCGGTACACGCGCGAAGAAAAGCAACTCATCTTCGAGCCGTACTTGCCCTACATGGGTTTGGTTTACGCCTGCATCGGGGGCGGAGCGTTATTCTTCCTCATCGGAGGCGACGTGATCGTAAAGTTCACCGGGGCGGCGGTCGCCCTGGCGGGAACTTGGGCATATTTTTCGGTTGTGCGAATCGTATTCGACCTCAGATCTAAGATGTATCGCAGGCGGCAAGGTCCCGGCTTCATTCCAAAGCTATGGCAGGGTCAAATAGCTGAACTCGATGCAATTGTCGTCATCGCGGAGCCATCGATGGTCAGCCCGGGCGTCGTGCGTTACCACCTCGTTCTCCACTGGAAGCAACGCCGAGCGCCGCTTATGGTGCTCGAAAGCGTTCCTATTCGTAGCACCGGCAACTTACACTTAGATGGTCGCGGGATGATTGCAAAGGCTATGCGCTACGGGCAATCTCTGGGCGTTCCCGTGTACGACAACACCCACTTTGCCAGCCCTTGCCCGGTGCCAGTGTTCTAAAACGCCACTCCAAACCGCGCCAGAATCACGTGCGCAATCTCGAAGTAGATGATCAGCCCTGTGGCGTCAACAAAGGTGGAAATAAACGGCGCGCTCATCACGGCTGGGTCAACCCCAATCCGTTTCGCCCCGATCGGTAGCAAACTGCCCACCGTCGCCGCCCAAATCACGATCGCGGGGAGAGCAAAGCCCACAACGAGTGCCAACTCCAAGGGTGACGACCACCCGAGAATGGGAACCTTTAGAACCGACCTCACAAAGCCCAGGAGTCCTAAGATCAAGCCAATGCAACCCGCAACCATGAACTCGCGGCGCAAAACCCGGAACCAGTCGTTCGAGCGAATTTCGCCAAGTGCAAGCGCGCGTGTGATCGTGGTTGTGACCTGCGAACCCGCGTTGCCCCCCGCGCCAATCAACAACGGAACCACCAGTTGCAATTTCGCCATCACCGCAAGAGATGCCGAGGGGTCCTGATCGGCCCGCGAACCCAAGTAGTAACGCAGCACGTTACCTGTTAAGAACTCGGCAACAAACAGCACCAATAGCCAAGGCAGACGGCGCTTGATCAGCTCCAGCACGCTCAGCGAAAGATAGTTCTCGGCATCACCCGAGACACCACCAAGCATAAGCACGTCCTCGGTGTGGGCCTCATCAAGAATCTCTTGGGCGTCGTCAGCGGTGATAATTCCAAGCATCCGGCCGCGCTCATCCAGAACCGGAATCGCCGAGAAGCCGTAACGCGCTAGCGTCCGAGCAACGTCCTCTTCTTCCATTGTGACGGGAACCGTAATCACATCCTCCGCCATCACATCGCGAGCCAACTGTGTCGGCTTCGAGCGAATGACGCGCTTTAGCGTCAACAAACCAAGGAGGTGCCGATCCTCAGAGAGAACGTAGATGTAGTTAACGGTTTCAAACTCTTCATCGTTCGTACTCCGAATCAAATCGAGCACGTCCGACATCGTGTCGGTGGGCATCACCGCAACGAAGTCTTCGGTCATCAACTGACCGGCGGACCCCTCTGGGTAGCTCAAAAGCCTTCGAATCTCTTGGGCATCCTGATCCGGAATGACGTGAAGCAGGGCCTCAAATCGTTCGGAATCCAGATAATCTCGAAGCTCTATCGCGTCATCCATCGGCAGGATGTCAAGGTAGTGAGCAACGGTCGTGTCGGGTAACTCCGTCACGACGTTCCGAGCAAGTTCCTCGGACAGTTCGATAAGAATGTAGGCCGCCGTTTCCGCGTCCAGTTTCTGCAGAATCGCCATCGTTGTCTCAAGCTCAGAACGCTCAAGCGCGTCGGCAAGGTCTTCGGGGCGTTGACTTTCGAGCTCCGCACGCACGGCGTACTTGTCTGGCTCGCTGGCAAGCAAGGGAAGGCGATCAATTAGAGCCTGTTCGTCGGTTCTCATGGCGGTTCACTGTTGGGGTCGGTCCGCCGAGCAAATTTCGACGGGTTTAGCGGCTACTACTGGGTTCCATTTGGTGCATCCCTCTCATGTCGGGATAGTTATATTTTGGCATTAAGTCGCGCCTTGCAGAGCGTCAATTCTTGAGAAATAGCGTCCCAAAGGCAAGAATTCAGGCTTCGAGGGATGATTTGAAGGATTTCCGAAGTCTGCCGCACGTATCGTCGCAATTTCTTTTTCGATCTCGTGATCCTGGCTTGCCTCAAGTTTGCCAGTCGATCCGCAAGCTTCACGGTCTTCGCGTCGTCACTCATGGCGGCAATCTCCTCCAGCAATATGCGCGAGCGAACCTCATACGCCATCTCCTTGTCCATTCCAGTCACATCTGGCTCGAACCGGGTGAGTTCTTGCACCAACCCCGCAACTCGCTCGCCAAAGGACTGGCGTATAGCTTCGATCTCAATCCCGCAATCCTCAACCACATCGTGGAGCGCGCCAACACAGAGCAGGTCTTCGTCCGTTACACCGCCCACATACCGAAGCAGCGTCAGCACCTCCATCGGATGCGTGATGTAAGGCAAGGCGTCCTTTCCGTCCCGATATCCGCCCGCGTGTGCTTTCAGCGCAAAATCCAAAGCCAACTCTAACCTAGAAAACGCCATTGCCAATTATGCAAGGATAAAGGGAAGAATGATTCGCACTTATGCCGCCGCCGACATCGGAAGCAACACCGCGCACATGTTGGTGGCCGCCACCGATGGCGAAATCGTGATGCGGATCGACAACGTAAATGAGTGGATCGCCCTGGGCGAGGTCGTCGCCCGCAAAGGCGAAATTCCCAAGGAGCACGCCGACCAACTTGTTCTCGCCATGAAGGAGTTTCGGCGAGTCAGTGAATCTAAAAAGGTTCGGAAACTTTACGTCTTTGCGACCGAGGCGATGCGCATCGCCAGTAACCACGTCGAAGTTCTCAAGCGAATTGACAAAGAAGCCGGCGTCAAAGTCGAGATCATTTCATCCGATAAGGAAGCGGAATTCAGCTTCCGCGGCGTGCAACTCGACACCCGCAACTACGAGCCGAGCCTTATGATCGAAGTCGGCGGCGGGAGCGCACAGATCGCGGAGGTCAACGGCGATCAGATGGGTCAGCGCTGCTCTCTCAAACTTGGCTCTGGAAGAATCATCGCCGAATCGAACCTGATGAACCCTTGCACCGAGATGGCCCTCAAGGCCGCCCAACGGTACATTCGCTCTGAACTGCAGAGGTGCGAGCTGAAGCACGAAGGCGGAATCGCGGTCCTCAGTGGCGGCGTCGCCCGCGGCCTCTGGCGCGCAATTCACCCCGATGGTGAAAAGGTGATTCACAAGTACGAGATCGAATATCTCCTTAGATCGGTCAAAGACCTGCCTGTCGATCGCATCATCTCACGATTTTCTGTCAAGCAAAAGCGCGCCGGAACCCTCCTCCCCGGTTCGCTGGTCTACTTGGAACTCATGAAGCACTTCCACATTGACACTGTCGTCGTGAGCGAGTTCGGTGTGCGCGAAGGCGCAGTTTTGGAGATGGCGAAGAAATGACGAAAGATAAAACTGAACTTCCAAAGTACATCAACCGCGAGCTCTCGTGGCTCGCGTTCAACGAGCGCGTCCTTGCCGAAGCCGCAAACCCCGCCAACCCTCTCTTGGAGCGGCTCAAGTTCCTCGCCATCTTCGAGTCAAACCTCGACGAGTTCTATATGGTTCGCGTCAGCGGCCTCATCGAGCAGTTCGAGGCAGGGGTCTTCTCCACAAGTCCTGACGGCCTCACTCCGAATGAGCAGCTTTTGCAAATATCAAATGTGGCCGCTCCGCTCCGGGCCAAAGCAAACGATCTTTTTCATAACGAACTCGAGCCGCTCCTGCACAAGAACGCAATCCATATTCGTCAATACTCGGAGCTGACGGATTCCAAGAAAGAGGACATGGCGGACTTCTTCCGCCGCGAAGTCTTCCCGCTGTGCACACCGCTTGTGCTGTACCCAGCCGTCTCGGTGCCGTTCATCTCAAATCGCTCGCTCAACATCGTAGTCCAACTCGATACCGGAGATGGCGAACTCCATCTCGCGCGGGTGAAAATCCCAACAGTCATCCCTCGTGCAATTCGCCTCACTCCGAAGCGAAACGACTTCATCCTGCTTGAGGATCTGATTCTAAACAATCTCGACAGCCTCTTTCCTGGCGTCAAAATCATCGGTGCCCACGTTTTTCGGGTGGTCCGAGATGCTGACGTAGAAGTTCGCGAGACCGAAGCCGCTGACCTCATCGCCACCATCGAAGAGACAATTCGGCTCCGCCGTTTCGGCGATCCCGTCCTGCTAGAGGTCCACACGAACGTCCCCGCAAAGATCGTCGATACCCTCGCCCGTCTCCTTATGCTCGACGAGGAAGACATCTTCCGCGTGAATGGCCTCATCGGTTTTGGCGCGTTCTGGGAACTGGCGAGAATCGACAAACCCTCGCTCCGATTCCCCACCCACATCCCGCATCTGGCCGAGCAGCTCGCCTCCAACAACGCCCTGTTCGAGTCAGTGAGTCAAAAAGATGTCTTCTTGCATCACCCCTACGACTCATTCCGCAGCATCGAGAACTTCGTCGAATCTGCTTCGCACGACCCAAACGTGTTCGGCATCAAGCAGACGCTTTACCGAGTTGGAACCGAATCTCCTATTGTCGAATTCCTCCTCGACGCCGCCGAAGAAGGGAAGCAAGTCGCGGCCATGGTCGAACTCAAAGCCCGCTTCGACGAGAGCAACAACCTGGTCTGGGCGAGAGCCCTTGAGCGGGCTGGAGTACACGTCACCTACGGCTTCGCTGAAATGAAAACCCACGCCAAGATCTGCCTCGTCGTGCGACGCGAAAAGGATGGCCTGCGGTCTTACGCGCACATCGGCACCGGAAACTATAACCCCGCCACCAGCCGCCTCTACACCGACGTCGGTTTGCTCACTTGCGACGAGGACATCACCCAAGATATCTCTGAGCTGTTCAATTACCTCACTGGCATCAGCCACCAAAAGACATACAGGAAACTCTTAGTAGCTCCTGTAAATATGAGACAAGGCATGATAGACCGCATCCGCCGCGAGGTCGCTAACCACAAACAAGGCAAGCCTGCCGGAATCACGTGGAAGCTCAACTCCCTCGTCGACCCCATTATCATCGACGAACTTTATGCCGCCTCCCAAGCGGGAGTTCCGATCAAACTCATCGTCCGCGGAATCTGCTGCCTCCGCCCTGGAGTCAAGAAGGTCAGCGAGACCATCAGCGTCACCAGCATCGTCGGTCGATTCCTCGAGCACAGCCGAATCTACTGGTTCGAAAATGGCGGCAAGCCCGACGTTCTCATCGGCAGCGCCGACATGATGCGCCGCAACCTCGACCGCCGGGTCGAAGTCCTTGCCCCGGTTGAGTCGAAAGCTCTGCAATCGCACATCCGTACAAACATCCTCGAAGTCTGCCTCAAAGACACCGTTCGAGCATGGCAACTCACCAGCGAAGGCACCTACATCAAGGCAAAATCGAAATCTAACGGCGGATTCGACTCGCAAGAGTGGTTTATGCAAAACCCGAGTACCCGCCGCCAATTCAAAACGTAAAATGTTTTGATGATCGGCCTCCTCGCAAACTTCGCCGCGCCAGCATTTGAGTTTGACTACAACCCAACGAGGGGCCTCAGCGTGACCACGGGAGGCATCGAGATCGTGCGCGGCTCCATGTTCCAGTACTACGCCCCCGGCTGGACCAAGGGCTACTACTCATCGCGCTGGAACGGGCAAAAGGTCGAGAAGCCCGACGCCGACACGATCAAAGTCAGCTACCGCGCCCTTGGCGACCAAGTCTTCGGAACCGCCACCTACCGGCGCGCCGGAAACCAACTCCTCATCGATTTTGAACTTGGATGGAAAGGCACAGAACCCGCAAAGGTTGAGCTTTGTCCTGCCCTCATCTGGACCTCACCTTTCGAAACCGGCTCTGTCAACGGCGCAACCTTAACGGAGAAATCGACGGGCACTCTCGAAGCTAGGACAATCGCGACCGGGAACCTTGATCTCGATGGCCCCGCCGTCTCACTCCGAGTCTCGGGCGATCCGGCGCTTCGCACCTTCGATGCGCGCAACTACAACCAAGACTGGGCGGCCGAACAGCCCCTCTTTTGGCAGGGACTCGGCGGTGTCGATGTCCAGTCGGGAGCCCCCACCAAAGTTCACCTCGAATACACATTTTCGCCCAAGCCACGACCGGCTGTAAACCCGGCTCCGATTCAAGCAAGGCCCACCCAAACCGAAAGTCTCTTTCCCAATTCTGAGATGCCTGTGCTCATCCCCAAGCCCAAAAACTCTATCTTGGATTGGAATACAACCGCTGAAATCAGTGGAAAGTGGGAATTCCCCGCCGGAAGACCCAAATTCTTCGATTGGTTTGAGAATAAGCTAAAGGACCGTTTCTACCTGCCAACCGGCACCATTGGCGTCCAGATCGATGGCGGAATGAGCGACCTTAACAAGCGCCCCGGCGGTTACAAGCTTGTCATCGCTCCCGGAAAAATCAGCCTCTACGGCGAAAGGGAAGAGGGCCTTCGCAACGGCTTTGCGCGCCTCGCCCAACTCATGTTCGTCCGAAAAGGCAAACTCGTTGTCCCGACCGGAATCATCGACGACGAACCACGCGCCGACTTTCGAGGCGTCCACCTTTTCGTCGGTCCTCAATCCCCCGAGTTCCAAAAGAAGCTTTGGGACAATGTCCTCCTCCCCCTCGGGATGAACAAAGTGGTACTCCAATGCGAGCGCACCGAATGGAAAACCCTCCCCGCCACCCGAGACGAGATGACGATGAAGCAGAGCGACCTCGTCGGCCTCTTCAACTGGTATCGCAAACAGCAAGTCGAACCGATCCCCCTCATCCAGAGCTTTGGGCACATGGAATGGTTTTTCGCCCGAGGGGCGAACCTCAACCTTGCATACAATCGCAACGTGCCGTATGCCATTGATCCGCGCAAACCCGAAGCCGTCGAACTCATCGGCAAACTCTGGGACGAAGCCGTCACTGCATTGAGGCCCAAAACCATTCACTTTGGCCTCGACGAGGTCGATATGCGTGGATTCGAACCCAAAGACCCCAAACTCACCACCGAGCTCTGGCAACTCCTTCTTCCCGAACTTGGCAAAATTGCCAAGCGCAACCAAACCGGAATGATGCTCTGGGGCGATAAAGGCCTCGCCCCCGGCGAGGCAGTCGATGCCGCCCTTGGCGACGACCCCAAGAACGCCCAAGCCCGCCGAGCCACAATCCCCAAAGGGAGCTACATCGCCGACTGGCACTACAAAGGTGACCAAAACCATACGCCGTTCCTCAAGTCACTCCAAACCTGGAAGCTCGCCGACATGATCCCTATCGCGAGCACCTGGTATCAGCCCGAGAACATTCGCGGTTTTGGCGTCGCCTCCGACATCGAAGGCGTGGGGATGCTCCAAACCACTTGGGCAGGTTACGAGAGCAATGAGGCAAACATGCTCAAAGCGATCCACCAATTCTCGGCGATGGTCTACGCCGCCGATTACGCGTGGAGCGGACGTACGGAACGCATCGAAGAACTCCCCTATCGCGCCGACGAGGTGTTTGCGCGCATGTACAACCCTCGCCCCTCTGTGTTGACGCCTACCAAGCTCTGGCAACTCGGCAACAAAGAGCCGTTCACGGTCGGAGATATCGCCTTCAATCGCCTCGAAGGTGGTCAACTTGCGGGGATCGCATCCGATAACTTTGCCGCACCCACGAGCCTGTCCATCCCTATGAACGCCAGCGCGAAGGAACTTTTCCTCGCGCTCAATTGCGCCGCTCAAACCAAGCTCGCCACCCCGGTGGGCCAATTAGAAATCCGTTACCAAGACGGCACGGCCGATTCAACAACGTTGCAATATGGGCTTCACGTGAGGGCCGCAAACGACAGAAAGGCGGTGTTCTTCGGGCAGACCGGGAGTGGATTTGCATCGCTACGCATCCCCACGAAGATGCTCCCGATCAAGTCGATCACCATGAGGGCGACCGACCTCACGGTCGGCCTCAATCTCGGCGGCGTTGCCTACAGGTAGTGCGTCGCCGAGAGCATCTGAACGAGTTCTTTCACACGCTGAGAATCCTTGATCGGGGCGCTCATCACCGCGTCTTCGGTCTGGACCAGAATCACGTCGCGTAACCCGATGGCGCTCAAAACTTTGCCATCGCAATCGTTGTAGAGCACGCACCCAGAACAGTCTTTGGCAACGACATTTCCAAGCAATGTGTTCCCGTTCTCATCCTGAGGCATCGTCCGCAAAAGCGAGTCGAACGACCCCACGTCATCCCACGGGAACGAAGCTTTCACCGAGAAAACATTCTCCGACTTCTCCAAAAGCGCGTAGTCAATAGACAAGTTCGGCAACTGGCGGAAAAGTGTCGTGGCATGCTCCTCGTGCGCCTTTTCCAGCGCTTGCGCCATATCGAGGGTCACTGAGGCCGAGAGAGGATCGCATTCGGCAAGTTGATCGCAAAACGTGCTCACCTTCCAAACAAACATACCGCTGTTCCAGAAGAAGTTCCCGGCCGCCAAAAAGCTCTCTGCGGTCGACAAATCTGGCTTCTCCCGGAACATCTTGACCTTCGCCGTTTTGTGGTCTAGCGAATCGCCGAACTCCACATATCCAAAACCGGTGTCGGGCCGCGTCGGCTTGATCCCAAGCGTGACGAGGCTGTTCGTCTCCTCTGCGATCGTGATCGCCAGCGCGATGTCGTCCCGAAAGTGATCCGCATCCTCGATCTTGTGATCCGCAGTCAGGATCGCCAAGGTCGCATTTCGGCCCGCATCGCCATACCGGGCGATGATCGAAGCCGCGACCCAAGTCAGGCAGCCGAGAGTGTTGCGCTTATCCGGCTCCGCCAAAACGTTTTCTGGAGCAACAATCGATGCTTGCCGAATCGGAGTGGCGAGGTGTGCCGCCGTCGCGATAAAGACATTTTCGCGCCCCAAAAGCGGCGCAATTCGGTTTACCGCCTCCTCGAGCATCGTCACGTTCGGATCAGTAAGGCGAAGAAGTTGCTTGGGACGTAACTTCCGAGAAAGCGGCCAAAATCGTTCCCCCGAGCCGCCCGCCATGATGACCGCAAATCGCATAACACCTATTATCGGCGAGCCGCCAGTGTTTTTACCGGGCAACCCGCCAATAATGTAAAGTCAGTGAGAATGATCGCAATCGCCGTGCTAACGACAAGTCTTCTGGTGGGGTGCGCCTCGGAGCCCGTACAAACCGCGAAGCCCAAAGCCGACATCAAGGCGACTGGCGACGCAACCCGCGTGGCAGTGATCATGAATCAATCGAACTCGGATAGCGTCCGCATCGCGAGTTACTACCTCGAAAAGCGCAAGATCTCCCGCGCAAACTTGATCTCAATTGACACCACCAGCGGCGAAGAAATCTCGCCCGACAAGTACAAATCCGAAATCGAGGCGCCGATCCGCAAGGCTCTCACCAAGCTAAAGGGTATCGACTTCATCGTCCTCACCCGAGGAATCCCGATCCGAATTGGAGATGGTGGCGGCTATTCCGTCGACGGCGCACTGGCCGGAATGAACTTGAAAACGAGGCAGATCAAGCAGAAGGTCGGTCAATTCATGCCCGACGAGCTTGACCTCGAAATGGCAGTGAGAGAAGCAGCAAACCCCTACTTCAATTCGACACAACGTTTTTCCAGCGAGAAGTTTGGCGGCATGATTCTCGTTACCCGCCTCACTGGCTACACCGTCAAGGACGCCTACAAACTCATCGACAACTCCGTCAAGGCAACCGCCAACAAGGGCCCATTCCTCATCGATTCCCAACCCCTCTACCAACCCGGTAGCGGCTACTACCCGATGGAGCAGCTCATGAACAAAGCCTCCAACAAGCTCTCTGCCCAGGGCCTTGACGTGTATTACGAGCAGACGGAGTCATTCTCCGACGGCCGCGAACCCCTCATGGGCTACCTCAGTTGGGGCAGCAACGACGCCAAGTTTGACCCGAACGCCTACCACGCCCTCAAATTCAAACCCGGTGCAATCGCCGAAACCTACGTTTCCACCAGTGGGCGAACCTTCAACGAAACTAAGGGTGGTCAATCCCTCATCGCCGACCTCATTGCCCAAGGCGTCACCGGCGTCAAAGGTTACGTCAGCGAGCCGTTCACCTTCGCCCTCTGCCATGGAGACGTGCTGTTCGGTCGCTATGCAAACGGCTTCAACCTCGCCGAAGCGTTCTACGCCGCTTCGCCGGTGGTGAAATGGAAAGATATCGTCATCGGCGATCCGCTCTGCCGCCCCTACACCTCCAAGTAATCCGTAACGCATTTTTGCCGGGAAATACGTCATAACGTATACGGTTTTCGGAATGTTGATTGCTGGCTTGGCGGTGCTGTCTTTCTTGCTCGGGTCCATCCCGTTTGGCCTCATCGTATCCAAAGCAAAGGGAATCGATATTCGCCAAGTCGGTTCTGGCAACATCGGCGCGACCAATGCCATCCGCGCGCTTGGTCCCGGGCTCGGGTTGTTTGTCTTCGTACTCGATGTCCTCAAAGGCGCGATCCCCGCGATTCTCGTCACGCAATTCATCAAGGCTCCGATCCTTGGGATCGACGTCCAGGCTTGGTCGCTCCTCATCGGTATCGTCGCCATCCTCGGCCACATGTTCTCGCCCTGGCTTGGCTTCAAAGGCGGAAAAGGCGTCGCCACCGGGCTCGGTGCCCTCATCGGTTCCAGCCCCCTCACCGCCGCCCTCGCGCTGGCCCTAATGGTCGTCTCTACGGCGATCACCCGCTACGTCTCGCTCTCTAGCATCATCTGCGCAGCTGCCGTCCTCCCCATCTCCATCTTTGTCTCCAAAGATTCGCCGCACATGATCCCCTTTATCGCCATCATGGCGGGCGTCATTATCTACAAACACCGCGCCAATATCGCTCGGCTACGCAACGGTACCGAACCCAAGTTCTCTTTCAAAAAGGTGGAGGCGAAGCCGGATGATTCTTCCGCTCGCTGACCTTCACGCCCCCATGGGGTCGTTCTTCCCCTGCCTCGTTTTCATCGGATTCCCGATCTTCTTCATCTACCTCCTCAATCGCTCGGTGATGGGCGAAATCGGGTGCGTCACCGCCATCCTCATGGCGTTCACTGTGGTCTATCTGCTCGGAGTTCTTTGGAAGATCGAGGACCCGATCATGCACTATTCCGCGCTCGCGGGAATCGGAACCCTCTTCGTCGCTTTGCCCGTGCTCGAGAGGGTCACCGACAAGATATCCGACGTGGCCATGCAAAGCGAGCAGATCAAAGTCTGCTACCAGCAGATCCGGATGAATCCGCAGAACGCCATGGCTGCGTTCCGGCTGGGAAAGATTCTTTACGAACGCGGCGATAAAGAATCCGGGTTGGCCGTTGCCAGCGAATCACTTCGCCACCTGCCAGCTTCCGCCTTTCGCGAGGAGCATCGCCTCGTCGCCCTGTGGTCCCAGAAAACCGACATCTCCAACTTAGCGAACATCAATTGCGCCGCTTGCGGTCATTCGGTCTATCCCAGCGCGCTCATCTGCCCGCGCTGCCTCGGCTCGCTCCACCTCGACCGATCGCAACTTTCCGGAGTCCTTTATAACCGCAAGACTCAAAAGGTCATCACCATCTGGTCCTGCCTCCTTCTCATTGTCTTCCTGATTCCGATGCTGGGGCAATTCCCACCCTACATCACAATTCCTGTGATCTTGATCTTAGTTGGAATCTCGGTTTGGGGCGTCGTCAGCGCGTTTGTGCTGTCGGGAGCGACCAAATGAAGCGCGTCGATCGCTATGTGCTAAGGGAAATCCTTCCCCCATTCATCATGGCGTTCATGATCGTGGTGGTGATGTTCCAAGTAAACTTTTACATGGCACTCGCAAGGGACGAATTAACTAGAAACGTTCCGATTCTCGCCACGATCAAAATCATCTTCCTTGAGACGCCGGGATTTCTCAATCTCACGCTCCCGATCTCCGTTGCTCTCTCGACTTCGCTCGCCCTTTCGCGGCTCGCGCGCGAAAGCGAAATCACCGCGATGCGCGCCGCTGGCGCGTCGGTCAAGCGAATCGTGCGCCCCGCGCTCGCATTCGGATTCATTATCTGCCTGCTCAATTTCTACTCGATCTCGGTGGTCACTCCTGCCGCCTCAAAGCAGAGCTACCAACTCAAAACGTCCTCGAGCGTGCTCGCGGGTATGGGCACATTCGCCAGCAACCGCCCCCTCCGGCTCGGGAATTACACCGTTTCGATCGGCTCGCTCTTTAAAACCTCCGAAGAGAGCCTCGGGCTTCGAGATACCCTCTTGATTGACCGAACGGACCCTGAACGCCTCATCGCCGTCAGCGCGAAGGAAGGCGAGTATGCAATGGGCGTCTGGCGGTTTAAGGACACTCTCAACATCAACGTCAAGACTGGGTCAACGACTGCCGTTGTTTCAAAATCAAAAGAACTTATTCTCAACCAGAAGGTCTCCCTTCGCGATTTGATGAACTTGGGAACCGGAGTTGAGGAACTTTCGATACCTGCTCTCAAAGAACAAATTGATCTAAAGATAAAGGCCGGGGCGAATGTCTCCGTCGATATCGTTGCCCTTCACAACAAGTTCTCGATCCCGCTGATGTCGCTGATCTTCGCATTTGTAACTCCGCTATTTGCGATTAAGATGGCGCGTTACGGAGCATTTATTGGCGTGCTCATCAGTATGGTAGTCGTGATGGTCTACTACAACCTCTGGGTCGTCTGCACCATCATCCTCCCGAAAACGAACGCCATTCCGCCGACCATCCTGGCCTGGATTCCCGATCTCATCTTTGCCATCGCCGGACTCTTTGCTTACCGGAGTCTGGAGTGAGACGGCTCTCGCTCCTTTCGCTTGCCCTCGTCGCAAGCGCCAATGCCCAAGAGTTCTCGATCCAACAGTTCGGCGCATCCGTCAGCAAGCGGATCCCCATCCAAAAGCCACTTTCAATGCCCCAAGGCAACGAAGATAACGAGCTCGAAATCGTCCGTTACGGCACCGCAAAAATCTCCGGCAAAGCCGTGACCCTTCGCGAAAACTGCGAGATTCGATACCGGGGCTATCAGTGCTTTGCCGATGAAGTTGATGGCGATAAAGACAGCCAAATCTTCCGCTTTTCCGGCAACGTTCGCCTCATTGGTAAAGACCAAACCGTCGTCGGAGAGGCCGTAACCGTCGATTTCAAGCGCAAAACCTTCACCTCCGCCTTTGCGAATGTCAGAATTGCTCCAAACCTCACCAACAACCAGCTCCAAGGCGACGTCTACCTCTCCGGCAAACAGGCGAGCGGAAATTTGTCAAGGATCCAAGCAACGGGATGCACCTTCACCTCGTGTGAATTCGATAAGCCTCACTTCCATCTCGACGCGAAGTCGACCGATATCAAGCCAAACAAAGAGATCATCTTCCGAGAAGTCACCATCAACATCCTCGGAAAATCGGTTCTAAAGTTGCCGCTTCTCTGGATACCTCTGGGCGACCGCAGCGTCAAATACCTCCCGCAACTAGGTCAAACCGAGGACGAAGGATTCTTTATCAAGAACCTCTACGGCTTCCCCATGAAAGGCGAAGACCGCGGCGCTCTCAGGCTCGACTATATGTCGAAGATTGGCCAAGGAATCGGAGGCAACTACTATTATCGAAACAAGAATACTAACGGCATCCTTCGCACCTACGGAGTATTCGGAAACGTCAATACTTTTAACGGTAACCTTCAGCACGAACAGAAGTTCAATTGGGGCAATATTCTGCTCGATCAAGACTTTCAGCAGAATAACTACCTAACAGCACCTTCCGCGACCATCGAAAACACGAGAATCGCCGCCGCAATCGGGCAAACAACCAATATCACATTCGCAAGGCAAGCCCAGAAGCAATCCGGGTTCAGTAACTCCAACCAAACAATTACTCTCGGAGATCGCCGCCAATTTGGGCGAACCACAACATCGCTCGACACAACCTTCAACACCTCCTCCAGCAGCTCTGGCGCAACCCGCCAAACGGTTGACGTTCGCTTTCAAGCCCAATCCGACATCCGAAAAGCCACCGCCTCCGTCGAGTACCAACGAACCATCCCAATCGGCGAAGTCGCCAACTTCTTTCCCGGCGCCGACCGCACCCCGGTTCTCACATTCCGATCCGATGGAAACCGGCTCTTAGGCTCAAAAGCCTCCAAGATTCTCCCGTTCCAAACCGAACTGTCCACCGGCGAGTTCCTCGATCCAGTTTCGCGAGACCGTATCACGCGCACCAGTTTTGGCTTCAATTTCAACCGCGCCACCCGAGACAAGGGTCCATGGCGACTCGACCTCAACGGCAACTTCCAGCAAGGATTCTATTCCGATGATACCGCCCAGTACCGAGTCAACTTCGGCACTGCGGGAACGTACAGCCTCGGCAAAGACTTCAGCGCAAACCTCCGCTACAGTTACCTCCGACCATTCGGATACTCTCCCCTCACTATCGACCGCGTCGGGAACACCAATTATGCCAGCTTCGATGTCAGCTGGATGACGAATAGCCGCTCGTCATTTGGCATCCAAACCGGATACGATATCGAGCGATCTATTCAAGGAACTGCCCCATGGCAGCAAGTCGGCATTCGATCCGAGTACCGACTCGACAAAGCGTTTTCACTAAGATCATTATCGACCTACGACACATTCAATTCCCTTTGGAGTAATGTCCGAATCGATGCCCAATGGCAAAGGGAAAGCTTCCTCGCCTCGCTCGGGCTGAGATTCGATGCCCAGCGATCAACCTGGGCCGCCGCAAATCTTTATCTCGATGGTTGGCAACTTGGTAAGACTCGTATTGGAACAACA
Organism: uncultured Fimbriimonas sp.; assembly: GCA_964566635.1. Classification (GTDB taxonomy): domain Bacteria; phylum Armatimonadota; class Fimbriimonadia; order Fimbriimonadales; family Fimbriimonadaceae; genus Fimbriimonas. The sequence continues at coordinate 79,491 of CAZMJL010000004.1, read as the reverse complement.
TTAAACTACAACGGATACTCCAAGCAGTTCGATTCACAGCAATACAACTTCGTCTACGACCTCCACGATGCTGAGGCCATTCTCACGATCTCTGATTTCGGCACCGGATTTCGTAGCGGACGCGAAATCGGCTTCTTTGTCCGCCTCAAGATCATCCCATTCGATACAAACTTCGGCTTCGGCCGCCGAGGCCAGCCGCTCGGCTCGGGAACCGGAAGGGATTTCTAAGCGCATTATAGTTCGGAGGTAATAAATCTTTTGGTAAGCTTCACCTATTATTAAAGGCATGTTTAATTGGATCAAGAATGCCCTCAACCGAAAAAAGGGAGGTGCAGAGTCTCGTGCACCGGCCGCACCGCCCGATCCAGAAGCCATTGCAAGGGTCAAAGCCGCCACTCGCAAGGCTATCATTTTTAACGAATGCGATGACGAAACAAATACCTTTACAGGCGGAATTCCAAACCTCGGGTCAAGGTTTGATTGGCCCTGCAAGGATGGCACTCCCCTCGAGTTCATGGGGCAGGTCGATTTAGCCGACATGGCTCAACTGCTACCAGATTCACCTCTCCCCAAAACCGGAATCCTGTCCTTCTTCTACGCCATGCAAAGCGGTCAAGCCTGGGGATTCGATCCGAAGGATGCTGGATGCTGGAAGGTCATCCATAGCGAGCCTGGCGAGCCATCTTTGGTCCCAAATGGTGTGGAGGACATCCCGCGTTTAAACCTCCGAGGCCACGTGGCTGACTCCTTTGCCACCCATGCACACGATGCGTATAAAGGTATCCCCGGTCTCGAAACTCTCGAGCCCCACTGGGAGTCGATCTTTCCCGTAGCTGAACACAGCGAACTCCAAATTCTCGGCTTCGCGGCTCCGATTCAGTCAGACATGATGGAAGAGGAATGCTCCATGGCGAGCTCGGGAATCTTTGCGGGCGATGGCAGGTTCTGGAACTCCCCCGAGGCGGTTGAAGCGCGCGAAAGAGCGACCGAATGGGTTTTGCTTGCTCAGTTCAACTCCCGCGAGTCCCAAGACATTCTTTTTGGCGACGTTGGAATGCTCTACTACTTCATTAAGCTGGAAGATTTGGAGCGAGGCGACTTCAGCCAATCATGGATCTCGTTGCAGTGCTATTGATGTTCTAGGCACGGCTCCGTGAAGAATTGAAGCTTCTTCACGGAGAATTAGATCGGAGGAAGATACCCTCGAGGGCGAGGCGTCGGTGAGCTAGGGCGAACCGGAGGAGTGGTCGGCTAGTGACCAGTTTTGGGGTTTATCGCCGCCACAATCTGGTAACTTCGCACTCCCAACAGTTCACTCTCGTTCACTGACTCCCTCGCCCGCGAGGGAGAACTGCTTACGATGCATTAGGCACAGACAATGAGCTGCGGGGGCCAGATACCCCTCGCTGGCGAGGGGTCGGTGAGCTAAAGCGAACCGGGGGAGTGGTTGGCGAGTGACCGGTTTTGGGTTCATCGCGTCCACAATCTGGTGACTTCGCACTCCCACCAGTTCACTCTCGTTCACTGACTCCCTCGCCCGCGAGGGAGATCTGTTCCCAACAGCTTCCTCGACGTGCCCCATGCCCCGAGGGTTCGCTTTTTGGGGGATACTTGACGGAAATGGTCGGATTCGCCGCTGTATCGCTGTTGAGCCTATCGTGCCTCCTTTTTGGCAGGTTCATCTGTGCACTCATCAGCATAAAAGCAAAGCCGGACGAGCGCACCCAGGTGACATGGGGGGGCAGCGGACTCATCGGACTCGGTATCGAGGGCACAATCGTGTACTTCATCGGACTCTTCAATTTGAAAATTGGGTTCGATGCCGTTCTCGTTGTCTTCGCAGCGATGTCGATTATTGCGCCGATGGCTATGCGTAAGGAGCATCGACCTCCGATAGAAAAGCCGCATCCGCTTCTGTTTCTAGCCCTTATCCCCCTTTTCCTCTCCCTCGTCGGAGTGCTCACTCCATCCACCGCCCTCGACTGGGACAGCGTCGCCTACCACCTCGCCGTTCCCAAAATCTGGCTCCAAGAAGGTCACGTGAGCAGTGTCTCGTACATCCACCACTCCAACTTTCCGGCGGCGGTTGACGGACTCTTCCTCATCGGCCTCAAACTCGGCGGACAAGCGGGTGCCAAAGCCTTCGTCTGGTGGTTCACGGCCTTCGGAACCCTTGCCATCTACGGCGTCCTCGGCGACCGTTTCGGCAAAAAAGCCGGAGCGATCTGCGCCCTTATCTTCGCCAGCATTCCCATGGTCATCTGGGAGAGCGGCACCGCGTACATCGATGTCGCCCACGGCCTCTTCGCCGGATTCGGCTTCTACTTCGCCGCCCTCCACATCGAAAGTCGCAAAAGGGAAGACGCCATCGTCGCCGGAATCATGCTTGGCCTCGCCGCCGGATCGAAATACACCGGACTCCAAAGCATCGGTATCGCCGGGCTTCTCATGCTCATCATGGGCGATCGCAAGCTTGCCGCCCAAGCCCTCGCCATTGCGGTAGCCGTCTGCGCCCCTTGGTACATTAAAAACTGGATCGTCGTCGGCAACCCCGTCTACCCCTTCTTCTTCAATGTCCTTGGCGGCAAAAACTGGGACGCCGCCGCCGCCGCCATGTACTCCGAAGAGCAGAAGACTTTCGGCTACCAAGGTATTACCAACCTCGGCACCAGCATCATGGGCCTCGCCGGAAACCCCGGGCACTTCACCAATCCAGGACAAACCACCGGCGGCGGATTCGCATTCGTCAGCCTCGGCTTCGCCTTGCTCGGCACCGGCGCCGCCGGAATCGCCAAAGGCCTCGCCAACAGGTTCGACCGCAGCATCGCCCTGATGATCGGAATGCAGCTCCTCGCCTGGACCGTCCTTAGCCAGCAATCGCGCTATATCCTCGCCCTCGCGGTCCCGCTCCTCGCTCTCGGCGCCCGCGCCATCGACTGGAAGCCCACCAAGCTCTTGATCCCCGCTGCCGCCGGAGTCCAGCTCCTCGCGAGCCTTTACCTCTACAACACGTCCATCATCAGCGAGCGCCTGCCCGTTCTCGCCGGAGGACTGACTAAGCAAGAATTTCTCGAAGGGTTCCAAACCAGCGATGGTCAGCCTGTCCCCGGCAAAGTTGCCACCGCCGTCCTCAACAAAGCCACTAAAGACGATCCCACCGTCAAAAAGATCGCCCTCCTGGATGAGGTCTTCGGCTACTACCTCGACAAGCCCTACTTTTGGGCAGGCCCCGGACACACTACCGAAGTCGATTGGGCAAAGATGCAATCCGCGCAAGACATGATCGAGAACTTTAAGCGGCTCGGCATCACCCACGTCTACCTCAACAACCAATACGTGCCCGACCTCGAAAAGTGGAACCAGAGCCTCACCCAGCCCCGATCCGAGCCGTTCGCCGAAGACATCCGCAACAAGTGGCGGCAACTCGTGGCCGACGCAATCTATGAAGGGAAGCTGAAACTCAAAATCCAATTCAGTAGCCGCCGAGCACTTTACGATATCGCGCAGTAAACTGCGCGATATGGAACTCAGCCGCCTCATCGCGCTCTTCATCGGAACCTACACCTCCCCCGGCGGAAGCGAAGGCATCTATTCCGCGCTTATCAACATCGAAACCGGCGAACTCACCGAAAAGCGGCTCTTCACCAAGCTCCAAAACCCGAGCTACCTCCTCCGTCGTGGCGAAACCCTCTACGCCGTCAGCGAAAAAGCCAATGGCGAAATCTGGGGCTTCGACATGAAAGGCGATGAGATCAACCACCAAACAACCGGCGGCGATTACCCCTGCCACCTCGATCACGACGGTGAAGGAATCGTGGTTGCCAACTATAACAAAGGCGTCTTTGCTCGCTACTTCCTCAGCGCCAAAGGCGAACTCCAAACCCCCGAGTTCTTCACCAACCAAGGCTCCGGCCCCAACAAGTCGCGCCAAGACGCCTCGCACGCCCACTACATCGGCGAAACCGAGAAGAACCTCTTCGCCTGCGATCTCGGCACCGACGAGGTGCTCGTCTTCAAAAAGGGATCGCTAAAGGATCCCGTCCGTTTCAAAACCGCCCCGGGAGCGGGACCTCGGCACGCCGCCTTCGACGCCAATCGCAACGTCCTCTTCGTCAACAACGAGCTGAACTGCACCGTCTCTGCCCTCAAATTCGACGAGAAGAAGGGAAGTCTGACCGAGCTCAACACCCTCTCGACTCTCCCCAAAGGAGTCAGCCTCAAAGGCAACTCGACCGCCGAAATTCGCGTCCTCGGCGGCAGATTTGTCTACGTTAGCAACCGCGGACATCACTCCATCGCCAGCTACTCAATCCAGAAAGACGGCAAGCTGAAGCTGATCGAAATCACCCCCGCCGGAGTCAAAACTCCCCGAGGAATGAACATCGATCCCAGCGGCACCTGGCTCCTCGTCGCCGGGCAAGATGACAACGTGATCAAGTCGTTCAGGATCAACGCCAAAACCGGAATGCTCAAGCCAAGTGGGTTCTCGCTCGCCGTGAGCAAGCCCGTCGACATCGCCTTCTAGCCGAGTTCCCCCTCTCCCATCTATTTGATGGGAGAGGGGGTCGGGGGGTGAGGGCTCCGGCTAAACTAACCTCGTGACCCCGACCCAACGACTGCGCAGGATCCGGTTCCTCCTTGCGGGGTTCATCCTCACAACCATCCTCAGCGGAGTGACCGCCTTCCCGCTCACTTGGGAAGTTGGGCTACTGGTCAACTGGTTCGGCCAAGGGGATGGCCCGCTTGCTGTCTGGCTGCGCACCGTTCACGTCGGGCTCGTGCAAACCGACCAAAGCTACCCGTTCATCGCCTACGGAACCGACTGGCTCGCCTTCGGGCACCTCGTCATCGCCGGAGTCTTTCTCGGCCCGTACAAAGACCCCATCAAGAACAAATTCATCATTCAGTGGGGGCTGTGGGCGTGTGCGTTCGTTCCGCTTCTCGCGCTCGTCTTCGGCCCGATCCGCGGCATCCCCTTCTGGTGGCGAATCATCGATTCGATGTTCGGCATCATTGGATTCATCCCGCTCTGGATCGTCCTCCAGGACATCAAATCCCTCGAAAGCGATCCCGAGCCGGCTACTTCAGCAGGTCTTTGACCACGTGCCCGTGTACGTCGGTTAACCGGAAGTCTCGCCCCTGATACCGGTACGTCAGCTTGGTGTGATCGATGCCCAACTGGTGCAACACCGTCGCGTTCATATCATGGATATGAACTGCCCCCGGTGTGAATTGGTCGATCGACGGGTTGATCACCTGGCCGTCCTTGTCCACGATGTTATAGCTGTAATCGTCCGTGTTGCCGTACACCACACCTGGCTTCACGCCGCCGCCCGCCATCCAACGGGTAAAGCAGCGCGGGTGGTGATCGCGACCATAGTTTGTCTTGCTAAGCTGACCCTGACTGTAAACCGTTCGACCAAATTCACCGCCCCACAGGACCAACGTGTCATCGAGCATCCCCAGCCGCTTGAGGTCCTTGATTAGCGCCGCCGAAGCCTGATCAACGTCTCGGCACTGAAGCGGCAATTCGTAGTTCACGTCCGCGTGCTGGTCCCATCCCCGGTGGAAGATCTGGATAAACCGAACTCCGCGTTGAACCAATCGCCGCGCCAGCAAGCAGTTCGCCGCAAACGTCCCGGGAGTCTTGGCCTCCGATCCATAAAGGTCAAAAACCTCCTGCGACTCCTTCGATGTATCCATGAGCTCCGGAACGCTGGTCTGCATTCGGTACGCCATCTCGTACTGCTTGATACGCGCCACGATCTCAGGATCGCCAAACTCGTCGTGCTGCAAGTGGTTCAACTGCGCGAGGTCATCAAGCATCTTGCGCCGAGTCGTTTTGTCCAAGCCGTTGGGATCCTTCAAGTACAAAACAGGGTCGCCACTGGAACGTAAACTCACCCCTTGGTGCTCGCTTGGCAAGAATCCCGTGCCCCAAAGCCGAGAGAAAAGCGCCTGGTCAGTCCGCCCCGAACTGACCTTGCTGTGCAGAACCACATAAGCCGGTAAATCCTCGTTCAGAGAACCGAGCCCGTAGCTCAGCCACGAACCGAAGCTCGGTCTTCCCGGCAACTGCGATCCGGTCTGAATATAGGTCACGGCGGGATCGTGGTTGATTGCCTCCGTCCACATCGATTTGATGACGCAAAGCTCCTTCGCCACCGTGCCCATGTGCGGCAAAAGCTCGCTCAGCCACAAGCCATCCTGATTGTTCTCGTGCCGAGTGAACTTGTACTTGCTTGGCGCCACCGGGAACCTCGCCTGACCGCTACTCATCGTCGTTAGGCGCTGACCGTTTCGCACCTCGTTTGGCAGATCTTGGTCGTACTTCTCGTGCAGATGCGGCTTGTAATCAAACAGATCGAGCTGGCTCGGACCGCCGTTCATAAACAGCATGATCACGTACTTCGCCTTCGGTGCAAAGTGCGGCACGCCCGGCAATCCGCCGTGCGCCTTGCCCTGCTGAGCCATCGCCTCGCTGGCGGCAAGGAAGCCCGCCCCGAGCCCGCCCGTCCGCATCAGCGTATGCAACGCCGCTGAGCCAATCCCCATTGCCGAGCGCCCGAAGAGCTCTCGGCGGGTCATCATCAATTCTGCTTCGCGAATGGGGTTCATGATTAGTGTTGGGTCAAAAATTCGTCGAGATTAAACAAGGTCGAGGCGACCAAAGTCCAGGCCGCCATGTCCACAAAGTCTTGGTCCTTCGCCGCCGGAGCCAATCCGACTCCGAGCAATGACGCCGCCGCCTCGGGCTGACTGGCAAACTGCTTCTGGTAACGCGAAAGGCTGTTCGTAAGAATCTGGATTTCCTTCGCATTCGGGTTTCGGCTAAAGGCAATCCGGAATCCCAGCTTCATCCGGTCTAAATCGGTCGATTTGCTTTTCACGATCCGCTCCGCAAACTTGCGGCTCGCCTCCAAAAACGCCGGCTCGTTTAACGTCACCAACGCCTGAAGCGGGGTGTTTGTCCTCGGGCGGCGTACCACACACGCCTCGCGGGTCGGAGCATCAAACGTGCTCATCACCGGGTGCGGCGATGTCCGCTTCCAGAACAAATACAGCGTCCGGCGGTAAATTCCGTCGTTCATATCCTGCGTGTAGGTCGCCGTATTTGAACCAGAGAAAGTAATTTCCTCCCACAGACCCGCTGGCTGATACGGCTTAAAGCCTTTTCCACCCTTTCGGTTCGTCAGCAGTCCACTCGCATGAAGAACCTGATCTCGCAAGACCTCGGCATCAAGTCGGAATCTCGGCCCCCGCGAGACCAGCCGGTTCTCAGGATCCTTCTCCAGCTTCACCTTGTCCACCAAAGAAGACTGCCGAAACGCCGCGCTCGTCACCAGCAGTCGGTGGAGCTTTTTGACGCTGTAACCATCCTTTTGGAACTTCACTGCCAGGTAATCAAGAAGCTCGGGATTGATCGGCCATTCGCCCTGATTTCCAAAATCCTCCGCCGTGCGCACCAGCCCAATCCCAAAATGCTGTTGCCAAATTCGGTTGACGTAAACCCGGCTCGTGAGCGGGTTCTTCGGGTCCACAAGCCACTTGGCAAGACCCAAACGGTTATTCTCCGTCGCCGCGAGCTGAGTGCCAAAGACCGCCGGAAGGCTGCGCTTGACCTCACCTTTCCGCCGATCATATTCACCCCGGTCCAGCAGGTAAGCCGGCCTCGGCTTCTCTAGCTCCTCGGCAACCAACGTGCGTGGCACCGCCGCCATCGTTTTGGCGATGATCTCATCCTGAGCAACAAACTCTTTTGATGCCGCGCTAGGCTCGCCATCTCGCAAGAACGTCTCGCGAATCTTCGCCGGATCGCCAGATTTCAGCGCCGCCGCAATCCGGGTTTCGACTTCTGAGCCGTACACAACCCGAATCCCATCCGCTCCGCCTCCATTGACAATCTTTACCACCAGCCGATTCTCGCCAGCAACCAAACGAGCCTTCACCTGATCCGTGGCTTGCTCGACCCCGCGAAGCGCCGGATTCTCGTGGATCAATTTCTCGTTGAGCCAAACCTTGATCCCGTCATCCGAGCCAAACCCGAACACGACCTCCTGATCCTGCTCCGAGGTCACGGTCGTGCGGACATATGCCGAGGCGTTGTCCTTGCCAATGAAGGGAGTCGACTTCCCAAGCTCAAGCTTGAAGGGGCGCCATTCCGTCGGCTTTTCATTCGCGCCAAAAGCCGCCTGGAAGCTCGTCGACACAAACGGACCCGCGACCTCCCACTTGCCAAATTCGACCTTACCAACCCGACGTGACGCGAGATAAGCCTTTGCCGCATCCAAATCAACCTGCGCCATCAGCTCCGACTTTCGCTTTTCCGCCGCTGCGACCGCCCTCTCTTGTTCGGGAGAAGGGACCGGAATCGCGGGTGGCGGCACCAAGTCGTTGCCATCCAATGGCGCATCCTTTGTCGAGTTGAAGTACGCAAACAGACTGTAATAGTCCTTCTGCGAAATTGGATCGTACTTGTGGTCGTGGCACTTCGCACATGCCACCGTCATGCCCAAAAACACTGTCGAAGTGGTGTCAACGCGGTCAAATGTGTTCTTCACCAAGAACTCATCTTCGATGGCACCGCCCTCGTTGGTCGTCGGGTTCATCCGCACGTAGCCCGTCGCCACCCGCATTTCCCGAGTCGGGTTCGGAAGCAAGTCGCCCGCCACCTGCCACAGCGCGAACTTGTCGAACGGCAAATCCTTGTTCAAGGCGTCCACCACCCAATCGCGGTAAGGATAGATCGCCCGCTCATTGTCCAGGTGCAACCCGTGGGTATCGCCATACCGGACGGCATCGAGCCAATATCGCGCCTGGTGCTCGCCGTACCGCTCGCTCGCCAAAAGACGATCCACCGCCCTCTCATATGCATTCTGAGCATTGTCGGTTAGGAACGCATTCAACTCATCGGCGGTCGGCGAAAGCCCCGTAAGCGCAAGGCTCGCCCGGCGTAGAAGAATCTCTTTCGATGCCTCCGGAGCTGGCTTTAATCCGGTCGCTTCGAGCTTGGCGAGCACAAATCGATCCACGTCGTTCTTCGCCCATGCGGCATTCTTCACCGTCGGAATCGCGGGCATCTTCGGCGGCACAAACGCCCAATGCTTCTCATACTTCGCCCCTTGCCGAATCCACTCCTTCAAGAGAGATATCTGCGATGCGGAGAGCCGAGGCATCCCCGAATCCGCCGGGGGCATCACCAAGTACGGCTCCTTCGAGGTCACCCGCTGAATCACCATCGACGCCTCCGGTTTTCCAGGGTGAATCGGCTTGCCATCCGACCGCGACCGGGTGGCGTCGTCACGCTCACTCAGTCGAAGATTTCCTTTCACGAATTTTGCGTCCGGACCATGGCACTTGAAGCAGTGTTCGCTCAAGATGGGGCGTATATCCCGGTTGAAATCAATCACCCGCGTCAACTTCTTCGGTTTCGCCTTTTGTCCTGGCGTGATCGCCACCGCCGCCAGCAAAACGCTGGTCGAAACTCCCACGATCCAAGGGCGCGCAAAACTCATAGCCAGCTAGATTCCTAGCATAGCAAAACGCGCCCGAGAACGGTCAGCTTTTTGGCTTTCTCGTCAACAAAAACTGGTCGAGAACATTTCCGTCCAAGTCGATCTGCTTGAACATAAGTGTGTCCCCCTTGAAGTCGATGCTCGAAAAGCTGTGCTTGACGTGGTACGTCTCGGTGAACGGAAGCCACTTATCCCGTGTGGCCTCCAGTTCGGGATTGTATAGCGGCGCCCCGCCACCCCCTGTTACGATCCGAATCAACCCCTCGGTCGACGTCACCGTCTTGCCGTCGAACGCCTTATCTACCGGCCAATCGTTCGTATTCAATCGCGCCGACAACAACGGTCGGAACGACTCAAGAATCGGCTTAGAGCGCTGGTAGTTGTGTACGTGTCCGTTGAGAATCAGATCAACCTTATACTTAACAAACAAATCCGACAGCACCCGCATCCACTTGTTGTCCGCGTGCGCCGTGCTCGACTGGAACTCCGGATGGTGATACGAAACAATCCGCCACTTCGCCGGATCGGCCTTGGAGAGATCCTCCGCGAGCCACTGCCGAAGCTCCTTCGTCGCCCAATTCACATTCGGGTTGCTATCCAGCACCACAAAGTGCGCGTTCCCGTAGTCGAATGAGTAATTCGCCGCCTGAGGGTAGTTATCTCCCGCCGCCGCCAAGAAGTTCTCCAACCCTTTGCCTTTTGCGCCGGGAGTATTGGAACTCGAAGCGGGGAACTTTGGCCCGTTCAGTGGCACTCGGTAGAAGTAGAAGTACGCAAGACCATCCGGATACGCCGAAAGATCATAAGCCCCCATGTCGTGGTTGCCCATTACCGGTATAAACGGCACCGAGCGCATCATTTGGCTCCCTTTCTCCGGCGAGGTTGTATTGCCGTTGTAATAATTCCAAAACTTCGTCTCGTACTCCGAAACGCGGCCTTTATCGTAAACAATATCTCCTGTCAAAAGCACCGCACTCGGGTTCACTTTGGAGGCCTGAAAGGACACTTTCGCTTGCTCGGCCGTTCCTCGTCCGCAGTCTCCAAATGCTACTAACCGCCAAGAATTGCCCGCAACCGGAGCCTTTGCTTTTGACTCGAAAACCTTCCGACCATCTTTGTACACTTCGTACTTAAAGTCCATCGAAGGCTTCAGTCCCGTCAACTCGGCCCGGTAGCTGAGGAAAGGAGCTTCCGAAGTCCGAATCTCGAGTTGCTCAACGTTTGCGTCGCGATCGCCCCTATTCGCCGCGTATCGAACCTTCCAAGTCGCCTTCTCCGGCACCCCGTGCCACATCAGCGACAAGGAGTTCGAAACCGCCGCATTCCGACCGATTTGTAGATACGGATAGTGCAAAAACGAACCCGTCGCGAGCTGTGGGCCGGATGACTGCAATGCAAGCAAAATGTGCGCGATCACACGCTCAGTTTTACCGAATCCAAATTCTATGTATCCTCCATCGTGCCGAACCTTTATGATCGTAGCGTCGCAAGTAAAAGGAATCTTAACAATCGCGCAAAGCGAGATAAAACAAAAAGCGGAAAACTTCAACCGAAGTCTTCCGCTTTTGGAGCCCCAGACAGGAATCGAACCCGCGACCTCCGCTTTACAAAAGCATTGCTCTACCGCTGAGCTACTAGGGCGTACCGAATATTATGGCGCGTTAGGCGCCTTTCTTGCGACGGGTTCGAGTCTTTACCAGCTTCGGAGTGCCGTCTGGGCTCACGCCAAGTCGGTATCCGGCGGGGATGTTCTTGAGTGCCTCGGCCAGTTCGGACGGCAGTTCAACCTTGGCTCGAGTGCGCTTTCCGCCCTTCTTTGCCTTCTTTACCGATGGTTTCAATGCCTCGTAAGCCGCCGATCCGTCCGCAGCCTTGTCCATGGCCTTGAGGTCCTTTCCAACCACCTCATAAAGCTCCGACGATGCGCCGAAGGAGAGGAACATGAACTTGCCGTCGCTCATCATGCGGGCCTTGTGAGGAATCACAAATTTCTTGACGCCAAATCGAACGGTGAGAAGTCCTTCCTTCTCATCAGCCTTGAACTTAAGGCTATTTTTTACTTCTTGAACGTTTTTTCCCATTAGGTATGAACCTTTAAAGTGTCAGCCTTTGACACTATGTAACTACTATACCTAGCGATCAAACGTGACGTTATCAATCAAGCGAGTGGTTCCAATACGCGCCGCGACAATAATCGCAAATTCACGAGTATCCCGGCTCGCTGGCTGGAACAAGTTTCGGTCAATTACAGAGAAATAGTCAACGACAAAGCCCTGTTTCGCAAGTTCATTCTTAGCCTGATTCTCGGTCTCCGCAAAGCTCATAGATGCCTCTACTCGCTCCTTTGCAACAGACAACTGTCGAAAAAGCTCAGGCGCGACTTCGCGCTCCACTGTACTCAAATATACGTTCCGACTCGACTTCGCAAGTCCGTCATCTTCGCGCACAGTGTCGCAAAAGTATAGGTTTACTGGGAAGTTAAGATCGTGCACTAATTTCTGAATCACGGCGCACTGCTGTAAGTCCTTTTTGCCAAAAAATGCGCTCTTCGGTTGAACAATAAGAAAAAGTTTAGCAACTACTGTCGCGACACCGTCAAAATGCCCCGGTCGATGCGCCCCTTCATACAGTTCTGTAACGACCGGAACATGGATACTCACCGGGCTCGCCGTATACATCTCCTCAACGCTCGGAGCGAAAATCGTTGTCGCTCCTGCCGAAGTTGCTAACTCAACATCGCGCTCAAAAGGGCGCGGATACCGCGATAAATCCTCATGTGGCGCAAACTGAGTTGGGTTCACGAAGATCGAAACCACCACCTCTTCGTGCGATTCGCGCGCGGCCCGGATCAGCGAAAGATGCCCCTCATGCAAAGCCCCCATCGTGGGCACAAAGCCAACATCCTTCAGCCCCAAAGCCCGATAATCGGCGACCGTCTCAACGATCTTCAAACGCGTTCTCCGCAGTAGGGAAGCTGCCGTCCTTCGTGCGCGAAACGTACGTCCGAAGCCCGTCAACAAACAAGTTTCGGCCATCCAAAAAGAACTCCGCGTGGCGCAGCTTTCGCTCACTCAAACCAAAAACGTCTTGCCAAACTTGAATTTGACCCGAGCAACCCGCCCCTGCCCCAATTCCGATCGTCGGAATCGAAAGCGCCTCAGTAATTGAACTTGCTAGTCCGGCAGGAATCATTTCGAGAACCACTCCAAATACCCCTGCCGCCTCAACCGCCTGAGCATCGCGAAGTACCCGCTCCGAGTTATCGCCGCGCCCCTGCACCTTGTGCCCGCCAAATTCATGAATCGCTTGCGGCGTAAATCCGACATGGCCCATCACCGGAATCCCGGCCTTCAAAATCGCCTGAATCTCGTCGGTGTAATTGCCTTCAAGTTTCACCGCATCCGCGCCCGCTTTCATCAGCTCTATCGCCGATGAAACCGCCTGAGAAACGGAAACGTTGTAAGAGCCGAACGGCAAATCTGCCACCAACAAAGGCGAAATTAGCCCCCGCCGAACGCATTTGGTGTGATACACCATCTCGTCTAAAGTGACCGGAATAGTCGTAGGATGTCCCTGGATCACATTTCCCAGAGAGTCGCCTACGAGTACGACATCCACCTCCGCAGCTTCGCAAATCTGGGCCGAAGTGTAGTCGTACGCCGTAACGCACACAATCTTCTCCCCACTCTCCCGCATTCGGCGCAAAGCAGGAGCGGTCACTTTTCGAGACATTAGATACGAGTTTAGCCGATAGCCGCCTTGATCTCCGCCGCATGACCCTGCGGCTTTACCTTTTCAAAAACGTGGGTCACGACGCCGTTGGCGTCCAAAATGAAGGTCGTCCGCAGTACGCCCATGTACTTCTTGCCGTACATTGACTTCTCCGCCCACACGCCGCACGCCTCGCAAAGCTTGGTCTCAACATCCGCCAAAAGGTCGAACTTCAGCCCGTACTTATCCGCGAACTTTTTGTGCGACTTCACCGGATCAGGAGAGACGCCAAAACCTTCTTCCCAGGAAAGTCCGAAAGCCGCTCTTGGAACTCACAAGCCTCCGCCGTACACCCGCTCGTATCGTCTTTCGGATAGAAGTAAATCACCGATACCGAACCCTTCAGGGCGTCGTTCGTAATGACCGAACCATCCTGGTTCTCAAGCGAAAATTCCGGAAAAGCGTCGCCAACTTTTAGCACAGCGTTTCCTACGCCATGCTCGCCGCGTCCGTCATCATTGCCTGCATCAAGTCAACTCGCAGAACGACCCCCGCCAATACCCCCTCATCGGTCACGGGCAACAAGGTAAGTCCGCTCGAAAGCATCTTATGCAGCGCATCCGAGATCTCCAGATTCGCGTCTGCGGTCGTCGGATCCTTACTCGCATAAACAAATGCCGGCTCAGATGCCATGCCCACAAAGTTGTCCCGCCGGGCCACCTCCCGACAAAGATCACCCTCCGTCAACACCCCGATCGGTCGATGTTCAAGGTCAACCACCACCAGTGCCGGGAACTGATAAACATCCATTTTGTCCACCGCATCCCGCACCGTGCTCTCTTCGCTAAGGGTCGGGATGTGCGCATGCAGCACCTCTCGCAAGATCATGTCCCTTAGTTTGAATCATAATCGCCATATGAAATTTGATGCCGCGATTATTGGCGGAACCGGAGTGGGCTCTCGCCTTATCGCGCTCGGAGGGGCGCCCGTCCACATCCTGACTCCGGTCGGAGCCATTCGCGGACGTCATCTCGAGCACGACGGGGCCAATATCCTCCTTCTCAGCCGCCACTCCGCCGGACACAAAGTTCCGCCCCACAAGGTCAACTATGTAGGAATGGCGACCGCTCTCCGGCAGCTTGGCGTCAAGTACTGCCTCGCTTCTGCCGCGGTTGGCTCGCTCCGCGAAGAATGGGGTCCCGGAACATTCGTCGCCTGCTCCGATTTCCTCGATTTCACCTTCCGAAGCACCACCGTCTACGACGCAACCGTCGTCCACACCGGCTTCAACGATCCATTCTCACCTGAGCTACGCGCCAAGTTCCTCCTTGAGGGCTCCAAAATTGGCGTCGACGTCAACCCCAAAGGCGTCTATCTCGCCATAAACGGGCCCCGGTACGAAACACCCCACGAAATTGTGCTTTACCGCCAGTTCGGGGCCGACATCGTCGGCATGACCGCCACCTCCGAGGCCATCGCCATGAAGGAACTCGGCATCCAATACGGCTGTTTGGCCATCGTCACAAACCTCGCCGCCGGAATCTCGCCCATCGAGCCCAATCACCAAGAAGTGGAAGACGAGATGAAGAAATCCGGCGAAAAGGCCGTCAAGATTCTCCTCGGAACCGCCGCCTCGTTAGCCAAGAAATGAGCGTTTCACGGCGAACCTTTACCCTGGCACTAGCCATGACGCCCGGCGTCGGTGGCAGATCGGTGGTACGCGTTCTGGCTCGAAACGACCTCCTGAATCGCACCCCCGAAGAGTTCTTCTCCCTCAGCACCGAGGCTCTTCGCGAGGAGTACAAACTCAGCGTCAAATCTGCTGCCCACATCGCCCAGCGCGGAGTTGAACTTATCGAGGACATCGCCCCGCTCGAAAAACGCCTCGAAACCCTCGGCGTCCGTTGGTCCGTCATCACCGACGCCGGCTATCCCGAACTCCTCGAACAATTCGATCCCGATCCGCCCGCGATGACCTTTCTGTATGGGAACACGAAGCTCCTCGGAGCCAAAACGTTTGCCGTGCTCTCCTCGCGAAATGCCTCGCGGGATCAACTCGATGAAATCGAGAAACTCACCGAAGTCGGCATCCTCAATGGGGAAGTCCTGGTGACTGGACACGATAAGCCCGAATATCAGCGATCCGCCGTCGTCCCCCTCAGGTGGGGCGCACCACGAATCCTATGTTTGGATCGGGGACTCTTCCAGGTGCTGGGCGAAGACTTGCGAAATGAGGCGTTCCGAATGGCGCGTCTTTGGCGGTACGAGTTCGATCCTTCGACGGATTTGGTGGTTTCGCCTTTCCGACCCGAAGCGTCGTTCGTCGGAGTCAATAACCAAGTGAGGGATCGTGTGGTTGCCGGACTGGCATCCCGAATCGATTTTGTAAAAGTGTCTCCCGGGGGAAACATGGAAAAGCTCGCAAAAATGGCCAACAAAGCAGGGCGAGCGGTTAGCTTGAGCTAAAAGCCAAACGAGAGTGAAAGGAGAGACCCCGCCCGAAGGCGGGGTTGGTCCTGTCTTTCGTTTGGCTATTAGCCGCGGAGAAGAGAAAGCACGCCTTGACCAGACTGGTTGGCTTGTCCGAGGATCGCCATACCTGCTTGTTGCATTACCTGGTACTTGGTGTAGTTGGTCATTTCTTGAGCCACGTCGAGGTCTCGGATCGAGCTCTCAGAGTTCGAGAGGTTCTCTCTCATGCTGGTGAGCGACCGGCTGTTCGTCTCAAGAACGTTGCGCTGGAAGTTTCCGATCTTGCCGCGCATCGAAGACACTTCTTCAATCGCCTTATCGATGATCGCCAGTGCGTTCGTCGCATTCTGAGCCGTCGAGACATCAAGGGTATTTAGGGTCGAGCCGCTAACAACACCGGTTCCAAGCTGGCTGGAGCCCATGTTTCGCAGAGCGAGGTTCGCCGTGACTCCCGAGAGGAATCCAATCTGGAAGTTGGAATCTTGAGCTACAACTCTTCCGACTGCCGCCGCCGCCGACACACCATTTCCACCTTCACCAATCTGCAATTTATTGCCGTTTGCATCTGTTAGGGTAAGGCCGTCTGCGCCACTTCGTCCACCAGTGAACAGAGCTGCCACACCGCCGATCGTTACGGTTGCGACTGCATCGACGCCAACCACGTTCGCTGTTGTGTTCGCTGCCGAACTGACAACACCGGTCGTGTCTGTAAAGGTGATCTGCCGGTTCGATCCCGTCTGAACCGCCTGGAAGGTGAGCTGGTTGCCAGCCGCGTTCCAAGATGCGGTAACTCCAGTCTGAGCCGAAGCCGCATTGAAGACGTTTGCCAGTGAAGCACCCGATGTACCTGCCGAGATGTTGAAGTTGACGCCGTTGAGGGCAACCGTTCCCGATTGGAGAGCGCCAGCGGTGAGCAACGAAGTCGCGGTGTAAAGAGCGCGAGTTGCTGCTGTGCTTTGTGCCAACGTGATCAAGCCGTTTGAGGTGATCGAAGTGGTTCCAAGCGAGCCGCCGAAGCTAAATCCGCTGAGCTTGGTCTGGTTAGAAATCTGAACCGTGGTACCAGCCGAACCGTCGAGAAGCTTACGTCCCGAGTAGGTAACGGTGGTCGAAATTCGGTCGATGGAGCTGATGATCGAATTGATCTGATCCTGGTTCGCCGCAACTTGAGCCGCCGTAAGAGTCGCCGAGTTACCTGATGCGATGGCAAGGCCTCGAGCATCGCTCAGAAGCTTGCTCATTTCGCCAAGTGCGTTCTCTGCCGTCTTTGCGTAGTTGAGAGCCTCTTGGTTGTTCCGAAGAGCCGCGTCCATCGAGTTGATTTGCGATCGGAACAGTTCCGAGGAAATCAAACCAGCTGGATCATCCGATGCATCCTTGATGCGAAGTCCCGAGCTGAGCTTGCCTTGCGACTTGCTGAGCATTGACGTAACGTCGTTGACCGAGTTGAAAGCGCTCATCGCGCCGATGTTAGTGTTGATACGAAATGACATGTGACCTTCCTTGTCTCGTGAACCAGACCTTCCACCATTCCTTGGTTTCCAGTTTTACGATCCCGTTTCGATTCTCTTCAACCGGTTTCGTGATCGAGATCGCTGGTTCAACGATCCTCGCTCATTTACTTGGTTCCATCCCCAGCACAATTACCACCCTAGTAAAATTACTGGGATTGGCATTTTTGCCTGGATTCTTTTCAAATGCACCGCTTTTAGGTTCAAATCACGCTGACTTCCTTTGCTGAAAAGGCTGAACTTCGTGCCTTTTCGGCGAGAAATGCCGGTGATTATGCCTGGGTTACCAGCCCGCGCAAGGGCCGTTTTCACCCGCAAAGTTGCTGGGACAACGCTTGCCATATAATGGTTTCAAGATGAAAAAGGTCGCGCTCTCCGGAATTTATCTCCTGGCGGGCGCGCTCGCGACCGGAACCCTCATCAATCTCGCCATGCCGCTCGGCGAGAAAGGCGCGCTCATCCTCGTCGCCCTCGTCCCGCTCCTCCTGGCGACGAAAGGGAAGGGAGCCATCCTCGGCTTCCTCGGCGGACTCGGGGCGATCTTCTGGTTCGCCTTCCTCACCACCACCGGCTGGTTCTACCAAGTCAAACACCTCGAGCCATCGGCTGGCTGGAACTACACCGCCAGCGGCCTCTACGCCTTTGTTTTCGGAATTTTTTTCGGCATTTGGGCCGACGGCAAAAACTCCGAAAAGCCTATCTGGTGGCTCGCCGCCATCGCCGTCGCACTCGAATCCGTGCTCCTCTTCCAGATTCCCGCGCACTTAGGTCTTGCCCTGTATAGGTCCGGTTTGGCTATGCCTCTCGCGGCATTGGGTGGCATTTGGCTGGTGAGCTACCTCGCTTGGATGACCAATGTTTGGGCAAGCCGCGCGAAATGGAAGGCCCTTTGGCTCCTTGTGCCGATGGCTTTGATTCAGTACAACGTCGAGATCCGCAAAGCCAACTCCGGTCGCGGCATTATTCCCGGCGGGGGTACCGCCGCCGTTGCCCAGTTCCAGGACGGCAACGAAGATGCGATGGAGAAGGCAACCAGAGCGCTCGCTCCGGCAACACAATTTGTTGTATGGCCTGAGTTCGGCGGAATCATGTTCGCGCCCCGAGGCGACACTACTAAACTCAAAGAGCTCAGCAAAAACACCCCTGCCATCATCACGAGCTTCCCCGACGATCACTCGCCGTTACCCTACAACGTCGCATCCCTCACCAGCCAAGGCTACGAAAGCGAACGCTACCAAAAGCGCAAGCTCTTCGCCGGAGAGAAAAACATGCACGCCCCCGGCACCAGAGCCGTCGCAATTCCTTACCCAATCATCGGCGGCAAGGTCGGTCTCAATATCTGCTTCGACTCCTGCTATCCCACCATCATCCGCGAGACCGCGGCAATTCCCGGGGTCAAAGTGATCGCCCTACCCACCATCGATCCCGAATCCAAAAATCACTTCGTCGCCGCGATGCACGCCGCGTACACTCCTTTCCGCGCCGCCGAAAATGGCGTCCCGATCATCCGATGCGATGGTCGCTTTGGAAGCATGTTCGTCAACTCTTCGGGCACCATCGCAAGCGAACTCAAAGACGGCCAGGACATCGCGTACGGCTACCTCCTCTCCACCCACCCAAACACGGTCTATCGCCTTCTCGGCGACTGGTGCCTCTACCTCAGCTGGCTTCTCGCCCTCGGGTACCCCCTTAGCGAAGCAATCGCCAAAAAGAAAAATCGCCCCGATTCACAATGAATCGGAGCGATTTGAATAGGTTCAAGCAGCCGAGGCTTACTTGACTTCGACCTTTCCGCCGGCTTCTTCGATCTGCTTCTTGATCGAATCTGCTTCGTCCTTCGAAACGCCTTGCTTCAAAGGTTGTGGAGCGCCGTCCACGAGGTCCTTTGCTTCCTTCAGGCCAAGACCGGTGAGTTCGCGAACGACCTTGATGACCTGGAGCTTGTTTCCGCCAGCCTCAGCAAGAACCACGTCGAACGAGGTCTTCTCTTCAGCAGCTTCAGCAGCGCCACCGCCAGCCGGAGCCATTCCAGCAAACATAGCTGGGTTGAACGCAGGAGCAGCAGCGGTAACGCCGAACTTGTCCTCAAGTGCCTTCTTGAGCTCGGAGAGCTCGATAGCGGTAAGACCGCTGATACTTTCAACGATTGAATCGATAGATGCCATTTCTTTTCTCTTCTGTGTGTGTAAATCGGGGAGCCCTTACGGGGCTCAGTAACGAATCTCTCAGGCTGCCTTCTCCGTGGCTTGGTCGGCAACTGCGCCAATCGTGCGGATCGGTTCCGCATAAAGGGCTTCGACAGTTCCAACGAGGTTGCTGAGCGGAGCAGCGATGGTTCCGATGACCTGCGAGATGAGAACATCGCGCGGAGGAAGTTCCGAAAGGGACTTCACCTGGTCAGCAGACATCGCCTTGCCACCAAAGAGACCGCCTTTAACGACGAGCTTCTTGCTGGATTTAGCGAAATCGAGAAGGGCCTTTGCACAACCCGCTTCATCTTCAAAGATGTAAGCGTATGCGGTTGTGCCGTTGTGGAACTCAGCCGGAAGGGAGTTGACCTCTTCACCAACTGCCGCTCGGAACAACGTGTTTTTGACGACGTGAAGCTCGGCGCCCTTCTTTCGAAGGTCGGCTCGAAGCCCCTGCATCTGCTTAACCGTCAGTCCGCGGTAGTCAGCAAAGATCACGCCCGACGACTTGGAGTACCACTCCTTCGCCTGCTCGATCACTTGTGCTTTTGCTTCTGTGGGCATTGATTGCACCTGATCTCGAAAAGCTTCGAAGGGAAAACGGCGCAGAAGAGATGAACCCAAAATGGGCTCAAAGAACGGGCCAGAACGACCTCAATTCGGCTCCTCGGCTGGCGTCTCGACGAGTCGAGACATTAAGTTTCCACCTGCTGTCTTTAGAGAACTCACGGAGTATACCACGCCGCTTGAACAATCAGGAGCTTCCGTTGATGAGGTACGCATTGGTGGGGAATTCACCGTACCATCCCAGTTCAGTCGAAAGATTTCCGTGGCGGTTTTCGAGTCGCCCTTCGAAGCCACAAATCCACAAAAACGAGTGATAGCACATGCCCCCTGCCCAAACAGCAGCACTCCGGCACAGATTGACTGTCCGAGGATTTAGCCTTCCAGGCTTCGGGTGCACAAGAGAGTCTCGGACTTCCTTGAAGGCTTCTCCAGGAAGAAGCCTCTTTCCTTGCTTAGTGGTGTAATTTTGGTCGTAGATATCTGGAAGCACATTGCTCACGCCTTGGACGGAGAGCATCATGTACAGCCTGTCTTGAAAGTTCAGGGAGCTGTCAAACTTTTCGCGTGGCAGAATCTGTGCAGTATCAACGCAAACTAACGCGGCAAAAATCTCCAAGGCGGTCTGCCCAAGCAGCACTCGTTCTTCAAAGGACCTGGGATTTCTGCCAAATATTGAAGTTGAGATCATAAATCGCACACCGAGTTTGATCGCAGATTTTGCGCCTCTATCTTCCCAGAGGGTATGCAAGTTCGAAGCAAATTTGGCTAGCCAGCCCGGAGCAGGTCGAAGGGGCCATTCCACCCAGCGGGCAGGAAAGTCGCAAACTAATGAACGATCCCGGAATGTGATTTTGCTCCCCGTTTTTCCAATGACTTCCCCGATGGCAATTTGCTGAGTTTCCGCTAGCAAGCCGCTCAATAATGTCTCTACAAAATCAAGGGCGGAGCGGCCCTCATAGATGGAGAAAGGCTTATGGTCTATTCGACACAACGTCAAATTGTGGCTGTTGATCGGTTCGAAAGTATCTGAGCTATCCGGAAAGCCGATGTCTGAGTGCTGAACCGCTTCTATCTTGCAAGAAAAATCGCCAAACGTGAAGCTTTCAAGCTCAATTGGATGAGTGAAATCCCAAACGTTATATATATGCGCAGATAGTACTTGCATGCGGACGTCTTTTCGATTCAGGTCGTCGAACCCAACCAGAACTCCCTCAACATGCAAACACTCCTGCTTTGCAGTACTAAACTCAGGAAAGACAAAGTAGCACTCGTTGTTATCCTGCCGGACGAGTTGAATACCTTCGGGGAAGGTTCCAGGGGGGCACTCTATCTCAACTCTAGTCGTTTTGTTCTTTGAGTCTTGCTGCAACTGAGAGACTTTGCACTCAAACCACTCACCCGGTTCAGCGCCAACAACGAGACGAGCCTGCCACGTACCGTCCCATCGTGCTTTTTTCATAAATCTCATCATAGCAGTCCAAGGCGTTGCCGGGCTGCGGCCGTGCGAGCGATTATGTGGTAGGGGTGTACAAGAATCACCTCGACAAGCAATCACTTGGGTTGGCGAAAAAAACAGGGTGGCACGGTCAAGCGATCAATCTCCACAAATTCCCAATCAGTCAAGCCCAGCTTGTCCGTGTAAATCCTCCCGAGCACAACCAAGGCTCGCATCAACGCGACTATCCCCACTCTGTAAACTCAACCCAATGGACGGAATCACTCTCACATCCGACCTCTCCGACATCAAACCCCACCAACTAGAAGGATTCTTCGTCGGATGGCCGAAACCGCCTTCCACGGAGGCGCATCTGAAGATGCTCACCAATAGCTCCTTCGCCTTGCTCGCCGTGGAAGAGAGCACCAAGCGGATCGCCGGATTCCTCTCCGCGCTCACCGACGGAGTCCTCTTCGGCTACATCTCCGCCGTCGAGGTCCTCCCCGAATTTCAAGGGCGGGGCATCGGCAAAGCCCTCGTCGAGCACACCCTAACCCACTTCCAGGACCTCTACGCAATCGACCTCGTCTGCGATCCCGACGTCCAGCCGTTCTACGAAAAGTGCGGACTCATCCCGTACCAATCGATGATCGCCCGCCGCCGCGATCGCATCTGACGCCCCCTAGTCACCGGAGGTCGTCCTCATCCGGCTCGACGCCCGGAGCCAATGCTTCATAGTCCCCCGCAAGCCGCTCCCGGGCCGCAAGCACGAGTTCGTCGTAGTTATCCAAAAACGGTTCCACGAGTGCCTTGTCAAGCTGCCCTGACACAGAGCTCAAAGCGACAAACTCAGCATTATTTGCCAAACAAAGCCGGTCGGTTCGTTCAAACCGCGCGAGCATGTGCGACAAGACCAACGCCTCGTCTGGCGACAACTCAATCGTGAAACTTTGTTTCATACACCACGAAAGTCTATTACTCTGATCCCGTGACGTTGCACAATCCGCAGAATGAGAAGAGTGAAGGTCCCTCATCACCAAATGAGTTCGACTTGATGGCGGCCCCGGAGGGACTCGAACCCCCGACGCCCTCCTTTGGACTTACGAAAAATAGGTCGAAAAATTCTAGTTTGAATCTACCGACGTCTCGGTGCGTCTCCTGATTTGGCTGGGTATTGAGAGACCAAAGATCCTGCAAAAATCCCGTTCTTGCCCCAGATTCCCTTCCCTAGTGTTGATGGTCTTTCACTATTTTCGGGTGTGAACTGGAGTGTTTTTCGACTGATTGGAATCTACTCGTCTACAGACTAGATTCCGGTGGAAAGACCAATATCTCGCTCACTCCAGTTCTAGTCTTTCCTCGATGCTCGAAAGTGATACGGAGTTTTTCGGTCGTGATCGGCTTGAAAATGATTCGGTTTGGAACTTTCCTTGTGATCGTCGCCGGCTCTCGTACTGACTCAGCAACCGGGACCCAGTTACCGTTCAACCACTGCTCAAGTTTGTAGCTCTTCGGCAGCCGGACACCACCTTCGTCGGAGTATAAACACAACGAGACTGAACCGATCATGCAAGACTTGTTGAAGTCCAACTCGATCCAGTCAGACGTGTTGGGCGACTCGTAGGCCGTCCACCGGTTTCGCCCCCCATCCATGGCGATGATCCCATCATTTACTTCGGAAAGAACGTCAAACCGGCAAGTGTAAGACGCGGAAAGGGAAGCTTTTCCTGCGATGTTCGCGGGGGCCTTGGGAACCTCCAATGGAAGTTTGTTGTGACCCCACACCTCAAGTTCGGATAACCCTACGGCCTTTCCTGGTTTCGGCTGAAGGTGTACACGCAGCTTGGATGCCTTCATTGGCGAAAACCTAAGGGAATTCGATGTGTGCCCCGTTGGGAGTTTTGGTGACGCCTTCACGTTCTGGATCTTCTTCCAGCTAGAACCGTCGAACGCCTCAAGCGTAACCCCAACTGGGGCAACTACATTTGAAGTGTCTCCGTCGTCAATGACGAAAAGCCGAACTTCCTCAATTGTCCGTTTAACCCCAAAGTCGTATTCGACAGTTTGGACTTTGTTCTGATTGTCTGAGATCCAGCGGTTCGTCGGGCGGTCGGCGTGATAGTAGGAGACTCCGTCATAAAGTTCACCGATCGAGCCAGTTGTCCCTGACGAGGTGACTCTGAGATAGGGGAAGTACGTGCTGTTATTATTCACTGCGACGTTGACCCAATTCTCATCCCTCTTGGCCTTGGGAACGGATCGGGCGGGCTCCAAGTTTGCATGCAATCGCCCAAGGTCTGGCCTGTTTGCCACCCTCTTATCGTCTACCCAGATGCTCAATCCCTGACCAGAACCGTATCGCTTGCCAGTCTTATCCCAAACAATCGTCAGTTTGTGCCCTCGGTAGGAGACATCGTCCAGCATGAAGTAATCCCAGGATTCAGGAGCAAGCGGATTGACTTCAACAGACTGATCGTCGCTGGGTCTCAGCCCGGCGATGCCAGTGATGAGAAGGTCATTGTAGGAGGAGTGGAAGTAGTGCTCACTCTTGTTGGGCTCGTCAAACGTCCAACGCCCGGTGTCCGGATCGCTTGTTTCCGCGAGGTAGGGCCGTCCGCCTTCTCTTTGCGTTAGCGTGTAGTTCTTGAACACTTTGAAGTAGTCGGCCTTGGAGACATCGGATTGCTTGTAGTTTAGAACTACATTCGCCATCGCCTGCAAGGTCTGGGCTTGCGCATAGGGCCAATTGTTTCCGCTCCAAACACAGCTGGTTGGTGCGATCATGAATAGCGGATCCCGACGTTCGACGGTGTACAGGCCGTGAGGTGCGAAGAACACGTTCGGATCAGTGACTCCACGCCATGCGACCTCGTACCCCTTGCCCTGCTCGGGCATGTTAAACATCCACGGCACGTAGCCGATCAGTTGTCGACCGTAAGGGCTCCCTTTGTACTTACCGTCGTTGTAAAGGAGTGTTCCCTTTGCGATCTTGATTCCGTCTTTGATCTCGTCATTTAGGAACATGCAAGAAAAGAATTTTCGTTCGGGATCCCACAACTCCGACTGCACCGTGCGCTGAAGCTCCTTGGCAAGTCGATTGAATTCTGAAGCCTTCGCTGAGTTCCCGGACAGTGCGTACGCCTTTGCAGTCGCCACGAGGTCTCCATAGATGTAGGCATTCAGAGTCGGTCGAAAGCTTTCTGCACCGGCAAACCAGTCCTGCGTCTGACGCGAGGCGATATTGGTTTCCATCCCATCGTGCATGCCGGCCCAGGCAAACATCCCCTTCCCTGGGATGTAATGCTCTTCCTTCCAGCCCTTGTAGTGGGATTCCATGGCTGGCAGCATCGAAAGGATCCATTCCTTGTCGCCGTGAACTTGATAGATCGCCCAAAATGCATCAACCAACCAATTGCTATAGGATCTTGGTTGTGCGCCGGGAGTGGAATACCAATACTTCGCGTAATCGAGAGTGGCGTCCTTTTGTTTGAGCCATCTAAGCTCATATAGTTGCAACCCAACTGGGCAGCTGATCGCCCCGTACGCCCCGGACCACGGCGGGCGATTGATGAATTCAGTGAACGAGTAGCCCGATTGTGGCGATCCATAGACACGATGCTTCGTGATGAGTTCCCATCTGTAGTAATACGTCTCATCAATGTCTCGATCAGGAGACTCCCAGAAGGGGATGTTCTGCTTGTACCAATCCCAATCTCGGTTGTCCCAAAAGCTGAACTTGTTGAGCATCACTTGCTTGGCGAGTGAGGGCCTGCGAAGCTGTTGGATGGGCGAGAATGCCGTCGTCGAATTGCTCAGCAAAGCGAAAGTGACTAGAGTTGAAAAAAACATATGTTGGTGATCCTCCCATCAGTGTTGTACTACAACTGAATTAGAGTTGATCGAACAAAGGATGAAATGAGCTGAAAAATCGATGAGTGCACAGGCAGATTGAGCCGTTCGCGGCTTTCTTGATCTGTTTCCCCGCAAGAATTGCACGGCTTATCTGGTGAAGCTCTCAGAGGCTAAACAATCCGTGCCACAGTCTTGCCGGGCTGAGCATGAAGTTTTTGATACCGGACCCGGATCGACGATTCTCATCTGTCAAAGAATCTTTCGTAGGAACAGAACAGTACTGCCGCAGTTGTGTCCCGTGCCCCAGATCGCAATAGGCAATGCCTAAGAACTGGTCAACATGAAAAATCATTCATGGCAGATGCACAAAGGAGTCAATCTGCATTTACTCTCATCGAACTGCTTGTCGTTATCGCAATCCTTGCGATCCTTGCAGCCATTCTCTTCCCTGTTTTCGCTCAGGCTAAAGCGGCGGCAAAGAAGGCATCTGCCATCAGCAACGCGAAACAGGTCGGGACATCCGTAGCCATCTACCTCGCTGATTCTGATGATCTGTATCCTCGGGCGTTCGGTACATTGTTTGGTGCGCACTTCACTTCCGCACAGCATCCAGTCCCGGAAGATTGGTCGCCCGTGCCCCAGCCAGACTTTATTCTTGAGTTTGCTCGAGGAAACTGGGCAAACAACACAGAACCCTACCGCAAAAATGTTGAGATGCTAGACACTCCAGGCTCTACACCCCTCAACCTGACGAATGACAACTTTGCTGCGGCAAGAAGGAGGCCAGCAGTCAGAAGCTTTCAGATGAACGGCTTGTTGCACACATGGAGTGCAACTGCTGTGAATGCTCCAAGTTCGCTGATTATGTTTTGGCAACGATTCATCGCAATGGCAATTCGGACGCGGTTCAGTTGTCACCCATGCCGATACGTCAACAAAATTTGTAACTCGGGGGGCCAATATTCGACCTGCCGGGAGTACCGCTCAGGTTCTCACAGATTTCAGGAAAGATCCTTATTTGAGCTACGATCAGAATGGAGCCCCACACGGCGAATGGCTTGATAGCAATTTCTGCCACTCCATTCTGTTCAGTCCGGATTTTGATTTTCAGAATTTTGGGAGTCCAAATCCTCTATGAAGAAGATTGCACCTTCTCTAGTGTTGATTGGTCTGTGTCTTGGTGCGTGTAACAGCGAGCCTGATCCTGTTATTGGAGATGATCCGAACGCAAAAGCAAGCGTAAATACCAGTCCGGAATCGAAGGAGAAGGCTGCAGCGCGACCAAGCCTGTCTGTTGCCCCCCCGCCTACTGGAACTCCGCAAGGCAAGTAATCGCGTTTAGTGCTTTGGTTGCCCCCGGAAGATGGCCCATCCATCCTTCCAAGGGTAGCCCGGATGGGCAAGATGTTACTCACAGGATGGAGCGGAACATTTTGGGGGCGCTTGCCTTTCAGCGCCCTTCGATAGCAACTCGCCCAATAAGCAGGCTCCGCTCTTGTTCCGATGGTTCAGCAAACGTAGTCCAACTGGCGGTGGACCGATCTCGCTCCCTAAGTCCAACGCAATGAAAAGCGGCGTGTTGATAACCAACTACTTCGCTGACGAAAGAGCCACAAAAGCGTCTGAGCATTGGTGCACTTTTCACGTCGAGCTGACTCAAGGTCAAATTGATTGGGGATAAACGCTTGTGCTCAAAATTTCCCATGTGAACAGACTGATTTTCAGACAGCTAGCGCCAGCCTTGCCTCTGACCGGGGAGAATAGAATGGCTATACTTTAACGTTAAACGATGAGTTGCCCTGAACCAGAACAAGTCCAGTCGCCAGATCTCGACTTCCAATTGATAGGAAGCAACATCGCGAACATTCGCAGGATTCAAGGCCTAAGTCAAGCCGAACTTGCAGCGATCGCTAAGATATCTCGCACAACTTTACAACGCATCGAATGCGGGATGCCCACCTTCCTTTCGACATTAGAAAAGATCGCCCATGCGCTTGGAGATTGTGTTGAAGACCTCTGTATCGCGAAACGATTTCAACATCCCCTTACTGATGAGACTGCGTTCGTTAAGCACTCGATCGGCGACGATTACTGGTATCCAATCGAAGATCAGCGCAGAAAAAAGCCGAAAAACGATCAGGAGTTAATCCAGACAGAAGAGGAGAGAAGACGGTTGGGCAAGTTAGGCTTCGTAAGGGCGTTCGTTTCGGGGATGAACTTTTTCCTACCGCTCGGACCTGGAATTAACAAGTTAGAACTCTACGGAAAAATCAGTAATCTTACGATGCCCCAATTTCAAGTTTTCGCTGTTTACGGCTTGGAGGGAGCGGCAATTGCGACTGTGGCCAGCATTCCCCAGAAGCTAAAGAGGGGTGAGGTGATGGCTGTTCATTCAAAACACGCGATCGAACTGGAACCTGACTTCTCAGAGGACGGGCACGCTGCCTGTAAAGTGCTATTGTTCGGCTCCAGTCGTAAAAAAGTCAATCTGAACAGTAGAATCAATTATGGATAAAGTGGTCGAAAATCGATCTAGATGATCAATCTGAGGATTGACATTCAATGCCCATTGTTCGTTTCAGATCGAAAATCCCGTAAAATTCGGCAGGATTTAGGGCTCTCATTGAGTCTAAATCCACTGGAACTCGTATGCGAATCTACACGGTTGTATCCCTATTCTTGGCTTGTGGCTCGCTTTTGGCTCAATCCAACAGCAGTAAGACAACTCCGGCAAAACTTTCTGTAGGCAGTCCCGCACCCGCGATAAGGGTTGGGTCATGGGCTCAAGGTAAGCCACTCAGAGCACTCAAAAAGGGACAAGTTTACGTTTTTGAATTTTGGGCCACATGGTGCGGCCCGTGCTTCAAAGCCATGCCGCATGTCAGCGAGTTGTCGAAGAAGCATGCTGGCAAAGCTAAGTTTGTTGGAATTGATGTCTGGGAAGACAGGGGCGGAGGCTACACTGCACCTCAAAAAGTCTCAAAGTTTATGAAAGAAAACCCTGGCAGAATGAGCTATGACGTTGCTGTTGACTCAAAAGATGGCTTCATGGCGACAAATTGGCTAAATGCTGCTGGAGTGAACTCTATTCCGACAACGATCGTGATTGGCAAGGATTTGAAAATTGCCTTTATTGGTCATCCCATGGACCTCGACTTAGTCCTCGAGCCAATCATTGACGGGAAATTTGATGCGAAGGCATTTGCGAATCGTCCAAAGACGCCCGATATGGGGCTCCTTCAAAAAGCTCTCATCGAACGAGATGTGAAGACCCTAATGTCCGAATCTGCACGGATCGAAAAAGGTTGGCCCGTGTATAAGGATTTTGTAGCTGGCTATCGTTTCCTCGCCTCTTACATTGAGAATCCTCAAACTGCGGATCAAGAACTTACTGCAAGGCTAGACCAGGGGCAAGCGTCGTCTATCTCCTTTGCATTGATAGCGCTCTCAGACTGCGCATGGCTAAAAAGGGAAGAGCTTCTGAAGGTATCGGAATGGTTAGAGAGGACAGCGAAAAAGGACGAAGCCGAAGGGTTCTTAGCGCTTGTCTCTCTCCCCCGAATCTATCTAAAACTGGGCGATGAGAAAAAGGCTGCCGAAGCAAAGGAGAGGGTAGTCGCAGTCGCCAAGAAAATGGGACTCGATGAATCGGCAGCCAAACGATTAGCGGATGGAAATGGCGGCTCCTGAGCCAGAATGTTGACGATTGAGAACTAAAGGGTGTGGGCTTACTTCGGGTCTGAGTAAGCTGTTGTCCAGGCTTAGTTTTACCCAATCTTTGCGATTAGGTGAAACTAAGCCTCTTAATTGTGACTTCTAGTCGCCCGGAATTTTTGATACCGGTTGGACATGAGAATTGAAAGACGGTTTCTTTTGCATCAGTATTCGCGAGCGCTCGTTATCGCCAATGCACGGTGGTGCCTTGTGTACTCCGAGATCAGAGGAGTCTTCTGATCTCAACATTTGGCAACTGAACAGGCAGGAAAGGACAAAATAAGTCCTACAATGTCTGTCACTATCCCTAATCGGTTTTCTCTTGCTGTGGCAGGGATATGCAGCTCTAACCACCGTCGGCAGTGGATTCCTGACTGTGTCCGAACACTGCTAGAATACTTCTAGAAAACTGCCTTGGTAGGGAACTTAATCCTGGGCTTTTGCGTTCTAAGATGCATGTTCATTTCAAGGAGCATGCTACTACTAACGATCGCCACTTTGGGCTTCGCGCCCTTGCAAGACAGCACGTACAACCTTCGAGAGAAGCAAATCGTAGGTGCAGAGAGCACCTACGAGATGGCGGCAAGTCTCGAATCGGGGGGATCTCCAGCCGAGATAAAGACTCTCTACCACATCAAGACCACAAAGGTTAACGCGGACAGCTCCTTTGAACAAGAGTTCAAAATTCTTGGCGGAACGATGAAGTACGATGGCCAAGAGCAAGTGCTTGAATCGCAAGATTCTGTGACTCGCAAGTTCGACAAGGATGGAAAGGAGATCAAGGAACCTGGTGATGAAGAGGTTGCCGAGCCGTTGTCCCTTATGTTTCAACTGCTTGAAGGTTCTGACCCTGCTGAAGCTGTGAAGTTAGGTCACAAGTGGGAGTCAACGTCAAAAGTTGGGAAGTCCAAATTCGAATTCATGGGGCCGGACAAGCTCGATGACATTGATGCGTTAAAGATTGCCGTCGATGGTGAGTTAACAAAGACGGGAACTTCTGGTGACATGAAGGCGGTCGCTTGGGTTCGCGCTTCGGATGCTGCAACTCAAAGAATTGAGCTCAGTTGTGAAAATTTGGTGATTGGTGAAGGTGTTCCACCCGGCAAAGTCAAGATCGTTGTAACGCGTAAGAAGTAACGTCAAGCCCTCCTCCAGCTACATGGGTACGGGCGCAGTAAGCCCAGTTATCTAGAAATTGAAAAGTGAACGGCACTCGCAGTTCACTTTTCGACATTTGATGATGTGCTCCTCATCCATCGGAGCCTAAACTGCCATCTGAAACTACATTCGAATTGCTGGTGCGATGTCTTTCTTTGACGAGCACGGGTACTGTACTCGGAGTGCCTCAGCCTCAATAGCTATGATCTTGAGGCCTCTTCTTTAAGCAGGTTTTTGACGGTAATCGGTTAGAACTTCAGCGAGCATGAGTTTCTCCAGCGACAGCTGTTGGGAATTCTGGTGATTAGGCTGCACAGAGTTCTTGAATATCATAAATGCAAAAAGACCGTTGCTAATCGACCGCGCCTATTAAGAATTTTCGGAACCTTTGAGAGTCAAAGACAGTATCATATATCTATGAGACCATACCGGTTCATACTAGTTGGTGCAGTCTTGTCCATTGCCGTTTCTGCACACGCGGCACTCAATGTTGGAGATAAGGCTCCTGAATTAAAGGTTGCTACCTGGGTGAAAGGCGCCCCGGTCGAAATTGGTAAGGGCAAGCCGGTCGTAGTGGAGTTCTGGGCGACTTGGTGTGGCCCATGCAAGAGCTCTATTCCACATCTTACGGAGATGGCAAAGAAATTCGCGGGGAAGGTTGATTTTGTAGGTGTTTCAATCTTTGAATCTAAGCCAGAGGACTATAAGACGAAGGTTCCAGCATTCGTAAAGTCAATGGGAGATAAGATGGGCTACTCGGTTGCTACGGACTCAGCGAATTCGCACATGGGTAATGCATGGTTCAAGGCTACCGGTGAGGGTGGCATTCCTGCCGCAATCGTGGTTGATGGAAGTGGGAAAGTAGCTTGGATTGGACACCCAATGGACGGACTCGATCAGGCGCTCGATGATCTCGTCGCCGGCAAGTTGGATATTGATGCGGTTCGCAAAGCGCGCGAAAAGGCTAAGTCCAGTCAGCGTGAACAGTCAGCACAACAGAAAGAGTTTGCTAAAAAGTTCGAGGCTGTCATGAAGTGCGTTGCGGAAAGCGACTTTAAGGGTGCTCTCGTGGAACTCGATAAGCTTTGGGAAAAGCAGCCGAAGCTTCGTGGTCACGTCGCGCGGATGGAGATGGGCGTTCGTCAGATGGGCAAACTTGGTGGTATCGACAAGGCCTTTGAAAAGTTGGAAGGCTTGCCGGACATGAATGATCCGGAGTTCTTAAGTTCCATTTTTCTTCAGGTGACAATGGCACCTGACGGCGTTGGGGACACGGTGTTTAAGAAGCTTGTGCCAGCTGGTGAGAAAATGATGAAGCTTGCCCCCAAATCTGCAACCAACACTGCCTCCTTCGCACAAGTGCTGTGGCTTGCTGGTGAGAAGGAGCGCGCGCGTCCCCTCATTAAGCAGGCCTTGGAACTTGCCGAGGCAGAAAAGGGATTGCCCGAGTGGTTTGTGGAGTCGATACGGGCTAAGATCAAAGAATACGGCGGCTAAGATTGCTTGCTGACAATACTGGGCGGTTCTGGGCTTGCTAATTGCCCGGAGCCGCCCAATTGCTTTTTCGATCCATTTGTCGTCGTGGAGTCCAGTAGCAAGTCGAAGAACCGCAGGCATTCAGCTACCTTGGCTACTTACATTTTGAATCTGCTTCTCGTCTCTAGCCTGCTCATATTGTCCTTATAGAGGTTGCTAGATCTATTTGACCGAGCGCTTCTCAGGAGACACAGGGAGGACGGAAGCGACCTTGGCAAATATCTGCTTCTCAACGTGTGGAGTGGGCCTTATGTCAACTGGCTTCCCGTTGATTCCTTCGAGAGCTTGAGTGCTAATATGAAATCAGCCTGTAACCATCTGGAACGGTTACAGGCTGAACTGCAATAGCTAAGGTTGTTTGGTCTATTTCATGCCAGGCAGTTTCTTTCCTGAACTTTCCATCCTGCGTTTCACCTCATCCATCTTGGCCTGCATTAGCTCTTGGGCTTTGGCCTGCTCCTCGGCAGTTGCAGGCTTAAAACCTTTGACATCCTCGGCGGACATTGAGGAGCCTGAACCGCATCCAAACAATACAACGGCGATCAAACAAACAGAGTAGTAACTTTTCATAGGTTGAAGTTTGGGTTCCCGTTTTATATTCCGCATGGAACGCAAGCGGAAACCCGTGCGTATCTCAGCGTTCAGCGTTCCACATGTTTCTCAGTGGTTGGTTGATTGGATCCGGGTTTGTGGCACCGGGATTCATTGTCTTGGTATGACCGTCCGAAAAGGCAAAGTTTGCTTGGTTGTTGGTGACCAGGCTGACGCCTCCGTTGGATCCTGTTGGGTAACGAACCGTGTTGGACTGGGCAGGCAACGTCCCGTTGGGGATGTTGTGGTCTCCTCGACCAGAGATCATGGCAAAGTCTGGGCCGGTAAACACAGGCGAGAACGGATCTCTCGAGTGATTTCCAAAGCCAATACCGCCCCAAAATGGATGAGATTGCAAATAGCTAAAGACGTCAGCGTTGAACTTATCTGCCATCATCACTGTATCTGCAGGATTCGTTACCGAAGTAAAGCTCCTCGCATTATTTCCGGAAAATGAGAACATTCCTCTAGGTGTAAAGGTGTTATCAAACAGTGAATTCACTCCATAGGAGATTGCGGTACCAAAGGCAATCGCACTTGGAGTTCCGTTTGCGTCAAGCGGGCTTCGAAAGAGGCCAGCTGTGGCGGCACCGGGAAGAAACTCGGTTACTGCTCCGCTCTTGATGTACGGGAACGTGACGACCACCCAAGTATCACCACCGTTGGTAACGCCGGGGGTGTAGTCGTCGAAATCCGCAGCATACATGATGACGCCAAGGGAGATCTGCTTTACGTTTGACAGATCAACTGCCTTCTTTGCAGCGACTTTGGCTTGAGCAAAGACTGGGAACAGGATGGCCGCCAAGATCGCAATGATTGCGATCACGACAAGCAATTCGATGAGAGTGAATCCTCTTCGTTTCATATCGATAATGTCCTAATGTGTCTTCCCTCCTCAGAGCGATGCCTAAAACGCGACTAAACGAAGTCCCAAGCGCCACTGCCTCTCAAGACTCTCGCATCGTAGAATTGCAGGCTCGCCGACAGAGTTTCAGAGGTCCAAAACACTTGTCGTCGTGCTACTTCCAAGGGAAAGCCCTAGCGTTCTATCACACTTTTCGTATTATCGTTACTACTCTCCATGGATAATCGACTTACATTTATGATCAAATTGGTCAGTATGTCGGAAAACTGACCAATCTTGTGTGAAACTGACTGCGTTTGGGACAGGGAAGAAGGAGCCGAAGAAAGGCTAACTGCAACCGCCAAAAGAAGGACTAGACGATGCAGCAACCCAAAATCTCCTGAAGTTGGGCGGAGGCGGTTAACCCTCCTTCGCTCCACCATTGGCTTGGCTGTGGCGAGATTATGTATATTATCAAACAATGAAGCTCATTTCCTTTGTCGACATTACGAGGTCTCTCAGCATTATCCTTGGCTTAGTGTCCTTGCAGACTTCACTAGGGGACACCGCAACCAGCAAGCGGAATCAGAATCCTCTTGTTCCAGGCTATTTCGCTGATCCTTGCATCCGGAAGTTCGGAGACACTTTCTACCTCTACGCGACACCAGATGCATGGGGCAACGGTGAAGGCATCCCGGTCATATGGACGAGTAAGGACTTTGTGAACTGGACGCCACACCGGACGAATTGGCCCAGCACAAGCAACAAGTGGGCGCCGTCGGTTACATATACTAACGGCAAATACTACATGTTCAGCAGTGTCCCCTGCCAGTTGTGGATTGGAGTAGCAGACTCTCCACTTGGCCCTTGGAAAAATGCGCTGGGATCTGGACCGGCAGTAAGAGACAAAGAGCCCAAAGAGACGATTACCCTTGATGGCGAGATTTTCACAGACTCGGACGGGCAGCATTATCTCGCTTACGGCACGTGGTGGACCCCAACAATCGGAAAACTGAAGCCCGATCTGCTCTCGTTTCTAGAACCTCCCATTCAGTATTTCCGTCGTGGAGAGACCAAAACTCCAAATGGGCTCATCCAGGACTGCATGGAGGCACCCTACATCGTCAAGCGCGGCGAGACGTATTTCCTCATGTACTCGGACAAGTTCTGTGGAAATTCTACTTATCAAGTCAAGTACAGCACCGGGAAGTCTCCGCTGGGGCCGTGGACATATGGGAAGAACAACCCTATTCTCGCAACCAACATTGACAACTCTGTCGATGGTCCAGGACACCATTCAATCATTAACGACAGCGGCAAGGATGTTATGGTCTATCACCGCCATGACAATCCGCACCACGAAGATGGCAGTCACCGGCAGGTTTGTGCCGATCGAATGACGTTTGATGGTCCCGACTCTATTGCGCCGATCAAGCCATCGCACCGAGGTGTCGGCTTCCTTGCTCCTTCGATAAAGCGCGACACGAACTGGGTGATGGAACTTGGTGCGAAAGTGAAGGCATCATCTTCTAGCTCGGCAGGCATGGACTTTTCTGCAGATAATGCCGCCGATATCAACAACGGCACTCTGTGGAAAGCCAGCACCGCAAAATATCCTCAGTGGCTGAGTATCGATCTCGGCCAAGTTAAACCAGTCAAGCGGATAGAAACCGATTTTCAGTATCCAGCCTTGAATTACCGATACAAAGTCGAATACTCAAAAGATGGTCGTAATTGGAGCCTTCTCGTGGATCGATCTGCGGAAGGAGACTGGCGTCACTCGGTAGATGAACTCCAATCTCCGGTTTCTGGTCAGTACTTCAGAATCACGCTACTTGGTGACGATAGCCCAGAGCGCCCGAACCCGGAAATTGGGATTTGGAATTTCAAGCTCTACGACGGGGTTGCAAAGCCATATTCGGCTCCCGTTGTAGATGCCGGTAAGGCACTTACCTGTACAAGCGACATTCCTCGCGTCGATCTCGAAGGAGACGCATTCGACCCCGGGCTTCCGATGGAAGTCAAATGGTCGAAAGTCTCCGGCCCTGGTTCAGTGAGCTTCTCAGATTCGACTGATCCGTCAGCAACGGCAACATTCTCGGCGCCTGGAGAGTATGTTCTCGAGTTGGCAGCTAAGAATCGGGTTGGCAGAACCTGTGCGCGCGTAAAAATCAACGTCAAGAAAAGCCTGCCGGCGCTACTTGCAAAGTATGACTTCGAAGAACCCGCTGGCACGGTGGTCAGAGATCAGTCTGATTCTTCATTGCATGGTCGACTCGCAAGCGATTCAGATGTCACAGGCAATCCTCTCCGCTCCCCCGGAGTCTCTGGTTACGGTTTGCTTTTTAACGGCAGGAATAACCTAGTCAAGCTTCCCGGATTGGGCCAACAATCCGCACTTACCGCAACAATGTGGCTTAAGTTTGATCGAATTGGAGAAGCAGGACTGCTTAACTCTGTGGCATCTGGCTTCAAGTTCGGTATCGACAAAGAAGGAAAGCTTCAGCTCACCATGTCGAAGGATCCGTCCTCGATCAAATCCGCTGTTAGCATGCACTCCATCGGTATTGGTCGTTGGGTGAATGTTGGCTTTCAATACGATGGCGCGACGAAAAGGGCAAGATTTTTGGTCGAAGGTCAGCCCGAAAACTGGCAAGCAGTTCCAGGAGGATTTCCGATTGATCTGCAGTCTGGGATGCAAGTCGGTGTGGCTCAAGGCAAACATTTCGCCGGAAAACTCGATGCACTACGAATGTATCGGGGGCTCACATTTGACCAACAAAGCACGACACGGAGTTCCTTACCAAAAGATGCTTCACTCGCCACCGTCAATACGGCAACCGTTGGGACCGAACTGAATATTCGAATGGCTACGGTGACTTATGCTCCGTATCAAATGGATGGCACTCGGGCGACGAACAAGTTCTTTATCCAAACCGCTGGATCCTCGGATACCGTCGAAGTCAGATCAGGTGGAGACATCGTGAAACCTAACGTTGGAGTGACTTTCCGAGGGAAAATCCAAGCAGATAAGGCAAGCGGAAACCGATATTTGGAAGTGTTGGGACCTATCGAAATCGAGTCTGCGCCATCGGTAGATCCAATTAAAGCCGCAAAGCTCTCCGAACTTCAGGCTTATCCGCATGGAAGCCTTGTGACAGTCTCTGGTGACATTGCCTCATTCGATCAAACGCGTCGGCAAATGCAAATCAGTTCGACTGTTTCGACCCTCAAGCAGCCATTGGTGGAAGTCGTGAACGAAACAAGTTCGTTTAGCCGAATGCTCCAACCTGGAAACACCGTTAAGGTCACCGGAGTCGTGAGCCGAGACAAAGATGGATTCCGACTCTTACTCCTAGACGCTCAGCGAGTCAGCCCAGCATATGATCCACTCGAAGACGGCTTGCTCGCAAGCTACCGGTTTGAGGGCTCAGCAATGGATGAACTCGATTCCGAAAGGAGTGGGCGTGCAAATTCCCCTGTTTGGGGGCGTGGTTACCATGGGCAGGGTCTAGAACTGAACGGAAAGAACTCGGATGTCAGTTTGCCCGATCTTGGGGTGTACTCCTCGGTTACCATCGCTGCATGGGTCAAGCCAGAGGTACTACGTCCCTGGCAGGCAATCTTCCACACCAATCAGTTCGAGCCGAACAAGAAATTGCACCTCACCCTGTTTGAAGATGGCAGCTTGTTGCTGGCTACAAGCGGTAACACTCCGGTTGATCACCGGACTAAGCCTCTGCTTACAGCATCAAAGATCGGAGACTGGAATCACATTGCCCTGGTGTACGACAGCCCCAACAACCTCGCCACTGTGTACCTAAACGGTGAACAGGTGGCCAAGTTTGAATACGCGTACGCCGGTCCCATCGCGTTAACAGGCGGCATGAGGCTTGGATCTTGGGGTGGAGGAGACCGCTTCTTCAAAGGGATGATGGACGAAGTGTTCATTTACGGAAGAGCGTTTGGGCCTGACGAGGTACGTCTCTTGATGAGAAATCCTAGATGAGATGACCTCTCGTAGTAACGAGCGGAGAACAACCTGAGGCAGCCTCAATTCCCTTTAGAGTTGGGGCGACTTGGTTGCAGGATCACCTCCACAGTGGTGCCAAATTCAGCAGAGCTTTTGATGCGCAATGCGCCACCGTGTAGTTCGGCGAGGCGTTTCGAAATGGCTAATCCCAGTCCTGCTCCACCAGTAGAGCGTGAGCGAGCCGTGTCGGGTCGATAGAATCGCTCTCCTAGTCTGGCGAGGTGTTCATCCGGAATCACACTGCCAGTGTTCGTTACGGTAATCGATACTTTCTCCCCAGTGTGTGAAGCGCGCACCCCTATAGGTTCTTCAGGCTCAGAGTACTTGCATGCATTCTCTAGCAGGTTAAGAAGAATTCTTTGAAGGTGTTCTGCATTAGCTTGGACTCTCAGGTCGCGAGGGACATAAACTGAGATTTCCCGAGCAATCCGATGCAACTTGAGAGTATCGAGGCAATCATCCACCACCTCGGACACATTTGCGGAGTATTCGTCCACCGCGAAAGTTGTTGAATCGGTTTTTGCCAAAAACAAGAGATCATCAATAAGGGATTGCATTCTGGCCGTAGCCTTTAGCGCATCATCAATCGCTCCTCCCACTTCTGTCTGTGCGGGCAGTGTCTTTGCCACCCATTCCAGATTTCCCTTGACGACGGTCAGCGGGGTTCGGAGCTCATGGGAGGCATCGGAAACGAACTGTCCTTGCGATTCAAATGATCGATGTAACCTATCAAACAGATGATTGAATGATCTAGCCAGAGCAGAAAACTCGTCATTTGACCCGATGGGAAAGCGATGCGAAAGATTGTCGACAGACATCTTGTCAGCGGCAGCTGTGATTTGCCTTACCGGCCGAAGAGCCAGCCCAGTCGACCACCAGCCATAGACTGCAACCAAAAGCAGTCCTGTCGGGAACAGCACCATCATCGCAGTGTCCACACTTTTCTGTAGTCTATTTAGTTCGTCCAACGGGTAAGTGGCTCGAACAATCCCTATCTGATCCCCGTCAACTTTCAAAGCGGTCTCGAATACTTTGTATGGTTCTTCAGCGCGAGGAGTGCGTTGAGCAGCATTGAGATCGAGCATAACAACGTCCTTTCCGGGACGACCGGATCTTTTGGTAAGAAAGGGTGCCTCTGTCGGGGAGGCCGGCTTCAGCTTGTGCTTTCCAGTCGGAACAACGGTTAGTCCCCATACCTCATTTGGGGTAGTCGGCTTTACTTCGCCAACCACTACATCGTATTCCTCGATTAGTGAAGGATAGTTTTCATCTTCTTGCCCGTTCGCAGGGCGGGCCAAGATTTTTCTCGCTGGCTTAGCGGTGACGCTATTTGCCATTCCTCGAAGCTCTTCGTTTATTGCTACGTCCATCAGGTGATGTACTAGCACTCTCAATCCAATGAACGTTACGAGCCAAAGAGCCGCTAAGACTAACACGTTAGAAGTAGCGATTTTTGAACGGACGGAGAATTGAAAGCGTCTCATCTAGGCATTGCCTTCCTCAAATATCAGCCGGTATCCCTCGCGATGGACCGTTTTGATCGTTGGAAGATCCCGCCCTTCTTTTAGTTTCCTGCGCAACGAGGAAACGTGGACGTCCACGCTATTCGTTTGCGTCTCTTCTGCATTCCAAATGGAGGACAGAATAAATTCCCGCGTCAGCGTCCTGCCCTCGTAGCGTGCAAGAGCTTCAAGAAGAAGAAACTCCTGCTTTGTCAGCACGAGTTCCTCGGCATCAATCGCAACAGATAGAGAATTCATGTCGATTCTTAACCTCCCAAGGATGATGGTGCCGCCCTTATTCACCGCCTGCCTCCGCGCGAGCGCGCGTACCCTGGCAGATAACTCCTCTATCTCAAATGGTTTTGTCAGGTAGTCGTCAGCTCCCGCATCCAGTCCTGCTACCTTGTTGTCCACCTCACTACGGGCCGTCAGCATCAAAACGGGAACGCTTAACCGCCGAGACCTCAAGGCTCGACAGATTTCGATACCCGATAATCGAGGAAGCATCCAATCGAGTACCAAGCAATCGTAGCCACCAGAACTTGCACTGAGAAGTCCTGCTTCACCGTCTGCCTCCCAAGACACGTTATGCCCCTCTGATGAGAGCACGCGAACGATGATCCTTGCAATTCCTTCATCATCTTCAACCAGAAGAATCTTCATCCGCGCCTACAACTTTAGCTTACTTCTTGCCTTTCGGAACCCTCAACATGCTTTCAGGAACCGGCTGGGCAACTCCTGGTTCTGCCGGAGCCGTGGACTCGATAACAGCTGCTCCTTCCATTCCTTCCTTTTCAAGTTTTGCTAGATCTTCGGTGGTTATCCTACCCAGGTCGGTTTGCCCCGAAACGGTCTCGACAATCGCAGGCCTGAACAAAACACTAAGGCTTGCGGCAAGTGCTATTCCGACAGCAACGCTGATGATAACTGTTCGTTTTGAAACTACTTCTTTTTTCACAACTTCTCTCCTAAGGCAGCATCCTGGCCATATCACGCAGTGGCTTCAAGTTCTCCTTGCAAGGGGGCAAAGGAACGTTGTCTGGCATCAGAACCCCAGGGGACTTGTTCGGATCCTTACAGTACGCAGAATCAAACGATGGATCCGCAGGGAAGGCCATGGGGAAATCGGTTCTGCCTGCGATATTTACAAGCCCTATTCGGAATTTGAGTGCTTTAGCATGGCCATCGACAAAGATATGCTGCAACATGCCCCCGTGCCGCATTTGCTGTGTTGACGTGAGTCGTCGCCCTGCAATATACCAACGAAGCATGTTGCCATTAGGTGCGATATCCATCCCTCCAAAATTGGATGAGCTTAGCGAACTTCCCATCCTGACGGTCAACCCGTCCGAATCGGCCATTGCAAAGGTGGTCGCGGGAAACTCAATCTTCGAGAGCATCTCGCCCTTCACGAGGCCATTCGTCCCGAAGCTATCCTCATCTCCAAGAAGTGCACCGCCGTTGTATCCGTACCCGATACACCCACGATTCGGAATGTTGAGACTGTAACTATCCAGGCTCTGAGCAAGTTCATCACAGTTTCGGAAGCGATCTTCGGGGCACAAGAGCACGTCGTGAGTTTTTAGATATGGAAGCAGGCTGTGCCAGTAATCTTCCTTAACCGCAAGCACTTCCCCAAACTTTAATCCAGGAGCAGTATCATCGTTATCTCCCGCATAGAGCATGAGGGCACTCCCAAGTTGCTTCGTACCCGATAAGCAACTTGTCCGTTTGGCCGCTGCTTTTGCCTGAGAGAAGACAGGAAACAGAAGGGCGGCAACAATCGCGATGATAGCGATGACGACCAAAAGCTCGATCAACGTAAATCCAGACTGCAGCTTCATTTCGCGCCTCCTGCTAGCAAGCTCGACACTTCTTTTTTCAGTGCAGCTTCGGAAGATTTTTCGAACCCGATATGAATATGACGAACAACTCCCTTCTGGTCAATTACAAGTACAAGTGGAATTCCGGAAACCCCGATAACGTCCGGGAGCTTTCCGGCACTTGCAAAGTCAAACGTGTACTTATGTTCTTTGACATAGTCCTTTGCCAACGAGATGTTCTCATCGGTGGAAGCACCAATCACAGTTACCCCCTTTTTGGCAAAGTCGCGATGGAGCTTTTCCATCACCGGAGACATCATCTTGCAAGGTCCGCACCAGGTCGCCCAGAAATCGATGACGACGACTTTGCCTTTCAGTGAGTTCTTCGATAATTTCTTCCCTCGGAAGGTGGTGAAGCTGAACTCAGGCATCTGACTCCCGGGCTTGATCTTAAGCTCTGGTTCCATTCCCTCGGGGGCTTGAGCGGGCGCTTGTCCGTCACCTTTATCCCGCAGGCTCGGATCAACCACGCCGTAGGGGAACTGAACATAATCGGCCACATTCTGGGCACCGACCTTGTGGAACTTGACGGTCACCGACTGAGACAGTGACCACAAGTCATGTTTGGGATCATCAAGCCCTGGCCACTCCTTGCCGACCACATCCATGAACTTAGTGTCCTTGGTCAACTTAAAGGAAACAGGCTTGTTCTTCAGATTAAGAACAAGCTCTTTCCCCTTGGAATATGTCTTGACCGATCCCTCTGCCGTGTCGGCGGATGCGATGCTGGCGAAGGCGGTGAAGGCTACGGCGAGGAGAAAAGCGCTGTAAGGTCGCATACCTTTAAGAGTTTGAATTCCATTTCTGAAGTAGTTCTGAAGACCGTCAGAATGATCGTTGGCGATCCCTCTTGTTTCCCCACCATGGGCATATGGGATCTGGAAACCTCCTT
Organism: uncultured Fimbriimonas sp.; assembly: GCA_964566635.1. GTDB lineage: Bacteria > Armatimonadota > Fimbriimonadia > Fimbriimonadales > Fimbriimonadaceae > Fimbriimonas. The sequence continues at coordinate 38,086 of CAZMJL010000004.1, read as the reverse complement.
GGAATCCGCCTTTGGTTGTTCCCTGAAGTCAATTTGTTTATCGACGACGTACTAGACCCCTCCTTTCCACGGAGTGCCGACCGCGCTCAAACCAGGAGCGACCGCAACGGCTACCGGAAAGGATCGCAACTAACAGGTCCGGGTGCAGATGTTAGTGATATCATCGAAGCTGGGCAAAAAATCAACGCGCGTTCTGATGCATCCTCTATTGGCTAATGCTTCACATGACTCCCGGTAAATCGGCGAATCTATGAACCATAGGTTCGCCCCATGCCAATCCTCCGGCTTGGCATGGGGGAGCATCGAGCGAACTAGATTTTTACACCTGCTCGTTGCAATAGACTCTGCAGTCGCAGATCGATATTGCCCAACTTACCATCCCATGAGCCTTCGCTCTTCTTCTCACCACCGGAATAGAAGCCAATCAGCTTTCCGTCCCGCCCGATTACCAGAGTAGTAGGGAATGCATCAACTCCAAAGTTCTTCGCGACATCAACATCACCGGATGGAAACGCAAACTTCAGAGTGTATTTTGGATTGTTAGAAATCCACTTGGTCATGTTTGCAAAAGAATCCACTGAACATAGTGGGACGAAGGCGACTCCTTGGTTCTGAGTTTTCCGGTAGCCTGCCTCTAGGCCGGGCATGGCTCCAATGCATGGGCCGCACCAAGTAGCCCAAAAGTCGAGCACGACGACCTTCCCGCGTAGGTTTTGAAGAGATGAAACGCTGCCGTTCGCCAGCTTAAACTTGAAGTTCGGGACAGTCTGACCGACTTTCACTTTGAGGGGAACTTGAACCTCCTTGGCGCCAAACTTCTTCCCCAGCATTGGTTTGAACATGCTCTTTTGGTTTGGCGTCATGACGGTCATTGCCTCCTCGCCCGACAAAATCATAATTTTCTTCTCCTTAAACATTGCAACAAGTTTCTCCACTTGAGCATCGCTAAAGCCTATGGACTCTCGAAGTTGAGCATCGTGAACCAAGCTGTTGGCACCAGAAATCTGCAAGAGAATCTGATCGAGGCGCTTTGCTTGATCAGGTTTCAGAAAAGCGAGAATCTTCTTTTCAATCGCACTTTGCTTCACTGGATCCGGAGTATCCCGCATCACGACTTGGAGTTCATCTTGAAGGGGCTTCATAGCCGCGATTTGGGAACCAGATAGCCCTAGATCGTCCTGAAGATCACCCCGGCTCAACATGAGGGCGCGGTTTCCACCTCGAAAAACGCCGGATGCCTTCTGCATGTTCTGATTGATCACTTTCTGGTGGGCGTTACCAACTGGTTGCTGGGCTAGAGCAGACTGATTAGCCAAAGCGGCGGTGGCAATGATGACGAGGGGGGTTGTCTTAGTGTTCCTCATTGAGTTGTTTGGAGTACCTGATAGTAGGGAGAAAGGCAGTAGAGATAATTGGCGTAGCGTTTTGTCTGGTCAATACAAGCACTTTTCAATGCGGGTCTTTTGATCGTCAGTTCCATTTGTCATGATTTTGTCCAAAACCCGCTGTGCGGCAACTTTTCTCTCTTGGGGCGGAAGCTGTTCTATCTTGCTCAGTATTTCATCGATCTTTTCATTTGAGAATGGCTTTGCGATTGAGGCATTTATTGGAGCTTGGTTGCTGCCACATCCATGAATCGCAAACAGCATGAGTAGAAAAAGTGTTCCTGGAAGTGTCTTCATTTTGTATTAGCTGGTAAATATGAAAGTGCATGCTACCCAATGTTTAAGTGTTGGGTAGCATGCGTGGAAACTAGTCGCTTAGTTGAAGCCGTCCTTATCCCGCTTGTAGTAGTAGGTGGAATCGCCGTTCTTAGCAATACCCCCAACTTTCTCTTTTTGGTACGGAGCTGCGTAGAGCGGAAAGAAGCCGGATAGGTCGTCAGCGACCGGAGTTTTGACTGGCATGCTCTTCGCATGACCATCTAGCCAACCGATATTGGCAAAGCCATTGTGTCGTCCGTAGGTTGTTCCAAAATCCGTCCCAGAGCAGGTAAGGCTGCGTTTCAAGGTGTAGTTGGTAGGATCAATTATGTCGATTTCTGCCGAGTCTCCCATGTAGACCGTCTCTGCCGGATGGGTGATCGAGCTAAAGTTGTACGGACCCATCGCATCAAGGTTCGAGTTCAATCCGTAGGCGATCTCGCCTAAGCTGGCCCCAGGAGCCGGTCCAAAGTTCACGCCACCAACAAACTGAACTACGATGAAGCCGGAAGGAGGTGCGTAGTTCCCGACTCGATCTTTAGCCAGTTCTCCAGATTTCATATAGGGGAAGAGGAGGGACTGCTTCTCGTCAAGTATCCAAGTGCCAGCTGCGAATCCGTTTGTCAGCCTGTTGACGTTGTAGGCCATCGCAGGCGTTTGAATCACGGTTCCGGACTTAGTGCCACCCGGTGTGATAATGTCATCGACGTCAGTCGAGTACATGGTGCCTGCGAGTGCTAGCTGTTTAACATTGCTGAGGCCCACGGCTTTCTTTGCTGCGGCTTTTGCCTGGGCAAAAACCGGGAAAAGGATTGCGGCAAGTATTGCAATGATAGCGATGACGACAAGTAGCTCTATGAGGGTGAAGGCCCGTGTCTTGTGGATGGAATGCATTTTGGTCTCCTAGAGTGGATAATTTCTCTATCGAGCAGAGGCTATCTGCAAAGATATTGCTGGCCTCCGCTCGTCGGAATGGTACGACAGAATCTCAAAGTGTGCAATTATTCCCTCGTGAAAACTGATCTATATTGCGACTATTTTTAGTATTAGAGTCGCACTTTTTCGACTCAAAGTTCTGAACAAAAGCGCAACTCGAATTTTCGAATCCAGAAATGCGCCCGTAGTAGAATTTGCAGATGGGCACCAAGAATGAAGCGCCTTGGGATTGGAAGTTAATAGCAGCTCGATTTAAAGCTCGGAGGCTTCTCTTCGACTGGACCCTCGATGAAGCCGCTCGAAGAGCGGGTGTTTCGCGAGATACAGTGATCCGAGTGGAACATGGTCATCGGTGCTCACTTAAGTCGCTGCATGCACTCCGAGCCATCTACGGTCTGTTCTCCGCTCAACTAGTTCGGCGCGACGTGAACCATCAAAGCGAAAACTTCGTCTCTTGCCGGGCAGAAGACGTACAGTGGATGGCGGCCAACAACCGAAATTACAAGGGAGATCTGGTTAAGGAGATGAACTACCTGTTCGTCAACGATCCCAACGAGCGGAAAAGACGAGCAGACTTAGGTTACCAGCGGTTCTTCAGCGGCTTCTTAGGAAGCGAGCTCGTTGGTGGTGTCATGTCAGCTGGTCTTTTGGAACTATATCAGCCAAGCCCGACTGACCGGCATTTCGGAGAGGAGTTCATTTACTGTCTTTCTGGCAGAGCCTCGATTATGGTTGAAGGCGAAATCTGCGAACTTGAACCAGGGGATTCGATCGTCTTTGACGCTACAAAGCTGCATCAATACAGTCCCGCAGACGATACTCGATTGCCTGCAATCATCCTGTTCGTCGTTGCTACCAGGCCAGACGAAGGAGATCGTATAGAACGAGCCATTCCTAGCAAACGGGAGTGGGGAGTTTGATGTCCTCGTGGTGAAGCTAACATACCTTCTGGACCATGCTCGGAGTAGTTTCCGCTTATTCGAATCTTATGGCAAGGCATGTTGTGCGATCATCCTGCAGGTGCATTGGTAAGGCGATAAATATCTTCCGCACCACGGAGGGTGCTCAGGACCCTTTTAAGACTCAAAATGGTAGCCGGTCGCTCAAAAGTCTCTCAATCTTTTGCAAGGCTTATCGAGCGACCACTGACTGGAGATCGACTGTAAAGGGTCAAAAATGGAGATTTTAGATTCAAATCTTGGCGGCCCCGGAGGGACTCGAACCCCCGACGCCCTCCTTAGGACTGAAGAAAAACAGCTTGAAAAATTCTGATTTAAATCTTCCGACGTCTCTGGGCGTCTCCCACTTTCGCTGGCTATTGAGAGACCTTTTGAGAGACCTGGACGCTTGCCGCACCATTTCTGAAAAGTCTCTCAATGTGAACCTAGAGCTAACTGGATCCTGGTCTCTCTTTATTCAGAAGCTTTTTGAGTACCCAACAGTGAGTCGAATCGGCGAGATTTGCTCTGAGCTCGCTCGTTGCAAATCAAATTGAAGCCCTACGTCGAGAACAGCCGTAGCCGAAATCTGCCGCCTGAGTCCCACTCCAACCCAAGTGTTGTATCCGGATCCAGTTGCCAAGCCTTGCTCGATTCCAAGCTCAGCCAAGAGTGTCTGGTCGAATGCCTTGGGATAACCGATTGGATTTGAGTAGCCAAGAATCGCGCCCATCCGCATCGACCGCTGATCGATCGCCGTGGACGTTGAGTTGTAGTAATCGATGTTCAAGTGAATCTTGTCGTAGTGCCGCAGAGTTTTGGTAAGGATGCTCCGCACTCGAAACTCAGTCCCAGTTCCACCCGAGATTGGAATCCCCGCATCAATCCGATACCCGAACGCTGGGTTGTGACCGATCTCTCTTGAGATACCTTCAAAGTAGCTCAATTCCAAGACGTTTCCGATGAGCTTCCCGCTCTCACTGCTGAAAAACGGTTCAAGTCCGATCGAGAAGTCCTTGTTCTTCGCAAACCCATATTGGAGTTCAGATCTGAGGTTGTAAACCGGTTTGTTGCGGTTGAAAGTATCAAGCCGAAACCCGCTCTGAAACTCATAAGACCGATAGGCAATCGAGTAGGCATCATCGAACCGAAGTGGTCGCTCTTTGTCGATGTTATTGTGGTCACTTGCCGATGCCCCAGCAACGCCGAGAACACCCGTTAGTGCAGTCAAAGCGATGTATTTCACTTTGCACCGCCCTTACGGTAAGGATTGGGCCGATCAATCTTTGTGTAGGTGTCCGGAGTTCCGTGATTCAGTTTGGACCACTCCTCGAGGCTCAGCGGTTTCGCTCCCTTGAGTTCTGGAACCGTGGAAACGAACTTATCAAATGCAGATCGAGATGTAAACACCCTCGACCATACCGAGCAGTTCGGGTGCTCGCCAAAGACCTCCAAGAACACGATTCCCTTGATATTCGAGCTCCAGTTTCCTTCCTCGTCGGAGATCATGACCAAAAGGAGATTCTCATCTTCGGTTGCGGCGCGAATAATCGCGCGTCCAGGCGTCTCGGCTGCCATATCTCTGGCGCACATCATGCAGCGCACGGTCATTGTCCACCCTTCGGCCGAAACAGTCGCACCCCAAGGACCCTCTTCTGGAAGTGAGATCGAACAGTGCGCACACTCGCTCATGTCCATCCATCCCATTCCGGACATGTACATGGTGTCTTCGTCGCTGCCGATCATCATTCCCATTCCCGGCATACCGTTAGGGAATCGATGATCGTGAAGTGTTTTTTCCGCGCCCTCACCTGCTTCCTCACCCTTATGGGTGGAAGCCAAGACACGATGGATCGCAATCTTAACCTGAGTCTCCTTCTCAGAATCCGAAAGATTCCGCTGAGCAAGGATGTCGTTCACATTATCGTGAAGCATGTGCAAATTGTCGAAGGCGTTGGCAATCTGAGGAAAGCGGCGCGCAAAGCGTGGACTCATTTCCGCAGTCATCGGCATGAAGTCGCGATCCGTCTTGTACAACTCGGTCTCGTGATACCTCCCACCCACAAGCGAATACTGAGGCTTCTGATCCGTTATCGGAACTCGGTACAGCATGTCGTAGTTGACCGTCTGCAACCAGTGGTATCCCCAAAAGAGGCCATTCACCTTTGGAAAATTCCTCCGGAAAGCTCCGCTGTATGGGAAGCTGTCGAGATACTCCATGTTCATCGGCAGACCCGTAATCGCGAAGGGTTCGGCAGAATAGAATGCCCAAAGTCGCTCAATTTCCGCTTCCTTCCGTGCATCGGTCCATCCGGGATGCATGAACACGTCTATCGTCTGGAAGTGAAGGGTGTGAGCCCAGTCAAAAACCTTTTCCAGGTAACCAAACTTTTGAACAAAACGAGGCGAGACCACAGCTTCGTCGATGGGATTGGAAGGTGGGTGTTTCAGAACGTAGTCGATCGTCGCAAACACCTTGGTCTCTAGTTCGAGATGCTTTCCCGTTACCAGGGCCTCATAAGCCATCGCATGGCCGACACCGGTTGCGTACATATCCCTTGCAAAGGCCGGGATCCGGTTGATCGCCCAGTTGTACGGGGCCGACTTGTAAAACAGCTTATCTTCCCCACGGCTATTGAGCCAGCGAGGCATATTCTTTGGAAGAATCGGCATCGCAGACTGCAATCGACCAGTCTCCTGGGCGAGAAGACTCGCGCCCAGGAGGAGTGCCGTAACACTCAAGGTTTCGTCACCAACTCAATGAACTCAGCGAGCGTGAGCGGCTTTGCGTCGAGGATCTTCTTATCGGCGACATACTTCTCGAAGGCCGCTTTCGAACTGAACGCTCGGGATAATTCGGCGCAGTCAGAGTGCTTCTTGAACGTGTTCAGGAACACTGCGCCTTCGGGAGCCGACCATTTGCCTTCAGTTCGCTTGAGGACGACAGGTTCGCCGACTTTCTCGCTCGGCGCATAGACAATTAGGTCGCTCTTGTAACGCTTCTGATCCTTGACTACGCAATAGACACAGCGGTACTCGATCCGCTTGTTGCCAAACTTTACAACGACCTCGTTGTCCTGATCCTTTGTATTCTGGACAAGCGGCATTTTGCAGTAAGGGCAGTCCCCTTCATGCGACACGGCAAAGCTACTCAAAACGAGCGCACTGATAAGTACGAGCCCCTTCATTCTTTCACCTCGATCGCGAATGGAAGTGTTCTCACCTTTCCTCGCCAGTCGAATTGAGCGTAGACTTTGTACGTTCCGGGCTTTGGAAACCGTCCTGAGAACCTCACAATGCCTCGCTTGACGAGGGCCTCATTCTCCGCATCTTCCGCAGGGTGGCTGTGTACGACAGTCTTGCCGTCTTTGTGAAAGATCATCATGTGTCCGGCAGCTCCGAGCCATTTCATCGTGTCTCCAGCCGTGGCTCCCGATTTTGCATCAAAGAGCTTGACCTGAATCGTTGTCTTACGACCAATTTCAATCGGCTCTAGCGTCGAGAGGAGTCCCTTCAGGCCGCCATCTTGCCCCTGCTTTGAGAGGGTGAGTTTCGTATTCCAGGTCGGCTTTATGCCTGCAACCTTAACCGAGGAAATCAGAACCCTCGAGCCCTTCCCAGCCGGGGCGACGTCGCCGTAGACCCAGTACTCGGTTCCTGCAGGGAAGTTGATCGGTATCGACCACGTCCCGTCTGGAGCCATTTCAGGATGCTCGTGGAGGAACCAGTTGAGGTCCTTACTCGCGATGAGCAAGTGAAAGAACTTAGTGTGAGCCTCATCGAACGACGTCTGGATTTTTCCAGTCTTTGTGTCAATCACCCGAAGCTTTAAGTTCGTTCGCCTGCCAGCCGTAGCGTTTTTGGGCCAGTCAATGACTTTGAGTTGGTATGGCTGAACTTTTGATGCCGTCGCAGGACGCTCATCCTTAACATCCACAACAAAGGCGATCTTTCGCGATCCCTCGCCTGGAATATTCAATGCGAGGTCAATTTGATACTCGCCACCATGAGGAAAGTAAAGTTCAATTCCATAGTCGCCGGGAACGCCCTCTCGATGCACTTTGGGTTTCGCCTCGGGCATTCCCATCATGCTTGGCATCGTCATTACGGCGGTGGCTTCGATTGCGCCGACCCCTTTGAACCCTTCCTCGACCGCATCCTTTTGCGTAGTGTCGACGACTCGAAACTCGATGTCAATCTCCTCTCCCGCGAAGAGCCCCTCCTCGGGCATCCGAAGTTCGGCCTGATATTTGCCGAAGGTGACCTTCGTCTTTTCTGACCCAACCTCCATTGTTTCAGCCGTCTTCGCTTCTGACAATGCACCGGGAACCTGAATGTACTTCTCGATCCCCGGGACGAGATACTTCTTGGGATCTTTTTCAAACGGCCCACCGCAACCTGCGCAGCACATAAACCAGCGAACTCCGTTATGATCCACGTAGTCACTTGCTTTACCGTAACTCGGCACGATCTCTTTCCCAACGGGGCAGTAAAGGGCTTCTTTGGGAGGAGTCTTTGTAAAGACGCCGGGGTTCGCAATGAACTTTTGCCGATTCTCTACGCTCGAAAACGGATATCGAATTCCCGCAAAGTCTGACGTCGATTGGGCATTGTCCACATCAAGTCTTTGCCTCGAGACAGGGTCAAACAAAAAAACTCCAACGGTTTTTTTCGCTTTGGCCTGCTTCTCGACAAACTTGGTTGGCGACTTAGCGAAGCTTGCTTCGCATCCTGGGCAGCAGAACGAGTAGCTCGCACCAGCGTATTCGATGATTTTTGAATTTTTGGCGACGGGACCACCCATGACTGGGCACGATAACTCCCGTGCCTGTCCTAGAAGTACCGCCGAGATGGCGATGATTGATAACATGATTTGATCCTAATTGTTGCGTGCGCTTGAGTGCGCGGTCATCGGCTCACGAGTGAGCGTATGATAATCAAGCAACTAGGATTGGAGGAGCTCGGCCAAGCCAGACACAGTCTTGCCCCGGGGAAGGCGGGCCAGAATCCGTTCCGACTATCCCTGGAGTGAAGAAATTTTCGCCAGAGAAAACAACCGCACAGCTTGGTGCCGGCAGGATGCAATCTGAAGAATGATCTCCAAAATTTAGCGATGATGAAGCGAGTACCACCGGATGCGCCGGGGGCGCGGGCCGAGGAGCAATCTTACAAGGACACTTGTCATCAGTTGCATTTATTGCGATTTGCGTGGGCGAGTCGGCGGCCTGCTCCGCGCCTTCCATCGGGCACATATCGCACACCGATTCGTTTCGGGCTGGCTGGGCAACTTCCTTCTTGCAACATGGCATCTTGCAAGAAGGGTCAGCCGGACGCATTCCAGCGAGCACACTGGCTGGAATCTGCGCCCAAACCAGTGCAAGAAGAATCAAACATCGCTTGATGAGCTTCAAATCTCGCATCCTTACTCTATAGAACGAGTATTCCGCATTTTGGTTCCAAGTCACAGGGTCAGGACTCGATCACTCCGTTCACCGGGGCCCTCCGTACTGCGGAGGGTGCTCAAGACCCTTTTTAGAGTCAAATTGGTAGCCGGTCACTCAATTGGTCTCTCAATCTTTTGCGAGACTTACTGAGCGACCTGGCGTTCTAAGTGCCGGCCATTTGACCAAAATGGTCAGTTTTAGGTTCAAAATCTTGGCGGCCCCGGAGGGACTCGAACCCCCGACGCCCTCCTTAGGACTGAAGAAAAATAGGTTGAAAATCTCCGATTTGAGTCTACAGACGTCTCTGGACGTCTCCCACTTTCGCTGGCTATTGAGAGACCTTTTGAGAGACCGAAACCAAGGAAAAGTTTACGCAAGATTTGCGGAAGTTCGACTATCGACCGACGCCGAGGAAAAGCTTTTCGCTTTGCTATCCCTCGCGTTCACATAGTCCATGCCGTTAATAGTCCGCTTGATCCAATTCTTCTCCAGCCCATTCGGCAAGGCTTCGCAGGATTTGAATCTTATCGGTTCTGAAAAATCAAGAGCCAAGCATCGCAAAACCGTCAAGATCGATTTGTAGACCACGTAACCGGTTCGAAAAAACTTGCAACGAGATTCAGCATCTCAGAGTAGCACGTGATATGGACCCCCCGATAAACCGCAATCGATGCTCTAAAGTTGCCATCTTGGGAACTCACCCCCCGCGACGATGTGGAATTGCTACCTTCACCACCGACCTCGCGGCTGCGGTCAGGCTCGCAGCTCCGGATGCACAAGTTGGGGTAATTGCGATGTCGGATGAACAATACGATTATCCACCAGATGTTTTTGCCCAAATTCCAGTTTGCGATCATAAAGCCTATTCGCTGGCCGCCGAAGCGTTGAATCGCTCCGAAGTGGAGGTGTTGTCCATCCAGCATGAATATGGAATCTTCGGAGGCACATGTGGCAGCTACCTTATCGATCTATTGCGAAAAGTAAATCGACCTGTTGTCACAACCTTACATACGATCTTGCGATGCCCGAGCGATGATCAAAGGGAAATCCTCGACCAGATCATTGAGCTTTCGACCCGGCTTGTTGTCATGAGCCGCACCGCGCAAGATTTGCTCTCCGAGATTCACGGAGTGAATCCCGATAAAGTGGATTGCATCCACCACGGAATCCCGGTTATTCCACCTGGAGCAGGCCAGGCCCTCCGAGGTGAGATGGACAGTAATGGACCTATTCTTCTCACGTTTGGTCTTTTGTCTCCCGACAAAGGGATTGAGAATGTGATCCTCTCCCTACCGAGGTTGGCTGCCGACCACCCAGGCGTGAGGTACCTAATCGTAGGGGCAACGCATCCCCACGTCAAAGCTACCGCGGGCGAATCATATCGCCAAAGCCTTATTGCGCTCGCAGATGAGCTGGGCGTAGCGCAACACGTCGAGTTTGTAGATGAATTCGTGCCTCTCGAAAAGCTGATTGAGTACTTGTCGGCAACCGATTTCTACATCACCCCTTATCTCAATCCAATGCAGATAACATCAGGGACGCTTGCCTACTCAATGGGTGCCGGTAAGGTTGTCATTTCTACTCCCTACGAATATGCGAAGGAGGTTTTGGCGGATGGAAGAGGAGTTCTCGTGCCTTTCCGAGACCCTCAGGCGATTGCAGAGGCCGTTTTGAGATGCTGTGCTAAACCTGAGCAACAAGTCGAAATTGCCGATCGGGCCCTCGGCTACGGTGCCCAAATGCACTGGGAGCAGGTCGGCCAACTGTATTTCAAATCATTCCAGCAGGCAATTCAAGAGTACACGCCGAAGCTCGCGGTATCCGTTATCGATCCCGAGTGTGGATGCTTACGCTCAGAACCCAGTCTGTCACATCTAGAAACACTTACCGACGACACCGGGATTCTTCAACATGCGACATTCACAACCGCAAACCGTAGCGAAGGGTACTGTGTGGACGACAACGCCCGTGCTCTCATTTTCACTCTCTTACGCGAATCACGAGATGGCCCCAATGAAAAACTCGAAAGGTTGCAGTCTCGATACCTTTCATTCGTAGCGGACTCGTTCAACGAAGAGACTGGACGTTTCCGCAATTTTATGAACTTTCAACGACACTGGCTGGAAGAGGCTGGGTCAGAAGATTCCCAAGGACGAACAATCTGGGCGCTTGGAGAGACATCGAAGCGCTGTCCTTGCTCGGAGCGCGCCGTATTTGCCTCAAAGCTCTTTTTGTCGGCGATAGAGCCCCTAAACCAATCACGTAGCCCCAGAACCTGGGCTTATCTCATCCTCGGATCGGCGGCTCTCCTGCAAAGTCAACCCAATCAAAAGTCCGCACTGTGCCTGCTGGAAACTATGGCCGGCCGGCTGCATGACTTGTTTCAACGAAACGCATGCCTCGATTGGATGTGGATCGAGCCTCGTTTAGCGTACGCAAACGCTCGTATTCCACAAGCAATGATTCAGGCTGGCTACATGCTCAACAACGGAAAAATGCTCGCCGATGGCCTTGCCTCACTAAAATGGTTGCTTGCTCGGCAAACGACGAAAGATGGGGATTTCGCTCCGGTTGGATCCCATGGCGCAGGACCCTCCGATTTCGGAACAATTCAATTCGACCAACAGCCGATCGAGGCTGCTAGTACTGTGTCTGCCTGCCTCACAGCCTACGAGGTTTCCGGACAATCTCAATTCCTTGCGGAAGCCACTCGTTGCTTTGAGTGGTTTCTTGGGCGCAATGTTCTTGGCTTGACGTTGGTCAACCCGGAATACGGGGGCTGTTATGACGGACTTCTGCGAAGCGGCGTCAACCGAAACCAGGGTGCAGAATCCACCTTGGCATACCTCACGGCATCAACAGAACTTCGAATAGCGATCGAAGGATCCAAGAACCAACAAAAACTAGGAAACACCTAATCAAACATCATCATTACCCTAACCTATTCGTTCGATCGGAAAATAACCCCATTCTGACGGCGGCGCATTGGCCATACCCTGCACATAGTGTTTTCAATCCCGGTGCCACCCGACTGCCCGACGGAAGCACGCTGCTACTATGCCGAGTTGAGGATCGACGGGGGATTTCACACCTCAATGTAGCCACATCGCCCAATGGTGTAGATCAGTGGACCGTCTCGCCGATACCGTCGTTTGAGTCAGATCCAGACCAGCATCCAGAAGAACTCTGGGGTATCGAGGACCCTCGCATTACGTATCTCCCCGAGATCGAAGAGTATCTGATTGCTTACACAGCATTTGGAAAAACTGGACCGGGAGTATCTCTCGCCACAACAAAGGACTTTAAGGTCTTCGACAGACTGGGTCTTGTAATGCAAGCTGACGACAAGGATTCAGCAGTATTCCCAAGGCGCTTTGGCGGGGAGTTTCTTTTGATCCATCGTCCGTCTACCTCGCTCGGTGCTCATTTGTGGCTTTCAGTATCACCGGACCTCAGAAACTGGGGTGGACATGCGGTTTTGCTTCCGGCCCGACGAGGAGCATGGTGGGACGCAAACAAAATCGGGCTCGGTCCACCTCCAATCGAAACAGATCGCGGGTGGCTCGTAATCTACCACGGAGTCCGTAGCACGGCGTCCGGATCACTCTATCGGATCGGACTCGCACTCTTTGACCTAGAGAATCCTGCAATTTGTTTGAAACGAAGTCAATCTTGGATTTTTGGTCCAGAAGAATCCTATGAGACTGTTGGAGACGTACCAAACGTCGTTTTTCCGTGTGGAGTGACAGTTGGAGACGATCATGATACGCTTTTCATTTATTACGGAGCCGCAGATACGTCTATTTGCTTAGCGCGAAGTAGCATCAAAGCTCTCCTTGAATGGCTCGACTACGATGGAACCGACTACATGGGAGAAGCGGGTCAGCCCGCCGAACGGACCTCTCAGACCTGATTCCTGCCTCCCATGTGAACCAACACTGGGAGGCTAGTTCTAACGCACCTCAAAGGGTCACTTCTCACAAAACGATCGATACAAACCGTCGAGCGACGAAACGTTTGGACATATGTTCATATGGCGGCCCCGGAGGGATTCGAACCCCCGGCTCACTCCTTAGGACTGAAGAAAAATAGGTTGAAAAACTCTGAATTGAATCTACCGACGTCTCTGGACGTCTCCAGATTTCGCTGGCCATTGAGAGACCTATTGAGAGACCACCTATTCTTTTCAGATCGAATGCACAATTCGAGCACGCATACCCCTCGATTGAGTCTTTGCGTCCTAATTATTGTAGCGCCAGTCTTTCTCTAGCTAGTGCCCATCCGCTTGCGGTGATTTTAATCGGAAGGAGCTCATCGACCCAGCTTTGGTGGAACTCTCGTGTCGCAAACCTGAGAGCATTGGATGCAAATACCTTATGTCGCCGCCAGAACAACGGCCGACGCCGACGCTTGTCTAGGTTTCAGAAACCGTATTTTGCCTGTACAATGCCCTAAATGCTGGCCGAAACATCATCGACCCCCACTTTGGCCCTGGAGCAAGTTCCCGATGTTGTCTGGATAGGTCTCTCACAGAAACCGGGCATGGAGGGCTCTGACCAGGCTCTGCTACCAACCACTCTATCTGGGGCTCTGTTGGCGACGATCGAAGAACGCATTCCTAACCTCAAATTTGGCAGAACCAACGTAGTTGACTTTGCCCCCCTAGAAGGCAAAAGACTTCGCTATCCTTCAGCCGTAGAACTCGAAGCAGGCTGGAGGGTTCGTATGCAAGACATTATTTCGGTTCGACCGAAGCTTGTGTTGTTGCTCGGAAGTTTAGTTGCTGAATCATATCAGAAAGCGAGCAACGTAAAACTTGTCCGCCCCTCACTTGGTGACTGCCCTGATATTCACTTTGACAGTGATCTGGGTTGTTACATTTCTTGGATTCACCATCCGTCATACATTCAAGTTTACAAAAGACAACAAAAGGACGTTTTCTGTAATATGATCGTAGAACTTATAGGAAACGCACTTGGAAATGAGCAGCCAACTTGATGCAGTAAAAGGTTTAGACCCAAAGCGAGCGGTTGATGCGATCCTAATAAATTCGCCCCTTAAGGACTACGATCACCAAGAGAAGTTTAATGACTTCACGCTCCCCGTGCTCGGACTCGGTTATATTGCAACTTACGCTAAAACTCAAGGCTTAAACATAGGGGTACTTGACGCTGAAGCAGAGTCAATGGGTCCTAAGACTGTCGCTCAGATTGTCAACAAACTTTCTCCACGCTGGGCGGGATTTAACCTTCTAGCTCCAACCTACGCGTTAGCGAGGGCGACCGCTACCGAGCTCGATCCACGGATCAATATACTTCTCGGCGGGCATCATGCAAAGGCCATGCCAGCTCAAATATGTGCCGATCCTGGGTTTCCACGAGTGGATGCGCTCGTACTGGGAGAAGGTGAGTACATCGTCTCCGAGCTGCTGCATAGCCATGATTCACGCAAGTGGCTACCGGGTGTCTGGTTTCGTGAAGGAGAAATAGTTTTACGTAGTGATCCTGCATCAACCTCAGGCGTGAACACAAAATACTGGACTGCCCCTGACATCAACAACTTGCCATTTGTGGATCGGACGTTTCTAACTCAAGACCCATACCTAGCAGATGATGGACGTCTGGAGGCGAATTTCGTCGGCTCACGGGGGTGCCCATACGAATGTAGCTTCTGTGGCGCTGCAAAGAGTGCCAATCCCGACATAACAATTCGGACTCGTGATCCCGACAACATCATCGACGAAATGCTCGAATGTCGAGAGCTGTACGACGTATCCGCAGTTCGATTTGTAGACGATCTGTTTCTTGCAAACTTAGGATTTATGAATCGAATGCTTCCAAGACTCGTGGAACGCGGCATACCGAGCTCGTTTGTTTGGGACGCGACAGGGAGAATTAACACTCTAGCCAAAGCTGATTCTGCTCTACTGAATCTACTGGTTCAAGCTGGATGTCGTGAGGTCGCACTTGGAATCGAGTCCGGTAGTGACAGTATGCTCGCGTATATTGACAAGCGCTTGTCAAGGTCCATGATCACCGATGTCGTTGCTAAACTAATGCGTCATGGGATCTCCGTAAAAGGATATTTCATTATGGGCTTTCCTGGTGAATCGGCAAAGGATCTCTCAGAAACCATTTCGCTTGTCGAGGAATGCTGGAATATTGCGGATCGACATAAGGGCAAATTCCGGTGTAGCGTCTTTGAATTTCGACCCTACCCCGGAACTCGAGAGTGGCATAGAATAATCCAGTCCAAGATCGCAACAGAGCAAGACCTGTTAAAGTACGAGCACGTAGACCTGACCGGCTCGGGTGAAGTTTCGGCACTTTTAGACAGAGATGAGTTTAATTTTTCGGTCAATTTGCAGTTTTCAGAGGTTCCGCTGCCTGAAATAAGGGCAGCGCTCTCAAGAATTATGCTTTTGCAAAAGGCTCGCTTGAACTAACTCAAATACAAATGCAGCTATCTGGCTTGCGCTGAATACGCTTGAGTCGAAAATGTGATAGTTAAATCCCTTTCGCGCTAGAAATTCCTGAGCAGCGTGATAGCCATTAAGCTCATCCTGGGGGGTGAAATCTCGTTCGTGCCTCGACAGATGAGCTCTCAAATTCAGGCGCTCAGTGAGAGCCTGGGCATTTGGCAAAAGTAGGATGCTAATATCTGGCCTTAGTATTGGGGAATTCATGCTCCAAATAGTCTCGAAGGATAGGCCATCCAAACCCTGCAAAACTAGTGACGATTCGATGTATCTCGCACTGACCACTAAGTCTGAACTAGCACCGGCCGGGATGATTCGTTTAGATAAATGATCTTGACGATCCGCAGCAACCAAATGAGCCAGGCAGTTTCCCGAGAAATGGTCGGCATGGCTGCGGAGAAACGTTCCGACGAGTCCATCGGACGGCTCGCGAGTGCCGACCACCGATAGGTTGTTGGAAAGTGCGAGCTTCACAACATCAGTTGCTACAGTCGTTTTGCCTGAGGCGTTCGGCCCGTCGATGGTGAGAAAGATCGCTTTCAATGATTTGTAAATAATGTTTTGTATTCGATGGGAGCGTTGCAGATGGCTAAGTTCACCAGCCTTTTGGTCCAACGGATTCAAGAGTTGGATTCGAGCGATTCGTCTTCCGTGAAATCGGTAACTACAGGTGCGCCTTGATGGCGTCGAACCATTGTTTGATCTCTTGAGTAGCCCCAATCTGATCAAATCGATGTTTCGTCATTTTGGAGAGTGCGTTAGAGCCTAAAAACTCTTTCGCTTTACGGTCGCTCCATTTGGAACTTGTAGGAGCGTGAGGATTGGCGAACGTTATCAACGTACCTGGCACATCTTCGAATCGATCAACTGGAGCCGCATAGGCGGCTGGAAGTCCCAGGTCGTTCAAGGCTTCGTTGATTGCTTCGTGATGAATATAGTTTTCGATTTCTCGGCGACTCGTGCACACTGCGTTGCAATTGTTACGTCCATTGACTTCGTCCATGAATTTCTTGTACTTCGGATCATCTGGCGGGGTGGTATCCCTGTCATATAAGTGAAATTCAGGTCGCTCAAGAGGCGCTAGTGGGTTCTTGTGCGCCCAGTAAGCAAGGTTTGAGCCGCTAAGGATCATAAAAATGATTTCTCCCTTGGTCTCCAAATCCTCCAAATCAGGCACATCCTCACCGCCTTCTTTAAAAATGTTGGAAAGTCGCTTCAAATACGTCACGTCTGTTTGTCCCTCGACGCCAATGAAAACTTTGACGGAATTGTCAGGCAGAATTCCGAGAGTCTGGGCGATCTCTTTTCGAGTCGCATCGTTATCGCAATGCATGATTGCCCTAGTACCGTCATCTAACTTTTTGATAAAGCGTAAGTTTTCCTGATTTACGCCACGAGCCAGCATTGGAGTATGGGTAGTTGCAATCACTTGATCGTTCCCAACAAGTTGCTGAAGAGCACTCATGAGCATTCTCTGATTGTCTGGATGCTGGCTAGTTTCAGGTTCCTCAACCGCGTATAAAACGTTCATCTTTGCCTTGTCCTTCTTGGCTTGTTCGACCTTTGCTCTAAAAAAGTTTAGGAGTACGAGTCGGCGAACGCCGCTCCCACGTTTATTCAGTGGAACGTCCTCATCACCAGTAATGCTTGCCTTGAATATTGTCGCCCAGTTTGGGTTGGAAAACTGCGGTTTAAATGTAGCGGCAATCGTCGGATCCATCTCTGACAACTTCGCCAGAGTCAGGTCTGCAATTTCTTGAACCTGCTGCTTAACATGGGCGAACACAATATCAAGCTCCGCTTGCTTTTGCTTTACAGCTTCCTTGATCGCATGCTTGAGGGGGTCTTGGGCTTCGGCGTCTTGATCGGTGCTTGCTCGGTCACTCTTGAAAAGTGCAAAAGCGGGAAGTTGTGCTTGAAGTCCCTTCCAGACATTGCTGCCATTATCGCTACTTTCTCCTTCAACCATTACAACCGGTCCTTCTGTCAACTGAAGGTCGTCGAGGTGCGTGCGAATTGCCTTCCGTATTTCAGCATTTACTCGTTGATCAACTCCGTCCATTGGAACCTCCAGATCAGCTGCCTTCTGCCTCAAGGAACTGTTGTTCAGACGTAGAAGATCAATAACGCTCGGGAGGCGAGGATGGACTGCGTTTACGCTAACACGCGTGCATTTAGGAGTCGCTAGACTGCCATTGTAAAGCTTTTCAATCTCCAAAAAGCCATCTGAGTTGAGCAGGTATTCGCTTTCCAAAGTGGTGTTTGCGGTTTGGTCGACGACGAGCTCTTCCGGTAAATCTTCAAACTCCAGAGTGATGGCCATGTCGGCTGCAACCCCACCCTTTGAAGCATCATGCTTATCTGGTACGCCGTCATTTAGGAAGATATCCAGAGCGTCGAGGATTGTGGATTTACCCACGTCATTTTTTCCCACCAGAACTGTAAGATCATCGAAGAGAACCTCGATCTCATCCTTGAAGCATCGAAAGTTTCTGATCTTGAGTCGTCGTAATTTCATAGGTGACCGCCAGTCTGGAAAGAGAGCGTTTCCAAGTGTGACTAAATTCTACAAACTTTGAAGCCCAAGATAACATGTTTGTAGACATATTTACACATCTGGACGTGGTAAGTAGGCCGTTGCATCTCACCTGTGAACTTCAATGGGACCCATAATTAGAGTCGTGTTTGCGAAATCGACAAGGCAAGATCTTAGAGTTCTCGCAACAAATAGCACTATTCAATCTGCAAACAATCGCTTCGCAAGCAGTCGCAAGCCTTTGAATGCGAGTTCGAAGAAACGTCTCCAGGCACTGAAAACTGTTTGCCTCACATTTATGCCACCGAGCGATCCAAGGATAACACTCACAGCAAACACCTTAACTGCCGCAATCAACAAAGATTGGAGTAAAGGCAGTGCGTAGCAGCTGAGCATGTGCCAGAGAAATGGAATGCACAAGAGTAGGATGAATCCTGATCCTGTTCTAAACAGCACTTTAAGACTCCTGCACGGGCAGTAAGTGCTCAACGGAGCTTTCCCGCAGGTTGAGCAGCAGCTGCAAATAGGTTGATTTGGGTGTCCATCTGGGCACAGTCTGACCCCAAGCGTCGCCTTGCAGATTCCGCACCAAACCGTTCCACTTGGCCAGACTCGATTGCACTTCAAGCACTGGATCATGACCAAGCTCCAGGAAACGTAATCCCAAGTTCATCGAATGTTGAAACAGAAGTCTCGAGCCCTTCAGCTTCACCTTTCATCAAGATGTTCAATCGGGACTTCGTAGGGGCGACTATAAGTAGGTTGAACTTGACATTCGAACCCCTCTGAATGGCTCTGTAAGCGTCAATTTTGGCTTCAAATTTACTCGGCGATACATTCCCCATGTCAACTTCAATGAACGTCGAAATTTGCCCGTTGCGAACGCTTCCGTCCGGGCGAACTTCATAGTTGACTCCCTGAACCTTGAACTTGCGCCACAACTCGGATTCATACCGCCATGCGGTTGCGCCTTGTTTTAGGAGTGCCAATCTCACCTCAGTTACCGCCAGGGAATGTCGCAAAAACCGTGGGCTACCGACTCGGCCACCAACAAGCTTTTGAATATCTACACCGAGATACGGAAGAGAATGACGGCCAATCCAATAGATCCGCTGACCGGCGAACGGTGAGTCGTATATGCGCAAGTAGCCCTCCTCCTTGAGGGCGGTAAGACGACGATTCGCGCGTGAAATCGAAGTGAAATATCCAATGCGAATGACTTGATCTCGTGAAAGGACATGGCTTAGAGCAACGTCACGAATGAGTTCCAAATCCCTTGCAGTCAACTTCAAGCCCAATCCTCCAGTCCCGTGATTTGGCTTTTCGGCGGAGTTTGGCTAGAGGTGGTTTTTTGAACTCGATTTGGAGGCAGTCGTTTGAGAAGGGACTCGCGGTATGTTGCGTGAATGAGTTTCGGAGCGGGTTTGGGCGGTGGATTGAACTGAATGAGTCTAGCTTTACCAGTCCGATCCATAACAAATGCCTGACCGACTTCCAAAGCGCGAAGACTGTAGGATTCCAATTCCGGTGGTAACTCACGGGCGAGTTGCCGGGCATCCTCGTAGCCACATTGGAAGAGCATTTGCAGGCCCACGTTGTTACGGATCACTGAGCGCAACTTCGGCGGAAGCTGGGTGAGCGTTTGGTGTGACAAGACAAGTGTAAGTCCGAATCGACGCCCTTCGGCAATGAGACCTTCAAAGCTATCGCTCGCCATATTTTCAAACTCGTCAACGTACAGCCTGACCGGATTCCGATTCTTCTCGGGTACGTTCACCCGCGACATCATCTCACGTGAAATCGAAGAAACAACGAGGCTTCCGAGCATTCGTCCAGATCGGTGTAGTTCATCAACTGCAAGCGAGACCAAAAGGATTTGCCCAGGTTTGGACAAAGTTGCTCGAAGATCAATTGGCGATTCGGATCCAAGAGACTCTCGAAGCGCACGAGCCGCCATCAGCGGAGTCACTTTGTTGAGCACTGGCAGTGCCCATGCCTGCTGACGATCTTCGCTAAGGGCGGCGTACCGGCTCCAGAAGCCAATCACGGAGTCGTCTGTGCATTGATGCAACAAACCATTGCGGAAAGCTTCGTCCAAGAAGACACGTTCTAGAGCAGTGAGTGGGGCTGTTGCTTCCGTGAGGAGGAGTAAGGCGTTACGCAGTGACTCTTCGAGCTGAACCCCCCAAGACTCCGATTCCGACTGCAGGACGTCCAAGACGTGAAGGGCGCGGATGTGGGCTTCGCCAGGACCCGAAAGCGGATTAAAGCCGGCGACTCGTTTCGGTTCACGAAGGTCTAGGAGTTTCACCCGGTCAAATGGAACTTGGAGGTTTGCGCAAATGCTGATCGAACCCGCGATCAGATCACCACGCAGATCGATCACAGCAATCGACTTTCCGTTTCGAATATCCTGCTCGATCAACTTCAAGATCAGACTGGTCTTTCCACAGCCGGTCGCACCTAGGATGTACGCATGTCGAGAGAGATCGGCACTACTAATCTCAAAAGCCTCACCGTCTGGAAGGGTGAGACCGAGGCAGTTCAACTTCGCGGGAATCTGAGAAGCAGGCTTTTCTAACCTTGAGTTCAAAGCCCGGATTACGAGGTTTTCGAGGACAGTTTTCCAAAGTTCCATCGTAAACTCAGATTGGAGGAAATCGTTGAGCAAGATCGAAGGGTCGCCCAGTTGTTTAGAGGTTGCTAAACATCTCACGTTTGGCGAGTCACTTCGTCAGTCAATCAAGGCGCAATTTGGCTCCAACGTCGAGTTTGCTCGTCAGTTGGGAGTCAGTAGAGGGCGCATTTCCCAAATCATTTCCGGTCCGGAGATTGTGGGTCCCGAGACACTCGAAAAGATCCTCTTTGCCTTCAGGAATACAAGATATTGCGCGGTTATTGAGAGGGCTTGGTTGCGAGAGTTCGTGCACGGCCAGGAGAGTCCCGAAGAGGAACTATCTCACGCCGGAGTCATTCACCGCATTCATCAGCTCAACGCTGAAGGACTAACGCCAAAGGCAATCGAGTTGGCACAGAAGCGACGAGATTCACTTGTGATCGACTCGGGGAACGAGTGGCTGGATCTCACCACTCAGGTCATTCAATGCGCTCTAAGAGCTGGCAACACGGCAAAAGCGGCGGCCAACGTTACTATTCTTGCCGAGGCAGCCGTAGCTACTGGACGACTGGACATGTATTTCCTTTCGAGGTGGCACAAAGCCATCGTTCTACAGGCACTTGGAGGGCAGTCCAGCGACGAAGTGTTCGAGCTTCTTGGGGAAGTTCACTCGCTAGCGCTGTCCCAGGGTCGGAGTGCGGAGTGGACTAGGGCTGCCGCCACCGCCGAACGGGATATTGCAATCTACACGATCAAGCAACTTGCAAAAAGTGAGGTCAGAGGTGGAGTTGAACGCAGCTCATCCAAAGTGCTGGATCTCTTAGAAAGCTCCATTGATAAGGGTGCCGATGAGATGTTCTACCGATATGGGATCGAGGCGAAGGCGAGACTCTTTGCGGCTATCGGTCAACCCGCAAACGCTGAAGATTCAGTCCTTGAATTGAGAAAGGAAGGTATTCCGGAAGGATCAGACCTCTGGGAAAAGAGTGAGCTCACAATTGCCAAAATCCACGAAATGGACGGCAACCTTAGCCAGGCGCTTGAAGCGTACCGAGTTGTATCAAAAGTCGCGGAGCAGCGATCCAACCTTCATCACCAGAGACTCGCCAACCTCAGTGCAACTTCGCTAATCCTCAAGTCCTAAGTAACCCGCCCTCCCGCCCTGTTTTGCGGTTTTGTGGACCGTTTGCCTAGCACAGTGGGTAGCACAGAACCCCGCACAAGCCTGTGCGGGGTTCTTCAACCTGAGGTGAACGGAGCCCATTGTCCGACCCTCTTGTTCATGACTATCCTCATTTACATGAGGTGTGTGGATAACTGAGGGACCCTGGCGTTGTTCTTTAATATCCTTTCTTTGTTTATTGTCCTTCGGTTAGCAGCCTCTCAAATTTCGCCTAACCATTACTCGTTTGCTTGTTCGATTTGGGTTTGTGGATAAGTCCACGAGTCGCGAGTGACTTTAGCGCAAGCGAAACCGCCTCACTCGCTCTGCCCGTTCGTTTGGTTAGCTGGTGGTATGGCAAGATCACAGCTCTGCCCTCCCGACCGTAGCCATTCGTCTGACGAATCATCAGGAGGAGCACCCTCAGCTCCGTATCCTTCAGATCCGGCATTAGTTTGTCGATTAGGATGTTTGGCACCTTTGTCCACGAGTGGGCGAGGTTGGGGATGAGAACTCGTATTCTTGGCATAGTAGTGTTCGAAGTAGGTTTTCGGAGCTGAGTAGTTATTGCGAACGGCCTCGATGATGATCGCCTCCGGGCGCTTTGCCTTTCGGTGTGGCAAATAGTCGAGCTGCTTCCGGATTCTGTCGTGGGGATACTGAGTGAGTAGCTCTACGACACCGGCGTTGCTTACTCCGAGCAGGTGCAGTTCCTTGGCAAGTTCGACAGCGGGATCATGAGGCATACGCCTCCTCCCGGTTCATGAAGGACCGAACACGCGACCCCATTTCCTCAAGCTCCCCTAGGAAATGGTAGTCCGGAGTGAGACCGTCTTTCGTTCCGATGCGAGAACGTGAGATCATACGAGAGAGGGCATGGCCGTCCATCGAGTAAATCTTGAGTGGTCGGTATTGCGGTTGCCATCTCATCCCGATTTCATTACCTTGATGCGGTGAGATGAGGATTCCCATGTCAGCGTTCTGCCTCAGAACGACTCCAGCTAGTTCATCAAACATGCGAACCCGAAAGGTATCGCGGATCACCTTAACAACTATTCGTACGGGAATACCACCGATGGTGGTTACGCAGAGCAGTTCGTGCCCACCGTGGCGGGATTTCTGCTTCGCTTCCCTGCGATCTAGAATCTGTACATCTCCAAACCCAGAGCGGCTGAGTGCCTTGCTGGTCATCATGAGCAGAGAATGAAGTGATGCTGTCTGCAACATTTTCATGATTGGAGTGGTGGTCATCGGGAATTCCTTTCTGGGACAAGGCCCTTTGGGTAGCGAGATGTAACCCATTTACCTCTCGAAATATCGGCGAATGCGGGCTTGAGGTCGCCAAACTCATCAAGCGCAGATTCCGGCAAGCATCCGTTGCATGCCATCAGGTCGCAGGTAAATGGAGTCAGAAAGTCGCCGTTCTCGGCGACGAGGTTACGTGGATCGATTTGGATGCCGAATTCGGATTCAATGGCGGCGGTGATACGCGCCACGAGTGCGAACGAAGGGTTAAGTTGGTTGTTAAGAATCCGGGAGATGGTTGAGGGATTGACTCTGGCATCTTCAGCGAGCCGAGCCGTTCCTTTGAACATATATCTGTCGAGGTGAGCCATTACGTCCGCAATGCGGTTGATGACCGGGCCGTAGCCCTGCTGTGGTGGTGGATGTAACATGACACCAAGATCTCATACCGGGTCCAGCGGAGATCAAGTGCATTTGCATTTACGCAAAGTTTGCGCAGGGCAAGGGCAAGTTTTCTGCCCGCTGGTCTAGTTGTAGCCTGCGATTTATGTGGCTACCATCACCGACAAAACCCGACATCCAGAAGCTTCAGGCGCTTGTTGCGTCTGAGCTTGGAATCGTTTTAGATGAGGGTGAAGCAACCGTCACTGCCACTCGCCTACTTCATCTCTATTTCATCAAGCACTATGCGTATCGCCATCTATGCGAGGAAATCGACCGAGAGCGAAGACCGCCAGGTTCAGAGTCTGGGGGATCAGCTTCAGATTCTCCACGACATCGCAAGACGGGAAGGATACAACATCGTCGAAGTGATATCCGAGTCGAAATCCGCGAAGGAACCAGGAACGAGACCAGGCTTCCAAGCGCTGATGAATCTGATTCAGGACGAGAAGATCGAGGGAATTCTCACGTGGCAGATCAACCGGCTTACGCGCAATCTCGTTGACGGTGGTCAGCTCGCTCACCTCCTCGCCTCAGGAAAATTGCAGATCATCAAAACACCGGAGCGAACGTTCCGGTCCGAGGACAACGTCCTTTTGCTCGCAATTGAGAACGGAGTCGCTACCAGCTACATTCACGACCTAAGAAAGAACGTCCGTCGCGGAATGGATAGTAAGGCCGCCAAAGGCTGGAAACCCGGACAAGCACCCCTCGGCTACCTCAACAACTGGGAGACCAGAGAAATCGATCTTGATCCTGTGAGAGCCCCGATCATTCGCAAGGGTTGGGAGATGCTTCTGACGGGAGCGCATTCAATCGCCGAAATTCACCGGGAGCTCATCAAGCTCGGCCTGACGAACAAGCGCAAAAGCGTCAGAGGAACTCCAATTACGCTTGCTGGACTCCACAAACTATTCAGGAACCCGTTCTATTGCGGAAGGCTTCACTACAAGGGGCAGGTTCTGCCCGGAAGGCAACCTGCGATCGTTTCGGAGGGAGAGTTTGAACTCGCTCAGATCGTCATTGGTCGACTCGGAAACGGCGCGGTTCGTACGAGGGAGGTCCCAGCCTTTGCAAGCGTGTTTAGCTGTGGAATCTGCGGTGCGGCCGTGGTACACGAACGGAAAACAAAAAAGCTCGCCACCACCGGCGAGACAATCACTTACTCCTACTATCACTGCTCAGGCTCTAAAGGATGTGTTCGAAAGAGCATTGACCAGGATCTGCTTTCAGTGAAGGCTCAGTCCTTCGCAAAGGACAACTCCTTTTCGGACTCGTTCGCCAAGTGGTGCCTTGAAGCGGTGCAGAGTGCCGCACTCAGTGAGTCTGGTGACTTAGCGCTGACGCAATCCCAACTCGCAAGCACCATCCAAGAAGAGAAACGCCGCTTGGATTCTTTGACTCTCAAGTACATCGATGGCGACGTCGAAAAGGAAACGTATCTACGGATGAAGGGGCAAATGGAGGAGAGCATTCACTCCAAGGAATCCGCGCTGAGCGCCGCATCAAACCGCGAGGCGGTTGCCTTGGAAGTGCTCAAGACAAAGCTCGACGCAGGCGTGAAAGCGAGTATGTACATGTTCGGTAACAGCCAATTCCGGCGCGAAGTGCTGAAGTCTCTCGGCGGAAACCACACGTGGGACGGCTCGACTCTCAGGTTTACTGTTGACCCGATCATACACAAAATCGTCACCTTCGAACCGGGAGAAACAAGCTCCCAAAGCCCGAAAAGCGACGATTTTTACCCTGATAATCAAATTTGGTGGAGCTTAGTTGATGATCTTCGAACTACCGTTCAGGGATCCGTACGCGAAGGTACAGAAGAAGAGATGGGCCGGTTATAGCGATGAGTCTTCTAGTTTTTACAAGAAGGGCCTGAGTTGCAAAAAATATCCAGCTAACTATCACACTGAAATCCTCTCTTTCAAGGCCACGTCGGGAAACTGCCAAGCCACATCCTGAACTTCCTTTACGTTGCATTGCTGTCTGAAACCGGGCGAACTTGAGAGTCAGTTGTGGGACACGCGGCCGTGCTAATCGAACCAGCACGAAAAAGCGAGTCCACGAAAACCAAAAAGATCAAAATCGTCTTATACTGTCTTCCGTAATGCAACTTTGTGCTGCCATCTGCGTTCACACGGACCACAAGTTTCTCGCGGCGACTCTGAAATCTCTGGGTGAAGTTCCCAAATTTGTCTTCCTCAGTTCTTTAGATTGGCAAGGTGCAGAGCATGACGTCACGGAAACGGCGCGTATCTCGGCGGCAGAGGGCGCGCTCGTCATCGAGGGCTCATGGCCGGACGAGACTTCGCACCGCAGATTTGCCTACCAGTATCTGAAAGACGCAGGATGGAATTACTGCCTAACCATCGATTCAGATGAGATCCTCGAGCCAAAACTGCTCGAGAAGCTCAAAGCCATTGCCGAGTCTAACGCAGCGGACAGAGTGCACGTCGAATGGGATACATACTGGAAATCACCCGAATACGTTATCCGGCCGAGAGAGCCGTTTAAGCCTTGCGTACTCATTAACCTTGCGTGCGTCTCGCATGTTCACATTAGAGAGTTCACCGGGGGCACTCCGCTATTGCTCACTTCAGAGCATGGGATCATCCATCATTTCAGCTATGCAGGAGGTGATGAGCGAATCTGGAAGAAGATCACAACCTGGAGTCACCGAGATGAGATTGTTCCAAATTGGTGGAACGGGGTTTGGAAAGCCTTTGACCAAAACCCACTGATGCGCAATTTGCATCCGACACATCCCGGAGCGTATCAATTTGCCGAGTACAAACTGCCGCCGAATGAAATCTTGAAGGCACTGGGTATGGATTCATCAGCACATCAGACCGAGCATTCTACTGGCGATATCGGAGTGGTTATCCCCACGTTCAACGGTCAAGTACAACTAAATGATTGC
Organism: uncultured Fimbriimonas sp.; assembly: GCA_964566635.1. Taxonomy (GTDB): domain Bacteria; phylum Armatimonadota; class Fimbriimonadia; order Fimbriimonadales; family Fimbriimonadaceae; genus Fimbriimonas. The sequence goes on along the minus strand of CAZMJL010000004.1, from coordinate 11,666 downwards.
CTGAGATCGCTTGTCAACTCAGAAGTTAGACCGCAGGAGATCATCGTGGTGGATAACGGAAGTCAGCCGCCCATCTCAGTGCCTACCGGCGTCACCCTTATCCGGTCTGAAAGTAATCTCGGATTTGCCAAGGCGAGCAACCTTGGCGCGGAAAGCTGCTTGTCAAAGTTCGTGTTGTTCTTAAACGACGACACCATTGTTTCGAGCACAGCGCTTGGCAGGATGCTAGATGCCATTAGTTCCTCGGCGGATGTGGCCGCTGCGGGGCCTGTTAGTAACAATTGTGGTCACTTTCAAAGAATCGAAGTGACCTATACCGCGCGAGACAACATTGATATGTTCGCCCGCCAACTGGCGTGTCTCGAGCCTCAGACTGAGGAGACCGATATGCTCGTCGGTTTTTGCCTGATGGTGAAACGGGAGATCCTGGATCAGGTTGGTCCGTTTGATGAGTCTTTTGGCATCGGTATGTTTGAGGACAATGATCTTTCGTATCGTCTTAGGCGAGGTGGATACAGATTGCTCATCTGCCGAACAGCATTCGTTCATCACATCGGGTCTCAAACGTTTGCTTCGGTAGATCCATCTCACTCGGCGACCCAAAGCCTTCTCAAAACAAACGAAGCAAAGTTCTTCGCAAAATGGCGCGATGATATTTCCTTAGGATTCACGTCTCACCTCAGCGGCACTGCGCCAGAGAGAATATCATTTGACCAGGCTAAGAACCCGGACAAACGGCTTCAGGTTGCCACTAGGAAAGCGAAAGCCGCAAATATCTCACTCTGCATGATCGTGAAAAACGAAGAGCGAGTTCTTTCGGATTGCCTACGCTCTTCGACACCGTTCTTCAAAGAGGTCTTTGTGCTTGATACTGGTTCAACTGACCGTACGAAGGAGATTGCCCAATCATTTGGCGCTCATGTCTCAGATTTTGTTTGGTGTGAGGACTTTTCGGCTGCGCGAACTGCGTCGATGAAGCAGGCAACTGGAGACTGGATCATGTGGCTTGATGCCGACGACACACTCCCACTCCAATCAGGAGAAGTGATCCTTGAAGCAGTGCTCGGGGCATCGCCGGAGGTACTCGGTTTCGTTGTGCCAGTTCAGTTTGTCGAGCACGACGGAATCGGTACTTCGGTCGATCATGTGAAGGTGTTTCGCAATTTGCCGGGATTGGAATGGGAGGGCCGGATTCACGAGCAAATCCTGCCGAGCCTTCGGCGCAGATCGGTAGAACTAGGTCTTCCTCACCAAAACATCGTCCGTCTTCCCGCTCGCGTTCTCCATACGGGATACGATACGAGTCCGGAAGGCCAAGCAAGAAAGAGGGACCGTGATGACACTCTTCTCAAACTAGACCTGCATGACAGACCTGATCATCCGTTTGTGCTCTTCAATCTTGGGATGACAGAGCATTTTCATGGCAATCACGAAGCGGCGGTATCTTGGCTGACAAGATGTATCGAAGTGTCGCCAATCCAAGAAAGTCACGTGAGGAAGGCGTACGCGCTGCTCATCGGCTCGCTCGTGAGGTTAGGTCTTTCGGAGCAGGCGCGGCAAGCAATTGAAGAAGCCCTTGCGCACTTTGACTCAGACCCAGAACTTCACTTTCTTTGTGGGCAGTTCCTTGCATCGCAAGGAGATGATGCAGGGGCAGTCGCGCAGTATGACCGTGCGATTGAGTCCGATGCTTCAGGACACTTCTCCAGCTTTGATCCCTCGATTCAAGGATTTAAAGCCCTTCACAACAAAGCCCTATCGTTGCAACGATTGGGTAACGAGGAAGAAGCTTCAGAGGCGTGGAAACGGGCATTTGAGCACTCTCAGAAGGGCGAAATTCTGGAAGCTATTCATAACAGTGCATTGAGGCAGGACAAATTAAGCGAAGTGCGGCTTGCCAATCTCAATGCAGGCGCTGTTTCTCTTCGAACTGCGACTACACTTGCGGTGAGTACGCTTAAGGCCACGGGACTAGATCCGGTGATTTACCTCACGGGGCTGCTTTCGCTCAATCGGAGCAACGGCGAGGCGCTAAAGTCGCTCGCTGTCACCTTGATGGAGCAAGGGCATGCTGACCGCGCTGTGCCGTACCTCATGCAACTGGATAAGGACGGACAACCGGAAGGCGCATTCTTCTTAGGGGTGATGGCTCAAGATGCGGGCAATATTGATGCGGCAATCCACTGGCTTAGACGGGCGCACGAACTTAATCCAACCCACGAGCCGACCCAGGAAAGGCTTAGACAGCTTGGCACTCCTAATGGCGTAGTTACGGTTTTTTGCTGAATGTGGATAACTTTACAAATTTCTTGCTCAAAAGTCCTGAAGTTCCTTTATAGTAACTGGCAGGAGTACGCGGATGCTGTCACAAATTGTACAGGAGCACCTCTCAAGTCCCCGTAATGCGGGAAGACTTAGCTCATTTTCCCATTACGGCTGTTCCGGAGTGCCTGGAGATGGTCCTTACGTTGAGTACTGGCTGGAGATTTCTGATGACAAGATTGTCCGGATGGGTCAAGAGTCAAATGGCTGCCCGACCACAATGGCGTGTGCAAGCTACGTATCGATGATTTCGCTCAACCGGCAACCCAAAGCGCTGCTGGAACTTGAACCGAGCGCGCTGTTGCTCCTAATCGGTGGTTTACCGCCCGGTAAGGAGCGTTCCGCCTCCCTAGCCGTCGCAGCTATCCACTCCGCTGTCACCTCTTACCTTACCGAAACCTTAGCAACCACAGGACCCATTCAATGAACCTTCAGTACCCAGTCTCGCTCGATGCAACTTGTGACGTTCCCGGCGGAGGAGGCGGAGGAGGAGGTGTGTGCCCAAAGGAAACTCCGGCCCCTGCACTCGGGCCCTATTCCTCGGTTCCGGTATCTGAAGTGCTTTTGTGCAGGCCTGCCCCAATAGTAAGACCAAATGCCGGTTGCGTCGGCGGAGACTGCAATTTGTTAACCCCGGACGGAAGCAGCATTCACGCTACCGAGGTTCTCGTTGGGACAAAGCTCCAAGGATTCTCCTCGGAGGGTGTCTTGCGCGAGCAAACGGTTGTGAGTGCTTCCAAGACCCAATCTGTCTCAGTTCGCGTCGTTTTTTCCACAGGGGAACTCAGATGCTCAGAGTCTCATGCGGTTTTCATCACCAACGGCGAGACGGTGGCTGCGGGAGCGCTGAAGCCCGGCGACAGACTGCTCATGGTGGACTTTGGCGAGTCCGAGGTTTTGAAAGTGGAAGATGACGGGTCTCAATCCGTTTACTGCATTACCTGCGATCCGGACCACACATTTTTTGCTCAAGGGGTCGCATCTCACAACCGAAAGGCCGCTTGGCCTACCGAGGAGGCATACGCATGATCACAAATCGCAGTGGAATCGAAAACTCATCTCAACTGGGCGCAAGGCTCAATGAAACCACTCACCACCCCTATCGCCCGGTTCCTGAGGTTGATGGATCGCTTCTTATTGATCCCGATATCGTCCTAAAGGCTCAGCAATTCAACCTTGCGATCAACCTTTCCTACAGCTCGGACTCCGCTGTAAACCGCGAGCTGGGTGTTGGCAGGTCCGCGACGATCAGAGCCTACATCTACGATTCAAATGATTTCGAGAATCCCGGCAAAACGATTATTCGCGGAGATCTTCAAGGTTACGCGTTATCGCTAACGAGCACTGTTGGCTCGGTCGAGAATTATGTGGGCGCGTCGCAGACCGGATACAAGAACACGCTTTCATACGACACATCATCAGGTGTTTGGACAGAGTATTTCCCGGACGGTCTGAAGATTGAGTACACCCAGCACAACGCTGGAGGGCCACTCGATCCCAAGAAGTTTGAGATTAACCGGGTTATCGATCAAGGCGGCTCTGTTCAGACCTACACCTACGGGACATCGACTGAGGCAGGTCTCATCAAGAATATCGAAGTGCCCGGAGGACGCAAGGTAACCCTTTCTTACACGGCTGGATTTCCAGTCCCTTTGCTAACGACCATTCAAGATTGGGGTGGGCGCACATGGACTCTCGCCTACGACGCGTCGAGGTATCTCACGACCTTCACAGCTCCTAATGGCTGCGTCACCAAGTACTCCTACGCGGCTGGTCCATCTGGAAAGATTCTCATTTCTGCTATCGAGGACCCTAGGGGATACCGAACAAGCTATGCTTACGATACTTCGAACCGGGTAACGCAGATTATCGCGGGAAGCGCTACCTGGACTTACGCATACGGGCTTAACCAGCAAGTCCTAACCACGCCCAGCGGCGCGGTCACGACGTTCAACTACTCTACGTCTGGGGACGTAACGACCATCGTCAAGCCGGAAGGTTTTACGGCAACTTATACCTACGATATAAACCACAATCAGCTCACAGAGACTTTGCCGAGTGGTCAAACGTTCTCGAGAACTTTTGATTCAAGCGGAAGGGTTACCGTAGATCAAGATTCCCTCGGATTTAGAACGACGTATCAGTACGATTCGGTCGGAAATCTTACGACCATCACGAACGCACTCGGTCAGGTTACGACTCTGCTGTATGACGCAAGTCGAAACAACACCGTACGTGTTGACCCATTGGGACGCCGAACCACGAATACTTTCGATTCGTTTGGTCAAGTGCTGACCACTAAGGATCCCAGGGGGCTCGTCACAACATACGCATACGATTCTTTTGGGAACGTTGCGAGTGTTTGCTACTCGGATGGCGGTATCGTCACGTATAGCTACGACTCCCTTAACCGAAGAACGAGCCAAATCGACCAGCTTGGACGACGCACGACCTACACATACGATAACGCGGACAAAGTAACGTCGGTGACTAATCCTCTCGGTCAGATCACAACCTACATTTACGATGGATGTTTGCTTCAAGCAGTCGTCGATCCGCTTGGAAACCGAACGACTTACACCTACGGACGATTCGACAAGCAGACATCGGTGACGAATCCGCTCGGCCAGATAACCACCATGAACTACGACAACATGGGCTACCCGATCGAAGTCGTAGATCCTCTAGGCAGAGTTTCGACCACGGTCTATAACACTGCCAAGCAACGTATTGCAAACATCGATCCGCTTGGAAACCGCACGACGTACACATACGACAGTTCCGGCAGGCCCGAAACTGTCAAGGACGCACGCGGCAACGTCACCACCAGCGTCTACAACGCTAGAGACCTGATAGCAACGGTCGATCCGCTCGGCTTCCGCACGACGATGACCTATGACGCGCTGAGAAGGAGAACCGAAACCAAGAATGCGCGTGGATTTGTCACGACAGACGTTTACGATGCAGGAAGCCAACTCCAAGCAAGCATTGATGCGCTTGGCAATCGCACGACCTACACATATGATCTCGCGGGCAACCCCGAGACGGTCAAGAACCCTCGCGGATTCGTCACGACTTACGTCTATCAGAGCAATACGAACCGACGTGAAGCCGTTATTGATGCGCTGGGCAACCGGACGACCTACATTTACGATATCGCGGGGCAACAAACCGCCGTTCAGGATGCCAAAGGCAACAGGACGACCTACACCTTCGACGGTGCGGGCAGAGTCCAAACGGTCAAAGACGCCCTCGGATTTGTCACGACCTACGGCTACGATGCCGCCGGAAGGCAAACCTCGACAACGGATCCTCTAGGCAGGGTGAGCACGAGTGTGTATGACAATGCCGGTCGCCAGACGGTTTCCATCTCGCCAATGGGCAAACGAACCACGTTTGCATACGATGCCGCGGGTCAGCAGACGTCTGTCACCGAACCGACTGGAGCAGTCTCGACGAGTGTGTACGATAATGCGGGAAGACTCAGCGCAGCTATCGACGCTCTCGCCTTCCGAACGACCTACAGTTACGATGCGGTCGGTAACCAAACCGAGGTTCTTGATGCGCGGGGCAACCGTGCGACGACGGTTTTCGACAATCTGAATCGTGTTCAAGCGCAGATTGACCAACTCGGAAACCGTACGACCTACACCTATGACGAAGTGAGCAACAACACCGTCATCAAGGATGCGAGGAACGGGCTCATTACGATGAGCTACTCTGCGAGGGATGAGATGCTAGCCATCACGAACCAGATTGGCAAGATTACGACCTACTCGTACTCAAGTACCGGAACCAGGGCCACCCGCCAATTCCCGAATGGGGACATCACGACGTACGCGTATGATGCAGTCGAAAGGCCGACAACCACCGTCTATGCCGACGGAACTCGAGTGACTCTTTCGTATGACGCAACCGGACTACGGACCGCAATGGTGGATTCGACGGGGACTGTCACCTATGCCTACGACAGTGTGGGTCGGCTCATAAGTAAGACTGATTATTCAGCGTTCCCGCAGGTCTATACGTTCGATGCCGCAGGACAAAGGACGGTTCTGCAAGATCCCGATGGCAAGCGGATTACGTTCTCTTATGATAACGACGGTCAAACCACCCTTATCCTAAGAGATGCTTACCGGACTACGCTTCAATATGATGCAGGCGGAAGGTTAACAACCCAGGCCTACCAATCTGGTGTTAGCGAGATATTCACCCTCGATCTGCTCAACCGGGCCGTGAACATCTTTTGCAAGCACATTCCGACCGGATCCGTGCTTTCTGCACTTACCTACACTTACGACGCAGTCGGCAACCCGCTGAGTATTAATGATGCGAATGGAAGTCTGACCACCTATTCCTACGACTCAAAGAACCGGCTGACTCTTGACTCTACTTCCGGAACGAATGCGCACGTGTACACCTACGCATACGATGGTGTGGACAACAGGACTTTTTCGACAGAGTCTGGCTACCCGGCTACATTCACGTTCGACCTTGCGGGTCAAATCACGACGATGATCCAGCAAGGCATAATCTCAACCTATACGTTTGATGCGAACGGGAACAATACGGTCCTGAACCAAGGAGGCACGTTCACGACGATGGTGTACGATAGTGAAAATCGACTCAAGAACATCAGCATTCAATCTTCGAACAGCATCGTGGCAACCTATGCTTACGATGGTGATGGAAACAAAAAGGTGTCACTTGAAACGACGTCTGGTTTGACAACCCTCATTTGGGATGGCTCCGACTACGTCCAAGGGCGCCTCATTCCGAATACTAACGCCTCGATGTTCGAATCGCACACCTTCCCGACTCAGGTCACGGCGGGGTCTGTGACGAGTGTTTCGATTACGTTCAGGAATACCGGAACCTCGACCTGGACGCTGGCAGATGGATACTCCGTTGGCTCGCAGGCTCCGCAGGACAACACGACTTGGAACGTTTCAAGTCGGCTATTCCTAGCAGCAGGAGTGAGCGTAGCACCGGGTCAGCTCGGAACGTTTACATTCAACCTGTCGGCTCCGGTCGCGCCGGGGACTTACGCAATTCAGTATCGAACCGTTCGTCAGAATTTTGAATGGTTCGGAGCTCAGACTCCGATCATGTGGATCAAGGTGGTTTAGTATGCCTGTAACGAGTTATATATCGGTTGGTGGCCGTATGATCTCTGAGGTGACGGATGGTGTGATCTTGGATTACGTGCCTGATGCTCTTGGTAGTGTTCATACGGTAGTTGACCAGAGCGCTGCTGTTGTGAAATCGATGCGTTACAAGCCTTATGGGGACGTTCTTTCTCGTTCCGGGACTGTAGCTGACCGTCACTACCAGTGGGTTGGCAGCTATGGCTATAGAGCCACCTTTGCTCCATCGAGTTCTCACTACGTGAGAGCCAGGCATTACAGTGCCACCTCAGGTTCTTGGACAACCGTCGATCCACTCTGGCCAGATGAAAGCGCCTATGGGTACGTGAGGGGAGAGAGCACGAGGAGCATTGATCTAAGCGGAATGCAACAGGTAGTGCCTCCAGGAGTTACCGAAGGAATAATAAGGAAATGTCAAGGTCGGATTGAACCAAACGACTGCTCGAAACTTGGCACTTCTCCAAAAGCAATTTGTATAGCTAGCATGTGTGCCGCAGATGCCGCATCAAATGTGATCGGATGGCTACCCAATACTTCAGGTGATCTTCCGAAGGATATTCTGAACGATCTGATCGAATGGGGAAAAGGGCAAGGAAAGGATTTTGTCCTCGGTGGTGGTCAAGACCCGCGAGATTGGTCACCGACAGATTGTTGTAAAGAGGCTAGTACGGGAAAACCCGTCGGGTCGATTCCAAATGCGACTGCGCAGATCATCAAAAAACTTTGTGATTACGCTCCTGGAGTCATCAACTGCCTCACAATGGGAAAGAAAATCGGAGGTTGTTGCAAGTGTTGCGATCTTAACTCAAAGCCGTCAACTAAACAAAATCTACTATGTCACGTTGCGTGCGAAAACAAGTTTAACAATCCCGGCGGATGCAGCAAATGAAGAAATTCAATGGCTTGGTCTTTGCTACGGTTACGTTAATCCTTGCCGGAGCTTTTATATACGCAAAGCATTCCGTTCATGACGCAATCGATGATCGCCGTACAAGGCTTTTCAGGGCTTTTAGTGGGAAGCCAACGGACCCTCCTGAGGCGTTCTACAACTCTCAAGACTACGAAGCTTTGCTAGACGACTTGTCAAGCGACTCAATCTATAACTCTGAACTATTCTACGAGACCTCGCTTGACGAAAGAACCAGCTTGTTCATGCAAGAATGTCTTTGGCTAGTACTCTCGAAGAAACGGTTTAACTTTCAACGCACCGAGACTGAACGTTTTATCTTGAAACATCCGGTGACCACGTTGCAAGGCAGATTGCTCTTCAGTCACTATGTGGCGAGCGGAGAATCGGACGTGCTATGCAACTTTGTTCGCTTCATTTTGAAATCTGAAGTAAGCGACAAGGCAAAAATAGTAACTTGGAGAGTCGCCTCCGCAAAGAGCAAGAAAGTGAAGGCACTCAAGGCAGATAAGGAAGTAAAGAAACTGTTGCTAAAGGCAGGCAAGCAGATTTAAAGGGCTCACCTGATCTTAACAAGTTCCGCTGTGGCTGTCACGCCTAAGCCGTGATAAGAATGGATGTTATCAGGACAAGGAAAAGCTAACGCCTCCCAAAAGTTCTGTTTTATCCCCACTGCCAGTCCAGCCACCTGTCTGAGTTGGGTGCGCCGAAAGGCGTGGGCACTGGAGAGTCCACGGAGTGATCCTTTGTAGCAAGTTGTTAGTTGAGTACCGCTATCACCGTCAGCAATCGGCTCTAATCATCACAGCGAGTAAAGAGATATCGAAGGCTTCATCGTTAGAGGACCACGCGTTCTGCGGAACGGGGAACCGGAAGACGATATTCGCCTAAAGTCAACCTTTGAAGCCCCAACTCTACGATTCAGACGGCTTCAAGAAGGTTGAAAACCTTTGTGGAGGTCTCTCGACTATGTTGTGGACCTCAAGAGGCTCTCTACTCAGCTGAGACGCCGGCAGTGCTGAGGTCGTCAACGCTGTATGTAAGCTATGTGGAACCTACTAGTTTGGTTCGCATACCTTCAGCGATTGCCTCTTATAGGTATATTCTTTTGGCGAAGGCCAGATCTCGAGTGTTGTTGGTGTACTATGTAGCCCTGCTTGTCTCGCATCAATTTTGGACCCTTGCTGGTTTGCTCTAACTTTAATCCCTTCCACCCTAAAAATTGACAAACATTCTAGTCAAAGATGGTCCCTTCTGTCATACAATGGAGGGTGAAGAGTGACGGTGGTTTAGTATGCCTGTAACGAGTTATATATCAGTTGGTGGCCGTAAGATCTCTGAGGTGACGGATGGTGTGATCTTGGATTACGTGCCTGATGCTCTTGGTAGTGTTCATACGGTAGTTGACCAGAGCGCTGCTGTTGTGAAATCGATGCGTTACAAGCCTTATGGGGACGTTCTTTCTCGTTCCGGGACTGTAGCTGACCGTCACTACCAGTGGGTTGGCAGCTATGGCTATAGGGCCACCTTTGCTCCCTCGAGTTCTCACTACGTTAGAGCAAGGCATTACAATGCCACCTCAGGTTCTTGGACAACCGTTGATCCACTTTGGCCAGATGAAAGCGCCTATGGGTACGCCCAAGCACGAGCTGTCTCGATAATCGATCCAAGCGGTTTGCAGTCAGGAGGGAAGAGGTGCAAGTGCGGGGGGCCTTTGCCTGGTGATGAACAAATAATCTTTTTCGAGGGTTGGCCCGGGGTCAAAGTTGATCCTGATTGTCCCCCTTGGTTCAAGAATCGCATTAAACGAGCTTGCGATAAACTAAACGACATACCCAACAACAAACGCGGACAGATCAATGATTGTATCGCCAAAGCGTCTGCCAGAGCTGGGTTGTCGGGTTGTATGCCCGTGACCCTCAACCGCCGGCAGTGCCTCGCTCGATTCTGCCAAGTTGATGGAAGAGTTCACTGCAAGGGGTTGCCGCCTGGGGACGCGGGATGGTCGCCGGGCCTACAAGCAGAATGTTTTGGCAATTTTGATCGGGATGACCCTTCCGACGATGTGTGGGTTGCTCCTGGAGTTCTAGGAAGTACCTATGCAGAGCCTTTCTTAGGGGGGCTTATGACGGAACTCGTGTTCGTCCACGAGTTGATGCATGCGTGCGGACAGCATCACAACTCTTCGAACGTGGATCAGCAGTGTAATGACATCCAAGCATGTTGTATCGTGTCAGTGCTATACGGCAAAGATTCTAGCAAATGCGTCTCTGGAATAAAGCCACCACCAAAGAACAAAACCGTTCCAAAGTACACAGGCCGCGGCATCCCAAACCTACTACCATGAGCAAATCCCGAGCTTTGGCGATGATTAGCTATGGTGTACTGGCTTTTGGAACAGGGCTGCTGCTAGCAAAGCGAATGCCGAGTCCTGCTAGCGGTGACAACGTTCTTGAAGACGATTATGCTCATTGGCTCACGGGGATATGGATCTCGACCACCAAGCCTGCCACTACGCTGGTCTTTTTGCGAGGTCAAACATTTGTTGAGTTTGCGCCCGGTTATTCAGGCTCCTACCCAGCAAAGTATCGACTTACCCCTGACCTCATGTTTGAGGCGCGCTATCCCCGAGGAGAAGAAGGAGAGGCGGTGCTAGTTCGATCGCAGTTCCATCTTTTGGACGCCGGACAACAATTGATTGTGCCGGAAGGTGCACTTAGTTCTAAAGCGAGAAAGTTCGTGCGTTTAACAGAAAAAGACCCGTGGGTAGCGGGTCAAAATCCGCCAGCCCCCCCTACCTCAAAAATGAGAGATCGCAAATCAACCACTTCCGACGCAGAGGAAGACGATGACTTACGACAAGGAGAACAGGATGAAAACATATACGGAAGGTGAAGACACTCCAGTCAATACCTTCACCTACGATGGCGATGGTCAGAAGCGAAGTGAGAATAAGCACGGAACGGTCACGACTCTGATCTGGGACGGAACGGATTATCTAGGTGAGATCTAATGGCAATGAAGAAGCGTTTCTACAGTATGAATGGGCAGATGATGGGCTATGAGTCAGGAGGTGTGAAGAAAGACTTCCTGACCGATCACCGTGGCTCAATCACCGCTGAGATCGACCAGGCTCAGACGGGACCGTATGATACGGATTTCTCAGACTCCTCTGGTTTGGGTGACGGTGGTTTAGTATGCCTGTAACGAGTTATATATCGGTTGGTGGCCGTATGATCTCTGAGGTGACGGATGGTGTGATCTTGGATTACGTGCCTGATGCTCTTGGT
>CAZMJL010000003.1:182433-384907 GCA_964566635.1 uncultured Fimbriimonas sp. | reverse complement strand
GATCGCATTCAGACCCGATCCGTAGTGATGTAATTGTCGCTCGATCCGGCTGAGCTTCGCTCCATAAAGGAAGTCCCAATAACGGCGAGCATTGCCGTTATAACCCCAATGCGGCACGGTCGGGTCATAAGCCAGGATCGAGTTCAACGTCACTTGGGCTTTGTCCTCGTGTCCGAAGTACTTGCACCAACCATAAACCTCTTCTTGCCCGGTTGAATCCCACGCCATCTCACTTCCAAATGGGTACGGCTCGTCCTTCCAGCGGTCAGCACGCAGCTTCATTCGCGCCTCAATCAGCTTGGCCTGCTCTGTCCAACCTTCGGCCTTGAGGTCTTCAAGAAGACCAATGAAGATCGATCCTTCCATCAAGCCAAGCCGCCAATAGCCAACAACATCTTCGCCTTTGTCATTGAAGCTCGTCAGATATTCCGTCGTGCGATACGCCTGCTCGAGATACCACTTCCAATCGTGACGCTTGGCTAGGGTCGGGTAGTTGCGAGCGATTCGGTAGAGAGACCAATATGCGGCCACCACGTGGGGATAGTTATAGCCTCGACCAATGTCGTTGGTGTGTTCGAGATTCCAGCTCGTCCAGCTTCGCCAGTCGCGTTGCTTGTCATACGGGAAATCCGGAAGCACTTTCGGATCGTAAAAGAAGGCGCTCTTGCGAACGCCGTACTTCTTTGGCCCCTCTTTGAATTGCAAGTTGCCCCAAAGCACTTTGTCAGCGAACGCCTCTAGCTTCTCCACTTCAGCGGCATTTGGTTGCCCAAACTCCTTCATCGCCAGCGCAACCCAGTTGCCCGATCCCCCTTCATCACCAAGACCGGCGATCCAAACCCGAGAATCCTGCACCACTTGCGCTTTTGCCTCGTTATCGTATGTGATCGATGAAGGCGCGCGCCCAAACGGGTCCTTTTCATCCGTGAACCAGGCCTCATTCGTCAGGAAGCGCCCCATATCCGAAACCGCCTGGGTCGCGGGTTTGATGTTGTAGTAGCTGATGGTTTGCAATGTCCCATCCTGGTACCGAACGGTCGCCCGGACTCTTCCCCACTGCTTTGGCTTCACCTCATAGGCACTCCAACCGTTCGCCTTTGCCTTGGACTTGACCACTTCGGCCGCCCCAGAAGGAGAGACCTCAATCGAGGAGACTGGCTTTGCGTACTTCAAGAAAAGCTTGCCCGTCTGATCCATTGGCAAGACGTACCCAGGCAGTCCAACTGCCACGGGCCGACCGATACTTGCGAGCGTGTTCTCAATATCACGAATGCTCTTCGAAGGAGTGAACTGCACCCCATACGTCCTTTTTGCCCCTGGCTCCAGAACAACCGATGTCGGCACGTTCCACTGCTCCACCCCTTTCCACTCGGTCGAGGCTTGAGCCTTGGTATGAACCATCCACTCCATCATCCCTTCGAAAACTTGGTTGGGCGATAGTGGCTCGCGTACCAAATTCCAGGCTTCGAGGGGAGTCGATCCGACCGGCGTCACCACCATCGATGGTCCGACACCATTGAGCTGGGCGACGCGGAGGTAACCCGCGTCTTGCCCGATGTATGGATCCGTAAAGGAGCACTTTGCGTGGGCCTCCTCCAAGCTCCGATCCATGATGATATTGTTGAACGGCATCGGGAGGCCGAGCGAGCCAATCTCGACGGGCTCCTTTGTTGGATTCGAAATCGTGAACAGCAGCTGAAGCTTCCCTTTGTTCACCACCCATTTGCGGTTCACCTTCAACGGGAAGTCGCTCGGAAAAGCTGGTGTCAGATCGTGCTCGATCAGTGCCTTCGACGGAGTGGCTTCAGTCGGAGCCTTGCGCGTGCGGAACGTCGTAAATGCCTTGAAATCGCCATTGCCGACCTTAAGACGCATCGAGATGTCGCCAAGATGAACGAATCCATCCGCCTTACGAATCGCAAGGCGGTCAGAAGCCAAAAAGTCGAATCCCTTTCCATTCTTGGGCAACAGGCCGACCCCATTGCCGCCCCGGTTTGTCAGTTGCAAATCGAAATCGGGGGTGCTGATCGTCTTAATCCCCGAATCAAACCCAATCACGTCAACGACGGGTGGCTTGTCTTGCGCGGCGAGAGCAAAGACGATTGTTGACAAGGCGGTTGTGAACATATAGTTTTATCCAGCACCAAACGATTGATGATCGATGATTTTATATAGTAGCATGTGAATACTTATGCTTGGACCGCTTATTTTCGCCACTCTTATCCCCTCCGGGATTCATGGCACGATCCACATCGACTTCGCCAAGAAGGGTCCGTCGGTTTCAAAAGGCCTTTACGGCGTCTTCCTGGAAGAAATCAACAACTCTGGCGAGGGTGGCCTCTATGCCGAGCTCATTCAAAACCGAGGCTTTGAAGATGCCAACACCCCTCCGGCTTGCTCGCTGGTCGGCAACAAGCTTTTTGCGCCGAAGAATCCGAGCTTTTGGGAAGGCTACAGTAAGGACTTCAACATGGAGTGGCCCTACGCCAACCTCGGGCCCACTCCGTTCTGGTCGTTTAAAAACCTAAAATCGACGGTCACCGACGCCAACCCGCTCTCGGAGGCAAGTCGGCATTCGGTTCGCATCGAAGCCCAACCCGGCGGCGTCATCCGGAACGAGGGATTCTGGGGAATCGGACTCAAATCGGGCGAAACTTACGAGGCGTCTGCTTTCGTCCGTAGCTCGAGCTTCAAAGGGACGCTCAAATGCAAGCTTGTGGGCCCCACTGGCGAGGTGCTTAGCGCCTCGACATTGAACGGAACGCTTAAGCCAGGCCATTGGGTACAGCTCAAAGCCCGGCTGAAGGCGACTGGCACCACCTCGCAGGCCAAGTTCGAAATTGAAACCAGCGGCAACGGCGAATTCCAACTGGATTTCGTCTCCCTGATGCCCACCAAAACGTGGAGAAGCCTGCCTCTGAGAACCGACTTAGCCCAGATGATTGCCGACCTCAAGCCCGGCTTCATCCGATGGCCAGGAGGGTGCGTCACCGAAGGCATCACCATCGAAACGCGTCCGCGCTGGAAGCAAACCATCGGCCCACTTCATGAGCGAGTCCCGACCTTCATTCCCTGGGGCTACTGGGTCTCGAATGGTTACGGCTATCACGAGTGGCTCCTCCATTGCGAAGCTCTGAAGGCCGAGCCTCTCTACGTTTTTAACGCCGGAATTTCCTGCGCCTTCCGCAGCGGAACATTCCTCAGCGACGCCGAACTCACTGCAGAAATCCAAGACATCCTCGACGCCATCGAATACGCCACTGGCCCCGTGACCTCCAAGTACGGCGCGCTCCGCGCCAAAGCCGGCCACCCGAAGCCTTTCGCGATGAACATGATCGAAATCGGAAACGAGGATCAAGGGTCCAAGTACGGCGAAAGGTTCAAGCGAATCGCCGCTGCGGTCAAGGCAAAGTATCCCAAGATCAAGACGATCCTTTCGTCATGGATCGCCGGCATCGACCACGCCGCAATTAACGCCGCTGGACCCCAAATGGACATCGTGGACGAGCACGCCTACATCCCGGCGCATTGGGGCATCCAAAATTTTGACTCCTTCGGCAAATACTCCCGCAAAGTGCCGTGGGAGCTTTACATCGGCGAATTCGCAACCAACTCCGGCGTTGGACGCGGCAACATGAACGCCACCCTTGGCGACTGCGCCTACATGATGTCGATGGAGAAGAACTCCGACCTCGTCAAAATGGGTTCTTACGCTCCGCTACTGGAGAACACTAACCGTCGGCAGTGGGAGGTCAATCTCATTCACTTCGACTCCTCTCGTGCCTACGGACGCGCTTCGTACTACGCGTGCAAGCTATTTGCCGAGAACCTACCCACCTACAATGTCTCGACCACGGTAGACCTAGTCGAAACCGAAGTTCCCGGAATATATGGCCCCATCGGGATTGGCACATACGGCACCCACTCAGAGTTCAAGGACCTGAAAGTCAACGGGCAATCCATCACCTCACCCTGGAAGCCCAGAAACGGAAACTGGTCGCAAGTTGATGGCGCTTACGTCCAAAAGAGTCTGGACTTTGACCAATGGGGGTTCTTTGAGCAAGAGTTCAAAGACGGCACTGTCGAGTTGAAGGCGCGCAAAATCTCCGGCGAAGAGGGGTTTGTAGTCTCCGTCGGAAACGCCGAGGGGCGGCGCGTCCAGTTCAACATCGGAGGCTGGGGTAACCGGCAGCACGGTCTTGAAGCTCAGGGCGTCATCCGCAGCATCAATGGCTCGGTTGAGACCGGCCGGTGGTACGACGTAAAGGTCATTACCTCCGGTCGCCGAGTGCAGTGCTTCCTCGACGGAAAGCAACTTTTCGACGAAACTCTCCCGCGAGTCGATACCCTCCTCTCCATCGCAGGTTATGACAAAGCCACCGGGGAGATCATCGTGAAGGCGCTAAACGCCGCCAATTCGCCTCGAACCATCAGCCTTGAGGTCTCGAATGCCAAGCTGACAGGAACCGGGTCATGGACCACCCTAGGCTCGCCCGATGTCAACGCAGAAAATGACTACGCCTCGCCAAAGCGCATCTATCCCTCTACTCGAGCTCTCGGAAAAGAGTTCAAAACCGATGCCGTGACGCTTCCCGCCAACTCAATCAACATTTTCCGACTTAAAACCGGGTCCCGATAACAAGCCATGATTCCTATCCTTGCCCTCGCCGCCACCATGAGCCAGCTCAACCCGCCAAAGCTTCAAGCAAAGCCGTTCCCCGCAGCCGCGATTCGAATCACAAGCGGCCCCTTCGAGCATGCCCACGGCATGACCGCGAAGTACCTCCTTGAGTTGGACACAAATCGGCTTTTGGCTGGATTTCGAGCCAATGCTGGCTTGAAAACAAGCGCGGCGATCTACGGTGGATGGGAAACAGGTGGGCTTTCGGGGCACTCTGTGGGTCATTACCTCACGGCCTGCTCGCAAGAGTTCGCCCGAACCAAAGATAAGCGATTCAAGCAGAAGGTAGATGCAATCGTCAAGGGCCTCAAGGAGTGCCAAAACGCAAGAAAGGATGGTTTCATTTGCGCTTTCCGATTCGAAAAAGGCTTCGATCCCAAACGGCTCGACGACATTTGGGATGACGTTAGCAAAGGCAAGCTGAAGAGTGGCGGATTTGACCTCAACGGAATGTGGTCACCTTGGTACGTACACCACAAGCTGTTTGCGGGTCTTCTCGATGCCCAATCGATGTGTGACAACAAAGAAGCTCTCGGCGTCGCGAAGCAGTTCGGCAACTGGGCATACAACATCACCAAAGACCTCTCGCCCGAGCAATGGCAAACCATGTTGGGCACCGAATGGGGCGGGATGAATGAGTCTCTCGCCGAGCTCTATGTTCGCACCAAAGACGCCCGCTACCTCGAGCTAAGCCGAAAGTTCAACGACAAGCGAGTGCTCGAACCGCTCTCAAAGGGCGAGGATAACCTCAGCGGAAAGCACTCGAACACTCAAATTCCCAAGATCATCGGCCTCGCCCGACTGTACGAAATCAACGGCTCTTCCCTTGACCGCAAGACTGCTGAGTTCTTTTGGGACCGCGTAGTCAACCACCACTCGTACGCCATTGGCGGCAACAGCAACGGCGAGTACCTCGGGCCCGCCGATAAGCTCAATGACCGACTGTCATCCAACACGTGCGAGACTTGCAACACGTACAACATGCTCAAGCTCACTCGCATGTTGTTCTCGTGGTCACCAAACTCGAAGTTGATGGACTACTACGAGCGGGCTTACATCAACCACATTCTCGCCTCACAGGACCCTTCGAGCGGAATGGTGACGTACTTCATGCCTCTCGGCACCGGCACTCAGCGCAATTTCAGCAATAAGTTCGACGACTTCACCTGTTGCCACGGCTCGGGCATGGAAAACCATACCAAGCACGGAGACACCGCCTTCTTTAAGAGCGGCTCGGCGGCTCTGTGGGTCAATCTCTTCATGCCGTCCGAACTCGACTGGCACGAGGCCGGAGTGAAGGTCACTCAATCAACCAACTTCCCTTTCGACGGCTCCGTGAGCCTCAAAATTAGCTCGGCCGCAGCGAAGCAGTTTGACCTCCGAATTCGCCGACCCGAGTGGGCATCGGGTCCGCTCGTGTTCAAGGTCAACGGCAAGCCGCTCTCGGCTAAAGATCGTGAGGATGGGTACGCATCGCTCAATCGAACCTGGTCCAACGGCGACACCGTCTCGTTTGAACTCCCAATGAACCTCCATACCGAGCCGATGCCAGATAATCCACGGCGCGTCGCTATGATGTACGGCCCGGTGGTTTTGGCAGCCGCGATCCCCTCCGACGAAAACTCTCTGGTGGCTAAAACTCCTGTCATCGTCTCCGAAAAGAGTGACGTTAAAGAGTGGCTCACTCCCGTTTATGGCAAGCCGCTGACATTCCGAACGCTCGACTCTGGTAAGCCCTACCCGCTCGAGTTTTCGCCCTTCTTTTCGATGCATGACCGCAGACTGGGAGTTTACTTTGACGTCTTTTCACCCCAGGATTGGACCAAAATCGAGGCGCAATATCGGGCCGAAGAGGACCGGATTCGAGACCTCGAAAGCCGTACGATTGACAAAATGGTGATCGGCGAAATGCAGCCAGAGCGCGACCACAATCTCACCTCCGAACGGAACGATGTCCGCGAGGCGAACGGGCGCAGCTTCCGAACCCCAATGAACGATGGATGGTTCGAGTTCGACCTCAAATGCGACGCCGCAACCGCGACTGAACTAGTCATGACCTACTGGGGGAACGACCTCGGGAAGCCCGTTGGTGACGTCTTTGTCGAAGGGGTCAAAATCGGCACCACCGACTTCGGCACCCAGCCCAAAAATCGGTTTTTCGACCTCACCTACGCCGTCCCAGCCGAACTCACCAAAGGAAAGGCCAAGATCCGCGTCAAGATCGCTGCCACCGCGGGCCAGCGAGGCCCCTCCGTTTCAGGCGCTCGGCTGCTCAGATCCGCAATAACAAAGGTCGATTAATCGACCTTTGTTGCGATGTCGCGATTTGGATGCATAAACCGCTCGTAATTAATAGTAAATTTGGGCCAAACATCGAATCCAGGCTTTGTACTTGCCTCCACCCAACCGTCGAGAACCATTGCCTCTAGCGATTCCACCAAAAACCTCGGGAAAGCAAGTTTTTCCTCCCGAGTCAGGCCCGAATTCGCGCGAAAGACATTTGCGTTTTCGATGATGTCTTTTGCGCACATGGGTTGTTTCAGCAAGTGAATCAGCCAACCGCAGATTCCCATGACCGGAAGCGATTTGTCGCCACGGACATAGGCAGGATGTTTAGAAATTCTCCCCTCGCTGAGGATTGCTCCAAACGTTTCTTCGGCCCCCTCCAAGTTGATCTTGAAGTGAGTCTTGCCAAAGATCTTGTAGTCAACCGGCTCATCCAAAAACGTCGCGGTGATGTTCTTGGCTGCATAAAGCGCGTATCCTCCGACGTCGGCGCCGGACGAGTCATGATCGATGAAGCCACCGGTTCCAAACCAGCGCCATGCTTCATCAGAACTCATCTCGAGTCCAGCATCACCGGCAATCTTCTTCGTGAAGTCCTTAAGGTCGCTGAACAATCCGTTCTGCGTGTACCAAAAGTCGGCAAAGGTGATGTGCTGATGGATATGCCTCCGGTGGCTTCGGCAATATCTCTGTTTGAGCCATTCGTCGTCGTGGTCTCCGCGTTCGAGTTCTATAATCGTGTACGCAACATCACGCGCGCCCTTATGGGCAAGCGTCATTCCGGCAGCGAGAATGGGGTCAGCAAATCCCGCAGATTCTCCCGCGAGGAACCAGTTTTCACCCACAAGTCGCTCGGCAAGGAATGACCAGTCCTTGGTTGTAGAGAGACGATCTTCAGAGACTGCGTTCTTAGTTAAGGTCTGGACAACCTTATCTTCTTGAACCGCTTTGTCATAAAGTTCCTTTGCCGTAAGGCCGCTCTTCTTATAGTATTCAGCGGGAACAATAAGGCCGATGCTTGTTCGAGTCGGTCCTAGAGGGATGAACCAGATCCATCCATATCCCTGGCTCAAAACTTGAACCCTCGTGCCACCAATTCCGATATTGACGGCCCAATCGGCGTTCTGCCAGTAATCCCAAATTGCAATGTTCTGAAGGGTGGAAGGAGACTCTACTTCGACTCCCATTGCGCGCCGGAGGATGCCGGAGTGACCCGAACAATCTACAAAATACTTCGCGTAGATTTGTTGCTTTTCGCCATTTCGCTCGACTGTCACCGACTGGACTTCATCTCCTTGTCGAGAAACTTCGAGCACCCGAGTCTCTTCGTGCACCATGCAACCGAGCTCCTTCGCATGATCCAAAAGGATCTTGTCGTAAATGGCGCGATCAACCTGAAACGCTGTTTGTGTGCGTTGCCCTTCGTACTTCCCAGGTCGGGGGGTGTCTTCAAACACACCATTATTCAAAAATTCAAAATCCCATAGCTGGTCCGACTTACCCCAGCGATAGGTTGCTCCAATCTTGATCGGAAAGTTAGCCGCCTCGACTTTATCCCAGACCCCCATTTCGTGAAGAACAGTTGAAATATGTGGGAGTTGACTTTCGCCAACGTGATCACGAGGAAACGACTCGCGCTCGACAATCATGACCTTCATGCGAGGGCGATATTTTTTGAGAAGAGTCCCGACGGTCGTACCGGCTGGACCCCCGCCGATGATCAAGACATCGACGTGCGATGAAATGCTTTGTTCCATAAAATCTTGCTATTGATTATTCAATAAGGGGCGGCTATTGCCGCCCCTTATTGTCTATTTTCCGCTGTTTGGCGCCTGCGCCCTCGGTGGTCCCCCGCCGGGGTTTTGTCCAGAGCCTTGCTTGTAGCGATTGGCCATCTCGGGGTTAGGTCTGACGGTATCAGAACCTGATTCCGCAGCGGGACTACACCCAAACAAAGAACCCGCTAGAAGGAGGACGAGAAGCCAAAGTTTGTTTGAAATTACACGCATCGACTAGTTGACTATACGTCTCCCCTGCAAGTACCAACCCCAGAGCAAACTAGGATACCTTTGCTCAACGAATCCGCCCGCGCCCCAGTAGGCCGCAGTACCATTACCTGAGCACCCTGGGTTTACGAAGAACGCATTATTCTTGATTTTTCCAGCGTGACCATCCATGTAGGCGACCGGAGATGAGTTGTTGTGGACCACATGCGCGGCATATACCGGCGTGTAACCGCTTCCAGCCGCTGGGTTTGTGTAGCTAGCAACGCATGCATTCCACCAAGGATCAATATCGACCTGAATGTCTGCGGGATTACTCGACCAAGTGGCAAGGCCAGCTAGTGGCCCAGCAACGGGGAAAAACACTCCCAATGCCGCAGGTTCATCTACGGCTGTTTCGGACCTTGGCTTGATGTTTGCCGCAGCACCATCCCATACGTTCAAAGCAATGTTGTTCGGCAGAATCGTTTGCGATTTGGACCAATCTCCCCAAGTGCCACTCGGAGCGATCGGGACCATGGGAGTTTGCAGATTGCCCGGCTTCGGATTGAGCCCATTCCACCAGATTTCGTTGTTCTTGGTGTACGGATGCATCAGCTGGAGAATTCCCACGAATTCGTTCGGTCCCCACCAAGCTCCACCGGGAGTGTTGTCCATGTCCAAGGATTGGGTGGTCATGGGCATGACATCATCGGTGTCAGCAGAGTAGATCTTGAGTGACGTCGCCAACTGCTTCATGTTTGAAACGGTGACGGTGACTTTGGCTGCCTTCTTCGCTTGAGCAAAGACTGGGAACAGGATTGCGGCAAGGATCGCGATGATCGCGATGACGACGAGAAGTTCGATCAAGGTAAACGCCTTGAAGGGATTATATGATTTCGGGATAGATTGCTTCACTGCACTCTCCGGGTCGAAAGGTTCGACCGTCCCGCCATTATAAAGGAATCGTTCTGATAATGAAACACTTTTGTGAATAAATATTCCGAAATGCAAATATCCTACACGCTTCTAATCGTCAATCTCCATTTGGTCGGCTAACATCCACGTCCGGCTTCGTCGTCCAGCGAGGCTTCCAGCCAGACTTCTCAATGCGAGTCCGAAAGATCACCGTGTTATCCAACGCCAGGTCCTTGCTCCAGATGAACTTTGCGCCCTCAAAATCGAAGTCGTAAAATGTCTTCTTCGGACCGATCCTCTTGCTCCGAAAACTTTGTGGCGTCGCTCTAACCAGAGCCATCAAGGTCCCGCGCGCACCTGTTTTGCTGGAATCGAGGACCGGGCACCAAGAAGATTTCCAGCATCTCGGAACATTCGCGACTATTGGTTACGGATTTGACTTGCGACACGCCGTGCCTGAACTCTTATCTCAGGAATTGCAGTAGATTCCAGCAGGCATCCTTTTGCAACTGGTCCGATTCCATAGATGCGATTATCATTGAGTGTTAGGTCCTCATTGTGGACCAATCCGATCCCCAGTGGATCGTAGCTGGCGAATCCTGACGCGACGAGCTTATCAATCACGGGAACATGTGCGCTCGCTAGCCCACTAGGAGTCATACAGCAGACGATCCGATCACAAGTGATTGTCTCCGAGTGAAATTTCGCCTCGATTCGTCCGTTAACTCGTTCGACTCCATGCAACCGTCCTTTGGCAATATTGATAACTCCTTGGTCAATGGATTCAGCAATCGGATTCCAAGCTTCCAGTGGAACTCGGTGACGATGGATATTCCAAAAAGTACCAAACCGCCTCAAAAAGCGTTCCCGATCACTCCATGACCAACCTTGCCAAATCGCGGGCGTCTGTTGACGGACCCCATCCAGATACCGTCGCCAATCGGAGCCTGCCTCTCGACACAATGTAATCAACTGCTTTGTTGCTGCTCGAAACTCACTCGGAAGCGGTGTTGAGATCTGAGGAGAGGGGTTTGTGTGAACATGCGGAAAGTGTCCAGTTCGAGACCTGACGTGCACTCGACAAGATTTGCCCTGCTGTTGGACGGTTGTGATTGTATCAATACACGTGAGTCCAGAACCCAAAATCAAGAGCTCTTCTCCATCGCGAACTTGGAGCAGAGTATCCTCGAACGGATCAAGCACCAGCTCAGGAGAACCCAGCAGTGACTCCAATCCTTCAGGAACAATTGAGCGTTGATTTCCGATCGCAATCACAATGTTTGATATCTCTTGCTCAACCGATCCGTCTGCGAGGGCTACTGAAAACGTGTCTCCGTTCGATTGAACCTCTTCCGCCCTTGTCTTGATGTGGACAAAGGTCGCCCGTGACTGAGCGGCGGCTTCTCTGAGTCGATCTGCGACGTAATCCCCGAACAGCCTTCGAGGCATGAAGGATTGGGCGGCACCTTGAAAGCCGTTCTTTTCAAGCCATGCGACGAAATCTCCTGGCTCATCTGGAAAGATGGACATCGAAGCTGCTCGAACATTGAGAAGTAACTCGTGAGAGTTGCCGGAGTAAGCGAGGCCCCGTCCCAAAAGTGGATTGGGCTCAACGACAATTACCGAGCTAGCTTCCTCAAGAGTCTTTAGTAGCATGGCGGCAAGGATCGCGCCAGAAGCCCCACCCCCAATAATCAAAACTTTCTTGTTCATACGGCGCCCTTCTGAATGTCTCAATCGAGATTGCCTCACATCATACAAGCTAAATTGTTCAAAATGCTGTATATTGTTTAAGGATTGCTAGAGGTCAGCTCGCTTGAGACTTCGGATCGAGTAGACAAAACCCTGCGCTAAGTTTCGGAAGCTGCATGACGATAGAAAACCGGTCGAACTCAAACCTCTCTCGCTCTCCTGCTGTCGCGCGCGGTGTGGAGTTCATCAGAACGAATATCCGTCAGGGCAAGTTTGCCCGTGGGACTCGGTTGCCTTCTGAGCATGAACTTGCAGATGAATCCGGCCTTAGCCGCGGAACTATTCGCCGTGCAATCGAGCAACTAATCGATTCCGGAGACTTGAAGAGAAAACCTTCCTCAAGGCCGGTAGTTACGGGAAGATCGGTACAAGAATCAAGAACAGTCGCACAAGAAATTCACGTCTGGATCACTCAGCCAATCGCAAACCCCGTTTCTCTCCAGTTCCTGCAGGGCGTGTCGGCAGGTCTCATGGGAACTCGTTTCCGTACTGTTGTGCGAGAACCCATTCGCTTTCTGAAAGATGCGATTCGCGAGGAAGAGCGCGATTTTCTTCGCAACTTACTGGAATCTCCGAGGGCCGCTGGTGCGATCATCGAGCGAGACCCGTTCGCAAGTAACGACGATCTGTTCAAACAGGTCCTTGCCGAAGGGAAACATTTGGTTTTTGTAGACATCCCGGCCCCAGAGGGTATCGATGCGGACCATGTAGGTACCAACAACACGTCGGCTTCTCGAAGGGCCGCGACTACCCTAATCTCACAAGGGCATCAGAAGATTTGGTATGTGACGGACTCGGATGTCGCACTTTCGAGTGCGGCTCGCATTGAGGGCTACAAGCGTGCGATGGCGCAGGCCGGACTGGGTGACGAGGTGAAAGTGCTGATCGCGACCAACCTCCCAGAATCACCGTCTCACTCTTTGAATGCCGCAGGAATCTTCCTAGCGCACCTGAATGGCAGCTCAAACTTTGCAGATCTTGGCCGTCGAGTTGTCCGGACCATTCTGGAGTCAGATGAGTACCCGACCGCGATCATGGTGAACTGTGACGCACTTGCTCTTTCGATCCTCGCGTACATGGAAGGTGCGGGAATCAAAGTTCCAGAGGAAATTTCAGTTATCGGCTTCGACTGGATCGCCCGATTTGGTGATCCAAAGTTTGATGTGTTGACCTCTATCTCCCAGGATTTCGAGGGATTCGGTAGCAACGCGGCCGATCTATTGCTCGATCGCTTAAACACAAAGCGCACTCTCTCCCCCCGTCACGTCTTACTTGACGCTCCACTGGTTACCCGTCAATCGACAATCAATCGATCCGCGTCTTTGGTTTCAGCTTAATTGCTTGCTTCTCCAGGGTGAGCGGGCAGTTCAAATTGTTCAAAGATAATTCGATTGTACATTTTTCGAGCAATTTTGAACATTTTTAAAAAAACTCTTGCCCAAAGTGGACAATGTCTGTATAGTGTTCTTTAGCGACGGACAGGGTTGTCTTTGCTATTTGCCTTTCGGCAAATTCCCCCTGTAAGTTGGCTCCTCTGAGAAGAGGCAAAGTCTGTTCACTCAGGGATCACTCCCTCCCGACCACTCGGCGCCGCCGATTCTAAAACTCATATGCAAATATCTTGCAACGCTGACACTCGAAAGCGAACATCTGCTTTCACTCTCATTGAACTGCTTGTAGTCATTGCGATCATCGCGATCCTTGCTGCTATTCTTTTCCCAGTTTTTGCTCAGGCTAAAATGGCGGCAAAGAAATCGGCTGGACTCTCCGGAACAAAGCAACTCGCCCTTGGTGCAACAATATACTGCGCCGATACCGATGATGTCTTCCCGGCTGATCGCGGTGGTGACCCCGGTAACACCTACTATGGCGAAACCTATGTTAACGGCGCCATGGATCCGAACGCTCCGACCAACTGGGTACGAGGAATCCAGCCCTACGTAAAGAACTTCGGCATTTATGGAGACTCTGTGGCGGTTGACCAAGATACGACCAACGGATGGGGATGCTTTGATCCTGCCTCCGTCGGAGGAAGGGCGACTGCGTTCTGCGGCAACAAAGCATTCAACGCAATTGCTTTAGCTAAATCCGTAACTGCAATGCCTGAACCGGCCGGAACGATCATCATCAGCGACAAGACCCAAAAGCAAAAGGTATCGCAATCCGTTCCATCCTGGAACGGATTCTCGGATGCTAACTGTCCGAATGTCATCGGCAAGCCCGCTACGAACCGCTGCCCAACCGGAACTGATGGTCCCACCAGTCACCTCACCTTCTCTGGCGGCGGAAACTTTGGATACGCCGATGGTCATGCTAAGTTCTCGATCAAATCCCAGATCAAGTACAGCAACTTCGGCTGGACTGGCCTCTGTCAACACTTTGGAGCACGGAGACCACCAAACGTACCCGCGGCTGGTTCCGACGCGACAGTAACGAGCCTGACCGGAGTGCCAAACCCGTTCCTCTCGGGCACTGGTTGGACCTTTGACAACTGGAACGTTGTTTGTAACGGATCAGCCTTCTAAATAGCTCAACACCGGGTCGCTTCATTCATTTGTTGCGACCCAACTTGTATTTCCGAAAATGAAAAATCACAAGCAAGCACTCATCGCCACTCTTTTGCTGTCATTTATCGCCGTAGGTTGCGGGGAATCGGTTCCGGCAAACCCAAAACCTGAGGATGGGAAGAACCCTTACGTCCAAGGGACCCCGGAAGAGAGAATCAAGAACATCGAAGCGGACCCAAATCTTACTGCTGAAGAAAAGGCTCGCCGCATTCAAGTCGTTAAGGAACGAAACGGGTTAAAGTAAGCCCGCATAATTAAAGCTTGGGAAAGTCTTCGGGTTCAAAAGAAGAAGTCGCATTCGAGAAGGCTTACTCTGCGTATCAGAGTGGGGATTTCGCTCGGGTGTTGCGGCTATTCGAAAAGGTACCTCCGAAGAATCGCCTAGGTTCGTTATGGCAACTCCTTGTCGGTGCGGCTCTGTGCCGACAAGGACAGTTTTCGGCCGCAAAGCCATTTCTTGAGCGGGTCGTCAAGTCTGACCCATCGGCTACCGATGCATACACATGGCTGGCTCTGATTTCATCGAACGAAAAGGATCAAGGTCGGTCGCTGGAATACGCCCAGAAAGGCATCAACCTTGATCCCGCAAACGCTACCTGCTACAGCGTCCTTGGGCAAGTCTATCTTCGTAGTCACCAGCCGCAGCTTGCGCTGGAGCCGCTTCAGACCGCATGCAAGCTTGAGCCCAAAGCGGCCATCCACCAGCACAACTTTGGACAATGTTTGCTTGAGTTGCAGAGGAATGACGAAGCAATGGAGCAGTTCCGATCCGCCATTCGGCTTGCTCCCACCGAACCACAGAGTTACTTGAGTTTGGCGAGCGCCCTTGCGATGTTCGGATTTGCTGGTGACGCAATCACTTGCATGCTTGATGCAATCAGAAAGTGTCCACGTAATGCTCAACTTCACTCTGCTCTAGCATCGTATTACACACAACTGCGAAACGACGACGAGGCGGAGTATCAACATCAACAGGCAATAGCCATTGATGAGCGCAGTGCCACGGGATTTGGAGCGTGGCTCGTTAATCAAGGCAGGTTTGACGAAGCGACCAAAGTTTTCCGAGACGAACTCCAGAAAAGCAACGATGTCGCATTTTGCTTCTACAACCTAATGTTGATGAAGAAGCTCAAAGGCTCGCCCGAAGACCTGGCTTTCTTCGATCAGATGCTAGATCGCCTTAAAGTTGAAGAAGGAAAAAGGGCGAGGATGTATCTCAGTTACGCCCTGGGCCGTGGAGCCGAGCAGTTGGGCATGTACGATCTTGCTGCGGAGCATTTCCAATCTGCAAACGAGTTGGCATTTTCGCTTCATAAACAGGGCTCCGAGATTCCGCGGGACCGTTTCCAGAAGGAAATTGAAGCGCAAATTGACACCTTCGAAAAGCTCAAGTCGCATTCATCACTCGACGGGCACCCATCCGCCGACCCAATATTTATTGTTGGAATGATCCGGTCAGGGACCACACTTCTCGATCAAATCCTCTCAAGCCATTCGCAGGTTGAAAGCGGTGGGGAACTGCGGTTCTGGATAGAGGAGGGGAAGAAGCTCGAAATGCGGGTTCGCTCCGGCTCTCCGCATCATCTTGAGCATTTAGCACGTGAGTACTTGCGCTACGCAAAGCTTCTTGCTGGATCCGAACATCACTTTTCCGACAAGATGCCTCTCAACTACGCACATGTTGGTGCGATTCACCTTGCTCTCCCGAACGCTAAGTTCATTCACATTCATCGGGATCCTGTCGATGTGTGCCTTTCCATCTGGACCACTTATTTTGGCCAAGGACCCGCGTTTGGATACGACAAATCGCGCATCGTCGAGGCCTACAAAGCCTACCAAGTCGCGGTTAATTACTGGCGCAAAGCGATTCCGTCAGATCGCTTCTTGGAAGTTGGATACGAGGAACTGATCGACAACCCTGAACCCGTCATTCGGCACATCGTTAGCTTCCTCGAGCTTGAGTGGGAGGACTCCTGTCTTCACCACGACCAAAACAGCTCGGCGATCAATACACCGAGCCGCTGGCAAGCACGCCAACCAATCTACAGAACATCTGTTGAGAGGTGGCGCAACTACGAACCTTGGCTGGGCGAGTTCGCTTCTCTCCTTCAGCCCCTAGACAATAGCTCATCCGCATAGTCCGGGATGTGCTCATGAACTGCGGCTGTCTCCATCGGCATCTTGTGAGAAACAGGACGTACTGCTGAATCAACCGAGCACTTGACCCACCCATCCCGAATCATCGCTTCCAAGCACTCGGTGAGCCGGGCGTGAGTTTCGCGATTAAATGGCACCCCATTTTCCGCCATGATGTGCGCACAGTAATTCATTGCGTCTGATAGGTACGGCGAATGGAACAGCCCTTCCACCATGAAGCCAAAGAATCCATGAACCGGAAGAACGCGATCGTCTCGCCGCACCGCATAGAACTGTGTGACTCCGCCATTTTCAAACCTAGCGAGGCTCACCTTTTCGCCGCCCTCGATATCAATATCGAATCTTGAATAGCCGTCGAGCGAACTACTCACAGGCGTTGCCGACAGTTTGCCAGAGATCGAATGTAATTGATCGAGCCGAATGAGGGCCAGGCCAGCAACCTCCATGTCTTCCTCGATGAAGCCACCGGTTCCGAGCCAGCGGAACGCGTCGTCACCGTTCAGGTCTAGCCCAGCATCCCGTGCAATCTCACTGGTGTAATCCTTCAGGTCGGTGAAGTTGGCATTCGCTCCGTACCAATAATCGGCAAACCGGATGTGCTGTCGCACGCGACGCTCATTTCGACGAGTGTATTGCTCACCCATCCAAGCCACATCACCACCCCGGTTTGCTTCAAGTATCAGGAATGCCGCTTCGCGGGCGCTGGCATGGGCGAGCGTCATTCCCGCTGAGAGAATTGGATCCGCAAATCCAGCAGCCTCACCAGTGAGAATCCAATTCTCGCCGCACATCTTTTCGGCAACGAACGACCAGTCCTTGGTTGCCTCAAACCTATCCTCCCGGGAAGCATTTTTGAGAAGGTTTTGAAGTCGAGGTTCTTCACTCAGAGCTTTCATATAGAGCTCCTCATGCTTCATTCCGGACTTCTTGTAGTAGTCGGCGGGGCATACAAATCCGATTGATGTGCGGTCGGGGCCGATCGGGATGAACCAAATCCAACCGTAACCCAGCGACATGATTTGGATCCTCGTACCTCCCACGCCTAGCGAAACAGCCCACTCAGCATTCCTCCAATAATCCCATCCAGCAATGTTTTTGAGCGTCGATGGTTCATCAGTCTTGATCCCAAGGGCTCGTCGCATGATTCCAACGTGCCCCGTAGCATCCACAAACCATTTCGCCTCAACCTCTTCTCCGCTCTGGAGAACGAGCTTGCTCACTTTCCCGTTCTCGTGCTCGACCTTCCGAACAGTTTCCTCGTACCGAACCTCGCACCCTAGCTCCTGGGCATAATCCAACAAGATCTTGTCGTACACTGACCGATCAACCTGAAATGCAGTTAGTTTGCGTTGTCCTTCGTACCGGGCCGGTCGCGCCTCGTCCTCAAATTTGCCGTAAGGAAGAAAATCGAAATCCCAAAGGTTGTCCGTGGTTCCCCAACGATAGGTACCTCCAATCTTGATTGGAAAGCCCGCTTCCTCAACTCGATCCCAGACACCTAATTCATTCAAAATTTGCCCGATCAGCGGCAACTGGCTCTCGCCGATGTGGTCACGGGGAAAAACTTCACGCTCCAGGATGCAGACATTCAGGTTTGGGTTGTGCTTTTTCAGAAACCCACCGCAGGTCGAGCCGGATGGGCCTCCGCCAATAATCACAACGTCATACTTCGATGTCTTCATATGAGATCACTTTACTACGATTTAGGCACGAATTGTACGAGAAATGTCCAGATAAAGGACAATCCTGAAATCGATATGTACAATTTCACATTCTCACTTTTTCAAATGGTGAATTAAGCTCAGAAGCTGGGCGAGACAAGCCTCTGGCGCGAGCACGGAAGTGTCCAAAGTTAGGTCCGGCCTTATCGGTTCCTCATACGAGGCCGAGATCCCCGTGAATTGCGAAATGGCCCCTTGCTTTGCCTTGGCGTAGAGTTGTTTAGGGTCGCGCTCGGCACAAACCTCGAGCGGACATTTCACATACACTTCGATGATTTCTCCCACGATCTCGCGAGCCATTTGTCGATGCGAACGAAGCGGCGAAATGAGCGAGCAAATCGTGAGTAACCCTTGCTCTTTGGCGACCTTTGCGATTGACGCAACCCTCCGTACATTCTCATCCCGATCAGCCTCAGAGAAACCAAGATCCTGGTTGAGGCCGGCACGTAAAACATCGCCGTCTAGTTGCAAAACGGGACGACCCATTTTTCGCAGTTCTTTCGCCAAGGCGTCCGAGAGCGTCGTCTTTCCAGCTCCCGAAAGACCCGTTAGCCAGATGACAGCCCCCTCCGCGTTCTCTGAGTGCATCACTGGCTCGTGGACCTCGGTGACAACCGCGGCCGCGGCTACTTCGTTATTGTGCGGATTAATGAGGATAAATCGACCGTTCTCTGGATTGTCCTCGAACCTGTCCAACGCAACTGGCAGCGCTGTTTCCAACGTAACCGTGCCGATCGTGTTCATCGCTAGGAAGTCTCCTCCAGCCAGATCACCACTCTCGATGTCCACGATGCTTTCGACCTTCGAAATCTGACACTGAACCGTGCTTGAACCCCACTGCAGCAGGTAGTTCTGACCAATCTTCGACTCGGCATCCCCCATCCAGCAAACTTGCGCCGTGAGTCGGTTCGAAACCTTGGGTTGATGTGGAGTACCGACGATGAGGTCTCCCCGGCTTAGCTCGACGTCTCGGTCCAGAGTAATGGTGATGGAAGCACCCGAAGTTGCCCGGTCTTGGCTACCAGCGGGAGTTTCGATGCTTGCCACCTTGGCGCGAGTGCGGCTGGGGAGCGAGACGATGTCATCCCCGACACTTAATGAGCCGGACGCGATCTGCCCCGCGTAGCCCCGGAAACTAGCTCCCGGGCGGATGACATATTGCACCGGCATTCGCAATGGGCGAGACGCCAGTTCTGATCGCAAATCCACCGCGTTGAGATACTCCAGCAGATGAGGACCCTCGTACCAAGGCATGTTTTCGCTCCCCAGAGCGACGTTGTCTCCCAGGTATGCCGAGATGGGGATAAAGTCGGTTTTCTGAAACTGGCTTGGTTCACTGAATCCTTCGACGGTTGAGACGTACTCTTTAAAAGTCGATTCGCTGAATGCGACCAAGTCCATCTTGTTCACCGCCACCAATACATGCGGAATCCTCAGCATCCTTGTTATGAAAAGGTGCCGTCGGGTCTGCGTGGTGATCCCCCGGCTAGCATCGATGAGCACAATAGCAACATCCGCTAGTGAGGCCCCCGTGACCATGTTCCGCGTGAATTGAGCATGGCCCGGAGTATCCGCAAGGATGAACCGACGAGTCTCGGAAGTGAAATAACGATAGGCAACATCAATGGTTATCTTCTGCTCTCGTTCCGCCCGGAGACCATCGGTGAGAAGTGCCAAATTGACCTCCTTCTCGCCGCTTTGCTCACTGGTCGCCCGGATCGCCTCGTATTGATCGCTCATGATCGATTGAGTATCAAAAAGCAATCGACCGATGAGGGTGCTCTTCCCGTCATCAACGCTGCCAGCTGTCGCCACGCGCACAAGCGATCGAGATACAAGCTCCATCAGAAGTATCCCCAGCGCTTTCGATCTTCCATCGCGGAGTCCGAGCGCCGATCATCGGCGCGCGTGCTCCGCTCGGTCACATTGAAACCCATCAGTTCTTCAAGCACTTCACTCGTACAAGATGCGGTTGACTCGATTGCTCCGGTGCAGGTGACATCACCGACGGTTCGGAACCGAATTTGTCGACTTTCGACGAGTTCATCTTCGCGTCGAGAGTTGTGGACGGAGTTCGCAAGCCAAACCCCGTTCCGCTTGAACACCTCTCTTTGGTGAGTGAAATAAAGCGACGGCACCTCGATGTTCCGAAATTCGATGTACCGCCACACATCCAGCTCGGTCCAATTGCTAATCGGGAACACCCGCATGTGCTCCCCAACCTGCTTGCGGCTATTGAACAGGTTCCAAACCTCCGGACGCTGAAGCCTTGGGTCCCATTGTCCGAAGGAGTTTCTGTGGGAGAAAAAGCGCTCTTTGGCGCGAGACTTTTCTTCATCGCGACGCGCTCCGCCGATTGCCGCATCAAGCTTCAATTCTCTGATCGCATCAAGCAAAGTCACGGTCTGGAGCGTGTTCCGACTGCGGAATTCCCCAGTTTCTTCCTCAACCCGCCCCGCATCGATCGAATCCTGAACCAACCTCACTTCGAGGCGGCACCCCATTTGGTTGGCAAATCTATCCCGGAAATCGAGCGCCTCGGGAAAGTTATGCCCCGTATCGACGTGGAGCAAGATGAAAGGTATTCGAGCTGGTCGGAATGCCAACTGGGCCAGATGCGCGACGACAATTGAGTCTTTTCCGCCTGAGAACAGAATTGCCGCTTTGTCATAAACTCCGGCACACTCTCGCAGAACGTAGATAGCTTCTGCCTCTAGCTCTTCGAGACCAGGATATCGCGGCTTGGTTGAGGAATGATGCATGGCAGTGTTGTACAAAATCGAGCGATTGTACAAAAACTCGTTTTGAGTCAGATCAACATCATATCACGAGTTTCTCTACAAGCATACGATGCAGCAAGAATTCCTGAGATTGAATCTAAATCTGGCAACTTTGGACACTGATCGCCCGGTTTCGATTCCATGCCACCAACCTCACCTCTGGCAATCTTTACAGCCGAATAGTACAATGCTTGCACAATGCTGTCCACTCTTGCCCTCTCGATTGCTCTGATTGCGCAATCTGAACCGAAACACTCGTTTGCATTTCGTGGTAGCGAGTTTCTGCTTGATGGCAAGCCGATGCAGATCATTAGCGGCGAGATGCACCCTTCGCGCATCCCGAAGGAGTATTGGAGGCACCGCATTCAAATGGCGAAGGCAATGGGGTGCAACACGATCGCTTTGTACCTGTTCTGGAACCACATGGAGTCCGAGCCTGGAAAGTTCGACCTAACATCCGAAAACCGTGATTTCAAAAGGTTTTGCCAAATTTGCCAAGAGGAAGGAATGTGGGTGCTTTTGCGCCCGGGGCCGTACGTCTGCGGAGAGTGGGAGTTGGGCGGACTCCCCCCTTACCTGCTAAGAACGCCAGATATCAAACTGCGTTGCTCAGATCCTCGCTACCAAAAGGCAGTGTCTAGGTACGTCAAAAAGCTGGCTCCAATCGTCAAGGGATTGGCGGTGAAAGCCGGTGGTCCCGTCTTGATGGTGCAAATCGAGAACGAGTACGGCAGCTATGGCAACGACAAGAGCTACATGAGTTGGCTCCAAAAGACGTGGGAGGCAAATGGAGTTGATGGGCCTTTCTATACCGCCGACGGTCCGACGGATTTTATGCTCGAGGCCGGTTCCTTACCCGGGGTTGCGGTTGGTCTGGATTCAGGGAGCAGCGAGGCGGACTGGGATCGAGCGAAAAAATCTAATCCTGGTGTGCCGGTGTTCAGTTCAGAAACTTACCCTGGATGGCTGACCCACTGGGGTGAAAAGTGGGTTGATACCGGAGTTCAAGGGATCAGTAAAGAAGTGGGATGGCTTTTGGACAACAAGAAGTCGTTCAACCTCTACGTACTCCACGGAGGAACTAACTTTGGATTCACGGCCGGGGCGAATTCTGGTGGAAAAGGATACGAGCCCGATATCACCAGTTACGACTACGATGCGCCCATCGGAGAGCAAGGGAACGCGACACCAAAGTATTTAGCCCTGAGAGATCTGATCTGGAAAGCTCGCAAGGAAACTCCGCTACCGATTCCGGCATCCATCCCAACGATGGAGATTCCCGCGATTAAGATGGAGCCTTTCGCTTCCATTTGGGAAAACTTGCCGAAGGCGGAATTCACCGTTCAGCCAAGATCGTTTGAATCGTTTGGGCAAGACTACGGCCTCCGTTTGTATCGGACGAAGCTCGTGGGCCACAAATCAGGAACGTTGGAGGTGAAAGAGGTTCATGACTACGCAACCGTATTCATCGACGGGAAGTACGTCGGAAAGATCGACCGTCGGCTTGGCGAAACGAGAATTGACCTGCCGAAATCCACGTCCGAGTACCCCGTGCTTGAGATTCTCGTCGAAGGCATGGGTCGCATCA
The DNA here is from genome assembly GCA_964566635.1 of uncultured Fimbriimonas sp. Classification (GTDB taxonomy): domain Bacteria; phylum Armatimonadota; class Fimbriimonadia; order Fimbriimonadales; family Fimbriimonadaceae; genus Fimbriimonas. The sequence continues at coordinate 362,475 of CAZMJL010000003.1, read as the reverse complement.
ACTTCGGACAGGGGTTGATTGACAGGAAAGGCATCACAGATCGCGTGGTTCTCAACGGTATGACGCTCATGAATTGGGAGACTTTTGGACTGCCACTTTCCTCGAAATGGGTAAGCAGTCTGAAGCCCGCATCCGGCTCTTCAAAGCCCGGACTTTTCTTCAGAGGTAGCTTCACCGTCGATAAGCCAGCAGATACATTCCTCGATCTCTCGAACTTTAAAAAGGGAATGGTGTGGGTCAACGGTCATAATCTCGGCCGATACTGGGAGATTGGTCCACAAAATCGGCTCTATTGCCCTGCTCCATTCTTAAAACAAGGAAATAACGAGATCATTGCGTTTGACCTACACCAGCTCAATGAAGGAACAATCGCCGGATTCCGCACACTTAAGTAGCCACTGTACTCGCTAGTCGCTCAGTCTCCGGCACCGACAAAGGTATGCGTTGAGGCTTCATCTCGCTTGGATGCCGTCGAGACATGGGCTAACGGGCCTAAGTCTGAAGCTTCAACCACACCTGCCGTGCCAATCTATTGAAATGACACCTTTGCTACTCTCCGGCGCACTTGCCATCTGCATTCCAGCAAGTCAAGGACTCGCCATCGAAAGTAGCGAATTCATTTATGATTCAGCGCCATTTCCTTCCTGTCACGCCTCCACGATTGTAGAGACGAGGTCCGGTCGAACCTTGGCGGCCTGGTTCGGAGGGACCGCCGAAAGCGCACCTGATGTTCGGATTTACCTTTCTGAGTTACGAAATAACCGCTGGTCTGTACCTAGAGCAGTAGCGGCGGGAGTGTCGGATCAAGGAGAGGCGCGGGCGTGTTACAATCCTGTGCTTTTTCAAGCCAGTTCGGGACCGCTGATGCTCTTCTACAAGGTCGGAACAGGGCCGCAGACCTGGTGGGGCATGTTAACAAAATCATCGGATGAAGGCGACACTTGGGATAACCCCCAAAAGCTCCCGGAAGGCATCTTGGGTCCGATCAAAAACAAACCGATAGAGATCAAGCCCGGAGTTCTCCTTTGCCCGTCCAGCACGGAGCACGATGGGTGGAGAGTTCACTTTGAGACCACAACCGACTTTGGGGCTACTTGGAACAAGGGAAATCCAGTCAACGATCCCAAGCGAATCGGAGCAATTCAACCTTCCATTCTCCGAACGGGCGATCGCTCTCTGCGCGCCGTGGGCAGAACGCAACAAGGGAAATTGTTCGCCGTAGACTCATCCGATAACGGACAGAGTTGGGGGCAGATGCAACTGATTGATCTTCCGAATCCAAATTCGGGATGTGATGCCATGACCCTTAGTAGCGGACGGCATATGCTTGTGTATAACCATACAAATTCTGGTCGATCTCCGCTGAACGTTGCGATCTCTGTTGACGGCATCAACTGGAAGTCGGTCCTTACTTTGGAAGATTCGCCGGGCGAATACTCTTATCCGTCCATCATGCAAAGTCGTGACGGAAAGATTCATATCACCTACACTTGGCAACGAAAGAAGATTAAGCACGTGGTGCTTACAGAAATCGTGACGAACGGCTCGACTAGTTGAGTCGAAGCTAGTCTCAGTTCTATTCTTTTAAGGGGAGTTCGTACACCAGTCGAAATCCTACTGAGTTGTAGGTTCCGGCAGCTTCTCGACCTTCTCCAATTCCAATGCTAACGCAGCTTTTTGCGCCTGAGTACCACGCTCCTTTTAGGCCCGCCTTCAGGACTGAAGGAAAATAGGTTGGAAAGCTCGGACTTGAATCTACCGCTATCTCTGGACTTCTCCTGATTTCGCTGGCTATTGAGAGACCTCCGGCCGAGAGATTGCGCCCAAATCGAGGTTCACCCGAAGAACATTCACCCTAGGTTCACCAAACAAACCCAACGCGGGTCGCTCTGTATTCCTCTCGATGATCTCGCGAACTTTTTCTACCGTCAACCCGCGGGCTTCGGCGATCCGATTCGCCTGCAGCTTGGCATTTTCGGGCGATACGTGAGGATCTAAGCCGCTCGCCGAACGGGTCACCGCGTCGGCGGGAATCGTCACCGAAACATCCAGACCGTTCTCCGCGCGGTATATCTCCGCGAGTTGCTTTACGCCGTCGAAGCCATCCGCGCCTTCCAAGAGCCGAGGGTTAGTTGGGCCAAGGTTCGTCCCCGAAGAGTTGTTAGCATCGTAGCCCGCTCCCGCCGCCGAAGGGCGGGGGTGAAGGTATTTCGCTTCCGCGAAGTTCTGACCGATCAGCGAGCTGCCGACGACCTTGCCCTCAACGGTCACGATAGAGCCGTTGGCTTGACTCGGAAGAGCCGCCTGAGCGATTGCCGTGATCCCCGCCGGGAACGCAAATCCCGTGACCAGAACGAAGAAGACCAAAAGAACGAGTGCAGGGCGAATGTGTTTCATGCGAGTTTCAAAAGGACAAGGGCTTTATCAATCAGCCAGATGAATGGGAACGGGACGATGACGCCGACCACCCCATAGAGCAGGAGGTTGCGGCGCAGAACCTTGGCGGCGCTCATCGGCCGATAAGGCACTCCGCGCAGCGCGAGCGGAATCAGCGCGATGATGATAAGCGCATTGAAGATCACCGCCGCGAGAACCGCCGACTTGGAATTACTCAAGAAGTTGATCCGCTGCAGTTCGGGGTAGGTCACGATGAACATCGCGGGGATGATCGCGAAGTACTTCGCAACGTCGTTCGCGATGCTGAACGTCGTGAGGGCCCCACGGGTCATGAGCAGCTGCTTTCCAATCTCAACGACTTCGATGAGCTTGGTTGGGTTACTGTCGAGATCCACCATATTCCCGGCTTCTTTGGCGGCCTGAGTTCCGGTATTCATCGCAACTCCGACATCGGCCTGAGCGAGGGCCGGAGCGTCGTTGGTTCCGTCGCCCGTCATCGCCACGAGGCGACCACCGGCTTGTTCCTGACGGATGTAGGCGAGCTTTTGCTCGGGCGTCGCTTCGGCGATGAAGTCATCGACTCCCGCCTCGGCGGCGATTGCCGCCGCAGTGAGTGGGTTGTCGCCGGTGATCATCACCGTCTTGATTCCCATCTCGCGCATCTGAGTGAAGCGCTCCTTCATGCCGCCCTTCACGATGTCTTTGAGTTGAACGACGCCGAGAACGCGCGGTCCGTCCGCGACGACAAGCGGTGTAGAACCCTCCTTCGAGACCCGCTGCGCTATTGCAACGACGGTCTCGTCGAACCGGCCGCCGTTCTCCTCCACGAACTTACGAACCGACTCCGTCGCGCCTTTTCGGATCATTCTGGTCTCGAGGTTGATGCCACTCATTCGGGTCTGAGCTGTAAACGGTACAAACTCAGCGTGAGCGGCAATCATCTCGTGCTCGCGAATCTCGAACTTCTCCTTGGCGAGAACAACGATGCTACGCCCTTCTGGAGTCTCGTCGGCAAGGCTCGAAAGCTGGGCTGCTTCAGCGAGCTCGCGCTCGGTCACTCCCGGTGCCGGATGGAAGGCGCTCGCCTCGCGATTCCCGAGGGTAATCGTGCCCGTCTTATCCAGCAACAGCGTGCTGACGTCGCCCGCCGCTTCAACGGCCCGACCCGACATCGCCAGTACATTGCGTTGCATCACCCGGTCCATTCCCGCGATTCCGATCGCGCTGAGAAGTCCACCAATTGTCGTCGGAATCAAGCAAACAAGAAGAGCCGCCAGAACCGGGATCGTCGGCACCGAGCCGCTCCCCGCCTGATTCACCGCATACTGCGCGAAAGGCAACAGAGTCACGGTTGCGAAGAGGAACACCAGCGTGAGACCGCTGAGCAGGATCGACAGCGCAATCTCGTTCGGAGTCTTTTGTCGCTTCGCACCTTCAACCAGCGAGATCATCCGGTCCAAGAATGAGTTGCCGGGGTCCTGAGTGACCCGAACCACGATCCGGTCGCTCAGCACCTTCGTACCACCGGTCACCGCGCTTCGATCACCCCCAGATTCCCGAATTACTGGCGCTGATTCACCCGTTATCGCGCTCTCATCAATGCTCGCGATGCCTTCGATCACCTCTCCATCGGCAGGAATCGCATCTCCCGCCTCGCAAAGCACCAGATCGCCCTTTTGCAACGCCGGAGCTGGAACACTCTCCTCCCTATCCCCGACCAAGCGGCGCGCGACCATCGTCGTCCTCGCCTTTCGGAGCGAATCGGCCTGAGCCTTTCCTCGCCCTTCCGCCATCGCTTCCGCGAAGTTGGCGAACAGCACCGTGAACCACAGCCAAAGCGCGAGTTGCCCCGTAAAGAGAGCATCGCCGTGAGTCGCCAGATCTCGGGCGAAGAAGAATGTGGTGACCACGCTTCCGACCAGAACCACGAACATCACCGGATTCTTTGCAACGAGTTTAGGATTGAGCTTCACGAACGCATCTTTCAGTGCGCGTGCCATCAATTCGGGTTGAAACAAGGATTGAGATTTAGCCATTGTCATTTACCTCCCGTCATTTGGAGGTGTTCGGTCACCGGCCCGAGGGCAAGCGCCGGGAAGAAGGTAAGCGCGCCGACTATCACGACCACACCGACAAGCAGCATCGCAAATGTCCCCGAGTCCGTCGGAAACGTTCCCGCCGAGGCAGGCGCGACTTTTTTCTTCGCCATATTGCCAGCAATCGCAAGCACAGGCAAGATCACAAAGAACCGCCCGATCAGCATCGCAACGCCTAGCAAGTAGTTGTAAACCGGGGTGTTCGCGGTGATTCCCGCAAAGGCCGATCCGTTGTTGCCCGTCGCCGATGTAAAGGCGTAAAGCATTTCGGTGAAGCCATGCGCACCTGGGTTGTTCAAGTTTCCGGTCATCGCTCCGTAACCCGAATCCGACCCGCCATAGGCACTCCCCGCAAAGGTGTTAGCAGACGCCTCTTTTGGAAACTCATAAACGCTCCCAAACGCGGTCATGAAGAGAATGCTCGCCGCCATCGCCAGCACCGAGACCATCGCCATCTGAACTTCGAACCTTCCGATCTTTTTGCCCAGGTACTCCGGGGTTCGGCCAACCATTAGTCCGGCAATAAACACCGCGAGGATCGCGAAAATGAGCATTCCGTATAACCCCGCCCCGACTCCGCCGAAGATCACCTCTCCGGTCAGGATGTTGAAAAGCGGTACGAGGCCGCCGATCGGCGTAAACGAGTCGTGCATCGCGTTCACCGCGCCGCAACTTGCCCCCGTCGTCACTGCCGCAAAGAGCGTCGAACCGACGATCCCGAACCGAGTCTCTTTGCCTTCCATGTTGGTCAGCTCGACGCCATACTTGGCAAACGCCGGATTTCCCGCCGATTCCGCAACGGTTCCGACCACTGCCCCCGCCAGAAAGAGCGTCGACATTGCCGCAAAAATCGCCCAACCTTGCCGCACATTCCCGACCATGCGGCCGAACATATACGTGAGCCCTGCCGGCAAGAGAAAGATCAAAACCTTGGTGAAAAGATCCGCCCAAGGCGTCGGGTTTTCGAACGGGTGCGCCGAGTTCGCATTAAAGAAGCCGCCTCCGTTCGTCCCAAGTTGCTTGATAATCTCTTGCGACGCAACCGGACCAAGTGCCAGCGTCTGCTTGGCTCCCTCCAGGGTCGTGATCGCTTTCGGTGCGTCAAAAGTTTGGGGAACGCCGCTCGCGACATAAACAAGCGCTCCCGCAATGCAAAATGGCAAGAACACATAAAGCGTTCCGCGCAACGTGTCAACCCAGAACGAACCCAAACCATCCGAATCTCGTCGAGACAAGCCCCGAATGAGCGCAACCGCAACCGAGAGTCCGACCGCCGCGCTCATCCAGTTATGAATCGCCAGCGAAACCATATTGCTGAAATAGCTCACCGTCAACTCCGGCGAGTACGACTGCCAGTTGGTATTCGTCATGAACGAAATCGCCGTGTTAAACGCGAGGTGCGCTGGCATCTGAGCACTGCCATAACCCTGCGGGTTTAGGGGTAACGCCCCTTGAAGCCTCAACAAGACATAACTGAGCAAGCAGCCCATGAAGCTGAACATCAGCACTGAGCCCGCATACTCCTTCCAGTTCTGCTTGTGATCCTCTCGGATTCCCAGTGCCTTGTAAAGTGGCATTTCGATCCAACGAAGCCACGACATGGAGCCATCAAAGACTCGGGTGAGATAAAGTCCCATCGGCTTGGTAAGCGCGAGGATGATCAGAAAGTAAATTGCAATTTGAAGCATCAAAACTTCTCCGGTTTAAGGAGCGAGTAGCCCAGGTACACAACGAGCGCGGCGCAAATCAGGCCGAGAATGACGAGTTCACTCATCTTTGTTCCCTCGCAAAAGTCGCTCGAAACCCCACGTAAGGGCCGACAGGCTGAGAAAAGCCCCGAAGAAAATCAGCAGTGCGATCGCGTCAGACATCATCTCCTCCCCTCAGAATCGAACTGAGTAGCCTCCCTGCAAGAACCAACCGTCCTTTTGCTGGTTGAAACCAGTGCCGATCCGCAAATCGATTTGCCGATTCGCATCCAGCAGGTGCGTCAACGCAACGCTCGCATAGGCCGATCCGTTGCCGCCTGGCTCGGTCTGGTTCACGCCCCACAACTCGGTGGTAAAGGTCGTTTTCGTGCTGAGTGCTTGCCCCAAGAACAAAGTCAGTGCCGATTGGTCAAACGCAGCCGAGCCCGAACCGAGCCGTGCCTGCACAAGGTTCGATCCCAACGTGTACGCTCCGAGCGGCGCGGTCCCCGCGATCTTGAAAGTCGTGTTCCATGCATTCGAGCGGAGGGCTCCTTCGCCGATCGGGAACGTGGTTTGGCCGATGAAAGTCACCTCAGCCTTTGAGTTCTGCAAAAGCCGAATCTTGAATCCCATCGACGGATCGAGCCACTGTTCGCCTACCGGGCTCGTACCGTAGGAGATGCCCAAAACCCGTAACTCGAACCGATCGCTGACTCCGAAGCGGAACAAACCGTCACCGAACGAACTCGTGACATCGGAGCCAATCTGGGTTCGGAAGAATCCTCCCTCAAACTGGAGCCGCCCGACCGGCACAAGGTTGGATCCATCCGAGAATCCCGGCCGATCGGTTGCGATGGGCGAGGGGTCATCCCCAAAGGCCATCGCGCTTGGGATTACCAAGAGCAAAGGAGAAATCCTCATGCTTTCAGCTTGAGGCTCCCCCAGGTCAATGCCGCATCAAGGAGAGTGGCAAGCGCATCAAGAAAGGGTCAAGATTCACTCGGCGCGGAGTCGGTAGCCGATCCCCGTCTCGGTGATCAGCAGCTTCGGCTGCGTCGGATCCACTTCAATCTTCGTTCGAATCTGCTGAGTGTAAACGCGCAAATAGTGAAGCTCACCCTCATATTCGGGCCCCCACACCTCACGCAGAATCTGGGTGTGCGTAAGCACCTTTCCGAGGTTCTTTGCCATCAATGCCAGCATTTTGAACTCAGTCTTGGTAAGCCGAATCTCTTCTCCACCCCGGGTCACCCGGTGATTTGCGATGTCAATCGCCAATGTGCCGATATTCACTACCGAGATCGCCGCGTCATGCGTGCTACTCCTCAACGCGACCCGAATTCTCGCGAACAATTCCGCCACGCTAAATGGTTTGGTCAAGTAATCGTTTGCGCCAGCATCCAACGCGATCACCTTGTCATCGTCGGCCCCTCGCGCCGATAGGATGATAATCGGCACCTGCGACCACTCCCGGATCGCTCTCGTCACCTCGACCCCGTCGATATCGGGCAACCCGAGGTCGAGCAACACCACGTCCGGGCTCTCGGTTGCGGCCAACCGAATGCCGCTGGTCCCATCTCCCGCCTCGACCACCGAATACAAATTCGGATCGATGCTCGCTCGTAAGAATTTGCGGATGGCGACCTCATCGTCAATGATCAACAGCTTAGTCACGCGGTACCTCCGGTTGATTCGCGGGCAGAGGAACCTCAAGCCGCACCATCGCGCCTCCGGTGTCCGAGTTCGTGGCGATCACCTGACCGCCGTGGAGTTTTGCAATGGAATGCACAATCGCAAGTCCGAGCCCAAATCCGCTACTCCCCGATCTCACGCCAGCCTCAAAAACCCGTCCGAGTTGATCCGGCGCAAACCCCGGCCCCTCGTCGCTCACCAAGAAAATTACCTCTCTTGCCTGGGCGAAAACAGTAAGCAGAATCTTGCTCCCAGAGGGAGCAAACTTTGCCGCATTTTCGAGCAAATTCACGATCGCCTTCTCAATCAGCAACGCGTCAGCTCGGATTAAGCCTGGATTGCCCTTGACCTCGATTTTCACCTCATGATTACCGAGCGCAACCGCCGCCTTCTCCACCGCCGTCGAAGCGAGATCCGAAGGAAGTTGCCACTCCAGTTTCGGCTCAACATTGCCCGATTGCAACCGGGTCATGTCCAGCAAATTCTGAATTTGGTGGTTCAGTCGAGTTGATTCCGATTGGATTGTCTCCGCAAGCTCTCGCTGGTTTCCAGTTCCGGCCACCAAGCTCGCCGCCGCCCCCGTGATGCTCGTTAACGGCGTCCGAAGATCGTGCGATATCGAGCTCAGCAACGTGCTCCGAACCTTTTCCGACTCGGCCGCAACCTTTGCATCGTTTGAGCTTTTTGCAAGTACCGCCCTTTCAAGCGCGAGCCCCAACCCGTTGACAAAGGTCTCAAATAGCTGCATTTGCTCTCGCACCGCGCCGCTCTCGGCCGGACGCCAACCAATTGCCCCAATCACCATTTCGGCTCCCCGCAGAGGTAAAAACACTGCCGATGCCCCCGCCAAAGTGTCCGTCCCGAGACCGGCGGGCTTCTTATTCGCGATCACCCAAGTCACCGCTCCCGACTCGGTTGGAAGCTTCTCAAACCCCGACTTTGAACGCACAAGGATTGTCGGCCCGCCCTCCTCCAAAATATGCACCGAAATCTCGCCCCCAAACACCGATGCAATCTCATTGGCCGCCCCCTGAGCGATTTCGGTCTTGCTCCTCGCGAGCGCCATCAAGCGGCTCATGGCATACAGGCTCGCCGTCTTCCTTTCGCGTTCAGTGGCAACCCGAATTTGTTGCTTCAGACGGTCGGTCAGAGAGCTAATCAAAATCCCAACCGTGAGCATCACGCCAAAGAGGAGCAAGTAGCGGCTATCGCTCACCGCGAAAGTGAACCTCGGCTCAACAAAGCAAAAATTGAACGCAAGCACCGAGACCAAAGACATCAAAGCCGTTTCCGTTCGGTTTCCCCGGGTCGCGCCCAGAACGACGCCCAAAATGTAGAGCATCGCCACGTTTGCAAGGTGAAAAAACGGGAAGAGCAAGAAGCAAATCCCTGTTTCCACCGCAACCACCACGAAAATCGCCACTAGATTCGCCGGGCGAACCATCACATCCGCTCGATTCCGAATTCGTGCTCTCTTTTGCTTCGACTCTGTCGCCTCGGCGGTGATCACATAGATGTCAATCTCGCCGCTTGCCCGCACAAGCTCATCGACGACCGACCCAAACAGCAGCTCCTTCCATCTCGGCTTGATGGGCTTGCCAACCATCACGAGGCTCGCATTCCGCCGCCGCGCGACTTCCAAAATCTCCTGCACGATATCGTGCCCTTCAAGCCGCACAACCTCAAAGCCGAGCTCTTGGGCAAGTTCAAGCGACTCCTGAACTTGCTCGTGCTCCTCAAAACTCCGATTCTGCTGCCGATCGCTTTGCACATAAACTGCGATCAACTCGGCATGGCTCGAAGCCGCGATCTTTGCCGCCGACCGAACCACCTTCTGGCCCATTCGGTTCGGCGCGATACAAACGACAATCCGCTCCTTCGTTGCCCAAGTCGAGCTCTCTCCCTCCTGAACCCTTAACCGCTGGACATCGGCATCTACCGAATCCGCCGCCCGGCGTAGCGCGAGCTCCCGCAATGCGGTCAGGTTGCTTGTCTTAAAGAACCCATCCAGCGCATGTTGGATGCGCTCAGGAACATAAATCTTCCCGTCTGCAAGCCGTTGCTGAAGCTCAGCGGGAGGCAAGTCAATCAGCTCAATCTCATCCGCTGACTCAAAAAAGGAATCTGGAACCGTCTCCCGAATCCGCGTGCCCGTCACCTGAGCCACAGTGTCGTTCAGGCTCTCGAGGTGCTGAACATTGACCGCTGTGAATACCGATATCCCCGCGTTAAGAATCTCCTCGATATCCTGCCACCGCTTCGCATTGGTCGAGCCGGGAGCGTTGGTATGCGCCAACTCATCCACTAACACGATCGCCGGATTACGCGCCTGGATGGCGTGTACGTCGACCTCTTCCAGCTGAGTCCCTCGGTACTGAATAACCTTGAGGGGCAAAGCCTCAAGTCCATCCATCAACGCCCGGGTCTGCTCGCGTTGATGCGGCTCGACGTACCCAATCACGACATCAATGCCTCGCTCGCGCAATTCATGCGCCTCAGAAAGCATCGCGAAAGTCTTTCCCACCCCCGCCGAAGCACCCAGGAAAATCTTTAGCCGCCCCCGCTTCGAATCCGAGGAGCCGATGGCCGCCAAAATCGCATCCGGATCGGGACGATAGCTTGCCACTACCGGCAGTTTACGCCGCCCGTGATTCCAGGGGAGGTGTGACCCCCAATTCTTGATACAGTTCTGATACGACAAAGCTTGAGTCAATATTCAGCAGCTAACTCTTGCAGGGACGCTGTAAACCGAGCTCGCCGAAAGGAGTCAGCAAAGGGCCTAGTCATGCGTAACTGGCGCACCAGAACCGAGCCGAGCCACCTGTGCCTCACTTCGTAATAAACATAAAGCTCTTCGTTGCAGGATTACCAACTCATGGAGTCCGAGCAACTAGCCCGAAGAGAATCAAAACGCTTTTAGCTTATCACCCTCAATATCGCTAAAGATGCGTTTAGCTCCTAATTGCCTTCGCTATTGGGCGAAGATGTGGTAGTGGAATCTGCTCTGCTGTCAAGCCTGCTGTCAAACGGGCATCTGGGCAACAAAAAAGCCCCTCGAAGGGGGCTTTTTGAACATCAAAACTTGGTGGACCGACTGGGACTCGAACCCAGGACCAAATGATTAAGAGTCATTTGCTCTACCGACTGAGCTATCGATCCGAAGAGAAGGATACCCCAAGCCGCACTCGCAGTCAAGACAGTAGAATCGAGATTCTATGTTGATTCGCCGAGCAACCCTGACTGACGCCGAAGCCATCAACAGAATCTACAACCGATACCCCGAAACATCCATCTGTACGTTCGACGTCAAGCCGCTGCCCATCAAAGATCGAATCGAGTGGCTCCAAAACCGAAGCGAAAGGCACATCGTCCTCGTTGCCGAAATGGATGATGAAATCGTCGGTTGGTGCTCGATCTCACCGTTCAAAGTTTGACCCGCCTACCGAAACTCGGTGGAAAGCAGCGTCTACATCGATCAAAAGCACCACGGAAGAGGAATCGGGCGCGCCCTCATGACTCAGCTCATCCAAGAGACACGAGAGCTCGGCTTTCACACGATCATCGCAGGGGCAACCGCTGGTCACATGAGTAGCATCCGTCTCCACGAATCACTCGGTTTCGTCAAGGTCGCCGAGTTCAAAGAAGTCGGCTTCAAGTTCGGCGAGTGGCACGATACCGTCTACTTACAGCTCATGCTCCAGTAAACTCTCCGGAGTGCAAATCCGACTTGCCACCCGAGCCGACGAACCCGCGATCCAGCACGTTATCCGCACCTGCTACGAAATTCTCGGCTGGGGCTGGTTCCCCGACGGCTACCATGCCGATTTGTACAACATCAACGCCCACTACTTCACCAAAGGAAACGCGTTTTATGTCGCCGAACTCGATGGAGCCGTCGTCGGCACCGTCGCTCTCGACTTCATGCCGCCCATCCCCGGCTCCGAGGGCACAGTCCTCCAAGACGGCTTCATTCGCGTCTGCGGAGCCGATTGCTCCCTCGAGCGCCTCTACGTCCTCCCCGAGGCCCGGGGCAAAGGCATTGGCAAGGCGCTATGGCAAATCACCAGCGACGAAGCACGAGCCAAAGGGTGCAAGCGAATGGAAATCTGGAGCGACAAGATCCTCGAAGATGCCCACCGACTCTACGAGCGCCATGGCGCCTACCGAGTCGGCGAGCGCCTGTGCCACGATCCGAGCCACAGCCCCGAGTGGGGCATGGCCTACGATCTCTAGAGCGTCAAGAAGGTCGCTCCGATAGGGAAACCAGTCGAACCCCTCAGCATCCGTCCTAGGTCATCGACCAACGCCGTATGTGCCCGACCCACGTTCGGCTCCAACTCGCACTTGCCGAGCGCAATCGCGCACCGCTTTCCGCCCTCAAGCTCGATCACGGCGACCGCACCGGCCTTCGTAAGGTCGATTGTCGTTCCTCGGAAGGTCAGATTGTTCCCATTCACGGCAAACCCCGCCTTGACAAGCAGCGGCTTCATCGTCGGAGTCGAATCGGGATGCCCGACAATCAGCTTTCCGGCAATATCAGACAGATCAGTCGTCGAAGATTCGTACACCTTCATCCAATCCGCCCTCGACGGATCTCGATACACCTTCATGCGACCTGCCGCATCACCATAGCCGAGCAACCTCGGCCCCGAACCAGAGCGCAACGCCCGGTGGTAAGGGTCCAGATACACCTTACTCGGGTTGAACCCCGGAATCACGACTTCAAATTTGCCCGAAGCGTCGGCATTCTTCGTATCCAACATCACTCGCTGCCGAACCCCGCCCTTGTTCTCAAACCACAGGTCAAGCGGCATTCGGAACTTCGGACCATTCCATCGCAAAGTCCCTTCAAACTTCCCGCCCGAAAACTGTCCGCTCACCAGTTCTACATTCGCAAATCCGGGGCGCCGGAACCAGTCATCAAAGAAGCTTTTGAGTTCAAATTGCGGATACTTGCGGGTTACGATCTGCTCAAACTCTTCCCATTCCGCCAGCTCGCCTTTGGGATGAACCCGAACCCACTCCTTCACTGCTTCCGTCAGATTCTTCGTCCCAATCAACTGCTCAAGCATCGAAAGCACATCACCACTTTTGCCATACCCAAGCTCCGAAGCCGCCGCACCAACCTCCACCCCGCTCGCCATCAGCGGTGCCGCGTTGTAAGCCTCCGTGGCATTTGGGATCTTGACAAACGCCGCCCGTCGATCCTCGCTTGAACCCAGCGCACATTCGCGCTCATAAAGCCCTTCGCACCAAACGGCGAAGCCCTCGTTCCAAAACGAGCGCAGATAGCTATTGGGCAAGATTCCGCCAAACCACGTATGCGCAGGCTCGTGGGGGTCAATCGCCGGCATCCACCCTTCGCCATAGGTTGCAAACGAGTACGCTTCCAGCGCCCCGCCGCCATACGTCGGTGAATCCAGCGTGCCCCACTGCCCGAACGGGTAAGCGCCAAACCACTTCGAGTAGCTATCCAAAATGTGCGCATTGATTCGCGGCTGAAGGCGCATCCTGCCCTCCGGCAGATTGGTCGACCACACGTGGTGCGTTAACTCACCAATCTTCTCCTGGTGGTGTTTGACCTTCCCTACCGTCAAGCTCCAATACACGGCTGGCAAATCCATCCGATAGGTCGTCGCCACCAAGCCCTTATCCGGTTTGGCATCGATGTAATTCCCTTGCGCCACCACCTCCCAATCGCTGGGGTGACGCACTGTGATCTCATACGTCGCGGGCAATCGGTTCACCAACGGGTACCAATAGTCGTTGGTCAGGGTCACGTTATCGTCCAAGATCGAGCCCGCATACTTGGGCAAATTGACCGTGCCCTTGTAGGTCACGAACAGCTTTGAATTCTTGGCGGTCGGCCGTTTCAGCATCACCGTTCCTCCCGCCTGAATCCATTCCACTGGCTTGTCGCCATCGGTAATCGAGCTCACCTGGTAGCACGGCGAAAACCGCAACGTGGCAACATCCCCTTCGACTTTCTCGCGGTTCTCGACGTCAATTTGATCCAAGATCGAAACTTGCTTCTTTAACGAATCGAACCTCAAGTCGAGCTTGTGATGCCGCAACCGGATCGGCTCCACCTGATACTCCGGAATGTATTTGAGCTTCGACCCGACCCGCTCAAACACCAACTCGCCGATATCCTCTGAAGTCAGCGGCGTCGTGAACACCACAAATCGGCGATCCGAAAACTTTGGCTCTAGGGCGACGACCTTCCATCCCATTCGGCCGACCTCGTATGCGCCTCCTCGCAAAACCCGGAACTCCCGCCCGTCACCATTCGAGTACAAAGCGAGCGCCTTTACATCCTTTTTTGCCGCCAACGAGTTCAGCGTTGAGAGGCTCGGCTCTTCGGCCCAAAGTGCAAGGAGCAAGGCAGGTGCGATCATGTCGTTGTATCCTACCGTTGAAACGCTCCAACCAGTGCCAAGTTGCACCAATTGGGTAAACTCTTTGCTCGATTGGCGACGTAGCTCAGTTGGTTAGAGCGAACGGTTCATACCCGTTAGGTCATCAGTTCAAGTCTGATCGTCGCTACCATCCCCTTCCGCAACTGCCTGTTTCAAGGCGAGCTTTGCCACAATCGGCGCCGCAACAATCGAAGTCAGCAGCGACATCGCCACCAGCAGCGAGTACGTCTTGTCGGAAATGACATCGAACGCCTTTCCGAGCCCCGCGACGATTACCCCGACCTCGCCCCTCGGAACCATGCCGATACCAATCAGAACCCGATCTTTCTTCGCCCCGAAATAGCCACCGGCGAGCTTCCCTGCCACCGCCAGCACGGTGATCAACACCAACACCGACACTGTCGAAAACGACGTAAACACCTTCAGGTCGATACTCATTCCCGTCACGACAAAGAAGAACGGGACGATGAATTCGTTAAGGTCGATCAGCTTCTCGTGGATGTATTCCTGATACCGCGTCTCTGCGAGAATCATTCCGATCAAGAACGCCCCGATGATCGCCGCCAACCCGAAGTAACCCGACAGAACCGACACCCCAATACAAGCTGCGATACTTAATGACCAGGGCGAAATCGAACTTTGCGGCTTGCCCAAAATGTCCTCTCGCTTTTGAACAACCTTTCGGCCTAGCATCAGCAAAATCGCGATGAAGCCCACCGCCTCAACCATCGTCCAAATGAGCCCGAGTGCCGATACGCTTCCGCCTTTGGCAAGCGATGAAACGAGCGTCAAAATCAGCATCGCGAGCACGTCGTCAATCACCGCCGCCCCAAGAATCACTTGCGAAAACCGCTTGTCAATGACCCCCAAATCCGAGAGAACCTTCGCCGTGATTCCCGCGCTCGTCGCCACGAAAGCCGCCGCCACAAACGCCGCCTCCGGCGTCTTCAGGCCGCTCACCGCCGCCCAAGCAAACCCCAGCACGAACGGAATAATGACGCCCAGAATCGCAACCCGAAACGCCTCAACTCCGACCTTCCCGATCTTCTCAAACGGCGTTTCAACTCCGACCGCGAACAAAAGGAACACCGCGCCGAGCTCGCCAAGAACGTTGAGCATCGGCATCTCCTCCGGCTTGACCAAGTTAAATCCAGAAGCTCCAACAGCAACGCCTGCTACGATCTGACCCACCACCGAAGGCATCCGGAGCCGATTCGCGATTTCGCCGCCCACCAAGGCGGCGAAATACACCACGAAGATTGTGAGCAATCCGGATGCGTGTTCCACGGAACCAGCTTACTCGCGCCGCAGCGCAACAATCGGGTCGAGCCTAGCCGCGCTCATCGCCGGATAGAACCCGAACACCATTCCGATGAGAGCCGAAAAGCCCATCGCAAACATCGCCGCGCTCACCGGGAAAGGCGTCGCGAGTCCGCCCTCATTCGGCCAAGCCTTCGCCGCCGATACCACCGTGACCAGCGATCCCAGACCATAAGCGATTCCCATTCCGATCAACCCGCCAACAAGCGAAAGCGTCGCCGCTTCCACCACGAACTGGAACAGAATCACTCCCTTACGCGCCCCGAGTGCCTTTCGAAGACCGATTTCTCGAGTTCGTTCCGTCACCGAAACCAGCATGATGTTCATGATTCCGATACCTCCAACGAGCAACGACAGCGCCGCGATCGCCGAAAGGATCATTCCCGCTCCACCAATCAGCCCGTTGAAAACACCCAAGATCGATTCCGCCGAGTCAACGCGGTACACTTTCTTGTTCCCGCTCTTCAGCATCATCGCCTTCCAGATGTCGTCCATCGCCGTCTCCGGCTTCACGCCATCAGCAGGCACAGCCTGAATCGCGTCGATCTTCTGCCCGCCGCGCCACTTGCTCTGCGCGGTGGTGTATGGGAGATAGATGTCCTTGCCGTTGGAATCGCCAAAGATCGTCTGAACCTTCGCCACCCCGATGACCTCAACATTTATTCCCGCGAGCGTGATCAACTTGCCCAGCGCAGGACCCTTGCCAAAGAGCTGATCCCGCACGTCCTTACCAAGGATGACCACCGACGCCCGCGATTCTTGCTCCTCACGGGTATAAAATCGCCCCTCTTCCAGCTTCGTGCCATTCAGCTCGAACGACTCTACGGCCCCTCCATAAACTCGGGGACCCGACATCGTCTTGTTCTCAAAAATCGCCTTTTGAGCCTGAACCTGGACCATGGGAACCACGTACTGCAGCCCCTGAACTCGACCCTTGATGTAGTCGATATCGGCCATTGTCAGACCGTCAACCTTGCCCATCGATTCCCCGCCCCGCCGGAATCCCGCGTCGTAAAAAATCGTGATCGTTTTCGCGCCAATCGACTTAAACTGGTTCGTCATGTAGGCCTGAAAGCCATTGGAGATCATGACCGTCATCGTGACCGCCATGACGCCAATGATCACACCGAACATCGTCAGGAATGCCCGCAACTTGTGGAGTCGGAGCATGTCCAGAGCGACTAAGAAGCTCTGGACGATGCTCACTTCTTCTCTTCCTTCGGCGCTTCGTCGCCCGAATCGTCATCCGGTCCCATCTGCATAAAGCCCTTTCGAGGAGGTCCGCTAAACTCTGGCTTCACGAGCTTGTCGCCCTCTTTCAGCCCCGAAGTGATCTCATATCGGCTTCCCGTAATCACGCCGACCGAAATCTTCTTCTTCTCGTTCTTGGCCTTCTCGCCTGGCTTCACCGCTGGTCCCGGGAAGTAAACGTAGTACTCAGTTCCCTTCTTCTCCACGTACTCCGCCGGAACGTAAATCACATTCGTACGCTTCGCCGTGTTCATCTGGCACTTCGCCGACATTCCCGACCGAAGCTCGGCGTTCGCCTCGTCGAGCACGATTTCAACCTCGTACTTAACCACTGCGTCGGTACCAACCTGAACCTCTTGGCCGTTGACCAACTGCCGCGCCGGAGCCATCTTGCTGATCTTGCCCTTCATCGTCTTATTGGCAATCGCGTCCACCGTCACCTCGGCTTCCATACCCAATCGCAACTTGGCGATGTCGATTTCGTTTACCGCTAGCTTCACGCGCATCCTTGTTCGATCTTCGATCTTGAAGATTGTCGATCCGGCCGAGAACGAGCTAAGTCCGCTCGCCATTTCGCCAATCTGAAGCATCTTCTTCGAAACAATGCCCGTCAGCGGCGATTTGATTTCCGTCTCATTCAGCTGCCGCGCGTTATTCTCAAGAGCCGAGCGTAGCTGCTCAACGCTCGCCTGGCTCTGCTCCTTGCCTTTCTCCAGCAACATCGGGTCGCTCAGTCCCGCCCTAGCCCGAAGAACTTCGGCCCGTGCCGATTCCAGTTCTGCGCGCTTACTCGGAGCCTGGAACAGGTTCGCCTTAGCCCTCACAAGTTGAGTCTTGGCAACTTCCACCTGCTCATCGGCTCGTTTGAGCTCGGCGCTCAAGCCCTGCGCTTGGCGCTCACTTGCCGCCTGCGCGTTCCGAAGTCTCGCCTCGGCGACCTCGACATTAAGCTGGGCGACCTGAACGCTCTTCAGCGCCGAATACCCCTTCGTCTCAAGCTCTTTCTGCCGCTCAAGCTCAAACTTCGCATTCCGCAGATTCTCTTGCGCTTCTTCTAGCTGCGCCTTGGTCGATGCCACCTGCGTCGGCTGGGTCGAGTTCTTCAATCCGTCCCGGTTCGCAATCGCCGACCGAAGATTCGCTTCTGCCGAATCAACTTCCGCCTGGAGCAATGCCGGAGTACTCTTCACCTCAAGCTCAAGCTGCTTCACCCTTGCCTCCGCCTGAGCCAAAGCCACTCGCGCCGTCTTCCGCCGCTGCTCGATTTCAATCGCCGACCGACTCACCTGCGCCTCGGCACCCTTCAATTGCGCTCGGGTCTGATCAAATTGCAATCGCGTCTCTTTGGGGTCAATGACCGCCAAAAGTTGCCCCTCGACAACCGACGCCCCCTCATCCACAAGCAGACGCGAGATCCGGCCCGTGACCTGCGGCTTGACTTCCACCGAGCGGATCGCGTCGATCGTCCCCGACTCGATAATCGAAGACGAAACATCGCCCTTCGTCACCGTGTACGGCTTCTCAACCGCGACCTCTTCGCGCTTCCCACAGCCCACCACCGCGAGCGCTAAAATCGAAAATCCAACGTACTGAAACTTCATTCTTCCCCTAGAACTGACAATCACTTACTAGGCAACGACCGCTGATGGTTGCACGAGAGCCAAAATGCCTACCGCAAACCCCAAACCTTATGCACATCCAGCGGCAGCTTCACCGAATCCGGCACCATCAGGTACACCGTCCGGTGCGAATAGCACCACGCTTTCTCAAAGTCCAATCGAGGATACGTCTTGCGAACTCCATCCTTAAACGCGGGATCATTGATAACCGGTGTTCCGTCGTCCTTAAAGCCCACACACAGCACCAAGTGGCCGCTTTCCGTCGGACTCAAAGGGCGTCCGCGCAGCATATCAAAGCTCACCGAGCACGCCACCGGGATCCCTGCCTTGGTCAGCCGCTCTAAATCCTCGATGCAAGTCAGACGCGAAACGCACGCCCGCATCCCATCCATCGAGCCGACCAAAGCGGTATTGAACGGCCAGTTCCCCGCGCCATCGTAAACGGGATCCCAAACCGCCGCTTCGACCTCGGGCACGTCCAAATTCATCCCCGGTCGGTTCAGAACTTTCGACCAATGCCACAGCAGCATCGAGGTCGAGGTCGCCGAACACAAAACTCGCCCGTTCGGGTAGTTCCCCTGCGCCCGCTCCGGAACATCAACCAAACTTCCCCAGAACTTCGACGGCTCCCACTCAGTAGCAACCTTTGTGCTCTCTCTGTTGCAGAAGCTTAGTGTCAAAAGCGTCATCTTCGGAAGGTCCGCAGCCCCGGGCTTCGCCGTAAGCGTCACCCTCAAATCCACCCGGTCGACCAGACCCTTCGCCCGAAACGTATCCGTAAACACGTTCGCGAACGGGTCCTTTTGCCCCTTCACGCTTTGCCGAGGCATCCACGCGGGGTCCCCCGACCACTCACCCAGGCTCATCCAACCGCTCTCCGGAGTCTTCAGCTCAATCTTGATTCCTCCACTCCCGGCGTTGCGGATGTTCCAAGACGGAATCACCTCATCAAACTTGAACCCCGGCTTGATCCCGGCGTAAACGTGGGTCACTACCTTCTCCGGAGCAAAATTGACCCGAAGCGGAAGTCGAACGAGTCGGGCATGAGAGGGAGTAGCCATCGCCGCACCCAGCAAAAGAGCTGAGACCATGCCTTACTTGTACCCCTTCTGCATCCCTAAGCGATCCCCAATCGTATGAACTGCCACAAGTGGAAATCGTTCGCTACAAACCCGGCCAAGCCATGAGATGGCTCCATACCGAGGCCGATCGCCTCAAGGACGAAGCCAAGTCCAACGGCCGCGCCGCGACCGAACCCAGTTCGACCGACTTCGCCGGCTTTGCCGAATCCGTCAAGAACGTGGCCGGAGCAGTGCTCAATCTGGGCAAATCCGCCTACGCCGAGCTTTCCCACATCCGCGCCAACGCCAGCGAATTCGTGCTCCTCGAAGACCGAATGGACGTTGTGAACGGAAACTCAATCAAAGCGATCCCTTACGGCTCGATCAAGAAGATCACCCTCTCCAAGGACAAAGCGACCCTCACGCTCGAAAAAGGCACGTTTGTGATCAAGCCATTCGCTCACGTCGTCGCCGGCCCCGTCAAGGTCCCTATTGGGTGGGAACGCAACGGGCTCGAAGCCCCCTATCACGTCATCATCGAAGAGATCGCCGCGCGAGCTGGCAAAGAAATCGAAGTGCAGTAAGTCGAAGTTACTTTCGCGGAATCACCTTCTTCTCCGGAGCAATATCCCCGCCCCGCGACGAGTGGTGAATCTTAAACACGATATCCGTCTCCACCGAGCCGAAGCCTTTACCAAACAGCGAGAAACCGCCCTTGTTAGTCGCGCCGTCCTTCACCCCAAATCGCACCTTCGTGGCTTGCCATGGCTGAACATTGATCGAGGCCATCGTCACATCGCTCAGCTTCTCATCATCAACAAACGAGCCCTCCGGGCTCACGCTAAAGACCTTGTAGTAGCCATGCTGATTCATGTAATCCTGCCACCAAGGCGGATTCAAACGACCGCGCTCTCCACCCGGATCACCCGGCGAAACCCAAGTTCCAATCTCAACATCATTGATCCAAACCGTGATGTCACTTGGATAGTCATTGGAGTAGCCCGGAGCCTCGGAACTAATCTCAAGCGCCAATTCAACGGAGTCGAGGACAGTGTTGAACGGAAGCGAGTTCGGGAACTCGTACTCGACAAATCCTCCGCCCGACCACAGAATCTCCGCCTTCGCCCGGTCCGGGAAACTGAACGCAAGCGGATCATCGATCACTCCAATCATGCGGTCTCTCGTCGCGAGGCCGCACGTCGGAACAGCCTCAAATCGCGAATACATCCCGACCGGAACCTCGACCTCCACAACATAATCCTTCTCTTTCGCCTTTCCGCCGAGGTCCACCACGATGCGGTCATGTAAACGTCGGCACCGCTTCTGCATTCCCTGAACGCCCGACGTGTAGTCGCTCACCACCAGCCCCGCCTCCTCAAGAACCTGCACGTGCTTCGTGATGCTCGGCTGAGCCAGACCCATCGCTGCTGAAAGCGCGTTAATGTTCATCTCGCCCTCGCTGAGCAGTTCCAGGATGCGCACCCTCGATTCCGACGAGAGTGCCCGAAAAATGGCCGCACTCTCAGTTGAGTTCAGATCGCGAAGGTTCAAAGGCGTAGCCACCCAACGATCTTACACCTCTGCTCACATATTTGTATTCCTCGACCGTCAGCCAGTGCATATTCCTGCTCCCGAATAACCATTGTCAAGAATTGAGATTTACCGAAGCATAAGGGATGGTAAATCGTGCAAAATACGATCATCAATATGAAGCGTGTCACTCTTGGCGTCATCATCGGAAATCGAGGATTCTTCCCAACCCATCTTTGCGAAAGCGGTCGTAAAACCATCCTCGAAGTCCTCGAGCAAGAAGGAATCGATGTCGTCATCCTTCCCGAAACCGCTTCCCCGGCCGGTTCCATTGAGTCGCTCGCCGAAGCCCACGCCTGCGCCGACCTTTTCCGAGCCAATCGCGACAAGATCGACGGCGTCCTCGTCACACTTCCAAACTTCGGCGACGAGCGAGCCATCGCCAACGCACTACGCTTCGCCGACCTCAACGTTCCCGTTCTGATTCACGCATTCGCCGACGACGCCAAGCGAATGACCATCGCCGACCGCCGCGACAGCTTCTGCGGAAAGATGTCCGCCTGCAACAACCTGCGGCAATACGGCATAAAGTACAGCCTTACCGAGCTTCATACCGTTGATCCCACCAGCGACTCCTTCCGCGCCGACCTCCGCAAGTTCGCCGCAACCTGCCGAGTCACCAAGGGTCTCCGCCGCACTCGAATCGGCGCCATCGGTGCTCGCCCGGGCGCATTTAATACCGTCCGCTACAGCGAAAAGCTATTCGAACAAGCCGGAATCACCACCGAAACCCTCGACCTCTCCGAAGTCCTCGGCTGGGCCAACAAGCTCTCCTCCAGCGACGCAAAGGTCAAAGAGAAGCTCGAGAAGATCCAGGCCTACACTAAAACCGACGGCATCCCTGACGAGAGCCTCGACAAGATGGCCCGCCTCGGCACCGCAATCGACACCTGGGCAACCGACAACCGCATCGACGCCACCGCAATCCAGTGCTGGACCTCGCTCGAAGAGTTCTACGGCATCGTCCCCTGCACCCTCATGTCGATGATGTCCGATTCGCTCAAGGCCTCCGCCTGCGAAACCGATGTTGCGGGAACCGTTTCGATGTACGCCCTCCAGCTTGCATCACAAACCCCCAGCGCGCTCCTTGACTGGAACAACAACTACGGCGGAGACCCCAATAAGTGCGTCGTTTTCCACTGCTCTAACCTCCCCAACTCGGTCTTCGCCGAGCAAAAGATGGACTACCAAGAGATCATCGCTGGCACCGTCGGCAAAGAGAACACCTACGGCACCGTGGTCGGCCGCATGAAAAACGGCCCCTTCACCTTCTGCCGAGTCTCGACCGACGACTTCAGCGGCGACATCGTCGCCTACCTTGGTGAAGGAAAACTCACCAACGACAATCTGATCACGTTTGGAGGCTTCGGAGTTGCCGAAATCCCCAACATGCAGAACCTCCTCCGCTTCATCTGCGAGCACGGATTTGAGCACCACGTCGCGTTCAACCTTTCCCAGGTCGCCGATGCCGTCGAAGAAGCCATGAGCAACTATCTCGGCTGGGCAACCTACCGACATCAATAATTTGGGAGTGCGCGGTGCCAGCCGCGCCTTTTCCCTTCGCTTCGATAACACTATGCAAGGCACCACGTACACCATCGGCGTTGATTACGGCACGAACTCAGTTCGTGCCGTGATCGTTGACATCACCAATGGTGAAGAAGTCGGCACCGGAGTCTGGAATTACGAAACTGGCGAAGCTGGGATCCATCTCGACCCCAACGACGTCCATCTCGCCCGCCAAAACCCCGCTGATTACCAAAAAGGCTTCTACGAGTCCGTCCGACTCGCTCTAGCCGACGCAAAAGGCCTCGATCACAGCAAAATCATCGGGATTGGAGTCGACACCACCGGCTCCACCCCCCTCCCCATCGACGCCGACGGCGTCGCCCTCGCGCTCAAGCCAGAATTCAAGGGCAACCTGCATGCGATGGCCTGGCTGTGGAAGGACCACACCGGATATGCCGAAGCCGCTGAAATCACCGAAAAGGCCGCCAACTACCCCTATCTCAAAAAGTGCGGCGGAACTTACTCGTCCGAGTGGTTCTGGTCCAAAATCCTCCGCTGCAAGCGTGTTGCGACCGAAGTCTTTGCGGCTGCCCACTCCTGGGTCGAGCTTCAGGACTACATACCCGCCTGGCTCGTCGGCAAAACCGCTCCCTCCGAGATCCCGCGAGGTATTTGCGCCGCCGGACACAAGGCCATGTTCCACGAGGATTGGGGCGGACTCCCTTCCGAGGAATTCCTGCGCACCCTTGACCCAGCACTAACCGACCTCCGAAAACGCCTTTACAGCCGAACTTTCACCTCCGATCAACCCGCCGGAACCCTGCAGAAGGAGCACGCGGAAAAGCTCGGCCTCGCCGAAGGCATCACCGTCGCCGTTGGCGCATTCGACGCCCACCTCGGTGCCGTCGGATCGGGCGTGAAGCCCGGCACCATCGTCAAGATCATGGGTACCAGCACGTGCGACATCATGATCGGCGACGCCTTTACTCCCGATATCCAAGGCGTCTGCGGCGTCGTTCCCGGCTCCGTCGTCCCCGGCTACATGGGCATTGAGGCCGGACAAAGCGCCGTTGGCGACCTCTTTAACTGGCTTGTCAACCACTTCGGCGGCGATCACGCCACTCTCAACGAAGAAGCCCTCAATCTCAAAACCGGCGAAAGTGGCCTCGTCGCTCTCGACTGGAACAACGGCAATCGCACCATCCTCGTCGACCCCCTCCTCACCGGACTCATCATCGGCCAAACCCTCCACACCACCCGCGCCGAGGTCTACCGAGCCCTCATCGAAGCCACCGCTTACGGCTCACGCAAGATTATCGATCAGATCGAGAGCGAAGGCGTGAAGATCAACGAAGTGATCGTTTGCGGCGGCATCGGCGAGAAGAGCCCGCTCACCATGCAAATCTACGCCGACGTCCTCAACCGCCCGATCAAAACCAGCCGTAGCGCCCAAACCTGCGCCCTCGGTTCGGCAATCGTCGCCAGCGTCGCCGCCGGGGCGCACGAAGATGTTCTCACCGCCGTAAACGCGATGACCGGCACAAAAGAGAAGGTCTACTTACCCTCCGTTGAGTCCAACGCCACCTACGAAAAGTTGTACGAAATCTACACCCTACTGCACGATTCGTTCGGCATCCAAGGAACTAATAACGACCTGAGCCACGTGATGAAGCAACTCATCCAAATCCAAAAGGAAGCCGTAAAATGACGCTTCGCGAGCGCGTCTGCAACGCCAACAAAATGCTCCCGAAAGCCGGGCTCGTCACCATGCACAGCGGCAATGTGAGCGGTCTCGACCGGGCCACCGGCAAGCTCTACATCAAGCCGAGCGGCATGGATTACGACGCCATGGTTCCTGCTGACATGGTCGAAGTCGATCTCGAAACCGGCCAACCCAGCCGCAATCAGCTTAAGCCCAGCGTCGACCTCTCCCACCACATCTACCTGTTCAAAAACGACCCACTGATCAACGCCGTCGTCCACACCCATAGCAATTACGCCACCGCATTTGCCGCTGCGCACCGCCCCATCCCGTGCGTCCTCACCGCTATCTCGGACGAATTCGGCGGCGAAATCCCCTGCGCGCCTTACATCGACAACGAGGGTGACCACATCGGCGAGGCCATCCTCAAGTATCGCAAACGGGGGCCCGCCATCCTCCTCGGCAACCACGGCGTCTTCGCCTGGGGCGAGACCGTCGAAAAGGCCCTCAAGGCCGCAATCATGATCGAGGACGTCGCCAAAACCGTCCTCCTCAGCTACCAGCTCGGCCAACCCGTCCCGATCGACCCCGCCGAAGTCGAAAAGTGGTGGGATCGCTACCACAACCGTTACGGGCAATAATCTACTTCAACTTCAGCCGGTAGAGTTGGCAACCATGCCAACGGATGACGTCACCTTGCTGTGGCCAAACTTTTTCTGCTTTTTCGAAGTCGCTACCGACTGGGCTAAAAGAGATACCCGCAAGCTTTGTCCGATCTTCATGAAAGACACCAACATAAAAGTTCGTCGTGCCACCTTGTTGTGCCGACATCGCTCGATCACCAAGGGCGCAATCACTCTCTAACGTGACAGCCCCTGTGGGAACGCGCAAGATGATTCGGGAAGGTGCATGAGCAAACCAAAGTTTCGCAGCAGGGCGGGATGCAACCGAGAGGGGCTTGCCTTCCGGGTCTTTGGTTGTCGAAACGTCTCCGAATCCCGCGCTGACGAACTCAGGTTTTATGGTTGTGGCGTCTATGATGGATCCATCCGACATGATGAACCTTGGGTTAACCCATACCGAGTGGTCGAACGCGATGCCATCACCGCCGTCAGACGTGTCTAAGCAAACGAAACTCTCACCGTAGCAGTTGACAGAGACCGACCTTACGCCCGATAACTTAGTGACCAAGCCGCTTTCGTTCATGGAGTCTGGCCCTTGGCTAAATGGACCTGACGTATTGAACACCGCTAGGAATCGATCCTTGCTTCCTGAAATCGAAGTTTCCCACGCAACCAGCCCACGTTCGGAAAAAACTTGAGCGGGCCGATATCCCCTCTGGTTCATCCGAATCACATCGGGTTGACGCAGCAAATCCAATAGCTGCTCATCAGCCCTTGATAAGTCCGCCCCAATAATCAGTGGCGACCGAGCGATCCCCCAAAGTGTCATCAATGTTCGCTGCTCGTCAATCGTGAAATTTGTCTTCCGAGACCCATGGGCAAGCCAGCCCAAAGGCAGCATATCGGCGTCCGGCCAAGCGCCAGTTTTCCGGCCACCACCAGCCGGATTCCACTTCCGAAGCCTCTCAAACTGCTCAAAAAGCGCCGGCCACGAGTCCCAAAAATCGTCGCTAATCCGCCACATGTTGGCGTGCTCGGTAGCGTGCGCCATCTCCGAAACGGGCGTTTCTCCAGGAGACATTGAAAGGAGTATCTTCCGGCCCGAAGCGTCAATCGCCCGCCGAATTGCCTCAATCTCCGGCTTATGCTCGGCATATGGCCGACTCAGGTCGTCCACCTTCACAAAGTCCACTCCCCAGGATGCGATCAATTTGAAAACAGAGTTGTAATACTCCTGCGCCCCCGGCTTGCGCATATCGACGCCGTACATGTCCGGGTTCCACCCACAAACCGAAGACCGATCAGCAATATCTTGAGCCCGGTAGGAAGTCCCAAAGACGGGTAGATTCTGCTCAACTGCGCGCCGAGGAATTCCTCGCATCAAGTGAATTCCAAACTTCAACCCCTGCTTGTGAGTCCAGGCAGCCAAGGACTTAAACCCACCTTTAGCCGCCGAAGGAAATCGGTTTGGCGCGGGTAAAAGCCGCCCGTACCCATCCATCACCACGTTCGCATTCGGCCGATACTCAAACCCCTTCGCGTCGGGCTCGTACCACTGGATATCAACTGTAGCAATCGTGTAGCCCGAAGATTTAAGCTCACGAGCCATCACAGTGGCATTCGCCTTAAACTGCTCTTCCGTAACCGAAGTTCCAAAGCAATCCCAACTATTCCATCCCATGGGCGGAGTCGGAGCCCAGGATCGAAAGTCAGAAGTCCTTTGCATCGCCAATCCGCAATACGCCACGTAGCTGACTAGTCCGAAAATCATTGAGAATAAGTATTACCGAAAGGAAATATAAAATGCTCGGAAGTCAGCCGATATCCGACGCCCCGAACTGTCTCGATCAATTTGATCCCCGACGCCTTCTCCAGCTTCGACCGAAGCCGATACACAAACACCTCAAGGCTGTTCGAGTTGAACTCGTCGTCGTAGCCCCAAACCCTTTCAAAAAGCGTCTCGCGCTCCAAAACGCGACCCGCGTTCGTCGCCAACAAGTACAACAATTTGAACTCGAGCGAAGTCAGATGAACCGCATTTTCAGCGACGCTCACCCGGCGGCTCCCCAGGTCCATCCGCAACGGACCGACCGACAAAATCTCCTCCACCTTAGGCACCGCCGAATACTCAGCCTGACGCCGCAGGTTCGCCCGAACCCGGGCGATCAGCTCTCCCGCCTCAAACGGCTTCGTCAGGTAATCATCCGCGCCCACCTCCAAGCCGATCACCTTATCCGTCAGGTCCGACCGGCTCGACAAGATCAAAATCGGGAAGTTCCACTTCTGGCGAATCCGCTTGCAAAGCGAAATCCCGTCTTCATCGGGAAGCCCCAAATCAAGAATCAATAGCTCCGGAGCCGACTCCGCAATCGCCGCAAACCCTTCACTCGCCGACGAACTGATGTGCACCGAAAACCCGCGCAACTCCAAAAGCTGCCGCAAGCTCTTCTGCAAGTAAAGGTCATCCTCAATGATGTGAATTGTATTCATAAGGCCTTCGGAAACTGAATCTTGAACGTAGTGCCCGCCGCGCTAGATTCGACGGAAATCTCCCCCGCGTGATCCTGAACAATGCAGCGACAAGAGTAAAGCCCAAGCCCAAACCCGTCGGACTTGGACGAAACAAACGGCTGAAACACCTGCGGCAAAACATCTTCCGGAATGCCCGCCCCATTGTCAGAAACTTGCACCATAAGGTGCCCGCTGGAGTGCGAAAGCGCAATCTCCACCGTTCCCCCCCGTGGCGTCGCATGAAGAGCATTGATCAGTAAGTTCACGAAAAGATGCTCCAACCGCCCCGCGTCCGCCAAAAGCAATTGACCCCCAAGCGAATCCTCAACCCGAACCGCGACTCCCGCCATCTCAAACTGAGGACGCACCAGCTCCACCACCCGTTCAACCACCTCGCCCAGGTCCGTATGCTCGCGCGAAAGCTGCTTGGGCCGCGCGTAACTCATCAATCGATGCGCCATGATCTCGAGGCGCGAAAGCGTTCCTTGCACGGTAGCAATCAGGTCAGGATCGCCACCTTCCACCAATTCAAGCTGAATCTGAGCCGACGCAATGATGTTGCGGATATCGTGTCCAACTGATGCTGCCAACGTTCCCGTCACGGCTAGCTGCTCACTCTGCACAAGCTGTTGCTGGGCACTTTTAAGCTCCTCCGAGGTCGTCCCCAGGTTCAACTCAAGCCTCTCGATTCGCTCCTTCCGCTCAACTTCCGCCCCGATGCGCTGAGCCATCACCCCCAAGAAATCAAGATCATCGGGGAAAATCTCCTGCTCCGAATGATGGTCCAAAATGCAAAAGGTGCCAAGCGCACTCCCATCCGCCCGATAAATCGGAACCCCAGCGTATCGCGTGAAACCCATCTTCGTCGGCAACATCTCCTTCAGCGCTTCATCTTTGGTCGAATCTTGAATCACGACCGGAGACCCCGCCGCCAGGCAGAACTGACAGTATGAGAGCCCCAACGAATTCCCCGGTGGCGGCTCCATCGCCTGCGGAACCCCGCTCGCCGTTTGAAACCGCAAGAACTCATCCTCAAGAATCGAAATCAACGCGACCGATCCGTAATTCTTCGACACTAAATCCGCAATCATCTGGCATACGTTCGCCGGTTCCTGGTCTACGACCTGCGCAATCTGCCGAATGATCCTTAGCTGCTTGCGCCGGCGAAAGTGGTGGGTGATGTCCAAGAACGTCCATACCCTTCCTATCGGCGTTCCCTCGGGACCAAAAACCGGCCCAGTATGCCGACGAAGCACCTGATGCGGATTTTGAAGGACAAGTTCGTCATCTCGCACCAACTCCGGCGAACCATAGATCGCCTCCAAGTTCGCCCTCCACTCGTCAAGTCGCACAATCCGCGCCGCGACTTGGCTGCGAACTGACTCCGGATCCTGCCGCACAACCGACTCGGGATCAATCCCGAATAGCTCGCCAAACTTGTGATTGCACAAGATCGCGAGGTGGTCCAGATCGGTGAGCAACACCCCATAATCCACCCCTTCCAAAACTGCACTCAGAGACTCCTCCAACGGAAAAGTCTCTGAGCTTCGGGCCGCAATAGTTAAGCTGCGTTCTTCCAAGGATCAACCGTTTGCCGGGTTCGGATAGAGCCCAGTGTTGCTAGGAGTGTAACCCGGAACAAAGGTTTTCGTGACCGTGTAGCCCGAACTTCCGTCCAAGAACGGAGTGAGGGCCGTCACGACCTGACTGATCGAAGTAAGGCCATATGTTCGCTCATAGACGTTATTCTGAGGAGGATCAACCGACTCCGCCGAACCCGAAAGACCCGTAATCGTGGTCAGTCCCAACTCGTCGCCAATCAACCGCGCCAGGGTTCGGTGGTCGCTCTCAATCCCCATAATCTGAGCCGCCAGTACTCTCAGGGCGGGCGTTGAAAGGTCCTTCACACCGATCAAGTACGCTGCAATAAACGCATCTTCCAACGTCACGAGCGTATTGATCGTGGTCTGAACATTCGTAAACATCCCCGCCGGGAAGTAGTAGGTCAGCTGAGCGTCCGTGCCTCCCGTCGCGCCCTTCAGCAGGTCGTAATGAAACTTCTCCTCATCCCGAGCCGCCGTGATGTAGCCCTGGTCCGCTGGCGTCAAAGTGGAGAAAAACGGCGCATCGTTGATGATCGCGGTGTACATCGTCGTGGCCAAAGCCTCGGCAATCTTTGCCGCGCCGAGAATCGTCGCATCCATTGTCGAGGCGGTCGTATTCGTCCCGGAGCCGCCGCAGCCAATTAGCAGAGATGGCACCGCCAAGCTAAGGCCCGCCGCCGAGATCGTCTGAAGAATTTGTCTTCGATTGAGTTGTTGTTCCATTCTGGTTCCTCAACCGAAATCTTCTCGCTCCTACCTGAACGATTCATGAACAACACCTAACGCTTGGCTAAAACATCGCGTCCGGAGCCTTTCCAGCCGATGATAAACCCAATGGAGCGGCGTCCGTCCAAAGCAAGCATCTTGGGAGCACTCTCTCAAGCCCTCGACCTCGTCGAGGGGCAACCCGAGGGACACGCTCTTCGCACCGCTAAACTCGCCCTCCGGCTCGCCGATGAACTCAAGCTCACCCACGAGGAGCGAGAAAACCTCTATTACGCTGCCGTCCTCAAAGACTCCGGCTGCTCAAACAACGCCGTGCGCATCCAGAAAATGTTCGGCGGTGACGAGTTCCTCGCCAAGCGCAAAGTCAAACTCATCGACTGGACCTCGAACCTTGAATCGGTTAAGTTCGCGCTGATCCAGACTGAAGCCGGAAATTCCCTCGGCGCCAAGCTGCGCCGAATCGCCCAAAACGTCGGCAACCCCACCAAGGTCATGGACGAGGTCACCGAAGCACGATGCACACGTGGCGCGATGATCGCCAAAATGCTCGGCCTCGACTCAAGCGTCGCCGCCGCGATCCAAGCCCTCGACGAGCATTGGGACGGCGCCGGATCGCCGTACAAACTCAAAAAACAAGACATCCCTCTCCTGGCGCGAATCCTCTGCTTCTGCCAAACCTTCGAGGTCTTCTTCCAAAGTTTCGGACTCAATGCCGCCTACGAAATGGCCGCCGAACGCAACAAAAAGTGGTTCGATCCCGCAATCGTCCAGGCATGCAAAGCCATCGCCAGCGACACCGAGTTCTGGGAAAACTTCAACGACCTCGACGCGCTCAACCACCAAGTGGCCGAGTATCACGAATCCGCCATCGAAGCTGATATCGACGGCATCGCCGAAGCCTTCGCCCTCATCATCGACGCCAAATCCAGCTTCACCGCCGAGCACAGCACCCGAGTCGCGCGCTATGCCGTCCAGCTCGGCCGGCACTTGGGCCTCAAGCCCGACGCCATCAAGCTCCTCCACCGCGCCGGCCTCCTCCACGACATCGGCAAGCTCGGAATCTCCACCGCCATCCTCGAAAAGCCAGGCAAACTCGAACCAGAAGAGTTCCTCCAGATCAAGCTCCACCCCAAGTACAGCGACCTCATTCTTCGCCGAATCCCCACCTTCGAAGACATCGCCGACCTCGCCTCCACCCACCACGAGCGCCTAGATGGAAAAGGCTACTGGCGCGGACTCGACCACACCCAGCTCAGCCTCGCCTCGCGAATCATGACCGTCAGCGACGTCTTTGATGCCCTCAGCGCAAATCGGCCCTACCGCGACGCTCTGCCGCTCGAAACCATTTTCGAGATCATGGATCGCGACTCGGGAACGGCTTTTGACCCCGACTGCCTCATCGCCCTGCACGAGATCTACTCGAATCACGAAAAATCGCTCCCTCTCGCCGCCTAATCCGTAGCCTCATTCAGGTTCAAAAGGGTAACGTTTCGCCCAAATGATCGAGGCGAAGGGTCTAACCAAAGCATTTGGCAACAATGTCGCCCTCGATTCCTTTGAAATTGCCATCCAACCCGGCGAAATCATCGGCGTGATCGGCGAAAACGGTGCCGGAAAAAGCACCTTCATGAAGCTCCTCAGCGGGGTGCACAAACCCACTGCCGGGTCAATTCTCATTGACGGTCAACCGCAGAACTTCGCCACCCCACGCGAAGCCATCGGCAAAGGAATCGCCATGGTTCACCAGGAATTGAACCTGATTCCCACCCTCAACGCCGCCGACAACATCTTCCTCGGCCGAGAGAAGGGCGGAATCACGGTCCGCAAACGAGAGACTCTCGCTGAAGCCAACGAACTCCTCCGAAAAGTTGGCGCGAACTTCACCGCCGAAGTGCTCTGCGGCGACCTCTCCGTCGCCCAGCAACAACTCGTCGAGATCGCCAAAGCCATCAGCCAGAACCCCAAGCTCATCATCTTCGATGAGCCCACCGCCGTCCTCGGCGAACAAGAGTCCGTCGAGCTCTTCCGGCTGATCAAAGCCCTCAAAGATCAAGGCGTCGCCGTCCTCTACGTCTCCCACCGCCTGCCCGAAATCCTCTCGCTCACCGACCGCCTGGTCGTCCTGCGAGACGGCGTCAAGGTTGGCGAATATCCCACCGCCGGGCAAACCGAAAGCACCCTCGCCGACCTCATGGTCGGCCGCCCTCTCGCCGACATCTTCCCGCAACGGTCCGCAGACGCCCCCGTCCGCAGCGACGCCCTGGAAGTCAAAAACCTCTCCTCCCCGCCTCTTGTGAAAGACGTCTCCCTAAGCCTCAAAGAAGGCGAAATCCTCGGTATCGCCGGTCTCATCGGCTCGGGTCGAACCGAGTTCGCCGAAGCCCTCGTCGGACTCCGACCCTCCACCGCCGCCCAAATCTCGCCCTTCGGCAAGATCAAAAACTACCGCGACGCCATCGCCAAAGGCATCATTTACATCTCCGAGGATCGCAAGGGCAAGAGCCTCGTCACCTCGATGTCCATCCGCGATAACATCTGCCTTGCCGCCCTCCGCGACCTCAAGAACAAGCCCAAGCAGCAAGAGACGACCCGAACCTGGATCGAAAGGCTCGGGATAAAAGTCGCCGACCCCGAACTGCCCATGACCAGCCTCAGCGGCGGTAATCAGCAAAAGTGCGCCATCGCCAAATCCCTCGTCCTCAACCCCAAAGTGCTCATCCTCGACGAGCCCACCCGGGGCGTGGATGTCGGCGCCAAGGCCGAGATTTATTCGCTCATCGCTCAACTTGCCGCCGAAGGAATGTCCTGTATCGTGATCTCATCCGAAATGCCCGAAATCATTGGCCTTTGCCACCGCGCGCTCGTCTTCCGCGATGGCCGCGTTGAAGGCGAACTTCAACAAAGTGAGCTGAGCGAAGCCAACATTATGCGCCTCGCCGCCGGAGTGAAAGCAGCATGAAATTCCTCAAGAACAACGGCGCATTGGTCGCCCTCATCATCCTGTTTATCATCAACGCTCTCTGGCAAAAGGGCGTCTTCCTCGACCCCCAAAACCTTCGCAATATCCTGAGCCAGAACGCGACCACCGGCATCATTGCGATCGGGATGACGCTCGTCATCATCGGCGGCGGAATCGATCTTTCCGTCGGTTCCATGATGGGCCTTCTCGGCGTCCTCAGCTTGCTCGGAATGAACAAGGCCACCTCCGATCCCACCCAAACTGCAATTGCAATTGTCGTCGGGCTGGGTGCGGGCGCATTTCTCGGAGCGATGAACGGAATCGTGATCACTTGGGGCAAAATCGCCCCCTTCGTCGCGACCCTTGCGGGTCTTGCCGGATTCCGAAGTATCGCCCTGGGACTCACCAACGCCGGACAAACCCTAGCGAACTCCAAAACCCTCTTCCCCAGCCTCGCCCAAGGCGGAGTCCCAATCCCCGGCGCCCAGCTCGGCAACGGATCGCCGCTCCTGCTTCAGTGGCCCACGTTCATCTTCTTCGGCATCGCCGCCATCGGCTCATGGATTCTTAACCGCTCCATCTACGGTCGACGCCTCATCGCCGTAGGTGCCAACGAGACCGCCGCCATCTATAGCGGCATCAAAACCAACCAAATCAAGGTCATCGCCTACACCTTCCTCGGTCTGTGCACGGGCGTTGCCGCCGTCTGCCAAACCGCCCGTCTCGCCAGCGTCAGCTCCTCTTCGCTCGGACTCTATATCGAACTCGACGCAATCGCCGCCGTCGTCATCGGCGGAACCAGTCTTAATGGCGGAAAGGGCCAAGTTTGGAGCACCGTCATCGGCGTTCTGATCCTCGGCATCGTCAACAATATGCTCATCACCGCCAACATCGACTCCAACTGGCAGGGCTGTTTCAAAGGTGTTATCATTCTTCTTGCTGTTCTGATTCAACGCGGACAAAAATCAACCTCATGAAATCACGAAACCTATTCAAAATCGGCCTCATCGCCGCTGCCGCTCTGATGGTCTTCGGATGCGGATCAGGCGACGGAGGATCAAGCTCATCCTCTTCGTCAACCCCAACTCCTGCTCCAACTGAGACAGCGAAGAAGTTCAAGATCGGAATCTCGATCCCTGCCGCCGACCATGGTTGGACCGCCGGCGTTAAGTACTGGGCCGAGGACGAAATGAAGAAGCACCCCGAAGTCGAATGGGTTCTTCAAACCGCCGAAAACCCCGACAAGCAGATTCAGCAACTCGACAGCATGATGACCGGAAAGGTTGATGCCGTCGTCATCCTTGCCACCGAATCGGCCCCCGTCACCCCCAAAGCCAAAGAGCTTCACGACGCGGGTGTCTTCATCGTGAACGTCGACCGTGGCTTCACCGAGCCAATCGCCGACATCTTCCTCGCGGGAGATAACAAAGCATTCGGCCGCATGTCCGCCGAATTCATGGCCAAGAAGCTGAACGGAAAGGGCAACGTCCTCGTGCTCGAAGGCATCCCCTGCACCGTGAACACCGACCGCGTCGAAGGTGCCAAGGAAGTCTGGGCGAAGAACCCAGGCATCAAGATTCTCGACAGCCAACCCGGCCTCTGGAATCAGCAAAAGGCATTCGAAGTCATGCAAACCATGCTCGTCAAGCACAAACAGGTTGACGCAATCTGGGCGCAGGACGACGACATGGCTCTCGGCGTCGAAAAAGCCCTCAAAGAAGCCGGCCGAGATAAGAACATTTGGATCCTCGGTGGCGCCGGGATGAAGGACATCGTCAAGCGCGTGATGGACGGCGACCCGATGTATCCCGCCGACGTCACCTACCCGCCGAGCATGATCGCCCAAGGCATCAAGCTCGCTGTCGAAACCCTCAGCGGCAACACTAAGGAGCAGCTAAAGGCCTGGAAGCCCAAGAACGAGACGGTTAAGATCGACCTCGTCGAGAATGCCAACGCCAAGGACTTCTACTTCCCCGACTCGATCTATTAAGCAAGATCAAAACTCAACGTACTGGCTACCCGCTCAAAACGGGTAGCCTTAATTATGTTAATGATTCGTCGATTCCCCTTAATCATTTGCGCCTTCGCAAGCGTCTTCGCCGCCGCTCAAGCTCCCGCCCCAACGGCAGCACCGGACCTGCAAAAGCAATACAATCAGCTTGAAGCGAAGCTCTTCGATTACCTCTTCATCACCGGCGGCGAGGCCATCTTCGCCGACGAAATCGCCGACCTCCGCAAACAGCTCGAAGACCTCAAAAAGAAACTCTCTGCCCCCCATCTCGAGCAAACCAACCACGGCTGGTTCAGCGGCTTCTTCCAAGCTCAATTTGTTAACACCGCAGCCCAAGGCACCCAAACCGGCGACTTCCGCAATCGACGAACCCGACTTAACTACAACCACATCGGCGACAGCCGCACAATGGGCCGAATCAGCTTCGATTTCAGCGCCGGAGTGAACCAAACCACCACCCAAATCCGCGACGCTTTCATCCAGTACAAGCCCTCGACCTACCTCGCCAAAAGCGGCCCCAGCTACACCATCGGCCAGCAAAACACCCCCCTTGGCTACGAAATCTCCTACGCCAGCTGGGCCCGAACCTGGCCCGAGCGATCCGCCTACAACCAGGCCTACCACAATGGCGAGCGCGGCCGCGGAGCGGTCTACCAAAACGGCGATAGCTCCAACTATTGGTACGTAGGAATCTGGTCCGGACTCACTGTCAACGACGTCGAAGCCGTCAACAACACCCGTGGCCCGGCCGGAGAAATCGGCCCCATCGCCGGCTTCCACGCCAAGCGCGGCAACTTCGAATATGGCCTCTCTGGCATGAGCGTCCGCCGCCCCCGAGCTACCTACAACGGTCTCGACCTCCCCGTCGACGCCCGACGATTCCTCTACGCCGACCTCCGCTACCACCCCAGCAAGTCAAACTTCGACCTCCGTGCCGAGGTCATGCGCGGAAAGGATCGTATCGCTGGACAAAATCTCGCCGCAACCGACACCTCCGCCTACCACGTCACCATCGACTATAAGCTCAACGCGACCGACACCTTCATTCTCCGTCACGAAGAATGGGACGCGGACCTCAGCGGCCTCGGCGGCTCCAGCCAACTCTACGGCCTCGGCTACGTCCGAGACGTCAACCAGTTCCTGCGGCTCAGCATGGCGCTCCAATGGACGACTCAGCTCGCTAGCGGAACCGGAACCGCCTCCCAGCTCAATAACTTCGGGGCGCAAGCCATCACGCTACGCGCTCAGTTTAAGTTTTAATAACAATGATAAGAGAAGATTAACAATCTGTTAGAAATTTGTAAATTAACCGAATTGGAAGGGAAACTGCTCTTTGGCTGAAAGAGCTGTCTCGAACCGAGCAGCGACATCAGGAGAAATCCATTCCAATGAAAAAGGCATTCACCCTCATCGAGCTGCTGGTCGTTATCGCGATCATCGCTATCCTCGCCGCTATCCTCTTCCCGGTCTTCGCTCAAGCAAAAGAAGCCGCTAAGAAGAGCGCCGACCTTAGCAACATGAAGCAAATCGGCACCTCGATGTCGATCTACCTCGCTGACAGCGACGATACCTACCCTTCGGCTTACTACTACAACAACGACGTCAGCTCGGCAAACGGTTACACCCACTGGACCGGATCGATCATGCCGTACGTGAAGAACGTTCAGATCTTCGTGTCGCCCGTCGACCGAATCGGTGGTATGGCGCCGACCAACTTCATCGGTAACAACGCTGGTGCTGGAGTCCCTTCAGGACAGACCACCCAAAACGCAGTTCAGGATAACCAGGCTCCTCGCCTTAGCTACACTGCAAACGCAACCGTCATGCCGCGAAAGCGACGAACGATCGACCCATCCAATGTCGTGAGCGCAACCGCCCTCGACAACGGTGCAAATACGATCCTTCTCGCTCCGCTCACCGACATCCCTGCATGTATCAACGACACGTCGGCTGCTTCGGGTGTTGCGTTCAAGTCACACCGACCGACCAACGCAATCCTTCTTGCAGGTGGCGCACCATATGTTGGTGAAGTTGCTGCTGAAGTAGGTAATGCGAGTTACCTTGCACTCACCGAGGCTCAAGCACGAGCTGCCCTCACCACTTGCCAAACCGCTTCGGCTGCAGGTCTGCCGCACATCGCGTATTCGCAACCAAGCCGATTCAATAAGCAAGGCAACGATGTCCTCGGTGGCAACGCAAACTACACTTACGCAGATACCCACGCGAAGAACGCAAAGCTGAGCCAAACGCTCCGCCAAGATAACTTCCAATGGGGAACCCGCAACTACGGCGGCGGCGGCGGAATCGTTGTCCGAGTCGATGGCGTGACCCAAGTCGGTGGCTAAGTAGCCCCAAGAGGCTCAACACCTCAAACAAATCCCTCCGAATGGAGGGATTTGTTTTTGTTTGGTTAAGTCACTTAACCAACGGTTAAGAGGCGTTTAATAACATTTTTTCAAAGGGACACTCATTTTGTTTCACTCCACCGGAGCGTCTATCCATGAAAAAGGCATTCACCCTCATCGAGCTGCTGGTCGTCATCGCGATCATCGCAATTCTCGCCGCAATCCTCTTCCCAGTCTTCGCCCAAGCCAAAGCCGCCGCTAAGAAGGCCGCTGACCTCAGCAACGTAAAGCAGATCAGCCTCGGCATCACGCTTTACACCACCGACTCTGACGACATGTACCCATCGGCATACTTCCACCGCGCTTTCAACCCAGCGCTTGGCGGAACCAACGCGGGTTACATTCACTGGTCGGGAATGGTTCAGCCTTACGTGAAGAACATCGACATGTTCGTCTCACCCGGCGACACAATCGGCGGACACGCACCGACCTGCTTCTCTTCGGCCGATAACAACAGCGGTAAAGGCGCTCCTGGCGGACAATCGCCGAACATTTGTACGGCTAACCCATCCATCGTCCCACCCAACTTCGTTCGCGGTGGTGCAATTGTCGACGAGCAGGTTCCCCGAATCTCGTACACCGTGAACTCCGCCGTCATTCCTCGCTACCGCAACATCGGCGACGTAAATCGTGGCATCAGCCTCGTGAGCCAGACTGCTCTCGACAGCGTTGCAAACACGATCTTGATCGCTGGATTCACCCGAAACTTGGAGTGCCTTGCATCGGCTTCCATCACTTCGGTTACCCGAAGCGCATCGCACCGATCGACAAACGCGATCACCCGCGACGCTGCTAACACCCAGGCTTACTTCGGTAGCCAAGAAGACGGTGCAACTCGCCCCGCAACGCTGTTCGCGCTTAACGCCAACAACGTTCGAACCGCGAACATTTTCAACCTTTGCCGCACCGCTCCTTCCACCAGCTACCCGCTCATCGTGTACCACGGTTGGAACAACTGGAACAACGCGGGCGACAACTACGGCATGGCCGACGGCTCCGCCAAGTACCGCGCGTTCAACCAGACGATCGTTCCGAACAACTACCTCTGGGGTGCGCGCGCCTTCACCGACGGTGGTGCTCCGATCATCGACCCAATCTCCGGTCTCCCAGTCCAGAACTAAAAGACTGGCGCGTAACTCAACGCCTCGATCCACCAAGGATCGGGGCGTTGATGCGTTAAAGGTCCCTCACAAGCTGTCGTTGTCGCGAAGCTAGGCGGCGCGCTGGCACCCGACCGAACAGCGAGGGCGCGCCGCCTCAAAATCGAACCATTCTGATCTCTGAGGTGTGCCCGAAGAGATCAGCCCCCGCGACCGAAAATCTGCGGTTGACAAACATTCGATCATCTCGCCTAGTGATTGATGCACCACGACTTCACTCCCCCAACGTTCTCAACCCGCGCACCGAACTCACCGACATTCAGCCGTCAACAAAACCCCTCCCAACCCAAAAGCACCGAGACGCCGTTCCCGCCAACTTCGAGCCAAAATCTCTCCCCGCCGAACCTAAACCCGCCAACCCCGCCAACCCCAACTCCAGGTATGCCAAAATAGCTCAGTGAGCGTCCCACCCGTCGAAGACCTAACCCCCCGTCAAATTGTCGCGGAACTAGACAAATACATCGTCGGACAAAACGCCGCCAAAAAAGCAATCGCCGTCGCGCTCAGAAATCGCTACCGAAGACAGCAGCTCCCCGAAGCCGAGCGAGCCGATGTGATGCCGAAAAACATCTTGATGATCGGACCGACCGGCGTCGGAAAGACCGAAATCGCAAGACGTCTCGCTCAACTCGCACGAGCACCATTCATCAAAGTCGAAGCAACCAAATTCACCGAGGTCGGTTACGTCGGACGAGACGTCGAAGCCATGATCCGTGAGCTCGTAGCGGTCGCAGTCAGGCTCGTCGAAACCGAAAAAGCCCAAGCCGTGCGAGAGGAAGCAAAGAAATTTGCGCTCGATCGCGTCGTCGAACTTCTCGACCAAGAGCTCAACAGCGACGTCGTCTACCCCGATGAAGAAAACTTCGACTGGGATCGCCGCTCCGCCGAAATCGAAAGACGCAAAGCAATCCTTCGCCAAGAAATCATCCGGGGCGAGCACGACCAAGTGCACATCGAATTCGATGTCGAAGAACCATCATCACCGTTCCTTCAAGTCTTCACTCCCGGCGGAATGGAAGAAATGGGCTTCGACATGAATCAGCTCACGAACCCATTCGGCAACAAGCGAGTGATGCGAAAAGCAACCGTTCGAGAGTCAATGGATCTGCTTGAAGAAGAGGAAGCTGGAAAGCTGATCGACCGTCACTCCGTTCACCGCGAAGCAGTCCTCCGAGCCGAGCAAACCGGAATCATCTTCATCGACGAGATCGACAAAGTCGCCGGTAAAAGCGGCGGCTCCGGCCCAGACGTCTCTCGTGAGGGAGTCCAGCGCGACCTGCTCCCGATCATCGAGGGTTCGACCGTGCAGACAAAATTCGGTCCCGTTTCGACGGAACACATCTTGTTCGTCGCCGCCGGAGCGTTTCATATCTCGAAACCAAGCGACCTCATCCCTGAGCTCCAAGGTCGCCTCCCAATCCGGGTCGAGCTTGAGCCACTGACCGACGCAGACTTCAATCGGATCCTTACCGAGCCAAAGAATGCGCTCGTCAACCAATATCAGAAGCTGCTCAAAGTCGACGGCGTGGAGGTGAACTTCACCAAAGATGGAATCGCCGAGATTGCTCGACTCGCCGCGCAGGTCAACCAGACAACGGATAATATCGGCGCAAGGCGGTTGCAGACCATGATGGAGCTTCTGCTACAAGAAGTGCTCTTCGACGCTCCGGAAGCCGCTTCGGGAACGATAACTTTCGACGAGAAAGAAGTCCGAGCGAAGCTCGAAGACTTCGTTGCAAACCTTGAGCGAGCTAAATTGATGGTATGAGATTCGGAACCTTGCTCCTTGCAACCGTGCTTACCTCAACCACCTTTGGTCAGATGTGGACGGAGCTTGAGAAGGATCAGATTCTAAACTACTGGACCCAGCCTAATCGACTTGTCACAGGCAGCACAGGAAAGCCTGGCGTGCGATTGACGGTTGAGGGATCGAAGTGGCTTTGGGAATACAATCGCCGGCGTGGAAAAGGCAAAACTCCCCCCGGTCAAGTGCCTCCCTTCTCAGGCGAGCAAGAAAAGGCATGGGAAGCATGGATCGATGCCAAAGTTGCTTATGATCGCTGGAAAGTGAACCCGAACCGATCTGGCGAAGCTTCTGATCCAGGCCCTGCTCCAACTGACCTCGTATCGCTAGCGGATAAACCACCGGTCTTTGCCGAATGGGTCACGCCGAGCAAGTATCAGGTTTCAATAGATGGAAGTAGCTACAGCTACGAAGACAATCTGGATATGCGACCGAGGTTCGCGTACTACCGTTTCAAGAATGGGGTTCGGTCATTCGGCACCAAGTTAGGAGCGCTCCCTGCTGCCGAGCTGAACAGCATCCTTGGTGATGCAGGGGTGAACGAGTCCGAGGCGCGAGTCTTCCGGTCGGTCTCCCTACTAGAGGGAGGTTTTGATTCGATCAATACCTACGACACCGGATTTATCTCGGTTGGATTCATCCAGTTTGCCGCTTTGGCCGAAGGAGGTCATTCTCTCGGGCAGAGCTTGTTGCAGTACAAGATCGATGACCCAATCGGATTTCAGAAAGACTTTCACCGTCTTGGCGTGGAAGTTGACGCAAAAGGCGTGCTCGTTGCCCTCAATCTCGGGAATCGAAAGGAGGACTCGGGAGCAAAGGCCAATGATACGATTATTGGTGACAAGCGGCTTACGGCCGTTTTCCAACGAGCGGGGCTAGGCAAAGGCTACCGAGTTGCTCAAGTGAAGACTGCCAAGCGCATGTATTGGCCGGCTAACGAAAAATGGTCGATAAAGAAGCCCGACGGAACCACCGTGAGTGGCACCGTAAGTGAAGTGATCTCAAGCGAAGCCGGAATGTCTGTTTTCTTAGATCGAAAAGTGAATACTGGCAACATCGGAGGCCTGAGTTCGGTTCTGCAAATGATCGCCGACGAAGAGCAGGATTACTGCCTGGATACCCTCAAAAAGTACGAGAAGCTCGTCATCGCTTGCCTTTGGTACCGACACAACTCGCTGATCGACCCGAGTTTGAGCCAACCAGCGGACTGCGAGATGATCCCCGCGATTCTTGAGAAGTTCAAGCGGTAATTACTACCAAGCGATCGGTTTCTGTCGGTGGAAAAACCCGCCCGATGGGCCGTCGTCGGGAAGGGTAGCTAGCCAAACGCTGGTCTTTGCTCCGTCTTCGATCTTCATCGGTGCCTGCTCTCCACCCATGTCAGTCTGAACCCATCCGGGATGCGCCGAGTTGACCTTTATGTTCGTATTCCGAAGCTCTTTTGCAAGCAGAACCGTGAACATATTGAGTGCCGCCTTGCTTGAACAATACGCCAAGGCACCCGCATAGTCCTTCAGTTCACTACTCTCGGATTGATTTCCGAGAGAGCCGATATTCGATGTGAGATTCACAATGCGTCCGGAATCGCTTTTCGCGAGCAGAGGCAGGAGAGTCTGAGTCAGCTCGATCACGCCAAAGACATTCGTCTGGAATGTTTGTTCCATTGCTTCGCGCGTCACGACCGACGGAGGCACGCCCCAATCGAGACCAACCGCCGCATTGTTTACCAGCGCGTCCAACTTACCAAACTTGGACTCTATCAATTCGGATACCGAACGAAACGAATCCGAATTGTTCATGTCGAGGTGGACAAATTCTACGCTCAACCCTTCGACTTGCAACTCTGCTGCCGCGGCTTCGCCCCGCGCTTGGTCTCTTGCTCCCATCAGTACGTGAAACCCAAGCTGACCGAGTTGCCGGGCAGTCTCAAGACCAATTCCCTTATTAGCTCCTGATACTAATGCAATCTTCATTTAGAACCTCGTCGTGACACCAATCGTAACAAAATTTACCCAGGCGAAGTTGTAAACACGCTCGTTGTCCACACCTCCCTCAAGGGTGCGTAGACCAAGATACAAATCTTGACGATCAGAAAGTCGATAGTTGAGTTGCGCGCCGATGTCAAACGCTCTTCCCGGCCCTCCGGCGAGCCCATCAATATCAAATGTAGCGAAAAAGCGACTGCCAAGATCCTCCCTGCCGGAAAGGTGGAGAAGCGGGACGAATCCGCGAGGATCAAGTTCAGATTCACTTGTGGCACCTTGTCGTAGTGTCACTTCCGCATCTCGCACCTTGAGTGTGTATCCAAACTTCCAGTTCGATTTCTCCGATGTCTTCCAAGGCCGTCGGTAAGTGATTCGGTAGGAGTTGAACTGGTAGATTCCGGACACGGCCCCTGCACCAAAGGTCGTTCCCCTGAAGTTCACAGGACCCGTGAAAGACCCGGTGCCTGTCACTCGGAAAGGGGCGTAGAGCAGTCGCCACTCCTCGTCGGCAGATTTCGTGTAGGTCAGTTCCCAGCGGCTGAATCGGAAGGGCCCACTGCCTGTCACGTCGTTCATCGAAAAGTTGGTCCCACCGGCGCCCGGGATTCGCTGATCGTTTCGCTCGATCCTGGCATCTCCGATCTCTGATCGTAAGGACCACTGACCGAAGGAAAGCGAGGATGCGCTAACAAGCGCCAACAAGACGATTTTTCTCACTGGTATCTCTACGAAATCCGTATCCGTTGGTTTCCAGGGGTAAGGTGAGAGCATGGACGTGCTCGAACTTGGCAATCAGTTGAAGGCTTACATCTTGGCGGGCGATCCCGAGGGGGCTTTTGACGCTCTTTACCATGAAGATGTTGTGACCGTGGAACCCAGTGGGGAGAACCCGGAGGGGCATGGTCTCGCGGTTTGCCGCCAAAAGAAGGAGTGGTTTGACCAAACGATGGAAGTTCATGGCGCGACCGTAGAGGGACCGTTCCCGAATGGTAACCAAGTCGCCCTGTACCTCTCGTACGACGTTACGGAGAAAGCGAGTGGGATGCGCTTCAACATGAACGAGGTTGGACTCTACACGTTCGAAAACGGCAAGATCGTCCGCGAAGTCTTCTTCTATCACATGCCTGGGCTTTGAAGGTCCTTTTTGTTTGCCTCGGGAACATCTGCCGTTCGCCAATGGCGGAGTCAATTTTTCGCGCAAAAGCGGGGAGCACGTTCACTATTGACTCGGCCGGAACTGGCAACTGGCACCAAGGCCAAGACCCTGATCCAAGGACGATCAAGACGCTTGCGAGGCACGGTATCCACCACTTCTCAAAGGCGCGGCAACTACGGAAGTCCGACTTCATGGAGTTTGATCACATCGTGGTGATGGACGAGCAGAACTACGATAATGTCTGCGCTTGGCCGGGGGCGAATCTCGCCAAAGTGAGCTTGATGATGAGTTGGGTTGAGGCGCCGCCGACTCTGGAGGTCCCCGACCCCTACTACGGGTCAATGGAAGATTTTGAGCTTGTTTACGAACTTCTAGATGAAGCGACAACAGAACTTTTGAGAAAACTGGAACGCGACTTGGAGACCGGCGTTAAATAGTTATATGTCGCTGGTTGCGATGACGGTTGGATTTTATGCGATTCAATGGAATCGCGCGGCGTACCTCGGCAAGTCACCCGAGCAGATTGTCGCCATGGGTCGCTCCAAATGGTTCAAAGCCTACACGGGCAAGTACGGTGAATCAACAGCCGCCATGTGCGATGCCGAAAACACATACGGCGATGCGCTGAAGAACCTGAACGATCGCGCACTTAAGCGGCTCCCAGCCCCTCGAAGGGCTTTCTTGGAGTCGGCTCGCTACCATTGTCAACAAATCGCCCTGCGTGGACACGAGGTTGGTTACGCGCTCACGGGCGGCGGAACCATGTGGCACCCCATTTTCTCTGGCATTCGGGCAAATGTTGAAGAGCTGATCGCCGAGAGCATCGTCAATAAGCCGACTCCGATGGTCAAGATGAAGTCATTCGAGTCTCGTTTCGCGGAAATGGATAAATCGTTCCAAGCCGCTTCAGCCGAAATGACTGATGAATCTCGTAATGAATATAAAAAGGCATTGAACGAGTTCAAGTACACCGAGTCTGTCTCTAAGAAATTTGTGGATAATGCTCCCACCTACGATCAAACTCGCATCAGGATCTTTATTCACAAGCAGTTCGATGTTGCCCTCGCCAAAGAGATGATAGGCG
Source organism: uncultured Fimbriimonas sp. (assembly GCA_964566635.1). GTDB lineage: Bacteria > Armatimonadota > Fimbriimonadia > Fimbriimonadales > Fimbriimonadaceae > Fimbriimonas. The sequence continues at coordinate 318,100 of CAZMJL010000003.1, read as the reverse complement.
AAGGCGCACAAAACTAATTTATTTGCGTTAACATCTGACGTATGAAGTTTTCGCGACTGTTTTTGTCGTGCGTCCTCGCCGTTGGACTCTCCATGTCTGCCCTCGCCCAAGAGGTGACGGCCGAGCTTAAGGCAAAAATCCTCAAAGATGTGGAGGAGATCGTAACTGAACGGGCTTTTGTTCCCGGAGTCGACTTTTCGAAATGGACACAGTTTTTGGAGAGCCGAAAGCAGTCGATTGATGATGCGAAATCGGAGCGAGAATTTGTTCTGGCGGTCAACCGAACCCTTCGCGACTTTGGCTTGAGCCACATGGCGCTCCTGAATCCAAGATCAACGAAAGGACGAACTGCGACCACGACAATCGGTCCAGGAATGGGCATGGTGGTCGAAGACAAAGGTCTTCGGGTTCGCCAGGTCGCCGAAGCGGGTCCGGCCAAAGACGCGGGAATCAGCGGCGGCGAGGTCATCGTCGCGGTGAACGGTGTGAAGCCGACCTCGTCCGAAGCACTGAACGGTGAGAAAGGGACAAAGTTTAAGCTCGAAATCGAAAACTCAAAAGGAGAAAAACGGGAGGTAGAACTCGAACTCAAAGAGTATTCGATTGTGCGGAAGAACACGGTCACGTTCTACGGTGACGACGCCGCCGTCCTGCGAGTCAATTCGTTCACTCGTGGTTACGACCGCAACAACATCGAGGACCTGGTGAAGGAGGCGTCGAAGGTAAAGCATCTGATCCTCGACTTGCGCTCCAACGGTGGCGGTGCGGTGAACAACCTTCGTCACTTGCTTTCGTGCCTCATGCCCGAGAACCAGGCCTACGGCACATTCATTAGTCGCCAATCGGCCAAGGACTTCGCTACCGCACGCCCCACCGAAGAACTGACGCCCGAAAAGATCGCCGAGTGGTCTCCGGCAAAAGCGCGCACTCAAAAGCCTAAGATCGAGCCGTTTACCGGGTCAATTGCGGTGCTTACAAACCGGGGTTCGGCCAGTGCCAGCGAAATCACGGCGGCAGCGTTGCAGGAACTGCGCGGGGCAAAAGTCATCGGAACCGCGACCGCCGGTGCGGTCCTCGCATCGGTATTCCGCAACATCTCGGAAGGGTACTCCGTTCAGTACCCGGTCAGCGATTACGTCACGATTCGAGGCAAGCGACTCGAGAAAAACCCGGTGAAGCCCGATGTCGAGGTCACAGCGGTTCGCCAAGGCGACGGTCCAGACCCCGTGATCGAAAAGGCCCTGGAAGTGCTCAGGGGACAATCATCGTCCCCGATCCCTGGTCGGTAAACACTTCGATCAAGAGCGAATTGGTGCTTGAGCCGTCAATCAGGTGGACGCTTTTGACGCCGTCCTCGACGGCGTCAACTCCTGCCTGAAGTTTGGGAATCATTCCTCCGTCGGCTCGCTTTTCGGCGATCATGGCCAAAGCCTCCGACCGCGTGAGCTTCGAGATGGTCGAGGTTGGGTCGTTTCTATCCGCCAACACTCCGGGTGTATCGCTCAGAAGCACAAGTTTCGAGGCTCCAACCTGAGCCGCGATCGCTGCGGCGGCTGTATCCGCGTTGGTATTTAGAGGCTGGTGTTTGTCGTCGGTTGCTACGGAGCAAACGACCGGGATGAAACCATTATCGAGACTCATGGCGAGGATCTCGGGGTTGACTTTTGTGATCTCGCCGACCCGTCCAAGTTGGTCCGAAATTGGGTTCGCGATCAGTAGGTCTCCATCTCGACCACTGAGGCCGACGGCTTTGCCGCCGAGGCTCTGAACGAGCCCGACCAGCGACTTGTTGGCGCGACCAGCAAGCGCCATCTCGACGACTTCCATCGTGGTGTCATCGGTCACCCGCAAGCCCTGGTGGGTCTGCTTCTCGATCCCGAGCTTGTTCAGCCATGTATCGATCTCGGGGCCGCCGCCGTGCACCAAAACGACCTTGATTCCTACCAAGCTCAGCAGCAAAACATTGCGAATAACGGCCTCCGTCGCCGCCTGAGAGCGCATCGCGCTCCCCCCGAATTTGACGACGAAAACCTGACCTTGGAACCGTTGAATGTACGGAAGAGCTTGGTTAAGAATTTCGCCGCGAAGATCGCTCACTTTTTCAGTATGACGCTTTCACAAACGCGAAAAACATGGCACAATGACTGGGCTGGTTGCGCGAATGGAAGACGTCGTATTACTCCTTGAAGATTTGCAGATTCTCGCGGTTGAAGAACCGCGCACGATCCTTGGTCGCCTCACCTACGGCCTCGATAAGGACGAGATTCAGATGCAAATTTCCAAGATCAAAGCCACGCTTCCGGCTGATCTAAAGAACGCTTCCAACAACATTCGACAGTCTGAGGAAATCAAGCGATCGGCTTCGGAGATGGCTCAGCAAACCGTCGCGAATGCCGAGGCCGAGGCGCAAAAGATCATCGATCAAGCTCGCGCCGAAGCGGCTCGGCTTATCGAAGAAGCACAACTCAAACAAGAGCGGATGGTCGCTGAAAGCGAAATTCTGAGGCTCACTAAGGCGCAATCCGAGGAAATCCGAAACGAGGCCGAGCGAGTCTCAAAGCAAATTCGTTCCGGTGCGGACCAATACGCCGCTGATCTACTTGCACGTCTTGAGGCAAACGTCGACCGGGTCGCTAGCTCGATTAAGGCAAGCCGAGCAGAACTCGGTGCAGTCGAATCGGTTTCAATGGCGGGTACGAACCGCCCGGTCGAGCGAATCCGGGTCTGAGTCAGAGTCACAAAAAAGCCCCGAGGAAATCCTCGGGGCTTTTTGTTGTTGAGCGTTAGCCCTTTTTCTTCTTTGGAATCGGAGCGCTGTCGCCGTCCTTGTACTTTGCGGGATCAGCGTCGAACTTCGGCTTGCATCCTGCGCAGCAGAAGTAGTAGCGGCGACCGTTGTAGTCGCTGTAGAGCTTGGCCTTGGTTGCCTTCTTAACGTCAACCTTGTCTTCCTTCATGACCGCGCAGTGGAGTTCCTTGGTCTTTGGATCTTGCTTCTGAGCAAAAGCCGGAACTACCATCGCGCACACCATCAGGGCTACCACGAGTTTTTTCATAGCAACTCAAGTATAGTCACGAAGCGTGGGAAAAGTTTCGTTTCTGCATACAAATGATCTGCATGGCGCGATGTCTCCCGAGCTGGCCGAAAAGCTCCGCCCCTTGCGTGAGAAGTGCGATCTTTACTTCGATACTGGCGACTGTATCAAAACGGGAAATCTGGGGATTCCGTTAAGCCCAGACCCCGTCTGGGGCATGTTGTCCGAACTCAAAATCACCGCTTCCGTTCTCGGAAACCGCGAAACCCACCCGGTTAACGGAGTCTTTCTCAAGAAAATCGTAGGCGCGCAGCAAGACATCTTGGTGGCGAACATGTCTGGGACTGGCCGGGTGATCGAGAGCAAACTCTTGCAAGTTAGTGACATCAAAGTTGGAGTTTTTGGGGTTATGGTGCCCATGTGTACCGAGCAAAAGCGGGACAAGGCTCTGTGGGCGCATCGCTGGACCCAACCAATCCCCGAAGCGGTACGCCTCGCCAAACAGCTTCGAGCCCAATGTGATTTGTTGATCGCTCTCACCCACATCGGCTATCAACGAGACATTGAACTCGCGAAGGCCGCCCCAGAAATTGATATCATCTTTGGAGGCCATTCCCACACCGTTTTGCCAACACCCCATGTGGAAGGCACCACATACATCGGCCAAGGGGGTTCTCACGGACGATTCGCCGGAGTTTATGAGTGGGAAAACGGCGTCCTAACGGGCGAGCTCGTGCCTCTTAAAGACTCTCGATAAGCGACTTCACACTCGGCCAAGCCGACTGGAGATCGCTGATCAGCGGGGTAGCGGCTCGCGCAATCGGTACCGTCGTTGCATCAAGGTCCGCAATAATGATTGCCTCTACGCCAACCGGCGCCTCGACGAGAACTCGGCCAAATGGATCAACGATCATTGAGCCGCCTACAAACCCTTTCCCGCCCTCGAAGCCGACGAGCTGGGCAAGAATGGCCGAGACTCCGTGCTCTTCGGCAATGCCCCGAACAAGCCGGCGATAACGGTCATGATTCTCGATGAATTCACCGCCAAAACCACGTGCGGGCGAGGCGGAGGGGATCACCATTGTCGTGGCTCCAGCCACTGCATGAAGTGTCGGCCAGATGGAGTGCCAAACGTCTTCGCAAATCATGATTCCGGTGCGCCCGAGGCCGGTTTCAACTAGTCCAAGACCATGCCCACGGGAGACGAAGCGGTCTTCATCAAACACTCCGTAAGTCGGCAAAAAGAACTTCTGATACGAATATCGGTGCGCCGTGCTCTCCAGCGAGCAGGTGAGGTAAGCCGCCGAATTGTAGATGTTTCCGTCCAGAACTTGGTAATAGCCCAATATCACTTCGATGGAGCTTTTCAGCTTTCCGCGTAGGCGAGTATTCAGCTCCTTCGCGAGTTGCTCACCTGTCACCGCAAGTTCGACAACGCCGCCTTCCAAAAAATAGCCAGTGGTGGATGCCTCTGGGAATGCGACCAATGAGCAACCTTCGGCGGCGACTTGGGTGATGTGCTCGGCGATGCGGTCAAGATTCGACGCAAGTTTGCCTTTTTCGGGTGCGAACTGAACTGCGGCAACTTGCATTTGAACTTGAGTTTACACCTGAGGCGAACGCAAAATGCTTCGGTACCCCTCCGAGCCAATGGAGGTGCGAATGTTATCGAACAGATCGGACTTGTTTCCGGGGAACTCGGCAAGGATCAACTTTCGCTTTGCGCGCGTAAAAGCCACATACTGCAGCCGGACGAGTTCGGCCTGTAACTCCGCCTTCTGCTTGGCTTTCAGATATTCGCCAACATAGGTCCCACTCGATCGTTGCCAGTACCCCAGCCAACTGGTTTCATGATCAAAGACGGGCGCGTTGACTCTTCCCGCGCTATGTGAATCAGCATCGGGAATGATGACGATCGGCCATTCCAGACCCTTGGCGGCATGGATCGTCGTCGTTGTCACCAGATCTTCATCGCTATCCACGATCGAAGGGTCAGCCTCGGTATCTGAGAGTGATTCGATATCTTTGATCATCTCGGCGTACTCAAGAGCCGATAGCTCGGGCTTAGAAGCCGCCATCACCAGGAGCTTGCGCACATTTTCAATGCGCTTGCGACGCTCCGTCCGGGTCGCTAGATTGATCAGGAGATCGCTCTCCGCCATGATTTCGGAGATCACCTCCCAAGCCGGAAGACGATCAACTCTTGCGCGGAGAGGGAAAAACCATTCTTTGAAGCGCGAGATCTTCTCATGGTCATCGACCGAGAGTTCGTGCTCACCAAGGATTGGCTCATCCGATTTTGCCAGTTGCACGATTGCATCCAGCGACAACTCGCAAACGGGTGACCGCAGACAGGCAATGAGCGCGAATCGGTTCTCGGGTTCAGCAAGCGCGGTGAGAGTGTTACAAACGTCTCGCACCTCAAGTTTTGCGTAATAGTTCGACTTCCCTGCTCCCTCTCGAACCCCGATTCCGGCGCGGCGAAGATACCGGGCAACCGCCCGACCCTTGTCATGACTTTTGGTCAAGATGGCGATGTCATTAAGCGGATTCCCCTCGAGGCGGAGCGACGCAACCAGAGAAGCGATGTCCTGCCAAGAATCTTTCCCTGAGAGTTGAAGAATTTGGGTGTGTACAGGATTCGGCTCCCAGACATCATCGTCAAGACCTCGATTCAGCACCCCGGTCATCGCCTGGTAGGCCCCAGGCATCCGGGCCGAAAAGATCGTGTCGACAAATTCTTGGATCGGCGTCTCGCTACGGTGGCTCTTGGTGAGGTGCAAAACATCGGCCTCCTTGAGCCCACGTCCGAAATCTCCGACCGCGTTTCGGAAGAGGTAGATCGACTGCTTGTTGTCCCCGACAAGCATCTTTGATTCGGGCTGAAGGGCTCCGACGAGGCGCGTCTGGTTCGGGTTGAGATCCTGCGATTCGTCCACCATCACGTGCCGGTACTGCCGGTTGAGTCGATCCCGGACATCGGAATTCATCTCAAGCAAGCGCACACACCGCGACTCGAGAGCAGAAAAATCGAGCTGGTTCGCCTTCCGATGGGCTTCGTCGAGCAATGCCCATGCAGTGAGGGCAAGTTGCGCCAAACCAACTGTCAGCCTCGCACCTTCGCGTTGATCTGCCATCGAGAGCTTCGCTTTGAGCCAACTCAGTTCGCCGCTTAGCTTCATCTTCTTGGCATCGTCCCAAGCGGCTCGGTACCAATCGATTTCGCCGACTGGCGGCCGGATCGCAGGAGGCAAGAGTTGCCTCAGCTCATCGTTCGTCTCGCGAAGAAAGTCTTCGGGCGTACGGTATAGCTTCTGAAGCATGACCCGCGAATGACCCGAATCGCGGAAATGGCGCAGGACGGTCTCGATGAGCTTCACAAGCGCATCGTAAGAGCCACCACCCCCGAACTCGGATTTTCCGGCGAGTTGGCGCAAAACGAGCGTCGTTTCATCGCGCTCTTCCTCCGAGTAACTGATGGCCTTACGGACACATTCCCGGGTCAGCCGTGCGCTTTCGCCGCCGCTCACCACCTCGAACTTGGGGTCGAGTCCCGCCGCGGGCGAGTTCTCGCGCAGCACGCGCTCATAGAAACTGTGAAGAGTTTGAATCGGACCCGTCTCGGCCTCTTGGGCATCGGAAAATCGCTCGACCGAGCGCAACCGATTCACGATCCGCCGCTTCATTTCGGCGGCGGCTTTCTTCGTGAAAGTGATCGTCAGAATTTGCGATGGTGTCGCTCCGTGATTCTCGACCAGGTTTAGGTAGCGCTCACATAGCACGGTGGTTTTGCCCGAACCTGCCGAAGCAACGACGACGAACTCTCCTTCGACGCGCTCGATGACCCTGATCTGCTCTTCCGTCAAGGCGAGTTCACTCATCACTCACCTCGGCAAAAATGTCCTCCTCTTCGCTGGCGCCTTGGGCTCGTCGGCACAGATCGCTCACTTGGCATCGCGAGCAATAGTCGCCGGGAGTTGCCGTCATGTCCGCATTTTTGGCTCGCACCAGACCCTTGCCGAACAAATCCTTCAGTTGAGTGCGCAGTTCCTCACGAGTGGCTTCCCCTCGTCCAAGATTGATGACCTTGAGGTCGTCGTTGCTCGACGGAGGGTACTCGTCTTCGGGTTGATAAACGAAAAGCGTTCGGTGATCGCCCAGTCCTTCGACCTCGACCCGAACCTCATGGACGTTTGCCCACGCGGTCTCGATCATTGCGCCGTACTCCAGGAAAAGTCCATCTCGATTCTGCTTTTGGAGCTTGTCAGGCGCATGACGGCGATAAAGGTGAATTGTTCGAATCCCGTTTGCCTCAGTGACTCCGGCGAGCTTGTCGTCATATAAGTTGTGATTGCCGATGTCGGCCAGTTTTCCGCCAAGCCGAGTATCGAGCGGATTTCGGCTCCAAAGCTCGCGGCTTGCAAATTCACGATCAATCCACTGACGAAAAACACGATCCGAACCGTGCGTCAGCAGGTCCAACTCCCATTGCGGCAATAGTGGTTTGATGCCATCGAGAACCTCGGCGAACGCCGCCCCCATCGCACGTTCGGCTGACTCTCGGTCGGGCGCGGTCAACAGATTTGCTCTTTCGGGAACACGCAATAAGTAGCCCCAGAAATCGGTCGTTCGGGCAGGCATTGGGAGCTCCCGCGTCGCCAAAAACCGGAACGTACACTCGTTCAGATATCTCAGGTCAACCGGACGAATCGATGACCGATTAAACCGAATCAAATCTCGACTCGCCTCGTCTTCTAGCTGGTTCCGGGGTGCAGGAACCGGTTCAGACTCCACCTTCTCAGCCAATTTCCGATCAGGCTCGAGGTGGCACTTCGCCCGATCCGGCACTAAGAGCTTTCTCGGGTGGACGATTTCGCTCTTGATACCGCAAACTCGTTTGATCTCTTCGAGATAGAACGCCGGGATATTATCGCGCTCGCCATCGACCTGCGGATAACTCAGAATAAGGCCCTTGGAAGGAGCGGCGCAGAGCCGGTAAAAGTGATCTCGCTCGGCGGCAGCGGTGTCGAAGCTATTCTGAATCGGCGGATCGGTTTTGATCGCCGCCAAGTCCTCATCGCTCAGAATCGGATTCTCCGAGCGGCGGCGAGGGAAAGCTCCTTCAAGGAGTCCCACCGCGATCACAACATCTGACAGCCCGATGTCATCAACGCTCGTCGCAACATCGATACCCTCTGCCAGCTTGGGAACGCTTGCATCGCCAACCTCAATCAGCTGGTCAAGCACCTTTCGCCAATCGTCAAACGTGACTTCCTGCGAGAGTCGCGAGTGACGGACAACAGCGTCTTGCCCGAGGGCAGACAGCATTGCCGTGAAAGCGCGCTGATCGCGGCCGTCAATCGACTTCTCGCTTAACTCGCCAAACCAAGGCGCCTGTTCAATGGCCGCGCGCAGGAACTTGTGCCAATCGAGGAACGACTTCCGTGCTTTGGACTCAGTTCGGAGGTGCGAGATGTGCTCGAGCGTGGCTAAAACGGGCGAATCAACCAAGAGTTCAGCGAGCCTCTGCCATTCATCGCCACCCTCCAAGTGCGCCCGATCAATCGCCTCGGCGACCTCTTGACTCCATCCAGAGCCGAGATAACCCGTTCTCATCAGCTGGTTCAGCGGCCTAACATCGGGAGTGCCCAAAAGCGCCAGGAGAGAGCGAACGCTTTTGATGAAGCCGTTTGAAGCAAGCGGCGTTCGCCGAGCGAGTCGAAGCGGGACTCGAAGTCGTTGGCTCGCCGCGATGAGAACCGGGAGATAGGTGTCTGAATCCCGTGCGAAAATCGTAACTTCTTGAGTTCCTGCAAGTTCTGCTGCCGTCCTAACCGCCCACTCCGCCTCCGAAAATGGGTCGCCTAAGCTATGAACTTCAACAAAGTCGAGTGGCGCTCCGGTCGCAGAGCCGCTCCCAAAAAGTCCGTTGAGAAGCAGATTCGCCTCGCCAGGCTGCTTGGGTTGAGTCCCCAAAAGATTGATCGTCGCCGCCGAGCTCCGGAAGATATCCGCTCCGTTGGCGTGCCGATCCACCACGACTTCGACCTGGGCACCTTGAGCGACTAGCCATCGAAGCCATTGCATTGCCAATGGGTGCAATTCGCCTCGGCAAAACACCAACAGTCGAGCCTCTTGGCCATCGAGGTCAAGGGTTTGCTCCAGGCAATCGTCCATCAGGCGAGACGCGAAGGTCGCTTCACCCTGATTAAGCGTGATTTCGACTTCTTTGGCAATTGAGAACAACGCTGAGAGCTTGGCTCCGGTGGGACCCTCGAGTTCCTGTCCCTCTGGTGACACCGACCAGTGCTGGAGGAGCCGAAATTGCTCGGCAAGGCACTCGTGGAATCCGGGAAAGTCACGAACTTTGGCGAATGGACCGAGGTCGGGAAGCTCCTCGCACGCGAGCCCGATCGCCGTGAGAACTTGACGAGAGGAGGCGAGACGCATCGATTTCCCTTCGATTTGGGTGTGAACTTGACGGACAAACTCGCCGAAGGGCTTGAGATCGACGAGCGTTGACTCCTCAAGAAAACTGCGCAAGGTGCCTAGAAAAGGGTCACTCAGACTAGTCACCACTCCGTACTTCTTGGCTCCAAATCGGCGGACGAGGGCACTCGCGTTGGCCGGGGTCGGAACAATTTCGAACACCTCCAACTTGCCTTTTGCCATTGCGCTATCAGTGTAACTTTAGTGGACGTTAGTATGCTAGTGCATCCGATGTAACATGAAGTTGTGATCTGGTCGGCACGGAGGCGGTGGCTCGGAAATCTTCTTCCTCTCGGAATGGGACTCTTCGCTGGGACAATCGGCTACTGGCTCGTCGGCCTTGTGGGTGTCATTCTCGGAGTGGCGGTCTGCTGGATTGGGATCAACTTCCTCGGCTTCTTCGAGAATTCAAAAATCGAGGCCGAGCTTAGGGCGAGGCTTAAAGTTGATGACGGCGAGATGATCGGGTTCGTCTTCGATCGCCGAGCCGATGCCCTTGATGCCCACGCGGAAATTGGCCTGATGCACATCTCAGGGGGCAGCATTCGGATCACTACCGAAGAAAGGTTGCTGAGCCTCAAGATTTCATCTGTCCGGCGAGAGCCGAATATCCACTCGCTGGTCGGATTAGGCGGCTGGATTCGAGCAGAAACCGATCAGGGTTCGATCAAGATCGAAAGCCGAAAGTACCCGACGATGTTGGCTTCCGCGCGCGAAACAAATCGCCTCGCCGAGAGACTGAAAGGTCTAAAATAGAAAACGGAGACTCCGAGGAGTCTCCGTTTTCCGAATCAACCAACTTCGACTTATCGCAGGAGCGACATAACGTTGTTGAGCGAGCTGTTGGCTTGGCCCAGGATGGACATGCCAGCCTGTTGCATCACCTGAAGCTTCGTATAGTTGGTCATTTCTTGAGCCACATCGAGGTCTCGGATCGAACTTTCGGAAGCTGCAAGATTCTCTCTCATGTTGGTGAGCGACCGGCTATTAGTCTCAAGAACGTTTCGCTGGAAGTTACCTATTCGGCCTCGCATCTGGCTGACTTCTTCAATCGCCTTATCGATAACCGAGAGAGCATTGGTTGCACCGGTAGCACTCGATACATCTAAGTTATTCAGAGTTGTACCCGCTACAACTCCCGAACCGAGCTGGGCCGAGGACATGTTTCGCAGAGCGAGGTTTGCCGTGACTCCGGCAAGGAATCCGATCTGGAAGTTGGAATCTTGAGCTACAACTCTTCCGACCGCCGCCGCCGCCGAAGTCGAGTTTCCGCCCTCTCCAATCACCAACTTGTTACCGTTTGCGTCGCTAAGCGTTAAGCCATCTGCACCGCTTCGTCCACCAGTGAACAAGGCACTCACGCCGCCAATTGTTACGGTTGCGACTGCATCAACGCCTGCCACATTCGCCGTGGTGTTCGCTGCTGAGCTGACGACGCCAGTGGTGTCAGTGAAGGTGATCTGTCGGTTGGATCCCGTCTGTACAGCCTGGAACGTGAGCTGGTTAGCCGTTGAGTTCCATGACGCAGTTACGCCAGTTTGAGCCGAAGCCGCGTTGAACACGTTCGCCAACGAGCTGCCTGAAGTGCCCGCAGCGATATTGAAGTTGACTCCGTTGAGAGCAACCGTTCCTGAGGTGAGCGCACCTGTCGTGAGCAGCGAAGTCGCGGTGTAAAGAGCCCGGGTAGCTGCCGTACCTTGGGCCAACGTGATCAAGCCGTTTGATGTGATCGAAGTCGTGCCAAGAGCACCGCCAAAGCTAAAACCAGCAACCTTTGTTTGGTTAGAAATTTGAGTAGTTGTACCTGCCGATCCATCAAGCAGCTTTCGTCCTGAATAGGTAACATTTCCTGCAATCCGGTCGATCGACGCGATGATTGAGGTTACCTGCTCTTGGTTAGCAGCCACCTGAGCCGCCGTGAGCGTTGCCGAGTTGCCCGATGCGATCGCAAGGCCTCGAGCGTCGCTCAGTAGCTTATTCATTTCGCCAAGCGCATTCTCAGCGGTCTTAGCGTAGTTCATCGCCTCTTGGTTATTCTTGAGAGCCGAGTCCATCGAGTTGATCTGAGATCGGAAGAGCTCAGATGAAATAAGACCCGCCGGATCATCCGATGCGTCCTTGATGCGAAGTCCCGAGCTAAGCTTGCCCATGGATTTCTCCATAGCACTCGAAGCTTGGTTTACGCTGTTGAAAGCGCTCAGTGCGCCGATGTTGTTATTGATTCGAAAACCCATTGTTTCCTCCGTGATTCCTTGAGCCGTGACGTTGGACATCCATGCCCTTCGTCTCCGGAGACTCCCCGTCACCGTGAACTTAGTGGCGACTCACCAATCTAGCTCGGGTATGGGTTTCCATTCACGCGGAGGGGTTACCCTGGTAATTTCACCGTGCTTGGACCGAACTGATAGGATTACCAGCTAGTAGAAATTACAGGTTCGCGAAGATATTGACCTTGTTTCCGTCCGGATCGAGAACCTGAGCGTATCGCTGACCCCAAATGCATCCCACGGCTCCGTTTGGCCCCGGAAGCCTGCCTCAACGATTTCTCGATACAATTCGTCTACTCGTTCCGCACTGTCGACTTCAAACCCCATCCCCATTCGATGTCCAACCGACTCCGTCCAGTGACCGATGCTCTATTCTAGTGAGTCGAGAGCGAGACGTATTCCATTTTCGAATTGGGCCTCGAAATGGTCCTCACCGTTCGTATCGGGGAAGGACAACCGAGGAGGCGATAGAACCGAACTGATTCTTCAAGATTCTCAGCGACAATTCCGAGGAAATTCCATTTCATCGCACCCATTATACAGACGCGCGTCTACTTACTCAACTATCTTGGTTGCAATTGCTTCTTCGAACAGCTCTTCAATCGTCGGTCTACGCGCGATCCCGCTTCCGTCGGTCGTGGCGGTAGCAGCTCCTGCCGCTAATCCCCACCGAAGTGCTTCATCGTCGGGGCGCCCCGTGTCAATCCCCCAAATCAACCCGGCAATCATAGAGTCGCCGCTCCCGATGGTACTCTTTGGCTTAACAACCGGGCTCTTGCCGATCAAGACCGATCCCTCGGTCGCCATCACCGCCCCGTCTTTGCCCCGCGAAATCACAGCAATCTTCTTTCCGCCGCCGATGAGTGCATGGAGTTCGGAGACCGCCGCTACTGCGTCGGCGTCGGTCTCGATGGCTCTGCCAAGTAGTCTCGACGCCTCCGCCGCGTTTGGCTTCACAAAGTCTGGGTTGGCTTCCAAGCCCAGTCGCTGCGCCTCGCCGTCCGCGTCGAGAATTACCCGCACGCCGAGACTTTGAAACAGGGTCGTGAGGGTTCGGAAGGCGTCCACTGGCACTCCAGGAGGTAAAGAACCACCAAGGGCCACCCACCTCGCCCCTCGGCCAATGGATTTGCACTTTGCGAGCAAGGCATCCCACTCAGATTGGGAAATCTCGGGACCGCGCTGATTCAACGTCGTGGGCGGGCTTCCAGAATCGTCTTCTACAGAAAAGTTGGTGCGCGTCTCACCGGCAATGGAGACAAACTGATCGTCGACATGCTCTGCTGCAAGCACATGGCGTATTAGCGCCGCCGCGCCGCCGCCCAAGAATCCTGTCGCCGCCGTCTCCCCGCCAAGTTCGGCAAACACTCGGGAGACATTCACGCCTTTACCGCCCGCGTCCTTTTCGACGCGTAGCACCCGGTTTGTGTCGCCGACCGTAAACTTTTCGACGAAAAGCGCGTGATCCACGCAAGGGTTCAGCGTGACCGAGATCAGCATGAAACTAGTTTGACATTACTTCGGCGAGCAAAAGCTTCTCGGGATCAATCGTTCTCTCTGTACTGAGAACGTAAGTCAGCGGATGGGTGACGAGCTTGGTGCCATCAACCCCCGCCATTTCGCCCCGGAACCCGCTGATCAGCCGATTCGCCGCTAGCGCTCCGAGCCGAAGGGCCAACACTCGGTCGAACACAGTTGGACTTCCGCCTCTTTGGAGGTGTCCCAGAACGAGGTACCGGGTGTCAAATCCCGTGTTCTTTTCAATGAACATCTTCACGTCGCTTGCCCTCGCCGCACCCTCGGCGACGATGATGATGGAGCTTCGCTTGCCTTTCTCGGCGGCGCTTCGAAGATTCTTAGTGATGTCGAGCAGCGAGTAAGGAACCTCAGGAATGAGAATCGCCTCGGCTCCTCCCGCGAGACCCGATTCAATGGCGATGAAGCCATTGCGGCGCCCCATGACCTCGATGACGAATACGCGTTCGTGGGAGTAAGCGGTGTCTCGGACGCGGTCAATCGCCTCGACCGAGATGTTGACGGCCGTGTCGAAACCGATGCTGTAGTCGGTGCCGCTGATGTCGTTGTCAATCGAGCCAGGCACTCCCATGATCGGGAAATCAAACTCTTCCTGAAGCTTAAGTGCTCCCGTAAGCGAACCGTCTCCACCGATCACGACCAGCCCCTCGATACCGTTCTTCTTGAGTACCTCGTGAGCCTTCACCCGGCCTTCGGGGGTTCGAAACTCGGCACTCCGTGCCGAGCGCAGTATGGTGCCTCCTCGGTCGATGATCCCGCCTACGGCCTTGGAGTCCATCAGCTGCGACTCGTCGTTGATCACGCCTTCCCAGCCGTGTGAAAAGCCGATCACTTCGGCGTTGCGGTAAAGTGCCGCGCGCACCACGGCCCGGATTGCGGCATTCATGCCGGGGGCGTCGCCGCCGCTGGTGATCACGCCTATTCGCTTCACTACCACTGATTATGCCCTAGGGAGTTCATACTTATGATGTGATCCTCGACCGGCTTAACCAACCCGCCGGTCGGCTTATGCGTCCTTGCCCGGTGGTCGAGACGTTTGCATCAGTCTCGAATGCTGCGGAGAAAATGACCTCGGCAGGGTTGCCAATCTTGCCCATCGTCCGCGATGGACGCTTCATCGGCGTTCTGACCCAAGCCGGAATTCTGGCGTCGTTCGACGCCGCGCCGGGATCCCAAGTCGGAGATTTTGCCCGCGATTGGCTCTCGATCCCGCCGTATGTCACTGGCGCGGAGGCGATGCGCAAGCTGGAGGCGGCCGGTGGCCTCTTGGTGGTCGTTGCCGAAGACGGCGAAGTTTGCGGCATGATCACCGCCGCGTCGTTCCTGGAATCAGAAATGGAGCGCCCGAAGCCGCCCATCGTCGGCGGAATGGCGACTCCTTTCGGGGTGTATCTGACGACCGGAGCCGTGAGCGCGGGCAAGAAGGGTTGGAATCTGGTTGCCACGGGCGCGTTTCTGTTTTGTGTCTTTCTGCTCGGAGACCTTGTGACGACATGGCTGGAGCCGCTGGCTCCCTCAACCCATTGGGTTCAGGCCGTATTCGGGTGTGCGCCCTTGGTGACCCTCATCATCGCATTCCGGATTTTTCCGATTTCGGGCTTCCACGCCGCAGAGCACCAAGTGGTTCATGCCATTGAACAAGATGAACCACTCACGATTGAGGCAGTGAGGAGAATGCCTCGAGTGCATCCAAGGTGCGGAACAAATCTTGCCGTCGCATCAACGATTTTCTTCGGAATCTGGCAATCCAGATGGTCTCAACTTGAGGATGTTCGCTTCTTCGTCGCGGTCATCGTAACACTGCTCTTGTGGAGACCAGTCGGCTCGGCAGTTCAGCAGTACATCACGACCAAGCCGGCGACCGACGAGCAAATCCAAAGCGGAATCGCAGCGGCCGAGGAGCTTCTCGCCGCTTATTCCGTCGCCAAAGTCAGAAGGCCAACCGCGCACGGCCGGCTGGTGCAGAGCGGGGTCTTGCATGTCATAGCCGGATCGTTCTTGGCGTATCTATTTGCAAGCCTGATCGCTCTCCCGTTTGGGGTTCCGTTCCTCGGATTGTAGCTTCAGGTATCCTGGTAGGTCGCCGTGGAGCTTTTGAACAACATCGTCTTGGTACTCGCAATTCTCGTTGCGATCATTTTCTCGTTGCTAGTTCTGGTAACGGGTAAGGGCGATGCGATGAGCGGCGGCGGTTCGGTTCGAACGACATTCAAAGGAAAGGCTAGCTTCGACGACATTATCTCGAAATGGACCCTTTACATGGGCGTTGCGTTTATGTCGCTGGTTCTGCTCTATACCGTCGTCAATAATCGAACGAGCGCGTCGGCTTCCAACTCAGGTTTGATCCAAAAGCCAGCCGCTGAGAGCACCAACGCCACCACTCCCGAAGCGAACAAGCCCACCGACTCCGCGAATGCCCCCGCACCCGAGGCAAACAAACCGGCAGATTCCTCAAACGCGCCCGCAGCGGACGCGAACAAGCCTTCCGAAGCTTCGAACAGCTAAGACGCGATTCTTCGCGTGTCTTCATCGCGGATCGTGAAGCCGCTTTTGTCGAAGTATTCAAGGATCGGGATCACGAATCGCCGCGACGTATCCAGGAAATCCCTGAGTTCCGACGCCGTGAAGTCTCGATCGCCAGCCCAGAGGGCGACTTTTCGCTTCAGCTTCTCAAGCTGAGCGGGAGTGTAGTACACCCCGTCTGCGACGTTGACGAGGCGACCAGCGTAGGCTCCCAGGCGCATGATTTCTTCGGCGGCTTGGGTTGGCACCACGAGCGCCTTGGCGACTTCCGAAATGTATGGTGCGTTGATCCCGTGTCGGTCAAGCTCCGTTTCGACACGCTGCAAGAAACTGTCTTGCTTCCCTGTGAGGGTGATCGCGAAACCAAATTGGCGAATCTTTCCCCCTTCAACCTCCACTTTTCGCAAAGCGGCCAACTGGCCGACAATTAGGTCGAGACATTTCGGATCCCAGTTCCGATTCATGTTCGACATCACGAGTTCGGGCGAATGAAACGCAATCGTTGGATCTGCCTTGTGGAGTTCCGCCAGGCAACTAAGGAAGCGTTGGGCCTCGCGCAGAAAAACGTCGGGTAAGAACCATGTTCCGCCAAATCCAAGAATCTGTTTTGCCGCCTTTAACTCCGCAATCGTGTCACCAAGGTCTTGCTGAGTGACTCCCATCAGCTTGCAAATTTCGTGGATGGTGACGCCCTCGTTCCGTTCCGTCAGGATTCTCAGGATCGCCTCCGTAGGATTCTCCGGATCCCACTCAAAAACGTGCTCTTGCCGGCGATGGAGCGTCGCCGTCAATGAGCGCACTTTGCCTCCGCCGAGCACCAACGGCGGGTGTAGTTGCCGTACGATCAGCGGTTGGTCTACGAGCATCGCGGTGCGCTCCGAAAGGCGGATTTGCGCGACGCCTGGCTCTTGATCTGATGGAAAGATCCTCCCAACGACATCTTCGGTGCCGATTGTTACTTTGACCTCGGACGCGTACTGCGGCTCGTGAAGCCATTCCATGGTCGCTTCAAACAGCTCCGAAGCCCCCATTCGATCAACGGTTCCGACCAGCATTCCGGGCCGAAGCTTGTAATGATCGACGTCCATGAGGGTCATCGAAACCCGCGTTCCCGCGTCCATCAACGTGAACGAATCATCAATTTTGCTCACCGCACGAACGGTCGTCGGGTGCGCTCCGGGAAAGATGCTTGCGCGCAGACCCGCCTGAGGGAGCCCTTGCGCGATGACTCCGGTAACCGTATAACCCTGGCGAGGCAGCGTATCCACAGAATCTATCGCCATATACCAGTGAAATCCACCGCCCTTCGGCGGGACACTCGAAATTGCGGTGTACACAGCTTCGCGAATGGCGTCTGCATCGCTCGAATCAAAAACTCTCGCATCTGCAAAACGAGATGAGGCAAGCGCGTTTGTTAGCTCAGTTGGAGCACTTCTTCCTCGGATCACAACAACCAAGCTCGTCGCAGGAGAGGCGATAATGACGTCCAAAAACTCTCGCCATGTGGGGTGGTTCACATCACTTGGACCCACGCAAAGCACGGCTACGTCCGTAATCAGTGCCGTCGAGTAGGCGTGATGGAGATACCGTTCAAAGCCCGGGGTGTCGACTAATGTCACCCGGCCGGCTTTCGTTTCCCACGCCTCGTATTCGCACTGACTATTAAGGAGAGTCTGCTTTGTTTCGCGCCCAAGAAGAGACTCCACCAGGGTGGATTTTCCCGCTTCGTGCGGACCAAACACTCCAACTACGACGCCCATTCGTTCCTTAACTCAACGCCACGTACTCTCGGTACTCCAGAACTCCATTGTGGCTGATCCAGAGCGGAAACTCACCTTTGGTGGTTGCCGCGCCCAAGTCGCCGTCTTTGCGCAACGCAAACACGACGCACGGAAGGTTGAGTGAATCCGGCTGACGCCGCATCATGTGCCGGATGGTCTCTTCACATGCTTCCAGGGCAGACATCCCGGCTTCCATGTTGCGAACCGTGCGGAAGGAGGCACTCGCCTTCCAGAGTTCCTCTCCCAGGCCGGTTGCGCCCGCCGCGCCGATTTCGTTGTCGGCATAGATTCCCGCGCCAATAATGGGTGAATCCCCAACTCGACCCGGGAGCTTCCACGCAAGGCCGCTCGTGGCCGATGCCGCCACCAAATGCCCTTCTTCGAGGCCGAGCATCGTGACCGTATCGTGGCTCTCCGTCGCGCTGTGGACATAGAATTTGTCCGCCTCCCCGCGCTTCCACTCCTCATACTTCTCGATGTTTGTCGCCGTCATCAGGTTCATTGGCTCGATTCCATGCGAGATCGCAAATCTCTTCGCTTGGTCGCCAGAAAGCATGACGTGCGGAGTTTTCTCCATTACCAACCGCGCAACCTTGATCGCGGGACAGATGCCCCGTAGCGAGCAAACCGCGCCCGCGTTGAGGTGCTTCCCTTCCATCACCGAGGCATCGAGCTCCATCTCGCCGTCCGAGTTGGGAAGTGATCCCAGGCCGATCGCCAATAACGACGGGTCGAGTTCGCACGCCGAGAGGCCTTCCTCGATGGCCGTCAGGAGGTCGGCGCCGCGATTTTGGGCAGCAATCGCGGCATTCAGGGCAACGGGACCAGGTTCCTTCCAAGAGGCGAGAATGATGGACACGCGAAGAGTGTACAGTTTGGATGCTCAAACTTTTCGGAGCGCGCGAAATGGACCTAAATGAATTGTCACCAATGTCGCAGTCTCCAGACTCATGAGAGTCGCTAAACCAGTCGGGATCCGAAGTTGAGGTGGCGGAGTTGTTCGTCGTATCGAAAAACGAAAACTCCCCCGCCTCGTAACGACGAGGCGAG
The DNA here is from genome assembly GCA_964566635.1 of uncultured Fimbriimonas sp. Classification (GTDB taxonomy): domain Bacteria; phylum Armatimonadota; class Fimbriimonadia; order Fimbriimonadales; family Fimbriimonadaceae; genus Fimbriimonas. Next base: position 299,419 of record CAZMJL010000003.1, on the reverse strand, counting down.
GGAGCATTAATTTACTTTCCGAGCCCTTTGTGAAGACGCACGTTGACGGCGTCCCAATCGATGACGTTGAGGTAGGCATCGATGTACTTCGCCCGCGCCGTTTGGAAGTCGAGGAAGTATGCGTGCTCGTAAACGTCGAGCGCCAAAATCAAAGTTGAGTTCCAGGACGGGAAGGTGTCTTGGGCGTCGCCGATGAAGTTGAACACGCGTTGCTCGTCGTGGTCGTAAGCAAGGTAGACCCAGCCGCGAGCACCGATTCCGGTGGTCTTGAGGTCCTTCGCCCAAGCCTCGTGCGAGCCGTAGGCTTCGTTGATCAAGGTCGCGACATCGCCGGTGGCAGGGCCGCCGTTTCCGCCGATCGTGTCGAAGTAGACGTTGTGGTTCTTGTAACCGCCGTAAGCGAACGCGTAGTTCACTTTGAGTGCGCGGATTTGCGAGTAGATCTGGTTTGCCTTTGCCGGATCCATTTCGAGTTCGGCGAGTGCCTTTCGGATTTCGTTCGTCTTGTTCGCGTATCCCTGCCAAAGGCCAAGGTGAGCTTTGTGGGTGGCTTCGCTGATCCCATGAGGAGCAGTTTTGAGTGCTTTGGCGATATCGGCTTCGGTGGGGACGTGAACAAGTTTCGGTTCCATTTTTGCTGTTTTCCTCAGTTGACCGGGCATCTCGACACCCGAAGCGAGAGACGAGATTCCGACGGCAGTGGTGGCCGCAAGAAGGTCTCTTCGGGTGAGGTGTTTGCCCATGTGCGCTTTTTTCCTTACGTGGAAAAGTTACCGCTTATTTCGCTTGCTAAACCGCTCTTTTGGGAATATAACGAGATTGGGACTATGAAGGGCTACTTGAGTTCTCTTGAGAACACTCCAAAAACGCTCGTCAACATCGTGGACCAGGTAAAGCCGGACCACTACAACGATCACACGGAACCCGATCGGTTCAACTTGCGTGAGCTGGTTGCTCACCTCGCGGATTTCGATGACGTCTTCTTAGATCGTTTGCGGCTGGCCCATGAGTCCCCGGGCGCCGCCGTTGTCTCGCTCGATCCCGATGCGCGAGCCGCTGAAAAGCACTATGCGACACGAGACGTACACCACGAGCTTGATGTCTTCGAGAATCGACGCCGCGACCTCGTCGAGTTTCTTTCTAGCCTCACGGATTCGGACTGGAAGAAGACCTTCCATCACCCCGACCTTGGTGACGTCTCGATCGAAACCTACGCCAACATCATTCTTGCGCATGACCTGAGTCACGTCTCGCACGCGACGACTTATCTGCGGTAACGTGATAACAAGCTTCTACTCCCGAACTCAATTCAGGAGTAGAAGCTGACCCGGATACTTATGGATCGCTGGAGTCGAAGATTTAGTTGGTTGATTGGCTCATCGCTTATCGCAGGAATAATCGTGATTTTTGTGCATCCCAATGATCATTTTCCAGAGCGTCAGCTATTCAAGCTCTCCGCTCCGATCAATGAACAAATCGCAAACGCAGGTGTCTGGTCATTGATCACGGGTTCAACCACGCAGTACTTGGTGGGCTACGAAGTCCAGACTGGCTCGCAAGTGCCACTCCACCAGGGAATTGCCTATTACGACTCAGAACTCCGTAAGAGAGGCTTCGGTCCGAAGCACGCCATCTCTTCTAACACGGCGGTGTGGACGAAGGGCTCACGACAAATACTCCTGAGTGACTTTAGCGACTCGCCAAACTCCCAAACGCTTTCAACAGTTGAAGTCTATGACATGCACACGACGTTCGGAGAGCGGATGGCATACCTCCTGTTCAAGCGTTAATGATCCATCTTCCCTCACCGTAGTGATGGGTAGGCTGACGTAAATGGCACGTCGCACAAAGCCATCGGAGATCTACCTAGCCTGGGAATCGATTGTGTTCTCTGAGACCGGATATGAGACCCCGACCAGCGAGAGGGGACGAGCCGCCTTTGAGAAGTTGTGGCAAGAACAGGGTGCCGACGATCAGTACCTCGGGCTAGGTGGCTCAGATGCCGAGCTGCTTACCAGTTTGGGATGGAAGCTTGCGATGGAAGCGAAGGATTATGAGGGTTCGCTCGCTTGGACGCTTATGATGCAGAAGCATCCCGAGTATTCGAGCTTTCCTCCTCTTGAACGTAGTCTGCCTCTGAGGGATCGATTCTTCTCGTACTTGTTCTTGAAAGACATTCCCGGGCTTTGCGAGTGTGTTGATCAATTAATGTTGACTAACTGGAGACACGCGGCTCAGATCCTATTTGTCGCACCACAACTCGGTAGTGACCAGTTGGCTGATCCTCAGATTATTGATGCCGCCATTCGAGTTCTGACTAGCAAAGCCAGGTTCTCAAGATTGGCCAAAAGGCTGAGCAAGCCTGACTTGACTTATGCCGATTTGTGGGAAATTGGACAGCTGACGTTTCCGCAGCATCTTCGCTCAAGTGCCCCTGCACCAGAGCACTAAGTTGCAAGATTTGGCTAAGTAACCCCAAGCCCCCTCCTCTTCTGGGGGCTAGAGGTAACAGGGCTACTGCGCCGGAACGTAGAGCTTGTAGGTGTATTCCAGGTGCAAGCACTCGCCTGCTTTCACTTTGGGCTTCCAGGTCAGCTTGCCGGTCGAATTCATTTGCCTGAGGCCTTTAGTTGTCTTTACCACCGCCGGTTCGCCATCGGCTTTGACTAACTCGCCGGTGAACTGCTTCACGAGGTTCAGTTGAACCTCCTCCTTGCGTGAGTTAGTGATCTCCAAAGTGCCTTTGACGGTAACGAGGTCCCAGCGAGGATTGTTGTACTGATCCCGAATTGCTGCCCTCTCGCGAGCGATTTCTTCTTCGGATGCCTCTGGACGGACGTCGAGCGCCTTGTTGATCCTGAGCGAGGCCTCTCCGCCAGCAGGAATGTAATTCATCATCGTCTGCCCGATGAGCTCGCCCTTGTTAAAGATGGTCGCGGCTGCCGTCGTAAGAGGCTTACCCGAGCTGTTTTTGAACTTGACAGTGTGCCAAATCTCTTCGGAATCTTGTTGATTCACGGGAGTCGGGCGGTAGGTGCCGTTGGCATCCACTCGGTCATCGATATCCCAGGTGTAGATGTGCTCGTACTTGCTGTCGAATCGGAAAAGGTTTTGATACGTTCGAAAGTTCTTCTTTGAGTTGAAGTTTTCAAGGTCATAAAAGAAGAGGTCGCCGATTTGCTCACCGCCCGCTTGGCTTGCTTCGGAGCCGCCCCAATTGGTTTGGTCGAGGGCGGCTGACTTTGCCGAGTAGGCGTTCTGAGTCAGCATTTCGCTGGCTCGGCCGCGACCGCCTCCGGGGCCGGCTGGCATTCCGCCAGCGAGGGTTCCAAGCCAGACGTCGTTGCTCATTCCGGCGGTGAAAGGGTCGAGGATATCTTTGAATTGCAGATTCGGAAAGCCGGTGATGAGCCTGACCGGGACCTTGTCGAGCGCCAGGAGGTCGTTCATCACCGTTGCTTTGCTAGCGACGGTCAGGGTGCCTTCTTTGGTGATGTCGACGGCGTAGCCGGGTGCCCAAGACATGCCTCTTTCGAGCGACATCATCATGACTTCTTTGGTCTTTTTGTCGGCTTCGATGGTGTAGAACCGCTCTTTGTTTTCGGTCTCAATGGTTTGCTTCCACTCGAACTTCTCGTCGTTCGTTTTTAGGAATTTAATGGTGTCTTTGCGGATGACGGTGGTTCCGCTTTGGGTTTCGAGCACCAAGATTTCGCCGGAGGCAGATTTGATTTTGCCTTCTTGCGGGGCGGCGTTATGGCTCTCGATGTAGACCTGCTTGCCGATGTTTTTGCTGACGAGCTGATCGAAGTTGGCGAGGCTGACTTCCTGTTTGGTTTTGTTGGTGCTTTCGTTGGTGTAGATTCGCTTCAGCTCGCCTTCGGGGGTCCAAAACCATAGTGTTCCGAGGGATGCCTGCGGGATTTCCACTACGTTTGCGGTGCCTTCTTTGAGTTTGATACGGCGGGTGACGAAGGCGAAGCCGTTTTTGAACATTGAAACCGAGACGACCTCGGGTGCAGTGATCTGAGTCGGCGTTTGCAGGAGCAAAGCCGAGCCGATGAGCGTTCCAAGCATAGTTGTTGGACGCTCGGTTCCGCCAATCGTTTCAAGGTTGGGATGTTGGCGGATCTGGCGGGTTTAGGTTCGGCGGTGTTGTATTTTCGTGACTGAGTTGGCGGGAATGGCGGGAACTGAGTGGTGTTGGTGAAGTCGGTGCGTTTGGGTTCGCGGTGGGGCTTTGAGTGGGCGATTTTCGGTGTAGTCGGTGAGCGGTAAACGGTGAACTGCGAACCGTGAGCGGCGAACAGCTTCAAGAGGCGCGACACGGCATGATAGTTTGGGCATCTACTACTAGGCGATTTCGAAAGGTCTTTGTCAACCTTATTCTCCCGAAAGGAGCCGTACTAGCCTCGGGATTGAGAATCCCGAGGCATCAACCCGCAAATAAAAGCGCGGCTGGCACCGCGCACTCCCAAAGTTGTCCTCTCAAGAAAATCGGAAGCACTCCGATAACCAACGTGGGAACTCCACGGATTGGGGTTTTGACGTTGGCGAATGGATGCGCGGAAGAGAACCGTGGCATATCTAGACAATTTGTTTGGCCCTCATGCGGACCGATTGAATCGGTCGCTTAACCTTGCGAGCGAGCGTCAGTCGATGCTGATCAAGAACCTCGCGAACGTCAACGTTCCGAACTACAAGCGCGAGGATATGGACTTCAATCTTCAGTTGAATGAAGCCATGAACTCCGAAAACGATGAGTTTGATGCCGCGTTTGCCAATGGCCGCGCGCGGAAGATCACCGACAACAGCTCGATTCGTTTGGACGGCAACAATGTTGACCTCGAAGCCGAGGTGATGTCGATCACGGAGACTGAGCACCGATTTAATGCCCTCACCGAGATGACGAGCCGCTATTTCAGCGGGCTGAAAAGCGTGATTCGGGAAGGAAGGTAACGAATAGATGAGAATTGGATCCCTTGCAGATGCGATGCGGTACAGCACGAGCGGACTCACCGCCGAGCGATTTCGCATGGACACGATTTCGAGCAACTTGGCGAATGCCAACTCGGTTGCGCGGCCGGGTGAGGATGGTTATCGACGCCGGTCGGTGGTGCTGACCGCGACTGAGCAGGGCGTGCGCATCGACGGGGTGGAGAGCGATATGCTTCGCGAGTTTCAAAAGAAGCATGAGCCAGGTCACAAGTTTGCTGATGCAGACGGATATGTGACGATGAGCAACATTGATCCGATCAGCGAAATGGTGGACATGATCGGAGCGAGCCGGGCCTATGAGGCAAACATTCAGGCGTTCAATACGGCGAAGACGATGATGAATTCGGCATTGCAGATCGGAAAGGTCTGAGGAAATTTGTAATCACGCCGAAACCTAAAGAGTTCAATGAGGATTTCGAACAACCCTGCGATCCAACAGGCCCTTGAAAAGGGTTCGGTTGGGACTGCGACTCAGTCCGCAGGGGAGAAGGGCAGCGATTTTGCCCAGATGTTGATGGACGTCATTGGGGAAGTGAACAACTCGCAGGCGAATGCCAAAGAGTTGCAAACGGACCTTATGACGAATCGACGCAAGGTTGAAGTCCAGGATGTGATGATTGCGATGGAGAAAGCGAGCACTTCGATGCAGCTAACCATGGCGGTTCGGAACAAAGTGCTCGAGGCTTATCAAGAGCTTTCGCGCATGCAGGTCTAGGTTTGCGTTGATCTCCTGTTAGGGAATCAACAATGGCATTCATTGATCGGTTGAAGAATTGGTGGCTCGAGTCAAATCCGACTCAGCGTTACACGACGATTGGCGGCGTCGCGCTCTTTTTGGCGTTGCTGGCGGGCGTGTTTAGTTTCGCTTCGAAGCCAAAGTTCGGCATGCTCTACGGTGGACTTCCGGAGGCGGATAAGGCCTCGGTAGTCACGGCGGTGCAGGAGATGGGCGTTCCCGTCGACTTCAATACTCCGGGCGCAGTTTTGGTGCCTTCGGACAAGGTCAATGAGCTGCGAATGCAGCTGACGACGGCGGGCAAAGTGCCTAAGTCAGCGAAGATGGGGGTCGAAGACCTTTCTAAGATGAATTTGACCGACACGCCAGCGGTTGAGCGGGAGCGGTTGAAAGCGATCGCCGAGGGCGAACTCGCGAAGTCGATTGAGACGAACCCCGGCGTGCGATCCGCGCGGGTGCATATCACTTTGGGCGATCCGTCGCCGTTCGGTGACCAACAACGACCGCCTTCGGCGAGCGTTTCGCTGGTGACGGCTGGTTCCCTCTCTCGGGAGCAAGCCAAGGGGATTGCGATGTTGGTTTCTCACTCGATTGATGGCCTCGATATGAAGAATGTTGTGGTTCTGGACGAAAAGTCGGTGCCGCTTTACAACGGAACCGAACTAAGCGGGACCGATGCGTTGGCCTCTCAGAAACTTGAGCTAGAGCAGTCGCTCGCTCGAAAAGAAGAGCAACGAATGCAGAGCAACCTGGATGCGATTTTTGGACCCGGTTCGACGCGGGTCAGCGTTCGATGCGAAGTCAATCTTGACCAGAACGAGGTTCGCAAGGTCGAGAACAAAGTGAAGAAAGGAACTGCCCTCAAGACGATGGAGGAGAAGATGGGGGGCGGCAAGCAAGCTTCGGGTGGCGCAGGCTCGGCGGCCAATAATGCTGTAGGCGGAACTCCTGCGTCGCGAGATACCGAGAACAGTGGCGATTACTTGTCGAAGGTTGAGCAGATTCAGCCTAATACCGAGATGATCGAGACACACTCGAACAAGGCGGTTGGGACGGTTAAGTCGATGGTGGTGAACGTTGCCGCGAATACGGCAAAGTTCCCTGAGGCTGACGCGGCGAAGGCGGATGAGTTTGTTTCTCAGGTTGAAACCTTTATGAAGGCCGAGGCCAAGAGCGGTGACCAGACCATGCAAGTCACGGTTACCGGGGTGAAGTTCGACGAGGCCGTCAAGCAGTCGATTGACGCGGCGGTGAATGAGTCGAAGTCGGCGGCTTCAAGACAGCAGATCATTTCGATTCTCCCGATCGCGGCGCTGCTGATCATCGGGTTCATGGTGGTGAAGCAAGTTGGCAAGATGAAGCCGATTGCTCAGACTACGGCAATTGTAACGGCCGATGGTCAGACGATCAACGTTCCGCTGGTGAACGGTCAGATTCCGATGAGCTATGCAATGGTCGGAGCAGGGGCGCAAATGCCTCAGAGCTTGGGTGCCGAGGCGCACGCGGAGAATTTGACGAATCACATTGCGCGCTTCAGCGAGGAGGAACTCGCTCATATGACTGAGGACGGCGTGATCTACCGAGATACCGGCGACGTGCTTGAAGTTGAGAAGATTAAAGAACGAAAGTCCGTACACCTTGCCGCAATCAAACAGATGGCAAAGGATCGACCGGAGCCGACGGCCATGTTGATCAAGACTTGGTTGGCGGAGGTTTAAGAAAATGGCAGTAAAAGCAGAACTCCCAAATAAGACGAAGGCGGCCATTTTGATGATGGTCCTCGGGGCAGAAATCTCCGGTGAGGTGGTGAAACACCTTTCGGACGCCGAAATCGAGGCTCTGGCGCTCGAGGTAGCAAGACTTGAAAAGGTCTTCCCCGAAGTGCGGGAGATGGTCATCGACGAGTTCTATGAGCTCGCGATCGCTCAAGACTTCATTGCAGAAGGTGGTATCGCGAATGCACGCGCCGTTCTTGAGTCTGCATTTGGCTCCAACCGCGCAAATGAGATCTTGAACAAGATCATGTCGGCGATGCAGGTCTTGCCATTCGAATTCTTGAAGAAGGCTGACCCTCACCAGGTTATCAGCTTTATCCAGGACGAGCACCCGCAGACCATCGCTTTGGTTCTGAGCTACATGCCGATGCAGAGCGCGGCGGTAATCATCGGAAAGCTTCCGACCGAGCTTCGGGCGGATGTTGCGGGGCGAATTGCGATGATGGAGCAGACTCCGCCGGAAGTGATTAAGAAGGTCGAGCAGGTTTTGGAGAAGAAGATTTCGAGCGTGATGTCGCAAGAGATGACCCAGGCTGGTGGTCCGAAGGCACTGGTTGACCTCTTGAACCGAGTTGACCGAACCACCGAGCGAACCATCATCGAGCAGCTAGAGCAAAACGAGCCCGAGCTCGCCGAGCAGATCAAGGGCATGATGTTCGTGTTCGAAGACATCATCCAGCTTGATGACCGGGCGATTCAGGCCGTGATGCGCGAGGTCGATATGAAGGATCTTGGCGTTGCTCTGAAGGGTTGTAAGCAGGAAGTTGTCCAAAAGATCTTTGCCAACATGAGCGACCGCGCCATGGCGATGCTAAAGGAAGACATGGAGTTTATGGGACCGGTTCGAACGAAGGTTGTCGAGGAAGCCCAGCAGAAAATGGTGGGCATCATTCGACGACTCGAAGAGGCGGGCGAGATTGTATTGAGCCGAGGCGGCGAGGAGGAGATGGTTGTCTAAGGTCGTGTCGGGATTCGGCGTGGTTGAGCTGAATCAGGACCGAATGTTTGGTCAGATCCCTAAGCTCTCGGACGACCTCAAGCGAAAATCGAACCGACTCACCGACCAGGTCGAACTTCTCAAAGAGAAAGGATACGAGGATGGATACCACGCAGGTTACGAGAACGGACTCCAGATGGGCACCGCGGAAGGTCGCCGGGCTGGGCTACAGCTTGCGCTGAATCAGGCCGAAGCCGAGCGAAAGACCGAGGCCAAGCAGTTCATGGCCGATTGGGAAACGCTGCGCGAGGAGTTTGAACAGGCGGTAATCGAGTGGTTTGAGACTTCGGAGAATATCATGACCGAGATGGCGATGGAGGTCGTGCGTCGAATCCTAGCGGCTGAACTTGAGATCAATAAGCAGTACGCACTCGAGATTGCCAAAGACGTTTTGCAGCACATTACACATGCTCGTCGAGCGCGAATAATGATCAATCCTTCCGATTTTGCGCTCTTTGAGTCGCACCGCGAAGAGCTGATGATGATGTCTCGTGAACTCGAGGGCATCGAGATCGTTCAGGATCATTCGATTCCGAGTGGAGTGGTGGTGGAAACCGACGCAGGCGTTATTGAAGCGACGGTGAAGACTCGGCTTGAGTTGGTTGAAAACGAGTTTCGGAACGCGGCATGATTTCGATTCCTGAGCCTCGGTTCGATCGCCTTAGGCACGCCTCTCTGGCGGCACCGCCTTACCGCCTTTCGGGACGAGTGACGAAGGTGATCGGCTTGGTCATCGAATCGAATGGTCCGATTGCCCGGATTGGCGATCTTTGCCACGTGAAGACGAGCGGAAATCGAGACGTTCCGGTGGAAGTCGTTGGATTTCGAGACAATACGGTACTCCTGATGCCATTGGGAGAGTTGGACGGAATTCGGGCGGGTGACCTCGTCGAATCTACCGGTGAGTGCCTTACGGTACCGATTTCTCATTCGATGCTCGGCCGGGTCCTTGATGGATTGGGGAACCCGATGGACGGCGGACCGGCCATCGACGCCGATGTTTGGTACCCGGTGAACGCGAATCCGCCGAGTGCGATGTCGCGAAAGATGATTGAGAAGCCGATGGCGACCGGCGTGAGAGCCATTGACGGAATGCTCACTCTTGGCGAAGGCCAGCGGATGGGCATTTTCGCGGGCTCGGGCGTTGGAAAGTCGACGCTACTCGGCATGATTGCTCGCAATTGCGAGGCGGAGATAAACGTGATCTGCCTGGTTGGTGAGCGTGGTCGTGAGGTTCGCGAGTTTATAGAGAACGACCTTGGGCCGGAGGGGCTCGCGCGGTCGGTGATTATCTGCGCGACGGGTGAGATGCCGGCGTTGGTGCGGATCAAGGCGGCTTTGACGGCAACGGCGATCGCCGAAGGATTTCGGGATCAAGGGAAGTCGGTTTTGCTGATGATGGATTCGGTGACTCGGTTTGCGATGGCTCAGCGGGAAGTTGGTTTGGCGATTGGTGAGCCGCCTTCGACGAAGGGTTATACGCCTTCGGTTTTTGCGCTTTTGCCGAGGTTGATGGAGCGGGCCGGGATGGGTCCGAAGGGAGCGATCACTGCTCTTTACACCGTTTTGGTTGACGGCGACGACACCAATGAGCCAATTGCCGATGCGACGCGCGGTATTTTGGACGGTCATATTGTGTTGAACCGGAAGTTGACTTCGCGCGGCCATTATCCGCCGATTGATATCTTGGGAAGTCTTTCGCGAACGATGCCTTTCGTGGTTCCGGCGGAGCAGGTTCAGGCGGCGTCGGAGGTTCGGGAGTTGATGGCGGCTTACAATGACGTCGAGGATTTGGTTTCGATTGGCGCTTATAAGAAGGGTGCGCGGCCGATTTCGGATCGGGCGATTGATTCGATGGACGGGATCAATGCGTTTTTGCGGCAGGCGAAGGCTGAGGGTTCGACTTTTGACGAGGCTCAGGCGGGGTTGTCGGGCTTGCTGAACTCGTAAGTCGGTGAAATCGGTGCTATTGGGTTCGCGGCGGCGGGGATTTGTCAACAAGTCGTTTCACCTGCGGGCCCAGATGCCACACCCCACCCAAAGTGGCGACGAGAGCCTCCTGCCTCCGGGCGTTAAGTTTGCTATGATGTGGCTAAGATGAATGAGTGTCAACTCGTGCCGGTCAAGATTTGCTTAGACAGGCTCTTTATGCTCGGTTGGTATGACGGAATCACTGAGTGCTTTGCATTGAGCGGAGAAGACTCTGTCTACGTGATCAAACGGATTCAGGAAGTTGATGTTTTTGAGCGGACACAATGCTTTCTTTACACTTATGACGTCCGAGTTCTGGAAGACCCGAGCTTCGTGGATTTGATAAAGGCCAATTCGCAACCAACTGAGTTCGTGAATCTTTACGGGTCTGGTCCGTGGTACGAACCCATTCTCGCCTCCGAGGCTTTTCACGAGGAACATTGGTTAGCGTTTGGTATAAACCTCGGGACGCGGACGATTTATCGAATTGAAAATTGTTCGGGTCGGTGAGGTCCGGTCGGGAGACTGGTCATTGATCAACTACTCTGCGAGCGGTTGAGAGCACCCGCCGTTTGTACGAACTATACGAGGTCTTAAGGTGTTACACTTTACCAATGAGTAACTATCTGATTCTTGCGAGGTATTTCGACGAGTCACCAACTCCACCGCGAGAACTCCTCGAAGGAGCTTATCCAACATTTTGGTCGGATATCATGGATTCAAGTCGAACCCTCCTTATCTGCCAATTTGAAAATCCTGAAGCCGCTGAGGATCAGTTAAAGAAGCACTTCACGGGATCTGAGCCCATAGTTGACGTGCAAACTCCCGATGTTCGCGGAGTTGTTGTCTTCGAGAGAAAAGGCTATGAGATGGAGAATTCTGCGGGAGAGTTCCTTTCGCTCGCCTCGCTTCACGTCTCGCCCGGATTGGGATCCAAGATGGGTGATGAGATGTCGGCCACCCTTCAAAGCTTGGCCCTAATGCCGGGCTACTTGGGACATATTCTAGGCGCAAATACTTCGCTTGATGAGGAGATTTGGGCACTCGTCCTGTGGACGACAAAGCCGCCGGCCCCTCAAAATCGGGACGGCATGTCTTACACTTGCTATACCCGGGTTCAATAATTCGTACGCTTTAGCGAAAAAATCGCCTATGTAGCCAGATCGTTGACTAGGCTACATAGGCGATTGGTCAGTCCTACTTTCGGCCCGCGAATACAAAGACCCCCAGTCCGGCGACAATTACGTTGATCGAAATTGGCATCCATTCTCCTCGGATAGCGTGCATTATCCCACCAAGTGTGACGACAGTGGCTAGTCCGAGTGCGGCCCATGCAGTCAACTTGGGCATGATCTTGGTTGCGGCAGGACCAACGAGCCCGATTGCCCCTAGAGTTTCCATTACTCCAATGAACTTAATGAGCGCGGGGGGTGCGGATGCTGCCCAAGCCATACCTTGTTTGACCATCATTTCTGGAGTTGATGTCAGCTTCATCGTTCCTACCATGAGGAAGAATAGCGCGAGAAGAACTTGGACTATCCAAAGTCCAATATGCTTGCTGCGAGAGGTTTGAGTTGCGATTGGTGTTTCTACGAGTGTTGTCATGTTAGTTTCCTTTGGTCTTGTTTGTAAACGTGTATTGGTTCCCGGCTGGGTCTCTATGTGCGACCTCCGAGTGGAGTGAAGAATCAGTGCTATCGATAAGCGTAAAGTAGTCGAGTCCGGCCATGTCACTGGGTGACGGTTTGGCGTCAGGGCCTTGCCAGTTGTTAAGAACAAGTTGATGAGTAAAATCGCCTCCGGTGTGTAGTTCAACCATTCCGATAGCCTCGGAATGAAAGCTAATTTCAAAACCCAGATTCATGTAGTGATCCCTCACCCTCGCAAGGTTTGGTACAGACAAGTGGATGTGTCCGACGTGAACTGAATCGGGTTGACTCCAGACGTTTGGTTGAGCAGGATGATTCCGCATCAGTTCGCCTAGATCGAGTCGCCCGCGACCGCTATGGCGCCTCCCACTGCGGTCAGTCATCAGTGGATATCCGGCACTATCAAGTCCGAACAGCTTCCCCCGCTCAGGAGTCTCAAACGTAAACTCCAAACCAATTCCGTCTGGATCCGTAAGATAGATCGACTTTGATAACAAGTGATCTACTGGAGAAAATGGGACCTGTCTCTCAAACAGAAGTGAAATCAGACCAGCAAACTCTGCTTCAGAGCTCACATGGAGGGCTAAGTGATATAGTCCGGCATATCCTGACGATCGTGGAGTGCTAGCTCCCTCGTTCAAGATGATCAGGGTACGGGAGTCGCTGCCAAGCTCTACCGCACCAGCCGTCGTGCTGAGCCTCTCAGTAAGTCCGATTTGGCTCTTCCAAAATCTCAAGGATTTTTCGAGATTCGTTACACGGAGGTGGACTGGCCCAAACAGTACCCTCTGATTTCCAAGGGAGTCGCTTGAATTCCTGCTCACTGTTTCCTTTTCAGATATCAACCTCATAGAAACAATTTACGCTTGGCAGGATTCTATGGACAGTTCCAACTGTTCAGGTGTTGTTTCCAATCGTTCAGTTCGTGATGTGCTGGTTGAGTATTGGCGCACTTGAGCGAAGAGTCGCGCTGAATTCGGCGTGCAGAATGTAATATGGGGTAGTCACTTCACCCATGATCAGTTCCGCACTACCGACTTCTACAAACACAGATTATCTCTCCGAGGTTCTCGGTTCGGTCAAGTTGCGGGTGAATGCATTGCAATCTCAGGCGTTGGGTGCTCCTTGGAGTCTCACTGTCCCAGAATCACAAGACACAGCTCAATTCTATGTGGTCACTTCAGGTTCTTGTTGGCTTTCGGTTTCGGGGATCAACGAGCACTACTCACTAGCGGAAGGAGATTTGATCCTGCTGACACAAGGGTCTCAACATGTACTGAGAGATCACCCACGAACTCTGGAGGGTTACCCGCAGAATTTCCTCAACTTCGATTCTGCCGGCCAAAAGTATCGATTGGCATCTCCAATGGACGGTGACGGCTCACCTACTCGACTAATCGTTGGAGCGTTTGAGCTTCGAAACACTCCCGCTCGGCAACTCTTTTCGCCGCTTCCGCATCTCATGTCGGTGAGTACATTGGCGGAAACGGGCTCGACACGCTTAAGGAGTGTGCTCGAACTTCTGTGTGCGGAAACCAATGTCAAGGAACCAGGGGCGGGAATCGTATCTGAACGTTTAGCCGATCTACTGCTGGTTGAAATACTCCGTGCGTTTATTATTAGGCCCAACCCTCAGGTTGACCTCTGCCCGCGCAGAATGGGAATACTCACGGCGCTCTTGGATCCTGAGATCGGTGCAGTGACGGGTGCAGTTATCAAGTTACCGTCGGCCTCTTGGACCGTGGAGTCTATGGCCTACGAGGCTGGTATGTCAAGAACGGCTTTTGCTGTTCGATTTGCAAAGCTGGCCGGAGTGCCGCCGCTGGAATTCCTGACTAGCAGAAGGATGGAACTCGCCAAGGAGCTTCTTGAGGAAAGCTCTGAAAGTCTGGAATCTATCGCACGAACTGTTGGGTACCAGTCAACCAGTGCTCTGTACAAGGCATTCTTAAGAGAGACCGGCATGACTCCGAGCCAGTGCCGAAGTGACGCCCGATCTCGTCGGAACCGTTAAAGATTACGATCTTTGCGACTGACCAGACCATCAAACGAGTTGATTTGAGGCCGCCCCAAACCTAAGATCCCCTGTTCGGCTGAAGATCATCTCTCACCGAACCGCCAGGTCGACTTGAAGTCCTTGGTCAGCGGTTGATCTGTAAGCAGCGCCCGAGTCATTTCGATGGGGATGCTGTTTTGCAGGAAGACTTGGTCGTGGAACTCCTTCTGCTTCATCTTTCCGCTATCGACCAGTTCGTGACGGAGGGACCAGAGTTGGAGGGCGCCGATCATATAGCTGATTTGGTAGAGCGGCGAGTAGTCGCCCCCGAAGGAGCGGCGGACTTCGCCTTCGGCTGATGCGCGCTCGTGGCCGACCTTTTCGACGAGCATGTTGATGCACTCTTCGGCGGTCATCTTCTTGAGGTGGAAGCTGAGGGAGAAGATGATTCGGGCGCAGCGGTGCATGCGCCAAAAGAGCATTCCGATTTTGTTTTGCGGGGTTTTGGGGAAGCCCATCTCCCAGAAGAGGAACTCGTAGTAGAGCGCGTTGCCTTCGGCCCAGAAGGGGGTGTAGAAGAGATGGCGCTGGGGGTTTGAGCGGGCTTCGTAGAACTGCTGGAGGTGGTGGCCGGGGATGAGCTCGTGGTGGACGGTGGCGCGGGCGAAGTGGATGTTGTTGGCGCGCAGGCTCATCAGCTTTTCTTGATGCTCCATTTCGGCGGTTGGGAAGCTGACCATGATTTGTTCGCCGCCGAGGAAGAAGGGACTGACCTTTTGGCGGTCGCGGGGCATCATGGTCATGCGCCAGGTCTCTTTGGCAAGGGGCGGAACGGTGACGAGGTCGTTGTCCTCCACGTATTTGATGGCTTCTTCGGCCATATCGCGGATCAGCTGGGGTTGGTCGCCGGGTTGGACGTAGTCCTGTTTCACCTTTTCGAGGGCCTGATGCCAGTCGTCGTAGCCCATCTCTTTGGCGGCCCTTTTCATTTCGGCTTCGCACCAGGCGTACTGCTTGTTGGCGATGTCGATCAGCTCCTCGGGGGAGTAGGGGATCATCTCGTACTTGAGTTCGTTGAGGAGGGCTTGGCGGCCGATGGGGTCGCCGACGATCGGGCTATTGTCGCCGGGTTTGAGGCCGCAGATTTTCTCTTTGAGGAATATGCTGAACTCTTGGAGGGCCTTGGTGGTGCGGGTGTAGGGCTCGGTGACCCACCAGCCGAATTGGGGGTCGTAGGTGTTGTAGAAGCGGTACCACTCGGCGAGGTTGCGAAGGAGTTGGTCGTTGAAGCGGGCGGCGCGAAAGGCGGCGAATTTGTCGTTGGTTTTGTTGACTTCGAGGGTTTGGCGGAGCTTCGGGAGGTCGGTTTCGATCTGGGCAAGGGTTGCGGCGGCTTTGCTGGGTTGAATCGGGTTGCTGCGCCTTTGGTCTTGGCCAAGCTGGATGAGGGCGGCGGCAAAGGGGAGGTACGGCTCGGTCTCTTTGATTTGCTTTTCGAAGGCGTCGAGCTGGGCGAGATTGCGGTCGAGGTGGTTTTTGAAGAGGAGGTAGTCGACCTGCTGGCCTTGACTGAGCTTTTCGAAATCTTGCTGTTCGAGTTGCATTTCGGTTTCTTGGTAGAACTTTTTGAACCGGGCGGTGCGCTCGGGGGAGATTTCGACTTTATAGAACCGCTCGAGGCTACCGAGGTCGGCTTGGTACTGTTCGATGAGTTGGGAGACGGAGTGGTTCATGGCTACGGCGATGAGCAATGGCAACATCTTCGCCCTCATGTTACTTGGGCGATTGGGGCTGTGGCACAAAAAAAGACCCGGTCTGATTCGACCGGGTCATTTTTGATTGAAGGTTGCTTAGCTTAGCCAGCGAGCTTGGAGGCTAGGTTGCCGTCGATTGCGATGCCGGGGCCCATGGTTGCGCTGACGGTGACCGACTTGATGTAGCGGCCCTTGGAGCTTGCAGGCTTTGCCTTGAGGATTGCGCCGAAGCCGGCGAGGAAGTTCTCGAGGAGCTGTTGGTCGGTGAAGTTGACCTTACCGAGCGAGAGGTGGACGACACCGGCCTTGTCAGCGCGGTACTCGACACGGGTTGCAGCCTTGATTTCCTTGACAGCGGTTCCGATGTTGTTGGTGACGGTTCCGTTTCGCTTGTTCGGGGTCTTGGGTCCGAGAGCTCGGCCGATCTTACCGATCTGAGGAGCCATGTCTTCGGTAGCGAGGATGACGTCGAAGTCCTTGAATCCGCCTTGGATCTTGGCGATGAGGTCATCGGCACCGACGATGTCGGCTCCAGCCTTCTCTGCTTCGGCAGCAAGGTCACCCTTAGCGAGAACAGCGACGACGCGCTTCTTACCGGTTCCGTGAGGAAGCTGGGTGAGGCCGCGAACGTTTTGGTCGCTCTTTCGAGGATCGATTCCGAGGACGACAGCGAGGTCGACGGACTCGACGAACTTTGCGTTGGCGGTCTTCTTGACTTGGGCCAAAGCTTCTTCGACGGTCAGCTCGTTGTTCTTGTCAACAGTGGATGCGAGGGCCACGAATCGTGGCGAGTGCAGGTTCTTTTTGATGTTCTTTCGCAATGAAATCACCTCGTGGTTCAGGCGGCCTTTCGACCTCCCACGTTTTGAAGCTACAAGTGTACCCGGAGAACGGAAGTCACTTGCTCAAGGCAATGGAGCGCCAATGCTCAGCGCGATCTTTGTAGTCTTCGGCGGCGATTGAAATTTGGACGATATAGCTAAAAATGAGGATGGAACTTGACGCAACGAATCCAGCGACGAGCCGACTCTGGCGCGCATAGCGGGCATTCACGTTCCGATCAAGCCATCCATGGATGGTCCACGCGGCGCAATACGCATAGAAAACGACAACAAAGCCAATGAAACCAACCATTGGGCTCAATTATGACTTTGCTTACAGGACTTTGCTAGTGCAATGGGACGCTTAAGTTTGTTTCAGAGGGCTTGCACTAGGAATCTCTCCATTAATGTGTTGGGTTCCGCACCACCCGCTGGAAGCGAGCATTGTCGGGCATGCGTGCAAGGCTTGGACCCTGAAAAGGAAAATCTGCAAGCACGGTTCCATCCTCATAGACGACCACGATGTGTGCCGAGTTATCTGGACCAAGGTGGCGAGACGGATCGAACGAGGCTCGATAGTATTTATGGTCGCACAAGAATCCGAACTCGGCGCGCTTGGATGGATCAATCACAACTAATCCTCCGGTGGACTCCCTAAAGACCAAGTTCTTTAGGTTCGCACTATCGGGACTCGTCATCAACAGATTCTTGAACTGGACTATTGGCCAGGACGAGGCATCCTCTACTTTGCTCAACACCCAAAATCCGGCCGAGACGACCGCCACAAGTCCAGCGATGAGTCCAAGAATCAGGGGTTTATTGAGTTTCACTTCGTCTTCTTTAGAACATTTCGAAGAAACCTGGCGTTCCTTGGGAGGGGAGATTCTTGGGGTCCAACTGTGGGAAACGCCGAAGAGAAGCCGTTAGTGTTGTTGATTGAGACGTAGTGAGCGGAGTCGTCGTTCGTAAGATTCTTAGATGGATCAAAACTCAGTCGGTAGTATCGACCGGCGAAGAGGTAGCCGAACGACGCCTCTTTGCGGTCGTCGATCACCTCAAGGCAGCGATCCTTCCATTGACAGTTTATGAGCGAGGCTATGTCGGGGTTTGTCACGTTCGTGTTTTGAAAAATGACGGCAGGCTGATTCCAGTCGCCATCGAAGTGATCAATTGCCCTAGTGGCGGTGACAAACAGAATCCAGAGGCCAGTACACGTGAGTAGTACCGTGCTGACTGCCCGAGTTGTTGGGCTTAGCTTCCCCCAAGCCTGACGTAACTTATTCACTCTCCGGAACCGCTTCAACAAACTTTGCGGTGCGCTTCTCTAAGAATGCGCCAAGGCCCTCTTGGCCCTCTTCGGAGGCGCGGAAGGCGGCGAGGCGGTTTGCGGTTTCTTCGTAGCTGAGGGGCATGTCGATGACGAGCTTTTTGGCTCCGGCGACGGCCTTGGGTCCGGCGGAGAGGACGTTGCGTAGCTTCTTGGCGATGACCGCTTCCCTATCCTTGGACGCGACCACTTCGTGGACTAATCCGATCTCGAAGGCGCGTTGGGCGGAGAAGATTTCTCCGGTGGCAAAGAGAGCGCGGGCGTGGCCTTTGCCGATTTTGTCGACCACGAACGGTCCGATAGTGGCGGGAATCAGGCCGAGTTTGACTTCGCTGAAGGCGAACTTAGAGTCCTCGGTAGCGATGGCGACATCGCAGCAGGCGACGAGGCCCGAACCGCCGCCCATGGCGGCTCCGTGGACGTTGGCGATGGTGAAGGCGTGGCAGTTTTGCACGGCGGCCCATAGCTTGGAGACCATCATGGCGTCGCGGATGTTTTGCTCTTCAGTGTAGGTCGCGGCTTTCTTCATCCATTCGAGGTCGCCTCCGGCGCAGAACGCCGCACCTTCGCCGCCGATGACGATGGCGCGGATGTCAGGCGAGACGGTGGTGAAAACTTGGTAGAGGCCGGCGATGAGGTCATCGTTAAGGGCGTTTCGGACCTCGGGGCGGTTCAGCTGGACGCGGAGAACGGGTCCGTTGCGTTCGACCTTGAGCATGGTTGGAATGATACTTGGTTGCGAGGCTTCATAATGGTTTGCGGGCGTGGCAAGCGTACAAACGGACGTTTATAGGATTTCGCGGACTCAGTTGGCGTACTGGAGTGCGTTTGAGTATGCGCGGCGTTTTTGGCCGGCGTTCATTGCTTTTCCGGTGACGGGCTTGGCGATGCTGATCATGTTTCCGATGCGCGAGACTCAGGCGCTGGGCATGATGATGATGCTCTGGCCGATTTCGATTCCGGCCAGGTCGATTTTGATTACATCACGCGCGGTGAAGCGGGCAACGGTTCCGACGAAGATGGCGGTTGAGGGCGAGCACGTTTATTTTGTGACCGATCCGCTGGACCTCAACTACCGCATTCATCGAGACCAGATTCGGGATGTGAAGGCCCGGGTGGAGTATGTGGTGATCGAGCTTTGGCGGTACAAGTTGGTTTTTGTGCCGTACGGGGCGTTCGCGAGCCGAGAGGACATTCAGGAGTTCCGGCGCGCAGTTGGAGTTTTGGACTGACGCAAAAAAGCCCCCGCTTCGGCAAAAAACGAGGGCAATGGAGGATTGGCGACGCGCTTCTTAGTTTTTGAGCGCGTTCATCCGGGGAGTCGCAGGAGCGACTTCGACTAAGGCTTGCTTGGGAGCGATGAGGTAGACGTCGGGACCGAGTTCTTCCCAGGTTCCTTCTTGGACGTAGTTGACGCCGCAGAGGAAGTTGAGAACCTTCTCCTTGACTTCGGGCGAGAGCAGGCTGAGGTTGAGGATTTGCTGCTCGCCGTGCTTGAGTCCATTTGCGGCGGCCATTGCATCGTCGAAGTGCATCACTTCGCGTCGAATGGTGACCGTGTAGCGATGGCTTTGGCGGATTGGGCTGTGCACGACCGCTTGCTCCATGACTTCGGGTTCGAAATCATCGATCTCTTCGGTGCGCGTGAATAGGTTGGCAATTTTGCCGAAAACGGACGGTTTATCGATGACCATCTCTTCCATGAGTTCTTCTTGATCCTTATATTTAGTTTCTTGCCCCGAAGAGCAAAGTTCCAACTCGGATGTGGGTTGATCCCTCCTGGATCGCCACTTCAAAGTCGAGGCTCATCCCCATGCTGAGATCCTTGGTTCCGATCGCTTCGCCAAGCTGTTTTAGCT
Source organism: uncultured Fimbriimonas sp. (assembly GCA_964566635.1). Lineage (GTDB taxonomy): Bacteria > Armatimonadota > Fimbriimonadia > Fimbriimonadales > Fimbriimonadaceae > Fimbriimonas. The sequence goes on along the minus strand of CAZMJL010000003.1, from coordinate 279,536 downwards.
TTTTGAAGTAGAGTCTCGATTGCTCGGGATCGTCTACGACCGGGCCAATTGTCATCAGACCTGATAAATTTGCCTGGGAACATGTTAGGACATCTTCTGCAAAGGTGTCAAGCGAATTCACAAAAATTCCTGATTTTTGTTCTTCCTCGGCGATATTGACTTCGATGAAGGTGTCGATTACGGAACTTTGCTTTGAGAGTTCTTTGAGCTGCGAGTGGGTTTCGAGGGTATGGATCGAGGTGCAGACTGCGGCGGCGGCGCGGACTTTGTTGGACTGGAGTTTGCCGATAAAGTGCCACCGGATGTCTTTGGGGAGGGCTTCAGCTTTGGGCAGGAGCTCTTGGACGCGGCTCTCGCCAAAGTCGCGATGCCCGAGGTCGTAGAGGGCTTGGATGGACTCGGCTGGATAGGTTTTGGAGACGGCGATGAGGGTGACGCCTTGGGGGTCTCGGTCTGCCGAATCGCAAGCGCGCTGGATGCGTTCGTTGACGTGGTTGTATCGCGCTTGCACAGTTCTATTTTCCCGATGCTGGTGGCAATTTCGGGGTGATCGTGGCAAACTGGGGCGAAGATGGCGACGACTCCGGAAGAATTTATTGCTGGGCTGCCCGCGGACCGCGTTGAAGCGGTGACGAAGCTGCGCGAGGTGATCAAGCAAAACCTCCAACCGGGATTTGAGGAAGGGATGCAGTACGGCGGAATCGGTTTTTACGTGCCGCACAGCGTTTTTGCGGCCGGGTATCACTGCGATCCGAAGCAGCCACTTCCCTTTTTGACCTTGACGAATACGAAGGGGCACATCGCGCTTCATGCCTTCGGGCTGTATTGCTTGCCGGCGGAGAAGGAGCGGTTCTTCGAGGCTCACACTGCGGCTGGTAAGAAGCTCGATATGGGGGCGGGGTGCATCCGATACAAGAAGACGGACGCGATTTGCTATGAGGCGATCGGCGAGATGGTGTCGCGCATTAAGTGCAACGAGTTCGTCCGGCAGTATCAGTCGATGGTGCCGGACAAGAAGAAAAAGAAGTAGTTACTCTTGCCCGCCCGCTGCTGACGGGGGAGGAGTGGTGCCGGTGGTGGGCGGCGCGACCGATTTCGGAGCGGACGGACCGTAGGCTACGATTCGAGGCGAACCGGCGTAGTAGCTTCGTCCAAGGGGCTCGGTTTTGATCTTGACGCCGTCTTTGTAAACGTGGCGGAAAGTGTAGAGGCTTCGGGTGGATGAGCCTTTTTCCTTGACCCGCACGGCTCCGGGTGGGAGGGAGGGGTCAAACTCTCTCTTTTCGCCGCGACCAGATGCGCTCACTCCGGTAGAGGTGATCTTTACGCTGATCGACGGGTCCTTTTTGCCGAGGATGCGCCATCGGAGGGTGCCGGGAGTGTATTCGGCGGCGAAAACGATCGGGGTCGTCATGTTGTTCTCGATGACGAGATCTTGGGCGCCCCAGTTGACGGTCGCGTCTCGTCCGAGGGGGACGTACGGAACCGGAAGCGAGTGGTTTGTTCGCTCGACGATCTTGAGGTTCGCGAAGAGCGATGCGTTGTAGAGGGTGGTGGAGACTTGGCAGATTCCGCCGCCAATGCCAGTTTCGTGGCGGCCGTTGATGAAGACGGGGGCCTCTCGGAAGCCTTGTTGAACCGTTCGCTGTCCGACGGTCTTGTTGAAGCTGAACCTCTCTCCGGGGAGCAGGAGGAGGCCGTCGATCTTTCCGGTCGCGAGTCGGATGTTATTCGACCTGTCTCGGACTCCGGCATTGAAGTTGGTTTTGAACTCAGCGACGACGTCGGTGACTTGGGCAAGAACTTCGTCGGTGAGCTTCTTCGGAGCTTCCTTAAGGGGCACTTCGAGGACTTTGTCGTCGATGAGGGCCTTTGCCGTCGCCTCGGGGAGCTTTGCTTCATCGATGGTGAACGTGGGGATTTCGGGGATTCGCTCGATTTTGCCGCCAACGAATTTGACGCGAGCGGGCTTGGGCGGGCCGACGAAGGCTTCGACGGCGGATCGAAAGGGCTTGAGATCGACAGCCGCGGGCTTGAAGACGAGGTTGTAGACGGTTTTGTCTTCTTCGCCGAGGACTTGACCAACGACGCCATCAACGGGAATCTGGGCGATGGAGGCTGCGTCATCGAGGGCGAGACCAAGTTGGGGGGCGGTAAAGGTCTGCTTAAGAGATTTGTCCTTGATTGTCAGCGTGATCGGCTCAGCGCGGACGCCTTCCCACCAGATGCGCACCTTTTTGCGGGCTTCTTCGACGGTGAGTCCGCCGACAGGAACGATGCCGACTTGGGCGCCCTTTTTGAGCTTCCCTTCGACGGTTTGGGATACTCCTGCCAAAACGATTGAAACAATCGCGATACTCGACAAAGCAACCACGCCACCGCGCTTCATGAAACCCTTAAACTCCGCCATCTGCTGACGTTTACAATTATGACGAATTTACCTGCACGTTTGACCCGTTTATTCCGGTTGATTCTCGCGCCATAATAGGTTCAATGCAAAAGCTAGTTTGGTACAACGGAAAGGTCATGCCTCTGGAGGAGGCGGTGATCCCGGCGGCCGACCATTGCCACCTGTATGGCGACGGTCTTTTTGAAGGGATTCGGATGTACCACCACAAGGTGTTCAAGCTCGACGAGCACCTTGACCGGCTCTACCACGGCATCAAGTACCTCGGTTTCAAGATGTCGATCACGCAGGCTGAGCTGCGGCAGATCATCCTTGACACCTGCACGAAGGCCGACATCAGCGACGGCTACATCCGGTTGAACGTGACTCGCGGTACGGGCCTTGGGCTTGACCCCAAGAACATTGACGATTCGCCCAACGTAATGGTGATGCTGAACACGCTCGCGTTGTATCCGCCTTCGGCTTATGAAAACGGGCTTGATGTCGTCACCACAAGCTTCAAGACGCTTCCCCCGGATGCTCTCGATCCTCGTTTGAAGTGCATCGGCAAGTACGCGGCGAACATCTTGGCGAAGCAAGAGGCAAACTCGCGCGGAGCCGGTGAAGGCTTGATGCTGAACGCGCAGGGCAATGTGGCGGAGTGTACGGGCGACAACATTTTCGTGATTCAGGGCGGAGTGATCCGAACTCCGGATCCGGCCAGCGGGATTCTCAAGGGAGTTACCCGCGATACCGTGATGGCGTTGGCTCGAGGCGCGGGATACACGGTTGAAGAGTGCAAGCTCACTCCGTTTGACCTGTTTGCTGCCGATGAGTGCTTCCTGACTGGGACGGCGGCGGAAGTAATTCCGATGGTGACCTTGGACGGACGCCCGATTGGGGACGGTAAACCGGGCCCGATCACCAAGCAACTGGTTGAGCTGTACCGAGCCGAGACGCATAACGGCGTACCTTTCTAACCATTCAATGGATTGCTTTGGTTGCGAAAGGGTCAAAGCAATCCGGCTTTCGGATGGGGAAATGGTGTGTGGGGAGTGTGCCAGAATCGCGCCAATTGCAGGGTTGTTGCAACTCGAAGCTCCGAAGCCGCTCGACAAGTGCCCGGTTTGCGCGACCCAGCAAAAGGACGTGGAACGTACCGGATTGTTGGGTTGCCCTGTGTGTTATGAGGTTTTTGACAACAATATAAAGAGGATTCTGGGTCAAACTTAGAGGAACGACTTGAGTGATCGAATGAAGAAGTTTTTTGCTATTGGTAGTTTCGCTTTGATCGCCGCTTTGATGGCGGGTTGCGGCGGAAGCGGAAGCTCTTCGATCACGCGCCGTGATCCGGCGATTCAGTTCTTCAACCTGGCGCCGACGGTTGCCCTGGATATGCTGGTTGACGATACGGCCACGTTCTCCAATATCGCTTCGGGTGCGGCCAGTTCGGGCTTTAGTTCGGTAGAGAGCCGAATTTTTGACTATTCGATTCGAGAGAACGGGTCGACGGTTGAACTTGACAATCAAGCCAATACTCTCGGATACGACACCGATTTCATCGCAATTGCATATGGCAAGAAGGACTTCGGCACCGAGAACGCGAAGCGCATTCAGCTCAGCTTGAATGTCATCAATCGCACAATCCCGAACGGAAATAAGTCGCGGGTTTACGCGCTGAACACTATGATCCGGGCGGCGGGTGAAGATGCGTACGCAGTGGTGTTTAAGAACCCCGGCACCAACCCGACGGTGTCGTTTGACGCGGTGAACTACGGCGGAATCACGAGCAAGGAGATCGATTCGGGCTCGGTAACTCTGACCGCGCAGCGCCAGTCGACGGAAACCGAAGTTGTAACCGTCACCAAGAATTTTGAACCTGGAAAGATTTACTTGATGGTGTTTGGCGGCGAAGAGCCGACCCCTACCATCACTTTTTTTGAGATTCAGCCGCGCTAATCGCCGTTCCTGGGCACTTTTTGAGGCGTTGTATCATAATGATGGTTATGGTTATCACATCGGTGTTGGCGGTTGCGATGCTTCAAGCTCCTAAGTTGGAGATTGGAGTCACTTCGAAGGTTGGTAAAGGTGGAGTAGTCACCGGTTTAGTCTCGGTGAAGATTCCGGATGGCTGGCACGCTTACCAAAATCCTCCTAAGAGCGAGTTCGAGAATCCACTGACCTTGACCTCGAAGACGAAGGGATTTAAGCTCACCAAAGTTGTTTATCCCAAGGGGATCGCGGCGCAGTCTTCGGGCATGGATTCGCTGATCTACGAAGGCACGATCAAGATTTCGTTCGAGGGCAAGGCCGAGAAGAGCTTGAAGCCGGTGAAGGGCGCATTTTCGGCTGATCTTGAGATCGGCTATCAGCTTTGCGATGCGAGCACCTGCATCCCTCCGACCTCGGCGAGGGCGAAGTTAACTTGGAAGCCCGCTAAGTGAAGCCCTTTTCGGTTGCGGATTTCACAGTGGGCGATGGCTCGCTGACCGTGATCGGCGGTCCTTGCTTGGCCGAGAGCCTGGGAATGTGCGAGGATGTTGCGGGCACACTTCAGGAGGTTTGCCGAGAGCTCGGCCTGAACTACGTTTTTAAGGCCTCGTTTGATAAAGCCAATCGGACATCGGGCGGAACCGTGCGCGGTTTCGGCATGGACGAGGGTCTTTCGATCATTCAGTCAGTCGGCAGGAAGTTTGCAGTTCCGACGACGACGGACATTCACCTTCCTGACCAAGCGGCTCCGGTGGCTTCGGTGGTTGATATTCTGCAGATTCCGGCGTTCCTTTGCCGGCAATCGGACCTTTTGGAGGCGGCGGCGGTTACCGATAAGCCGGTCAATGTGAAGAAGGGGCAGTTCCTCGCTCCCGGTGACACCAAAAACATCGTGGCGAAGCTGGATAGCTTTGGCGCGAATGGAACGATGCTTTGTGAGCGCGGCACCACGTTTGGCTACAATACGCTGATCGTGGATATGCCGGGTCTTGAGGTGATGCGGTCGTTCGGAGTTCCGGTTTGCTTTGATGCGACCCACTCGGCGCAGCGCCCCGGCGGGGCGGGAACAGCAACGGCAGGTGTCCGGGAATCGATTCCGGCGATGGTTCGTGCGGCGGTGGCGGTCGGCATTGATGCGCTGTTTATGGAGTGCCATCCTGATCCTGAGAAGGCGCTGAGTGACTCGGCGACTCAGTGGCCGTTGGCACGGGTTCGGGAGATTTTGGAGCCAGCGGTCGCGATTCGCAACGCACTGCGGTAACCCACACCATATCCACACTGGGTTCCGGTTACACTGGTGGTGTGATCATCGATCCCACCGCTCGCAATTCGCTTCATAGTATCGAAGCGGAAATGGCGGTGCTTGGGTGTATGTTGCAATCGCCCAAGGCGGTTGATGAGGTTCTTTCGGTCCTGACTGAGGACGATTTTTATCGTCCTGCGCATGCGATTATTTTCCGCGCGATTCGGCAGCTGAACTCGAATCACCGGGAGATTGACCACCTTACGGTTCGGGTTGAGCTTCAGGATCGGGGGATGCTGAAAGAGGTCGGCGGGATCGACTACCTGTTCGACATTGAAATGCAGGCCCCGGCGATTTCGAACGCCAAATACTATGCCGACATCGTGCTGGATATGGCGACGTTGCGGCGGCTAGACGTTGCGGCGAAGAACATTCAGGGCCATGTGGTGAACCCCGACATCGACACGGTCGAGGACAAGGTCGAAAAGGCGGAGCAAGAGATTTTTGAGGTTGGGCGGAAGCGGCTTGGGAAGCAGTTTGCGCACGTTTCTTCGCTGGCGAAGGAGTTCTTTGTTGACGTTGATAAGATCGTGGAAACGGGCAAGCCGATGTTTGGTTTGCCGACGGGATTTATTGATCTCGACCGGATCACGACGGGCTTTTATCCGGGCGACTTTGTGGTTATCGGCGCTCGGCCTGCAATGGGAAAAACCTCGTTGGTTTTGGACTTTGCCCTGAATGTGGCGCAGGGTGTCCGGCGTGAGGGGAAGAAGGGCACGGTTGCGGTTTTCTCGCTCGAAATGAGCTCGATTCAGTTGACTCGCCGAATGGTATCGATGGTGAGCGGCATCTCGATGGGCGTGTTGAAGTCGGATCGGGGGCTTTCGGAGCGGCAATACATGGGGCTTGCGGACGCTTGCGAGACGCTGTATTCCCTTCCGATTTACATCGATGATGCGAGCGACGTGACGCCGATGGAGATGCGCGGAAAGTGTCGCCGATTAAAGGCCGAGCACGGACTTGACCTCGTGATTATCGACTATTTGCAGCTGATGCGCGGCTCGAAAAAGACCGAGAACCGGGTGCAGGAGATTTCGGAGATCGCCCGGGCGTGTAAGTCGATGGCGAAAGAACTAAACATTCCGGTGATTGCCCTTTCGCAGCTTTCGCGGGCGGTGGAGAACCGGGATGACAAGCGGCCTCAGCTCTCGGACATCCGGGAGTCGGGCTCGATTGAGGCGGAAGCGGATATGGTGATGCTTCTTTACCGGGACTCTTATTATAAGGCGAAAGAAGAGCATAAGCCCGAGGTGGAGGCACCGGATGAGGTTCAGGAAGCGGAGGTGATTATCGCTAAACACCGAAACGGTCCGGTTGGAAAGGTCATCCTGGGATTCCAGCCGTCGTTTGCCCGGTACCGGAACTTGGACCGCTCAGCGGGTTATTCTCGCGACGAGGACTAGTTGTCTCCTCGCTTGATCGATCCAAAACGATTTTCAAATTTTAATGACTTTTGTATAATGCGTTTGTGAGAAAAAGACCTGTTGCGATCCTTGCTTCGGCGGGCGTGATATTGCTAGGAGGTTGCTTCGCGGTGACAAAGAGCCCTGGCTTGGTCGTTGGGGTTGCAATTGTAGACTTTCGAACTCAAAAGGCCTTTGACGACCATGGGAATGCTATCCCAATGAAACAGGATTGGACCCGAGAGGGAGAATTTGAGTCAACAGCGAAGCGTCGCGTCTATTTTTCTGTAACGCGCCCCCCTGGTGCGGAGAGATTCTTTCGAATCCGGTTCGGTGATTCTCACTCGCATTCGACTGGAGCGAGTCCTGACAGGATCGCTGAGGTGAGTTCAGATTTTCCCATCGTTGACAACCAAGACTCCGTCAAAGTGGCATTAGAATCTTGCGGGGCAAGCTGGGAGACAATTTATGACGGCAAAGCTGGAGAGTCCACCCAAGATGCAATATGGGACCTGAACCAGGTCAACGGCTCGCTGCTAATAGTTCAAAATGCTTGCCCTCCAGATCAGCAATACGACTTCGCCTATCGACTAACATTGGATCCGCCGATCGAGGAGTACAAAGGGGTTTCTCCAGTTCCAGATTCAACCGGTCGGATTGTCCTCTTCAATCGATCACACGCCAAAAAGTTAAAGAAGCTTCGAATTGAACGATCCAAGTACTCTTCGCTTTACACCGGATGGTTGGCATTTGGAAGGAGCGGCAGCGAGTCGACCGCTCGGAGGTCTGTGACGGAACCGACATTCTTGGGTGCTTTTTCTGGAAAGCAAGACTTAAGTCAGGGAAAAATGGGTGAGTATTACCAACGAGATTCGATTGGCTGGAATCGCGATGGCCATCAGGTTCAACTTGAGAATCTTCTTGATCGTGGGCCAACTATATCGATGGACAGTAAACAGCCTGGTTGGGTGGCTTTTCGAATTCCTACTCGAGATTCGGAAAAAAACTATAAGCTATTCGACGACGCGGATAACCTACTCGATGCCGAAACAAGAACGATGGATCCTGGTGACGGTGGCGGATTGATTTCCATCAAGTCGATCTCTTCAAAGTGGATCAAGCCGACCGCAAATCTTCGCTTAAAGGTTGGAGTTGGTGATTTCGCGTTTGATCGGGATGCAACCGTTAGACGTTCGGGAGATTATTTTACAAAGCTTCAGGAAGGTGAGTTTCTAGTTACCCGTCACTACTCTAAGCGCGGCGAACTTACTCAGGTAGATGTTTTAGCGGGCTTTTCGCTCGATTCGCACAAGGAGTACCGGATCATTCCGATTGGGGCCGGCAATGTTCGTTTGTCTGGCGGAGGCGAATTGCGAGGACCCAACTCGGTAGGAACGATAATCGGTGCCTTTGATCGAGAAGCTGAGGTTGAAAAGGTTATCCTTGAATCGAGACCTTACAAAGTCTATAACTTTGATGGGATCCCGCTGATCAAACCAAAAGCCGTAAGTAAAGATTGATTCGGTTTTCGTTCACGTTGCGCGTATCCCGACGAATCTTCAGTCTCGATACCGCTAGCTTTCCGCGGTAACCCTCGAGGGTTTAGTTCAAACGATGCGGTCGAGCAACGGCTGGTTAGTTTTGAACCAGTTGAAGTTGTCTACGAAGTGGTCGAGGAGGGCTTGGGATTCGTTTTGGAGGCCGCCAGCGATATGGGGGGTGATCCAGCAGTTGGGGGCGGTCCAGAGGGGGTGGCCGTTGGGGAGCGGCTCGGGGGAGACAACGTCGAGGAGGGCGGCGGCGAGGTCTTTGCTCAGGGCATTGAGGAGGGCATCTTGGTCGACGGTGTCGCCTCGGCCGATGTTGACGAAGGTCGCACCGGGCTTCATTTTATTGAACTCTTCGGCACCAAAGAGCTTCTCGGTCGAGGCGTTGAGGGGGAGGATGTTGACCACGTGATCGGCCCAGGGAAGGTGTTCGTGAAGGGTCGAGATCGGGAAGCACTCGGCTCGTTCGCTGCCGGTTGGGTTCCGCCGAAGACCGCGGATTTGGCAACGAAACAGGACAGTAAGTTCGACAAATCGCTCGGCGATGGCGCCGTATCCGACGATGAGGATGTTTTGCCCCTCGAGAATTCGGGTTTGCGGCCGTAGCTCGCTGTAAGTCCAAGTCTTTGCGTTGAGGGACGGGGCAAGTCGGCGGTTGTGAGCGAGGATGAAGGCGAGAGCGTGCTCAGCGCAGGGCGAATCGTAGACGCTGCTGGAGTTGGTGAAGGCGGTTTTAGTTTCCTTTAGGTGCCCCAGGATTTCGGGAGTGTCGTAGCGCGTGTAGCCCGCGCTGGTGATGTGCATCCACTTCTTGGCAGAGCTGTTCAATAGATCTTCGACGGCGGGTTGGCCAAAGAGGATTTCGGCTTCGCGGGACCTGAGGTCGCCCGCACCAGCGGTGAGGTTATTCACTCCTGTTGCATCGATGACGAGGTCGTACGGCGCGATTTGTGTCCGGAGCCAGGCCTGTTCATTGGGCGAAAGCACGACGTTGGTCCAGACGGTAGGCACTGGGTAAGTATATCGCTGGGCCGATGTGCCAGGTACAGTTCGTTCATGAACGCGAAAGAGCTGATTGAGAGTTTGTTGGACGAGTCGGGGTACCAGTTCCGGGCGTGCCTGAACGGGGTTTCGGAGGAGAATTTTTCGGCGTCGCCGTTGACGGGCGTGATGTCGCTTCGGGAGTGCGTTGGGCACGTTATGGAGGCGTATCAGGCAGTCATCACCCATGTGGCGGGCGGAAAGCACTCGTGGGGGACGTATGTTGCTCCCTCGGGGTCGATGAGCGAGCTTTTGGCGGCTTTTGATGCGCTTCGGGCAGAGGCTGTGGCAGCGGGAATGTCGGTTTTTGAGGCCTCACCCGAGTACCTGAAGGACTATGTGGTGCTGCACGAGGTTTATCACGTCGGGCAGATGGCGTCAGTCCGGCAGGCGCTCGCGGACGGCTGGGAGCCGTACTCGATTTATCGGCACTGACGGGGAGGCCGACTGAAGTCGGCCAACGTAAAGCGCGAGCGAGCTCGCGCACTCCAAATTAGGCGGTAACCGCGAACTGTTCGACGTGCTTGAGGCAGCACGCGCGGACTCGGGCTCGGATTCGGTTGATGTACTTTGCGCGCTCGGTGACGCTGACGGCGCCGCGCGCATCGAGCAGGTTGAACACGTGCGAGCACTTGAGGGCGAGGTCGAGGGCGGGATAGACGAGGGCGCGGGGGCCGGCTCCGGCGGGAGGCGTTCCTTCCGCCATCTGAGCGGTCAGGATTCCCTGCTTTTCATCCCAGAAAACTTCGGTTTCGATGACCCGCTTGGACTCTTCCTCGTACATATCGAACATCTTGAAGAGCATGTCGGTGGAGGCGACTTCGAAGTTGTAGACGTTGTCTTGAAGCTCGAGTTGGTAGTCGACGTCCTTGTACGAGAGGTCGTCGCTCCATTGCAGGTCCTTCCAGAAAGACTGCTGATTGTTGAGCATGAGGCAGAGGCGCTCGGGGCCGTAGGTGATTTCGGCGCAGACCGGGTTGCACTCGATTCCGCCCATTTGCTGGAAGAACGTGAACTGGGTGACTTCGGCACCGTTGATCCAGACTTCCCAACCGACTCCGCTGGCTCCGGCGGCTTGGCTCTCCCAGTCGTCTTCGACGAAGCGAATGTCGTTCTTGGAGGTGTCGATTCCGATGGCGTCGAGCGAGCCGAGGTAGAGGTCGACGATGTTGTCCGGCGACGGCTTCATGATGACCTGGTACTGGTAGTACCGTTGGCTGCGCTGGGGGTTGAGGGTGTAGCGGCCGTCTGCCGGTCGGCGTGAAGGCTGAATGTAGGCGACGTTCCAGGCTTCGGGGCCGAGGACGCGGAGGGTGGTCGCCGGGTGCATGGTTCCGGCTCCGACTTCGACGTCGTAGGGCTGGAGAATGGCGCAACCTTGGGCTGACCAGTATTCATCAAGTCGTCGGATCAGCTCCTGGAAGGTCATGGGTTAGATTATGACAGGTAGCGGGTGCAACGCTCCGCTTTAGATTCGGAGTAGAAACTCTTGAGATGAATACGTTTTGTAGACTTCATGTGACGGTACAGGCGATCTGCCACTTCTATCCTGCCGCCAACGCCAACGACGTACTTAAGAATTTGTGGTTGACGAACGAAACCATTAATTTCGAGTACGGATCGTCCTTCCAGGCGAAAGAGACCATGAATGTACCTTGGGTCGAGTTTCGTGCCGCGCTCGGAATCCCAGAGGAACTCGAATTTCCTGCTTTCACCAGTTACATTGGTCAAAGAGACGCACAAATGTTTCGGTTCGATGGCAAGAAAGAGACGGAATGGCTGAAATGTAGGAACGCCAACGGAGACACTGTCCATATCGGAATCGTCACCCAGAAGGGTTTTCAAGAAGACCCAAACCGAAATAGCTTTAAACCCAAATGCGATTTGGATTGACCGCTTGCTCGGAATAATGCGTTTTCACTTCGGCCAGAACTGCTTCATTGTCCTGACCGAAGTGTAACACGGATTCGCTTACTTTCGGCGTCGGGTGGTGCGGGTGCGAAATTCTGGTTGAGCGTGCGCACGTGATTGATGTCGCGCCCTCCCATCTTGCTAAGCAGAACCGACGGGTTGAATGATGTTTTCGGCCTTAAGGAAGGCTTCGACGACCTCAGGGTTCCAGTTGATGCCCGATTCAGATTCGACTTCTTCTAGCGCGATGTCGCGGAGGATGGGGTCCTTCCAGGACGAGCCGTGGACCATGACATCGTACGCCTCGCAAAGACCGATGATCTGGGCGGCGAGGGGGATTTCTTCGGCGACGAGGCCGTTTGGATAGCCGTTGCCGTTCCAGCGTTCGTGGTGAAACCGGATGCCGGGGATGGACGGGATCAGCCAGTCGTACGATTCGACGAGGCGGACCGAGAACTCGGCGTGACGCTTGATAACATCGAGCTCGGCATCGGTGAGATTGCCGACTTTGGCGAGAACGGACGAGTCAAGCTTGGTTTTGCCGACATCGTGCAGAAGGGCGGAGTAGCGAAGGCGCAAGAGTTCGGCTTCGGAGAGTCCGAGTTCGGCTCCGGTGGCGACGGAGTAGACGGCGACGCGCTCGGCGTGTTCCCTTTCACCGGGGGCGTTGAGGTCGAGGGCGACGAGGAGCGCGCGGATGGTCTCGTTTCGGTGCCTTCTTTCTTCGTTCGATATCTCCATGGATCGGGCAAAAGTCCTCTTCCGAAACCCGGCCGGACTTGGTACAGTAAACCATACCGAAATGCAATCACCGCCTCCTTTCAATCGTCCGCCCGAAGGTCAGCAGTACTACCAACAATCTCCGAAGCCGAAGAAGAGTCCGCTTGTGATTATCTTTGCGGTTTTGGGTGTGCTTTTCATCTGTTGCGGAGTGCCGCTTGGCGCGATTACGTACTTCGGATACAAGGGGTTCAAGGGCAGCATGGGCATGATTAGCTGCTATGCGAATTCCTCGATGATGGCGAAGGCGCTGAAGGATTACGAAGCGGCAAATGGAGGGAAACTTCCTCCGGCGGCGACTTGGCAGACCGACCTCGCGAAGTACTTCAAGGTCGATAAAGACATGAAGGAAACGCCGTTCCAGATTTGGTCAGCTCGGGGCGAGTGGAGCTGCACCTCGGGCGACATGAAGACAGGATTCATGTTCAATGAGGAGTTTGGCGGCAAGGTGGCGGCGGAAGTGGCGAAGGCTCACCCCGAAGTGCCGGTGATCTTCGAGACGACCACGGTTGCGTTCAATCAAGCCGGGAAGTACAAAGCCGTGCCCTATGAGCAGAGCCCGAAAGTGATGGAAGAGATGGGACTGAAGGAGCGACGGGGATGGATTTTGATCAGCCCTGCGGGCGGTATGGGCACCGTTGGTAAGAAGGGCAAATACAAGGATATCGACATCAATGGCGGCAGCGGCTTTAACTTTAAGGTCGACACGGACTCAGAATCGAATAGTACAGCGAACTCGAATGAGTAAACTGGCGTTTAACCTACCATGACACAGTTTTTGCCTCTCGCCCTCAACCTCCCGGCTGGGATGGAGCTTTGGATCATCGGCGGCATTGTGCTGCTGTTGTTCGGGGGCGCAAAGATCCCGCAGTTGATGCGCGGTCTGGGACGCGGTGTGGGCGAACTCAAGACCGGTCTTGAGGAGGGCAAAAAGGCGTTTGCCGAGGCCAGCGGCGACGAGAAGAAAGAAGTCAAAGCAGGAGAGTAAATGCCTGGCTTACCCGGTGGATCCGAATGGATTCTGATTGGTCTGGTGATTCTGTTGCTGTTCGGGGGCGAGAAATTGCCCTCGTTGATGCGCGGCATTGGTAAGGGCGTTGGCGAACTCAAGGCCGGCCTTGAGGACGGAAAGCGCAAGCTTCAAGAGGCGATGGACGAGGCGGCCGATGAGGCTGAGACTCGGCGCAACACGCCCGTTGAGTGAATCCTCAGCAGGTGCACCCTACGTATAATGAGTTCATGAGCGCGGATGCTCTTTACACCGACGTTTACGAGAAGTACACCAAGTATGTGAACCCGAATTTGGCGAAGCTGATGGGCTTTGCTGGGTTTGGCGTCGAGATGCGGGGCGAAGGCTGCTACATCTACGACCACGAAGGACGTCAGTTCCTCGACTGCCTGGGCGGTTACGGGACGTTTACGTTTGGTCACCGAAATCCGGCGGTTGTGGCGGCGGTGAAGGAGCAATTGGACTCGATCGCGCTGAGCGGAAAGGCGTTTTTCAGTAAGAACCAGGCCGACCTCGCCGAAAAGCTGGCCCAGATTACGCCAGGAAATTTGCAGTTCTCGTTCTTTTGTAATTCGGGCACGGAGGCGGTGGAGGCTGCACTTAAGATGGCGAAAGGCGCGACGGGGCGGCCGAAGATTGTTTCGTCAAACGGAAGTTACCACGGAAAGACCCTCGGCGCATTGGCGACGACCGGACGAGAGAAGTATCGCAAGAAGTTTTTACCGTTGATGCCGGGCGTGGAGTTTGTTGATTACGGCGATATCGATGCGTTGGTGGCAGCGGTGGATGACCAGACCGCGTGTGTGATTTTGGAGCCGGTTCAGGGCGAGGGCGGCATCATTGTTCCTCCGGATGGCTACCTTCGGGCGGCGCGAGAGGCGTGTGATCGGCACGGCGCGCTACTGATTTTGGACGAGGTTCAGAGCGGACTGGGCCGGACGGGATATGCGTTCGCTTGTAACCACGAAGGCGTCACGCCGGACATCATGACGTTGGCGAAGGCAGTTGGGGGCGGGATCATGCCTCTGGGAGTGACCGTTTACACCGAGGATGTATACAACCGGGTCTATGGCGACAATCCGATGATTCACACCTCGACGTTCGGCGGAAATCCCCTGGCGTGCGCGGCGGGATTGGCGGCACTTGCTCAGCTCACCCCGGAGCTTATCGAGAATTCGCGCGTGATGGGCGAGCGGATGATGGCCGGATTCAGGGAGATTCAGTCTCGCTTCCCTTCGATATTGGGGGATGTGCGCGGTCGTGGTTTGATGATCGGGATTGAGTTCACCGAGGATGAGGTGGGCGAAGTGGCGGTCGCGACGCTGATGAAAGAAGGCGTTTGCGTGGCTTATGCTCTGAACAATCCGCGCGTTCTGCGGTGGGAGCCGCCGTTGATTATCAGCGCCGAGCAGGTGGATCATGCAATCTCGGCGCTGAACACGGCGATGACGGAAGTTTCGGAGTTGCTGGCGGTTTTGGCGTAAGGGACGTCCGCCCCCCTTGGCTATAATGCACATATGAACCAACGGCTCTTCGTGTTTGACACAACTCTGCGCGACGGCGAGCAGAGTCCGGGTGTGCGGCTGTCGCTGCCCCAAAAGCTCGAGATCGGGCATCAACTCGTTCGCCTTGGAGTTGACATCATTGAGGCGGGTTTCCCGATCTCATCTCCAGGCGATTTCGAGAGTGTTCATACGCTTGCGACTGAGCTGAAGGGCGTAACGATTTGCGGATTGACCCGGGCACGGCAGAAGGACATCGAAGTTGCGGCTGAGGCACTTGCTCCGGCGGAGCGACGGCGAATACATACCGGTCTTGGAGTGTCTCAAAACCACCTTGATAACAAACTGCGCATGACCAAAGAGCAGGCGCTGGAGACAGGCGTCAATGCGGTCAAGTGTGCACGGCAGTTTACGGACGACATTGAGTACTTCATGGAGGACTCGGGGCGTGCCGACCGCGATTATGTTTACAAGGTTGTCGAGGAAGTCATCCGGGCGGGTGCGACGACGATCAACGTGCCGGATACCACGGGCTATGCGTATCCGCACGAGTATCGCGAGCTGATGGAGGGCATTTTGAACAATGTTCCGAATGTGGATAAGGCGGTCCTTTCGTGCCACTGCCACAACGACTTGGGGATGGCGACGGCGAACACCATTGCGGGCGTGATGGGTGGCGCGCGGCAGGTGGAAGTCACCATCAACGGAATTGGCGAGCGAGCCGGAAATACTGCGCTCGAGGAGGTCGTGATGGCACTTTATGTGCGGCGCGACGTGCTAGATATCGCGACCCGAATCGATACCACTCAGCTTTTGGCGACCTCGCGGCTGGTTTCTCAACTCACGGGAATGCTTGTGCAGCGCAATAAGGCGGTGGTGGGGGCGAATGCCTATGCCCACAGCAGCGGAATCCACCAAGACGGTGTTTTGAAGGAGCGTTCGACGTACGAGATCATTGACCCTTCGTTGGTTGGTGCGGCAAAGAGCGAGATTATCCTGACTGCTCGATCGGGCCGGCACGGGCTGAAGCACCGTTTGCAGGAACTGGGCTATGAGTTCACTCCAGAACGGTTTGAACTGATCTACTCGAAGTTCCTTGAGGTCGCGGATACCGTCACTGAGGTCGGTGACGAGCATTTGCGCGAGCTTGTGGCGAGCTGATGCAAATTCGACTGATTGACGCCTTCGCTTCGAAGGCATTCACCGGGAATCCGGCGGCAGTTTGCATTCTTGAGAGTCCGGCTGATCCGGGGTGGATGCAGTCCGTGGCGATGGAAATGAATCAGGCGGAGACCGCCTTTGCTTATCCTATCGCGGACGGGTACCACTTGCGATGGTTTACACCGACCCAAGAGGTCGAGCTATGTGGTCATGCGACCTTGGCTACGGCTCACGCATTGTTCGAGCTCGGAGTTGTGGGGCCTTATCGATTTGACACCTTGAGCGAAGAGTTGGTTGTAACCGGTTCGGATGGAAGCTACACAATGGATTTTCCGGCCGAGCCGGTCTCTGCGGCAGAGTTGCCTAACCGAGTAGACGGATTGGAGCAGGCGATCTATACCGGCAAGAACCGCATGGACTGGTTGGTTGAGCTCCCCTCGGCGGATGATGTGCGAGGGTTTGAGCCGAATCTGGTCCAAATCGCCGCGCTGGGCGAGAGGGCGCTGATCATCACGGCGAAATCTGATGGCGCGGATTGCGATTTCGTGTCTCGGCTGTTTGCCCCGTGCGTCGGAATCCCGGAAGATCCGGTCACAGGTTCGGCGCACTGCGCGCTGGCACCGTATTGGGCGCAAAAGCTGGATCGCGGAGACGTAACTGGCTACCAGGCATCGAAGCGAGGCGGTTATGTTTCGTGTCAATGGTCGGGAAATGACCGCGTGTTGCTGAGTGGACGCGCGATTACGGTTCTAACGGGAACGTTGAGCGAATCGGCCCAAAGGCCGAACTAAGGCATCCGGTCGATCATGACACCGGTGATCTCGTAGAGAGCCATTGCAAAGCCATAAAACTTCGTGGTGAGCCCCATAAATCTCATCCCGACTCGGCGGGCAACGTTTCGAGATCGGTCGTTTTTGGGCAAACATAGCGCGATTGCTTTCTCAGTCTCGGGGTGGTTCTCAAAACCGTACTTGATGGCGGCTTTGGCGGCCTCGGTGGCGTACCCATGCCCCCAGTAGGCGGCGGCCAGGTGCCAAGACACTTCGACAAGACCTACTGGCTTTCCGTCTTTGCCGATCATGTCTTTGAATACAACGCTGCCGATAACCTTTCGATTCTCTTTGTGGACGATTGCCCAAGCGCCCTTGCCTTTCGGCCAGTTTTCCTGGTCCTTGATGGTTTGAGACAGGAGTTCCGCCATTTCGCTCAGGCTTTGAACAACTTTGCCGTCCACTCGCAGTCCCTCTTGGATCAAAGGATCACCGTAGATGAGGAAGGCGTCCTCAACATCGGTATCCTTCCAGAGACGCACTCTCAGTCGGTCGGTTTCAAACAAGTAATCGACTGAGTCCATTTGCGATACATTACCCTCAGCTATGAGTCAACAAGAATCCTTGGAAGAAAATACTAAATCTAGATGCCGAATTCGTGTGAGATACGGAGAAACGGACCAAATGGGCCACGCTTATTACGCGAACTACCTTTATTGGTTTGAGCAAGCTCGCGGGGAATGGTGTCGAGATCGTGGGTTTGCCTATCTTGATTTAGAGAAGATGGGCTACTTCTTGCCGGTCGTAGAGGCGCATGTGCGCTACAAAGGCGAAGTCAAATACGATGATTGGATTACAGTTGAGGTTCGTGTCAGCGAGATCAAGCGGGCGGCGATTCGGTTCGATTACGTGGTGACAAACGGGTCGACGGGGGCGGTTTCGACCGAGGGCTATACCTGGCACGTGCTCATGGGCTCGGCACGTAAGGCGGTGACGATCCCGGTCGAGATTCGGGAATTGCTCGATCGGGATCCGGCGGAGTGGCAGACGTTGGCTTAACGTCTGCCGACCCGTTTGTTTGCAAAATGTCGGTTAAGGTAGGTAGAAAACCTGATCGAGAAAGGCACAAAGTCCGACTGCTTCGCCCTCCGAGCAACTGGCGCTCACCAGGAAGCGACACCTGACTTTTCGGCTAGCATCTGAATCTCGCCAGCTGTTTATTCTTTGGCAAAGCATTCCTGAGTTATCTGATAGAGTTTCTCGCGCGCCTTCGTAATGAAATCGAACGCTTGGAAATGCCTGAGAACGAGCGGGACAGTCGAGAATATCCCCAAAATCAGTTGACTGCCTGACAATCTCGATCATAGGAGAGATTTCGCTGTTCACCCTCGAGGAAATGGCGCGAATTTGGTATCTTTCCGAAGACAACCACCAGTACTCGATTGTTGCAATAGCGTAAGATTTGCCAATCCAAGTTTTCCCCCTCGATTGCATTCCTACATTGAGGCCGTTCTCGAACCAAACTTCTCGCGGAGCCGATCCGAAGATAACTCGTAACGACATTGGCTGCAACACACACTCGATGAGGCGCATTCCAGCCGAAACAACTATGTCCGTTTCAGTTTCGGAAAACGGCTGAGGTTTGGGCATGACGCTAAGCCGAATCTTACTCAATTCCTCGTTGCATCGAAGCAATAAACACCTAGACAGGCGTATATTATTGTTATGGAAATTGTTCAGTACGATTCGCCGCTGGTGCTCAGTAACGATTTCCAGCCGAAGGGCGATCAAGGTTCGGCGATTGAGACTTTGTGCGAGGGGTTGGAGTCGGGGTACCGGTTTCAGACTCTCCTTGGTGCCACAGGAACGGGAAAGACGTTTACGATGGCGAGCGTCATTCAGCAGACTCAGCGACCAGCTTTGATTCTCGCGCACAACAAGACGCTTGCGGCGCAGTTGTGTCAGGAATTTCGGGCGTTTTTCCCGGAGAATTCGGTTCAGTACTTCATCTCTTACTACGACTACTACCAGCCCGAGGCATATGTGCCGCAGAGCGATCTTTACATCGAAAAAGACTCGTCGGTGAACGATGAGATTGAGCGATTGCGGCACGCGGCCACGCAGTCGCTGTTGGAGCGGCGAGATGTGATCGTAATCGCCTCGGTGTCGTGCATCTATGGCCTTGGCTCGCCGGATAGGTACGTTGACGCGGCGGTGACGTTCGAGACCGGGATGACGTTTGAGCTTGATGCCTGCCTCAAGAAGTTGATTGGGATGCAGTTCACGCGGAACAACATGGTTTTGGAGCGCGGAACGTTTCGGGTTCGGGGCGATACGCTTGAGATTCAGCCGAAGGACGAAGAGATCGTCACCCGGATCGAGTTCTTCGGGGATCAGATCGAGCGGATTCGGTTGGTTGACCCTCTCACCCAAGAGGTGATTGACGAGCCGACGAAGGTTTCGGTTTTCCCAGCGACGCACTATGTGACGCCATGGGAGCAGATGGATGAGACCATTCAGCGGATTCAGGAAGAGCTTGAGGCGCAGGAGGCGTTATTCAAATCGCAGGGCAAGTTGCTTGAGGCACAGCGCATCCGCCAGAGGGTCGAGTTTGACCTGGAGATGATGCGGGAGCTGGGTTACTGCAACGGGATTGAGAACTACTCGCGGTACTTCGATGGGCGTCAGCCGGGGACCGCGCCATATACGCTTTTGGACTTCTTGCCCTCAGATGCGATTGTATTCATCGATGAGAGCCACCAGACGTTGCCGCAGATTCGGGCGATGTACAACGGGGACCAGCAACGGAAATCGGTTTTGGTTGACTATGGTTTTCGGTTGCCGTCGGCATTGGACAACCGCCCTCTGAAGTTCGACGAGTTCCTCGAGCGGGTGCCGCAGGTAGTGTTCGTTTCCGCGACTCCGGGGCCGTTTGAAAAGGAGAACGAGAGCCAGGTCGCGCAGCAGATCATTCGCCCGACTTACATCGTTGATCCCGAAGTAGAGATTCGCCCGACAAAGGGGCAGATCGACGACCTACTGGTCGAGATTCAGGCGACGGTGGCGAAGGGAGATCGCGTTCTAGTGACGACGCTGACCAAGAAGATGGCAGAGGACCTCACGGGATATCTGAAGGATTTGGGCGTGAAGGTGAACTACATTCACTCGAACATTCACTCTTTGGAGCGGCCGGAGATTCTGCGCGATTTGCGGTTGGGCGTTTATGACGTGGTGGTTGGCGTGAACCTTCTGCGGGAGGGTTTGGACTTGCCAGAGGTGACCTTGGTCGCGATTCTGGATGCAGACAAAGAGGGCTTTTTGCGCTCGGAGACTTCGCTGGTGCAGACGATTGGCCGAGCGGCCCGCAACGTTGGCGGAAAAGTATTGATGTACGCAGACAACATCACCGGATCGATGCAGAGGGCGATCGACGAGACGAACCGCCGCCGCGCGATTCAGTTGGAACATAACGAGAAGCACAATATCCAGCCAATAACGGTTCGTAAAGAGGTGCGAGAGACGATCCGATCTTACGACGCGGTCGCGGAGGTTACTGCCCAGTACTCACCCGAAACGCTTCAGAAAATCGGCGAAGATGGCGCGCCGATCCGGGTGGAAGATATTCCGATGCTGATCGCGGCTCTTGAAAAGGACATGAAGGATCTCGCGAAGTCGATGGAGTTTGAAAAAGCCGCGCAGGTTCGAGACGAGATTGAGTCCCTTCGCAAGATCGCGGGGACCAGCGATGGTCGGCTCGGGCAAGAGAAGCGCAAGGTGAAGCGGTTCGCGGCTCGTCGCTAAGGTGAGCTCGCGCCAGCCGTCCAGCTGGCGCGAGCGCGGTCAGAAGTCGCCGCCGCCCCCGCCGAAGTCTCCGCCACCACCAAAATCTCCACCGCCGCCAAAGTCGAAGCCTCCAGAGTCTCCGCCACCGCCTCCGAAATCGAAGTCGCCAGAAGACGAGGTGTCGAAGCCGCTGCTACTCGAACCGAAGTCGAAGTCTCCGGAAGAAGAGTTGTTGAAGCCGGAATCGCCATAGTTGTTGATGATCGTGGTTCCGCCATGGCCGTAGCCGTATCCACCGCCGAAGAGTCCGCCTCCCCATCCGTGATGCGGGGTGAGCATGTTAGAGACGGCATTAATCGCCATCAAATCCCAGAGGAAGTCGCGGGAATCGTAGTGGCGGTAGGGGTCGTAGCCTTGGACGCCGTACCACGGCACGAATTGATTGCCTTGGTAGGCTCCGCGCATCTGGGGCATCTGCCCGCGCATCATTTGGTCACGCTCTTGGGGGGTTACCATGACCGTTCGGCGCTGCCCGCCTGCATTGATCTCGACGGGGACCAACTGATCGGATGGTTGTGACGAGAAGTAAGAGACGCCTTGCACCGGCTCGAAAAGCGGTGCGCGGGTGGAGTCGATGATGGGCGGGATGGTGAAGGCCATACCGGTGCCGCCAGTCGCATGATCGATATGGGTTTTTGCGCTCTCTAAGTCTTGGGTTACAAGTGCGAACTGACGCCGAGCGGCTTCGATCTCGTTCTTGTTCTTCGCCCGATTGAGCATCGAAAGTCCTTCGTCGTAGTTTTGAGCCATGCGGTCGCGGTACTGCCGGATTGCGCTGGCGTCGGTGGGGTCGTCGATGAGACCGTCGTAGGAATCGAGGTAAGCGATCGCCTCCGTCGCTTGGTTTTTCATCGCCGTCGCCTGATTTCGAGCGTTCTTGAGGGCGGCATTGCGGGCAATCAGAACGACTCCGCCGATGAGTGCAGCCGGGACAGCGAGGCAGGCCAAGAGTCCGATGAAGCTGGAGCCAGAGGATTTAGCCGGGGCTACCGGGGCGAGCGGCGTGGATTGACCTACCACCGCCTTGGTGTTAGAAAGCTGCGCCTTGGTTCCCTTTGCGAGCGATTCGATTGCTGCATCGGCCCCGCCGGAGCGAGCCGCACTCACCGCGTCGCGCTGAAGGCTTTGGAGCGCGATACTGCTGAGGCGCGGGTTGTAAACGGCGATTCCTTTGTTCGTGATGACGATGGTGATTCCATCGTTACTTTGGCCGATCTTGGGGGCGACGTACTTGGCGAAACCGTCGCGATTCTCTTGCGAACCGCGTCGCCAACTATTGCCCAGTGCCGGGACCGCGAGTACCTTGAGGTTGTACGGCTTGACATCACCAGCAGTGACGCGGAGCTTGGCAGTATCAACTTTTCCACCGAATTTCGGGTGAATGTAGAACGTCTCGTTCCGCAGCTGATTGTAAACGTCATTCGGGTTTTGAGCCACGGCAAGCGCGGCAAAACCGGGGAGGGCGAGCACCAACAGGCGCGACGATTTCATTGTCTCTTTATGTTACGCTCTGGAGCCGAGCCGGGGTTCAAAAACCGACACCGGAAGCGCCGCCGCTGATAATAATCGGCGGTTCTTTCTCGTTCCGCTTCGCCATGATCGCCCTTCGTCGGCGAGCTTCGTTAAGATAGCCGTCGGCGATTTGAGGCGATTTCTTTTTGACCGAGAAGGCCATTTCGAAGACTTCCCACATTGGCTCGATGTCGTGGGAGAGGTCGAAGACCATCACGCCGTTGGTGGTGGCAACCGCCGATTGCAGAGCTTTGCCGAGTCCCTCGGGGTTGTCTTTGAAGTCCATCAGGCTAAGGCCGGCGTAGGTGAACGTTTGGTCGTGCACGGCGCGGTAGCTCAGATTTCCGGCGCTTTCGACGGTGAATCCGACCCCGCGCCCTTCTTGGAGGGCATCGAAAATCGGTCCGGTCGGATAGTAGCAACCGGTGATGAGGAAATCGAGTTCGGTCGCCATTCCGGTCTGCCGGTATTCGGGGGTGAGGAACCAAAAGCCTGATTCCATGGCGGGAGCCGCCCAGTTATTGCCGTACTGCTGGTAGTCGCCGTACCAAGATCCGGCATAGACGCCCAGCTTTGCTTTGGGCTTGACGGCGCGGATGGTGTTTCGTGCCTCAACAGCGAATTGCTTGAGGACGCTCGAGCGCCAGTTCATCCAGGAATCGTAGTAGGGGCCGGGCTTGATTCCGCGAGTTAAGCCGTCTTTGAAGGTGTAGGTGAACTTGAAGACGTCGTCGGGCCATTGAAGCTTCTTCCCTACTTTGCGCTCGAAGAGGGCTTGGGTGTAATGGCTGAAGTCGCCGTTGAGGCCCGTGTAGCGGAGGCGGTCGTCGAAGATCACGCCATCGATGTCGTACTTGGTGGTGACTTCTTGGCACAGTCCGAGGATTCGCTTACGGACGCTCGGCAGGTTGGGGTTCACCATCAGCGGGTACTGCTTGTCGCTCGATTGGGTGAGGGGTACGAACGAGGCTTCGGAGTCGAGGACGATTTTTGCGCCGGGCTGAGCAAGTTCGATGAATTTGGCGGTGGG
Source organism: uncultured Fimbriimonas sp. (assembly GCA_964566635.1). GTDB lineage: Bacteria > Armatimonadota > Fimbriimonadia > Fimbriimonadales > Fimbriimonadaceae > Fimbriimonas. The sequence goes on along the minus strand of CAZMJL010000003.1, from coordinate 256,346 downwards.
CGATCCAACGGCGGTGACAACAAAGCCGCCTTTGGGCGGAGTTGCCGCTTCGATCACGGTCCCTAAGCGGTTACAGACTACTGATTTTGAGGGCATGTCGTCTTGCGGAACGGCGACGGGAGCTGAGGAAACGGTGACTTTGTCGATCTCGCCTTTGGCCGAATAGGCGAACGTCTCGCCGCCAATCTTGACCACCGGATTTGCTTCGTACACGTGACTCTCTTCTTCGGGTCGTTCGAATCCGGGACCACGATTGAGGAGGCGATGCCCTTCGCAGAAGGCGTTCATGCTCACAAAGAGCATCAGGCTGTTCTTTCGGGCTTCGCGGGAGACGAACGGCATCGGGTCGAACTCGCCGAGTACTTTGCCCCGCCACTCCTTGAGTTTGGGTTCGAGCGCGCTGGGATAGACGGTCTCGGAGGAAATGGGCTTGACGTCGAAAACGACGGTATTGAAGCCGGCTTTTGCAATTCGCTCAAAGAGGGCGACGATCTTCTCTTCGGTGTTGTAACGCTCGATGTTTGCGGTTGCGTCGATCCAGAGGACGCGTCCCTCGAGGCCGTTTTGAGCGCAGACTTGCTTGGTGGGACCTTGGTAAAAAAGTTGCTTGTCGAGGATGACGGGCGGGAGGCCGGGGAGGGGGTTTGCGGTTACAAATCGTCCGCCTTGGAGTGCGAGCAAAGCGGCGAGAGTTGCAAATGGCATACGGGCTTATACCCGTTTTAGACTGACCGAACGAGTTCGCGCTGTTGGAGAATGCGTAGGAATTGTGATCGAACGGCGACAGCTCCGCGAACATCTTGAAGCGCCTGGAGGGCGATTTCCCGGTTGACGGGGATGAACTCGTAGTTGGTGTTGACGGTCAACTGGGCGAGATAGGGCCAGTCGGCAGAGATGACGACGCCAAGTCGGCGATAGCCTCCGGAGACGGGACCATCGGGTCCGAGGACGATGATCTGCCCGCCGGGAGTCTGCTGAATAAGGCCCGGAACCGCAGGCTCCGATGGCGATTGATGGAACGCCGAATCGAGCTCGCAGTTAAAGCGGTATCCGACCCGATTGATGTCGAGCGTCGAGGAGGCGTCAAACGGCACCCGGCACTCGAGCGGGATGTACCGGATCTGGCTGACAGGATCGAACAGCCCGGTGAGCTTCCGCTCGGGCAAGGGACGGTAGGTGTAGGCGAGGTATCCGGCAAACGAACCGACGGTAGTGACGCGGTATCGCTCGAACTTCTTGAGTCGCTTGACGAAGCCGGCGTGCGGGGTCATCCAGCAGATCGTGAGGTCGCGTTTGGCTTCGAATTCGAGGGTGCCGAGGACTTCCAGAACCGGAATTTCTTCTTCGGCGAGCAAGGCGGCGCGAACAAGATTGGGCGTGAATGGGTCGAGTGGTCCTCCGGGCGGAACGCCATACTTACGCAGCTTCTGGGGTTTGGCGAAGACGGATATTTGGCCGTACGTCTTGAGAATCTTCAGGCTCATGCGCCGACCCCGATCCCGGCTTCGATCAGGCAGCTTTTGACAAAGTAGGCGGTTTCGAGGGCATCGGCATGATCACCGTGAATGCAGATCGAGTCGACGCTTTGCGCCAACGAGATCACTTGAGAAGCGATTTGAGCACGGTCTGTCAGGAGAGATCCCGGCTCGGAACGAGGAATTAGGCGACCAATGACGTCGTATCCACGATCGGCAAACCCCTCTGAAATCAACCTTAGCCCCCTTCGGCGGGCTTGGAACTCGTGTTCCGTGCCACTCAAACCCATCAGAGGTTTTTCCATCTCCTCAAGGGCGTCCCACACGGTTCGGGAGGAAACTGTATCGTTTGCTAGCCAGTGATAGAGCGCGCCGTGGGGCTTGATGTAGGCAAACGGTCCGGAATCGAGGACTTGCACGACCACGCTGCTGACCCAAGTCTCCGGGTAGCCCTCGTTGAGCTGGCGGCGGCCCATTGAGCCTGGGTCAGGAAAGCCGATGTGGAGTCCGGCGCGAATTCCCTTGTCGCGGGCGACGGTGAGCAGTTCGTGACAAAGCTTGGGCGAGCCGGCGTGGTAGCCCGAGCAGATGTTGACGGACGAAACCACGTCCATCAGCGCGAGGTCGTTTGGGAACCCTTCGCCGATATCCGCATTAAGGTCAATCCATCTCATAACTGGTCAGTAGTTGGTCCTCGAGCATCCTGGCTTGGTCGCCGTTGATTTCGATGAACTTGATCTTATCCCCTGGATTGAGCGGAAAGTATTTCGTTTTCACATCAGCAAGGGTGATCGGGGTCGTACCGATAAGATTCCATCCTCCGGGCGACTCTTGGGGATAGATACCGGTTTGTCCTTTGGCGATTCCTACGCCGCCCTTGGGGACGCGGATGCGAGGTGTTTCGAGCCGCTCAAACTGGTGAAAGATCTCGGGCAAACCAGAGAGGTACGGAAAGCCCGGCAGAAAGCCGATGGCCTGGACGGTGTAGGTGGCCTCGCAAAAGAGGCTGATGACTTCTTCGGGTTCTTTGCCGAGTTGGCGGCAAATCTGCCTGAGGTCGGAACCGTCGAACAGAAGCGGCACCATGTATTCCTTTGACGGCAACGATGTGACGAGCGTGATCTTGGAGAGCGATTCCGGGTCAAAATGCTCGGGATCGACGTAAAGGCCGATCGTGGAGACGGACGGAATCACTTCGTTTACGCCGGGCAGCGCAGCAAGCTCGATGGAGTGGGCAAGGAGGTACGGCTCGACTTCGAGGTCGCGAAGGATATACGCTGATTCTCCCAGTTCGTCGATCCGCACATTGTAATTATCGTCCGATTGGAGTGCCAAAATGAGGTGTGATGCCGATTGAAGTTGAAGTTATGTTAAGTACCGAGGCGGTTTTGCCTGCGTATCAGACGGCGGAAGCGGCGGGAATGGACCTTTGCACCACGATTGACTTTGCTTTGGAGCCCTTGGAGCGGATGTTGGTTCCGACGGGAATTCGGATCGCGCTTCCAATGGGATACGAGGCTCAGGTCAGGCCCCGATCCGGGCTGGCGTTGAAGCACGGCATCAGCATGGTGAACTCTCCCGGGACTATTGACTCAGACTATCGAGGCGAAATCGGGGTCCTGCTGGTGAATCTGGGCCAAAACCGCGTAGCATTTAACAGAGGCGATCGCGTGGCACAGCTTGTGATTGCACCAGTGGTGCGCGCCGACCTCAAGGTCGTCACCAAATTGCCTTCTTCGGAGAGGGGCGGTGGCGGATTCGGAAGTACGGGAGTGTAGAGAGAAACGATGTCAACAACTGTCGATGCTGGAATGCCCGATCCGGGGATGGATCCTGCGCTTCAATTGCAGGGCGAACTCTCGCGGGTGAACCTGCTGAGGATTCGAGGCGACATCAGCTCGGCAAAAACGTTGTGCTTGGCGACTCTGAAGAAATTCCCCACCAGCGTTGATGCCCACGTGATGATGGGCGACCTGCATTCGGAGCAGGCAGACTTGGCTCCCGCCGCGGAATGGTACGCGCTTGCGCTTGACCTTGACCCTTCGGCTCCCGGCGTTTCGGTGAAGCTGAACCGGATTCGCGCTGCGATGGACATCTCGAACGCAGCGACTCAGCAGAAGGTTTTGATTGACTCGGGCAAGAAGGTTTCGCCTTGGCTTGTGGGATCGATTTCGGCGGTCGCGGTCGCGGTTGCCATGCTGGCGGCGGTTGTCGGTTCCAATTCGGGCAAGGCGCAGGCGGCAAATGCTACCAAGGCTCAGTCGTTCTCGGGATCGACGCCCGAGCGCATTTCGGCACCGAGGGATTTTGGCGGTTCGACTTCCGCTCCGGCGGCTGCGCCGGTGGTGAATCCGGCTCCAGGCGCTGGGGCATTGGCTGCGGCTAGCAACAGCCGGCCTGCAGAGGGAGTGCCAACTGGCTCGGGATCTCCGGCGAAAGCCGGTGAGAAGCCGATTGTGGTCGCTCAAGACGAGACGCTTGAGTCCGCACTGAGAGAACGGGCGAAGTTTGCCAAGAACATCGTTTCGGTGACCGACGATCCGCGCGAGAAATCGATGACGATCACATACACCGTCGCTCCGGACGAGCATGGCCGATACACGGGCGCGGTGCTTGCGGTGAACGCATTGGACTACAACCTCAAGGCTACGAAGGTGGTTCTGCGTGGCGTGAGGAACGGGATTCTGAGCTATATGGCGGATGTGAACCGCGGGAAAGTTTTGGAACAGGCGGCCGATCGAGGAGCCTTGCCGCTTTGTCCGACGCACGAGTGGATTGATGACGTGCTTGAAAACGAGTATTACCGCAGTCAGGAAATCACGGGACAGGCTCCCAAATAGGTTTTCCGGCGGGTTTACTTAAAGGAATGCGAGTCTCCCTTCAGCTTTACACCGTTCGAAACGAAATTGCCGCCGATCTTGCGGGAACTTTGAAGGCGCTTGCCGCCACCGGACTCAAGTTCATTGAGGGCGGAGGTCTTTCGGTTGAGGATGCCAAGACTTGGAAGGGGCTGATGGACGAAAATGGCCTCTCGATGAGCGGGATGCACTACGGGCTGAAGAGCTTCGAGAACCCCGACGAAGTCTTCGAGGCAATGGAAGTTCTTGGCTGCAAAACCATTATCAACCCCTGGGAGCAGCCCTCGCAGTTTGAGAACCTGGACGGAGTGAAAGCGCTTTGTGAAAAGATGACGGTTGCGGGAATGGGGGCCAATGCGGCGGGATTTGAGTACCTGTATCACAACCACGATTTCGAGTTCACGAACCAGTTCGACGGAAAGGCCGCTTGGGAGCACATGGCAGACCTTTTGAATCCGGCCTGGGTGAACTTTGAGCTTGACCTGGCATGGGTGAAGGTTGGCGGATACGATGAGGCGGACCTGTTGAATCGCTACGCTGACCGCGTGAAGGCTCTCCACCTGAAGGACGTGGACACGACCAAGACTCCGCGATGGCAGATCGCGGGCCAGGGGACGGTCAACTTGGATGCTGGCTTGGCGTTCGCCGATGCGAACGGCGTCGAGTTTGGCTGCATCGAGCTTGACGAGTCGCCTTGCGCGCCTTTGGATGCGGTCGCGCAGAGCTTCGAATACTTCCGAGGCAAAGGCTACAACTAAGGCTTGCCGCGCAGGAATCGCTCAAGTGCCTTTCGGCTCGGTCCCGAGTAGGCACTGTGTTTCCCGTACTCATCCTTCATTTCAGAAGGCGGGAAGTAGTGGGTGAAGAAGAATGCGAGTTCAATGTCGGGATTTCTCGCGATGCTCTCGCCGACGGCAACGATTGCGTCGGCTTTGAACTGATCCGAGCACGAGCCATCGTGGTAGCCGAGCATGGGTTTGGTGATGTACCACTCGTGGATGCAGATGGGACCTTTTGGGGCATTGACCGGCAAGGCCTTCATTTTCCCGACGACTCGTTCAAGCTCCTCGGCATGAATCTCGGCGTAGCGCTCGGGAGTCTTCACTCGCTCCTTTGAGTAGACGGCGAGGTTGAATGCGCGGCGATCAATCGCGCTCCACCACTGGCCGTCGTCGCCGCCAGGAGCGGTTGCGAGCTCTTGCCTTTCGGGGGCGCCTTCGCCGAAAAAGGAGAGGGTTGCGCCTTCGAGGATATGACCTCGGAAGTCGAGGTGACCTTCGTCGACGAGCATGAAATTGCAAAACGAGTGAAACGCGATATCCCAGACGCCAGTTGCTTGACCAGATTTGGGGCTCGTTCCACCCACATGTCCATGCCCTGGTTCATTGAACCATTCAAATCGTAGGCCCTCTTTGCTTCCGCCTAGCTTCAGCCAACGCTTGCTGAGGAAGTCGATGAGCCACTGCGCTTTTTGCCGGCAAAGGTGCCAGAGGCGAAAATCGGGTCGAAACCACTCGGGCCATGGGCCCCCGGTCACGGTATGCCATGCTTGGAAACTTGGGTGCGGAACTGGAGTCAGGTTTAGCATCAGCTTCTTGCCGCTCTCGATGCAGATTTCGATGATGTCTTCAAGATCGCTGGTGTGTGCGGTCGAATCGGGAGTGAGAAATACCTCCCAGAAGACAATATCCGCGCGAATCCAGCACGGGGGAAGCTTCCGCACCGACGCGATGACTTCTTTTCGATGGGCGGGGTCGCGGCGAAGCGGGATGCCCGCCGTAACTCCGCGCTTAAGCACCCTTCTCACTTTTGAGCCCTTCGAGCCGGGACGCATTGAGCAATAGAACGGACGCTTGGGCGGCCTCTAGGAATTCGGCGGTGGGGATGCCAGCGATGCCTGCCTCGGCCGCGATCTCTTGGGCAAAATCGTCGAGGACCTGCCCGGCGGTAGGTTCAACCGCGTAAACCTCGGCCCAAATCGCGGTTTTATCTTTATTAGCTCGGTACGAGACGATGCCAATGTGGGGTAGCTCGAGGATTTCGGCGTCGTCATCCACCGACCAGAGACCTTGATGGACGTGAAGTCCGCTTTGGTGAAGCTCTTCCTTGACGGCTTCCAGCGATTTCTTTGTGGACGAGATGATAGTCGTGCCCTCCTCGGCGGCGGTGACCAGCACTTTCGCGCCCTGATCGTGTACGTAAACGCTCTTCCCTTTCAGGTGCCGTTCGACGGCGGCGGCGAATCCTTGAAACGGGACGCGGAGGGTCATTTGGAACCTATTATGACGCGATAAACGACTGAATTTTTCGGACGACTTCGTCGGCGCTCGCTTGGCAGTCACCCATCGTGCCGGTTTCGGCGTATACATGGAAGAGCGGCTCGAAGGTGTCGGGGATGACGAGGACCGATCCACCTTCCATTGGCACCCGGACGCCGTCGAAGAGATCGCATTGATCCGGCGAAGCCCACTCGAGAAGGCTTCGCATCGCGGCTCCCTTTGCATCCCATTGAACGCCGGCCGAAGAGTACGCGATGGGAAAACTTGGGAGCGTCCGTCGGAGATCGCTGAGTTTGACGTTCGCTTCGGAGAGCCACGTGGTGAGCCAACCGAGGGTGAATGCGGCGTCAAAACCGGGGTGCATCGACGAGAAAATGAACCCGCCCCTCTCGTCACCGCCAAAGACCGCGCCCAGTTCGGACGTTTCGCCGATGAGGTTTCGGGCGGTCGATTTCGTGCGCACTGCTTGCGCCCCCTGTTGTTCAAGCCAGTCACAAAGGCTGAGGGGCATATGGATCGGGACCGCGATTTTGGAGTGCGATTGCGTGCCGAGGAGGGTTTTGGCCACGCAGGCAAACAGTTCGTACCCATCGAGGACATCACCTCGGTCATCGACGACGGCGATGCGTTCGCCTTCATCCAGAAAGAGCGCCCCAAGGTCGCTGTTGAGGGTGCCGACGATTTTGCCCAGATCGCGCAGATGGGCTTGGATCTCGGCTTGTCCACGCGGAGCGCGCCGGGCATCGTTAAAGGCGTTCAGTGACACGGACTCGATGCCGAGCTTGCCGAGGATGGCGGGGTAGATTCCGGCGAGGGCGCTGTAGCCGTAGTCGCAAACGATTCGCGGGGACTGCCCCTGGGGAACGCGGTGGATGTGCTGGAAGTAGTCGGTTTCGTACTCATCGACGGCGCGACCGCTGAATTCGAGAACCCCGATGTCTTCGGCATCGGCGCGGCGGTAGTCCTCGCGGAAGAAGAGGTTTTGCACCTTCCGCTCCATGTTTTTGTCGAGGTAGCTACCGTCCGAATCGAACATTTCGATGAGGCTGACGCGGTGGTTTCCGGGGAGCTTTCGAACTGAAATCGCGCCTACCGCGCTACTACGACCGATGAAGTGGCGCGCGATGGGGAGCGGGGCGCTACGGAGGTCGAGTACGTTGCAACCGACGCTGAGGAGCGAGGCGATCATCGAGCGCTTGAGCATTCGCGACGAGCGAGAGCTATCGCGGCTCGTGACGATTTGCGCGCCTTGGGGGAAGATGGAACCAAATGCGCCGGAGAGCTTTCCCGCGAAGTCGGGGGTCATTTCGATGTTGCTGATTCCGGCAACGCCGAGCTCTCGGAAAAGGCTTCCGTGCCATCGGTTTCCCCAGACCATCGACATCGTGACAGTTGAGCCGCGCTCGATGGTCTTATCGGGCCAAAGCTTGACTCGAGGACGGATGGTGGCGCCCATATCGACGACGCATCGGTCGCCGACGACGGCATCCTCCATCACCACGGTGTCCTTTTTGAGGGTGGCGCGTGCGCCAACTATTCCGGCGCGGACGCTGGAGCTATTGCCGATGTAAGCCTTCTCCCAGACGATCGCGCGTTCGAGGAGGGCGTACTCTTCGACCAAAACGTTGTCGCCCAAGGTGGTGTAGGGGCCGACCCGCGCGCCGCGCTTGATTTTGACGTTTTCGCCGAGGACGACGGGCGGGATGATAACGGCACTTTCGTCGATTTGGCACCCGTGCCCCATAAAGATTCCGCTATCGTGGTGCGCACCGGGGAGGGGGAGATTAACTTGACCGCCGAGCAGGTGCTCTTGAGCCTCACGGTATTGGTTGAGCGAGCCGATATCGCACCAATAGCCATCCATGACGTAGCCCATGATCTTTTGCTCGCGGCTAAGGAGCAGGGGGAAGATGTCTTGGCTCCAATCGTAGGCCGCGTCGGGCTTCATGAGACCGAACACCTCGGGGTTGATGATGTACATCCCAGTGTTGACGGTGTCGGATTGAACTTGGGACCAGTCGGGCTTTTCTTGGAAGTTGGTGATGTTTCCGTCGGCATCGGTGATGACGACGCCGAATTCGAGCGGATTTGGGACCGGGTGGAGGATGAGGGTCGCGACCGCGCCGGACTCTTGGTGAAATTTGATTGCCTTTTGGAAGTCGCAATCGGTGAGGGCGTCTCCGGAGACGATGAGGAACGGTTCGTCCTGGAGGAACTCTTGGGCGTTCTTGACGCTTCCTGCGGTGCCAAGCGGGACGGGCTCGTGCGAGTAGGTGATATTGACGTCGAAATCGCGACCATCGCCAAAGAAGGTCTTGATTTCGTCGCCCAGATAAAACGTTGTGGCGAGGATGTCTGTGAAGCCTTGCCGCGCGAGATGACGGATCAGGTGTTCCATGATCGGCACCGTGCCGATGGGTACCAGAGGCTTGGGGCGTTGCGCAGTAAGCGGCCTTAGCCGCGAACCTTCTCCCCCCGCCATGATGACAACTTTCACGTCTTCTTTAAGATACGGTTTGCGGCGAACTTTTGAGAGGGTGTTGAGAGATATCTATGACAAAACCTTGAGTTCTTTCCAAAGTTGCCGATAGAGATGGTAGCCATGAGCAACTCAACTCCATCTTTGGCTTGGACTGGCGAGCGAATGATTCCGTTCGTGAGCGATTACGCGACCCAAGCGACCCACTTCCAGCGGTACCTCTTTTTCCGCCCTTGGTATGAGGATGCGAAGGTGATTGATGCGGCTTGCGGCGAAGGCTACGGCACCGATTACGCTTCCCTTTTTGCGACTTCGGCCCAAGGCGTTGACCTTTCGGATGAGGCTACGGCGTATGCGTCGTCGGTCTATTCCGGCGCGAACTTTGTGACCGGAGACGTCTGCACGCACGACTACAGCGGCGCCGACATGGTGGTTTCGTTCGAGACGATTGAACACTTGCCGGAGCCCGAGAAGTTTTTGGAGGCGGTCTCGGCTTGTAAGGGTCGGATTGTGATCTCCACGCCAAATCGTCGACTTTATGACCCGAATGCAAAGCTTGGCGACAAGCCAAGCAACCCTTACCACACCATTGAGTGGACATCGGAAGAATTTGCCGAGTTGATCCAAAAGCATTTCCCCGATCGCCAGGTGCGATTCCTTTCGCAAAAGGCTGAGCTCCCGGGGCGACTTTACGAGGGCCTCGACCCGATGGCTTGGTTCGTGATCGCGGTGATTGGCGACGGCGAGCTGCCCAAATGGCCCAAAGTTGGTCTCTCGATGCCGACGGTGGATAACTTCGGCATGGGTAAAGAGTGCATCTCGGCATTCACGACGTACTATCCCGGCGAGATTGACTTTGCGGTTGTGCTCAATGGCACGAGCGAAGAGCAAAAGTCGATGTGGCGGGGATTTGCGGCGGAGATGGGCGGCACGGTTCAACTCATCGAACTCGGTCGAAATCTTGGCTACGGTCAAGGTGCGAACCTTGGCCTCGATCATCTCTACCAGCGCGGCGGTTACGACGCATACGGAGTCACGAATGACGATGTGTACCCGGCGCTTGGATGTATGCCAGAGCTGATGCACGCATTCAACCAACTCCAGGAACTAGACAAAAATCCTGGATTGGTGGCGGTTGTTTCAAACCGGGTTCATGGTCCACAGCAGGTGACTCTGCCCGCGTTCACCAACATCGTTGACATGATGCGCGAGGCGAGCAAGTACCTTGGCGAGAATGCCTCTTCGGTTACCGAGGCCTTCCAAATTCGCGGATTATTCTTTGTGATGCCTCCGGCGTGTTTGGAGGCGATCGGCGGATTTGACCCGATTTTCGGCCTGGGCAACCTTGAGGACGATGACTACTCGCTGCGGGCCAAGCTGGCCGGATTCAGCAACTGGATCGTGGATGGCGCATGGCTTTACCATGAGGGTTCACAAACATTCGGATCGCTAGGAATTGATTACGAGCGTTCCATTGAGGAGAACGTTTCCAAGTTCATGCAAAAGTGGAAGTTGAGTGACCACTCCGACTTCATTCACATGACTTCGGCGCCGAAGGATACGGAGCTATTCGTTCCCCTCAAGGCGGAGATTCCGGCCTCGAACTACGCAGTCGTGAACGGGCACGAGGTCGATCTGCTCAATTCGGCAAGCGATATGGACTTCGCGTTCTGGGTGTTCGGTCAGATTTCGCGCGGCGGCTTGGAAACGAGAAAGATCATTCTTGACGCGCTCCGCTCCCAGGAAATAAAGCTCGCCGCTTAATAGGCGTGCTTCTTTCGGTCGAAGATTTCGGCCAGGAAGCGGCCAGTATGGCTCTTTGGCTCCCGAGCAACTTGCTCGGGAGTCCCAGCCGCGACCAGCTCTCCGCCCCCGTTTCCGCCCTCCGGCCCCATATCAATCAGCCAATCGGCAGTCTTGATGACGTCCAGGTTGTGCTCGATAACGAGGACAGTGTTGCCTTGCTCGACAAGGCGGTGGAGAACGATGAGGAGTCGCCTGACGTCCTCAAAGTGCAAACCGGTGGTTGGTTCATCGAGGATGTAAATTGTTTGTCCGCTCGCGCGCTTCGCGAGCTCGGTTGCCAGTTTCACTCGCTGGGCTTCGCCGCCGCTGAGGGTGGTTGCGGGTTGGCCGAGGCGAATGTAGCCCAATCCGACATCGAGCAAAGTGTCTAGCTTTCGATGGATTTTGGGGATCGGCTTGAAGAAATCAACTGCCTCTTCGATGGTCATTTCGAGCACGTCGGCGATGGATTTGCCCTTGTACTTGACCTCAAGCGTCTCGCGGTTGTAGCGCTTCCCTTTGCAGATTTCGCACGGGACGTACACGTCGGGCAGAAAGTGCATTTCGATCTTGAGCACCCCATCGCCTCGGCAAGATTCACACCGACCGCCTTTGACGTTAAAACTGAATCGACCTTGCTGATAGCCGCGGATTTTCGCGTCGGGGGTCTTGGCGAAGAGGTCGCGAATCATGTCGAACGTGCCGGTGTAGGTCGCCGAGTTCGATCTCGGCGTGCGCCCGATCGGGGATTGGTCGATGTCGATGACCTTATCGATCTGGTCGAGACCATCGATGCCATCGTGGGGCTGCCACACCGACCGGGTTCCGTGAAGCTCGAACATGAGCCGGGGAAAGAGGGTGTCTTGGATGAGGGTCGATTTACCGGAACCCGAGACTCCGGTGACGCAAATGAACAGCCCCAACGGGATATCGACATCAACGCCTTTGAGGTTGTGCCCCCTTGCGCCTTTGATGCGAATCCAACCCTCAGACATGTAGAGATCATTCTACTCTATTCACAAGCGGAAGTTTGGGGTCTAAACTGGGGGAGATGAAACCCATTTGGCTCGGAACGATTGCGCTCGTGGCAGTGGCGGTGGCGCTTCGCCCTGAGCATCCGACAGTTCGTGCGGCGAAAGAGTTTTTGGGCACGCTTTCGGAGACTCAGCGCGGGGCGGCGGTGGTGCCGTTTACTTCTACACAGAGGTTCGAATGGGCATACGTTCCTTTGAACCGCAAGGGGGTCGCGTGGGCGGAGATGAACGACGTTCAGCGGAAGGCGGGGGAGAACCTTCTGCGAACGGTCTTGAGCGAAGAGGGTTACCGCAAGACGGACGGGATTCGGCAACTTGAGTTGGTTCTGCGGCAAATCGAAAACAACAATATGGGGCGCGATCCCGAGAAGTATTGGTTCGCATTTTATGGGGAGCCGTCGAGTTCGGATCGATGGGGATTTCGGTACGAGGGGCACCACCTCTCGCTGACGTTTGCGTTTGATAAAGGGCAAATGGTGGCGAGTACGCCGCAGTTTCTGGGATCGAATCCGGGGGAGGTTCGGCAGGGTCCGAAAACGGGCACGGCTCTGCTCCGCAAGGAGCAAGAACTGGGCTATGCGCTTTTAGAATCCTTGACTCCAGAGCAGCGCGCGGCGGCAATTGTTTCCGCAGAGGCTCCGGCGGATATTGTGACGGGGAATAAGCGCCGCGCGAGCTTGGATCACCACGATGGAGTAAGCATAAAGGGCTTTAATTCGGTCCAAAAGCAGGCGCTGGAGGCGCTGCTGAAGGCTCATGCGGAGGTGCAGACCTCGCCCGAGCAGAAGCGGCGACTGGCTCGGGCATTGGGTGATCCGGAGGTGAAGTTTGCCTGGCTTGGCTCGGCGAAGCGGGGCGAGAAGCACTACTACCGGATTCAGGGAAGTCGGTTTTTGATCGAGTACGACAACACGCAGAACGATGCGAACCACATCCACACGGTTTGGCGGGATTATTCGGAAGATTTCGGGGGCGACGCGCTGGCCGATCACTATCTCCACTCGCATTCGCACTGAGGTGCGGCGCAATTAGCTAGTTCGGACCGAAGGGCCAGTTGTTCTTTGTCCGAAGTGCCGATTCGGCATCGATAGCCTTTTCGTTACCGTGCCTCTCGTCCAGCCAGGCGGGCTGCTTGAGTTTGAGGGCGTCGTGGAGTTTGCCAAAGAATAGGGACGACTCTTCGATCCATGGGAAGTGCCCGCATCGCGAGATGAGTTGTACTTTTGCCTGAGGGAGGTAATCGTCTTTTAGGAGGAAGGGCATCGCGGAGCCGCACGGGTCTTGGTGGCCCTGAATCATGGTCACCGGGAACTTGGTCTTCCGTAGCTTCGCAAGGTCGGCGCGGTAGGCCTGCGAGTTAAGAATGTGCTTTTGAAGGGCGAGGAAGATGTGTGGAGCGAACAGGTTCGCCGGGGCCTTGGCAAGAGCTTGTTGCCCTTGCTCAACGTCGAAAAAGTAGTAGGGCATCGCGGCAGGAACTTGCCTCCGGAGCTTCTCTTCGGGGCTTATGGACGGATCGAGTTCGATATCGATAAAGGTTCGTTGAACTTCGTTGGGGATCTTTTTATCTAGGTTTTGCTGGAGCACGAATCCGTCCAGGTCGAGTCCCGGAACGCTGGTCAGCACTAGATGCTCGACTGCCTCGGGGTGGCGCGCTGCGTAGATCATTGCGACAATCACTCCCCAACTTTGGCCGAGCACGATCCACTTCTTATGCCCTTTCTGCTTACGAAGCAGTTCGAGGTCTTGGATGGTTCCGTCGAGGGAAATCGGGCAACTGGCCTTGGTTTGGATCGCCCCAGTGCCGTGTTGATCGAAAAGATAGGTTTTGAGGCTGGCGCGCATGCCGAAGCCAATGCCCCAAAGCGATCTTCCCCTGAATCCTGGCCCGCCGGGAATCGCAACCATTGGTTTTCCGGTGCCAACGGCCTCGGCTTGAACGGTTTGGGATTGGCTTGCGACGAGAAAAGCCTGCAGAAGCATGTGCCCTAAGTCTAACGACTTCGGAGGAAATCTGGAAGCCTCTTGCTTTTACAGAAGAAAGCTTGGTGCGCGGGAAAGGACTCGAACCTTCACGCCTTGTGAGCACTACCACCTCAAGGTAGCGTGTCTACCAATTTCACCACCCGCGCACACGAGAGTGAGCAAAGATATTACCACACCTCAGCGCAATCGGTAAAGCGTGTAGCGGGCGCGATTCGCGATGATCTCGGCATCGGCGGGCACGGCGGGAGCTTTTTTGGCTTTGAGGATCAGCAGGTAGGTGGCCCGATCGCGGAGATTCGGATCGGGGAGGCGACTTTGCCGGGACCGGACATCGTCAATTTCTTTTTGCACCATTTTCTCAAACGGCCCCCTCATATAGCGGTCGCGGAAGGGCGCACCGAGCCCGGGAACGTCGTTGAGGGGCTGCTGGGAGGGGATGGTGAAGAGGTTGTTGACGTACACGTCGCGATCGAGGAGCACGAGGCACGAGGCGTGGAGGAGCGAAGGGTTCCAGCCCTCGGGTTCCAGGGGCATACTTCCCCGCCCCGCGGCTTGGTAGAGCATCGCACCATCGGGAATCTGCCTGAGGTCAGCGCGAATCTGATCGATTTCGGGATTCATGCCGAGAAATCGAGTTCCAATGTCGAGGGATCGGAGGGAGAGGATTCCGAGCACGACGCCGACGCGGCGCAAGGGGAGTTCAACCAGCGCGAAGTAGATGAGGATGAGCCAGACTGGGATTCGGGCGAAAATGAACGCGCTTGTGAAGGCTTGGTGGGGCGCGAAGAGGGCGATGAGGAGGAATGCGATTCCGGTGACTTTGGCTTCAGTCGGCACTCGGAAGCTCTTTCGATAAACTCCGTAGCCGATCAGCGCGAGGAGGAGGATTTGGAACGCGTAGTCCAGCATCGGCTTCCCGATGACAAGGGGCGACGCGAGCCGCACCAAATGCTCGGAGAATGGGCGCCAATAGACCGGGGCTCGCTCGGAGACGGGCGAAAGGCGAATGAGAACAAGGACGAGCGAGGTTCCGGCGATGAGTCCAGGCCAGCCCTGGAACCGGTGGTTTGGCTTGAAGAACCCGTGCGCCACGAAGCTGATGGCGAATAGGGCGAACGCCATCAGGTGGTTGAGGGCGATGAGCGGGCATATGAGGACGAGAGCCAGGTTTTGCCAAAGCGGCTTGGTATCGAGCCGCAGACATAGCGCGAAGCTGATTAGCCCGAGCGAGAGCCCGAACAGGTAATTGATGAACCCGAATCCGAGGATGTAGTTGTAGGCGAAAGCGAGACCGAAGAGGCCATAGGCGGACCACTTTCCGGTGATTTCTCGGTTGATCCAGGCGAATCCGAACCCCGAAAGTCCGATGAGGTTTGCGATGAAGATCTTCATCAACAGCATCGCGTTCACCTTGGTGAGCATCAGGACCGGCGTGATGAGGAGGTCAATCGCGAGGTTGGGAAGCACCACAAAGTTGATGCGATAGAACTCTTGAAGCGTCGGGCGGTCGCTCAGGGTGGCGAGGACGTGGAGGCGGGCCAAGTGGTTCGGAGTGTCCACTCCGGGCACGGAATGAAATAGGAAGAGCGGCACCACGGCGATGAGCCAGGCAAGTAGGAACCACGGCAAGAACCAGCGGAAGCTACCCGTCGCTACTTTTTGCGGCAACAGAACATCGCCTCAACTTCATCGAGGCTAAGGGGGCGCCGACCCCAATAGCCAGCCGTTCCACCATACACCGCATCAACCATAAATCCGCTTTGAACAAGCATTCGGCTCACCTCGGGAGCGATAAAAAGCCGCTCATGAATAGTTAACTGTTGAACGCCGCTTGGCAGTGCCCATTCATCGACATAATTGCTCATCATGGTGGCGGGGTTGAATCGACCGTCGGCGATGAATTCATCCTTCATCTGCCGGATCGCGGAGTATCCGTTGAGGCAGGTGAGCACGAAGGCGGCATTTGGCTTGAGGTGGCGCTGAGCTGAGGCAAAGATTTCGAGATCGTGCTGGTAGGGGTCTTCGCCGAGCTCGATGAGGCCGGGGCCACCTTCGCAAAGGCAGATCGCGAGGTCAAACTGCTTTCCGAGGTCGAGCTTTCGGATGTCGGCCTCGATGAAGTTGATATCCACTCCGTCCGCTTTGGTCCGGGCAATAGCGAGCATCTCGGCGGAGAAATCAACGGCGGTGACTTTGTACCCGCGGCGGGCAAGTTCGATGCTGTGGCGACCAGTTCCGCATCCGAGGTCGATGATCTCGGCCCCCGGGGAGATGGGATAGAGGCTGAGCAAGAAGTCGACTTCGGCGGCGGTGTGCTGGGTGAAGGGGTTCTCGTCGTAGGTGGCGGCTTGGGCGTCGAAGAACTCGCGCCAACGAGAAGTTTCACTCACGTTGACAGGTTACCGCAGGTGTAGACTCTCGGCATGAGTCCCGAGTTGTCCGCAAAGTTCGATCAACTTGACCAAAGAATGGAGGCGATGATCGCAAAGATTCACGCGTATCCTGCCGACAAGTTGAACGCACCCGTTGGCAAGAGCCTTTCTCCGAGCATGGCTCTGGAGCATATGGCGATCACGGAGGGCATCTACAACAAGATGATCAACGCCGAAGTTGCCGCCAAGATGGCGGGTAAAGCCGCGAAGACGACGATTTTCTACAGCTTCATCATGAAGGCGCTACTAAAGCCCGCGGGACAGACCGCCTTTATGCCGGGGATGTTTGCTCCGTCTGGCTCCGTCGACCTTGATTCGGCGGCGACTCAGTGGCGTGAAAGCCGGGCGAAGTTGCGAGCCTTTCTTAAAACAGTCGATGACAATGCGCCCTGCGGTGGAAACCTCTTGGAAGGTCGCCTATCGCCGACTCATGTTTACGAATTGTTGAACCGCCACCAGGATTACCACGACGCCCGACTGCCATGATTCCCATCCTCAGCCTTCTTCTCGCCCAATCCGTCCCCACGAAGCCGGGTGAATACATCAGGTCGTCCGAAGCCAACCTTCAAAAGTCAGCCTACACGATCTCAGGCAACGACATCACACTGGACTTCACTGGCGTAACATTGCGCGGTTCGGCAAAGACGGTCGAGCCCGATCAGCGAAAAGGGCTAGGCGTGCGGATCGAGGGAAGCAACATCACGATCAAGAACCTGACGGTGAGCGGCTACAAGGTCGCGATTCTGGCCGAGAAGTGCAAGAACCTCAAGCTGATTAATTGCGACGTGAGCTGGAACTGGAAGCAGAAACTGGGCTCGACTCCGGAAAAAGAAGATCTGAATGATTGGATGAGCTTTCACAACAATGAGAAGCGCGAATGGTTCCGGTACGGCGCGGGGGTGTATCTGGATGGCGTGACTGGCTTCGAGGTCAAGGGCTTGAAGGCGTACGGCGGTCAGTGTGGCTTGATGATGAACCGGTCCGAGGGCGGATTGGTTTGGAATTCGCGAATCAATTACATGAGCGCGATCGGACTCGGGATGTACCGCTCGTCGAACAACCGCATCATGCACAACAACCTCGATTACTGCGTTCGGGGGTACTCGCACGGGGTTTACAATCGGGGCCAAGACTCGGCGGCAATTCTCGTTTTCGAACAGTGCAATAAAAACGTCTTCGCTTACAACTCAGCGCGATTCGGCGGCGATGGCTTCTTTCTTTGGGCCGGGCAGACCACGATGGACTCTGGCAAAGGGGGCTGCAACGACAATCTTGTCTACGGTAACGACTTTAGTGACGCCCCGACAAACGGGATTGAAGCGACATTTAGCCGCAATAAGTTTGTGAACAACCGGGCCGATAACTGCTGGCACGGATTCTGGACGGGCTACAGCTACGACACGCTCATCGCCGGGAACTCGATCATGGGGAACGAGGACGGCATCGCACATGAGCATGGCCAAAATATGACCGTCGAAGCCAACCTGTTTTCGGGAAACAAGAACGCGATTCGAATCTGGGCAAACGAAAAGCAGGACCCGAACTGGGGGTACCCGAAGACTCGGGATACCCGAAGCATGGGTTGGGTGATCAAGGACAACTCGATCGGCGATGCGAAGCTCTCGCTGACCCGAACGGAGGACGTGCTGTTCGAGAACAACAATACTTTTGGGACGATTTTCGGGGTCGATCCTTCGTGCAAAAACGTTCGGTTCGCCAAGAACTGCCTTCATACGGACGCTAAGAACGGCGGCCTCCCGGATACGTTTGACATTGGCGACAACTCTTGTGAGGCTCCCGCCGCGAAGCGTGCGATTGCCGATTGGGACCCCCGGGACGAAGAGAATGTGTGGGAAGAGCTTTCTACTGAGCCACTCAGGGGCGGCATGATGCCGTTGTCTCGCGCTGGCTCGAGGGCGGATCTCCGGATCGATCAATGGGGGCCGGTGGACTATCGGGCGCCGCTGTTGGTTCCGACCAAGGTGGTCGAGAACGGGTGGCAGAAGATCTCGGTGCTTGGCCCAAAGGGTCAGTACCGCGTCAAATCGGTCACTGGATTTGAGATAAAGAACAGCATCGGCGGCGCGGTTCCGGGGTCGGTGTGGGTGCGGTCCAATGCCGAGGAGAGCGATCCGCAGCGAGAACTTGTGCTGGTTTACACCGGCGGCGAGACGACTGATTATCGCGGTATCAAGACCCCAAAAGGAACGCCGATTGTGCTTAAGCATGAGGTCTTTGATGTTAAGCAGGCGTGGGATTTGCACTTCTTCCCATGGGACCCGAAGACCCAGGATCCACGTGAGCATCAGCGCGGTTACGACCAGCCTTCGGCCCTCGCTCCGGGCGTAGATGTCAAAGTTGATAAGCTGGACTTCGCGGGGTATGGAGCGTTCGTGAAAGGGGTTCCGAAGACTCATTTCGGCACCATTGCGAACGGCACGTTTACCGTGCCCGAAGGGCGCTATACCTTGGAAGTGACGGGCGACGATGGGATTGTGGCAGTGGTCGATGAGGACAACGTCATCTGCTCGGAGTGGCACTATCAGGGGCCGACGACGTACTCAAAAACTCTTAAACTGAGTTCAGGAACGCACAAAGTGCGCATCCATCACTTTCAGATCGACGGGTACGCGGCGCTGAAGTTTGCGATCAAGCGGGCGAAATGCTTAGGCACCGACGGCGCGGCTGAGGGCTTCCACATGGAGCCCTGTTGTCATCAGCCAAGCGATGCAGCGCTGGATGTCTTCGACTTCGCCGCTCAGGTCGAGTTGCATGGTGCCGAAGTCGGCATCGATGTTCGCTTTGACAATGCTGACCTTTACGTTGTGCTCGCGGCTGATGCGCCAAACCCACGGCTGAGCCACCTGATCGGGGTTCGCGGAGAGGTTAACAAGCACGGAAGTCATGACGGTTTGAGTTTACCTACGAATCATTTTGCATCGAACTTGACTCTTGGTTTCATATGGCGTGGTTAGCAGTTTTGGCGATGGGATTGACCCTCGGTCTCCTTGGCGGAGGCGGGGGCATCTTGACGCTTCCGATCCTTGTGAACCTCTTTGGAGTGAAGCCGAGCGAAGCGACCGGCGGTTCCCTTCTCGTGGTCGGAGCGACAAGTCTGGTTGCAGTTCTGCTCGAGTTACGATCGGGACGGTTGGATTGGCGAGCGATTGGCGCGGTGGGCGTTCCTGCGGCGATTGGCTCGGTTTCGGCGCGGAAGCTCGTTCTTCCGATGATTCCCGACCGTATCGGCCCGATGAGCAAGGACGATGCGACATTGCTGGCATTTGGGTTGTTGATGGTAGTGGTCGCGTTCCGGATGTTGCGCCCGCCACGTCAGGAGCCGAGGCCACTCCAGACGCCCGGATTGATCCTGAGCGGATTGGGGGTCGGGCTGCTCGGCGGGCTGTTGGGAGCCGGGGGCGGTTTCTTGATTGTTCCGTTGCTGACCTTGGGGCTTGGCATCGAAATGCCGCGCGCGATCCCCACATCGCTAGCGATCATCAGCACCCAATCTCTGGCGGCGATCACCTCTGACCTTCAACGCCCCTACCCATGGTCAATGCTTTCGGGCGTCGTGGCGGTTTCCCTGCTGGGAATGGGAATTGGGCTCGCCTTGCGACCGCATGTCAAGGCAAGCAACCTCAAATCGGCGTTTGCCTATCTGATCGTCATGGTGGCGATTTATACTTTTTACAAACTTGGCGTGAATCATTTTGGTGCGCCAGCGTCTCTAGCTCAATAACCATGAACAAAACGATTTCCGTTCAGGAGCTTTCGGCTCGCCTCGCGGCAGGAGAGCCGATCAAGCTGATCGATGTCCGATCTGCCGGCGAGTACGCCGCAGGTCACGTCCCCAAGGCGATGAATGTTCCGCTCGAAGAAGTGGATCACCGTATCGCCGACTTCCAGGGAGGTCAAGTCGCGGTTCTTTGCCAAGCCGGTACGCGAGCCGGAATTGCTTGCGAAATGCTTGACGGCAAGCATGACGGCCTTCTGCTCGTTGAAGGCGGCACAAGCGCTTGGATCGCAAACGGCGGGCCAGTGGTTGCCACCAGCGGCTCCCGCTGGAGCCTCGAACGCCAAGTGCGACTCGCCGCAGGTATCTTGGTACTCACGGGTACGGTGCTCGCGGTTTCGGTGAGCACATCCTGGGTTTACTTAGCGATGTTCGTCGGTGGTGGACTCACCTTCGCTGGGATCACAAATCTCTGCCCGATGGCGATCGGACTGGCTAAACTTCCTTGGAACAAATCCCAAACTTGTCAACCAACCCCAACAGTGAAAGCATGATCATTCGCAACTTTTTCGAACCTAAACTCGCCCAAGCTAGCTACATCGTGGGATGCGCAAAGACCGGAGAGGCGATTGTTATCGATCCGCTTCGCGACATCGCTCAGTACCTCGAAATGGCTTCCGCCGAGGGATTGCGGATCACGCACATCACCGAAACGCACATCCATGCCGATTACCTTTCGGGCACGCGAGAGCTCGCGGCGGCGACTGGAGCGAAAGTCTTTCTGAGTGACGAGGGCGGCCCGGAGTGGACCTACGAATTCTCGACTGATCCAAACGTGACCCTCATGAAGGACGCTCACATCATCAAGGTCGGAAATCTCTCGTTGAAGGCGGTTCATACGCCGGGCCACACGCCCGAGCATATGTCGTTTCTTCTGACCGACCACCCCGCAAGCGAAGAGCCGCACTCATTCTTTACTGGTGATTTCATCTTCGCGGGCGATGTCGGTCGACCCGACCTTCTAGAGCGCGCCGCTAACTTTGAGGGAACGATGGAGAAAGGCGCCCGGATTCTGTTTCAATCGATCCAGGCGACCGCTTCCCTGCCCGATTCTCTCCTGATTTGGCCAGCGCATGGCGCGGGAAGCGCCTGCGGAAAGTCGTTGGGAGGCTCTCCCGTGACATCGCTGGGCTACGAGCGGAAGGCAAATTGGGCGTTCCAGATCAAAAGCGAGGATCAATTCGTCGAAGAGGTTCTGAAGGGCCAACCCGAGCCGCCGTTCTACTTCAAAGAGATGAAGATGCGGAACAAGAAGGGCCCGCGCGTTTTGGGTTCGTTGCCGCGCATCGCTCGGGTCGCTTCGGTTGGAAAAAAGGATGTTGTGGATGTCCGTTCGGGTTCCTCGATTCGGCTAAATTACGTTCCCGGATCGCTGGCTTTGCCGAGCAATAAGGGACTGACCAATTGGGCGGGGTGGCTCCTGAAATACGACGATCCCGTCGTGGTGATCGCGGATTCGCAAGAGCAAGCCGACTCGGCGGCGCGCGATATGGCAACGATTGGCCTCGATGTGGTGAGTGGCTGGATGCCAGCGCCGGGTGCAGGCGAACCGTTTATCGAAACGACCTGCGGTCAGGTGACGGGCGAGGAGTTCGTGCTTGACGTGCGCGGCATCAACGAGTGGAACGAGAAGCACATGAAGAATGCGCATCACATTCCGCTTGGATACCTTTCGTCTCGCCTCGAAGAGGTGCCGAAGGATTCGCGGGTGGTGGTTCACTGTGCAGGCGGAAATCGGTCGCCGATTGCGGTTTCTATCCTGCGACGGGCGGGGTATCAGAACGTCGCCGAGATTCCCGGCGGACTTTTGGAAGTCGCCGAGAAGTGCCCAGGAAAGGTTCAAGAAGCCTAATTGTTGTTTCGGTCGGGAAGCTCTATTCGATGCAGATCATGAGCTTCCCATCGCTTTGAGGAATGGTGAAGGCGACCTGATCGCCGCGTTGCTCGAAGGGCAGATCTTCCCCGGTCGGAACAATCGTGACTCTGGTGGCGGTGCCCCGAACTCGGACTTCGGTGGATTTGATCACCATGCGGTCTTCGATGACATCGAACTTTAGGCCTCGTCGCTCGGGGATGTAGTGAAGCAGGTGAAGGATTTTTCGGTTTTCTTGGCGCGTGATCGTTGCCTGGAGGCTCGTGGGTCCGTCGACCTCCACCAGCGGAATTGGAAGGAGTGATTTGAGCGCTTGGAGTACTTGGTCGCGATGAAAGCTCATGCTGTGCTGAGCATAGATGCTGAAGATCGGGTGCGCGAAGACGACGACGTTCCCGCCTTTGATGATTCCGGGCTTGGAAGTAGCGGCGTTCACCGGAGTGTGGGCGTGGGAGCAGAAGGTGGCGTAAGTGCGGTTGAAGTACGGCTCCGAGATTGTTGCCAGCACCTCGGCGCCGTTGGCCGGGGTGAGGGAAAGGCCTCGCTCGTACATCACGTAATCAGTTTCCTCGCCGATGGGGCGGAGGAAGTCGGGCGAAAACGGGAGTTCCCCATCGACCTTTTCGACCGCAGACTTGAAGACACCGTGTACGTTACCCTGCTGTTCAAGCAGGGTGTGGCCAGCGGCGATTACGGAGCCGCCCCGGTTCATGAATACTTGGACGGCTTCGACATCTTCGCTGGAGAGGGGCAACCCATCGGTCAGGACTAAAACGGAGTATTGAGAGAGGTCCGCGCGGAGATCGACGAAATCGAACTGATGACGCCCCTCGATGAGGATTCTCGCCGCACCCAGGTTTCGAGGGTCCATCCGTTCGTTGACGGAGGGATAAGCCTCGGAGTTCACGACCGCGATCTCGGTGATCGCCCGCGCGCCGACGCACCAAGGCTCGACATCGCGGATTTGCCGGTAGACGCTGCCGATGAGCTTGTAGGTAGCAGCGTCGAGCATTCCGCGCGGGTGG
This sequence comes from uncultured Fimbriimonas sp., assembly GCA_964566635.1. Classification (GTDB taxonomy): domain Bacteria; phylum Armatimonadota; class Fimbriimonadia; order Fimbriimonadales; family Fimbriimonadaceae; genus Fimbriimonas. The sequence continues at coordinate 233,324 of CAZMJL010000003.1, read as the reverse complement.
AGTTGGTCGCCCACGGAGCATTTGCCACCTTGGGCGAGGGCTGAGAAGCATTCGTACTCGAGGGCGGCCTCGTTTTTGTAGCTCTGGAAATGCCCCCAAGACTCGCTGAACTTTCCGGTCATACCTAGGAAATCGAGACCGAGCGTGCGAGTGTAGCGCGCGGTGATCGGGAAGTGCATGTAGCCCCATCCCCCGGAGGGAAGCGACTCGACCTCCATGTGGGTGTATCCCGCGAGCCGCTCGCGAAAATCGGGCCCGACATGGCCGCCGTTGAAGAAGACCGTCGCGGTCTTGCTGTACCTCCTCACGACTCCATAGAGGCGGTCGGTGAGTTCTTTGAGCAGCAGGAAGCCGAGCCGCTTTTGGTCGGCGACGCTGGTCGGGTCCCAACCCAGCTGGTCGAATCTTGCCATGCAGGCGGCGCTGTGCACATAGAGCTGGTGAATGATGTCGAAAAAGACCCCGTCGAGTTCGTCGCCGAGCATTTCGCAGACTTCGGCGACTTGCTCCTCGAGGAAATCGACGTAGCTGGAGGCGAAGTCGAGGTAGTACCACCCCCATCCATTGGTAAGTGGCTCACGGCCGCGCAACTTGCCCGTTGCATCGACTTGGTTCCACTCGGGATGGAGGGTTGATTGAAGGTGATCCCATCCAACCGTGATGTAAACCGGGACCTTGATGTCGGCTTTGTGACACGCCTTGATCTGCTCGACAAGGAGGTTGCAGGTGAGGTGCGGGTGGCGATACGGAAACTTTGTGTCGTGATAGATGTAGCCGTGGTGGCACCGGCTGAAGCAAGTGATGCTATCGACGGCGGCTTCTTTGAGGGTGTGAACGAACCGGTCGGGATCAAACTCAGATCCGATTCCCGGAATGTGCTCGGAGGTGTGAAAGTCGAGGTGGACCTGCCGGAATCGAAGCTCGTGCGCCATGATGGTTTCGTGAGGTTACCGAGTTGGGGCCGAGAAACAAAAAGCGGCAGCAAAGATTGCTACCGCTTTTGCAGTTGAAGCTTGAAGGGCTTAGCCTTCTTTGACGACGAACTTCTTGCCGCCCATTTCGGTGAGCTTGGCCTTCTGGTTGTCGGTGAGAACTTTGCCGAGTTCGACATTCATGATGTCGTTGTTCTTCTTCATCTTCTCTTGAAGCTCTTCGCGGGTGATTTCTTGGTCGCGCATCTTTTGGAAGAGCGCTTGCATTGCGTCGCCCGATGCCTTTTGCAAGCCATCGATCTTCTCTTGTTGAGCCGACGTGATTTCGAGAGCCTTGGCGACGTCCTTATTGAGGATCGCGCGGTTTCCGCTGACTTGAAGATAGATTTGTCCAAGTCGCTTGACTTGCTCGGGGGTCATCATGCCCTCGATTTCCTTCTTCATCGACTCTTGTTGCTTGGCCATGATGTCGGCCATCTTCTTTCGGCCCTCATCGGTGCCGAAATCCTCGCGGCTGAGGCCCGAGTTTTGGAAGACGGACATCATTCGCTCGCGCATTGCATCGGGAGCGAAGTACTCGGCCAACTTGAGCTTCTGGTCATCGTTGAGACCGAGATCAGCGTAGATCGACTCTTTGAGGTCCTCACGGGTGAGGATCATGAGCGGGCTGTCCATGCCGCGCATCATTCCGCCTTGGCGACCGAAACCTCCGCCTTGGGCAAAGCTTGCGCATGCGGTGACCGCAATAACGAGGGTGAGTATGAGTTTTTTCATCTTAATTGCCTCCGCCCGCCTTCTTCGGCGGTTCAGTTGGTTTCACTTCGGTTTTTGTGTTCTCCGGCGGGATCACCTGGTTCAGAGAATCCTGGTTCACCTTCGAGAGCTTCTTGGTTTGCTCCTCGCGGAGTTTCCTTGCCTCGTCTTCATCATGCACGATTCTCGGCGTGAGAAGCACCAGAAGCTCGGTCTTATTCGTAGTCTTGTTGCTCGATTGGAAGAGCTTGCCAAGGAGCGGAATGTCGCCAAGGATCGGCACCTTGTTGGTGGTCGCCGAAACGCTATTTCGGATGATTCCGCCGAGGATGATTGTCTCGCCGCTCTTGACGCTCACAACGGTGTCGGCTTCGCGCTGGTTAACGATCGGCGCGTTGAAATCCGTATAGCCTTGGAGGTCGTTCGCGGTTTGGTTGACGTCCATCGTCACGTAGCCGTTGGCGGTGATGCGCGGGGTGACAGTGAGGACGATTCCCACGTCTTGGAACGCATAGTTGAAGAGGATGTTTCCGTTGTTATCCGTTCGCGAACTGACGACGTACGGGATCGACTGGGAGATGTTGATCTGCGCTTGCGTGTTGTTCGAGGTGAAGATTCTCGGCGTCGATAGGATTTGGAACTTCGTGTCGGTTTGAATCGCGTTCATGAACGCGGTCAGTCCGGCTCCACCGATCGTATAGCGGAATCCCGTCGCGGGAGGGTTTGCGTTCTGGAGGTTGAATCCGGTTCCGCCCGAGCCCGTTTGGCCGTTGGTGCCAAAGAGGTTTTGTGTGGTGTAGTTCCATTCGACACCGAGTCGGTTGGTCGAATCAAGGTTGGCCTCAACGATGATCGTTTCGATCATGACCTGCTCGGGGATCTTGTCGAGTTGCTCAAGAATCTGCTTGATGATCGCGGCGGAATCAGGGTTACCGACGATGATGATCGAGTTCGTATTCGGATCGGGGATCGCAGTGATCTGACCGGTGAGATCGCGGACCGGCACGAGTCGACCGTCGGCGGTTCGGCCGGTCTGGGTTTGCTGGTTTTGGTTTTGACGGTTGAATCCTCCACCACCACCACCACCACCAAAGCCGCCGAAGAATCCTCCGCCCTGAGCGGCGACCGAGGTCATCAGCTCGCCCGAAGTTGCCTCGGGGTTTTCGAGGTCGAGGAACATCTCGTTGTTATCGATCGATCCACCGAGCCGGTTTTGGTTCCCGCCGCCGTTACCGCGGTTCGCGTTCGCCGTGTTCTGACGTTGCTGGTTCGGGGTCGCGTTTCGCGTGTTTCGGTTCGTTCCTTGTCGCTGCCCGAATGATTGATTAAGCAGGTTCGCGATGTCGTCAGCCCGAGCATTATTGAGCGGGAAGACGAACGTGGTGTTCTGGAAATCGACTGGCTTGTCGATGTCCTTGATGACCTGCGCGACGATCAGTTGGCTCTCTTCGGTGGCCGTGATGACCAGCGAGTTGGTGCGGGCGTCCGATGCTACTGTTCCGAAGGCGGCCTGAGTCGAGCCAAAGCGTGCCGCTTGCTGGAAGCGATCGCCAATATTTGAACCCGAGGAGGTAACTCCGCCTCGACCCCGAGGGGCGTTGTTGGTGAGGACGTTTTGGATGGTCGGCGCGACTTCTTGGGCGGTTGCAAACTCAAGCTTGTACACCACCGTCTTCTGCGGCTGATCGGTCTCTTTGTCGATCTGCTTGATCACGCGCTCGACTTCGAGTTGCTCTTTGTCGGGGGCGTTGACGATGACGCTGTTGGAGAAGTCATCGGCAGATGCGCGGACGTTGGAGGTTTGCTGGCCCCGGCCCATCATGCTGAAGGGGTTAGAGCCGCCGCCTTGTTGACCGAATCGTCCGCCGCCTCGGTTACCGCCGAATTGGAAGGTGGCTCCTCCGCCGCCGCCCATCATGGCAGCGAACGGATTCGTGCTTTGCTGACCGCTTGATGCGAAGACCTCATTGACAACTCGCGAGACTTGGGTCGCATTGGCAAATTTGATTGGGTAGATCTTGAGCTTGGTTTGCGGCTGTTGGAACTGGCTCATGTCAAAGCTCGGCATTTGCATCCCTTGCCCCATTCCCATACCTCCGCCGCCGCGCTGATCACGCTTCTTGATGATGAGCATTCCCGATTCGCCGGTCATGTCGTAACCCTTGAGGTTCAGGGTCTTTTCGAGGATCGTGAGTGCGGTTTTGATGTCAACTTGGCCAGCCGACGTGATCGTGATGGGTCCCGTGAGGGACGGATCCTTGATGATCGTGATTCCGCTCGTCTTTTGGAGCATGCCCAGCACCAAGTCGACATTCGCATTTCGGAAGTCGAGCTTCACTTTGGCTTTGGACTTCACCATGCTTTGCCAGCTACTTGATCCGCCGCCGCCACCCGACGTGGTGCCGCCGCCGAAATCAAACTGGGCGAACGCGCTCGAGCCCATCACGAATGCGAGGGCGAGGGCGAGATGTCGAGTGTTTTGATTGCTCATTGCGAATTCCTGCGGCTGCGCCGCCCTTGACGATCATTTCCGCCGAAGCCTTCGACGGGAGGGAGAGAGTTGAGATTGTTTTGCTCGGCCATGAGGCCGCCGTTGCCGATGGCACCGGCCATGCGGGGGTTACCCGGTTGCATCGGGTTGAGAGGCGCGACTTCGGCGGGCGCCTCCTCGGTGTTGGCGTTGAAGTAAACGGTCTTTCGGTAGCCTCCGGGGCCATCCAGTACGATGGAATCCTCATTGACTTTGACGAGCGTAAGGGCTTTCCATTTCTCACCGGGCTTGAGGAACACCCCTTCACCCGTACCTGAGTTCTCTAGAAGCGCGTTTGGCTTCCCTTCGACTTCCATGTTTCCGGTGTAGGTCCAACCCGCCTCGCCACCCGCGAAGAGCGGCGGAATGCCGTTGCTCGCTCCGGTGCGGAGTTGGCTATTTACATCACGGCGAACAATCTGGGGTTTGAAAGCGTTGGTGGCGGCAGTATCGACGGCACCGAACCTTGCCGTTTCGTCTTCCTTCGTAAACTCAATATCGCCCTTTTTCTTCTTGGTAGCGGATGGGAATGCACCCATCCCAAAACCCTTCTTCTTGGTGGTGGGAGCCTGATTGCCTCCAGAGAGGCCAAAAATTGTGGCGACGACAAGCACGCCGATCAAGATCGGGAGGGAGCTTTTCTTCTTCTGCGCTTGTACTTTAGCCACTCTTTTTCACGTCCTCGGTTTTGGGAGCCGTTGGTTTGGGATCCGAGTTCTTTTTGGGAATCTCGCTGAACGCGACGAGACCGATGGTTGCGGTCACTTTGTCGGACTCTCCTTCGGCCGCCGCATACTGTACGGAATTCACCGCGAGTTTTGCGTCCGACTTCTCAATTCTGTCGAGCAGGGTCGCTACATTTGTATACGGACCGTCAACCGCTAAGTTGTATTGAAGTTGCAGCAGGGCGGCACTTTCGACGCCCTTTTGAGGCCTAAACGAGATGAGATTAAGCTTTGTGGAGGCCACGATTTCGCTTATTTTTGCGAGAGCAACTGGAGTCACGTCGGCGGGCTTGGACGTCCAGAGGTGCTTGCTCATGAGAGCTTTGTCTTTATCAATGTCCTCTTCGGCGCGCTTCTTGGCGGTTTCAACCTTACCGGCCTCAATGTAGATTGGGCTCAGCTTGGGTTTGGTCGGAATTGTCGGAAGGATGAATAGACCAACCACCGATGCCGCCATGAGGCCCATCCCAACCACCGCAAGGAGGCTAGGAACCTGGTCTTTGGGATCGCGAAAGTTGATCATTTCTTTTTCTTACTGGTTTCGAGAAGAGGGAGGTTTCCGACCGGAAACGCGGTGATGCTGAATTGAACAATTTTTTGACCTTCAATCTCGCCTGCGTTTGCGAATACAAGTCGAACGTCTCGGAAACGCGATTGTTTAGTCAATTCGCCAACATATTGAGCGACCACCCCAGAACTTTTTGCGCTACCGCGAAGCTGGAGGAGCTTTCCGCGCTCTAGTGTCAGGCCGGTCAGCCATGCGCCCTTGGGCACCAGCATCGAGGCGACCTTGGTGATGTCGCTCGTCTTTTGGGCGGGTTCAAATCCGAGCCGTAGCTGTTTGGCCTTTGGCGAAATCTTGGTGAGTTCAGCTTGTTTGGCGGTTAGCACCATTTTCGACATCTTGAGGAGCTTCTTGGCGCCCTCTTCGCCTTTTGCCCGCTTCTCGTTGCGCTCGATGATGGCGTTCCCCACCAAGAGTGCGACGCAAAGGCCGCCGGCGAACACAATGTACGCTTGGCGGTGGTTCTTCTTGCGGGCAGCTTCCGCCTTTTTGGTGCGGTACTCCTCCGGTTCGAGGTCAATCAGAAGCGGGATGTCGCTGGACACGACCGAGGTGCCGAGCTTTTGCTCGCTTCCACCCAGATCGATGCCGCTCGCGAGCACCTTTTCGCCGGTCATCGCCTTCAGGCGGGTGATCTCGCTGTCAAGATGATCGAGGCCGACAACTTTGGATGAAACAAGCTCGCCGTCGCGGAAGCCGTCGAGGCTTACTAAGTCGCCAAATCTCTCGGCAAGGATTCCGCTGGTGAGTCCTTGGTCTTGTGCGACCTTTATGGCAAATGCCTCGGCGGGGACGATTTGCTGGACAGTAATCCCGAGTGCCTCGCAGCTATCCAGAAGGGCCTTGATATCCGAAGTTCGGGTCGCGAAAACGTCGCAGATGCGTCCTTCTTCACCTTTACGTGTGGTGGGGATGTAGTCGAATGCGAGTTCGCTGACCGGAATGGGGAAAACGTCGCCCAGCTTTTGCTTGAGAACAATCAGCGTATCGGCCCGGGTGGCGTCGGGCAGGGGCATCGCCCGGTGAAGAATGAGGCGGCGCGAGAGGACAACAAGGGCCGTTTTGCCTCCGACGCCTTCGATTCCGGCAAGGCTGGTCGCCTCACGCCGCTGACCCGATTCGACGAATCGAACCCGGACCCAATCGCGATCCCATTCAATAACCAGTTGTGGACGTTGCTGTTTCTGAGCCATTAATTTTCCAAAAGCGATGTCTGAGTGGTCGCGTCACTCCAGCCCCACTGAGCTGGTAAATCGGGATACGGCGGTCGTTCGATGCGGAGAATCTTTGGCACGCCCGCGTCGATCTGAATCACGGCTTCGATTCCGTATTCCGTGCCGCCAGCCTTGCCGACGCACCGAACGAGGAACGATTGCGAGTTCACATTGAAGTAGTCCGCACAAGTGTTGAGGAAGTTGGAGTCGGATGAGACGCTGAGGAGCTCGCTCACGAGGCGGTAACCACCGGTTGGGCGGCTATCCACGATTTGGTTTGCGAGATCGGGCGTGAGTCCGGGGAGGAGTTGAAGAACCTCGGCAGGGGCAGTGTTGATGTTCAGTTGGCCGGTCAAACGGTTCCCGGTTGCGACACTCATTCGATCGATCACACTACGGATCACCGCTTGGTTGTTCGCGACGCCGGGCGTCGCGAGGACTTGGCTGAGGCGTTGAAATTGCCCGCCGAGAGTCTGCCGCTGAGCGAGGATTTGGGTCGCGGTTGCGAGGGGAATTTGGGCTTGCTGCGAGAATTGTTGCGCCTGAAGACCAGCGTTGTTTACGTTCACCCGGCCATCGCCTTCGGGAGTTGTGGCTGACGAGTATGCGTCGACGGTCACGAGCTCGATGAGCGGGAGATCGGTTGAACTCGCGGTGGTGACGGTCGAGGTCGTGTTGTCGACCGGATAGAACACGTTTTGCGGGGTGAATCCTTTGATGTCGAGCAGTTCGTAGATGGACTGAAGCTGATTCTCGTGCGCGTTGTAGGGCTTGGTCAAACCGTTGTAATAGTCGTCCTTCGCTCCTTGCGCTCGGTTTGATTGCCCGGCGGTTCGCCAATCGAGGAAGCTATCGATCTGCTCTTGAGTCCAGTTGAAGTTGTTGAGTGCCTCCTCGGGGATCGAGTTGAGGTCGAGTTTGGCGCAGTTATCGATGATCTGGATCCGGAACGAATCCGAGCCAAGAATGAACTCTTCGGAGCCATTCGTGCCCAAAGCCGCCCAGTCGTCATCCAAGGTGACGGGGTCGGTGGTGGTTTCGGCAACCACTTGGATATCAGCGAGTGCCCGCTGGAGCCCGGCGAGGGCGACTTGCTCGGCTCGCTTTTGCTCGATCCGCGAGATCACCAACCGGGCGTGACCGGTCTGGTTTTGCGCGGCGATGGCGACGACGGTCACGACGACCGCCATTGCCGCCAGCGCGAGAAGGAAGGCGACTCCGCGCTGCCTCATGCGGACCCTCCGGTTTGGGTCAGCGGATTGTCGGGGGTGACATCGCTGAGGGGGAGGCGAACAACGAAGATGCGGTCGGCAGCATCGTTGGTGCGCCGATAGGTGACCCGAACTGCGGCCGGGAGCCTTGGCGTCTCCATCGCCTGGGTGTCCCAACTCGTCGCCCAATCGGTGCCGTCGTAAAATTCGAAGCTGATTTGCTCAACTCCGGAATCAAAAACTGATTCAAATCCGCCTTGAGATGGGTCTCCGTCGGCGGGGGTTTGGCGGCGGATGAACAGTCCCGTCTGCGATCCAGAATCATTACCGATCGGGGTGAGCGAGAGGGAGACTTCGGTCATTCCTCCGCGCGGCCCGTATGTTTGGTTCAAGGTTTCAAAGTCGTCGGTGGACTCCAAGTAGTCGGCGGGGAGTTTCTCGCCGAGGATGGTAAAAATGAGGCCTCCTCCTGCGGTCGCCATCGAGGAATCCGTATCGCCCGTATTGTCGCCGCCGATGAAGAAGCTCGATGCCTCAGTGGTCACTGTGGAGAGGTACGAAAGCTCAATGAGCCGCCTCAGCCTGGCTTCGAAGTCCTCATTTCGGTCGCTGACGACACGGGACGCCTGGACTCCTGCATTGTGCCGAAGAGCCACGGCGGTGGCTTGGGCGGCGGCAGCGACGATGATGGCGGTGATGACCACCGACACCATGAGCTCAAGCAGAGTGATTCCGCGCCGCTTCATTGGGTTGCCCCCGTAACGGGCGGGGTAAAAAGCAATCCAACCGCCTTCCCTTCTGGCGCATTGGTTCCGGCTTGCGACTTTGTGGCGACGACCCGAAGGGTGTCTAAGTTTTCGACTCCGCTAGGCGTAACTTCCAGCGTCCACTCGTAGTTGGGTTCGCCAAAATCTTCGAAGGTGCCATCGGTTCCGGCGTTGCTTACGTTGCCATACGCGATGATCTCTTCGAGCTTTTCTTGGGCGAGGCGGTTCAGCTTTTCGGTCTCTCGCAACCGAATTTCTGTACTGCCCATCGATGAGAGCGCGCCCATCCCCGCCGAAATTCCGATCCCGACCAACACCGCCGCGGCAAGCGCCTCGATGACGGTGAAGGCGTTAGTTCGTCTTGACTTCAAGATTTCCCGCCTCCCATTCGGTTGGGTCGTTGTTGGTTGGCCCCGCGCCGCGAGTGAGGGTCACAGTGCCGTCGCGCGTGATCCGGAACGAGTAGTCGACACCGTCTTCGGTAAACGTCGCCGTACGCGGGTCGGCGGTGCCATCGCCAAAGAATCGCACCTCGAAGTTTCCGCCCGAGGAGTTTTCATCTTGCGGATTAACCACATTGGAGATGCTCCAGGTTTGCTCGAGCTTCTTTTCCTGTGGCGTGGATTCGGACCGGTTGCTACCAATGATCTGCGAGCCATCGTCATCCGGCGGAGTCGCGGTCAGCGTCTTCGTCGTGTCGTCGTAAGTCAGCGTGTAGGTTGACTTCGACCGCATCGCGAGGTTTCGCGTATCCGAACAGAACGACTGGATGGTTTGGACGTCCCGAAGAGTTCGCAGCCCAGATTCGTAGGCGACCATGCGCGGCACCGTGATACTTGCCAAAAGTGCAAGCACCACGGTGACCACCATCACCTCGATCATCGTAAAGCCGCGACGAACCATTAAGTCTCTTAGATGTCCAGGTTCGTGATATCGTCGTCGGTGTTGGCCTGTCGATCCTTACCGTAGCTTCGGATCAGATAGGTGTCTTCGCCCATTGGGCCCGGGTAGGTGTACTCATACGGAGTTCCCCAAGGATCGTTGGTGATGTCCTTTTCTGTGTATGGTCCCTTCCAGCCGTCGGCATCGCTCGGTTGTTGGCTGAGAGCGGCAACGCCTTCCTCCGAAGCCGGGAAGCGGTCGGTGTCGAGTCGGAATCGCTGGAGCATTCCCCCGATCGAGGAAATATCGGCCTTGGCGGCAGAAATTTTGGCTTGGTCTTGGGCACCGAGGAGCCGTGGCGCAACAAGGGCGGCCAAGACTGCGAGGATGAGCACGACGACCATAAGCTCGATGAGCGTAAAGCCGCGTGAGAGGTGATTTTTGCGAGAGAGTTTCATGGTTATTTCACGAAAGTTGCGGTGTTCATGATGGGAACAAGGACGGCGAGAACGACGAAGCCGACGAACGACCCCATAAACAAAACGATGACTGGCTCAACTAGTGCGGTCGCCCGGTGAAGTCCGTTGTCGACTTCGAAGTCGAGCGCATTAGAGACTCGGTTGAGCATCTTGGGCAGGTCGCCCGTCTCTTCACCGACGGCGACCATGTGGTTGAGAACGGAAGGAAATGCCCGGGAATCGCGCATGGCCTCGGCGATGGGGCGGCCTTCACGAACGGCCTCTCTGACTTCGATCGCGGAACGCTTGAAGACGCGATTTCCGGCGGCGATACCCGAAAGCTCAAGTGCATCAAGGATGGGAACGCCTCCGTAGACGAGCGTCCCGAGGACGCGTGCGAAGCGGGACACGGTGGCTTTTTGGACGATCTTGCCCACGACTGGGAGCTTGAGCATGACAGCGTCACGAGCTTCGGCCCCTGATTCGGTGCTGACCAAGAGGCGATAAGCAACGACCAACCCCACGATGGCGCCGATGACGACATACCACTGCTTGGTAAGGAAGTCGCCGCTGGTCATGAGAAGCTTGGTCGCAGCGGGCAAGTTGTCACCCTGCTGCTGGAACGTCGCGCTGAGCTTTGGGACGACAAATCCGAGAACGAAGGCGATGACGCCCAGTGCGGTGAAGGCGAGGATTGCGGGATAAACGAGCGCGGACGTGATGGTACTGCGGCGAGCGACTTCCTTCTCTTGGAACTCGGAGAGTCTTGCCGCAACTTCGGGGAATTGCCCGGACGCCTCACCAGCGGCGAGGGTAGAGGTAAACACCTCGGGAAAGACCTTGGGGTACTTGGCGAGGGCAGCGGAAACAGAAAGTCCACCCCGAACCTCTTCGAGGGCGCCTTCGGCCATGTCGCACAGCTGTTGATTTTCGGACTGCTCGGCGACGACTTGGAGCACTCGGTCGAGCGGGAGTCCGGCGTCGGCGAGGTCGGCCATTCGGCGCGTAAAGAGCGCGAGATCACCCCGAGATGGCTTACCACGAGACTTCTTCTCTTGCGAGCCACCAGAACCAAAGCCGGACTTAGCAGTTTGCTCATTCAGATCGAGCAGAAATGAACCCGAAGCGGTGAGCTGTTGGACCGCCGCCTCCCGGGTTTTGGCGTCAAGAATTCCCGACCGTCTTTGCCCCGTTGGCTCGAGGATGGTGTACGAATACGTGCCCAATTAGAGCTCCTCCCTCTGACAGACCCGAAGAACTTCGTTTGGCGTGGTTTTCCCTGCAAGGACGTTCAGCTTTCCGTCGATGAGCAGAGGGCGAAGGCCCTGATTCTTGACCGCGTAAGCCTTGATCTCGTTGGCCGAGCGACGCTCGACGACCATCTTCTTCAGGTTCTCGTCCATCACGAACAGTTCGTAAAGCCCTTGCCGGCCCTTGTAGCCAGAGCCGTTGCACCTTTCACAGCCGCGCCCTTTGCGGAAATTCGCGGTCTTGAGGTCTTCAGCGGTGATTCCAAGCGCCTCGATGAACTCGGGACCGGGAGCCTCGCATGGCTCGGAGCAGTTGGAGCAGACTCGGCGGACAAGCCGCTGAGCCACGACACCGAGAAGCGAGGACGAAACAAGGAACGGCTCGACGCCCATATCGAGCAATCGAGTGACCGCGCCGGGGGCATCGTTGGTGTGAAGGGTGGAGAAAACAAGGTGACCGGTCAGCGACGCGTGGATGGCGATTTCGGCGGTTTCAAGGTCGCGGATTTCACCGACCATGATGACGTCAGGGTCTTGACGGACGATCGACCGGAGTCCGGCGGCGAAGGTGAGGCCGATGTTGGAGCGCACCTGCATCTGGCTGATGCCAGCGACCTGATACTCGACGGGGTCTTCAACGGTGATGATGTTCGTCGTGGGACTCCAGATTTCGCTGAGTGATGCGTAAAGCGTGGTCGATTTTCCGGCACCGGTGGGACCGGTGGCGAGGACGATTCCGTAGGGCTGAGAGATGACCTTTCGATACCGCTCAAGAACGTCCGGCGCGACGCCAAGCTCTTCGAGACCAAGCATCGCCGTACCCTTATCGAGGATACGCATAACCGCGCGCTCCCCGAAGACCGTAGGGAGAATCGAGACACGAACGTCGATTTGTCGCCCGGCGATGGTGATTTTGATACGACCGTCTTGGGGTAATCGCCGTTCGGCGATGTTCATTTCGCCAAGGATTTTGATACGCGAAATCAGCGCGGCGTGCATCCGCTTGGGCGGCTTCATCGCGTCGTGGAGCATGCCGTCGACGCGGAACCGAACCTTTACTTCCCTCTCGTACGGCTCGATGTGGATGTCCGAGGCACCATCGCGGACTGCTTGCGCGAAAAGCAAGTTGACCATCTGGACGACCGCCGTTTCGGCCGCCATCTTGGTGAGGTCAGCCAGGTCGTCGGTGTCGTCGATGTCGCCCGAAGAGTCGGCTTCGTTCGCTCCCGAAACTTGACTCAGGATGCGCTCAAGGAAGATTTCCTCGATCTTGGCTTTGAGTTCGTTCGGATCGGCGAGAACGGGGTCGACATCCGTCGAAAGAAGGACTTCGAGGTCGGAAACCGCGGGCAACGAGGCGAGCGATCCGATTGCGACGAGCATTCGCCCTTCGACAATTTCGATTGGTAGGACTTGATTCTTGAGGGCGAACTCGCCGGGAATCTTATCGAGCAAACTCTGATCGAGCTTACGACCCTCGAGCCGAATCTGCTCGAAAGGCATCATGCTAGAGTCGGTCGAGATGCTCATGGAACGAATAGCTTAACGTAATGCGCCTTCCGAATGTTCGCCTGTACCAGAATCAATTCTGAAGAAAATCTAACCTAGACTACAATAGAGCTAAGATGCATTTTCGGTTTGCTTTGGCGACAGTTTTGGCTTTGCCGATTTGCGCGGCGGCAAATGCCGACGAAGCGACGTTTTGGAATGAAGTTGGGCTGAAAGTGGTGAAGTCGGCGATGATTCCACCACCGACGATTGCTCGGGCGCTCGCCATCTCCTCAATCGCTCAAGCGGACGCATTTTCCGCAGTGCGGCGCAGTCGATTAGGATTCGTGTACAAAGGCATGACCGACGAAGTCGGCGTCAGCGAAGAGGTCGCGGTTGCGACGGCGGCGGCGAAGGCTCTGAAGGGCGTGTTTCCGGAGCAGGCATTCATTGTCGAGGAAGCTTGGCGACGGCGAATTGTTGCCCTGAAGAAAATGCCAAAGTTCTATGAAGCATCGAGAATTGGCGAAGAGGCGGCCAATGCGATTCTTCGGATGAGGTGGGACGACGGATCCGAAAGTGCGCAGTACACCGACCCGGGGGGAACCGGCGTGGGCGAATGGCGACCGGTCAAGATTCTCGAGGAGCCAGACTTGAAGCGGTACGAGCCGTCGGTGCTGCCCGGATGGAAATATGTTCGACCGTTCGTGATCCCGAGCGCGGACTCTTGCCGCCCAGAGGGCAAGATCGATATGCAATCGCGGGAGTACATCGATGCGGTTGATGAAGTGAGGCGGCTCGGTGGCCGTGTGAGCAAAGAGCGCACCCCAGAACAGACCTTGATCGCCCAGTTTTGGCAGGGGCAAGGCGGAACCCTCACCCCGGTGGGCCAGTGGAACGACCTAGCCACCCGCGTTGCGGTTCAAGAAAAGCGCACTTTGGAGCAGAACGTGACGATGTACGCCGTCATGAACGTCGCGATCGCGGATGCTTGCCTCGCCGCGTGGGAGTTCAAGTATTTGACCCGCATGTGGCGGCCTCAAACCGCGATTCGTGAGGCGGATAAAGTCGGAATTCCCGACATGAAAGCCGACCCCGAATGGCGATCACTCCTCGTGACACCGAATCACCCGTCGTGCGTGAGCGGCCACAGCGCGATTTCTTGGTCAGCGGCGGAGGCCCTGAAGGCGTGCTTTAAGACGGACAAGATTCATATTCAGGTTGCCAGCGACAGCACGAAGAATTGGCAGACGCGGGAGTTTTCGAGCTTTTCGCAGGTAGCGAACGAGTGTGGTCGGAGCCGAATCTACGGCGGTATTCACTTCCAGTTCGACAACACTATGGGTGCGGAACTGGGCGGAAAGGTTGCGGGCTACGTGCTGAATTCGTCCTGGGCGAAGGCACTGCTGCAGTAACTTTTTTCATACTCGGGAACCAGCGTGATGGAGTTGCGAGTACTCGCTATCGTAGGGCCAGCGCTATGAAGCAAGGCATCTGTCTTGTCGCCTCTCTCGGCCTTCTTGCCGGGATGACGAACGCGACGACGCCGGATTCCTCTCAACGCGAAGCGTTGCGGTTTATGGATGCCTTTGCAGAGCGCATGACTGGGACACCAACAGACGGCGACTTTGGGATGCGGCGACTTCCCGCTATTCACACCCGAGAATTGTTGAGGCACCATGATGTTTCCGAACCACTTGCTGCGATCTCGAAGGATCATTACTTCGGGGTGTTCGCCATGGGCGTGATCAAGAACGGCGTTCCGAGCCGGTTCAATACTCAAAGCGGTTACTGGAATCTTGAGCAGATGCCTTGGGAGTGGTACGGCTCCATGCGCGCGGCATATGATTCGGAGGCCGCCTTTGTTCCGAAGTACCTGAACCCCGCGGCTTCACAACTGCTCAAGATGAAACGACAACAGGCTCATTTTGACGAGCCATTCGTCGGTGGGCGGCGAGTTGTGATTGAAGCACGAAAGATCTTTGCCAGCAGTGACGCCTGCCTCAAATGCCATGCGGATGTTAAGAAAGACGAGCCCATCGGCGTGATCGGCCTCGCGAGGATCAAGCGAGACACGCCGAAGAGATAAACTTTCGGCATGTCAAGCGTGCAAGCAAGCGGAACCTTTTCTATCGGCGGCGATCTACCGGTCTATCGGCTCGGATTTGGTGCCATGCGCTTGTGCGGCGAGGGTGTTTGGGATGAGCCATCCGATCCCGCCTATGCTCGCTCGGTTCTCAAGAAGTGCCTTGATCTCGGAATCAACTTTATTGATACTGCCGATGCCTACGGCCCAGCGACGAACGAGCAACAGATTCGCGAGGCACTGCACCCTTATGCGGACGGGCTGATCATCGCGACCAAGGGCGGATTGCTACGAACCGGCCCTCACGAATGGGTGCCTTGCGGCCGACCGGATTACCTGAAGCAGTGCGTTGAGATGAGCCTTCGGCGACTCGGTGTCGAACGAATCGACCTCTGGCAGCTCCACCGAATCGACCCTACGGTTCCGGCTGACGACCAATTCGGCATCCTTGCTGACCTCCAGAAGCAGGGCAAGATACGGCACCTGGGCCTCAGTCAGGTCTCGATTGAAGAGATCAAGCAGGCCGCCAAACACTTTGAGGTGGTGAGCGTGCAGAACCTTTACAACCTTACAGATCGATCCTCGGAAGACGTTTTGGCGTACTGCACGGAGCAAAACATCGGCTTCATTCCGTGGTTCCCCGTCGCGTCCGGAGAGCTAGCTCGTCCGGGCGGAGTGCTGGACGGAATTGCGAAAGAGACGGGGCATTCGGTCGCCCAGGTATCGCTCGCGTGGTTGCTGCAGAAGTCGCCGGTGATGCTTCCGATTCCGGGTACGTCGAAGATCGACCACTTGGTCGAGAACGCAGGCGCGGCGGACATCACCCTTTCGGCGGAAATCGTCGCGAAGCTGGACGCGCTGGTCTAAAAGCGGGCTTTCGGAACCCAAAGCGCTCTTTTCGGGTTTAGGTTAGGGTGAAGCGCCCGACCTTAACCCGCCGACAACTCCTTCGCGGCGGGGCGGCACTGGCCATCGGGGCCCCAATCATCGAGGCTAACTGGGAGCCTCTGAGGCTCGAACTCGTCGAGCAAACGGTTAAGATCGCCGACCTCGGCCCCGAGTTCGATGGATTTAAGATTGGCGTCATGAGCGACGTGCACTGGCTAAATCGGATTAGTCCTGAGTTTATTCAGATGGCGACACGGAAATTGCTAGAATGCAACCCGGACCTGATTGTGATGCCGGGAGATTTTGTCCATGGGAAAGCACCCGGACTCAACAACGATCCCGATTTCCAGGGGGCATTCGATCTTCTGCAGGCCCCCGAAGGGGTTGTGGGTGTCCTTGGGAACCATGACCATTGGACCGGAAAGTCTCGCGTATCTCGTGCGATCCATTCGAGTACGAATATCAACCTGATCGACAACAGCGGGTTCACCATCCATCGAGGAAGGAACGCGCTGGCTATCGGAGGGATCGGCGATCTTTGGGAAGACAAGCAGGATCTGAAGAGTGCTTTCGGAAAGGTTGACGGCGATGTCCCACGCATTTTGCTTTCCCATAACCCCGACACCGCCGAGTCGATGAAGGATTCGAGCACCCGGGTGGACTTGCAGATCAGTGGTCACACGCATGGGGGGCAAATCGTGATCCCCGGGCTGATTGATCTAGCTCACCGCGTGAGCAAATTCGGTTCTAAGTTCAATCGAGGGCTGGTAGAGGGCTCACGCCACCGAGTGTTTGTCTCGAAAGGGGTGGGGCGGCCGTCTGGCTTACGCTTTTGCGCGCTGCCGGACGTCGCTTGCTTGACGTTGGTGCGCCAACGGTAACATCAGCGCGTGGTCACTTTTGCGTTGGCGGCGACGTTGCTTCCGAACCTGATTGTCATCTTCGTTGATGATATGGGCATCGGAGATCTGAGTTGCTACGGGCAGAAGTCGTACCGGACGCCGAATCTGGATCGAATGGCGCGAGAGGGCGTTCGGTTCACGGACTTTTATGTCGCCTCGCCCGCTTGCACACCTTCCCGGGCGGCACTCCTGACGGGGTGCTACCCGACCCGGATCGGGCTGCCGCAAGTGATTAACCCCGATAGCCCGATCGGGCTGAACCCGGAGGAGACGACCATCGCGGAGGTTGCCAAATCTCGAGGATACAAAACGGCGATGTTTGGGAAGTGGCACTTGGGAGTCAAGAACTTGATGCCCCGCACGCACGGGTTTGACGAGTTCTATGGCCTGCCGTACTCACACGATATGTGGCCACCGAACACGAATGGAAAATGGCCGCCACTCTATCTGTATGAGAATGAATCCGTTGTGCGAGAGATCAAGACTCTCGACGATCAGGAAAAGCTGACCAACGAGTTCACCGAAATGACCTTGAACTTTATCTCGCGGAATCAGGGCAATCCGTTCATGGTTTATCTGCCGTTGAATCAGCCGCATGTGCCGATTGCGCCTTCCGCGCGGTTCCGAGGTCGCAGTAAGGCGGGGGCGTACGCCGATCAGATATTGGAAATCGATGACTCGGTCGGGCGAATTTTGAACCAGTTGAAGCGGCTCAAGCTTGACCGGCGAACGATGGTGATGTTCAGCTCGGATAACGGTCCGTGGTTGCCGTATGGAAATCATGCGGGTTCGGCGGGAATCTATCGCGAGGGGAAAGGGACGACTTTCGAGGGCGGATTCCGGATGCCGGGAATCTTTTGGATGCCAGGCACGATTCCGTCGGGAAGAGTCCAAACCGAGATGGCATCCACCATGGACATCCTGCCCACGTTTGCGTCGATGATCGGAGCGAACCAACCTGAGCGGGAGATTGATGGGCACGACATCTTGCCGCTTTTGAAATCTGAGCCAGGATCGAAAACGCCTTGGAAATGGATGTACTACTACTGGCCCGCCGAGCTTCAGGCGGTGCGGAGCGGCGACTGGAAGCTCCATGTGGCGCATAACCATCGCCACCAAGCCGGTCCAGGGGGAAGAGATGGGAAGTCCGCCGGAGAGAAGACGGAGCGGATCGAGCTGTCGCTGTTTAATCTGAGAGACGATCCGTCTGAAAAGATCAATCTCGCCTCGAAGTATCCGGAGGTTGTTCAAAGGCTAAATCGAATGATTGATTTCGGTCTGGAGGATTTAGGTGACTCAATCACTAAATCTCCAGGCACGTCAGTAAGGTTGCCAGGGAAACTCAAATAAGAAAAAGCCCGAGTGAGTTCACTCGGGCTTTCTTTGTTCGAGAGTTCCGAAGGAACTACTCGATGATCTCGGTGACCGAACCAGCACCAACGGTTCGTCCACCTTCACGGATGGAGAACTTGGTACCGACTTCAACCGCGATCGGAGCGATGAGGCTGATGGTCATCTGGACGTTGTCGCCGGGCATACACATTTCTGCAACTGCGCCGCCTTGTCCGCGAATTTCGTCGATGGTTCCAGTAACGTCAGTCGTTCGGAAGAAGAACTGAGGTCGGTAACCAGGAACGAACGGGGTGTGTCGACCGCCCTCTTCCTTCGAGAGAACGTAAACTTCGCCCTTGAACTTGGTGTGGGGCTTAACGGTACCTGGCTTACAGATAACCATTCCGCGCTCGATTCCGTCTCGGTCGATACCTCGGAGGAGGAGACCGACGTTGTCACCGGCTTCGCAGTAGTCGAGGGTCTTTCGGAACATTTCGATACCGGTACAGACCGTTTTTCGGCTGTCTCGGAGACCGATAATCTCGACTTCTTCCATCGACTTGAGCTGACCGCGCTCGACACGACCGGTCGAAACGGTTCCGCGACCAGTGATCGTGAAAACGTCTTCGACAGCCATGAGGAACGGCTTGTCCTTATCTCGCTCTGGGGTTGGGATCCAAGCGTCAACAGCATCCATCAGGTCGGTGATCGACTTGACGTACTTGTCATCGTAGTTGACATTGCCAGCTTCGACTTGGTCGAGAGCCTTTCGTGCCGAACCGGTGATGATCGGGGTGTTGTCTCCGTCGAAGCCGTACTTGCTGAGGAGCTCGCGGATTTCCATTTCGACGAGTTCGAGAAGCTCGGCATCGTCAACTTGGTCAGCCTTGTTGATGTAAACAACGATGTAAGGAACACCGACCTGGCGAGCCAGGAGGATGTGCTCTCGGGTTTGTTGCATAGGACCATCGGTACCTGCAACAACGAGGATTGCTCCGTCCATCTGCGCAGCGCCGGTGATCATGTTCTTGATGAAGTCGGCGTGTCCAGGACAGTCGACGTGCGCGTAGTGTCGCGTCTCCGTCTCGTACTCCTGGTGCGAGATGTTGATGGTTATTCCTCGAGCTTTTTCTTCAGGAGCCGAGTCGATTTCGTCGTATCGGCGAGCCTGAGCGAGGCCTTTGGTCTGGAGAACGCCCGTGATTGCGGCGGTCAAAGTGGTCTTGCCGTGGTCAACGTGGCCGATGGTGCCGATATTGACGTGCGGCTTCTTTCGTTCGAATTTAGCTCTTGCCATTGTTTTTTCCTAAACTTGGGATCTGGTTTAGGGCGACCCGTCGCCCAACTTCGGTCCGACCCACACCGCACGGCAGGGCAACAGACAAGGGGAGAGTATACCGCTGAGTGTAAGGCAAACGCAAGGATATTCCTTAGCTCGTTAGAAGAGAGTTGCGAAGTTCACTCAGATACGTCGGCGGAGACGAAGTCAAGCCAAAACTTCCCTCTGGTGGTTCCGTGGGCTTCGACAATCGCCCAAGTTCCGGTGATCCTGCGCGAGCTTGGATCGATTTCTCCGGAATAGCACACTGGTGCCGGATCATGGTGTATCCGATTTTCATGCTTCTCGCCCCTCCAGCCGTATGCAGACTTTCCGCGGTAAGTCTTGGTAAACGTGATTTTCCCCACGCCAACTTCGCCTGCCAAATTGCTCTCCTCCGGTAACTCTGAAAATGACACCAGCGTCGGCGTCGCACGTAAAACTTTTCGCATCTTTCGCCTCTCAATCCAACTCAAGTGATCTTTTACTTCTTCGTACTCTTGAGTCGTGGGAGTTTCTTTTACTCGGCGGAGATCGCGCATGGTGCCAGTCAGACGACCATCAGTGACCTGGATCGTGGCCTCGATGGGATACGCGCGGCTTGAATCGAGATCGAGCGGACTTTCATCGCCGGGGAACCGCAGGTACCAATAGACTCCGCGCCATTTACCGCTCGGGATCATCCGCACTCCCTCAGTCGCTGCGCCGCCTGCTCCGGAGTAATGTCGCGTTGCGATTCACCAAGCATCTCGTACCCGACCATGAACTTCTTCACCGTCGCCGAGCGAAGGAGCGGCGGATAGAAATGCGCGTGCAAATGCCAGTGGTCACCGAGTTCGCCATCAAACGGCGCGCCGTGCCACCCCATTGAATACGGGAACGAGCAGTTGAAGAGGGCGTCGTACTTCTTTAGGCCCGCACTCAGGCAGACCGCGAGGTCTGATTTTTCCGCTTGGCTGAGATCAGTAAAACGCGGCCGATGCGCCTTGGGCAGGAGCATGATCTCGTACGGCCACGTCGCCCAGAAAGGCACCAGCCAGACCCAATGCTCGGTCTCTACGACAATCCGCACTCGCTTCTCCAGTTCGGCGGCAACGTATTCGACCAGCAGTGGCCTGCCTCCACCCTCAAAATGTGCACGCTGGTGAACGTCTTCGCGCGAAACCAAGGTCGGGACGTGGGACGACGCCCAAACTTGTCCATGCGGATGCGGATTGGAGGCACCCATCGCGGCCCCTCGGTTCTCGAAAACCTGGACCCAGGCGTACTTCGACCCGAGCTCGACAAATTGCTGGTTCCAAAGATCAACTACCGCCTCAAGTTCGGTTTGGGACATCTGAGCGAGGGTCAGATCATGACGAGGCGAGAAACATATCACCCGGCACTCGCCTTTGGCTGATTGAGTTTGGAACAGGTCCTCCTTCGACTCCGCCAACGGAGTTTCACCCAGCAGCGCTGAAAAGTCGTTTATGAAAGTGAAGGTGGAGGGGTAATCCGGGTTCACCTCGCCGTTTGAGCGGGCATTGCCGGGGCAGAGGTAGCAGGTGGCATCGTATTGCGGCCGAGCATCGACGACCTCCTCTTGGGCACCTTGCCACGGACGCTGTGTCCGGTGGGGCGAGACCAGCACCCACTCGCCGAGCAAAGGGTTGTATCTGCGATGAGGTTGGTCAAACACTCAGTTGGTATACCTGCTGGTTAGTGGAATTGCCGCACTTCAACGGGACGGCGGCAAGCCTTGGCGGCCTTCGCGCCCCATTCCAGCGCGGCGTCCATATCTGCCACTTCGAGAACCCAAAATCCGCCGACGAACTCCTGAGTTCCGAGGTAAAGCTCATTGGAAGCGGTTGTAGACCCGTCCGCGTTCAGGCGAATCGAGCGGGCTTCGGAGGGTCCGTGGAGCCCGCCAACGAACATCCTTATCCCTGCCGCAACCATTTCGTCATTCAGCGCGTCGATGTCGGCGCGAATCTCCGGCCCCTCCGAGACGCTGGCATCGAACCCCTGCGGATGATGAATAGAGACCCAGAACTTCGGCATGCAGTGGCGAATTTACCCTTCAGGCATCCCGACATCATCAAGTATAAGGATATGATGTGACTCCTCACTCTTGTGCTCTTTGTGGTTCTCTCGGCGGCCTCCGTAGCGCAGCAACGGCTCAAAAATTACGACGAATTGATTCGTGCGCTGACCAGCGGTAAAGCGGTTCGCGCGGTGGCGCATTACAAAAAGATGACCTTGATCGGGGATGGAAAGGAGGAGAAGGAGTCGGTTGATGCGATCGGAGGCGTGAGCATCGACGCTTGGGAGCAGTTCGCCAAGGGCGTGGTTCGCAATGACAAGGCCTACGTCGCCTTCTCTCATACGAATCTGATCGCGCACCCGAGGTACGGGCATGTTTACAACTATGTGCGCTTCCGCGTGTACGAGGATGGAGTGGTGGAGATCACCGCCCGATACCTAGACGCCACCAGTTACAAAGTCGTGATGGACGAGACGTTTCGAGGCAAGATCTCCGACAGCAAAGACAAAGAAGGCGTCAACTTTTTCGCTCAGCGTTAAAGCGCGAAAAGTGCTGGAGTGCCGCCAGTGTGCCAGAAGCACACCTTCTTCCCTTTCAGTTCCCCGTTTTTCGCCATTTCGAGCAAGCCGTGGAACGCCTTGCCCGTGTAGATTGGGTCGAGGAAGATTCCTTCGCGCTGGGCGAGCGTGCGGATCGCGCTGAGCGAGCCATCTGACGGAACTCCATAACCCGGCCCGACGAAGCGGAGGTCATAGACGAAGTCCGCAGCTGTGAGGCGAAGATTCTTGCCCGTCAGCTCATCGAGTTGAGCCGCCAGCGCGACGAACTCGTGGACCATCTCGGGTTCGGGATCGCAGGCGACTCCGATATACCGGGTCTCCGAGCCGTGAAAAGCGTAGGTGAGTCCGGTCTGGGTGGAGCCGGACGAGGAAGCGGAAACCACGAGGTCAAAGGTCTCGGTAAGTTCCGATGCGGCTTCGTAGAAGGCATAAGCGCCTTGCGGTGAGGACCCGCCAATGGGGATTTCGAACACTTTGCGGCCCTGGGCCTCTTGCTCTTGGCGAAGCGCGGTCGATGCCGCCATCAGGACGTCCCAGTTGTCGTTGGGGATCAGGCGAATTTCGGCTCCGGCAAGTTCATCGAGCAGTAGATTTCCGCCCTCGGTTTTCATTCCGCCTTCGGCCGGTTCGTACTCATAAGGCAGTTGCATGACCACGGCGATGAACCGGATTCCCAGCATCGCGCAGCCAGTTGCGAGTTGGCGAATGAAATTGGATTGCGCTGAGCCGCAAGTAACGATGGTGTCGTACCCTTTGGCGACGGCTTCCCCGAGCAAATACTCAAGCTTTCGACCCTTGTTGCCGCCAAAGGCGAACCCTGTCAGGTCGTCTCGCTTGATCCAGAGATCAATTCCCAGTTCCTCCGACAGCCTCGGGAGAGGGTGGAGGGGAGTGGGTGTGATGATTAAATTTTGCTTCGGGAGGGCGACGGTTGTAGCCACCCCCATATTGTGACACGCGTCGTCAGCTCAGAAGGCGAGTCGGATTCTCGAGGTAGCCCTTGATCTTGTTGATAAAGGCGGCTCCCACGGCTCCATCGGCGACTCGGTGGTCGAACGAGCCAGTGATGTTCATTCGGTGTCGGATTTCGACTTCATCATCGTCGCCGACCACAACCTTCTTGCGAACCGAGGCAATCGCGACGATCGCGGCGTTTGGCTGGTTGACAATCGCGAGGAAGTTGTCGACATCGAGCATGCCCATATTGGAGATGCTGAAGGTCGAGCCGGTGAGCTCGTCCATGCTGAGACGATTCTCTTTTGCCTTCTTGGCAAGATCCTTCACTTCGGCGGAAATTTGTCGGACGGGCTTGAGGTTAGCGTTCTTGACAACCGGGACCGTGAGGCCATCTTCAAGTGCAACGGCGATACCGATGTGGACTCCGCCGTGCTGAAGTAGGTGATCGCCTTGGAAGACGCTGTTCACTTGCGGCATGTCCTGGAGCGCGAGCGCGGATGCCTTGACCACGAAGTCGTTGATCGAGACGTTGCCGCTCTCTTCGGCCTTGAACATGTCGCGAAGTTGCATGATGCGCTCGACATCAACCTCGACGGTGACATAGAAGTGCGGAACCTGTTGCTTGCTCTCCTGAGTCCGCTTTGCGGTGATTTGGCGAATCTTGTTGAGCTTGACGATTTGGTCTTCTGCGGTGGCGGCGACGGGTGCAAAGCTCGGAGCGGCCTTTGCGGGTGCGGCCGGAGCAGCAGGTGCAGAACCCTGCGCAGAGACGACGTCTTTCTGAGTAATTCTTCCGCTCGGTCCAGTTCCGGTTACAGCGGCGAGGTCAACGCCCAGCTCTTTGGCGGTTTTCTTTGCGAGAGGGGACGCCTTGATCCGTTCGGTCGAAGTCGTGGCAGCTGCGGCGGGTGCGCTGGATGCGGCTGGGGCAGGAGTAGCTTCGGTTGCCTCAGCTGGAGCGGCTGCAGAAGCACCGCCGCCGGTTCCCCAACCAGCAGGGATCGACTCGCCATCCTTGAGGATGATCGCAATCGGCTTACCGACCGGAACGGTCTCGCCCGCCTTGAGGAGGAATCCCGTCAGGATTCCGGTACCGGGCGCTTCGAGTTCAAGTGTCGCCTTATCGGTTTGGATATTCCCAATGACTTGTCCGGACTTCACCTTATCGCCGTCCTTGACGAGCCAATCGACAAGGGTGCCTTCTTCCATTCCGTCGCCCATCTTGGGCATGATCACTTCGGTCATACAGCTTCTTCCAAACCTGATTCGGTTCTACGACAGATTACCTTGGGGCGTCGGCTTTCGGCGTGTTCCGGTTGAGGGATCATGCAGAGTTCGCCGCGGATTCTTTTCTCGCAGACTCGAGCAGCTTGATCGCGAGGTCGCGCTGAACCGAGTGGTCAACGATTTTGACGGGATATCCGTGCGATTGCGCGGTAAGCGGGCCGGGATCATGAAGGGCTTCGCCGCTGAGGTCGGCAAGCTCGGGGAGCCATTGCCGAATAAAGGTCCCTTCGGGATCGAATTTGACGCTCTGGAGATACGGATTGAAGATTCGGAAGTATGGCTGAGCATCGACGCCGACCGATGAGGCCCACTGCCATCCGCCGTTGTTACTCGCCAATTCGAAGTCGAGAAGTCGGTCGGCGAAGTACTGCTCGCCCTTTTTGTAGTCGACCAAAAGATCTTTGGTGAGGAAGGAAGCGACGATCATGCGGAGGCGATTGTGCATCCAGCCCGTCTCGTTGAAGCATCGCATGGCGGCATCCACGATGGGGTAGCCGGTCATCCCTTGGGTCCAAAGCTCGAAGTGTTCGTCCGTTCCAGGCCATTCGAGGTCCCTATACTCGGGGTTAAAGGTCTCGGTGACGACATGCGGGTGATTCGCGAGAACATCCGCGTAAAACTCACGCCAAATCAGCTCGGCGAACCATTTGTCGGCTCCGTTGGATCCGTCCGCAAGCGCGCGGCGGCACGCTTCGCGGATCGAAACCGTCCCGAACCGGAAGTCAACGGAAAGGAAGCTCGTCCCCGGCTTGTAGGGGAAGTCGCGGTCGTCTTTGTACGATTTTGCCTTCGGCATGAACGCGTCGAGCCGTGCCAAACCGGCGTCTTCTCCGGCGGCGAGCCACGGATCCTTCGCTTCGAAACCGATATCACTCAGTTCCCAGGGCTTCAGGACTGAAGTCAACTGCTCTTTGGGCAAAAGGCGCTGGAGGTTCGGCGCGTATTCCTGCAAGTCTTTTGCGACGTCGAGCACGGCTCGCCACGCCTTGCTGTAGGGCGTGTAAACCCGAAATGGGTTTCCGGACTGGTTCAGAACTTCGCTCTTTTGCCGGATGAGGTGGTCCTTGCAGGTTCGGAACTCGGTTCCTTGGCTTTCGAGGGCGGCCTTGACCTTTCGGTCCCGCTCAAGCGCAAACGGCTCCAGGTCGTGGGCGGTGAAGACGGCATCGGCATTAAGCTCCCGGGCAATCTGGGGAACCACTTGCACGGGGTCGCCGATCCGCACGATGAGCCTTGATCCGACCCTTTGCAGCTTGGCGTCGATCTCGACAAGGGACTGGTGGATGAAGTTGACGCGGGTGTCGTCCCGAAGCGGCAACGGATCGAGGATGGCGGGGTCGAAGATGAAGAGCATCGCAACGCCTTCGGCCGCCTCGGTCGCCATCGTCAATGCCCGATGATCCGTCAACCGCAAGTCACGCCGAATCCAACAAATCGCCCTTTGCACGGGGGAGTTCTACGACGGCGACGCTGGACAATACTGCCAGCGAGATACACTCGAACCAATGAAGTATCGAAGCTATGGTCGCACGGGATGGGAGATAAGTGAAGTTTCGTTCGGAGCGTGGGCGATCGGGGGTACGTGGGGTCCAGTCGATGATGACGCCTCGATGGCGGCTCTCCACAAAGCCTTGGATTGCGGCGTCAACTTCTTCGATACCGCCGATGTTTACGGCGATGGTCACAGCGAACGGCTGATCAAGCGACTTCGCGACGAGCGAAGCGAGAGGTTTTATGTCGTCACGAAAGCCGGTCGACGGCTGAACCCGCATGTGGCCGATGGATACACCCTTGAAAACATCGAGGCGTTCATCGACCGATCTCGGCAAAACCTGGGCATGGACACCCTCGACCTCGTCCAACTCCACTGTCCGCCGACCGACGTTTACTACCTCCCAGAGGTGTTCGAAGGGCTTGAATCGCTGAAGCAAAAGGGCAAAATCCAGCATTGGGGAGTGAGTGTCGAGCGGGTTGAAGAGGGCCTCAAGGCAATGGAATATGCGGGATGTCAGTCGATCCAGATCATCTTCAATGCGTTTCGGCAGCGACCGGGCGGGCTTTTCTTGCAACAAGCCAAGGCGAAGCAAGTCGGAGTTCTGGCGCGATTACCACTAAGCAGCGGAATGCTCACCGGAAAGATGTCCCGCGAGAGCACATTTGCTCCCGATGACCACCGCGCGTTCAACCGCGATGGCGCCGGGTTTGATAAAGGCGAGACCTTCTCCGGAATCCCGTTCGAGGTCGGTCTTGATGCGGTCGAAGCAATGCGTCCGCTAATTCCATCCGGGATGTCGATGGCGGAGTTTGCCCTCAAATGGATATTGGCTCACGATGGCGTTTCTGCCGTGATTCCGGGCGCAAAGCGAGCCGATCAGGTGGAAATGAACTGCGCGGCTTCGAGCGATATCGCGCTCGATGAGGCGACGATTGCCGCCGTTCGCGCGATTTACGACCAGCACATAAAGGGGCATGTGCACGACCGCTGGTGATGGGCGCTGGTAGCTTGGTCAGTCGGCTACGGGAGCACCTCGATTTCCCCGAGGGCTCGCGGCTCCTTGTTGGGTATAGCGGAGGCGCGGACAGCACCTGCTTGGTGCATCTCTTCGCTACGATCGGCGTTGATTTTGTTGCCGCGCATTTGCATCACGGCCAACGGGCGGAGGCGGACAAGGAGCTTGGGCTCTGCGAGGCGTTTTGCAATTCGCTCGGAGTTCCCTTTGTCAGTGGCCGGGCAGACGTGCCGCGCATGAGTGAAGAACTCAAAATTGGCCTGGAGGAGGCGGGCCGAATGGCTCGGTACAACTTCCTGCATCAGGCGGCGAACCGACTGGAATGCAACCTGATCGCGACCGCCCACACCGCCACCGACTCGGTCGAAACAATCCTGTTCAACCTCACGCGGGGTTCGGGGCCGAGCGGACTGACCGGAATCTCGAACCGAGACGCGATCGTTCGCCCGATGCTGATTTTCTCTCGACAAGAGACGATTGCTTACTGCGAGGAGAACGGGTTGTGGTTCCATAGCGACCCGGCGAACTCCGATCTTGATTTCTCTCGGGCAAGGATCCGGCACCGTGTGACCCCGGAGCTTGCGGCGATTAACCCCGAATACGAAAAGGCGATCCTTCGGTGCGCCGAAATCATTGCCGAGGAAGATCAGTTCCTCAACGGCGCGGCGGCAGCAGCGCTTGAACGAGCCGAGATTCCGCTGAATGGACAACTTGGGTTCCTTACGCGAGACGCCGAGATTGCGTTCGACCACGCCGCGCTGGCGTCCCTCCCCGCCGTGCTGTTCAAGCGGGCGATCCGGCTTGGGGTCGAGGCCCTGGGCGCGAGCCTCAACTTTGACCAGACGGCGACGATTGCCGAGGCATTTGCCACAGGCGATCTCGGTGCGGTGACCGCAGAGGGCGGCCAAGTGGCAGTGGAGTGGAACGAGCAGAAACTCCATATCCGCCAGGTTCAACCGACGGAGCCGTTCCGGTTCAAACTCACGCGCCCTGGCGAGACCGAGAGTGAGCATTTCGGCTGGAAAATCACCTGCTTTGAGGCTCCGGCGAGTGAAAACCGGAACCAGCGAGACGGGTTGCGCGTCGAGTTAGACATCGAGGCCACCAAAGGCGAACTTTACTTCCGATCCGCTCAACCCGGCGACTCCATGCAGCCTCTAGGATTTGAGGGAACCCGAAAGTTGAGCGACTTGCTCTCTGAAGCAAAGCTCACCAAGGCGGCCCGATCGAGATTGCCAATAATCTGTGACTTTGTGGGACCGATTTGGGCACCCGGGGTGTGTTTATCGCACAGAATAAATAAGAACCCTGGATGTGAGCGGGTGTTGGTGTTGCAATTTGAACCGATAAATTGATGATTGGGACCGAGCAACGACCCTCAACCCATGTACGTATGAAGGCTTACCATCCTTTGGAGAAACATTGAGAAATAACCGTAACGCACTTTTTGCCGTCTTGTCAGTGATCATTCTGGCAATGCTGCTTTTGGTGGTGGCGAACCCGAGCCGAATGCGCCTGGGCAAAGCCCCGGAGATATTGTCATCCGCCGAGCTTGATAAGAAAGTGAAGGAAGGCGCAGTGACCGATTTGGTGTGGCGCGGAAACGAGATATCAGGAAAACTATCGAGCGGTCAACCCTTCGTTAGCGAGTACGCAGAGCAAAATTCTGAGGCAGGAAAATTGCTCCTGCAAGATATTCGGGAAAAAGGAATCACCCGGACACTTGAATCGAACGCCGGCTCGGCAACCTTTATCGCATTCCTCTCCGTAATCGGCCCAGTCATCTTGGTCGGTCTGATGTTCTACTTCTTGGTCATCCGAACGGCGCAAGCGAACGGTAACCAAGCGATGAACTTCGGCAAGAGCAAGGCAAAGCGAGTTGGCGAGAGTGGCCCGAAGGTCACCTTTGAGGACGTCGCGGGCATCGATGAAGCCAAGCAAGAACTGTTTGAAGTCGTCGACTTCCTCAAGAACACGAAGAAATATGCCGCCTTGGGCGCGAAGATTCCGAAAGGAATTCTGCTGACGGGCCCTCCCGGCGTCGGAAAGACTCACCTCGCCCGCGCGATCGCTGGCGAGGCCGGAGTTCCGTTCTTCCACATCTCCGGTTCCGACTTCGTAGAAATGTTCGTCGGCGTTGGCGCTGCACGAGTCCGCGACCTTTTCGAAACCGCAAAGGCTCACCGCCCTTCGCTCATCTTCGTCGATGAAATAGACGCGGTGGGACGGCAGCGCGGCGCGGGTCTTGGCGGTGGACATGATGAGCGAGAGCAAACACTGAACCAGCTTCTGGTTGAAATGGACGGATTTGACCCCAATTCGGGCGTCATCATGATCGCAGCGACGAACCGCCCGGATGTCCTTGATCCCGCGCTTCTCCGCCCAGGTCGATTCGACCGCCAGATCGTGGTTGACGCTCCCGACCAATCGGGAAGAAAGGCGATCCTCTCGATTCACGCGAAAGGCAAGCCGCTTGACAGCGACGTTGACATTGAGACTTTGAGTAAGCGGACGCCCGGATTCACTGGCGCTGACCTTGCCAACACTCT
This sequence comes from uncultured Fimbriimonas sp., assembly GCA_964566635.1. Classification (GTDB taxonomy): domain Bacteria; phylum Armatimonadota; class Fimbriimonadia; order Fimbriimonadales; family Fimbriimonadaceae; genus Fimbriimonas. Next base: position 204,137 of record CAZMJL010000003.1, on the reverse strand, counting down.
CAACGAAGGTGCTCTCCTTGCCGCACGGCACAACCGCACCAAGATCGGGATGCAGGACCTCGAAGAGGCTCTTGACCGAGTGATTGCTGGCCCTCAGCGCAAGAGCCGCATCATGGATGCCCAAGAGCGGGAAGTCATCGCTTATCACGAGGCTGGTCACGCGGTCATCGGCGAGATTTTGGAGCACTCTGATAACGTCCACAAGGTCACGATTCTGCCTCGCGGAATGTCGCTCGGATCGACCTGGCACTTGCCCGATCAGGACAAGTACCTTGTTTCGAAGGAAGAGCTTTTGGACGACATCACTTCCCTTCTGGGAGGTCGCGTCGCCGAGGAAATCGCGTTCGGCCGAGTCTGGACGGGTGCCTCGAACGACCTTCAGCGCGTCACCGCGATCGCGAGGGCGATGGTCACCAAGTACGGCATGAGCGAGAAGCTCGGCACCTTGGCGATTGGCACCGCGAAGGAGAACCCTTTCCTGGGCCGCGATTACTACGAAGAGCGGAACTACTCGGAAGAAGTGGCGAAGGCCATCGACGAGGAAGTCCACGCGATTGTGGATCGATGCCGAGCCCGCGCAATCGAGATTCTGACCTCGCACAAGGAGCAGCTTGACGCCGTGGTGAAGGCACTTCTTGACCGCGAAACCCTTGACCGCGAAGAGTTCCTTGCCGTGATGGAAGGACGCGAACTGCCTCCGCTCAAGTCGGCCAACGAGCCGCCGCTGACAGTGGAGCCGCCGAAAGAAGCCGAAAAGCCGACTTCGCCAAGCGTAACTCCGCCGAGATTAGAGCCAGGAACGGCCTAAACAACCAGACCCGAGACTGAATTCCTTTACAGTCCCGGGTCTCTTTCTGTATAATGCGAAGGATATATCAGCCGGATGGATACTGAGGCGCTTTACCAACGAGGATTTGAACTGCGATGCGAGGGGAACTACCCCGATGCAAAGTCGTGGCTTCAACGCGCCCTTGCCGCTGATCCCAACCACGTTAATTCGAAGCACCAACTCGCTTTGATTCAGGGATTTGAAGGCGACTTCGACGGTTCGCTTGCAGCGCTCGAAGCTCTTTCCAAGCAGAACCCGCAAAACCTTGACGTTCGATACGACCTAGCGATGACCCAGATGATGCTCGGCGACTACGAGGCGGCCTGTGCAAACCTCAAGCACATTTTGAGCATCAATCCGAACCACGACAAGGCAAAGCAACAAGCGATTTACTGCTAAGTTGTAAACTCTCAGCATGACCTCGGGGATGTCGCGCCGACTTCCAATCCTGCTCCTTTTTGTGGCGGCTCTGATTCCGTTTTTGCCGGCCCTGATCGGTGGCAAACAACTCGGTCCGACTGAGCACATCCAGGCAATGGTGGGAGGGTCCGCTCCCAGCTATGGTTGGGACGTGCTTCAGGCCGATGGAGTGCTCCAGTTTTGGCCATGGCGTGACCTCGTTTTTGATTCTTGGCGATCGGGCCAGATGCCGCTGGTGAATCCGTATCAGCTCGCTGGTCAGCCGTTGGCGGGGAACTCGCAGAGTGGTGCGTTCTACCCGCTGCACATCCTGTTCGCGTTTGTGCCCGGATCGGTGCCGTTCAAGATGCTGTTGCTGGGCGTCATTCACGGCTTTCTGGCGGGACTTGGGGTCTTCGTTTGGCTCCGGCGGCATTCGGTTTCGGCAACCGGCGCGGTTGTCGCCGGAGTGGGCTTTACGATGTCGCAGTTCATGATCGCCTGGGCACCCCTAGCCAGCGTGCCAACCACGGTCGCTTGGATTCCGTGGGCGCTTGCCGGGGTGGCGGCACCAACGGCGTCTCGCAAGGTCGCCGAGGTCGGACTGGCGGTGGGGATGCTCTTGTTGGCGGGGCACCTACAATTCGCCGCTTACGGGCTGATGGCGGTTGGTGTGGCTTCTTTGGTAGGAGTGTTGAGAGATCAGAAGTCGATTCTGGGACTCGTCGGGATCGTCGTTGGCGTGGTTATCGCTTGGCCCCAGGTGTCGCTCGTTCTGGCTAACTCAGCAAACTCGCACCGGAAGAATTTGCCGACCGAAGAAGGTTACTCGGCGTACGTCGCCAGCGCCCTCAAGCCGTTTGAGGCTCTCTCGATTGCTCATCCAAGGTTGCTTGGAGATCCTTCGGCACCGAACGAGGCCCTCGGGGACTCGGGGCTGCCGAATGCCTACTGGCCGATGTATGCCAAAGTCGGCTCGAACCCGGCCGAGTGCGCGCTTTGGGTTTCGCCGGTAGTGATCGCTCTGGCGCTGGTAGTGCTCTTTGCCTCCGACAAAACCGCAAAAAGCAGTTCACACCCAGATACTGGGAGTGAGTCCGCCTCGTTTTCACTTGCTCGGGAGAAGTGGCTATCGATGAACACACCTGTGCTAATTGCTTCGATAGGATTCTTGCTTGCGACCGGAACCGGGTTTAACCGTTTGCTATTTTTCTACTTCCCCGGCTGGAGCGCGACTGGCTCTCCGGGCCGAGCGCTGGTGCTCATCGTGTTGGGAGTATGCGCGATGGCAGGATTCGGGTTCGACCTATTGCCCGAAAGGGCGGACAAAAAGTGGTTTGGTCTCACCGCGATTCCCATCCTCCTCCTCGCGATTGGATTTAACGGAATGAACATGGCGGGTTCATCGTTGGGAGTCGCGGATCTGGACAAGATCGTCGCGGTTTGCACTCGCACTCAGCTCCCACTCGTCGCAATGACAAGCCTGCTTGGCGCGGTCATGGTCGCGGTCGTTGTTCGGCAAAGATCGTTGGCGGCGGTCGGATTGGCGGTTGTTTTTACCGCCGCGTGGCAATTCCCACTTAGCGGCAAGCCGGTTGAGTTGCCGAAACTTGATGTGCCCGCTCAGCAGCGCGTGGCGTTTGAATCCAAGGCTTGGAATATTGCTAAAACGCCGCAGGCGTTCTGGCCGCCCAACCTTGCCTCGGTCGCGAGGGTGCACGACCTTTTCGGCTATGACTCGATTCTGGATGGTCGGTTTGTCAATAAGTTGAAGGAGACTATCGGAGCCGAGCCCGCTCCGCCCGAGAACGGAAATATGATGCTTTGGCGGCCTAAAGAAGGCGAAGCGAATCGGATAAACTGCGCACTCGGGACGCTCCGCTTCTATACATTGATAGAGGGAATGAGCGGAGCTGCAAGTGAGCCAGCGGAGCACGATGATGGAGGAAGAGTCGAATTTGGCGGCAAGATCCTCGAAGATGGATACGATCATCAGACAGTAGAGCTGGGCGTCTCAGGGGTTACGGCGAGTTCGATTGACGATCGCTACTTCGAAGGAATGACAACCGACACAGACGGCTGTTCTGTACAAGACAGCGACGGCTTCCGGATTGTACAATGTAAGGAAGGAATCACCAAGGTGACACTGCGTTACCCCGGTCCGAAGCCCATCTTCCTCGGCTTGGCGGCGGTTGCGCTTGCAGCCTGCGTTGCCGTTGTGATTCGAAAACCGCGATGAGCCAAACTACGTTTGAACCGAAACTAGACGATACGGGCACGAGCGGCCGGTATCAAACGTTGATCTTTAACAACGACCACACTCCCGTGGACCTCGTTTTGATCACGGTGATGGCAGCAACGGAATGCTCCGTCGAAGAGGCCGAGATTGAAACGTGGGAAGCGCATCATTTCGGTAAAGCCGCCGTACATTTCGCCTCAAAGGCGGAGTGCGAGCGGGTGGCGCAAGTGATCAGCGCAATTGGCGTGAAGACGGCCGTTGAACCTGAATGGCAAGACTAAGCATGGCAAACCAGACCATCGAAAGGCCGCTGCTCGATGGCGGAACCGACACCCAGACCGAGAGTTGGGTCGTAGTGGTGTTCAACAACGAGACGAACACCTACGAAGAGGTGATGATGATCCTGATGGTCGCGACCCACTGCGACGAAGAAGAGGCGTACATCGAGACCTGGGAGGTCGATCATCTTGGAAAATCGGTCGTTCACTGCGCAGGAAAGGAAGAGTGCGAGGACGTCGCGCACATCATTCGACAAATTGGCATCAAAGTCGAAGTGATTGCTGAGTAATCGCGGTTCGTTTTGCGTATGATCTTGCATATGAAAATGCGCACTCTTGGGATCGCGATCTTGCTGTTGCCGGCACTGCTTGCCGCCCAGACGATCGACAAAAAGCCCGAACTGAAGCAAGAGATTTTGGATTCATTGGTTGCTCGCCTGGAGCAGCGGGCGTTCGTCCCCGGCGTCGATTTCAAGAAGTTCCGTGAGTTCCTCACCGCCGAACAGCCGCAGATTGATAAAGCAAAGAACGACGAAGAGTTCAAAACGGCGGTAAATAGTGCCCTCCGCAAGTTCGGATTTAGCCACATCGTGATGGCAACGCCGAAGGATATGGAGCGGCGCAACACGGGCAAGACGGTCGGGATCGGAATTACCAGCTACTTTGAGAAAGGGGCGCGGGTCATCACTCGGGTGGTTGAAAAGAGTCCAGCGGGTGACGCCGGACTCGAGGTCGGCGACTTGATCATTCTCGTCGATGGGAAGCCGATCACCGAAACCTTGGACATCCTCGGCGAAGATGGATCGAAGATCAAGCTCCGCGTGAAGAAGCCGAGTGGAAAGACGTTTGATTACACGATCACGCGACGGCCGTTCAGCACGATTCAAAAGGACACCCTCACGTTCATCAATCCGGAGACCGCGATCCTAAAGGTTCACACCTTCGAGCGGGCCTACGACAAGGACCGAATCGCCGAGCTGATGTCCGAGTCGATGCGGGCGAAAAACCTAATCGTTGACCTGCGCATGAATGGCGGCGGCGCGATCCTCAACCTTTTCCACCTCGTCGGATTCTTTCTGGACCCAGACATCCCCATCGGGGCAATGCTTGATCGAACGACGCTCAACAGGTTCAAAAAGGAAAACAATCGCGACCCGAAGGACCTGAAAGAGCTGATGGCGTTTGTGCCCGAAATGATCACTCCATTCGAGCAAAAGGTGGCGTTTAGGGGGAACCTGGCGGTCCTCATCAACCCGGGTAGCGCAAGTGCAAGCGAGATCTTTACCGCCTCCCTTCGGGAGCAATACGGCAAGGTCATCGATGAGAGCGGAACGATGACGATCGACCCCAAGATCGGGGCCTTCACGGTGATTGGTCAGCCATCGGCTGGGGCGGTACTTTTTTCGACGTTCAATCCGATTGCGCAAGGGTTCTATTTGCAGCTCCCGGTGGCGGATTACCTCACGGCGGGAGGAGTACGGCTGGAGGCCAACCCAATCATTCCGGATGTGAAGGTTGACGGCGCGCCGTTCCAACTCCCCGGAAAGCCCGATGGAGCCGTGGACGCTGCCCTCGCCCTCTTTGAGCGTGCGAAGCTACGCGAAACGCGGAGCGGTGGCGGCGGCTAGTTATAACTTAGGCGCATCCGGCTGGTGGTGAGACGCGTTCCCTTGGAATCGACGCTCTCAGCGGAAAGTATCTCGATCCGATTCGTCTTTTGGTGAACAAAGAGTCGAATTCTGGTTCCTGCTCGGTCGATGTTCAAAATCGTGTAAGGTCGCCCGTCGGTCGTGATTTTCCCACCTTCCCAAACCTTGATCGGGCGATTAAAGAACTCGAGGAACGGAACCTGCTTGTTCAGCACGTAGCGACTCAGTGAAGAGACGTCAATGCCTTTCTTCGAGAGGGCGTCGATGGCTTGTGCGGGACCCATTTTTTGCCCAGCTCCTCCAATTTTGAGGGTGCCAGACTGGTAGCTCCATCCCTGCTTCGCGCCGGATTCGACGAGTCCGCCACCCTCGTATCGGGTCGTGAAGTTCGCACGATCCGATTTCTGTTGCACCGTTGATCCATCGAGGCGGCTCATCGCCGTCCAGATGCGGCGGCAGAGCATCAGGGTGTCGGGCGGGGTGTTGGGTGGAAGCTCTGGGCGGGCGGTAAGGCCGTCTCGGGGTTTTGCGGTGGTTGGGATCACCGGCACCTTGGCGGTATCAACATACTGAAACCGAAAGTCGATGGACTTGATCTTGCCACTGATAACCTTAACCGACGTAATTCTCTTTTCGCCGTCGTAGGTAACCTCGGTGCGACCTTTGGGCTTTTGGTCGAGGATGAGCTTGTTGCCCGAAAGCTGCCAGCCTTTGTTCTTTTGCAGATCTTGCATGAACTGCCGCCGGAGATCGCTGTCGATCAGAAAACCCATTGCCGAGCGGTGCGTGATTGAAGACGAAATCAGCTCTCGCTCTGGGTGTGCGGTGTTCTTGGTAGGAGCCTTTGCCACCTGATTAAAAAGCTCATCGTAAAAGCGAGTTTCCGATTTGGAGACCTCCATCTGGATGTTGTTGGGCATCCACATGCGCCCTCCCGCCGGAGAAAACGTCACCTTGATCGGCATAAAAGCCGTCGTCGCATCCTGGACAAACGCCGACGCCGATTTCAGATTAATGAATGACTTTGCGACAGCGGCCAAGGTGGCATCTCCACTGGCGAGGATGAGAGAAGCAATCGGAATCATGGGCTTTAGTATTTACCGAGTCCGGCCGGAGTTCGGTTCCGGCCAAGGAATCCAGCAAGGGCAAGAAGCGTGACAGCATAGGGCAGGCTCTTCCATACTTCGCTAGGCACGTATTGCCCGTTGTACTTGATCTGGAGGGCATTCGCGAATCCGAATAGCAAGCAACCAAGAGCGGCGGGGATAGGTCGCCAACCACCTAGGATCAGCGCGGCGAGGGCGATGTAGCCTCGACCCGAGGTCATGCCGTCATTGAACTGCGGCGTCTCCGCGACGAGGAGTGCCCCCGCCAAACCGCAAAGGGCCCCGGTGCCTGCCATTCCGATGAGCCGCACAACCTGGGGGTTCACGCCGAGGAGGCGCGCTTTATCCGGATCGCTTCCCGCGCTGCGGTGTTGCAAGCCGAAGCGAGTGTTCTGGCTGAGCCACCAGATCGCGAACGGCAAGATGATGCCGAGTCCATACAGCAGTAGCTTCGGCGGAATCTTGTCGTCCGGCATCACTTCGGGCGCGAATTTAAACTTGAGGAAGCTGGTGGAGCCCGCCGCGAGCAGGTTTACCGCCATGCCGCTGATGATGTGGTCGATCCGGTAAATCTGGGTGAAGAGCCAGTGGAGCCAGGAGACACAGATGGTGGCGATGATCGTGATCACCAGTCCGGGGATTGGGCCGAACTTCGAGCAAAAGACGACGGCAATAAAGCACGCCAGAAGCGACTTGCCTTCAAGGCCGATGTTGATAATGCCGCCTCGCTCCGAGAAGTAGCCCGCGAGCGCGATCAGAACCACCGGGATCGACATCGTGAGCGATTGAACTAAGAGATCAAGCATTTTCGCCTCCTCGTTGGCGGTATTTCACGGCGGCGAAGATGATAATCACAATCGCGAGGACCATCGTGGTGATGCCTTTGTCGATGCCCAGAATCGCGAGGCTCGTGCCGCCCTTATTCAGGGCGCCGAAAAGGAAGCTACTCGCGAACAACCCAACCGGATTCGAACCCGCGAGAAGGGCGACTCCGAGCGCATCGAAGCCGTAGCCGACGCTGAAGCCATCGTAGAAGCGGCCCTCGAACTGGGCGACCTGAAACGCCCCCGCCAGCCCCGCTAATGCCCCCGAAAGGGCCATGGCACGAACGGTAACGGACTTGGTTTTCACTCCGGCAAACTGGGCGGCAGTGGGGTTCGCTCCGGTGGCGCGCAACTCGAATCCACTCGTGGTGCGGTAAAGCCAGTATCCGATGCCGAGCGTAATAAGAACGCCCACCAGCATCGCTTGGGGGAACTCGAGATCTCCGATCTTGAAAAGTGGCGTCAGCTTTCCTGATTCTGGGAGGGTGTCCGTGGTCGGGCTAATGGCGGTTTTGCCTTTGAACGGGTTGCTCACCAGCCACTTGGTCAGATTCATGGCGATGTTATTGAGCATGATGGTCGTAATAACCTCATGACCATTGCGGAACGCCTTGATGTAACCCGCGGGAAGCGCCCAAAGGCCACCCGCAATCGCGCCGACAATGACTCCGAGGGCCACTCCGGCCGGACCTCCAACCGCAAGCATAACGGGAGCCGAAAGGCATGCGCCCACAACAAACTGCCCTTCCGCGCCGATGTTAAAGAGCCCCGCCCGAAGCCCGAGGAACACCGCCGCACCGAGAATGAGCAACGGGGTCATTTCGCGGATCGTGCCGCTGAGCGCAGGGAGCGAGCCGACCGAACCCGTCACAAGCTGGGTGAGCGATTTGGTGATATCCGCTCCGGAGATCCACAACGAGGTGAGCAGGAGGGAGATACCCAGCAGAACGAGACCAACCAACCTCATGCCGCACCCACCATCAGGCGCCCAATCGACTGCCGGTCGCGCGCATCCTGCGGAGCAGGCTCAAACATTTCGCCGTGGTTCATCACCAGAATCCGGTCGCAAAAGTCGAGCAGCTCATCGAGATCGAAGCTGACAATGATCGCCGTCGCGCCCTCATCGCACCGCTTCCGGATTTCTTGATACACCTTTGTCGTGCTGTTGAGGTCGAGGCCGCGAGCCGGCTGGAAGGCCAAAATGAGCTTGGGATCAACTTGCAGAGCACGGCCGGCAACGAAGCGCTGTTGGTTGCCACCACTAAGGCTTTGCATCGTGTTCCCCAGTCCGCCGTGCTTGGTGTTGAACATCGTCGCCATCGGCTCAGCAAGCTCGAAAAGGCTTGCCAGGGGCTTCAGTCGCTGAAGGGTCAGGGCGGCATTCTCGGTGAGACTCCACTCCTCGATTACACCTTCGTGGTGGCGATCTTCGGGGATCACGCGGAGTCCGTCGCGGATTCGGTCAGCCGTCGGAGTCGAACCCCAATCGCGCCCACCATAGTGGATCGATCCCGATTCGGCTTTTGCGAATCCGATGAGTGCATGGAAGAGCTCGCGCTGGCCGTTGCCGTCTACGCCCGCGATTCCCACCAGTTGTCCCGCTTGAAGTTGGAAGCCGATGCCTTTGACCGCGATTTGCCCTTTGGAGCCTTTGATTTGGAGGTTTTCGACCCGGAGGCTGATCTCGTCCTTTGCATTCGAGACCGGAGTGGGGCGCTCGATGACTCCGCCACCAACGATCTCTTCGGCAAGCTGCTCCGGGGTGACTTCGCTCACCAGGTGGTCGGCGATGTGCTGGCCGCCGCGGACGACGGTGACCCGCTTGCAATGCTCGAAAACCTCGGGGAGGCGGTGGGTGACGACGATGATTGTCGTTCCCTTCTCGGCAAGCTCGCGTAGGCTGGCATATAAGGCGTCGCTATCTTGCGGAGAGAGCATCGCCGTTGGCTCGTCCAAGATCATGATTTTGGAGTCGCGCCAGAGGAGTTTTAGTATCTCGAGTTTCTGTCCCGATGCCGGGCTAAGGGTCGAGCTTTCGGCATCCCAATCGAACTGGAAACCCATCGAATCTGCGAGCGATTGCGCCCGCTCTCGGTTGGCTCGACTTGCAAGCACCGGCTTCCCTTCGGCGCCCAGGATCAGATTTTCTAGGTTCGTGAGCTCGCCGATGATGCCGTAGTGCTGGCTGACCATCCCGATCCCGCAAGCGAGAGCGTCGCGGCTCGATGTAAAAGTGACGGGCTTTCCATCGATTTGGATCTCGCCCGAATCGGGGATCATCGCGCCGTAAAGCGCCTTCATTAGGGTGGTCTTGCCGGCTCCGTTTTCGCCGACAAGCGCGTGAATCGTCCCTGCCTCAACCTTCAGGCTGACGGAATCGAGAGCCTGCACGGTGCCGTACCGCTTGCGGATTCGATCCATCGAGACGCTGAGGTTCATGACAATTCAGTGTAAACGTCGTAAAGTGCGGCGGTCGTATCCTCTTCTCGCCCCGCTTCGGAGAGCTTTGCGAGCAACTGGTTGACGAGCGCGGTCATCGGAATCTCGATGCCGAGTTCTTGGGCGGCGGATTCGCAGTAGCCGAAATCTTTGCGCTGATTTTTAACGCTGAAGCCGGGCGTCCAATCGTGTTTGAGCAGCTTGGGTCCGTAGTTCTCGAAGGCCCAGCTCCCTCCAGCACCGCCCCCGATCATGCTGTGGGCCTGTTCAAGACTGAGTCCGGCCTTTGATGCAAAAGCAAGGCTCTCGCAAAGACCCACCAACGCGCCGCCAACGGCGATCTGATTAGCGAGCTTCATCGTCTGTCCAGAACCGACCGGACCAACTCGCTCGGCCCGCTTGGTGTAAGGTGCCATCACGGCGATTGCCTCGGCGACATCGGCTTCGCTTCCGCCGCAGAAAATCGTGAGCGTTCCGTTCTGCGCCCCCATCGATCCGCCCGTGACGGGCGCGTCGACGAACCTCAATCCGCGTGATTCAAGGCTAGCAGCGATCTGCTTGGCGGCGGCAGGCTCGATGGTCGATTGGTCGATAAAAAGTGTCCCTGGCTTGGCATCCTCCGCCATCGCCTCGACGACTTGAATCACGTCCTCGCTTCGCCCGACGCACGAAATGATGACGTCACATGAGGCCGCAAGCTCGGCCAGGTTTGCCGCGCGAGTCGCGCCTTGAGCCACCAAAGAATCACCTTTTTCGAGGGTGCGATTCCACACCATGACCCGGTTCCCCGCCCTCAGCAAGTGGCCAGCCATCGGCGCGCCCATAACCCCTAAACCGACAAAACCGATGCGCGCCATCCGTGGTTGTTAAGGTACCGCAACCGCCCGTAATTGTGCTTTGTTTTAAGCGGAATCGGGCGTGTCGGTGATGTCGCCCAGGGGCAGCTTGACGATGAAGGTCGACCCCTCGTTAAGGGTCGAATCGACAGTGACGGTTCCCCCGTGCGCCTCGACGATATGCTTGACGATGCTGAGGCCCAGTCCGGTGCCTCCGAGCGTGCGGCTCCGGCCCTTGTCCACCCGGTAGAAACGCTCAAACAGACGCGGAAGGTGCTCGGAGGCGATGCCCACGCCGGTATCCGTGATCTCAAGGGACATCGCTTGGTCGTCGCCTTCAAGCCGGATCGCGACGCCACCCTCAACAGTGTATTTGATGGCGTTTTCGATGAGGTTGACGACCACCTGGGTGATCTGGCTGCTGTTTGCCTCGATCTCAAGAGAATTCGCACCCATGAACGAAAGCGATAGCCCCTTTTCTTTCGCTTGCGGCTCAAGCAAGTTGAGCGCATATTGAACGATCTCACCGACATCGCATCGCCCCTTGCGCACCGGGCTGGATTCGGAAGTCGAAAGCACGAGGAGGTCCTGAGTAATCGAGGTGAGGCGGTCGACCTCGCTGATGATGCGGTTTAAGTACCTCTGTCGGAGCTCGGGATCGTCGTCATCGAGCATGGTCTCGCTGAAGGCGCGGATCACGGTCATTGGCGTTCGTAGCTCGTGCGAAACATTAGCGACGAAGTCGCGTCGCACCCTTTCGAGCCGCCGGACGTCGGTCACGTCGAGGATCGCAAGAAACACTCTCGGGTCTCCGCTCCCAGCCACCCATGCCGAGGCACTGCATACCCGCTCCTTGGGAAAACTAAATGAGAACTCGCCGACCTCTTTTTCGCCCGTTTCGGCGGCCTTGAGCACGAGTTGTTCCAGGTCGACAGAGAGGGTGACGGCGAGAACCGAACGTCCGGCGGGCTTATCAAACTCAAAAAGCCTCTGCGCAAAGAGGTTTGCGTAGCTGATGTGCGCCCGCTCGTCACACACAAAGATTCCGACATCGAGACCATCGGCGAAAGCATCGACCGCGGATCGGTGTTCGGCGGCCAGTCGCTCGGCGAGGTCCTTTTGCTCTTCAACCGCTTCGATCTCGCCGCGAAGCAGGCGTTCTTGGTCGTCGGCGATGAATGCCGAGATCGAAACTCCCACCAAAATCGCGAGCGTGACGAGGATGTTGGACGTGAGCCAAACGCATAGCAACGCAAGCCCTAATCCAAGAGCGATTCCGAAAGCGAGCGTGCGACGAGTCGCGAAGGCCGTCACAAATACAAAAGACGCGGTTGTAGGTTCATTCGGCGCGATATAATTCCGATAAGGAGTCAGGGAAGACATGAAACGAATCGAGGCATATCTGCGGGCGAACAAGCTCGAAGACGTCAAAAGGGCTTTGGAAGGCAAGGGCATCCAAGGATTGAGTTGCGAGCAGGTGCTTGGCTACGGGCATCAAATGGGTCGCACGGAGCAGTTTCAGGGCACCAAAACCTCCGTCAATTTGCTGCCGAAAATTCGAATCGAGGTTGTGGTGAAGGACGCTGACCTCGAAACCGCAATTTCGGCAATCTTGGAAGCCAACCAGACCGGCGAGATCGGCGATGGCAAAATTTTCGTGACCGAAGTTTTTGATGCGATCCGGATCCGAACGGGAGAGCGCGGCGACGCGGCTTTGAGCTAACCATGAACGAGCGGAAGGGGTATCCGAGCCGGGCCGCGATTCCGCCCCACATTTTGGACCGCCTGAACAAGGGCCGAGAGGAGACGAAAACCCTCTCGGAGTGCCTGGCGATGAATCAATCGACGCTATTGAAGGCGCTGATTCCCGATGTCCTCACCAACGCGCTACGCAATGACCTGCGCGAGGCGGACGGCATCGTCGCTCGGATGCGCCTGATCGGCGAGGTTTTGGCCGACTCGCCCGAGGCTTTTGCGGTGGCATCAAACTCGGCGGCTGACACCGCCCGGGGTTGGGCGTGTTTTGCGATCGGAGCTTTGCCCGATCTTTCGCTCGAAGATCGGCTGGCTCGGATTCGGCCCTTTGCCGCCGATCATCACTTTGGCGTGCGCGAATGGGCATGGCTGGCGGTGCGACCGCACGTTCATGCCGAACTCGATGAAGCATTTCGGATCCTTGCTAGCTGGCCGACCGATCCGGATGAGAATGTGCGCCGGTTCGCATCTGAAGTCACGCGCCCGAAAGGCGTCTGGTGTCCTCACATCAAGGAGCTCAAGGAAAACCCGACGAAGGGCCTCGTGATTCTTGACCAGCTTAAGGCTGACCCGGCCAAGTACGTCCAAGATTCGGTCGGAAATTGGCTGAATGATTGCGCCAAAGACCGCCCCTACTTTGTTCGCGAGACCCTGGATCGTTGGCTCTCGGAGACCGACGACGACAAAGCCACCCACGCAATCGCCAAACGGGCCAGCAAGTATGTCTAAATGGCAGAACTTCCACATTTGGCGCGGACGCCTTCCCCACTGGCGCGCGGATAACGTCGCCTATTACGTCACCTTTCGGCACCGCCGACCGTTGAACGCCTGGGAGTGCGACCGAGTTCTGTATCACCTACGACGCCCAGATGGCAAGAAATGGGACCTCGTGATCGCGTGCGTGCTGCCCGAGGTGACCGAGCTGATCTTTCGGGTTCAAGAGAAGTCCGAGGGAGTTGCTTGGGAACTCAGCGACATCGTCGAGAAGGCAAAAACGAAGGCAGGAAAGGACATCGTCAAACGCTCCGAAGAACGCTACCCGCCATTCTTTAACGAGAGCTACGACCGTATTTTGCGCGACGATGAGGAGTTCGAAGAGTTCTGGACGAACATTCTCGAATCGCCCGTAAACGCCGAATTAGTCGAAGAGCCCGGCGATTACGCCGCGCTCTTCGTGCCCGATGCGCCTCAGTAGTTGACAATTTTCAGAGCTTCGATCTCGAAAATGATCGTCGCTTTACCCGGAATGACCGATCCGGCCTTGCCTTGAGGCGTATCGCGAGCCGGAACGCCGAACTCGCCGTACATGAGATCGCTATTCAGCGTGACCCTTCGCTTCTCGCCCGCCTTGATTCCGGCGATTCCTTGATTGATTCCCGCTGGCAGCTCACGAGCGATGGCGAGATTCACAACATCTGGCTTGTCGGTCAGGACTTTCCCATCCTTCACCTGCAGTTTGATCTTGCACTCTACGGCTTGGCGCTCCTTCATCGGCTCGCCCGTGCCTTCCTTCAAGACTTCGATCTGCGCGGCAGGGACGATTCGGACGACTTCGACATCGAAGATGAGGTCGCTGTTCGGCGGAATATCATCTCCGGCACCTTGCGCACCGTAGCCGTCGGCGGCGGGGATGTTGAGCGTCTTCTTCTCGCCCACCAGCAGACCGATGAAGCCCTTGTCCCAACCCTTGATCACTTGACCAATGCCAACTTGGAATTTGAACGGCTTGCCTTTGGGAACCGAGGAGTCGAAAACCTTTCCGTTGGTGAGCTTGCCGGTGTAGTGAGCCTCGACAACGTCGAGCGGCTTGACGGCGAGAGGCTTCTCGGGCTTTTGGTCTTGTTGCATGGCGAGGAAGAGTGCGGCAGAGATCATAGTCTGTTGATCGGACGTTACCCGAAAAGAGAGTTGCCCCGGCCTAAATGGGGGAGATCGGCGCGGGGCTTGGGGAGGGAAATAAGCCTTCTCGCGAAGGCTCCTTATTCAGTGCTTGGAGTTCACTATCAACCTCTCGGCTGACACTTAATTCGACGTAAGATATGCCGAAAGGTTCCGAGAGCGGTAGGTGATTTTCAAATCTTTATGAATATCATCAACTCGGCTAAATGCTTCGGTCGAAACGAGCTCAAACTGCTCGGCTTGGCCAAGCGAGGTAAGCCCAAATTTTCCAAGCCATGTGGGGCCATCGCCGATGAGAATCGGCGCGATGTAGAGCACGATTTCATCCACAACGCCCGCCCGGAGGAAGTGCGAGATCGTGTTTGCGCCGCCCTCAACGAGAACCCCCCGAATGCCTTCCTGATAAAGTTGGGTCAAAAGGTTCGGGATGTCGCTGAACTGGCGATCGTAAGGGCGCACTGGCTGTTTGGTGAACCGCATACTCGGAGCCTGATCATCAAAGATCGGCAGGTCGTCCGGCAGGATGCCGCGCGGATCGATTACGATGCGCGCCGGCTGATTCCCTACTTCATGTTCGCGTACGGTAAGCCGCGCTCGGTCGACCTGGGCGGTTCGGCGACCGACAACCACCGCGCCCCGATGGGCGCGCAAGGCTTGCGCGTCCTTTCGGCTCGCCTCGCCCGTGATCCATTTCGATTCTCCCGATGCGGTTGCGATTCGACCATCGAGCGAGACTCCGGCCTTGATCGTGACAAACGGACGCTCGACATGGTGCGAATACAAAAACTGCTGATGAACGAGCATGGCCTCTTGTCGCAGAAGGCCTGCGTGGACCTCAATCCCCGCCTCCCGGAGGCGCTCGGCACCACCAACGGCGACCGGGTTAGGATCAGCTACGGCGTAGTGAACGGCGGCGACTCCCGCCCGAATAAGTGCCTCGCTACACGGTCCGGTCCGACCCTGATGGTTGCACGGTTCTAACGTGACGTAGACCGTGGCACCATTCGCGCGATCTCCCGCTGCCCGGAGAGCATTGACCTCGGCATGAGCGCCGCCCGCCGGGTCGGAATGTCCCTCCCCGACGATCTCGCCATTCGAGACAATGACGCAACCAACATGAGGGTTCGGAGCGGCAAATCCGTTACGGGCTAGCTCCAAAGCACCAAGCATGAAGCACTCATGCTCACTCATCTTTGCCCTTCACCAAGCCTTGCAGGTGCTTCGCCAGCTCTTGGGAATACTCCTTCCGAGCGGCGCGCGTGAGGATGACCGCTCCGATGGCGGCGAGAATCAGACAGAGGATCGCGGCTCCCACCAGCAACGCGCCCGATTCAAGATAGGCGAGCTTCGCCTCGGTTTTGGCATTTGGCGCGGGGGGCTTGCCGACCACCCAAACCCAGCTGACGACCAGCCCAAGCCCAATGAGCAGGCTGAGGGTGATCCCTATTTTGAGGGGAAGCCACTTACGATCGATTGCACACCCTCCAGCAGCGACGGAGCCCGCAGAAGATAGCTCCCGACAACAAAAGAATTCGCGCCCGCTTCAACCACTTTCGGCAACGTGGTCGGGTCAATTCCTCCATCGACCTGGATGTCGATATCCGGTCTGAGGTCCCGAATCGCGCGAATCTTGGGAAGCGTCGACGGGATGAAGGCCTGGCCTCCCCAGCCCGGATTGACCGTCATCACCAAAACCATATCGAGATCACCCAAAAGTGGCTCAATAGCTTGGTACGAAGTGCCGGGGTTGAGCGCGATGCCCGCCTCTACTCCCCGCGATTTCAGCATCTGAATCAGCCGATGCGGATGCGCGGTCGCTTCGATATGGAACACGATGCGTTTGCATCCCGCATCAATGAACGCATCGAACTGCTTTTCGGGCGTGAGCGTCATCAGGTGCGCCTCCATCGGAGCATCCGTGTGTTGCCGAAGCCCCTTTGCCAGCGCGTCCCCAAAAGTGATCGGCGGCACAAACTGTCCGTCCATCACATCGAGGTGAACGATGTGCGCTCCGCTTCGCATCAGTTCGGGCACCGACTGCGAGAGCGATGTGAGGTCGAAGCTCAAGATGGAGGGAGCGAGTTCGTAGTTCATTGGGCGGGCGGCGTGACCGGCTTTAGGCTCCCCAGAGTCGAATCGAGTTCGAGGGTTTCCTTCAGCTCGCCATCATAGTAAACCTTGAAAGTTGCTTTGGTGCCGTACCCGATCACGGTTTCGTCGATCTCGTCGCCGTTGAAGTGGTATTCGTCGTAAAAGTCCTTGGTTCCGGCTTCGTCGGTCATTTCCACCTTCACCCGCACCTCGCCGAAGGCCTTTTGGACTTTGTATTTGAACTTGAAGCTGCGGGCAACGGCGGTTTGCTCTTCACCTTCACCGGGGAGTGACCCGATGGGTTGATCGGCGGCGGCAATCCAGATGCGCACCTTGCTGAAGCGGCTGACGGTCTCATCTGCCCTAGGGAGTTGCTTAATGATGAGGCCCGGGGCTGAATCTCGGTTGACGATTCGCGACGGCTTACCGTCGAGAGATAAATTCAGCGCGGCGAGCGCGATCTTCGCCTCATCGGCGGTCATGTTCAGCAGATTAGGAATCTTCACCTTTCGCGATCCCGAGCTGACGACGAGATCGACGGTGCCGCCTTCGCGGATCATCTGCCCCGCGCTGGGCCGGGTCAGGATGATGTGGTCAACGTCGAGCCGCTCGTTCGGCTCCTTCGAGATGACTTTGACGTTCAGGTTTAGTTTGCGAACTTGCTCACGCGCCTCGGCAACGCTAATCCCCCGAATATTCGGCGTCCGGATTTCGCGCGGTTTTTGGGAGAGGAAGTAGAGGAACCACCCGACTCCGATGGCGCACGCAACGACGGCAAGCGCAAACAGCCCCAATAGCCAACCCGGAACGTCTCGGTCTCGCTTCGCCTTTTTCTTCTTCTCGGGGGCGTCCTCGTTGGCTGGCTCTTGCTTTTTGACGGGCTTGGGCTTTGCTGGCTTTGGGGTCGGAACCGCTTTGGGCTCGGCGAGAATGACTTGCGGGACCGGCTCGGGTTCGGCAACCTTCTTGGGTGTGGGAACGCGACCGAACCGGAGTTGGTCGTTGATCTGGCGAATGTCGGTAATCAGCGCCTGCGCCGATTGATAGCGGTTCTTGGGATCCTTTGCGAGGAGCTTTTGCACGACTTGCTCAACCGCAACCGGGATCGCAGCATTGATTCCCCTCAGGCTCGGAACCGGGCTGCTGATATGCCGCATGGTCGTGGCGGTCGGGCTTTCGCCTATAAACGGCAGTCGCCCGGTCAAAAGTTCGAAAAGGATCACGCCAAGGCTGTATAGGTCCGACAGCGCATTCGGCTTCGAGCCCGTGCAAACCTCGGGCGCTAGGTAAGGCGCCATTTGGGGCAAAACCGCCGCCCCCGCCGTTCGGCTCAACGGGTAGGTCTGCCACACTCCCGCGAGCTGCAATTTGGCCGAACCGTCGTGGGAGGCGATGACGTTGTGGGGCCCGACATCTCCGTGCGCGATTCCGTTCTGGTGGATGGCATCGAGGGCTTCGGCAATCGCTTGGGTGGTCGAAAGGGCGATCGGGACCGTAAACGGTGCAAAGCGCTTGATCCGCTCGCGCAAGTGCGACCCCTTTGGCATCTCGGACAGGATGTAGTGTTGTCCCGCCTCTTCGAAGACCTCTTGCAGATTCTCGACCGCGGGGTGCCCTACCGCAAGCTTTGGGATGAGGTCGACCAAGCCACGAATGAAGTCCGCTTCCTCGGTGTAGGGGCTTTTGACTTCACGAATTCCGACGCTTCGACCCGAAAGCCGATCGCGAGCCGCGTACATATCGAAGACCGGACCCTCGATAATCTTGGCTTGAATTTCGTAGCGGAGGCCAAGTGTCTGTCCTGTCACCCGTTATCTTCAACCTCCTTCGGCTTGACGACGGCGAGGAGGACCAAAACGAGTACCAGGATGAGATTCAGAATCTTCAATTGCGGCTGATCCCACCCCTTCGAGTACTCAGTCACGGTGCCTTTGTTGTACGCCACGAAGTGCGCTAGATTGCTGAACGCCAGGATGCAGAACACGGTGACCGCAATTGCACCTCGGTACCGATCAAGATTCAAGCAGAGCCTCCTTCACCAAGTTGGGCTCAATGTCTTTGACAAGGCGGCAAACCCCTGGCTCTGAAACCAGGCTCATGGTTAAGTCTTGATTCTCCGATTTTTTGTCGAGCCGCATTGCTTCCAAGATCGCATCGACATCGATCTGTTTAGGTAATTGTACTGGGAGACCGTGGGCGGTGAAGATGTTGATCGCTCGTTCGGTCAAATTTTGAGTCGAGAGTCCGAGTTTTTGTCCCACTCTTAGTTCCGCTACCATTCCGATGGCAATTGCTTCGCCGTGGGTAAACGTTTCGTAGTTCGTGAGAGTCTCGAGGGCATGTCCAACGGTGTGGCCAAAGTTTAGGATTGCCCGCCGCCCGGTGATCTCAAACTCGTCCTCTTCCACCACCTCCTTTTTCAGTTCCACGCAACGCCGGATGACTGTCGGGAGGCGAGCATCATTTGCCTCAGTTAGTGGTGCGTTATCTAGGGCTTCAAGAAGGCTCTGGTCTTGGATGAAGCCGTACTTGATCACCTCGGCCATCCCACATCGGAACTGCCTTTCGGGGAGCGAACTCAGCCACGCAGCATCGATATAGACTTCGTCGGCAGGGTAGAAGGCGCCGACGAGATTCTTTCCTTCCGGAAGGTCGATTCCGACCTTTCCTCCGACCGAAGAGTCGACCATCGCAAGTAACGTAGTTGGGACTTGGATGAGGCGGACGCCTCGCATGTAGGTCGCGGCGACAAATCCGGCGAGATCTCCGACAACGCCGCCACCGATTGCGACAAGAGTCGTCTTTCGGCTGGCTTTGAACCGGGCGAGTTGCCGCTGGACCGACACGAACTGGTCAAAGTTCTTGCTCGTCTCTCCGGCTGGAATCGTCACCTTTCGGTGAGTGTTCTCTTGCAGTAGTGATGCAACATTTGAATCGGTGATGATGATCGCGGTGGGATCAATGCTCGGACTCTCAAACCGGATACGGCTGGTGCGGGCCTGGAGTTTGACAACGGTTTCAGACATAGCCCAGCCTTCGCATGATCAGTGCAACCGACTCTTCGAGCATTTCATCCCCGATTTCGATCACCATCTCGGCTTGAGTGTACGACTTTTCTCGCTCGGCAAGTAATGCCGACAACTTCTCTTTCCAGTCATCCGATGCGAGCAACGGTCTTTTTCGGCGGCTGATCTCGAGGCGCTGGATAAGGGTTTGTTCGGCGACACGCAGGTAGATGGTAGTTCCAAGTGCTTTGAGATGATCTCGATTCTCGGGTCGCACAAAGGCACCCCCGCCTGTGGAGACAACAACCTTGCCCGATGGTAGGCCCCGGATGATGCTTGTCTCGTGATCTCGAAAGGTCGGTTCGCCGTAAAACTCAAAGATCTTCTCAATGCTACGCCCTAGTCGCTGGGTGATCAGGACATCCGTGTCTATGAACTCACGCCCGGCCCTCTCAGCCAGCATCTTACCGATGGTGCTCTTTCCGGAGCCCATCATTCCGATCAGTACCCAAGGAGCGTCGTGGTTCATAAAGGAAAAGGCAGGGATCGTTGATCCCTGCCTTGAACTCGTTTGAGCCGTTAGAGGCCGATTCCGTTTTCGTCGGTTTCGATAATCTTCGGAGTAACAAAGATCAACAGTTCGCTACTCGTCTTTTGCTTGGTCGTTCGCTTGAAGAACTGGCCAAGAATCGGGAGGTCGCTGAGGATCGGAACTCGGTTTACGAGCGAGTTGGTTGAGTCAGTATTCAATCCACCAAGGACGATGGTTTCGCCGTTAGGGATGATTGCGACTGCGAAAACTGACTGTTGCGTGAAGATCGGGAGTTCAAAGTTGGTGCCGGTGCTGCTGACCGACCTCGTACCCGTGACGCTCGAGACTGTCGGAGCGATTCCCATCGAAATGGTTCGGTCTCCGTTGATTCGAGGCGTCACCGAGAGTGATGTACCAATGGTCAGCTGTTGAGGCTGAACCGTCGTGATCGGCACTCCGCCGACGCCGCTAGCAACCGTCTGTGCAATGAGAATCCAGTCGTTGGTGAATGCGGACACCGTCGCAGGCGTGTTGTTAACCGTTCGGATGAGCGGAGCCGTGACAACTCGTCCGTACCCTTCGGAAAGTCGGGTTCTGAGTCGCATAACTGCGTCGCCTGTGGCGTAGGTCAAGAACACTGGATCCGAGCTTCGGATGAACTCCGTTGGCTCCATTCCCGTGATGATTGATCCTCTCGAGTATTGGATGCTGTATCCGAGCGATCGGTCAACGTTTTCGGTGGTTGTGATGAACTCAACCTTGATGCTGACTTGCTCTGGAGCTCGGTCGAAATCAATGATGATCTTGCGAAGCTCATCAACGGCATCGGAAGTTCCGCGAACGATCAGGCTGTTGTCGGTCGGGTCGTAAGTGATGTGGTCGATTCCATCTGGAACGAGACCTTGACCACCCTGTAATTGGGTGCCGCCACCGCCTTGACCCAGGCCGCCACCGCCTTGAGCGCCGCCGAGACCGCCACCGCCACCTTGAAGACCGCCGCCACCTTGAAGGCCGCCGCCGCCACCGCCACCGCCTCGCTGTGAGGCTGAGTCACCAGGGATGCTCACTGAATTTCCATCGGTTCCGGCAGGAACTCCAGTGGGACTTGATGGCGCTGCTTGGGGGGTGTATTGATTAAACTTCGAGTAAGAATCGAAAAATGATGGAGCCTGACCATTTACCGACCCCATTGGCGACGCCATTTTGCGAGCCATTTCAACAGCTCGACCCATTTTCTTATGGGGCGAAAGCGGATCAAGCAACTCATTCATGACAACCTTCGCGTAGATTTCGTCTGCTCCGCTGTGGAGGAGTTTGATACGCTTCAGTATCTTCGAAGCCTTCGTAGCCTGAATTGGAGCGGAGGTTTCCGCAGGCTTGTCGGACGAAATTACATAGACGCCGTTCGCGTCCTTCGTCACGTATGCTCCCGCAGCGTCACACATGTAGCGAATGACGTCGTCAACTGGCATGTTTTTCAGTTGGGTTGTAACCTTGCCGAAAGACTTGGAGCCAGTGAATACAAATTGAACACCAGTTTTCTGGGTGATCATTTGTGTTGCAACTGTTAGGCTCGCGTCCTTCAGATTAACATCGATTCGAACGTCAGATGATTGCGCAAATGCGGCTACGAATGCAGACCCCAAAGCGAATGATAGTGCCAGTTTCTTCATACCAGTCATTAGTTGATTTTGAACTCCCAAATTACATTTCTTACGGCTTAGAAGCCGCCGCCGCCCATGCCGCCGCCCATCATGCCGCCGCCCATGCCGCCCATCATGCCGCCGCCCATGCCGCCCATCATGCCGCCGCCCATGCCGCCC